>CAYQBN010000025.1:0-18023 GCA_964415795.1 uncultured Spirochaetales bacterium | reverse complement strand
CGGGACACGATGCGCTGCTCCCAGTGCAGTACTCAGCCGCATCGCAGACACCTGCTGCGGGACGGCACTCGGTTGTGTTCGGCAGGAATTGACAGGTTGAAGAGTCACAGCAGGCTTCCCAGCCGCCGCTGTATTCGCACTGTTCGCCGGTATCGAGAATGCCGTCACCGCAAACGGCGCCGGTAAGATATTTAGCGATGTAGCGGCTCGCCAGCCCGTTCCCCACCGTGGCAAATGCCCCGCCAACGTAAAGGTCGGTGTCATCCGTAGCGAGAGCTCTCCCCGCAGCGCTGAGACCAGTGCCAAGGGCGCTCCAACTGGTCCCGTTCCACTTGGCGATACGGTTCGCCGCTCCGCCGCTGGTACCGGTGAATGTTCCTGCCGCATAGAGATCGGAACCCACAAAAACGAGCGCATACACAATGTTGTTGGTCATCCCGCCGCCGGTAAGAGCACTCCAGGTGGCCCCATCCCACTGCGCCACACGACTTGCCGGCATGTAGTCACCAATGTTATCATACACTTGGGTGAACTGTCCGCCGGCATAGAGCGTGGTCCCGGAAACAGTAAGGGCGTATACCGTATTGTCGAATCCGTTCGCCGCGGCGGTGCCGCCCATCCGTGACCAGGTGGTGCCGTCTCATTGAGCGATACGATTCACCGTTATATTGGTGCCCGTATTGTCGCGTACCGCGGTGAACTGCCCTCCCGCATAGAGGGTGGCCTCCGACACAGCGAGCGCTCGAACGATGTTGTTGAACCCGTTATTCGCTGCGGTTCCACCCAAGCGTGACCAAGTGGACGTGGCGGTATCCCACCGTGCGATGCGCCCGGCGTTTATATCGGTGCCATCGCTTTGGCGTACCGTAGTGAACTGACCCCCCACATACACATTGGTTCCTGAAACGGCAAGGGCGAATACGGCGTTGCTGGTCCCGTTGGCGTTTCCCGCGGAGACGCCGAGAGGGTACCACGCAGCGCCGTCCCAGCGTGCGACACGGCGCGCCGAGGCGCCGCCCGCCTGCGTGAAAGTGCCGCCGACATAGAGGTCGGTCCCCCGTACGGCAAGCGCATAGACCGTCGCGTTCACGCCGCTCCCGAGAGCGTTCCACGCCGTGCCATTCCACCGTGCGATATAGTTCGCCGCGACGCCGTCTATCGTGGTGAAATCTCCGCCAACATAAACATTGCCGTCGAGAACTGCGACCGCATAGACAGTAAAGGCACCGGCGACGTCGTCGTTCATCGAAACCCAGTGGTCATTAAGTCCCTGCCCGAGATGCGGTTTGAAAATCGGTGCTCCGTCGGGACCGAGTATCATCCGAAAGCCGTTGGGATCGAAGGAACCGTCAATGGAGCGCGAAAAATCGATAGTTCCGTCGTTAGTCAGAATCTCGTCGAGAGGATGAAGCCCGACCGACTCAAATCCGTGAGAAAGTACATCGCTTGTCACCACGTTCTGGGGGAGGATCTTCGTTTCTTCCTCCCCACCACACGCGGCAATGAAAAGGAAACAAAAGAGACCAGCTAAAACCTGCCGCATCAAAGCCATGATGTTACCCCCTCTTGGTTTGGATCGTGGAACTTTTTTATGCTAGCAGAAACAAAATAAGCAGCAAGAAAACATTTGTTAAATTTTGGTTAAGACCTTTTTTTGATTTGTTGACTTCCCATCCTCCTCCCATAAAATCGTGCGGTAGTGGTCATTGTGGCAGATCGCGTTATCCGTGGACAGCACGATGCGGCTCCTCTACGATATCGTTGTAAGTAAACGTGACGGACGCGAACTCAATTCTGCGGACATCGAATACCTTGCCGACGGGTACCTGCGCGGCGAGATAACCGACTATCAGATGGCGGCGTTTCTCATGGCGGTCTGCATCCGCGGAATGACCATGCGTGAGCTCCGGGTGTGGACCGAGAAGATGCTCTTTTCGGGAAAGGTGTTCTCGTTCCCTGACGATGGTCGTCCGGTCGTGGATAAGCACTCGACCGGCGGGGTGGGCGACAAGATCTCGATACCGCTCGCGCCGCTCCTTGCCGCGCTTGGCTTTCGGGTGCCGATGATATCGGGACGCGGGCTCGGGCACACCGGCGGGACGCTCGATAAACTGGAATCTATTCCCGGGTTCCGCGTTGATCTCGACGGCGAGTCGTTCTCCCGGCAGGTGCAGGAGATCGGGGTCGCCATGATCGGACAAACCGAAGATATCGCACCTCTCGATCGTCGCCTCTATGCTCTGCGCGATGTCACTGGAACGGTCGAGTCGGTGCCACTCATCGCGAGCTCCATTATGTCGAAGAAACTTGCCGAAGGGATCGAGGGGCTTCTCCTTGACGTCAAGACGGGGGACGGTGCCTTCATGCAGCGCCTTTCCGATGCCCGGCTCCTCGGAAAGACAATGAAAGAGATCGGGGAACGGTTCGGAAAGAAGGTCATCGTGCTGGTGACCCGGATGGACGAGCCGCTGGGACGGGCGGCGGGGCACACCGTGGAGATCGCTGAATCGCTCGCGGTTCTCCGTGGCGAGGATGTTCCCCAAGTCACTGATCTCGTGGTGCGGCAAGCGGCCGAACTGCTCGTTCTTTTCGGTCGTGCCAAGTCGCTCGGGGAGGCTACGGCGCAGGCGCGTCGCAAGCTGGTTGATGGATCGGCACTTGCCGTGTTCCGGCGAATGGTCGTTGCGCAGGGAGGCGATCCCCGTGCGTTGGAAGATGCTTCTTTGCTCCCAGTAGCGCCCCTTGTTCATGAAGTTGTGGCGCCCCATGACGGCTTCGTTGCCTGCATCGGGGCGCGTGCCTGCGGAAAAGCGCTGGTGCTCCTCGGCGGCGGTCGTCTACGCAAAGAGGATGTCATAGATCGCACAGTGGCGCTCACTTTCCCGAGAAAGGTAGGGGAAGCGGTAGTGAAAGGGGAACCGATCATCCGTATATACTATCGTGATCCTGCACGGCTCCCGTCGGCGGTCGAGATGATTGCCGATGCCATCAAGGTGACAGTCGAACGGCCGGCTGGCGGCAGACTCATAGCAGGGCGCCTGTAGCGTGCGGAATCCGTACTTTTTCTTTACCTCACGGCGGTTTTTCGAGCGAGGCGGCGGTCTTTTGTCCCGTCTGCTCGAACATGCCGTCGTTCGCTCGGTCCCGTGCGAGGTTGCCGATGCCGAAGAGTTGCGCCGGCTTGCGGAGGAGAAACAGGTGGTGTTCTATCTTGTCCGACGCTCCTCTCTGGTTGACCAGTTTCTCCTTAATGTCTTTTTGGCGCGGTTGCGTCTTCCCGTTCCCTCGCACTCGTTCGGACCGCGGACGCTGCCCTTTTTCCCGATAGGGGCCGTTCTTAAGCTTGCCCTCGAGTGGATGAAGGGAGGCACGCCCCGTCGTTACGCACGCCGCATCACCGGCCTCTACCTGCCGGTCGAAGACCAAGAGTTCTTCGTGCGAAATCCGGGGTGGGCCGATTTCATGAACAGTGTCCCGGCGCGAGAGATCTGGGTCGTTCCGGTCACGACGCTCTGGAACAAAGAGACGGAGAATGACCGGAAGGAAGAAAGTTTCTGGCTTTTGCCGTTGGTGGGGAAGATCAATCTGTGGTCGACCTTCCGGGAGTTTCTCCTTTTTCTGTTAGGTCGCCGTCGTCTTGCCCTCAGGATAGGGCTGGCCCAGCGTCTGCCGCGCGAGAAGTACAGCTCTCGCCTCTATCGTCGTTTCTACACGATCCTTGAGGAGGAAAAGAAGAACATCGTAGGGGCTGCCCTGCGTAACTGGCTTGAGATGCGCAACGAAACGCTCTTTGCGCTGGAGCGGGACATTTCCATCGACCGTGTCGCGGCGGAGCGCTATCTTGACGCCATTGCTACGCGGTACAGCCCCTATTTCACCGACCGCGTGTCGCGACTTATCGGGCGTCTCCTGTCGTCCCTGTTCTCTCGCGTCGAGTACCGGGGCGATGATGTGCGGGCCATCAGGCGCCTTGCGGCGCATCCCGGCATCAGCCTCGTCTTCGTGCCGTCACACCGCAGTTATTTCGATTACCTGATCATGTTCCACCTCCTTTATCGTGAAAAGGTTGCGGTCCCGCTCGTCGTCGCCGGAGACAATCTTGATTTCTTTCCTCTTGGCGGCATCCTGCGGAGACTCGGCGCCTTCTTCATCCGGCGACGCATCCGCAACGACCCTCTTTACCGGATGGTCTTCGGGGCCTATCTTCGCACCGTGATAGAGTCGGGGTACCATGTCGAATTTTTCATCGAAGGTGGCCGCACCCGTTCAGGCAAGGTACGCGCACCGCGGACCGGGATTCTCTCGATGCTTTCGGAGATACGCCAAAAAAGCAAGCGTCGTCTCTATGTCGTGCCGATTTCCATAACCTACGAGCGGCTTCATGAGATCCATGCCTATTCACAGGAGCGAGGCGCCGGAAAAGAACCCGAACGGAAAGGGTTCCTGCGGAAGTTTTTCGGTCTCTTGCGGGCGAACTATGGCCCTGCCTATGTCGCGTTCGGCGAGCCGATGTATCTTCCCTCCGCGTTCACCGACGCTTTCGCCGCCGAGGTCGCCTACCGTATCGAACGGGGCGGCTTTCTCTCTTTCTCCGGCTTGTTCGCCTCATTTTTCACCACTCACGAGGAACTCTACGCGCCAGCGCTTGGCCGTCGCATGGGATACCTTGCCGGGATCATCGAGCGAAGCGGGAAATATCGCCTTGCACCGGCGCTTCGTTATCCTGAACTTTATGTGCCACGGCTCGTCGAACGGCTTGCGGCAACCGGTAAACTGGTGCGATCTCGGCGACGCGATGGGGCGTATCGGCTCGCCGAGGGGGCTCGCGCCGAGTTCTTCTATCACCGCAACACGGCGCTGTTCGCGCTCGCACCTTTTTTCCTCGCGTCGTGTCGCCTCGACCCTGCGGTAAAGGAGATGGCGCGTCTTTATCTCGAGGGGGTCATCCAAGGGTTCCGAGTCGATGACTGTGTCGAAGAACGGCTTTCTTCGGAAGCGCTGGAGTCGTGGGTTGCACCGTTCCTGCAGAGGCTTTTTCTTCCGCTCTTCCATCTGCTCGCGGGAGTGGTTTCTTTCCTTCTGGAGGAGGATACGAGCGTCTTTGGAAGCCGCACCGAACTGGTACGGTGCATTTCCCGACGGATCGCGTTGCGCCGCGTTCCCTTCACGCAGGACGAGATATTCGATGTCCTTACCTATCTCGAACAGCGGGGGGTGCTCGATCACGGAGTTGCTTTTGACCGCGAGATGGGGCATCATGTGGCCCGAGAGGCGGTCGTCGTCATAGAGGCGCTCACCAGCGGAGGGAACGAATCATGACCATGTTGTTTTTGCCCGAAGATTTGCTCATTAGCGGCGTCAGCGATGTCGCGGTGACGCTGTACCGCGAGGCCTCAGACATCGCCGCCGCGCTTGCTGCCCCCCGCGGAAGGATAGTGGTGGTCGCCTATGAGCGACAAGCACCGGCAGTTCAGAAGTGCCTTCGTGACCGTGACTGGCTCATCCTCGTCTCGTTCGGGCAGGGATTCGAATATCGTCCCCCCAATATCTTCACGGTGGACGGAGAAAAGATAAACGCCTATACCCTCTTTGCCATTAGCCACTTGCTCTCGGTGATTGACGATCTCAAGGACGAGATAGTGGGGAACTATAATATCGGTGTAGATCTCTCTTCCGAAAAAGACCCGCGGCGTCTCTGGGACAAGATCCTCTCTTTCTCGCGCCGGGCGACCCGGGCCGAGGCGGGGACGCTTTACCTCATGAGTCGCGACCGCCGTCGCATCTATTTCGTCTGCTCTCAGAACGAGAAGCTCAACCGTACCGATATCGAACGGCGCGAGGTTCCCTTCAATACGCAGAGCCTCGTCGGCTTCGTCTGCACGACCGGCGAGACGCTCAACATCCCCGACGCCTACGCGATACCCGAGGGAACCGCCTATTCCTTCAACCGTCAGATAGACATCATGCTCGGATACCGGACCCACTCGATCCTCACGGTTCCGATGAAGACGCCGCACGGTGAGGTCATCGGAGCGGTCCAACTGCTCAACAAGCACGAAAAGCAGAGCGGCTACCTGCCGTTCACCAGTTACGACGAATTGTTGCTCCAATCGCTTGCCTCTCTCGCCGCGGTGACCGTCGAGAACAACCGCCTCTACGAAGATATCTCCCGTCTGTTCGACTCGCTCATCCTGACGCTCACCAAGGCGCTCGAACAGCGCGACCCGGCGACGCAGGGTCATTCGGTTCGGGTGACGCGGCTTACCCTCAAACTGCTCGATCTCATCGCGCGGGAAGGCGGCCCGACGCTGTCGGGGGATGACCGACGCGCCGCGGAGATAGCCGGCATGCTCCATGACTTTGGCAAGATAGGCACTCGCGAGCAGATCCTCACCAAGGTGAATAAGCTCTACCCTGCCGATCGCGAACGGGTATACTGGCGTGCCCGCTATCTTGTCGCACAGATCTCCGCAGGCTGCGCCACGGTCTCCGAACGAGCCGCGGAAGAGGCCTTCATCGAACGCTTTCTCTCCTGTCTCGATACCCTTAATCGTCCCGGGCGCCTCTCGGACGAGGACCGGGTGTTCCTTGACGAGGCGTTGACGAAACGCTACGAGGTCGCCGGCGAAACGGTGCCGCTCCTTACCGAGGAGGAGCATCGGTACCTTACCATACCGGCGGGAAACCTCACGCCGTCGGAGCGCGCCGAAATGGAGCGTCATGTGGTCAACAGTTGGGAACTGCTCCGTTCGATGCAGTGGCCGCTTGAACTTGCGAGGGTCCCGGAGTATGTGCTCAATCACCATGAGAAACTCGACGGGAGCGGATACCCGAACGGGAAGAAGAACGACGAGATCGGCATCGTGGAGCGGGCGCTTGCGGTGGCCGACATCTACGATGCGCTGACGGCGACCGATCGATCCTACAAGAAGGCGATCCCCCGCGATAAGGCCATCGCCATCGTTCGTGAAGAGGCGGCGCGGGGGAAGATAGACGGCCGAGTGGTGGCGTTGCTTGCTGATCACATTGATGAAGTAGAGGCATTTGTGCGGGAGGGGCTTGAGATCGTGGAACAACAGCGAATGGAGACGCCATGAGACGACCCATACTCCTCATTCTCACCCTGATCGTCGGGGTGTTCCTTGTCGCCGCCGAGGATTCGACCGAGGCGAAACTCATGCACAATGAAGGATGGTTCATCGAGCAGGCGTACCGAAAGTCGCACGCCGAGTGCGAACGAACGGTGCAGGAGATGAAGGACCTTCACGCGGCACATCGGAAGAACGAGTTCGCGGTCGCAGCGAAACTCGTGAACGAGCTCGACCGTCGTATGACGCGCTACAACGGTATCATTCAGAAATTGGTCATCTATTACAAGCAGAAGTGGAACCAGAAGCACTACCAAGGGATGGAGCAGAAGTGGAAGGAAGAGACCTATGCGAAACACAAGACGAAGCTCAAGGCGGTCCAGACGCTCATGCTCGATCTCCAGCAGGCGTTCAACGCATGGACAGCGGCGCGTAACGATGCCGCGAAGAAAAAGAACGACGAACTCCTTGCGGCCTATCGTCTCATGAACAATGCTCTCGAAGAGGCGCTCACGGCAGGACTTGCCGCTGAAGAGGGGGTCTTCAAGGATCTCGAGACCGAACTTTCGGCGATAAAGAATCTCAAATGACCGGCGCATTCTCCGGGAAGGTCGCGGTCGTTACCGGCGCCGCATCGGGGATCGGGAGGGCAGTGGCAGGGGAATTCTTGCGCGAAGGGGCGACGGTCTATGCGCTCGACATCGCCGAAGAGCCGCTTTTCAAGACGGTCGCGGAGTGGCGTACCAAAGGATTCGATGCGTATGGAGAAGTACTCGACTGCAGTGATGAGGCAGCGCTTTCGGCGGTGGCGACGCGGATCGGCCGCGTGGACGTCCTCCATCTCAATGCAGGCATCATGATCGGCGGTCGATTCGATGAGATATCGAGCGACGAGTGGCGGCGTATCGTCGCGGTGAACCAGATGGGGGTGGTCGCCGGTATTCGGGCTTTTCTTCCCTGTCTTCGCCGGAGCGCGCCGGGGGCGACGCTCATCGTCACCTCTTCGGCGGCGGGACTCTGCGGTTTTCCCTTCACGACCCCCTACAGCATGACCAAGTTCGCCGTTGCCGGTCTCGCCGAGGCGCTCGCCGCGGAACTGGACCCCGAGGGCATCCATGTCATAACCGTCTTCCCCGGCGCCGTCCGTTCGCCGCTTCTTTCGGTCGTTCCCGCGATGCTCCCCGCGACGATCCGGACGACGATCACCCGGCTCATGGAGGGAAGCGCCGTGCCACCCGAGCGGCTTGCCCGCCGCATCGTCGCGGCAGTGCGGAGACGGCGGCGCACGGTGATCTCTCTCGGGCTTTTGCAGCCGCTTTACTGGGTAAGGCGGTTCTCGGTTTCCTGTTATCAGGCCCTGATGGCCGCTCTTGTGCGTCGTTTTTGTCGAGGAACGGAACGCCCTTGACGAGTTCCCTTCAGAGAAAATCCTGACCGTCGGGGTGAAAGCGCTCCCGGCGAGAGAGCGCTGTGGTGAGGTATCCGACGGCGTCTGCGACCGCGTTGACAATATCCTTACCGCGCGCAAGACCGCAGGCCACGGCGGTCGAGAATCGACAGCCGGTGCCGTGGATTGGCCGCTCAGCCGGGAGGAGCGTTAGGGGAATATCGGTGGTTATGCCATTTTCCGCCACGAGAACGCGCGATTCTTTCCCTTCAAAAGTGACGACGATCGTTGCAGAGAGATGCTTCGCGAGGGCACGGGCGGCCGTTGCGACATCGTGTTCCCCGATGCCTGCCGCTTCCGAGAGAAGCGTGAGTTCGCGTTGATTCGGCGTGATGACGGCACCGCCGAGAAAAGCGAGATAGGCATCCCCGGGTTTCGTTTCCTGCGTCGTGGCCGTAGGACGCAAAACCGGGTCTATCACAAAACGGTGGCACCGGCCGTGAAGGATACGGCCCACCGCGTCGAGCCATGCCGCATCGGCGGCCGGCACGATCCCGACCTTCACGGTATCGAAGGAGAATTCGTCGGCAAGTGTTGCAACGGCATGTTCGATATATGTCGGCGACACTGCCTCTGCCGTGACAAAGCGGCGCGAATTCTGCACGGTGAGCATTGAAGGAACGACGAGCGGATGACAACCGAGATCCCGCGCCGTCAGTGCGTCGGCGACGAGTCCCGCTCCGCTGGTGGGGTCAAGTCCGGCGAGGAGGAGGAGCGGTGTCCTCATGAGAAATGTATAAACTGATCAGCCTTGAGTTTGGTAAGGATCTCACGAATAGAGGGGGGGCAGGACTCGAACACAACACGCCGGTTCTCGCGGTGCAGTTCCTTCGCCATGAAGATGATTTTGCCGAGCGCGGTAGAGTCTATGAGGGTCGCGGCGGAACAGTCGAAGTAAAGATCGCCGGGAGACTCTCGCATCTGCGATTCGATGGTGGTGAAGTACTCGCGCGCCGACATTCCGCGCAAAAATGGCGGAACGCTCACTTCAAGCCCTCGATCGGTCCTTCGTATCTCGGTCATAGGTGTTTCCCCCATCTCAAGCTCATCTCGACAATGCTCTCTAGCATGTTCGAAAAAAATCACAACAAATTTGTTTTGGGAAGACAAAGTCGAGTTATTTCGATTTCTTGTTGGTTTCCAATGTCTTGATCCGTGCTTCCACCGACGCCGTGCCGACGGGATCTTTCGCCGTTTCGTAAAGTGTTCTCAGTCGCGAAAGATAGGCGGCAAGGGGGCGTTCCCATCCATTCGCCGATGCAGTCGCGGCGCCTGCTTCGAAGATGGCGGTGTCCTCGATCCCATGGCGAACGGCGACTCCGACCGCGACGAGGCGCGATACGGCGTCCTCCATATCGGCGATCGCGTCGTGCGTTGCGGCGGCATCGCGTTTCTCGATCGCGGCGGCAACGGCTCGATAGCGTTTGGGAAGCGCGGGGGATGAGTGGGGATGACCACTTACGAAGGCATAATAAGCGGCATTTTCGGGATCGGTGCGAAAGGCGGGATCGACAGCGCACTCGTCTCCCGCGAGCGAAGCCGTTTCGAGAGCGCACCGCGTGAGCAACGCGCGCCCCATGAGCACTGGATCTCCTGTTTTGCGGATCTCGTCGAGCGCTTTCTCGAAGTGAGCGGCGGCGAAACGGTCATCGCCGGAGAGATAGCTTTCGATGTAGTTGGTCAGTTGCGTGTGAGCCGTCGCCTGCCAGAGCGGCGCTGGCTTCGAGGAGCATGCGGCAAGCACAATGAGCGTTGACAGGAAAAGAGTCCTCACGGCAGATCGATCTCCTTTTTCTGTTCGAACGGCAGGCTGTTGCGGAGGTCCTGAATGAGAATGCGAACGCTCGATACCGTTTCATCCACCTCTTTGCGCAGTATCGTGATGTCTTGGGTGCTTCCCTGCAAATCGCCGCTCATCGTGACGAGGTTGTCCACGAGGGCGTCGAGCCGCTTCATCTTCTCTTCGAGGTTGAGGAGGATCCGGTTGAGGGTGGCGAGGGCCCCGTCGTTACCGAGCACGGCGTTATCGGCCTTGTCGAGGATGCCGCGCACCTGTGCGATCGTCGCGTTGACGCCCTCGGCGGCGGTCGCCGCCTGTTCGAGGGTTCGCATGACCATTTCCTGCCCCTTCTTGTCGCCGGTCGCCATCTCGAGGAGACTTTTCTTTTCTGAGAACATTCGGGTCATTTTACGGGTATCGGCGATGATGCCCTGCAGTTCGCTTCCCTCCGCGGTCATCCGGTCGAGGTTGTCGGCGACCGATTGGATCCGTTCGACGAGCGGCTGGGCCTTTTTGATGATCTCGTTGATGTCGTCAACCGTCCGTATCGGCACCACCTTTTCTTCGGGAAGCGGCGGTGCGGCGGGGTCGTCGGTCTTCACGACGATGCGCGGCGATCCGACGAGCGGCTTTTCGAGCGTGAAGGTGCTTCCTTCCCGTACCCAGCGGGTGTGTTTCTGCGCTACGGTAATGGTAACGAGAACCTTTCCCTTTTCCGAGAGTTCGAGCGAGGCGACTTTGCCGATCTCGAAGCCGGAGAAGAGTACCGGCATGCCGGTGGTGAGCCCTTCGCCCGAGTCGGACTCGAGATGGAATCGGGCAAGGTCGGCGAAAAGGTCCTTCTTGTAGGCGATAAACAGGGCGGCCGCGGCGACGAGAAGGATCGTGAGGACTATGAAGAGGCCGACTTTGTACTGGATGGATCTATAGTTCATCGGCCTCGTAGTGCACGCGGTTCCATTCGTATCCGATGATGATAGCCTCGATGCCGGGGAAGTCAAGGCGATCCAAGGCCTTTTTGATCGGCGCGATGCCGGAGAGCTCTCCCACCTGTGCAAAAGGACGGTCTATGACGATCGCCGCCTCGTGCCGCTGAGAGGCGCGAAGGATCTTTACGAGGAACAGTTCCCAGTCGCTGAGGTCGTAGGGGCGTTTCGCGGCGAGATGGCAGAGGTCGAAGCGCTCGAGGAGCGCCGTAGTCGCGGCGCGTGCCTCTTCGGCGGCGATGCGTTCGTGGTATTGGCGGATGAGGGCGATGTTTTGGAAGACCGAGAGGTTTGAGAGGAGCGGTATCTCTTCCGAGACGGGCGCATAGCGGGGGCCGAGCGTGGTCCGAAGTGCGGAGAGCGCCTCGCGAAGCGCTTCCTCGGAAGGAAAAAGTCTTATAGAAATCGGGCAACTAATGACAACACCTCGATGACGACGATCGCTATGAACACATTGACCATGCCCCGGAGCACCGACACCGGCACCGCCGTCAGGTGGTAGCCGGCACGAGATCCATAGTAGAGTGGTATGAAGGCGACGAAGAAACCGAACGCCGCGCTTTTGACGGCGAGGATGAGGAAATCCTTGTATTCTATCGCCTTGGCGATGATCTCGGCGTAGGTATTGACCCCCATGTCGAAGATGAATGCCGAAAAGAGAAGCCCCGACAAAGTGACGATGAGCGCAAAGAGGGCCGAGAGGAGGATAACGCTCGTCATCACTCCGATGATGCGGGGGATGAAGAGGTAGTTGGCGATGTCGATTCCGAACGCCTCAAGCGCGTCGAGTTCGCGGTTCACCTTCATGACCGCCATCTCGGCATTGATGGCCGATCCGCTCCGGAGCGCTATGAGGAACACGGTAGCGAGCGGTGCCATCTCGAGGATGACGACGCCGGCGATGAAATTGCCGATATAGGGGGTAAGCCCGATCTCTTTGATGACAAAAAGCGTCATGCCGAGGAAGAGAGATCCGAAGATGACCGAGATGATCACGAAGAATCCGAGAAGTTGAACGGCGGTAAAATATATTTGGATCGTGAGGATCTCGACGGTGACCGGCCGGTAGGTGGAAGGGGAGAAGAGGCGGCGGAACACCCTTCCCGCGAACCCGAGGAGGCGCGAGAGTTCACGCCATTGTTCGATCGCGACAGCCCCAAGCCGCTCGATCCAGTTGTTCATGAGATCTCCTCGTTCCTCTGATACTCACCATAGCGGAAGCGCAGAGAAGAGTCAACTAACGGCAGGTCGGGGGTTCCTCAGCAGACCAAAGACTTGACAACCGTTGATGCATGACTATATACACCGCCGTTAGCAGTCGGTCTTTCCGAGTGCTATGTTTTTGAATTTACATTGGAACCTTAACAACCAACGGATAGAGGAGGTATCCATGAACCTGAAACCGCTCCATGATCGCATCATCGTGAAGCGTCTCGAAAGCGAGACGGTCACCAAGGGAGGCATCATCATTCCCGACACGGCGAAAGAAAAACCGATCCAAGGAGAAGTCGTTGCCGTCGGCCCCGGCAAACTGCTCGAGAACGGCGAGCGTTCCAAGATGGAAGTGAAGAAGGGAGATCGCGTCCTCTTCAGCCGCTATGGCGGGACCGAGGTCAAGATAGACGGCGAAGAGCACCTCATCCTCCGTGAAGAGGATGTGCTTGCGATAGTAGAAACCAAGAAATAACGAAGGAGGAATCCCATGGCAGCGAAACTCATATTCTACGGATCCGATGCGCAGAGCAAAGTGTTGGCCGGTGTGAACAAGATGGCCGATGCCGTCAAGATCACGCTGGGGCCCAAAGGGCGCAATGTCGGCATGGAAAAGTCGTTCGGCGCCCCGAAGATAACCAAGGACGGCGTCACCGTCGCGAAAGAGATCTCTCTCGAGGACAAGGTCGAGAATGTCGGCGCGCAACTGGTGAAAGAGGTCGCTTCGAAGACCTCCGACACCGCCGGTGACGGCACCACCACCGCGACGGTCCTCGCGCAGGCGATCATCACTGAAGGCTACAAGTATGTCACCGCCGGCTACAATCCGATGGGCATCAAGCGCGGCATCGACAAGGCGGTCGAAGTTGTCGTCAAGTCCCTTGACAAGAAGAGCAAGAAGATAAGCAAGTTCGATGAGATCGCATCTGTCGGTACCGTGTCGGCGAACAACGACAAGGAGATCGGCAAGATCATCGCCGAGGCGATGGATAAGGTCGGCAAGGAAGGCGTCATCACCGTCGAAGAGGCCAAGGGCATCGAGACGACGCTCGAGACGGTCGAAGGCATGCAGTTCGACCGCGGCTACATCAGCCCCTACTTCATCACCGACGCCGAGAAGATGAAGTGCGTCCTCGAGAACCCGGCGATCCTCATCTACGACAAGAAGATCTCGAGCCTCAAGGACATCGTTCCTTTGCTCGAGAGCATCGCACGCTCGAGCAAGCCGCTCCTCATCATCGCCGAGGATGTTGAGGGCGAAGCGCTCGCGACGCTCGTCGTCAACAAACTGCGTGGCGTGCTCAATGTCGCCGCGGTCAAGGCGCCCGACTTCGGTGACCGCCGCAAGGCGATGCTCGAGGACATCGCGATCCTTACCGGTGGCCAGTTCGTGAGCGAGGAACTCGGCCACAAACTCGAGAATGTCACGATGGACCGGCTCGGCACCGCGAAGAAGGTCATCATCGAGAAGGAGAACACCACCATCGTTGACGGTGCCGGCAAGAAGAAGGACATCGAGGCGCGCATCAAGCAGATAAAGGCGCAGATCGAGGAGACCACCTCCACCTACGACAAGGAGAAGCTTCAGGAGCGGCTCGCGAAGTTGGCGGGCGGCGTCGCGGTCATCAAGGTCGGCGCGGCGACCGAGGTTGAGATGAAGGAGAAGAAGGACCGCGTGGACGACGCGCTCCATGCGACCCGTGCCGCGGTCGAGGAAGGCATCGTTCCGGGTGGCGGCGTGGCCCTGCTCCGTGCCCGCGAGGACCTCACTTCCCTCCAGCCGGCCGATCAGGACGAAAAGGCGGGTATCGAGATCGTGAAGAAGGCGCTCGAGTCGCCGATCCGCCAGATCGCCCAGAACGCTGGCGTGGATGGCTCGATCGTCGTCAACAAGGTGCTCGAGAACAAGGACTACAACTTCGGTTACGATGCGGCGGCCGACGAGTACAAGGACATGATCGCCGCTGGCATCATCGATCCCACCAAAGTGGCGAAGCATGCGCTCCTCAACGCCGCTTCGATCGCCTCGACGCTTCTTACCACCGAGGCGGTCATCGTCGAGAAGCCCGAAAAGAAGGCGGCGGCTCCGGCGATGCCCGGTGGCGGCATGGGCGGCATGGACGACTATTGATTCCCGTTTTCCTCTTCCCCTTACCGGCCCCTCCCTCGCGGAGGGGCTTTTTCGTAGGACTCGGCATGGTCCATCTCCATTTTTCTTGCCAAACGGTGGCGCGGTTACTATAACCCACCCCGGAGCTGTTACCGATTGCTCACATAAGGAGAACGGCGCATGCACAAGACACCGCTTTTCGAGACGCACCGGGCGCTCGGTGCGACGATGGGGGAGTTCGGCGGCTGGAACATGCCGCTCTGGTATCCGACGGGACAGATAAAGGAACATGTCGCGGTCCGTGAGGCGTGCGGACTCTTCGACATCTGTCACATGGGCGAATTCATCGTGTCCGGGAAGGACAGCCTCGCTTTTTGGAACCGCCTGCTCACCAACGCGGTCACGACGATGACCGACGGTCAGGCGATGTATAACTTCATGCTCAACGAGCAGGGCGGCGTGGTGGACGACTGCATCGTCTATCGGTTTAGTGCCGATCGCTGGATGCTCGTGGTGAACGCCGGCACGCAGGATGGCGACTACGAGTGGCTCAAACGGCACGCAACCGGCGATGTGAAGGTGGAGAACATCAGCGCCGCCACCGGCAAGCTCGATCTGCAGGGACCGACCGCGCCGAAGGTCATCGCAAAACTCGTCGGCGCCGACGCGATCGCCGAACTCAAGTTCTTCCGCTTCATTCCCGAGGTGACGCTCGGCGGGGTGAAGTGTCTCCTCTCGCGCACTGGCTATACCGGTGAGGTTGGCTTCGAGATCTACTGCCCCATCGAAAAGACGAAGGCGCTCTGGGACCTTCTCATGGCGGCAGGGGCTGAATTCGGTATCACGGCGGCGGGACTCGGGGCGCGCGACACGCTCCGGCTCGAGGCGGGGCTCCCGCTCCACGGCCATGAGATTCGTCCTGATATTCCAGCGGTGGGCACGCCGTGGGAGTTCGCAATAAACTATGACCACGAGTTCATCGGTAAAAAGGCGCTTGAGGAGAAAAAAGGATCCTTCTTCGTCTATCCCTTCGTTGCCGAAGGACGGCGTAAACCGGGTTCTCACGCGAAGGTTGTCGTCGAGGGGACGGCCTGTGGCGAAGTGGTGAGCGACGCGCTTGCCGTTTCTCTCGGCAAGAAACCGGCCGGATTCGTGAGGACGACGCGCTCGCTTGCGGTCGGCACGCAAGTCGTGCTTCGTAACGAGAAGGGGGAGGAGTTCGCCGCGACGATCGCGGAGAACCCGTTGTGGAAGGGGACTTCACGCAAGAAGATGTCGGCGTTTCTATGAAAAGGCTATAGCGAAAGAATAACGGAAAGAACTTGAGGAGGTTGTCATGTCGTATCTGGTTCCCAAAGACCTTCGGTACACCAAGACGCACGAATGGGTGAAGAGTCTCGGTAACAACAAGTATCGGGTCGGCATCAGCGATTATGCGGCGAAGCACATCGGCGATGTCACCTATGTGAGCCTTCCCGAGGTGGACAGCACCTTCGCGAAAGAGGAAAGCATCTGCACCATTGAAACGGTCAAATCCTCGGAAGATGTCTTCAACCCGGTCGCCGGTACGGTGACCGCCGAGAACGGCGCGGTGCTCAACGACGCACCCGAGACGCTCAACAGCGATTGCTATGGCGACGGATGGCTCTACGAGATCAAGTCCGACTCGGATGCCGACTTCAAGGCGCTCATGGATGCGGCGGCCTACGAGAAGTTCCTTGCAGAGCTGGGTGATTGATGAGATCCCGGCATGAGTTGTTCCAGCGGGGGAGGGCGCGGCTCTCCCCTCTTTTTTCCTGAAGGAGGCTTTCCCATGCGTTACCTGCCGAATACTCCGGCCGAGGTGAAAGAGATGCTCGACGCCATCGGCGTCGCCTCGGTCCGTGACCTTTTTACCTGCATCCCCAAGAATGTTCTGCTCAAAGAACCGCCGAAGATCCCGCACGCAATGAGCGAGATGGAGATAGAACGGCACCTGCAGACGATCGGCTCGAAGAATGCCGGTGCCGCGATGCGCTCGTTCCTCGGCGGCGGCTGTTACCGTCACTACAGCCCCTCATTCATTGATCAGATGCTCCTCCGGAGCGAGTTCTACACCGCTTACACTCCCTACCAACCCGAGGCGAGTCAGGGGACTTTGCGTGCCATCTTCGAATACCAGACGATGGTGGCGAACCTCTTTGCGATGGATGTCTCGAACGCCTCGATGTACGACGGCGCCACCGCGGCGGCCGAGGCGGTGATGATGGCACTTCGCAACGACCGCAAGAAGCGTTCGCGCATCGTCGTGGCGGCTTCGCTCCATCCGCATTACCGTGAAACGATCCAGACCTACCTTGCGGGGTTCATGGGCGAGGTGGTCCTTATGGAGCCCGATCCCCAGACGGGGCGGATCGCCGACAAAGAGCTCGCCAAGATAACGCCCGACACCGCGGCGGTCCTCTTTCAGTACCCGAACTGGTTCGGCGTGATAGAGAACCTGCACGCGGTCGCTCAAGCGGCTCGGGCGGCCGATGCGTGGCTCATCCCAGTGGTGATCGAGACGACCACTCTCGGCATCCTTACCCCGCCCGGCGCCCTCGGGGCCGATGTGGCGGTGGGGGAGGGGCAGCCGCTCGGTCTCCCGCTCAACTTCGGCGGTCCCGGCGTCGGGCTCTTCGCGGCGAAGAACGAGCATGTTCGCAAGATGCCCGGCCGGCTCGTAGGCAAGACGGTTGACCGCGAAGGAAAGGAATGTTTCGTGCTCACCCTCTCGGCGCGCGAACAGCACATCAAGCGAGAGAAGGCTACCTCGAACATCTGCACCAATCAGGGGCTCATGGCGCTTGCCGTCTCGATGTACCTTGCGGCGATGGGCAAAGAGGGGCTCCGGAAGGTGGCGCTCATGAACCTGAAGCGACGCGACCTTCTCGTGAAGGCGCTCGCCAAGACCAAGGCGCGTCCCGCCTTCAGCGGTCCCGGATACAATGAACTTGCGATTCTGCTTCCCGAGAAGGCCGAGAAGGTGGTCGAGAAGATGGCCGCCGAAGGGGTGCTCGCCGGTATCCCGGCGTCGCGGTACTACCCGGCGCTCGACAATGTCCTCGTCACTGCCGTGACCGAACTCCATGCTCCCGAGGACATCGACCATTTTGCCGCAACGCTCGCGAAAGTGATTGGAGGCTAACCATGACACACACAGTGAACAGCATCACCGATATCAAGTTCCGCGAGGACCTTATCTTCGAGCGAAGCCGCGCAGGACGCATCGCGTACTCTTTGCCGCAGGAGGACCTTGCGGGCGTCGAGCAGAGCCTTCCCGCCGATCTGCGGCGCGACAGCCTCCCGCTTCCCGAACTTTCCGAGATAGATGTCGTACGACACTATACCCGCCTTTCGACTTACAACTTCAGCATTGACC
>CAYQBN010000024.1:9449-21823 GCA_964415795.1 uncultured Spirochaetales bacterium | reverse complement strand
CGGCGGAGATGGGGAAATGCGATTCAACGCCGCTTCCGGCCTACCGGAACGGCATGCTCTTTGATAACTCGTTGATATTGAAGGTTTTCGGTTAACAGCCGGAGAACGAGAGGAATTATGAAGAGGGTTGCACACGGGGAGCCATTTTTTTCATTATTTTTATTGGCGTGATTGCTTTTCGAGAATGCTTTCGTAAAATCCCTATTCTAGCGAGCACTTTTTTGTCCGGGAGGGTAACATGACCGGTCTCTTTCGTTGTTTCTCGAATCTGGCAGTGGCAGTCGTTGCGATTGTCCTATCTATCTTGGGGGCATGTAGCTCGGACCAAAAACCGCAGAGCGGGAACGAGTGTGTGACTTCGTTCGACTGCCCACTCGGTCTTGTGTGCGATAACGGCTACTGCGTTGAATCGGTGACCGATGCTGTTCCCGCCGAGGGGGATGTTGTGGTAGAAGGGGAACATCCTATATTGCCTGATACGGGGTTCGATGCTGCTGAACCGGACAGTATAACCGATGATCATGGCGTGTCTCTGGACGACAACGGCGCGATTCTCGATGAAGATACCGGTGAGACCGATGAGGCAGAGGAAGCGTCTGACGATACCGTAGATGTGTTCGATGACGCGGGTGAGGTGGGAGATGATGCGCCCTTCGTGACCGACGACACGGGGGGAGAGGAAACGGACGAGGGAAGCGTAGTATTCGATGATGCTCCCGTTATGAGCGATGATGGGGAAGAGCCCGACGATGTAGTCCCGGTCGACATCGATCAGCCGATCGTTCCTGATCAAGATATTGTTGCCGATACCACACCACCTACCGTGGTAGAGACGATGCCGTTAGATCAGGCGAGCAATGTTTTGCCGACGACGAACATCGTCATTGTGTTTTCTGAATCTCTTCTTCCTGCCAGCGTCGTCGCCGAAGCGTTCTCGGTGATGGAGGGGGGAAGCACTCCTATAGCGGTCGCTTTCTCGTTCAACGGAAAAGAAACGGTCACACTTGATCCCGTAGCCGAATTGGCGTTGGGAATGACCTACACGGTGACTATCGCCGAAACGGTTGCCGATCTCGCGGGAAATCCGTTGGGAACCCCGTATGAATTCTCCTTTACGATAACGACCTGTGGAAACGGGACGGTAGAGGGGACCGAGGTATGCGACGATGGCACGCTCAACGGAACCTACGGGCACTGTAACCTTTTCTGCATGGGGCTCGGCTCCCACTGTGGTGATGGCATTACCGATGCTGGATACGAGCTGTGCGACACTGCCGACACGATCATCTGTAATCAGATACCGGGACGAGGATACGCCAATACCGTGCTGGTTCCCTGTAACGCCACCTGTGATTGGTGGGTGACGACGAACTGTACCTGTGCCACCGGCTACGCGAAAGATGCTAACGAGTTTTGTGTGGATATCGATGAGTGCGTGGTCAACGATAATCCCTGCGATGTATTCGATAGCGGTGCGACCTGCACGAACACGCCGGGTGCCTACACCTGCACCTGCTCGAACGGTTTCCAGTTCCTTGGCGGCTACTGTCGTGACATCAATGAGTGTCTTTCCTACAACGAACCATGTGATGACTACGGCGACGCCGAAGCATGGTGTTCCAACCTTATGCCCGGGTATGTGTGCAACTGCTCATCGGGCTTTGAGTCGCGTGACGGTTCCTGCCGCGACATAGACGACTGTGTCGGAAACCCCTGCGACAACGGCGGCGATCTGAACGCCTCCTGCATCAATCAACTGGGAGGATATGATTGCTCTTGTTCATCTGGCTATGAGGACAATGGGGTAACCTGCGTCGAAATAGATGAGTGCATAGGTAACCACTGCAACGACAACGGCGACACCGGGGCGACCTGCACCGATGGGATCGCCACCTACACCTGTTCGTGCTCGGTCGGCTTTGAGTTCTCGAGTGGTTCCTGTCGGGATGTAGACGAATGCGTGCTTCAGAGCAACCCCTGCGATGATCAAGGTGATACGGCCGCCCAGTGCGCCAATGCCGTGGGGAGCTACTCCTGTTCCTGTTCGGGCGGTTTCGCGCCCGGCGCCGGCACCTGTCAAGATGTGAATGAATGTCTCGTCGGCAACGGCGGGTGCGACCCGCTTACCGAGTGCACCAATACGGTCGGTGGACGGACCTGCGGACCGTGCCCGTCGGGATACACCGGAGACGGCGAGACCGGATGTATTGATATCGACGAATGTGTGACGCAAAACAACCCCTGTAACGATCAGGGAGACACTGGCGCTACCTGCACGAACACGCCGGGCGGTTACACCTGCAACTGTTCGGGTGGTTGGTACGACAATGGAACCACCTGCGTCGAGGTGGACGATTGCTATGGCAATCCGTGTGATAACGGCGGCGATAATAGCGCGGTATGCACCGACATCGGGGCGGCCTACGCCTGCGCGTGTTCGGGCGGTTTCCAGTTCAGCGGTGGCACCTGTAGTGACATCAATGAGTGTACCTCCGCTAACCCGTGCGATGATCAGGGAGATACCGGTGCGGTTTGTACGAACAACGTTGGTTCATACACCTGTACCTGTTCTTCGGGATTCACTGTTGGTAGCGGGACCTGCCTCGACATCGATGAGTGCATGACGCAGAACAACCCGTGCAACGACAATGGTGATACCTCGGCGACCTGTACCAACACGCCGGGGTCCTACACCTGCGGCTGTTCGAGCGGGTTCCAGTTCACGAATGGTTCATGCTTCGACATCAACGAGTGTCTCATGAACAACGGTGGATGTGATCCGCTCACGACCTGCACTAATACCATTGGTGGACGAACCTGTGGACCGTGCCCGTCGGGTTACACGGGAGATGGTTACAGTGGGTGTGTCGATATCAATGAATGCGTGACGCAGGACAATCCATGCAACGATCACAGCGACACGACGGCGACCTGTACGAACACCCCGGGTTCTTATACTTGCACTTGTTCGAGCGGGTTCCGTTTCACCAATGGTTCGTGCTGGGACATTGACGAATGTGCCGAGAACCTCGACAACTGCCATCCGACCCTTGCTACCTGCACCAACACGGTTCCGGGGTTCACCTGTGCCTGTATCCCGCCGGCGGTTGGAGATGGGGTGACCTGTTCGACCTGCGGCGATGGGCATGTGGACCCGGGCGAGGTGTGTGACGACGGGGTCAACAATGGCAGTTACGGTTACTGCAATTCGACTTGTACTGGTCTCGGTCCGCGGTGTGGCGATGGCATTACGAATGGTCCTGAGCAGTGTGACGACGGTAATTCGTCGAACAACGACTACTGCAAGAGCGATTGCACGAACAATGTATGTGGTGATGGGTATCAAAATACCAGTGCCGTCGCCTTCACTGAGACATTCGAGGGAGGGAAACCTTCCTACATGAGCGGAGACTGGGGTACGTCGACCACCTACAAACATGGCGGTACCTATGCGCTCAAGTCGGCGGTCATATCTGACGATGGGTATACATTCATCTATTTTACGCGAACGATCGTTGGTGGTTCCTTCTGTTTCTGGTACTATGGCGAGTCGGAATCGGGGTATGACTATCTTTATCTTTATGTGGATGGAGGTGCCGCATGGTCTACGAGCGGTGATCATCGCACATGGACGCAACAATGTGTTTCGGTATCGAATGGGCCGCATACCATCGAGTTCATGTACTCTAAAGACAGTTCGGGGAGCACCGGGCTCGATGCGTACTGGATAGATGATCTTTTAATGCCCTATTATGCCGAAGAGTGTGAGAGTGGCCAGACCACGAGCTGTACCAACCTCGGCGAAGAATGCGGGACTGCTTCGTGCGGCGGTTCGTGCACTTGGAGCACTGCAAACTGCTACGATGAAGATCAGTGGGGCAGTTGTTAGGTATTAGGTAGCGGGGATATGCGCATGCCCACCGTTCTTTTTGTTTTTTTCTTTTCTTTTTCTTTAGGAGCTGCGGAACAACTGGTATGGGATGTGGTGGTAAGGGATCAGGAACCGGCGGCGCAACAGGCTCTCGGTGACCTCGATGTCTGGTCCGTGTACCGCGACGCTGAGGGACGATGGCACTATCGTGTCGGAGCTTCGGATGCCGATATGCTTGTTCTAAGGCATATTTTCCTGCAGGCAGATCCGCTTATGTCGCTGAGCGAAGTGGTCCCGCCGCCTGCATCCGAGTACCGCGACGCCGATAAGGTGCGCGCCGACCTCGCGGATCTTGAAGGAAATTACCCTCAGCGGGCCCGATTGTACGAGATAGGAGAAACGATTGAGAAATGCTCTATTGTTGCCCTGAAGATAAGTGCCGATCCGTCACGGAATCTTCCCAATAAAACCGAGGTCCTCTTCGTCGCGATGCACCATGCGCGCGAATGGATCGGGGTCGAGGTGCTCCTGCGGATGGCGGAGTTCCTTCTCGAACAGTATGATTACAGCCCGCGGATCAAAGAGATCGTGGATTCCACCGAGATATGGCTCGTGCCGATGCTCAACGAGGATGGCTATCGTTATTCATGGGAAAAGGACCGTTATTGGCGTAAGAACCGTCGGCACAACGCTGACAACTCCTACGGAGTGGACCTCAATCGCAACTACGATGCCGATTGGGGAGGGGAAGGGTCGAGTAAAAAGGGTTCATCTGATGTGTACTGCGGCACCGCGCCCTTTTCGGAGCCTGAAACAGCGGCGATTCGCGATCTGCTCGATCCGAAGAATGGGATCATGGATGCTCCGGCGGGGTTCATAGATTTTCACAGCTATTCGCAACTGATTCTCTACCCTTACGGAAATACTGAAGAGCGTTCGCCGAGAGAGAAAGAGATGGCGGCGATCGCGCAAACGATGAGCGACCTCATCATGGCCGAGACCGGTGTTGCTTACGAGGCGACAAAATCGAGCGAACTTTATGTCGCGACCGGTGCGGGGAGCGACTGGTTCCATCTTGCGTACGAGTTCCGGAACTCTCTCACCGTCGAATTGCGTCCCGGCGGGGACGAGTTGAATGGCTTTTCTCTTCCGACCGAGCAGATAAAGGGGACGGCGCGGGAGAATGTCGTTGCGACCCTCTACTTCATCGAAGCGACGATGACTGAGAGCCCCGAGGTGGACACCGATCGCAATGGCAACGGCGTCGTCGATTACCTTGAAGGGTGTGGCGAAACGCTTTGTGCCATGCTCTATGATGACCGCGCTGATGAGGAGAGTTCCCCTGACGATGAAGTGCTGGATGCCGATACCGATTATACCAACGACGAGCTTTTCGATAGTGCTGAAGCGACCGACGAGGACACGGTCATTGCTGCAGATGGCGACGATTCCTCTGATGAGACGGATCTCGAATCTGATGTCGATACCGATACGCCGCGCCGCAAGGCGTCTGACGGCGGTTGCTCACTCCTCTTCTTCTAGGTCGGCGCCGCCCGGCACATAGCCCAACTGGCCGCATGCCGCGAGCGCTTCGTCGCCACGCGATTTCCGAATGATAACGGTTAGTCCTTCATCCCAAAGCGTTTGTTGGAATACTTGCGTCGCTTCGGGTGTCGAGGGTTGATACGGAGCACCTTCAAAGGTGTTGAAGGGTATCAGGTTGATCTTGGCGTTGAGTGAACGGGCGACTTTGGCGAGTTCCCGTGCTTCGGCTATCGAATCATTAATGCCGCGCAGAAGAACATATTCGATGAGGATCTTTTTACGTGGCGGCAGAGGGAACCGGCGAAGCGCCGCGATGAGTTCTTTGAGCGGCCAGTTCTTCGTCGCCGGCATGAGTTCCTGTCGTTTCTTGTCGCTCGTTGCGTGGAGCGATAGGGCGAGGTTGACCGACACCTGATCACCCAGTTCGTCGAGTTTCTCGGGGATACCGACAGTGCTCACCGTCACGCGACGGTTCGAGAGATTGAATCCGAGATCATCCATCATGATATGAGCGGCCTTTACCGTGTTCTCGAGGTTGAGAAGCGGTTCGCCCATTCCCATGAAGACGATGTTGGTTACTCGCTTGCCTTTCTCCGCGAGCCGTTTTTGCGCTGCCCAGTGTTGGCCGACGATCTCGCGGACCGTAAGGTTGCGGCTAAACCCGAGCGAACCAGTACGGCAAAAGAGACACCCGAGAGGGCAACCGACCTGTGTCGAGACACAGAGAGTTATCCGATCTTTTTCGGGAATGATGACCGATTCGATGACCGCGCCGTCGTCAAGGGTGAAACGGAGTTTTTCGGTGCCGTCGGCTGATGCGAACACTTCCGGTGTGTCGAGGGGCCGGGAGGTAAAGCGTCGTGCCAGCTCTTCGCGTCCTGCCTTCGATATGTCGGTCATCGCCGAAAAGTCGGTGACGAGATCTTGATAGAGCCAGCGGAATATCTGGCGTCCACGGAACGGTTTCATGCCGAGTGCAGCGATTGCCTCTTCGATATCGTGGCGGGTGAGTTCGAACAGTTCCATGCTTGTCTCCATTGCTTCCAATCCTATCGTCACTCTTCGAAGAAGCAAGGTTGTGAGGGTAATGAAAGAGAATTTGAATATAAATCAGCGACTTACAATGACCTGAAAAACATTTACATTTTAAGGAAACGGAATATAAGGGAAATCTATCCGGTTATTAAAAACGGCGTAGCCAAAGTTCTTTTTAAAAACAACCCAGAGAGAGGAGGTAACGATGAAAAGCATTCTCTGGTTTGTTCTCATTGCATTCGTTTTCTCGTGTTTCGCGGTCTATGCGCAGACCCCGACGACCCCGACCACGACGCCGCCGGCGAAGGAAGAGAAGAAGGATGAGAAGAAGAAGGACGAGAAGAAGAAGGACGAGCCGAAGGCGAGCCTGAACACGCTTCTTGCTCAGGCTGAACCCAAGAAGGAAGAGCCCAAGAAGGACGAGAAGAAGAAAGACGAAAAGAAGAAGGAAGAAAAGAAAGAGGCTCCCAAGGCCTAACGCTTTTTCTTCTTGACGAGTTCCCGGCGGGGCTTTGGCCCCGCCGTTTTTTTAGTGGAGTTCTTTGGTTAGTGCCGTTACGAGTGCCTCGTAGTCGGCCGATTCATTGTAGATGTGGGCCGAAAGGCGCAGGGCCGTGCGGCCATCAGGGATTTGAGTGATCATCACCTCGATGCTATACCGCGTATATAGCCGATTCATGAGCGGATGAAGGCCGTTCGTTTCGGTGGTGTAGGGGAGGCCCGGTATCGGTATCGTGAGCATCGAGCCGGTGAGATTGCCAAGGTCGGGCGCTTCGCTTTTCAGTGCCTCTGCGACGAGCGATGCCATCCGACGCACCAGCGCGTTGTTGCGACTCCGTAACTCTTCCCAGCCGCCGGGAAGGAGCGAGCCCATGAATCGTATCGCTTCGGGAACGCAGAGATAGGGGGTGGGGTCGTCGGTGCCGGTCCAATCGAAGGCGGAGCGGAACCCGGTGCGTCCGGTCGGGCCATAGAAATAGTTCGAAATCGAGAGAGGATAGGTTCGCTCCCGTTCTTCAGGAGCGACCCACAGGAATGCCGAGCCGACCGGCGTGCAAAGCCATTTGTGGCAGTTGCCGGTGTACCATGCCGGCGCTATAGCGCCGATATCGAGCGGCGTCATGCCGATCCCGTGGGCGCCGTCAACGAGCGTTGGAATGTCTTTTTTCTTGAGTTCGGCGACGATGCGGGCAATGGGGAGAACGAGCGCCGTCGAACTGGTCACATGGTCGATGAGGGCAAGCCGCGTCGCGGGGGTCGCCGCCGTGACGATCCGCTCCACGATATCGTCGGCCGACCTCGGCGGATATGGGATGTCGACCGTATGCACCGTCACGCCGAATTCCTCGGCGATGAAGGCGAGCGCGTTGCGGCAGGCAGGATAAATGAGTTTGGTGGAGAGAATGTGGTCGCCTTTTTTCCACCGGCGCGATCGCAGAACGGCGTTGACGCCGTAGGTCGCGTTGGGGACGAAGGCGAGACCATCGGGGTCGGCGTTGATGAATCGAGACAGATCGACGCGAGCGTTGGTGAGCATTCCCGGGAGACGACGACAAAAGAAGTCGGTTGGTGATGCCTCCAACTCGTCCTGCAGCCGGCGCTGATATGCCAATATCGCCGTCGGGCAGGCGCCGAACGATCCGTGGTTGAGGTGGATCTTTGTCTTGTCGAGCGGCCAGAGTTTCTTGAACGAGCGCATTGTCTTTCCTCTACTTCATGTGGCAGAGGCATAGTGACATGGACGACTCGTTTTTGCAAGCATCCGAAAATTTGACTTGTTTTCCGTGGCTTACTATAAGGTTGCGGCAGTTGTTTTCTTTTGGCGCGTGGCAGGTTGCGGCGATCGTGAAAAAACACAAGAGTTTCGAGTTCATACGAGCCGATCGCACTATTGACCACCGGGGGCTGGGCAGGCTCCTTTCCGAAATAGAGAACGATCGTGACCGTGCCGAAGAGGTGCTTGCGGTGCACTATCAAGATCCTGAAACGGTGCAGGTCATCGGTATCACCGGCCCTCCGGGTGCGGGGAAAAGTACGCTTGCCGATTGCATCGTCGCCAAACTGCGCGAGGAAGGGAAACTCATCGCCGTCGTGGCGGTCGATCCCAGTTCTCCGTTCAGCGGCGGCGCGATCCTCGGCGACCGCATTCGCATGTCGGCGCACGCCGAAGACCCCGGCGTGTTCATTCGGAGCATGGCGAGCCGCGGTAGCCTCGGCGGCCTTGCGCCAGCCACCTTCGATGTGGTGAACTTCCTACGTTCGATCGGCTTCGATGCGGTCGTCGTCGAGACGGTCGGAGTAGGGCAGAGCGAGATAGATGTCCTTGCGGTTGCCGATACCGTGCTTCTTACGCTCGTGCCGGGACTTGGCGACGATGTGCAGGCACTCAAGGCGGGCATCATGGAGATCGCCGATATCTTCGTCGTCAACAAGGCCGATCGCGAGGGGAAAGAACGGCTCATCGCCGAGATCCGTATGATGCTCGATCTCAACCGCGAACGATTCGCGTGGTTCCCGCCAATCGTCGAGACGGTGGCGACCGAACGGCGCGGTATCGGTGACCTCATGACTCAGATCGAGGCGCACCGCGCCTATGTCCGTGATCATCGTGCCGAGGTTCGGCGTGGTCGGCTTGCGCGCCAACTGGAGAAGATGGTCGCCGAGAAGGTGGAACGACGATTGTATGCATCCTTGGGCGGCGTTCGATTCTTTGACGAATGGGCCGCTTCGGTGGCGTCGGGAAAGGAAAATCCGTATAGACTCTTGAAGAAGATAGAGAAACTCATATCAACCCGAACGGAGGAACTATCGTGAAAAAGATCAGCCACATCGGTATCGCTGTCGAAAGGATCACCGATTACATCGGGTTTTATCGTGACATCCTCGGTCTGCCGGTCGAAGGGGAAGAGGTGGTCGAGGATCAAAAGGTGAAGGTCGCTTTCCTGACCATCGGGGAGACGCGGATAGAGCTCTTGGAGCCGACCTCTCCCGAGAGCCCGATCGCGAAGTTCATCGAAAAGAAAGGTCCCGGCATTCATCACCTCGCGTTCGAGGTCGGAGACATCGCCGCGGCGCTTGCGAAGATGAGGGAGAAAGGGGTAAAACTCATTGACGAGACGCCCCGGTGCGGCGCTCACCACACGAAGATCGCCTTCATTCACCCCAAAGATTCGAAAGGGGTGCTCGTTGAACTCACGCAACCGGAAACGCATTAACCGATAAGGAGCAAGAACGATGACGACCATCGAGGAAAAACTGGCGCAACTGAGAGCCAAGAAAGAACAGGCGAAACTGGGGGGCGGTGAGAAGCGCATCGAGGAACAGCACAAGAAGGGGAAATACACCGCGCGGGAACGGTTCGCCAAACTGCTCGATCCGGGCAGTTTTGAGGAGATAGATGCGCTCCGCGCAGACCGTAAAGAGGGAAGCCCCCTCGGTGACGCGGTGGTGACCGGCTACGGTACCATCGACGGTCGTAAGGTGTTCGTCTTTGGACAGGATTTCACCGTGCAGGGGGGGTCCCTCGGCGAGGTGGTCTCCTCGAAGATATGCAAGGTCATGGACCTCGCGGTTAAGGTCGGTGCGCCGGTCATCGGGCTCAACGATTCGGGCGGCGCCCGAATTCAGGAGGGCATTCATTCGCTCTATGGGTACGGCGAGATATTCAAGCGCAACACGCTCGCTTCGGGCGTCATTCCTCAGATCTCGGCGATATACGGTCCCTGTGCCGGCGGCGCGGTGTACAGCCCGGCGCTTACCGACTTCGTTTTCATGACCAACAGCAATTCCTATATGTTCTTGACCGGTCCCAATGTGGTCAAAACGGTCACCCACGAGAATGTCACCGTCGATCAGCTCGGCGGTGCTCAGGTGCATATGACCAAGTCGGGTGTTGCGCATTTCTCCCATGACACCGAGGATGAGTCGATCGCAGCGATGCGAAAACTCTTCTCGTTCCTGCCGTCGAACAATATGGAGGAGCCGCCGCGCATCCCGTGCAACGACCCGGTGGACCGTATGGAAGAGGAGCTCAACACCATCGTGCCGCTCAACCCGAACAAGGGTTACAATGTGAAGGACATCATTCGCATGGTCTTCGACGACGGCGACTTCTTCGAGGTCCAGCCGCTCTATGCGCAGAACATCGTCATTGGTTTCGCACGGCTCAATGGGCGTACCGTCGGTATCGTCGCCAATCAGCCCAATGTGCTTGCCGGCGTGCTCGATGTGAATTCTTCGATGAAGGCGGCACGATTCATTCGTTTCTGCGACTGCTTCAACATCCCGCTCATCACATTCGTCGATACTCCCGGATTCATGCCCGGAACGGTGCAGGAATACGGCGGGGTCATCAAACACGGTGCGAAGATGCTCTATGCTTACAGCGAGGCGACGGTGCCAAAGATCGCGGTGGTCATGCGCAAGGCCTACGGCGGCGCTTATATCGTCATGAGTTCCAAGCACCTGCGGGGCGATATCAACTATGCGTGGCCAACGGCGCAGATCGCCGTCATGGGGGCGAAGGGCGCTGTCGAGATACTCAAGCGCAAAGAGCTCGAAGCAGCCGCCGATAAGGCGAAGTTCATCGCCGAACAGGAGGCGGAGTATGCCGAGAAGATAGAGAATCCCTACATCGCGGCGCAGCACGGGTTCATAGACGACATCTTTGAACCGAAGGCGACGCGTCCGCGTCTTGCCAAGGTGCTCGACATGCTGAGCACTAAGCGCGACGATCTGCCGCCGAAGAAGCACGGCAACATCCCGCTGTAGGAGGATCTCATGACGCATCTACTTTTTACGGCAGGTCAGGCGATGCCGGCGTTCACCGAGGCCGAGAAAGCGATCATCGAGATACTGCCGTTCCTTGGTCTGGGCGTCGTCATCGCCGGTCTTTCGATCCTGGCACTCGTACTTACCCAATTCAAAAGACTTGGCGGCGGCGAAGGGCACGGTCACGGCCACGGCCATGGAAAAAAGGCGGCAGCGAAGGCGGCGGACGCACCGAAGATCGAGCCCACTTCCCAAACGCTAGTCGAGGCGGAGGAGGGAGAGTTGGCGGCGGTGGCGGCGGCGATAGGATTGTACCTCGAAGAAAGTGCCGAGGTGGTGAACCTCACCGAGATCGAGCGTCAGTTCAATCAGTCCCCATGGACCGCCTTCGGTATCCAGCGGCAACAGTACCGTTTCCAACAATGGCAATCTTCCCGATAGCGAGGTGACATCATGAAGAAATACGAGCTCAAGATCGGTGGAAAAGAGTATAAGGTCGAGATAAAGGACTTCACTGGGAAAACCGCGAAGGTCGAGGTGAACGGCAAGTCGTACGCGGTGGACATCGCCTATACCGGTGGTGAAGCTCCGAAACCCATGGTTGCTTCGGCTCCGCGCCCTGTGGCGGCCGTTGCGCCGGTGCAGCCTGCGGCCGCTTCCGCTCCTGCTCCTGCTGCGGGCGCCGGCGCGGTGTACGCGCCGATGCCGGGTCTCATTCTCAAGATTCTCGTCAAACCGGGCGATGTCGTGAAGACGGGGCAACGGGTGATGACCATGGAGGCGATGAAGATGGAGAACGACATCAACACGACCGTCTCGGGAACCGTCGCCGAGGTGCGGGTAAAAGAAGGGGAGAATGTCAAAGAGAATCAGGTGCTCATCACTATCCAGTAGGAGACGGTCATGTTGATAAGAACGCTCATATCCCTTGCACTGTTTCTTACACTTGCTCCTGCTCTCGCTCAGGAATCGGTGCATATAGACACCGACGCGGCACTAAACCAATCGCTCGTGAAACTCGAAGTTTCTTATCTCGCCGGCGGCGAGTGGAAAAGGAAGAGCGATACCGCTATCATCGTGCGTGACGCCGATGGGGCGCCGGGAAAATATCTTGCCGTTACCTCGCAACAGGCGGTTGTCATCGATGAGAATG
>CAYQBN010000024.1:0-9439 GCA_964415795.1 uncultured Spirochaetales bacterium | reverse complement strand
TTTTCGACCTTAACTATCCTAATGGTGCCAACTATCGTCTCCAGATAACTTTGTCTGACGGCGTGCTCAAGGAGCTTGGCCAAGAATCGCTTCTCGTTGCCGATAACGGGGTCGCCTTCATTAGCTTCGAGGCTGATCCGGGGCGTTACCCGGCGGCGATACCGGGGAGCGCGGTTGGAAGCGTGGCGGTGGAGAACTCGATAACGATACGCAATTTCAAAAGTTCCTACAGCATCACTCCCCAATACATCGACTTTTCGCTTCGTTCGAGCGGCACGCTTGCCGACTATGTCGAGAAGAACCGCAGTTTCATCACGAAGTTCTTCAATACCACCGCGTTTGCTCATTTTACCATAGGAAACCTCGTCATGTGGCTCGTCGCTTTCTTCTTCCTTTTCCTTGCCATTGGGAAGGACTACGAGCCACTTTTGTTGGTTCCTATCGGCTTCGGCATCCTCATCGGGAACATCCCAACGGCGGCAGGGGTGCAGATCGGCGTCTATGACCCCGGTTCGGTACTCAACTATCTCTACTTCGGTGTTCTGAAGGGCATCTATCCGCCGCTCATTTTCCTTGGCATCGGTGCGATGACCGATTTCTCTTACATGATATCGAACCCCAAGTTGATACTCCTCGGTGGCGGTGCCCAGCTGGGTATCTTCATGGCGTTCCTTATCGCCATAGCGCTTGGGTTCAATATGCAGGAGGCGGCCTCCATCGGCATCATCGGGGGTGCCGACGGCCCGACGGCGATCTTCATAACCGGCATGATGGCTCCCTATCTTCTTGGCGCGATAGCGATAGCGGCCTATTCGTACATGGCGCTTGTTCCGGTCATTCAACCGCCGGTCATCAAGCTGCTCACCACAAAGAAGGAACGACTCATCCGCATGAAACCGCCACGGCAGGTCTCGCGCCGCGAGAAGATCTTCTTCCCCGTGGTCGCCTTTGTCGTCTGTGCCAGCATCGCACCGGGTGGTCTCCCGCTCATCGGCATGTTGCTTCTCGGCAACATACTCAAGGAGTCGGGAGTGACCGATCGTCTCGCCAAGACGGCGAGTTCGGCTCTCGTGGACATTGTGACGATACTCATCGGCGTCACGGTCGGCGCCTCGACGAGCGCGCAGACATTCCTGACGCCCGCGTCGGTCATGATATTCGGCCTCGGTGCTCTCTCGTTCATGTTCTCGACGGCGGGAGGCGTTCTCATCGCGAAGTTCATCAACCTGTTCCTCAAAGAGGGTGACAAGATAAATCCCATCATTGGTTGCGCCGGCGTTTCGGCGGTTCCCGACAGTGCGCGGGTCGCTCAGATCGTCGGGCGACAAGCCGATCCGGAGAACCACCTGCTCATGCATGCGATGGCGCCGAATGTGGCCGGTGTCATCGGCTCGGCGATCGCGGCGGGTATTCTGCTTGGCATCATTCCGCACTGACCTTCGGTCTGTATTTCGGTAAAAATTTGTTTTTAGCCTCCTTTTTCTTAGACTGAGAGGAAGAAGGGGGTACCTTATGCGGTCATTGGATATATCGCGCCTGTATGCCCTTTTTCTTCTTCTATTTTTGTCGGGTGTTCATTCTTCGCTGTTCGCAGGGGATGAGGAGACGACAAAAACCCTCCGGGTCGGTGTTTATGAAAATCGTCCGAAGATCCATGCCGATGAGCACAGACTTCCCGGCGGAATCTTTATCGATATCTTCGAGGAGATTGCACGAGAGGAAAAGTGGATTCCGGTGTATGTATGGTGCGAATGGGAGCATTGTCTCGGTCTTTTGAAGGCAGGGGAAATCGATCTCCTTCCCGATGTCGCTTATTCGGCGGAGCGCGAAGAGGTATTCGATTTTCATACTGAACCGGTGCTCAGCAGTTGGTCGGCGCTCTATGCGAAGGATTGGCATTTCTTTCGCAGTTTGAACGATATCGATGGCCGTCGCATCGCCGTTCTCAAAGGGTCGGTTCAATATGCCGAGTTGCGGAAGATGGTCGCCGGCTTCGGTTTTTCGGTGTCGTTCGTCGAGGCCGATTCCTTCGATGAAGCGTATCGCGCCGTTCTCGATGGGCGCGCCGATGCGGTGGTCGTCAACTATTTCTCGGGTGACTATTTCAGTCGGATTTACGATCTCAAGAAGACGCCGGTGGTGTTCAACCCGGTCAATCTCCACTTCGCGGTTCCGCGGGGAAAGCATGGCGATGTGCTTGGGGCGATAGATCGCCATCTTCAACGCCTGAAAGGGGAACCGAAGTCGGCCTACTATCGCGCGGTCCAGCGCTGGATGGAGCCTCCGATAAAGGAGGTGTTCCCCCGTTGGTTTTGGTGGATGATAGCCGGTGTCGCTCTTGTTGCGGCGATCTTGGGCGGCTATTTCTTGCTTCTGCGGTGGCTCTTGAAAAAACAGTCACGGCGGCTCACCGAAGCAGCCGAGAGACTGAGCCAGACCCAAAGGATGGAAGCGATAGGGCGCCTTGCGGGCGGCATTGCCCACGATTTTAACAACATGCTTACCGTCATCAGCGGCTACAGCGAACTGTTGCTTTCTACAACGCCGCTTGACAGCCCGGCACGCAAGCCGCTCGAGGCGGTTCTCGATGCGGCGCGGCGTTCCGCCGAGATCACTCGTCAACTGCTTGCGTTCGCGAGAAAGCAATCGGTTCAGCCGCGTCCGCTCGATCTCAACGGCGTCATCGAAAGGTCGCATTATCTGCTCGGTCGTCTTCTAGGGGAGCATGTTGCCGTTGAGGTCAATCTTACCGTTCCTCTTTGGCAGGTCCTCTTGGACCCCGGACAGGCGGCGCAGATCCTCTTCAACCTTTGTATCAATGCGCGTGACGCGATGCCGGAGGGAGGAACGATAAAAATAGCGACCGCGCACCGTTCCTTCACTGATCAAGATGCGGCGCGTCATGAAGGAGCCGTAGCCGGTGATTATGTGGAACTGGTGGTGACCGATACCGGTCACGGTATGGATAAAGAAACGGTCAACCATATTTTTGAGCCGTTTTACACGACGAAACAACCGGGAAAGGGGACCGGCCTCGGGCTTGCCACCGTTTACGGTGTTGTGACGCAAAATGGTGGATTTGTTGCCGTGGATAGCGCGCCGGGGAAGGGGAGCTCCTTTCATGTCTTTTTGCCACGATATCGGGAGGGGGCGGCGCCAGTTCTCTTCTCGCAGTCTGATCGGGATGTCGTTCAGGGTAATGGCGAGGTCATTCTCGTCGTGGAGGACGATGCGCTCATACGCCGCTTGGTATGCACGATGCTAGAGCAGATAGGGTATCGTCCCATCGAAGCCGATGGGCCTGCGGTCGCCGTTCGACTAGCGGCGGAGTACAAAGATGTCATAGCGTTGCTTCTCACCGATGTCGTCATGCCCGGAATGACCGGCCGCGATCTGGCTCGGCTTTTTATGTCCCATTATCCGGCGCTCAAGGTGCTTTTCATGTCGGGATACACCTCGGATGCATTAGCGCATCAGGGGGTCGTCGAGGAGGGATTTCACTTTATCCAGAAGCCTTTTTCAGTGGCCGATCTTGCGCGCGCCGTGCGGGACGCGTTGAGAAAGTGAGTCATTTCAGCAGTTCGTCGAAGATCGCTTGGCGGAACTTCTTGAGTCGTTCCTTCATCTTGGGTTTGTCGGGGGTTGGGTGAGTACGGTTCGCCAGCACCACGATGACGCGGTCGCGCTTCAGGTCTATGAGGAAGGCGGTGCCGGTGTAGCCGAGGTGCCCGCGCATATCGGGAGTGGCGGTGAGGCCGTAGGATGAATCGGGCGGTTCGGGCCGATCGAAGCCGATGCCCTCGGTGACGAAGGCGCGGTACCACGGGATAGTGAGAAGGTGAGAGAGAAGGGCTCCGATGCCTTCGGCGGTGCCGAAGAGTCCCGCATGTCCGCAGACACCGCCGATGAGCTGGCAGTTCTCATCTTCGACGCGGCCATGATTGAGCGTTCCGTTCACCGGAGAATGGCTCGTGGCGACAACCAGCGACAAGTCGATACCGTTGGTGATGAAGAGCGGAGGCAGTCCGCGGTAACCGACCGCAGTGAGCGTTTCGGCATAAAGATCGTCGAGCGATCTGCCGCTTACCTGTTCGAGTATGAAGCCGAGGAGAAGGTAGTTAAGGTCACTGTACTTCGGCGGAAGCACTTTGGGGAATTCGGCGGCGTATTGAACGATGGCTGCCTTCCGATCGGCGATGGTGGGAAGATCGCGATACTTGAGGAACCACCCGTCGTAGCCGGGGAGTCCCGAGGTATGAGCAAGAAGATCGCCGATCCGTATAGGTTTGGTGATCTCGGGAAGTATCTCGGATATCCTTTCTTCGGAGTCAAGTTTCTTTTGCGTGAAAAGGTATCCGCACATAAGAAGCGTTCCTAGTGGTTTGGTGAGCGAGGCGAGATCGAAGAGCGTGTGCGGCGTTATCGGATCGCCGCTGTCGAGATTGGTCCTCCCCGCATGATAGGAAAAAGTCACCGTCCCTTTTTCGAACACCGCTATTTGAGCGGCAGAGAAGAGCCCCTCAGCGATGTTCTGCGAAACGATGTCGTGGATGACCGCCCGCTGCGTTTCCGCGGCCGGTGAAATCTGAGCTTTTTCGCCGGCGTGAGCGGAGAGAAGTAAGAACAAAGCGGTGAAGGAAGCCAGCGTTTTCATGGTGAGAGGATACCGGGTTCTCCTGCAAGGGTCAAGGTATTCGGTTGTCGAGTTGCTTTTCGGGGCCCTAAGGCTAATATTCCTGTCGTTCAGGAGAGGGTTTGACGATGTGGAAGCGATTGAAGGCTCTGGTAACGGTTCTGTTCTCGCCGCGGCTTCTCAGGGCGCTCCTCTCGTTCCGCTACTCGGGGTATCTCCTCGATGTCGGCTGGTTCGAGGCGTTCCGTCAAGGGATGCCGGTGCGTCACGGGGGCGAACCTATACCGTGGACGACATATCCGTTCCTTGAATTCATTGAGCCGCGAATCCGGGGAACATGGCGTGTGTTCGAATACGGATGCGGCAATTCCACGCTGTTCTGGGCCGCGCGCGTCGCGACGGTCAGGGCGGTCGAACATGATGCGGAATGGGCCAAGCGCATACGGTCTCTTCTTCTCCCCTCTGCGCAGATTGTTCATGCCGTGCAGGGAACGGCTGCCTATGCCGATGCGGTGCGCGACGGTGCGCCATGGGATCTTGTCGTCGTTGATGGCGTCGATCGGAACGATTGCCTCGAACGAGCAGTCGAAGCGCTCGCGCCGGGCGGCGTCATCGTGCTCGACGATTCGGAGCGGCCCGAGTATCGGACCGAGCGCCTCGTCCAACGGGGCTTTCGTCGCATCGACTTCTGGGGAATATCCGCTGGCTACTGGTACCGGAAGTGTACGACGGTGTTCTACCGGAATGACAACATCCTCGGCATCTGACCGATTTCCTTGACGCCGTTTCTCTCTATTCTATGATGCAATGTTCTTGTCTCGGAGTATGTGCGAAATGCGTCGAATGGCGGAGCTCTACCGCGAGGATAGACCGCGCGAGAAACTGGTGGCGAAGGGGCCGGCGGCGCTTAAGACCGACGAACTCATCGCGCTCATCATCGGAAGCGGTCAGAAGGGGAGGCCAGTCTTCGACCTTGCTTCCGATATCCGTAAGTGTCTCGACGGCGGTATCGAAAGGGTCGATCTTGAGACGCTTCGGCGGTTGCCGGGGGTTGGGCTCGCCAAGGGGGCACAGATACTGGCGGCGATCGAACTCGGGCGGCGATATCTCGTGCCGCGAGACGAGAAACGGCGTATCGCCGGTCCGGAGGATGTCGTTTCGCTCTGTGCCGAATATCGCACCAAGAAGCAGGAGCACTTCGTGACGGTGACGCTCGACGGTGCCAACAATGTCATCGGGGCGCGTGTCACTTTCATCGGAACGCTCAATCAATCGCTCGTTCACCCGCGCGAGGTGTTCGCCGAAGCGATCAGCGACCGTGCCGCCGGTGTCATCTTCGTGCACAATCATCCGTCGGGAAGCCTCGAGCCGTCAGCCGACGACCTCGCCGTGACCAAGCGGCTCGTCGAGGCGGGAAAGATGCTCGGTATCGAAGTGCTCGATCATGTGATAGTGACGAAAGAAGGTTTCTTTTCGTTCAGGCAGAACGGAAGGATCTGAGAGATCTTACTTGCCTTGGGGCATCGTATCCCATGCTGCTTCGGTGATGGTAAGACAGGCGCCGCCCGGAACCGGCGTCGAGGTGTAGTTCTCATCGATGGTGACCTCGACGAGCCGTACCCCTTCGAGGTGTCCCTTCGATTCGGCCCCCATCTCGCCGTTCACCGGGTTTATCTCTTCGATGACGAGATTCCCGGTCTCTTGGAAGAAATACTTCGGGACCGCGTTCGGATCTTCGCTCGCGTCCTGTACCACCATGACGCACCACGGGCAGTCGGCGTAGTTGGTGTCGGTAAGGTCGTAGGTCCCGACCGCTTGCTCTCCGTAGAACTCTATCCAGAAGATGTCCTCGAAGTCGGTGTTGCCGATCGGTTCGACGACGATGCCTTCATAGACATTGGGATAGTCGGCATTCGGAGCGATCTTGGTGATGCTTATCTCGGTGCAGGGAACGCACCCGGTCTGATCCTCGTTACACTGGGTTCCCGGTTCGCATCCCGCGCCGCATGACCCGCCACAGCCATCGGAACCGCAGACCTTGTCGGTGCAGTCAGGGACGCAGATCGTGTCCCATGAGCCGGTGACCTCGTAGCAGATACCGCCGGGGACCGGTACGCTGTTGTATTCGCCGTCGATCGTTACCTCGACAAGGCGTGCCGAGATCGTTCCCTTCGATTCGAGGGTTCCTTCCTTGACCTCCGAGATCTCGATAGAACCGTCATACTGGAAATGACGCTTGGCGATAGTCCCCTCATCGGGATTGTAATCTTCGAAGATAAGAGCGCACTCGGTGCAGGTCGCGAAGTTCGTGTTATTACCGGCGCCGAGATCATAACTGCCGACGGCGAGTTCGGTCTGCGGGGTGGTCGCGTCAATGTAGAACTGGAGTGAGAAGATGTCCGCGAGCGTCTCGTCGCCCAGCGGCGTGGAAAAACCGCCTTCATAGCGATTAGAGCCGGCAATGAGAACGATGTCGGTAACGGTGATCGACGTGCATTCGCCGATGACATAGGCATCTTCGTCAGGGGTTGTTTCGTCGGTCGCCAGAGTGTCGCCGTCGCCCTCGATCTCGTCGGTCACCAGAGTATCGCTGTCCGGTTGCGGCTGATCGGTAACGATAACGTCGTCGTCGGTGATGGCGCCTTCCGTGTCACTTGCCGTTACATCGGTGTCTCCTTCGCTCTTGGTCCCGTCATCGCAGGAAACGAGGAAGAGAGCGAAAAGCGTAAAGCTGAAAAGGAAAAATGTTCTCATCTAATTCCTCCGTTTTAAATAGGTAGGCTATTTCCCCCGGAACATCCGGTAGTACGAGAAGATAAAGAGAGCGGTAATACCCCCCCACGAGAGGAGCAGGAAAAGGAGTGCGCTTGTGTTCATGCCGCACCTCCGGTGGTTTTTTCGTCTTTCAAGCGCCGTTTCGCATAGATGGTGAGTATGATAACCGCAGCGAGCATACCGAAGACGAGCAGGCGGGCTCCCCAGACATAGGGCTTGTCGGCGTCGGCGACATTCTTCATCAGTATCGTAGGGACGAACTGCTGGTAACCCCATGTGCCAAGTATCGCAAGCAGGTAGAGTGGTGTCACATATTTGATGATGAACTTGTAGATGCGTGGTACCTGCAGGCAGGCGCCTTCGTGCATCTCTTCCCATGCCTTTTCGATGCCGATCACCCAGCCGAAGATGATCGTTTCGACGGTGGCGAAAAGAACAAGGAAAAGCGTGCCGCCCCAGAAGTCGAGCTCATCCACGACGCCGTGTCCGAGGAAGAATATCGCCGGTTGACAGGCAAGAAACGCGAGCGCGCCGAGGAGGATCGTCGCCTTTTCGCGAGACACCTTGAGTTCGTCCTGAAAGAACGACATCGCCGGTTGGATCATCGAGACCGACGAGGTTATACCTGCAATGAAGAGGAGAAGGAACCACAGCCCGGCGAAGAGCGCGCCGAGCGGTATCTTTCCGAATATGAGCGGCATCGTCACGAACCCAATGTTGAAGAGGCCGCTCTGGGCGATCTCAAGGGTGCTGGCGGCGCCGAAGAACACGAAGGCGGCGGGGATGACGACCGATCCGCCGAGGATCACCTCGCAGAACTCGTTGGTGGAAGCGGCTGAAAGGCCCGACAACACCACATCGTCGTTCTTCTTGAGATAACTGGCATAGGCGATGATGACCCCCATGCCGATCGAGAGGGTGAAGAATATCTGCCCCGCCGCCTCGAGCCACACGGTCGCGTTGCCGAGGCTCGAAAGGTCAGGGGTGTAGATGAAGTTGAGGGCATTCGTTATCGAAAGTTCAGGGCGGCTTGGATCGGGGGTGCCGAGCGAGAGGGTCCTCACGACGAGCAGTGTCGCAAGGAAGAAGAGGATCGGCATCGCCATCCGGGAGAGCTTTTCTATGCCGCCGCGGATACCCCGGTAGATAAAATAGAAGTTGAGGAGAAAAGTGATGACGAAAAAGAGATAAGCGGTGCCGATCCCCGAGAAATGTTCATTCTGCTCAAGTCCTTGGAATGCCGATAGGAACGATTTCATTCCCGCTTGATCGCTCATAGTGGAGAGTTTTCCAGTGAAGGCAAAGTAGGCGTAGGCGAGAGTCCACGATTCGATAAAAGTGTAGTAAATGAGAATGATAAAAGGACCGACGATACCGATGGCGCCGAGGATGCGGGCGGTCATACTGTTTCGGGTCACTGACGCAAATATCGAGGTCGCGGTACCGAACCCGTTGCGGCCTCCCATGCGACCGAGTGTCCATTCGATCCACATGAGGGGAATGCCGAGAAGAACGAGCGCCACGAGATAGGGAATGAGGAATGCGCCGCCGCCGTTGAGCGCCATCTTCGCCGGATAGCGAAGGAAGTTGCCGAGCCCGACCGCGCTTCCCGCAACGGCAAGAATGACTCCTAGTTTCGAACCCCACTGTTCTCTCTGGACGCTCATGGAAGATTCCCCACTTGTTCCTAACGAGCAAAAAGACTCTAGCAGAAAAATGGGGGAATGACAACTAAAATGCTCTCTAGAAAAAGGGAATGTTTTTTTGCGAAAAAAGAACAGCTTGTATAAAATCATTTGACACATTCGGCGGAGGAAAACATGACAATAAAGGCGCGATGGTTTCTTGCGCCCGTGATTTGCGTGGTGTTTCTGACAACTTCTGGTTCCTCGAACGAGCCGGGAGGCATCCGGCTCCTCTACACATGGACTGATGAGGAAGGGAACGAGATAACGCCACCTGACCTAAGTCTTCTTTTTGCGTGGGCCGAACTGAGGTATGGGAACGAGACGAAGACGACGGGCCCCGCAT
>CAYQBN010000023.1:18479-26485 GCA_964415795.1 uncultured Spirochaetales bacterium | reverse complement strand
GCTGACAAGGACGAAGAGGCGCTCGGCACCGACCCGACCGACAAGGACACCGACGGCGACGACTCCGACGACCTTGCCGAGATCGTGTACGGCTCCGACCCGAAGGATCCGAATAGCACGATACCGGCAGGCCTCTTCTTCGTGGTGCTTCCCTACAAGGCACCCGAAGATGTCCAGAGGACGCTCGAATTCTCAACCGACTTCTCGACGGTGGACATCGCCATCCTCCTCGATCTTTCCGGTTCGATGGAACAAGAAATGGCGAATCTGAAGCAAGAGATAAAGACCAAAATAATCGAGGGGATACCTCAGAAGGTCCCGGGACTCGATGTGGCAACCGGTTTCGTCCACTTCATGGACATGGAGAACGGAAAGATCTTCCAAGTCGATCACTATATAAGCAAGGATGCCGACTCGGTTCAGAACGCGGTGAACAACTTGCCGAGCACCTACGGCGGCACCGAGCCGATGCAGGAGGTGCTCTATCAGACGGCGACCGGCGAAGGGCTTATGGCGCAATACGCCCAGAGTCCCATGGGATTCCCGGCGGTCAACATAAACATCCCGCCCGCCGATTGCTCGGGAGCAGACAAACTGGGACCGGTAGGCGGCGTATGTTTCCGCGAACTCGCACTCAAGATATTCATCATGATCACCGACGAGGCGTTTCCAGTGCTCGGGGTCAAGAACGGGACTCCGGCGTGCACCATGAGTTGCGACGGCTGCTGGATGGACCCCAACAACCACGGAGCGACGACCGAGGACGCCATCAACGCGATGAACGGCATCAACGCCAAGTTCATCGGCATAGACTCAGGATTCTCCTGTTCGCAGGTTGACGAAAATTACAATTGCGTAGGCACCTACTCCGAAACGAACGCCGCAAAAGAGGACTTTGAGAAGGTCGCCGAGGGAACCGCATCTATCAGCTCCAATGGCGAGTATTTCCTCTACCATACGGGTAGTTGGGACGGTTCCGGCCTTTCTGATCAAGTGGCCGACGCGGTGAAGGAACTTACCACTTACATTGAAAAGGACATAACGACGGGGACCGAGTCGGACGAAGAGTGCAACGGCATCAGCGCAGCGAACTTCGTTGTGAGCGCCAAGCCGAACAAGGCCGATCCAGATGATGGGTACGGTAGCAAGGATGATACCACTTTCTATAAAGTGAAGCCTGATACCATTGTGTACTTCGACATCCACTTCCATAACGACTTCTGCAACAACCCATCTCCCAATCCGGTGGTCTACAAGGCACGCATCCGCGTCCTCGGCGAAGGAGCGTTCCTTTCCTCGCGTGAGATACAGATAATCGTTCCGGGGTCCGAATCTGAGTAACACGCTTCCTCCCGACCGCACGGTCTCGACGCCGGCGGCTGAATCTTCCCAAGAAACCACGCCGTGGCGCGCGATTCCGCCATCCGATCGCTACACCATAAGAGGTGAAAAGGGACGCGGCGGCATCGGTCGCGTCCTTATCGCCTTCGACAAAGAGCTAGGAAGAGAGATCGCTGTCAAAGAACTGCTTCCTCTTACCGAAAAAGGCGAAAGAGCGATCCCGGACGGAGAACGAGAACGAACGGCGATGTCTCGCTTTCTACGCGAGGCTCGCGTCACCGGTCAGCTCGAACATCCGAGCATCGTACCGGTCTATGAGATCGGCACCAAAGAGGACGGGACCCCCTACTATACGATGCGGCTCGTGCGCGGAGCAACGCTCTCTTCGGCGATCCGCACCGCGAAGAGCCTCCACGATCGCCTGCGGCTCCTCCCCCACTTCCGCGATCTCTGCAATGCGGTCGCCTACGCCCACAGCCGCGGCGTCGTCCATCGTGACATAAAACCCGACAACATCATGATCGGGCAGTTCGGCGAAACGGTGCTCCTCGACTGGGGTCTTGCCAAAGTGCGCGGGCAGACAGACGATCGCGCCGACGAGATGGCAGAAGGCCTTTCGGCGCTCCGCACCGTTTCAGGACCCCACACGATCTCCGGCAAGGCGTTTGGCACTCCCGCCTACATGTCACCGGAACAGGCACGCGGGTTCATAGAAGAGATTGACGAACGCAGCGACATTTACGCGCTCGGCGCCGTACTTTATGAAATACTCACCGGATACCCCCCGTTCGAGGGGCGCACTGCGGCGGAGATTGTCGCAAAGGTCATTACCGAGGAGCCCGTTCCCATAACGGCGCTCGTCCCCGACGCGCCTCCCGATTTGTGCGCGGTCGTCGCCAAGACGATTGCAAAAAGGAAGGAGAATCGATACGCCTCGGCGCGCGATGTCGCCCGTGAAATAGAGACTTACATGGCGGGTGGCCGCATCGGCGCCTATGAGTATAGCGCATGGGAGATCCTTAAACGGTTCGTTCGGAGAAATCGGGCTCTTTCTCTTCTCATCACCGCATCGCTCGTTGTGGTGGTAGCAGGCATCGCGGCGGTGTTTCTCGCGTGGAGGAACGCACTCGAAAGCGAACGAACGGCTCACCTCAACCTTGCTCTCGGATATCAGGAAAATGCCGAACGGATGCTCCGCGAACGACGATACGACAAGGCGGAGATATTCGCCGCCGCCGCACTGTTGCACAATCCGTGGAACCTGCGGAGCCCCTACCATTTTCCCGATCTCGATGAGCGGAGCCATGCCGAGCAAAGCGCGGGAACGCTCTCGGCGCGGTCGAGCCTGTATCTTGCCCGCATGAACCAAAGCAACGCCCTGATTACTGTCCTTGTCCATGGCAGCTCAGAGATCCGTGCTCTTGCCGTCTCTCCTGACGGAACATTGGCAGCATCGGCTCACCGTGACGGCACCATTATTCTTTGGGACCTCGGAACACAAAAAGAAATAGATCGCCTCCTCGGTCATCGCGATGAAGTAACCTCCGTCGCCTTTTCTCCCGACGGAACGATGCTCGCCTCGACCAGCTGGGACCGCACCGTCCGCCTCTGGGACCTGAAGAGTCGCACCGAACTCACCGCGCTCCTCGGCCATACCGACGAAGTCTATACCGTCTGCTGGGTCAATGGATCCCGCACCCTCCTCTCGGGAGGAAACGACGGGACGCTCCGTTTCTGGGATGTCTCTTCGCGCCGTGAAACCCTTTCCGTACCGCTGGGTGACACGAAGATACGGGCACTTGCCACCACCGATGGCGAACTTATCGCCGCCGGAACAACCGACGGTACCCTCTTCCTTCTTCGCAAAGGGAACATAGCACGCTACCACATCCATACCGAAGCGATCGCGGCGTTGCGATTCTCTGTCGAGGGAACGATCCTCCATACGGCTGCCTACGACAAGAAGGCGCTTTTGTTCGATACCCGGACCGGCACGGTAATCGGCACGCTCTCCTACTGGGACGCTTTCTTCTCCCTCGATATCGCTTCCGGGGGAAGCGTCGCATTGGCGTCACGCGACGGGACTATCCTCCTCTGGGACCCGCAGGCCAACAAGACAGAGACGCTGCGAGGACACGACGGATCGGTGCAGGCACTCGTCTTTACCCCCGATACCGAACGCATCATCTCCTCCGGCACCGATGGCACTATCCGATTCTGGAAGACAACGGTGGAGCGATCGGTGCGCACCTTTGCGGGGCACCGCACCTATATTCCCGCGATCGCCGTTTCGCCAGACAACAGGACGCTTGCCTCGGCAAGTTGGGATAAAACGGTCAAGGTATGGGATATCGCCAGCGAGAAGGAACTCCGCTCGATACCTTGCGAAGAGGCCTGCGTGACTCTTGCCTTTCATCCGTACCGCGACCTCCTTGCCGCGAGCGGACAAGGGAAGCGCATAGTGCTTCTAGAACCATCCTCGGGAAGGACCCTTTTCGTGCTCGATGGCCACGATGAGACGGTTTCGTCGCTTGCCTTCTCTCCAGACGGTAGGTTCCTCGCTTCGGCCAGCTGGGACCGAACGGTTCGTCTCTGGGACATCGCTCAAGGTCGCCTCGTACGCTTTTTCACCGAACATGCCGGTCCCGTTCAGAGCATTTCCTTTTCCCCTGACGGAACGATGCTCGCCTCGGCGGGGCGCGACAAGATCATCGTGATACATCCGGTCAATGGAACGGGAACGACGACGACCCTCGCGGGGCACACCGCCACCATCCTATCCGTAGCCTACGCACCCGATGGCCGTGCTATCGCGTCGGCGGGAGAAGACGAGATGATCATCATTCGCCGCCTCCCCGAAGGGAATGAACTCCGTCGATTCTCCACCACAGGATCATCGGTAACGGCCATCGCCTTCTCTCCCGACGGGAAGCATCTTCTTGCCGTCGGCAAACAGGCACTACTGTGGGATACCACGCACGGGGAAGAAGTGCTCCGGCTCCCCCTTCTTCACGCGGGATACGCCGCGGCATTCACAAACGACGGGAGCCGATTCGCGTTGAGCGAAGGAGCCATCGTCCGCGCCTATCCCGCCCAGTTCTCTTTTTGGGAGAAAGATCCCTTCGAGTTGCTTCGTGAAGCGGAACACCGATCGCAGTACCGACTCGAAGGATTTCGAACTGTTATCGAACCGGCAAGACGCTGAACTACAGCGTCATCCCATAAAAAGAAGCGTTTCGCGAACCACTTTCGCGGCAAATGCGGTCGACGCCTTGCTGTGATCTATGTCGGGAGCGAGCTCCACGATGTCGGCCCCGATGATATGTACCTTCTTTTTCTTGAGCAGTCGCAAGACCTCGAGATAGTCGCCGAAAGTATGACCTCCCGCCTCCGGCGTTCCGGTGCCCGGTACGAAGGCGGGGTCGAAGAAATCGAGATCGAGCGAGAGATAGACGAGTTCGCCCTCCGCGATCGCGTCGGCCATCTCGGCAAGGTTCTTTACCGGAACGATGCGGTGCTCTTGCCGCCGCAACTTGAACTCCTCGCGGGTCCCGCTCCGAACACCGAATTGAACCAGCCTCTTGAGCCCCTCCTGCAAACAGAGCCGCATGACCGACGAGTGGCTAAGCACATCGCCGGCGTAACGCTCCCGAAGGTCGGCGTGCGCATCGAGATGGAGGATAGTGAAATCGGGATATACCTCTTTGAGCGCAAGGAACAGCGGATAGGTAATAAGATGCTCACCGCCGATCGCAAGAAGACGTCGGTTGGTGAGCGTCAACTCATAGGCTGTCTTATGGTTTTCGGTGGTCACCACCTCGGGACTGCCGACCATTAGTTCGAGGGCGCTCCTCTTTACTTCTCGTACCATGAGCGCCGGATTACCGACCATGAGCGGCAAATCGCCGATGTCATAAAAAGCGATCTCGTCGAGGCTTCGTTCGCTGTGAAACGAGAAATCCTCGAGCGCTTCGTCGGAATAGGCTCGGATTTCCCGGGGACCAAAACGCGATCCGGCACGGAAACTCGAGGTACCATCATACGGCACCCCTACCATGACAATATCGCACCCCTCGATAGCAGGACGCGAGCCTATGAAGCGAGCGATTGTTGGAGCAGTCATATATTTTCCCGTAGGATAAGTTTCTTTCTCTACGACTCGCTTGTCCCCGGTTTGAAGTTCTGGCTCTGCCACTGGAAGTTGTCAATGAGCACCATTGAATCGAGGATATGGTCACCAAGGTCCCATATGGCAAGGCGGAGTGTGATAACCTCTCCCGGGAGAACGTTACCGCGCACGGTAAGCCAACCAGTTCCGCCGTGCCCTTCGAAACCGGTTCCTACCAGCTCCTCCGTTCCCTCGCACGAGGTCACCGCCCAACCGTCTCCTGACACATTGGTGCACTGCTTGAAAAGACCGTTAGGAGCGAGATTCACGCCGACCGGGTTCTTCATGTCGTCGACCGCGAGATTCTTATCGTAAGGATTGAGGAGCGTTGGGTCGGTTGGATTGTTGTTGTAGCCGCTGTCAAGCAGGGCGATGAAGAAGTCGTTGTATTGGGTGCAGATGTAGCTGGGATACTCGATGGTGAGGAAGTAGATGTTGAACGAAAAGGAATGCGCGCTCGGCGGGACCTGCACTTTGAAGGTCACCATGACATTGTCGTTCGCGTTACCGGTCGTCCCGGTACCGCCGCCACAGGAAGGAGAAGAAGGATACTTGTTTCCATTGGCAGCATACCAATCGCCCGGAGCCGCCGACGAGGTGTTCTGGCTGAAACTTGTGTTCGTTGGTGGGTTTTGTGCCTGCCCCGACGAGAGAGCGAGCATCGTACCGCCGTGTTTGGGCGTAATGACATTCCCTAGTGCTGAAAGAAGTGCGTTCGAATTTATGTTGGGGACACCTGTGCCGTTCGCCAAGGTGATGTTCGCTTCGACGACCCCGTTGCAAAGACCTATCGAACGGGCATAGTCGAACGGATCCTTGGTACCGAGATTGAGCCCCGTATCGCAATCGTAGATACCCTCGTCTATCTGACCATCGCAGTTGTTGTCCACACCATCAGGGACATCTTGCGCACCCGGCCACACATTGGCCGGCTCGGGGCAGTCCTGTTCGGTCTCGCAACAATCGGCCGGCGTATCGCAGTAGGTCCACCCATCGCCGTCGAAGTCGGTGCCATTGTCGGCGGTTCCGTCGCAGTCGTCATCCACGCCGTTATTGCACACCTCGAAGGTAGGCAACACCTCGCCATTACAATTGCTCCATGTACCATCGCTCTTGCACACCCGTACCGCGGCCCTACAGGCGCCAACCCCTTTCTTCTCAGCCGGCCCACTATAAGGGCACTCTTCTGTCGTGTCCGGGATGCAGTCCATCCCTGCGTAGTCGATATCTTGGGCAGGTTGATTGTCGTCGGGGAACTCCCCGTCGCTCGGCTGGCTTCCGGAATCGTCTCCACTGGTGACATCAGAGAAGGTGCCTCCCTGATCGATGTCCGCCCCCGGTTTCGCTCGGCACTCGTTGGCGAGAAGGTCGCAGTAGAAATCGGCACCGAGGATGAGGCAATCGGTATCACCTGTACAGAAAAGTCCACCGGTACCGTCGTTTCCGTCATCGGTCGGCGCACAGGAAAGAAGCATGAAAATCACCGCCACCAAAGAGAAAACCATACGCATGACGCCCTCCGGCAAAAAGGTGTGTATCTCTTCCTTACGAGAAATGATAAAAAAGGAAAAACCAAAAAGCAAGCACTTTTTCAGATAGTTATCTGCGTCGTATAGACGATCGGGTCTTTCACCCCCGCCTCGGCGAATCCCTTGAGGCGCAGACGACACGAATCGCATCGACCGCACGCATGTCCCTCCCCATCGGGGTCATAACACGAGTGCGTGAGCGCATAATCAACGCCGAGAGCGAGACCTCGCTTGATGATCTCTCCTTTCGTAAGATGAAGAAGTGGCGCCTCGACGAGAATACCGTTCCCCTCGGTCCCCGCCTTCGTGCTAACGGAAAGGAGATGGTTAAACGCATCAACAAACACCGGACGGCAGTCGGGATACCCCGAATAATCGACGGCGTTCACTCCTATCGAGATTCGCGAGGCACCGATATCTTCGGCATACGCTGCCGCAAGTGAAAGAAAAAGAAGATTGCGTGCCGGAACATAGGTGTTGGGTATCGCCGCCGCAGCCCGTTCAGGAACGGAAAGCGCATGATTAGTCAACGATGAGGAGCGGAGAAACGAGAGGTCAAGACCGAGCGTCTTTGCCCGACCGGCCAAACGATACCGTTCGAGCGTCAACGCTGCCTTGCGCACCTCGATTTCGTGACGCTGACCGTACACGATAGTTATCGGGAACACCTCGTCGCCGCGCGCAACGTTCATGGCAAGCACCGTTGTCGAATCTAGTCCTCCGCTGAACAACACCACCGTTTTCATGGATACCTCAAACACCAGACATACTTACCGTATCTCGACATAAAAGCCCAGTTGCATCGTGAGCCGCCCATCGCGGAGGAGCGGCGCAGGAGGATTAGGGAACGGCGCAGCGGCTCGGAAGGCATCCACCGCCTCGCGGTCGAGCACATCGGCTCCTGATGAGAGAATGACCTTGATGTCGAGAACAGCACCGTGGGCGTCGATCACCGCCTCGATCTTCGT
>CAYQBN010000023.1:0-18469 GCA_964415795.1 uncultured Spirochaetales bacterium | reverse complement strand
CGATCCTTGAACCCGAATATGTTGCCACCCGGGTCATGCACCATGAGCACCTTACCGGGTGCCCAATAGTGCGAGACCGCGCGCTTGATCCGGTTGTAGTAGTCGGCATAAAGAAAGCGCTTCGCATTCAATGCCGTTTCTTCATCCTCCGGAATATCTGGGAGGTAATCATTCGAGGGGCTGGTAAGCGCAGTGTCATTTCCCCAAAAGTAAGGCAGATAACGCGCCGGGATGCGCAGTTCCACCGGCTCTTCCCCTTTTCGATCGGTCTCATCGGTTCCCGAAAGCCGTCCCGCCTCTTTCTTTTCGGCACCGCGCTCCAGATCGCCGCGATCACCTTCGAATCCGGCCACCTCTCCCTTTTTCACTTGCTCTTCGACCTTCTCTCGACGCTCCGTCGCCTCGCCCGGGAGAGCGATGTCATCCGAAGGCGGCGCAACCTTCGCGTCAGGCGGCAGAGCGAGACGCTGAAGTTTCTTGCCTCTCAACGGGATATCCTTATCGAATGCGCTCCGCGTCTCGCGGTGAACCGTGCTGTCCCACTTGGCGAGAAACCGCGATGAATCGGGCTTCTTCTCGTTCTCCGGCTGGGCAATGTCAACGATCTGTCCGTTAGGGATCTCCGCTTTCTCCTCTTCTTTCTTTTTCGGTTCCTGCTCGATACCGAGCTCCGGCGTAAGCGGCGCGACCGATCGCACAAAGAGCGGGCCATCGTCGAGGATCTTCACCGAGAGAAGTTCGTCCGCCGGAGTTTCGAGATCGATCCGCAGAAACAGGAAAAGCAACGCGTGAAGAACCGCCGACAGCACCGTGAAGAGGACGATCGGCGGTATACCATGTCGGCGCGAACGAAAGGATCGGGGAGTGTTACGACGCTTCATGAGAACAAAATACCATTGATGGCGGCACCAGTAAAGATTTTAGGGAAGGAATCGGCTGCTCGGATGATCTACTCTTGCGGTGACTCCGCGGGGCTTTCAGGTGGCACCCACCCCTTGGGCGGAACTTGACATTGCCCATCAATGAACTTCATCCCCTTCGGACAACAACGCCCCTGACCTCCTTCCTCATAGCCGGCAGGGCAAAGCACCGTGTCCACCTTGTCGGTATATTTCGAACACCGGCCATCCATAATGAAGTTGTATCCTTCCTCACAACAGAGGTAGTCAACAAGGTGCGTTCCAGGACCACAATTGTCGAACGCGCGGAATTCTACCTTCATGCAGGTATCTTCGTCGCGCACCTTGCCGGCAGGACAATCACCGCTCGGGTTGAGTTCAGAAACGATGTTGAACTCGCCGACATAGACCGTTCCGTCGCTCATCGAGAGGGTCGTCGTATAAAGGTATTTGTTGTTATTGAACTTACGATCTATGAAGACAATGAACTCGTAACTGCCCGGCGTAAGATCTATCGGCCGGTCGGTGTTGAATGGGAACACCTCGCTCACGAGGAACTTCCGGCCATCGCGAATGAAGATGACCGTATTGCCGGAAGTATAGTTGTTCTTAAGGTGAAGTCGAGCCTGCCCTGACGGGACACGGACCTCCTTGTTCGGAGACTCCTTGAAATTGTCAAGCGGATACTTGGGAAGTGTGGTGTAGAGCTTCTCGAACACCTCTTCGATCGCTTGCCCCGCCTCTTCGGGATACTTTTCTTTGAGTTCGAAAAGTTTCGCCAGATAGGCGACATCCTTTCCTTTCGCCAACAAGGAATCTGCATACTCGGCGATCTCCTGCTCCGCCGGCGACTTCTCCTTGGGCCCCTGCTGCGTAGCGCAGGAAGATGCAAGGCAAAGCACCCCAACGAGCATGCCAACGATAATGAATCGTACTGCCGTACTCATGTCCTCCCTCCTCAAAAAACGGACTACCGGAAATCAATGCTACCGGGCATGTTGACCGAAATCAAATAATTTGTGCGTTTTTCTATGCTCATGCCGCTGTCCAACGGACATCGTTCAAGCACAAAAGCAAAAGATCGGCAAAGAATAAGTCAAATATATCCAATATGTTGCAAATTTCTATTTGACATGACAGGCACCTCCGCTACTATTTTTTCCATGAATCCGGGACTCGCTTCTTTCCGGACACCTAGAAAGGAGGTTATTACAATGCTTACGCGACCGACGAAAGCGAAGAAGGAAAAGCCCTACACCGAGGTCGTTACCGACCAGCGGAACGAGCTCGAAAAAGACCCTATCGTCAAAGAACTCATCGACCTCACCAATTATCAAAAACCCAAGCAACGGGCCGAGTGTCTGCGCATGAAGCGCCCTTGTCTGTTTGTCTCGTGCAAGTATCATCTTTATCTTGATGTCAATCCGGATACAAAGTCGATTAAATTCAATTTCCCGGGAAAAGAGGTATGGGACCTCAAAGAGACCTGCGCGCTCGATGTCGCCGACAAGGGAGGCGTGACGCTCGAAGAGGTCGGCGCCATCATGAATCTTACCCGCGAGCGCATTCGTCAAGTCGAGATGCGGGCTATCCAGAAACTCAAGGTTAACGGCAGTAAATATAACATCAAGAATCTGTTCTTCACGAAGTGACGCGATCGCTCGTTTTCCGCCGTGCCACGCCGGCAGATTTCGACGAGCTGTGGCCCATCCTGCACGAGGTCTTCGAGAGCGGCGAGAGTTATCCGCATGCTCCCGGCACGACCAAGGAAGAGGGTTACCGCTACTGGATAGAGACGCCGACCGTCACTATCGTCGCGCTCCTTGAGGGGCGCATCGTCGGCACCTACTACCTGCGCCCCAATCAGGTCGGCCTCGGCTCGCATGTGGCCAACGCCGGCTATATGGTCGCCTCGTGGGCCCGCGGCCGGGGCATCGGCCGGGCGCTCTGTCTCCACAGCATCGAGGAGGCGCCGAAGCACGGCTTCAAGGCGCTCCAGTTCAATCTCGTCGTCGCGACGAACGAGCCGGCCGTCCACCTGTGGCAGTCGTGCGGCTTCACGATCATCGGCACCATCCCCAAGGCATTCGATCACAAAAAGTTCGGCCTTGTGGATGCCTATATTATGCACCGTTTTTGTCCGTGAGGTCGATATGAGAAAATTCGTGTGGCTCGGCTTGCTGTTCTCGGTCACGATCCTGTTCGCAGGACCCATTTCCGTCGATTTCGGCTCAATGCCGGAAAAGGAACTCACTCCGATCAAAAAAATCCCCTACGGGACCGGGGCCGATCAGGTGGGTATATTCATTCCTGTGAGGAACGAGGAGAAACCATTCGGGGTGAATGCGCTCTCTGGAGACGGGAAGAAACTTCTCATTCTGGACAACATGAACAAGCGTGTCCTCTCCTTTGACCTTCACTCCAAGACACTGAAAAAAGAGCTTTCCCTTCCTTCCGAAACCTTTAACGCGCTGTCCGTGAAAGGAATGGACCTGTTCTTGCACAACAACAAGGAAGAGCGGCTGTATGTAAAAAGCGACGATACGGTGAAGCCGTTGACAAAACCCGTGACGGAAAAGACGACGGTGTATCCTTACACGAAATTCCTCGGCAACGGCGCGGTCCGCGTGGTCCTGAGCGAAAAGAACTTCTTCGAACTCAGGTTCACCGACCGTCCGCTCATGTCCTTCCTGCTCGTCGGCAAAGCGGATGACGGCGATCTCTTTTTTCAGATCGAGCTGGGAGATGGAAGTCGTCATATTCTCATCACTTCAGGAACGGGCACCGTTCTCGGGAGGATGAGTTTGATCGAATCAACCCTCTATAAACCAGAGCAAGATATCTATGTCTCTGGCGACGGAACGGTCTATTTCATTTCTCCCGGGCATGATGCACTGGTCATCTACGGGGGGCGCCTATGAAATACCTTATAATCGCCGCGATTGTTCTCACCAGCGTCTGCCTCTCTGCCGTAACGAGAAGCGAAGCGGTCCTCAAAGGAGACCGCTATGTGCGGACGAAATGGACCTGCTCCGCTGCGAATGTGACCGGAGAAAGTTCCTGTATGTCGGGCATCCCCAATGTGTACACCAGCGGGAGCGCCTATACCGGCGTCGCCTACGACTGGGGCGGCTACATGGAAGTGGAAACATACTTGTCGCGTCTTGCCTCAGGATACCGCGCCGGTTCGTGCAGCGGAAGTTCCTGCTCGCAGTACGGTGTTCTCGAATGTACGGTCGGTGTTGATTGTTCCGGTTATGTGTCGATGCTCTGGGGATGTGGCCATTATACGACCAGCACCATTCCTGAGATCTCGACGGTCATCGACCAGAACGACATGAAGAAAGGCGATGTCTTCAACGATGCCGGCAGTCATGTCATCATGTACATCTACACCGACAAGTCGACCGGCCTGCCGTACATCATGGAAAGCGCGGGGACCGGGACCGAAAAGACGGTGTTCCGGCGGATGTCCAGCTGGCCTTCCAGCAGTTACGAACGAAGACGCTATACGGCCATGACCGACGATGTCGATGTCGAGGGCACCGTTCAGAATCCCCGCGTCATCTTTTCGACGCCCTATTACGATGAGGGGAACACCAGAAATCCGGTGTCCCTCGTGATAGACACCTATTCAGCCGCCCCCTCCACCAAAGAGTTCGGTCCCGAATTTATCTACCAGATATACCTTCCAACCGCGGGCGACCTGACTGCCACAGTGACCGATAACCAACCCGAGAACATAGATTGCGACATTCACCTGCTCTCTTCGCTCACCGTCGATACGAACGGCATGGCGGTCGATACCATTGCACGGGATGACCACACCGTCACCCGAACGCTCGCCCCCGGAACCTATTACCTCGTCGTCGATACCTATACCGGAAGCACCGACTTCCCGGGTGAATATACCTTGAGCGTCACCTTCGAACCGTCCGCGCCTACCGATGACTATCCCCTCCCCGACGAGGACAGCGCCACCGACATGTCCCAGACCGATGAGGATGTCGTCGTCATCGACACCTGGTATCCTACCGAGGAAGAGGAGATACCCGATACCGAAGTGCCGGACGAGAACGACAGCACGGTGAGCACCGATGAAACGGTGGTCGGCGATACCGGAGGCACGATAGACGAGGATGCGCTGATGCCGGATGAGCACGGTGACACCGTGGGAGAATACTCCGACGGGGCATATCTGGAAGAAGAAAACCCCGGTTGCGCCTGCTCGGTGGTCCCAATATGACACGATTCAGAGCACGATGAGCGAACACCCGCCTTCGCCCTTTGCAGCGATATCAGTGTCGGATGTTGTTTTATCGTCGGTCACGGTGTCGTAGTCGGAGAAAACCTCAGCAACAATATCCTCGATGTTGTCGGTGAGTTTCAGCGTCGGATCGCCGAAGTAGTTGAACGAGGCCTTTGCCGTCGCCGTTTCGCCGTCCATCGCCGTTCCCGCCGTCGCCTTCGCCGCCGCGAGCGCTTCGCCTCCTGCCATTCCGGCGAGCAGATTCAGGTAGAAGAGCGGACCGACATTGTCGTCGCCGAAGGTGGTGGTGTCGAGCGCGGCCTCGAGGTCATGCCAGAACGACTTGCTGCGCGGCCCGGCGGCCGATGAGGCGACCATTCCGACCGCTGCGCCGCTGATAAGCAAGTGGTTGGCCAGGTTGTCCGGCTGTTGGCTTTGACCGACATCGCAACTCACGGCGACCACAAAAGCGGGTGCATCGGTCACTATCTGGTGGGCCGATTCCCACGAGAGCAATGTCGGCCAGTCGATCTCCCCTTCGAGTGGCAAATCACCATCGCCTTCGTGTTCACGCCATACGACACGCGCCACTGCATCAGGGGAACCATGTGCCCCCCACATCACCATGCCGTAACCTTTGCTCCATTCGACGACAAGGTTCTCTTCGTTCAGTGCAAGTTCGCTCGACCACTGCGACGGCTTGTAACCCTCGCGCTCATACATCCGCGAGACGACCACCCGGTCATCGCTGTTCAGGTGGTTCACGATGAACCACTCGGCGAGTCCCGCCGAATCCTCGTCCTCGGGCCAGTTCGCTCCGATGAAGGTCATCCCCTTGAATCCCCAGATCGCCATGGGAAAGAGGAATTTGTAACGATAGGTGCCGGCGAATTCCTTCGTATGGTTCATGAAGTCGACGGCCGTCGCGAGCACGGCGTCGAGTTCGTCGGTGTTGTCGAAATAGACGGCGATGCGTCCGGGAATGAGATCGGCGGTGAACGAGACGGCGCCGACGCCCGTTATCTCGTCGGGCTGGGCGAACTTCCCGTCACCGTTCGCGTCCCAGTTTCCCGTGAGATCGGCGTAGAACCAGTCGGTGTCGGCCCACTCGTTCATGCCGGGGAGGAGCCCCGACATCCCCTCACGCGACCAGAAGCGGACCATCGGGACATCACCGTAGTCGCGGTGAGGATAGCCGATGAGGAGCACATAGCCGTAGTCGTCCTTGACCGTCTTCAGCCATTCGCGAATGAGCACCGCCTTCTCCTGCCCCACGACACCTGCGCCGCCGTACTCATCCTCGGTGGCGACGAGCACCCTGAAGCCGCGCTTCTCCTTTTCCTTCACGAACAGCGGCAGCTGCTTCGAACCCTCCTCGAGCACCTTGGTGGTGACGATGACGAGCCCCTTTTGCGGCTCGGCCGTGAGCGGCAGAAGAAACAGAACGATAAGCGCCGGCACCAGATATCTTTTCATGGCGGCCTCCCCTACTCCCCGAACTCGGCACAATCAATCGCCACCGCATCGCCGTCCTCGGGATAGCGGTAGCAGACACATCCCTCGTATTGGACATACTCGGCGATCGCGGTCGGGTCATGCGTGAGCGCCATATTGCCCGCCGCCTCGATGTATTCGCCGACGGCAAAGTCGGTATTGCCGGCCGTGCAGAAGAAGAGACCATGGTCTCCCACCGTCACATCGAGCACCGCGACGGGACACTGCTTCATCAGGTAGCCACTTTCCTCAACCTTTTCGTCGATCTCGGAAAACACGAGATAGATCTGCGAAGCAACGTTCCCGACGAGCGTCTCCCCATTCTCTTTGAGCGCAGTGAGGGTATCCTTCATAAGATAAAGTTCGCCGGTCGTGAAGTGATAGGTGTCACCGGCGCTCGAGATGTTACCGATCGATTGGAGCGCGATGTAGTCGGCCCCTTCCCATGAGATGCGGTACCATGCCGATTGGTAACTGAGCACCTCGAGTTCCTTGTCGTTCACAAGCACCGTCCGCTCGATCGCCGCCGAAGTCGCGATGTCGTCGCTGTCGGCGTCGTTGATGACACCGCGCGACTGGAAGATGTCATATTCGTCGTAACGCGGTTCAGTGAAGTTCTCCGGCAGTTCGCAGGAAAAATCGAGCACATTCTTTGCCTTCTCCTCCTCGTACCGCTCCTTGGTGATGTCGTTGTCGTCCATCATGTACCGGCATATCTCGCCCTCGGTCTCGGCGGTGATCTCTATCTTCGAGGTCATCGCGATGTTTCCCCAGATGATGAGGTTCTCCCCCGGCGCGAAACTCTTGTTGGCCCGCGCGTCGACAAAAAGCCGAGACGCCTTCGCCGCCGCATCGTATTTGGCGATGGGACAGAACTTCAGGAGTGTCACCTGATCGGCGCGGATGAAGTAGGAATAATCGTAGAGCGTCGCCCAGAAAGCCTCCGGCGGCGGCACTTCGGGTGTCCCCTCCGCCTTGATTCCCTGCAAGAACTCCCGCGCAATGCCGGCACTGAGATAGTAGAGGCGGCCTTCGGTCGTCCCCTGTTCGAGGATGTGCATGGCGATGATCCCGATATACTCAAGACCGCGGTACTCCTCGTACGGATAATCGTCGGGAAGTTTGGAGAGAAAGGCCGCCGGGTCATCGCTCACATCGAGCGTTTCGCCGCCGACCATGAAGAGCATCTCGCCGATGCCGTCGGTGATGTTGCCGGTGTCAAAGTCTTCGGCCTTGTTGATAAGTCCCTTGAATGTCAGTTCGAGCCAGTTCTCGGTCGAATGTTCGAAGAAGTCGTCCTCCGGCTTTGTCGGCATGGCGATGTCGGCATCGGGCGTTGCATCAGCAGCGGCGTCAGCATCGCTGGTTGTGCCGTTTCCATCACCACAGGCACAGAATAGAAACAACCCGCCAAGCACCGTCGACACAATCTTCGCATGTCTTTTCGTTCTCATCGGGACCTCCCTCGGCACTCGATCAAGGAACGATCACCTTGCTACTCTTCTGCAAAAGCGCCGCCAGAATATTTCTCAGAGTGTTTCTGGACAATTACGAGAACAAAAACTGGAGGCCGATTTACATTCCCTACCAATTCCAAGCAATTAGGGTCTTTTTGATTGCCAGTAACAACATTCTGTCTATAACAATGAATAAAGAAGTAATGGAGGCGCTTCATGCGGCATATATTTTCTTTCATCATTCTGTTCCTCGTGGTGACGCTGATGTCGTTCGCGGCGGCGCTTGCCACGGCGGAGTCGCAGACGGAGCCGAGGGGCAGTGGCGGGCAGAAAAAGGAGGTGAAAACAATGGATACGAATAAGAAGGTAGTGAAGAGCGAAGAGGAGTGGAAGAAGATCCTTACCCCCGAACAGTACCGCATTCTGCGGCAGGCAGGGACCGAACCGCCGTTCAGCGGCACCCTCAACGATGTGTATGACCCCGGCCTCTATCGGTGTGCCGCGTGCGGTGCGACGCTCTTTCGCAGCGATACGAAGTACGATCATGGCACCGGCTGGCCCTCGTTCACGGCACCGATAACGGAAGACGCCCTCGAATACCGCCACGACTATTCCTACGGTATGCACCGCATCGAGGTTCGCTGTGCGGCGTGCGGTTCGCACCTCGGCCATGTCTTCGACGACGGTCCCGCACCGACCGGAAAACACTACTGCATCAATTCGGCCTCGATGAAGTTCGAAAAGGCGGCGGCTGTCCCTGCGGGCCCGGCCACGGCAACCTTCGCGGCCGGCTGTTTCTGGGGCGTGGAGTTCAAGTTCTCACAGGTTCCGGGGGTGTTATCGACGCGCGTCGGCTACACCGGGGGCACTACGAAAGATCCGACTTACGAGGAGGTCTGCACCGATGAAACGGGACACGCCGAGGCGGTCGAGGTGACCTATGATCCGGCAAAAGTAAGTTACGAAAAACTGCTCGAAGTCTTTTTCAGCATCCACGACCCGACACAGGTCAACCGACAGGGACCCGATGTCGGAACACAGTATCGATCGGCCATTTTCTATCACAACGAGGAACAAAAGAAAGCGGCTGAAGCGGCGATCAAGCATCTCACCGCATCCGGCAGATACCGCCGCCCGATCGCGACGCAGGTGGTTCCCGCCGACACCTTCTACCCTGCCGAAGAGTATCACCAGAAGTACTACCAGAAACGAGGCAAACAGGGGTGCGGGATATAAAAACTTCTCCTTCTCACCCCTTTGTGTTAGAAAAGCGATGCCATAGTGGAGTCGGTTCATGCGCGCACCTGCTTTTCCCTCGACGCTTGTCCGTGCGGTGGTCGCCGCGGTGCTCGGCGACGCCGTTGCAGCGCGTACCGATGAGGGGGCTCTTCCCGCGACGATCCTCGCTCCCTATGCCGAACGAATAAAACAACTCAGCGAACGATTCACCGGCGAAACAAAAGGATCGCTTCCGCGCTATCTCGACGATCCGCTCACCGGCGACGCCTACACACTCTACTACCTCTTCATCAACGCCACGAAGGTGGCCGCGCTCCTCTCGCTTCCTGCGATCCATGCCCGTCTTTCCCAGCGTCCTCTCCGCATCGCCGAACTCGGATGCGGTCCCGGCGCGGGACTTGTTGGTGCGCTCACGGCGCTTGAAGGGGTACCCTCTCTGCTTACCGGCATTGACCACTCCAACACGGCGCTCATACGCGCGAACCGCATTTTCGGAGCCATTGGGGCATCATTCTTCCCCCTTTGTTCCGACCTCGAAGACATGATTCCCGATCTCGAAGAACCGCAGGACATCATCATTATCGCCAATACGCTCAACGAACTCTGGCGTGTCGCGCCAGACGCCGTAGGAAGAAGAGTTCGATTCCTTTCTACGCTCGCGGAGCAGCACCTCGCTCAAGAAGGAATTCTCCTTATTATAGAACCAGCCCTGAAGTCTCCGTCGCGCGAACTCGGCGCCGTGCGTGACCACCTTCTGCGCAACGGCCAATGGCACATTCTCCATCCCTGCACCCACCACCATCCTTGCCCGGTTGCAACGCTCTCCGATGAATGGTGTCACGACCTTCTCTCGTGGGAAGCCCCTCCTCTCGTGCGGCAACTCGACGAAATGACAGGATTCAACAAGCACCGCCTCAAGTTCAGCGCGCTCGTCCTGAAAAAAGGAGCGTCCGCAGACAATCCGCACCGCTGGTATGTATTCAACGAACCGCGCACATCCAAAGGCCTCGTCGAACTCACGGCATGCGGGGAACCGGGACTGGTGCGCATGATGCTTTCACGACGCGCCTACAGCGAGAAGAATCGCCTATTCAAGAAGCTCTCGAAAGGTGAGAAATTCTCATTGAAGCCAACCAAGGAAATAACAGAGACCAGTTACCGGTTGAGTGCCGAAGACGAAGTCCTCGGCGATTAAAAGGGACTTATTCCTAGGACTTATTCTTGCGTGCTCGTCCCCGGTTTGGTTTCCTCAGTGAGCCACTCGAAGTTGTCGAGCAGTATCGTCGAATCCCACGAGTGGTCGGGGCCATAGGCGACCGTTCCCTGTTCGAACACGGCGAAACGAAGGCGTATCTCCTCGCCCGGCACCACATTGCCGCCGGTCACGAGCCAGCCGGTGCATCCGCTCTGAGAACAAACGCCCATCATGGTCTGCGACTCGAAGCCGGTTCCCTGTATCTCGAAATCACCAGTGCAGTATTGGGCATATTGGTTTTGCATGGGCGCACACTGCGGGTTGCACACCTTGAAGACGCCAAGGGGCGCGAGATCGACGCCGACCGGATTCCCTTCCTCGGTCTTGGCAAGGTTCTTGTCGAAGGGATTCGGGTTCTGGGTCCCCGGGTTCGCCTCGTTGTAGGTCGAATCGAGGAGCGCGATAAAGAAATCGTTGTAGTTCTCGCTGCTGCACACGGTAGTCGGATACTCGATCGAGCAGAAGTAGGTGTTCAACCGGAACGCCTTTGCGTTGTTCGGCACCTTGAGTCGCACCGTGAGCATGATGGGATCCTGCACAACGAGTGGATCTTTTCCAGCGCACGAGTTCTGAATGTTCGGATCGGGCGGCTGACCGCCGCAAGAGGGGGCTTTGGGAACCTCGCAGTTCGGCTGACGGTTTATCCAGTCCTCGGGGACCGTCGAGGCGGTCTTCATGTCACCTGCCTCGAGCGTCGCATTTGCCGCATCCTGCGTCGGATTGTCCCACGGACCGGTCGAGAGGACCGCGAGCGAAACGCCTTCCTTGGGGTAGAGGTTGTTGCCGAACTTCTCCGGCACCGCATAGGTCTGATATTGGTCATCGTAGTAGGGATAGGGTAAAGAAGGTCGGTCTATGGTGGGACTTCCCTCAGGGCCATCGGCGATGTGTTCGGTGACCGGCGTACCGGCGAGCGTGAGTTCCGCCGAGAGCAACCACGGCTCGCACATGCCGGCCGCCTTGGCAAGCGCCACGGCGCTCGAGGCAGGATCGGCGCTCACCATGAGTCCATTGTCACAGCTCATCGGGTCATCCACTTTATCGTTGCAATCGTCGTCAACGCCGTTGCCCTTTATCTCGGCCGCTTCAGGGTTGACCGCCTTCGGTACCGGGCACTCGGTCGTGAACTCGCAACAGTCGCCGGTGCAGTAGGTGAATCCATCACCATCGTAGTCAACGACCGTTTCGAGTGTACCATCTGCGCCGTTGCAATCCTCATCTATGCCGTTACCGCAAATCTCCGGTTCAGGAAGAACTTCTCCGTCACACGGCCCCCAGTAACCGCTCTCAGCACATACCGCGGTACCCGCCTTGCACGGGCCGACACCCTTCGTGCCGCTCGGGCCGTGGTAGCACTCGGCGGTTTCGCCAGGACTACACTCTCCCCCTTGCACATCACTATCCGGTGCCGTTTCCGTCCCCTCGCTCACCTCTTCGGGCCCCACATCCCCGCTCTCGTCGGGCTGTGGTTCGGTATCCACCTCTGGCTTCTCTTGGCATACGGCTCCGCCCGTATCCTCGATGCAGACCTTGTCCTCGGCGGCGCAATCGACCGAAACGACCCACTTACCGTCGGTACACACGACGAGCACCTGCCCCGCGCAGGCAGAGCCCGATCCGGTACACGGATCGCCGACCTGCTCGTCTTCGGCGCACTGGCCGTCCTTGCATGTCTTGTTCTCGTCGGCGCAGTTCTTCTCGAGTTTGAGCACACCACCCTCGCACCGCAAGACGCGGATCTGATCCCACGAACAGATGGCACCGTCGCCGGCACACGCTTCACCGACTTCAGCGATCGGATCGTCAGGAGAAGAAACGCAACCGAACAAAAAAAGAATCGTGGTCACTGTGGGAAGAAATACCATACGCATGTTGACCTCCTTGTGACAAGCCAAAATCAAGTATAAAAACCTCCCTCCGGGAAGCAAGAAGATTTTTGACAAGGAAACATACCGAGAATATCCTTATTCCCGCAGTGGATCACGGAGGTGCGTCGTGCGAAAGGCATCCTTTCCTCTTCTTCTCTTAGGCGGCATTCTTTTCTGTTCATGCGCGTCCACCCCCGTGAACGAGGACGATCCCACCCGTTCCTCCCATCGCGAACGAGAGGCGTCCGATTCGTCGGAAGAGCCATTGTTCACCGATGAATCCTTCACCTTCAAGAACGGCGACAAGTATGTCGGCGAAACGAAGAACGGGCTCATGGAAGGACACGGCAAGTACTTTTTCAAAGATGGGAAAGTATACGAGGGCGAGTTCAAGAACAACCGATTCAACGGAGAAGGCACACTCACCTTTCCCAACGGCGATGTCTATACCGGCCAGTTCGTGGACGACAAACGGCAAGGCTTTGGTACAATGAAATTCAAGAACGGCAATGTCTACGAAGGGGAATTCTTCAACGACACCATTCACGGCAAAGGCTCCTTTCGGTACCGTGACGAAACACAGTACAGCGGCGAGTTCGAGAACGGCAAGCGGCACGGACGCGGCATCTTTTCCTACGCGAACGGAGACCGCTACGAAGGCGAATGGGTCGCCGACCGCAAGCACGGGTACGGCGTCATGACCTACGCGGCGACCGGGGAGAAATACGAAGGCACCTTCGCCGACGGCAAGATAGAAGGCCGCGGCACCTACACTTTCAAAGACGGCAAAGTCTACGAGGGTGAGTTCAAGAACGGTCGCATCACCGGTGAGGGACATCTCACCTTTCCGAACGGCTGCGAGTACACCGGCGGATTCAAGAACGGCAAATACAGCGGCCCGGGTGTCTTTACCTGCCCTAACGGCCAACGACAGGAAGGGATCTGGGAAAACGGTAAGCTGGAGCGCGACGCCGACAAAGAAACCTCCTCTCCTTCCGAAGAGGAGGAGGATCTCCCCGAGGACCCCCTTGCCGAGTAGCCTCCGATTCGGCCCGGTTCAAAAAGTTGCTTTTTGGCGCGATTCCGTTTAGAATGCGCCCGTTTTTGGCTGTTATTTTAGTAAAGTCAAGGGGTTAGCAATGTTTACCGACCTCCGCAAGAAAAGCGGTTCGCTCATCGTGTACCTCATGTTCGCCGCCATCATCATCACCTTCGTCATTAGTTTCGGTCCCGGTGATCAGGGTTGCCAAGCCCAGCCGAACTGGGTCGCTATGGTCAGCGGAGACACGATAACGCAGGCAGAGTTCCGCTTTCTCTACAACAACTACTACGATTTCTACCAACGGATGATTCCCGACTTCAACGCCAAGAAAGCGCAGGAAATGAACATTGCCAAGCTAGCGCTCGACAGCCTCGTAGATGTCACGCTCCTCGCCCAGAAAGCCGAGAAACTCGGATTCACGGTCACCGAAGAGGAGATCCGCAAGGAAATAACGGAGACGCCGTATTTTCAACAGGGCGGGGCGTTCAATCGCGACCAATATAACCGCTTTGTGCAGTTCCAGATGGGCATGACGGTAACCGCATACGAAGATAAGGTGCGCCGCGATCTCCTCGCCAAACGACTGCGCGCATTCCTCACCGATTCAGCGGACATTTCGGAAGATGAGATGAAGGAGGAGTTCATCAATAACAACGAATCGCTCGACGCCCAGTTCTTCGTATTCGGAAAAAACCGAATGAAACCTGAAGCAATCGAGAAATTGCGCAAGGCATTTCAAGAGACAGAGGTCCGCGACCTACTCGCCAAGGACGAGAAACGCGTCAAGATGTTCTACGACGATCACAAAGATCGCTGGACAAAAGAAGACAAAACAACAAAGTCCTTTGACGAGGTTAAAGAGGAGATCGCCCGTGAACTTGTCCTCGACGATCGCATCGCCGCCCTCGCGAAAGCCGACGCGCAAAAGGCATACGCGCTCCTCTCCAACCCTTCGTACAAAACGGAGAATCTCCAAAAGGACATTCCCGACTGGGATATGACCCCCCTGGCCCAGAACGGTATTCGAAAAAACCAACAGTATATTCCCGATCTCGGTATCGCTCCGTCTCTCATCAAAACCCTCTTCTCATCGGTTGGTCTGACCGCCATTTCACAACCGGCACCGATCGATGTTGATGACAAAGTTGTCGTGGCGCGAATCCTCAAACATACCCCCGCCGACATGGCGAAGTTCGAAACGGAAAAAGAAACCATCCGCCGCTCCCTTCAATCGACAAAGGCGCGAGAGATAACGGAAAACTATCTGAAAACTCTGCGCCAAAAAGCGACCATAGAATTCAACGACCAATGGCTTGCCGTCTTTCAAAAGAGCGGCGGCGAATAACCGGGACATCATCCCATGATGACGGGCGATCGCTTCCTCAAGATCGTAACCGGAGCGCTCGTCCTTGGATTCGTTATTTTCGCTGCCATCGTCGTTGTCCGCGAACTTACGCGCCGGAGCGATCCGCTTACCAGACTGGTCGAAGAATCCTGCACAACCCTCGCCGCGGTAGGCACTGATGCGCCACCGGGAGCATCGTTCCTCCCGAACGCCCCTTCTTCTCTCGAGGAGATCGCCGGGATAGCGAGTTGCCTCTTTCTAGGGGCGACGGTTCGCGATGCCACCGCTCTGACGGCATCGTTCTTCTCGCACGAGCCGATCGCCGGATGGGACTACCTTTACCTCGGCCCGCGCGGGGTGCTGGTGACACGAGACGATCGTTCTTTTTCTGATAAGGCGGAGATCATTCGAGCGTGCATCCGCCAAAAGGGATGCGACGAGGGCATGTCAGAAGAAGAGCCTTTCTCTCTCACCATCTCTCTTCTTACCGTTTCCGGTGAGCGACCAGTGACCACCTCCTTCTATGATCGGCGTCTACGCGACATCCTCCGCGAGGCGCCAACGCTCCTTGCCGAGATGAGTGCCGCCAAAAAACAGGATATCAGGAACCTTCTCATCGAGGTCGCTTTTCATCGCCGCTACGCCCTCATCGGCGCCCCCGATGAAAAGTCGCTCGCCACACTCGCCCGCCCCGATCGCGATGGATTGTTCCTTGCTTCACGCGGCGCGAAGATACGCCTTCTTCCGTGGGAATACAAGACCAACCCGCTCCGCCTCATCGCGTCAAGAGGGGCATCGTATGGCTTGGAGAAGGAAGAATATCGAAAGGAGATAGCGACACTGAAGATCTTCATGACCGAACGCTTTCGGGAAGAGGGAACCCGAATGGTTCCCGTCGTCGAAGCGCCCAACGGAGCACCCGATGACAGATAAGGTCTTTACCTGTCGCCGCTGCGGCGCTTGTTGTCGAGGCGAAGGCTCCGTTTTCCTCTATCCTGAGGATATCGCCCTCCTCGCCGAACACCTTGGTGTCTCGTCTCAAGCGCTCATCGCTCGGTATACCGATTTCGTCGTCCTCGAGATCGCCGAGGAGAACGGCGGATGGCTCTATCTCCCCTACCTCATCCTCAAAAAGAATGCGGCGCGGGCATGTCCCTTTCTTGAAGGTGACCGGTGCACCGTGCATGTCGCAAAACCAGCGCAGTGTCGTGAGACGCCATTCGTCTCGGAGTTTTTTTCCGATCCCACATGGCGCGCCGAACTCCTGAAGACCTGCCCCGGCCTTCATGGCGCAGATTTCGATTCGCTTCCCTCTCCTCCTGAAGATCGGGACGAACGATACTTGGCTCTGTTGCGTGAACAGGGATACAGCCTCGAGAAGATCCTCGGCGTGAGGCTTCCTGCACCGCGGATTATAACCGCGGATCATCTTCTCTAAGGAAAGAGCCTATTCTTTGATCTGTTCGCCGGTCTTCCCGAACCGTCGCTGACGCCCCTGATACGCTTGGAGCGCCTCGAGGAACTCCTTCTCGCGGAAGTCGGGCCACAGCGTTTCGGTGAAATAGTATTCGGCGTAGGCGCTCTGCCAAAGAAGAAAATTGCTCACCCTCAGTTCCCCGGAGGTGCGAACGATGAGATCGGGATCAGGCATATCGGCAGTGAACAGGTGAGATCTTATGAGATCGTCGGAAATATCTTCCGGCGCGATCACGCCCTCTTTTACCTTACGGGCAATTTCCCGAGTGGCACAGGCGATCTCGTCACGGGACCCATAGGAGAGCGCGAGCGTCAACGTCATGTCCCAGCCGTGCTCCTCGGTTGCCCGCTTTACTTCGAGTGCCTTTCCTCTTACCCGCTCGGGAAGATGCTCAAGATGACCGATGAAATGGAGACGGATACGATTTCTGACGAGTTTCTCACGCTTCTTCTCGAGGAACTCCTCAAGGAGCGTCCAGAGCCCGTTCACTTCATCGGCAGGACGGCTCCAATTTTCGGTCGAGAAGGCATACAGCGTCAGGAACTCGACCCCTGCCTTCCGCGCCGCTTCGGTGACCACATCGACGCTCTCGGCGCCTTCCCGATGACCGCGCAGGCGGTTCCACATCCGTTTCTTCGCCCAACGCCCATTGCCATCCATGATGATGGCGACATGGCGGGGAACGGCGTTCTTGACCAGAGGCGTACCCGTCACGTTACCCTTGCCCCGTTCCTTTTTTCGCTTGTTCGATGAGACTCAGAATGTAATCGTTACCCGGCTCCATACTGTCGGCCATTTTGAGCTGCGTGAACGCCTGCTTGAACTGCCCCTCTTCCATCGCTTTCTGGGCAAGGAGCACGAACCGGCGCGCTTGTTTGTTGACTATGGTATCATGAGGATTTTCCTCATACTTCATCTTCAGCCTGAAATCGAACCGCTTCGTCTCCGGATTCTCGCGACGCATGCGGTCGTACATCTTGCGGCGGTTGGGGTGCGACACTACCGAGTACGCCTCATTCGCCCGCTTGGTGATCTCGTACGCCATGGTACGCACCTCGGCCGAGGCGTTCCTGAACTTGTCGGGATGGTACCGGCGTGCAAGTTCTATGTAGCGCTTTTTTATTTCTTCGACTGGCGCCCCCGTATCCACACCAAAAAGCGCATAATAGTCAAGATCATTGAGACGGTTGTAGAGCGATTCCATTTCTTCAACCGTTTCGACCGGCGCCTCTGCCCCGACAGATTCCTCTTTGTCCCGTTCCAGCATCTGCTGGATCGCTGCAAGCAGATCGCCGCTCGGGAACGGGACACGGAACAACCTCTCAGCCCCGTACTTCTGGGCTATCTCTTCCGTTATCTCGGGCCCTCCGGGAAAGGCGAGAAGGATGATGTGTCGCGCCCGTTTGAGTACCGGGATGACCCGAAGCCATATCCCCTCGTTAAGTTGGGTTTCCGCGATGATGACCGAAAGGGGACGCTCCGCCTCCGCATGAAACTCCTTCAGACTGCGGATCGTCACCACCTCCACATCCGATATCTTGCGCGAAAGAAAGTCTCGCAGTGAGGCGAGGTAACGCTCGTCTCTCAGGTAAATGCCGATGTTGTGCGTCATGGTATCACCCCAAACCGAGAATGTTCAACTCTATGTTCTGCCGGTTCCCCGTCTCGAGGTCCATCGCTTTCACATTGAGGACGCCGTTGGTGTCCACCTCGAAGGTGACCTGAATCTTGAGTTCGCCGCGCTTCGCGGCGCGCAGATCGGTGAGGACAATCTCTCCCATGAGGTGTGATTCGCTCTTCTTGGTCTTGTCCCCCTGATAAATGCCGATACGAACCGTCTTCTGGTTGTCCGAAGCGTTCGTGAATATGCTCGTTCGCTCCAGTGGGAGAGGTTCGTTTTTCTCGATAAGTATCTCAACGAAATCGCCGATGGTCCCGACGCCGAGCGACATGGGAACGACATCGAGGAGCACCGGGCTTTCCTTTTGTTTCCGTTCTACCAAGGAGTGCCCATATATCGCCGCTCCCATCGCAATGACGAGCTCGGTTTCTATGCCGAGGAACGGATCGCGCCCAAAGAACTCGGCCACCCGCCGCTGAATGTAAGGGATCTTAGTGGTGCCACCGACCAGCACGACAGCATC
>CAYQBN010000022.1:0-26513 GCA_964415795.1 uncultured Spirochaetales bacterium | reverse complement strand
CCGACACGGGCACCGACACGGGCACCGACACGGGTACCGACACGGGCACCGACACCGGGACCGACACCGGGACCGACACCGACACCGTCGCGACCTGCGGCAATGGCATCACCGACAATGGCGAGGTGTGCGACGGCGGCGCGAAGGACTGCACCGAACTCGGCTTCGCGAGTGGCTTTGCGACCTGCAAGACAGACTGCTCCGGCTGGGACACGAGCAGCTGCCAGAGTGGGACCGACACCGACACCATCCCCGACACCGACACGGCGACCGGTGAAAAGTCCTGCAGTGAGATCAACACCTGCATGGGTGACTGTGCCGATGGCGACCAAGCCTGTCTTCAAGCCTGCTACGACGCCGGCTCGGCCGACGGCAAGGCGAAGTTTGACGCGCTGATGACCTGTCTCGAGAACAACTGTGCGACCGAGTGCGGCGCGAGCGGTACTACCGAGTCGTGCAACACCTGCGCGGACACCAACTGTGCCGATGAACTCGACGCATGCCTCATCAACGAGAATGTGCCGGCTTATGGAACGGTGAACGCGAACAGCACCGCGTTCAACTACATCTACGACGGCGACGGTGACCTCAACACCCAGATCCAGTCGAACATGTCGGGCGTCGTCATGCAGGCGGTCTTCACCGGCACCTATGGCACTACCAACAAGCCGATACCACCGGCTGGTGCATCGCAGAACCTCGCGCTCGCCATCCATGTCGCATCTGATGGCACCAATCCCGCCTCCATCATTGTCATGCAACAGTCAGCTGCCGGGCAAACCATCGCCAATCCTATCGTCCAGCTCATGTTCCCGACTGACGCGGTGACCCCGGGCCAGTATGACATGGACCCGACCAAACAGGGAAGTGCTACTCTCGTGCTCCTTAATGCGGTCGGCCAGGATGCCTGCCTGCTCGCCTATTGTTTTAGCGGAACGACCAATGTGACGGCGGCGGTCAACACGACTCAGGCAAGCGGCGGATCGATCACTCTCGGCGTCACCAACGCGAAGGTCTACCACCCGACCGAAACACCGATCGGCGACATTTCGAGCCAGCTCTCGGGAGTTACTGTCTGCCCCAAAGAGTAGGTCTTTTTCTACCTGCTTATTCGGCCCTCCCCGTCCGGGAGGGCCTTTTTTTTGCCAATGGCGTCAACTGCGCTATAGTGAAGCGGTCTGTGAAAAGGGAGAATGATACCATGAGGCTCTTTTCGCATGAGGAATTAACCCGGCGCATCGACCGTTTCCAAAAAAGACTCGGCGAACAAAAAGTCGGCGCGGCGCTTCTTTCTGCCAACAGCGACCTCTTCTATTTTACCGGTTCGGTCCAGCGGGGGATACTGGTGATCCCCGCCGAGGGAGAGGCCCGCTACTTCGTCCGCAAGTATCTTGAACGCGCCCGCCGCGAGTCGTCACTGGTGGTAGAACCGTTTGACACCGACCACATACGCTCATTCATTGCACGGTATACGGTCATCGGTTTTGCCGCCGATGTCACGACGGTCGCCGAACGCGATCTTCTCGCCGCTAAAATGGTGCCGCCAGAGGCGAAACTCGTAGACATTTCTTTTCCACTCGCCTTTACCAAGATGGTGAAATCGCCGTCAGAGATCGCGATCATCGAAAAAGCAGCCACTATCAACCGTGCCGTGCACCGCTACGCGCGCGAGGCATACCACCCCGGAATGCGCGATATCGATCTTCAGGTTGCTATCGAGTCCTATGCACGCCGCGAACTCGGTCATCCCGGGTCGTTCCGGCTCCGGGGACCGCAGATGGAAGGGGCGCTGAGCCTCGTCGTCACAGGCACCTCGGCCCTCGAACCGACCTATACCGACTTTCCTATCGGCGGCAAGGGGCTCTCCCCCGCCGTCGCGCAGGGCGCCTCGGGAGAAACGATCGAACGCTACTTCGTCGTCGATTTCATCGGCGCGTGCCATGGCTACGCCGCCGACTCGACGCGCACCTACTTTGTCGGCAAACCCGCTGACGACATCGCGTGCCTCTATGGTGAACTGAGCTTGTTCCTTGCCAAGATCGTCTCATTCATCACCCCCGGAATCACCGGCGAGGAGGCGTGGAACTATGCTACCTCGCTTGTCGGAACTTGCTCGTGGCGCGACGGCTTCATGGGACTCGATGCGAAGGTCAGATTCCTCGGCCACGGCATCGGCGTCGAGGTCAATCAGTTGCCGGTCATTGCGGCCAAACAGAAAATACCTTTCGAGAACGGCATGACGATCGCCATCGAGCCGAAGGTGTTCGTTCCCGGCTGGGGCATCGTCGGTATGGAGAACACCTATGTCATGGAACAGGGGAAACTCCGTTCCCTCACGGGCGAGATAGAACCGATCGAAGAGATAACGATCGCCAACTGAGCAAAGAGGTGCATCATGGAATTCCTTAAAAAGATATTCAAAGCGATCGTCGTGATGTTCGCCTTGTTCGGCCTGCTCGTCTTTCTCCTCATCGCGGGGATCGCCACGGCGATCGTCCACCATGTTGACGCGAAAAAGATCATCGCGCCGCCCGACACCGTCGTTACCTTCACCGTTGACGACCGGGTCGTCGAATACGCACCGACCGATCCGGTGATGCGCGAGATCTTCGGGAGACAGATTACCATCCTCGACATCGTCACCGGCCTCGAGAACGCCGGTGAGGATCCGAAGGTGAAAGGGCTTCTCGTCAGGATAGACGACCATCGGCTCTCCTATGCCCAGATCCAAGAGATCCGCGACGCGGTCATCGCGTTCCGCAAGACGGGAAAGCCGGCGATCGCCTACGCCGATTCATTCGGCGAGCTGTCGCGCGGCATGGCTTCGTACTATCTGGCAACCGCGTTCGACGAGATATACCTCCAGCCGGCAGGGACCGTGGACATCGCCGGGGTGGCAGCAGAACATCCCTTTCTCAAGGGACTTCTCGGCAAATTGGGGATCGAGCCAATAGGCGGAACCCGCAAGGAGTATAAGAATGCATGGAACCTTTTTACCGAAGATAAATTCACCCCGCCGCACCGCGAGGCGGTCCATCGCCTCCTCGAGTCGATCTATGAACGACTCGTCGCCGACATCTCCGAGGCACGCCGCATCGAAGTTGCTCATCTTCGGATGCTCATAGACCGCGCACCGCTCTTTTCGGGGGAGGCGCTCGCCGAAAAACTGGTGGACGGCGTGAAGTATCGGGAAGAGGTGATCGCCCGTATGGAGGAAAAGGCGGGATGTTCCGTGAGAACGCATCTTTCCCGTTACCGCCCCTCGATACTGCCCCAGACCGGCGGAACGACGGTGGCGCTCATCGTCGCCGAGGGAGAGATCGAGCGCGGACCATCGGAGCGCGATCCCTTTGGAAAACGCTCCTCGATAGGTTCTTACACCTATGCGAAAGCGCTTCGCGACGCGGCAAAGGACCCCGAGGTGAAGGCGATCGTTCTGCGTATCGATTCGCCGGGCGGCTCGGTGGTCGCCTCGGAAACGATATGGCACGAGGTCACCGAAACGGTGCGCGCAAGCGGCAAGCCACTCATCGTCACCATGAGTTCCACCGCCGCATCGGGCGGCTACTATATCGCCATGGCGGCAGACCACATCGTCGCCCAACCCTCAACGGTGACCGGCAGTATCGGGGTCATCGTCGGCAAGATGTACACACCCGAGTTCTGGAAAAAGCTCGGCATCTCGTTCGACGCGGAACAGTTCGGAAAGAACGCGCGGCTCTTTTCCTCGCTCACCCGACTCGACATCGACCAAAAGAAACTGCTCGAAACGACGCTCGACGATATCTACGACACCTTCGTAAGCCGTGCCGCCGCGGCCCGCAAAAAAACGCCCGAAGAAATGGAACAGATCGCCAAAGGTCGTATTTGGAGTGGCGCTGATGCGCTTGAACGAGGACTTGTGGATGAGCTCGGCGGTTACCGTGCCGCTTTTGCAGCGGTGCGTACTCGCCTTGGCCTTTCCTCGGACAGCATCCTCATCATCAAACCGTTCCCTCAAGAACCGTCAGTGGTCGATCTCGTCCTCCAACGCGATCGCGACGAGGAGGACTCGGAACAACCGGCCATCGTCTCGCCGCTAACGAAGATCCTGCGCACGATAACCGCGGTGGAGCGCTTATTCGAAACCATCGAGAAGGGACGCGAAACGGTGCGTGCCGAAGCAGAGGCTATCGAGATCCGTTAGGACAAAAAGAGTCCCATCAGAACGAGGCACCGTTCAGGTAACCGGTAACGATCTCGCCCAGTGTCGGCACCCGTCCGATCCGTTCTTCGTCGCAGAAAACAAGTCGCTCGGCGAGCACCGGTCCTATGGTAAGAAAATCTTCCGCCTCGCCGACAGATGACACTATCCGGTGCGACCAACGCGCCTCGTCCAGCCGAGTTGCACAGAGAAGGCGCCCGTTCTTGAGTACCACGATGCGATCAAGGATCGGCTCCTGCTCGTACAGTTCCGCAGAAGAGAGGATCACCGTCGCCCGATGCTCATCGGCATAGGAACGAAGAAGACCACAGAGCATTTCCCGTTCATGGGGCGTGAGATGTTGGAACGGCTCATCTATGAGCAGGAGCGTGGGACGGCACGCAAGCGCACCAAGGGTGAGAAAGAGCGAACGGTCTCCCATGGGCAACGCTTCGATCCTCCGAGAAAGATCCCATGAAAAGCGCCGAGCGAAAACGGTAAAGAGCGCGTCGTCGAATTGAGGGTACAGCAATTTCCATATCCGATGGTAGTCGGCACCCGTGAAATGACGGAACACGATGCGCTGATCGCCGCTCGATGCGACCAAATGACGACTAAAGTGCGAAAGCGGTCCCCCGCCTACCCGAATGTACCCCTCGCTCGGCGGCCATTCGCCGCTCACCACGCGCATGAGCGTCGTCTTGCCCGCTCCTGAAGGGCCGAGCACAGCGACGATCTCTCCCGGACCGGTCACAAAAGAGACATCGACCAGCGCTGACCGACGACCGAATCGTTTCGATACCTTCTCGACGATGAGGGTCATATTCGTCTCCCCATCACGAGATACTGGACAAAGGCCGCGGCAAGCAACAGCACGGCGACCAACCCCGCGTACAGCGGTTCTTCCTGATAGAAAGGACTGAACCAGCGGAAAGGATGGTCAACGCCTAGCGCCGCACCGGTCGTGACATCCGCAAAGAGAAAAAGCACCGGTAAAGTGAGCGTGTCGCGCCCCGCCGCGGCGCCGATGAGCGATAGGGAAAACATGGTGGAAAAAAATATCGCCATCGCGATGAATTTCGTCGGCCATCCCGGATCGCCGAATATCGCGCCGCCGATCACCGCACCGAGAAGCAGAAGAAAAAGTCCCATGAGGAACGAGTGAAAGAAAAGCGACGGCCGGGTAAAAGGAAGTGCGAGGTAGAGACCGATATGACGCGACTGGACATCGCGAGGCAAGAGCGCCGCCGCAAAAAAGAGAACCACGAGAAAAAGCAGACCGCTTCGCGGGAGCAGCAGCAACAGGAACAGGAGACCAAGAATCGGTTTACGAATGGTCTCCGCCTGTAAGAAGGCCTCGAAGGTGCGTACCACGCGAAGAAGAGGTCCGATTTCCATGCTATACGACACCTCTGAGAAGCGCTTGCAACCAGTGATAGAAATCGTCCGCTCCGACGAGGATCCCTACCATCAAAAGACAGATCGCGACGAAGGGAAACAGTATCAGCCGCCGGAAAACGATGCCGACCGAGATGAGCGCACACGCGCCGCACGCGACCGGCCAAGGCGCGGGGAGACCACATTGTGAGAGAAGCGCAAAAGCCGCCGCCAAAAAAAGCCACGGGCTTCGCGCAGCAACAAGACCGGTTCCGGGAAAAAGCGGCGTTCGTTCCATGATCACAATACGAGAGAGACTATCTCGCCATAGTCCTTTTTCCGGTCCGGGTACTTCCCCTCCATTTCTCGCGCGATGTCGTGCGCCGTTTTTCCGTCCGTATTCTTGACGGCGGTGAGGGCTCCCTTTTCGATGAGCAGGCGTACCACCGCGACATGGCCCCGCATCGCGGCGAGCATGAGAGCAGTGTGGCCGCGTTTATCGGCCTTCTCGAGGTCGGCACCCGAGGAAATCAGGACCTCCGCAACCTTCGGAAAGCCGCTCCAAGCAGCCCACATGAGCGCCGTCCACCCGTCCTTATCGGTGCGATTGGGATCGGCCTTCTGTTCCGTAAGCAGTTTGACGGCTTCGACCCGCTTCTCCTCGCTTTTGGCGATGGCCGCCGCATCCCTGAAGTTCGCATAGGCTGCCCACATGAGCGGCGTGCGCCCCTGTTCGTCTGGATTGTTGACCCGGCCGCTGTCCGCCTCGATAAGTTTCTTCATCTGATCGAGATCGTTCTGGATGATGGCCGCCACGATAGGATCGGTCGTTACCCCTTGACCCTTGAGCGCCTTGAATCCATAGTTACAGACGATGGCGAAAACCGAACTGAACGCGACGAGAATGAGCGCGTCTTTAACGATGGGGCCGTATTTCTTCATGACATTCCTCCCTAACTTCAGTGGGCCGCTTCCTCGGCGGCGGGTTCCTCTTTCTTGTCGGCGCCACCATTATCGGCAGCCTCCGAGGTGACCTTGTTGCGCCACAGGAGAATCGCGATCGGGCTTATCGCGGCGAAGATGAAGTAGATCATCCACATCCATTCGGGGCTTTGAAGATAAGAGACATTACCGGTGTCTATCTTGGCACGGATGCCGTCATAACAGTAACTCGATATGAGGATACCCGACACGAAGCCGTTGATGGGACGCGCGATGAACATCGGAAGCGCCGATAGTCCCATGTACGCCGCCACCTTGTCTTTCGGCGCGACCGAGGCGACATACTCGACGAATCGCGGCGAGAAGATCAGTTCGCCGACTGCGAAGACGAAGATCTGCGCGACGATGATGTAGAGGTAGGCTTGATTGAGGTTCGTGATGCCGGGGACCGCCATGATCCAGCTGTTCGGTACGGCGAGGAACAGAAGCGACAGCGCCGATATCGTCATGCCGACGACGAGCAGTTTCACGATGTTGAACTTGTTGATGATGGGTATGAACAGAATGAGACCGACCACGATGATGATCGGGTTCAGCGAGTTCGCGAGCCCGAGTTCGAAATCGTTATAGAGAGTTCGAATGTAGTACTTCGGCATGACCATCGTCTGGTGAGTGAAGACGAGACGGACACCGAGCGTCAGCACGAGGAACAACACCAGCTTCTGGAACGCGCTCTCCTTCCATACCTCCATGAAGATCTGGAGCGGCGTCTTTTCGGTGGTACCCTCTTTCTCGGCGGCGGCGGCCTCATCGTGCCTCTTGGAGATGAGCCACGCACAGAAGAAGCAGATGAGCGCCATCACGAAACTGAAGTTAAATATCATGAGGTTACCGGTTACTGGACCAAAAGCGGCCCGGAAGCCGTCGGTCACGCCGAAGCCAGCGATCGCGGCACCGATGTTCATGATGAGGTAATAGACATTGAAGCCGGTCCCGCGGTTCTCGGGGGTCGTGAAATGGCGCAGGGCGGCGTTGGTGTTGGTCACGAGCGTCGCGGTGCCCAGTGCCATGACGATGAGCATCGCCATGACGAAGTATTTGAGTCCCGCCCCCGTTGCCAGTTGCGGCGCAACGCCAAGCCCGAGTCGTGATATACCCAACAGAGCCGTCGCGATGTAAAAGGTCTTCTTTACACCGAGGGTGTCGCATATGGATCCGACCGCGAACATGAACGCGGTGATGAACAGGAAGAATATCCCCTGCCACGCACCAGCCTCCATGTCGCTGAACCCGACGCTGTCGGTGAGATAGAGAGAGATGATGATGATGACCGCAAAGTAGGCGAGACCGTCGAAGAACTGAATGGCGTTGACGAGCCAAAAGTCCTTCGAGACCGTTTTGAGAATCTTAAATTCGGAGAAATACTTCTTGACCGCTTCAAACATAAACCATCCTCCGCGACATGGACTAATCTTTTATGACTGTAGGGAACTCTCAACGAACAATCATCGTATCGGCACCCGAAGTGAAGTCAAGGAAATGCGCTCTCTTCTTGCTTCTCCCATCGGCAGGAGATCTCTTGCAATGCACTGAAAACCGTGCATGGCCGATTCCTTTGCGGTTATCGAATCATACACGAACGGTCACCGCTCTTTTTCAACAACGGTGTTGAAATCTCCTCTGCCGTTTTCCTTGACACCTCTCGGCGCGGCATGATACCGTGCTTTCGCGCATAGATGTTCATATTCATGCGAGGTCGTCATGTCCCGATTCAGAGATCTTGTTGCTTCTCGCCCCGGATCCCGTCACATCCTTCAAGGGAACGAAGCATTCGCCTTGGGCGTCGTCCATGCCGGGTATCACGCCGCCGATGGCTATCCGGGGACCCCATCCACCGAGGTCATAGACAAGTACCTGTCACAGGTGCAGGATCGCTTGACGGTCGGATGGTCGGTGAGCGAAGCGGTGGCTACCGCGGTCACGGTTGGCCACGCAGTCGCCGGCGCCGACGCGGTGGTCACGATGAAGATACCGGGCGTCTTCCAAGCGGGAGATGCTCTGACCACATCTGCCTTCTATACGGCGCAGGCGGGGGCTTTCGTCGTCTATGCCGCCACCGACTATGCGCCGAGTTCGACCCAGCATGTCATCGACGCGCGCCACTTCTTCGCCGCGGCCCGCGTTCCCGTGCTCGAGCCGCGAAATCATCAGGAGATGTACGACATCGCGTTCATCGCCGCCGACATTTCGCGACAGTTCCGAACGCAGGTGGTCGTGCTCGCATCGGGCATCCTTGCCCATTCGGAGGGCATCGTGACTACCCGCGCGCCGCGCACCGTCGAAAAGCGCCCGCTCCCCGAAAATCTTCACGGTTGGATGCTCATGCCGAACATAGCGCGGCAGAATTACAACACGGCGACTCGCGAGCGGATCCCCGCCATTCTCTCATGGGGCGAAGAGAATCCTTCGGTGGTGAGCGAACACCACGGTGCCGATCGCTTCGGCATCGTCGTCATGGGAGAAAGCGACATCATCGTCCGCGAGGCGCTCACCGCGGCAGGAAAGGATCCTTCTATCCTCTCGATGTCTCTCGCCTATCCGGTACCGACGGGACGCATCGCCGCCTTTGCACAGCGGGTAAAAGGGCCACTCTTCGTCTTTGAAGATGGTGATCGTTTCCTTGAGGAGCGGATCCGCATGCTCGGTATTCCGGTCATCGGCAAAGGGGAGCATTCGGTCATTACCGACTGGTCGCCCGACATGGTACTCGAAGTGCTCGCCCGACAGGGCATCACCGAAGCGATAGAACGGCCGCCGGTACCGGCGGTGAAACCGGTGCCGCGTCCCCCCTCCATTTGTCCCGGCTGTCCCTATCGCGCCTTCGCGCTGACCGTTCAGAAGCTCAAACGGCAAAAGAAGATCTACGCGGGTTTCGGCGAGATCGGGTGTTCAACGCTCCTCCACTTCTTCAATGCGATAGACACAGTCCTCTGCATGGGTGGATCCGACGGCATGCGGCAGGGCTTCGTCTTGTCGCGCCCTGAACAGGCCGCCACGGTCATCAGCGTCATCGGCGACTCGTGCGAGTGTCACTCGGGTCTCGACGCGACACGGAACGCCGTCTTCCGTAATGTGCCGGGGGTGAAGGTGATCCTCGACAACCGGGTCACCGCGATGACCGGAGGTCAGCCGGCCCCTACCTCGCCAGCGAACCTTGCCGGGGTACCTAACAGGTTCAGCCTCCGCGATGCGGTCGCCGCCGAAAAGTGCCGCATGATCGCCTGCGACGCCTACGATCTCAAGGAGGTGGAGCGGTGTCTCACCGAGGCGCTTGCGCTCGCCGAGAAGGGTGAGTTCACCTGCCTCATCCTCGAGGGTGCCTGTATTCAGGAGACCGAGTCGGCAAAGAAACGGCGCATCCTTACCATCGACCGTGACAAGTGCAGACAGTGCGGGCTCTGCGGCGTGTGCCCCGGCATAGAGCACGACGAGAAGAAACGGCCTTCCTTTACGACCCTCTGCACCAACTGCGGTTCGAACAAGCAGGTATGCCGCCAGCGCTGTCCCTTCGGTGCGATCGTCGAAGAGCCGGAGAAAAAGAAAGAAAAAACAACAACGCCCGAACTACCGGCCCCCAAAGAGGTAACCGCAGCATCGGTCGACAAAGCAAAACTGCCTGCGTCGCTCCGCGTCGCGATCCGGGGTATCGGCGGCCAAGGCAATCTCTTCTTCGGGAAGGTGCTCTCCGAGGTCGCCCTTCGCACCCCCTATGCCGAAAGCGGCATCGTGAAGGGAGACACCCACGGCATGGCGCAGATGGGTGGTCCGGTCATCTCGACCTTCGCCTGCGGCGCCGTTCACTCGCCGATCCTTGCCCCGGGAAGCGCCGATGTGCTCGTCGTCATGGAGATGAGCGAAGTGCTCCGTCCCGGATTTCTGGAACTGCTCAAACCGGGCGGCACGGTCATCCTCAACCGTTTTGCGGCGGTACCAGTGGCGATAAAGAAGAACGACTACCCCTCACTCGACGCGATACGACAGGTACTCTCCGACTATCGGCTCATCGAGATAGATGCGCTCGAAACGGCGCGTGGCTATGGTGACACGACCGGGAAAACGGCCAATGTCGTCGTGCTCGGCCTCCTCTCGACGATAGCACCCTTCGATGCCATCCCCGAAGAGATATGGCTCGCGGCGCTCATGGTGGTCTCCCAGAACGATGCGGTCAAGGCGGCGAACCAGATCGCCTTCGCGGCAGGACGGGCGCTTGCTACCGGTAGCCGTATCTCGTAAGGAGCCGTTCGGCCGCCTCTTCGAACGAAAGGTCCTCCTTCCCCGATTCCGAGAGGAACTTTATGAGCGGCACGCGCCAAATGGTACCGGTGAGACGGTTCTGTATATGCTCTCCCACGAACTTGTAGTAGTCGCCGCCGGCGAAGATGTACTCGTGGATGACCGCTTTGTAGCGCTGGCTCGGATCGAGCGGCGCCCCCTTGCGATACCACTGGTCGCCGCGCTTCTCCATGCCGCACACCGCGTTCTCCGAGAGATTGAGATTGTAAACGAGATCCTTCCCCGGTATCTCCGAAACGACGAGCCGGTTCTCGAAGGGAAGCATCGAGATGATATCGCTCACCTTGACCGGACCGGCACGGATGTCGTCGCGAAAGGCACCGGGATTCGATAAGGCGACATCGGCCTCGGGGAAAGAATCGAGAACGGCACACGCGTAGAGCCGCATGAAACGGTCGATCGGCACACCGGCGGTCGCATCGATGAGAGTGGCACCGGCGAGCCGGTCCATCTTCACCCGATAGCGCCCCAGAAGATCGCGGACCATCGCGCTACGTGGGTCGTTCCCGGTCGGTGTTTCGCGCAAGGTGACGATGCGAGCGTCGCTCACCGAGAAGGTTCCCCCCTTCCGCACGATCTCGACCCGCGCATACTTTTCGAGATACTTCTTCGCCTGAATAAAGAAGGTCCCCTCGACATCGCGCACATACTCCTCGTGCGTGTGGGCATTGAACACGAGAAGCGGCCGGTCTTCGGCGTCGAGCGCGGCGAACCATTCCCGCGCACTCTCGAAAGACTGGTGCGCGATCGCGACAACGATGTCGGCCTGCCCTTTTATCCGGCGCACCTCGCGCTGAATGGCGCTCAACGCGACCACGGTGCGAAGATCCTTGAGGTTCGCCGAGAAGGCAACCTGCCGCAACTCCTCGGTCGTGACGCCGATGAAAGCGATACGAACGCCTCCCCGCTCGACGATCTCCGAGGTGGAAAACGCCGGTTTGGCCTTCGCGTTGATGATGTTCACCGACAGGTATTTCATCTTCGAAGCGCGTCGATTCTCTTCGAACTCGCTCATGCCATAGTCGAACTCATGGTTGCCGACCGCCGAAATCTCGTAGCCGATCTCCCGCATGACCTCCGCCGTCGAACGCCCCTTGAAGACCGACGAGATGGCAGATCCGGTGTAACTGTCGCCACCTGAAACCTTTATGACGACACAGTCACCGCATGCGCGCTCTTCCTCACGCCACATCTCATCGAGAATGACCGCCTTCTCGCGGCCGTTTCCTTCGAGGATGTGGCCATGTTCGTCGTTCGTATAGAGGATGAGGATCTTCTGCTGTTTTTCTTCGGTGACGAGATCGGAGAGCTTCTCGCACGCGCCACAGAAAAGTGCCATGAGGAGCATACCGATGAAGACGATGTCCCGGCACCTTTCCTGCACCCTCTCTCCCCTCCTCTTCATAATGTTCAGCCGTCGTGCAAGATATCTTTCATGATAAGGTTGAGCGTCTTCCGGAAAGCACGCGGACCGTGAGTCGTATCGATTACATAGGTCGCGCGATCCATCTTTTCGTCCTGAGACATCTGAGAAGCGATGATCCGACGCGCCTCGTCGGGAAGACAGCCGAGCCGTCGCACAAGCCGTGCAATTTGCTCTTCTTCGTGGCAAATGGTGAGAAGAATGACGGAGAATTCCCGAGACCATCCCGCCTCGAAGAGGACGGCGGCTTCGAAAAGGACCCGATGACCCGCATCGATCAGGGTCTGCACCTCCTCGCGTGCCGCGGCGATGATACGCGGATGGGTGATCGCGTTGAGCGCGGCAAGCTCCACCGGATCGCCGAAGACGAGCGCACCGAGCGCCTTGCGGTCGACCTCGCCATCCCCGGTGAACACCGCGTCGCCGAAACGGGCGCGGATCTCGTCCTTCACCTCCGGCACCGTAAGGATACGGTGTCCTATCTTATCGGCGTCCACATGGGCGAAGTCGTAGTCGCGTCGGATGATCTCGGCCACATAGCTCTTGCCGGTCGCGATATTGCCGGTGATGGCGACGAGATTACGGGGCACGCTGTTCTCTCCGCTGGAGTTTCACCTTGATATAATAGGGTCGCTCGCCCGGCATATCGCGTACCTTGATGAGGTCGCCGTCGGCAAGCCGTGTCGGCATCTTGTAGGTGACCACCGTGCCGTTCGGCATCTGAATGGTTTGCGGGACACCACGTTCCACCTCATCAATGAAGATAACCTGCTCGAGAACAACTGCATTGTCGGGTAGTTTCTCCTTTATCTCACAGGAAACAAGGAAGAGCAGAAGCACTGCCATCACCACTAGCACACATCTCATGGCTCCACACCTCCGGTTACCAGACCCGCTCAGTATAGCCGCACCGGAAAACGGCGCAACTTTTCTTAGAGCCTTTCCCGTGTTGACTTCCTCTTCCGACACTCTTAGAATGAGCCGTTCCGAACCAATGAGCAAAGGGAGGTTCCCATGGTGCGTTACGGACTTACGCTCGGCGCGGCGCTTCTTCTCATCGTGGCGTGCGGCGGTGGTGGTCACCAGTGCCCCGAAGGGTATCACTGGGATGATTCGACCGGCCAATGCGAAATAGACACAAGCATTCCCGACGAGACGAATGACATCGATCTCGTCAAGGATGATGCCGCGTCCCCCGACGAGGAAACTATCGAAGAGGATGCCATCCTTCCCGACGACGATGGCTATACCGGTCCCTGCCTCTTCGCGGAAGAAGGCAGTCTCATCGTTTTCGATGTCGTGCTCCACACCATCACCTTTGGTCCGATAACGGTGAACGGCATCAGCAACGACAGCCTCGTCCAAGGAGAACTGTGGGCGGAGGACGAAACGACCAAGAGCGAGTTCAAGGTCGCGGAGCTCTCTCCTGCGCTTACCGGAAAGAATGTTCATCTCGCACCAGGCACCTACCGATTCTTCTACCGAGGCCCCAAAGCCAAGCCGGACGATCCTGACAACACCGCCGTGGTCATTGCCGAACAGGTGACGGTGGCCGGCACGATGACCTTGCCCATCGATCTGCCACTCGTCACTATCTCGGGGACGGTGACCAAGAACGGCGCCGCCTTCCCGGCGCTCACCGGCGCTGCCGCCACCGAAACCAAGATAACGCTCCAAAACGGAACCTACTCCTTCGAGATACCCTACAGCAATTTCGCGGATTTTACCCTGACCGTTCCCAAGGGCACCTACACCGCCACCTTCTCGGGTCACCTGAGCGATGGCGCCCCCGCCTTCTATGCCAAGTTCCGCTCTGGAACGACGGCGCTTACGGTGGACAGCGCCGCGAGCGTTCCTCTCGACATCGTCACCGCCACCGTGAACGGGAACGCCTCGATCGAAGGAGTGGCGCTTTCCAGCGGCCTGCTCGCCATCGTCAAGGATCCGCCGCTCGAACCGATCTCGACGATCCTTGTCGGCAACCTTGGCTCATCGACCGCTTACAACGCTGAGATCGTCGCGAATGAAGGGGTCACCTATACCATCGTCTATCTCGCCGAGCAGGACGATTACCCCTACAGTATGATACGCCTCACCCAGTGGAGCGAGTTCTCTTCCGCGACGACAGGCAGCGTGTCACTCGACTTTGGCCGGGTGAGCGGGACGATATCGCTCAAGACGGCGGGCGGCCCCTTCCCCGCGCTCACCTCGTGCCAACCGACCGAGGCACAGTGTACCCGCGGGCGGCTCAAGGCGATGAGCATGGCGAGCGGCACGGTCATCCTCAAGGACCTCGGCGCCTCGGGTGACGACTACACCTACTCGGCGCTCCTCGTGCGTCGTCAAAAGGTCTGCAAGAACCTCGAATGCACCGAGTTCGAATACACACCGCAACCCTTCTCGCTCTATTTCGAGAGCTACTTCAACGACATCGCCGGCATGACCAACTACCTCCCCTTCACGACGAAGGTGAGCGTGAACGGGATAGATGCCTTCCAATTCGTCAGCGGCTCCGACTTCATCACCGAGATGCAACTCGACATCGTGGTAAGCCCCCTCACCGTCTCGGGCACCGTTACCTTCGAGGGATCCCCGGTGTCGAACGCCACAGATGACATACTTTTCCTCCGCGATACGACGACCCAGACCGAGACTCCGGTCGTCAACCTCGGCACGCTCTCAGACGGCACCTACTCCTTCATGGCGCCCGCCGGAGCCTACCATGTGGTCTACAAGGGATCGCACCTGTTCGGCTACGATCAGCGCGGCACCATCAGCACCGACCTTACCATCGGCACGAGCGACATCGCTGGGAAGACGCTGAACATCGGCACGGCGAAGGTCCAGCTCGACCTGACGATCAACGGCGGCTCTATCGCCGATTTCATCACCGCTCATCCGGCGATCGCCCGCTACGACTTTTCAGCGGCGAACGACAAGAACACGCTCGGCAACTCGGCGATCACTCCGGTCGCGGCAGAACCATACCCCTATTTCAAACTCCTCACGAGTTCGACGTGGGACATCTACCTCAACCTATATGTGACCGAAGGGGCAGACACCTCGGTCTTCCGTTTCTCCCTTGCCCAACTGGTCAATGTGAGCGGCGACACGATGGTCCAAAAGGCACTCACCATCGTTCCCTTCGAAGCGGGGATCACGGCAAACGGCGCCTCGGTGAACGGGAGTGGCTCTTCGCGTGCAACGCTCGATATCACCGGCGATACCCGCGCCAAGGTCTTCTTCCCGCCGACCGGCAACGCGCACCTCTTCCTCTTGCCCGCAACCTACGCGAACCCAAGTCCCCAGATGACGCTCGGTGCCGGTTTCGACACCGCCCAACGCCTCATCACCGACTGCATCTTCGTGAGCGAGTAAGCCATGAAAACCATCGCTGCGCTTTGGCACTCCCTGTTCGCCCCTTATCCGTTCCTCGAATATCCCGCGCGGGTCCTCGCCGTTCTCGCGTTCGCTTATCTCCTTTACTTCATCGGTAGGCACTACATCCTCAAAGCGATCGCCTATGTAACGAAAAGAAGCAGCGTCTCGTGGGACGATGTCCTCTTCGAAAAGCGGGTCTTCCATGCTCTCATCCACCTCATTCCCATCCTCGTCGTCTATACCGCGGCACCGCTCTTCCCTGCCATCGAGACGGCGATCCGGCGGAGCATGGTCGCGTTCGCGCTGCTCGTCGGCGCGCTCTTCATCGCGCGTTTGCTCCGCTCGCTCGAAGCGATCTACGAACGATCCGAGTTCTCGAAAGGACGCCCCATCAAGGGTTTCTTCCAGATAGCGATCATCGTCATCTACCTCGTCACCGCGATCCTCATGGCGGCGGTACTCATGGGGAAATCGCCGGTACTCATCCTTTCGGGGCTCGGCGCGCTCAGCGCAGTGCTCATGCTCATCTTTAAAGATGCGATCCTCGGGTTTGTCGCAAGTCTCCAGATGGGCCTTAGCGGGTCGGTGCGGCAGGGCGACTGGATCTCAATGGAAAGCCGCGGTGCCGACGGCGAGGTGATCGACATCTCCCTCTACACGGTAAAGGTGCGCAACTGGGACAACACCATCACCTATATTCCAACCCAGAAGTTCCTTGACGAAAGCTTCACCAACTGGCGCGCGATGCAGGAGAGCGGTGCCCGCCGCATGGTCCGCTCAGTACCGCTCGACACTTCGTCGGTGACCATGCTTTCCGCTGATGACCGTACGCGGCTCACCACCGATCCGCAGATCGGCCGCTTCGTGCAAAAGGTGCTTGAAGAAACGACCGGTGAAACGACCAACCTCACCCTTTTCCGCAAGGCGTTCTTATCTTTCCTCCGCGAACACCCGAGAGTGCGCTCCGATCATGCCCTCATGGTACGAACACTTGAGCCGAACCACACCGGCTTGCCGCTCCAGATATACCTTTTTACCAACACCACCGTCTGGGAAGAGTTCGAATCCATTCAGAACGAACTCACCGAAACGACGATCGCTCTTCTCCCGCGTTTCGGACTAAGGATCCTTCAAATGCCATCAGGCGACGATGTGCGGCGCGTCGCAGCGCGCTGATCTCAGAACGCTTTCCAGATCTGATCGAGAATGATGTCCCGCTCGGGAACGAGATAAGCCTTTTTGGGTGAATGGATCACGAGCGTGATAAGGTAAAGTTTTCCGCTCTGAGCACGGAGAAGGCCTGACACCGCCGCAACGAACGACAGGCTCCCTGTCTTGAGCCGCGCCTGAGAACGATAGTCCGCTTTTACCTTTTTGACCGTTCCCTCCTCACCTGCCACCGGCAATGTCGCGAAGAAGTCGGGCATCGTATAGGCATTGCCGTATTCCTTTTTGAGGAGATCGATCACGAATCCCGGTGTGAGGAGGTTCTGGCTCACCGTACCAAGGCCGCAGGCGTTGATGATGTCGGGCTCCATGCCGGTCAGATTCTTGGCATATCCCTTGAGAATGGAGAGCCCCGCCCGGTGGTCTTTCTTTTTCTCCAGCCCGATCGCATACATGATCGCATCGGCGATGAAGTTGGTCGACCAGCGGTTCATGTAGGTGAGGATAAGAAAGAGTTCGCGGCTCTCGTGCGTGTAGCGGATACCGTCGGCAGCCTCGAAGAGGCTATCGTCGAGCCGCGCCCGCTCGGCGCGAATGTCCTTGGCCTGGAAAAGGAAATGCATCAGCGTGTCGGTGTAGTACTGAAGCGGATTCCACACCTTGCGCTCTTTCCGAAGGCCTTCCCTGAGGTCTTCGCCAATGGTTCCCGAAAGGATGAGTCTGGTCCGCCCGTTGTCGTCGAGCGACCGTATCTCGACCTTCTTCTCCTTTCCTTTCACCGTCAGCACACTCCCCTCGAGCGTCACATGGCGCCCCGGCGTCGCGACGAATGCCTGTGCCGGCTCGCCCGCCTTCTTGGGAAGGATCACCACCTCGACCGCGTTGTAGTTGAGCGCGAACGGCGAGAGATAGGCGTTGTAGGCACGCCCCGTTCCGTCGTTACCGCTCATCGGGATGGAGCCCTTCTCGCCATAGGCGTAGTCGTCGGCGACGACCCGCGCGATGAACTGGACACCGCGATTGCGCAGTTCGTTCGCGACGAGCCACAACTCCTCCATGACCATCGTCGGATCACCGAGCGTCTTCATGTAGAGGGTCGCCGTCTCGGGCTTGTAGAAGAATTTCGTCTTGAAGGTGTAGTTGCGCCCAAGATACGCGAGCGCTGCCCCAGTGGTAACGAGCTTGACATTCGAGGCGTAGGGGAAAGCTTTGTCGCGGTTGTGCGCGACGACCTCTTTGCCCGCGGCAATGTCGTAGAGGACGAGCCCAACCTCCTCCGGCGCAAGGATGCCGAAGTTGGGAGCAAAAGAGGTTTGCGCGCTCTGCCCATAGAGAAACGCCGTTGAAAGAATAAATACGAGGAAAAATGCCTTCATCGCGTGGAGTGATTGTTCGCTCGGTGCTCGCGGAGCCACTCGCGGATCTTGGTCACGATCATGTCTATCGCGACAACATTCTCGCCTCCCTCGGGGAGAACGAGGTCGGCCCACTTCTTCGACGGTTCGACGAACTGGGCATGCATCGGCTTGACCGTCTCGTAGTACTGCTTGCGTATCTGCTCGAACTTCCGGCCCCGCACTTCGATATCGCGCCGGATGCGCCGGAAGACGCGGATATCGGGATCGGTGTCCACGAACATCTTGATGTCGAATAGATCGCGTATCTCCTTGCGGTGGAAAGTGAGAATCCCTTCGACCACGATGATGTCGGCCGGCTCGACCCGGTCAACCTCAGTCAACCGCCCATGACGCACGAAATCGTAAAGCGGCTTGTCGATCGCCTGCCCCGCGATGAGGCTCTTCAGTTGCCGATAGAACAAATCGAAATCTATCATATCGGGGTGGTCGTAGTTGAGGTTTTCCCGCTCTTCCGGAGAGAGATGACTGAAGTCCTTATAGTACGCATCCATCTCGATGATGGCCACCGTCTCTTCCGGCGCCATCGCCGCCTTGATGTTGTGCGCGATGGTCGACTTCCCCGAGCCGGTGCCCCCGGCGATACCGATGACGAGCGGCATGGCATCCTCCCTGCCGTTGTTCGCGACACTATACCTCGACCGGAAGGCGTTTTCAATTTTTAGCGACCGAACGGCAAGCGGCGCGCCATTGATCTCCTTACCGAAGGGGGCCAGAGGAGACCTCCGTTGGTGTAGTACATAGAGAGACGGGGTGGCAGGCCCCCGAAACCATTGCCGGAATCGAATGCTGCGAGGAGGAACGGTAGTTCTTTCCGTTTCGGTAGATTTGAGCGGGGGTGTCGCTAGTGCTCCCGGCGCACTTTTTTTTGCGTTTTGGTTTTCGGCGTGCTAGGGTTGCCGCGTAACCGGTCTTTTTATCGTTGTTGAGTCGGAGGTCATAATGGCGGCAAAAGGTTATGTCGAGATCTCGGTCGAAGGGTGCAAGGGATGTGGTCTCTGCGTCCATTACTGCCCCGTCAAGTGTCTCGATCTGAACATGTCCGACACCAACTCCTACGGTCTGCACTATGCATACCTCAAGGAGCCGGACAAGTGCATCGGCTGTGCGAATTGCGGGGTCATCTGCCCCGACGCGGCCATCACGGTGTACCGTAAGAAGAACTAACGGCATAGATGGAGGAACGCTGTGGCTGATCTAAAATTCATGAAAGGCAACGAGGCGCTCGCCGAAGCGGCGATCCGCGCCGGTATGCACGCCTATTTCGGCTACCCCATCACCCCGCAGTCGGAGGTCGTCGAGTACCTCGCCCGCGAGGAGCCGAAACACAAGTATGTCCTTCTCCAAGCCGAGTCGGAGGTTGCGTCGGTCAACATGCTCTACGGAGCTGGTGGCGCGGGCGCGCGCGTGATGACCACCACCAGTTCTCCGGGATTCTCTTTGATGCAGGAAGGCATCTCCTACATCGCCTGCGCCGAGATCCCGGCGGTGTTCGCCAATGTCCAACGCGGCGGCCCCGGCCTCGGAACCATACAGGCCTCGCAGGGAGACTACTTCCAAGCCGTGAAAGGCGGTGGTCACGGTGACTACCGGAACATCGTGCTTGCGCCGAACAGCGTGCAGGAGATGGTTGACCTCACCGTGCTCGCCTTCGATCTTGCTGACAAGTATCGCGGTCCCGCACTCATTCTTACCGACGGTGCCATCGGCCAGATGATGGAAAAGGTGGTGCTTCCCGAACCGCGTCCCTATCGTCCGCCGAGCGATTATCGCAAAGAGAAGCCGTGGGCGACGATGGGCAAGACACCCGATCGCGAACGCAACATCATAACTTCGCTCAACATTCAATCGGAGCAGATGGAAGCGGTCAACCACCATCTACAGGCGAAATACCGGGAGATCGAGGCCAAAGAGGTCCGTTTCGAGGCCTATCATGCCGACGACGCCGAGATCGTACTCGTCGCCTACGGCGTCACGAGCCGCATCACCAAGAAGGTCGTCGACCTTGCGCGAGCAGAGAAACTCAAGGTCGGGCTCGTCCGTCCCATCACGCTGTGGCCCTATCCGACCAAGAAGCTCGAGGAGCTGGCGGCGAAACCGACGGTCAAGTTCTTCATGTCGGTCGAGATGAGTTGCGGTCAGATGGTCGAGGATGTGCGCCTTGCGGTCAACGGCCGCAAGCCGGTTCACTTCTACGGTCGTCAGGGAGGCATCATCCCGACCGCCGAGGAGGTGCTCGAGGTCATCAAGAAACACATGAAGGAGAAGTAAGATGAGAGAAGGATACGAGATAGTCTATCAGCGTCCCAAGACGCTCCTTCCGCGCCGCATGCACTACTGCCCCGGCTGTTTCCATTCGACGCTCCACAAGCTCATCATGGAGGTCGTCGAAGAAATGGGCATTCAGGACAAGACCATCGGCGTGTGTCCTGTCGGTTGCTCGGTCTTCGCGTACGATTACATGGACATCGATATGCAGGAAGCAGCACACGGACGCGCCGCGGCACTTGCGACCGGCATCAAGCGGATGCATCCCGACAAGATCGTCTTCTCTTACCAAGGCGACGGCGATCTCGCCGCCATCGGCACCGCAGAGACGATACATGCCTGCAACCGCGGCGAGAAATTCACCTTCTTCTTTGTCAACAACGGTATCTACGGCATGACCGGTGGCCAGATGGCGCCCACGACGCTCGAGAACCAGAAGACCTCGACATCTCCATACGGCCGCGATCCGAAGAAGGTCGGCTGGCCGCTCAAGATGGCGGAGCTCGTAAGCCAACTTGCCGGCGTCGCCTATGCGGAACGACTCTCACTCAACAATCCCGCCAATGTTCGCAAAGGGAAGAAGTCCATTCGTAAGGCCTTCGAAATACAGATGCAGGGGCTCGGCACCACCTTCCTCGAGTTTGCCTCTAACTGCCCCTCCGGGTGGAAATGTACGCCGGTGCAGTCACTCGACTGGATCGCCAACCAGCAGACTGCCTACTACCCGCTTGGCGTCTTCAAGGATGTCACCGCGGCAGAGACCGCGAAACCCCAGTAAGGAGGAATAGGCCATGTTACAGGAGATGATATTCGCCGGATTCGGCGGCCAAGGGGTCCTTTCGATGGGAAAACTGCTCGCCTACGCAGCGATGAAAGAGGGGAAGGAGGTCAGTTGGATGCCCTCTTATGGCCCCGAGATGCGCGGCGGCACCGCCTACGCCATGGTGAACATCAGTGATGAGCAGATATCGTCGCCGGTCGTGCACGCCTACGATGTCGTGGTCGTCTTCAACCTTCCTTCGCTCAAGAAGTTCGAGCCGAAGGTCAAGAAAGGCGGCATCCTCATTTGGGAGAGCTCGGTCATCAAGGAACCCCCCGCCCGTAAGGATATCAAAGTCTACGGCGTTCCGGCCATCGAGAAGGCTTCGACCGTGCTCAACGAAGTGAAGGTCATGAATATGATCACCCTCGGCGCACTCATCAAGGTGAACCCCCTCGTAAAACCGGAAACCCTTCTCGAGGCGCTCAAGGACACCCTGCCTCCCCGTCACCACGACATGATCCCGATAAACAAGAAGGCGATCGAACTCGGCATGAGCCTCGTTTAAAGGACCGCCTTGCCTCTGCAAACACCGCGAAAAATTTGACCTCCCCCCTCTTTCAGGTATAGTTCGTCCAGCAATTTTACTGTGGTTTACGCACGCGCATTCTCACGGAGGAAGTCATGCTCTCTTACGGAATCGAACGGCAGGGTCCCATGGTATCAGTACGATTGTCCGGACGAATAGACAACGAAAGCGGGCCGGTGTTTCAAGAGGCTCTCGACAAAGCGTTCGCATCCAATCCTTCGCGCATCTCTCTCGATTTCGGCAAGGTAACCTTCATCAACTCGAGCGGCATCGGGAAACTGCTTCTGTTCTACAAGCAGGTCCACAATCGGAACGGCGAGATACATATCGCCGGAATCAACGACGAAGTATTCACCCTTTTTAAAGCGATACGGCTCGACAAACTGATACCGATCGAGAAATAGCATGGCGAATTTCCGCCTTTCCGGAGACAAGGCGTTCATCGGTGGCGACCTCACCGTCGGATCGGCGACGGCTCTCAAGAATTTCCTTCTTACCCTTTCCTCCGCCCGGCGCAAGGAGATCGTCATCGACCTCCGCGGCATCGAGACATGGGACAGTTCGGCCCTACAGCTGTTCCTTGCCTGGATGAAAGGAAACCCTGACATGACCGTCGCATGGCGTAACATGCCCTCTGAATTCATCGAGGATCTCCGGATCACCGGTCTCGCAAACTTCTTCAACGGGGTATCTCATGGGCAGTAAGACGATCCTGATCGTTGACGATTCGGCCACCCTGCGCGCATCGGTGAACTTCGTGCTCACAGAGGCCGACTACACCGTGATACAGGCGAAGGACGGCCTCGACGGCCTTGCGAAACTGCGCGACCTGCAGGCGGCCGGGACAAAACTCGACATGATCATCACCGACATCAACATGCCGAACCTTGACGGCATCGGCTTCATCAAAGAGGTAAAGAACAGCGAGTATCGGTATGTACCTATTCTCGTGCTCACCACCGAGGCCGAGAACGCCAAGAAGATGGAAGGCAAGGCCGCGGGAGCCGCTGGGTGGCTCGTGAAACCGTTCAAACCGGAACAGTTGTTGTGGGTCGTCAAGAAGTTCGTCCGGTAGGAGCCCATGATCGGCAAGAACGGACTATATCACATCTTCGTAGAGGAATCGCGCGAACTGCTCGCCGCGCTCGAGAACGATCTCCTCGAATGCGAAAAGGACCTCAATAACCCGGAGATCATCAATCGCATCTTTCGGTCGGCGCACACACTCAAGGGAAGCGCCGGCATGGTGGACTTCCCCCTGCTCGCCGAGTTCACCCACGAGATGGAGAACATTCTTGCCCGTATGCGCGCAGGGGAGCTCAAGATCTCGAAGAAACTCGTTTCGTCGCTTCTCTCGGCGACCGACATCATCAAGCGGCTCGTCGAACAGCCGTTGGGAGAGGTCCCGAAGGAGCTCGAGGAAGAGACCCGACGGGCAGCCGAATCGCTCCGACGCTACCATGGCATAGACAACTCCCCGGAGACACCAGCGGCCAAGGGGACAGCGAACAGGGAGAAAGAAAAGGATCTCTCCGAAGAACGCTATGTCTCCATCGTCATGAAGTTTCGGCCCGACATTTACGCCTCGGGCGTCGATCCCCTTCTCCTTCTCCGCGAGGTGCACGAAGCAGGTGAGATCGTCCGCATACGGTGTGATCTCGACACTCTTCCGCCGATCGACCATCTCCAACCCGACATCTGCTACCTCGCGTGGGAACTCGTCCTGAAGACCACCAAACCGCTCTCGGCCATAGAGGACATCTTCATCTTCGTCCGCGAGGACAACACCATCGTCATCGAAGATGTTTCCTCCCGCTTTCGCGACGGCGTCGACCTCGGTTATGCCGAAAAGAAATTGGGGGAGATACTTGCGGAAGAAGGGATCGTGGCACCTCAGGAGCTCGAAGAGGTCATCCGGGAACAGAAGCGCGCAGGCGAGATTCTCGTCGAGAAGAAGAAGGTCCCCTCTCATGTTCTCGACGATGTTCTTCGACGCCAGCAGCGATCGAAGGAGCTTACCCAGACCTCGACCCTGCGCGTCGATACCGGAAAACTCGACAAGCTTGTGAATCTTGTCGGCGAGATGGTCATCGGCGTGGCGCGGATGGCGCAGATCGTTCAGTCGGGACCACTCTCCCACAACCGCGACATCAACGACACGCTCGACCATCTCGAACGTATCAGCCGCGATGTGCAGGAACAGGTGATGCGGGTCCGCATGATACCTATCGAGGCGACCTTTCGGCGCTTTCAGCGCATCGTTCGCGACATCGCGACCGACCTCGACAAGAAGATCAGCCTTTACATGAGCGGCACCGAGACCGAACTCGACAAAACGGTCATCGAGCTCATAGACGACCCGCTCCTCCACCTCGTCCGTAACGCTGCCGACCATGGCATCGAAACGCCCGACGAACGGATCAAGGCGGGTAAACCGCCGGAAGGGAGCATCTGGCTGCGCGCTTACCAGCAGGAAGGGAAGATCATCGTCGAGGTCGAGGACGACGGACGCGGCCTCGACAGGGATCGCATCATAAAGAAAGCCGTGCAGATGGGCCTTCTGCCCAAAGGTTCCGAGCCTCCCGACCACGAGCTTTACAATCTCCTCTTCGCGCCCGGGTTCTCGACCGCGACGCGGGTTACCGAGTTGTCGGGACGCGGCGTGGGGCTCGATGTCGTCAAGCGGAATATCGAAAACCTGCGCGGTGCAATCGAGGTCTATTCCGAAAAGGGAGTGGGCTCCCTTTTCCGCATCAAACTGCCGCTTACCCTCGCCATCATAGACGGCATGCGAGTAGCCGTCGGTGACGAGATACTTACCCTTCCGCTTCTCTCCATCGTCGAGGCGATACGGCCGGCGCCCGGCGCGGTCAAGACCATCGAAGGAAAGGGCGAACTCATCGCGTTCCGCGACGAATATCTGCCGCTCATCCGACTCTACGAGGTGCTCGGGTTCAACGCCGCGGTCACCGATCCGTCCGAGGCGGTGGTGGTGATCATCGAGGGTAGTTCGCGGTATCTTGCCCTCATGGTCGACGATGTCATCGGACAACATCAGGCGGTCATCAAAAGTCTCGAAACGAACTTCAAACGCATCACGGGCGCTTCAGGGGCGACCATCCTCGGCGATGGTCGCGTCTCGCTCATACTCGACATCCACGGCATAGAGCATCTTGCGTTCGGCAGACGGCATACGCCGGAGGAGGTGACCGCATGAGCCCGCTTCTGGCACGGTCGACGCGAAAAAAGACGCCCGCGGAAAATAGGGAACAAATGCTTCAGTTCATCTCGTTCAAGGTGGGCGACGAACTCTTCGCCACCGATATTCTCAAGATACACGAGATAACGACCTTTCACGATCTTACCCGCGTTCCTTCGCTCCCCCCGTTCATCAAAGGGGTCCTCGATCTCAAGGGTATCGCCGTTCCGGTGCTCGATCTGCGAGAGAAATTCGGCCTCCCGACCGTTCCCTACACGAAATTCTCGGTCATCATGGTCGTCGATGTCGCCGGCCGTATCATGGGTATCATCGTTGACGGCGTCGCCGATGTGCTTCAAGTAAGCAAAAACGAGATGCTTCCCGCGCCAAAGTTCTCGACCTCGATAAAGGCGGAGTTCATCAAGGGCATGCTCAAGCGTCCCGACGGCAAGTTCATCGTCGTGCTCGACATGGACCGGATGCTGTCGGACCGCGAGATCGATCTGGTCGAGTCAACGGTATGAGGCGGGCGGCGGGACAGGCATGACATGAACGAATTCACCGATCTCATTCCCGAATTCATCGAGGAGTCGCGCGATCACATCACTGCGATGGAAGCGGCTCTCGTCCAAGTCGAATCGGCCATCAAGGAACAGCGGTTCCCCGAAAGCGAGGTCCTCGAACGACTCTTTCGAGAGGCGCATGCCGTCTACGGAGGTGCCGAATTCGTCGGCATCGAGCCGCTCGAGACGGTTGCCGCCGCCCTTGCCGATCTCTTCAATTTCCTCCGCAACGGCGACATCGCCCCCGACGCCGATATCGTCTCGCTCGCCTTCCGAGCGATCGACAGCATTCGATCGGCAACCGAAGACCCCGCGGGGCCGATGAAAGAGGCGACTGCCGTCGCCGCGCTCATACGGAAGGCGATCGAGGAACGGTTGCCGGAGCGGGTACGCCGCGCCGCCGCCACCACCCTCTCGCCCGCCACGCCCCTGTCCGATGTCCGTTTTTCGGTGTCTGCGTATGTCTTGGAGCGCAAGACGCGCCGGGGGAACTTCTACCTTCTCTCGGTAGAACCTGAACGCTATACAGCGAAGACCGGTCAAACGCTCATTCATCTTTCCGAGGCGCTCGCGGCGGTCGGCGAGGTACTCGACACCGTTTCTCGAACGGGCCAGAACGGTGCCCCGCTGGTGAACATGCTCTACCACACCATGCTTTCCCCCGAGGCCATGCGTCTGTCCTTTCCTGACCTTCCCGCCGAAGCGATACTTCCCGTTCCTCGTGAACAGTTGGACGCGCTCGTTTCTCCGGTGAGCCCCAGCGATGCAAAGACCTCACCACGCAGAGACGGATCACCCAAACGACGGGAAGGAGAGGATCGCCCCCGAGCCGTCGAGACCCCCGCCGCTCCCACCTTAGAAAATCGCACCTCACCCGAGCCCCCCCGCACTCA
>CAYQBN010000021.1:12080-32137 GCA_964415795.1 uncultured Spirochaetales bacterium | reverse complement strand
CGATGGAACAGTGGACACCACATTCGACCCGAACGCGAACGCATCTGTCTCTTCCATCGCTGTGCAACCCGATGGGAAGATACTGGTGGGAGGCAGTTTTACCAGCCTCGGTGAGCAGCCAAGGAACTATATAGCCCGGCTCAATGCCGATGGAACAGTAGACACCACATTCGACCCGAACGCGAACGCATCTGTCTATTCCATCGCTGTGCAACCAGACGGAAAGGTGCTGGCAGGTGGCAATTTTGGCTTCATTGGAGTTCAGGCAAGGAACAAAATCGCCCGGCTGAACACCGATGGAACAGTGGATACGGTATTCACCCCTAATGCGAACGATATCGTCTTTTCCATCGCGTTGCAATCGGACGGCAAAATACTGGTAGGAGGCAACTTTACCAACATTGGCGGTCAAACACGAAACCACATCGCCCGGCTGAATGCCGATGGAACAGTGGATGCGGAATTCGCCCCTAATGTGAACGATATCGTCTTTTCCATCGCGTTGCAATCGGACGGCAAAATACTGGTAGGAGGTAACTTTAGCAATATCGATGGCCAAACAAGGAACTGTGTGGCGCGGCTTAGCGCAGATGACGCTGCATTGCAGGACATCTCTGTTTCTCCCGATGGGACGATTATTCGATGGATGAGAAGCGGTTCGGGCCCCGAAGTATATGATGTCTATTTTGAGGAATCGTCCGACGGCGTCACATGGACCTTTCTCGGCAGGGGAAACAGAATAGCGAACGGCTGGGAACTTACCGGTCTTTCGCTTCCCGTAGGACAAAATCACTATGTTCGAGCCCATGGCACAGCATACGGAGGAGACTGCAATGCATCGATTTCCATCGTCGAATCGGTGCGTTTATTCTATCTAACCACCTGTTGGCCGGGTACTACGCGTGAATGCCGCGCTTCGGCAGGCCCCTGCGATGTGGCCGAGTACTGTGACGGGACCAGCAATGACTGTCCCGAAGATGCGCTCGCTTCCCCAGGGATCGAATGCCGGGGGGCCGACGGCGCGTGCGATGTTGCCGACATCTGCAGTGGCTTCTCGGCAGAGTGTCCCGACCTACTAGCCGACATGACTGTCGTGTGCCGCACCGCGACGGGTGACTGTGATGTAGCGGAGTACTGTGACGGAACGAACAAAGAATGTCCTGCCAACGAGTTCGTCACCGTAGGTACCACCTGTAAAGTAGGTACCCGTCCCTGTGAAGGAAATGCGACCTGTACCGGATCATCGGCCGATTGTCCGACGACGCCGTTCTTGCCCGAAACGACGCTCTGTCAGGCGGCGACCGAACTCTGCGAGAACGACGCCTACTGCACTGGTTTCGCCTACGACTGTCCCGAGACGACACCGAAGGATGAGGGGGCCCTCTGCCGTGCATCGGCTGGCGACTGCGACAATTCCGAATACTGCGATGGTTCGGCGAAGGTATGCCCCGCCGATGCCTACGCCGACGCGACCGTCGAATGCCGCAAAAAGGATGGCGCCTGCGACATTGCCGAGTTCTGCCCCGGCGACGGCCCTGCCTGTCCCAACGACCTCATCGCCGACGCCTCGGTCCTCTGCCGTGCTTCGGCAGGCGTCTGCGACGCCGCCGAGTACTGCGACAGCGTCAATGTCACCTGCCCGGCGGAAGATTACACCGCCGTCAACGGCCTTGCCTGCGACGACGGCAGTGTCTTCACCGAGAACGACACCTGCTGGGACGGCGCCTGCGAAGGAACGCTCCTTGCGGGTCTCTGCGGCAGTGAGTTCGTGATAGATGCGCTTCCTTACACGACGACCGGCGACCTCACCGGCAGGCCGAGCGGACTGACGACCTACGGCGCCGCCTGCGCCGCCGACAGTCAGCCGACCGGCGAGATGGCCTATGAGCTTACGGTGGAGAAAGGTGTCACCTACCAGATGCAGGTAGTGCCCGGAAGCAATGTGACGGTAGCACTCAATCTCATCGGTGCGTGTAGTGAAAACGAGACTTGCCTTCAAGCGGCGGGCGGCGCAGTGAACGAAACGGTGTTTGCGATCTACACGGCGAGCGGAAACGGGACACTGTTCATCGTCGTGGAAGGAACGGGTGCCTACGAGCTGTCAGTCTCGGTGGTGGAACAGCCCGATGAGGATGCCGTCATCACCGACGACGCGCCAGTGACCGATGCCGATACCGTGGAGCCGGTCGACGACACGGCGGTTCTTCCCGACGAGGACACCGTGGAACCGGTGGATGACACCGCTGTCGTGACCGATGAGACCGTGACCGACGAAGCAGTCACCGACGAGACCGGCGACGGTCTTCTTGCCGACGAGGACACGATAACTGTCCCCGACGAGGAGAAGAAATCGAAGGACAGCGGCTGTAGTTGCTCGGTGGTGTTCTGAGAAAGATCTTACCAAACAAAAAAATCTCTAAAAAAGTGTTTGACTTACCGGACGGGAATTCCTATACTGGCTTTGTTGGGTACCAAACCCCGGAGGAGCGAGCCATGGCGAAAAAACCGGCCATCGTAAAGAAAGAGACGGCGAAACCGGCGGCGAACACCAATCAGTGCCAGTACTGCACCGGTAAGCCGATCTGCTGACGGTCACTCGACCAGTTCGACGACATTCACCGCAGGACGCAGTTTTTTGAAGCGCGCTATCTCCTTTTTGCTCACCTTCGTTTCGGCGACGATGAGTGTCTCGAGTTTCTCCAGTTTTTCGAGCGGCTTCAGTGAACTAATCGGCGTGTTGCGCAGGTCGAGATAACGCAGGTCGGCCATCCCCGCGAATATCTTCGCATCCTTTATCTTGAGCCCCCAGAGTTTCAGTTTTTGCACGTTCTTGAAACGGGCGAGTTCCCCTACTTTCGGAAAACCGGTGTTACAGAGGTCAAGATAGGTCACCCGTTCGGCATAGTCGTAGAGCGGCGTGATGTCGGTCACCTTCGTCGAACACAACACCACCTCGGCAAGGGTCGGATGACCGGCGAGCGACGCGATGTCGGTCACCGGCGCCATGAGCACATCGAGCGCCACGAGGTTCTTCATCGCGGCGACCGGCCGCAGATCGCTTATCTTGGTCATCTTGGCATCTATCCGCCGCAGTTTCGGCAGGTCCTTCACCGGTGTAAGGTCGGTCACGCCGGTCCCCCAGATGGTCAGTTCCTCGAGGTTCTTCAGCCCCGCGAGCGGTGTCAGGTCCTTGATACCCGCCGCAAAGCGCAGGTCGAGTTTCCGCAGTTTGGACATCTTGGCGAACGGCTCCAGCGTATCGAGTTTCGAGAAGCCGGCGAAGAAGTTATCGAGATGGCTACACTTTTCGATGTCGGCAACCGTGACATTCTTCATCGCCGGCATCGTCGCCATGTACCACTTCTCGAACTCCTCGCCGTGCGCCTTGCCCCAATCCTCCCAATACTGGTCTCCCCACGGCGGAATGAACTTCGCGCAGTCGGTGAGCGGGATCGCCGTTTCCGCGGTGTCGGCATCGAGCCGGGCGACCGGCGGGTTTTGTTCGGTGCACGAGAGAACCATAAGCGTTGCCACAAAGACAAAAACGATCCTACGCACCATCGCCTTTCTCCCTTATGCGATGAACAGATACTTCGATGGAAACTGTGGATTGCTCGTCACATTGGCGCCGATCTTGCGGAACCCTGCCTCGTCGCCGGGACTCGGCATATGGGTAAGGTGCACTTCGCAGCCGCGCAACTCCCTGAGTTTCTCGAGGGCGACCGCCGCCGCAGGGTTGAAGGTGGCACCGATCGAGAGACAAATGAGCGCCTCCTCAAGATCGAGACTCGCCGAGCGTCCGCCGCAGATGTCCTTCTTGAGATGGGCGATCGAGTTGGTCACCGCAGGCGGCAGGAGGTCTATCTCCTTCGGGATGCGGGCAAGATGCTTCACCGCGTTGAGAACAAGAGCCGAGGCAGCGTGCATGAAGGGAGAATTATGCCCCGTGATGATGGTGCCGTCCGAAAGTTCGATCGCCGCTCCGCAGAAGATACCATCGTTCCCTTTTCCTTTCTCGCGCGCCTCTTCGGCGGCCCGGTTCGCCGGCTCGACGACCGGCCGATCGTTCGGCTTGGCACCGATGTCCTTCATGATGACCTCGGCACGCTCGACCGTCTCGCGATTGACAAGGCCAAGCGCATACTCGCAGGAATAGCGGAAGTACCGCCGGATGATCTCCTGCCGCGATGCCTCGACGACTGCCGCATCGTCAACGATACCGAACCCGGCACGGTTGACCCCCATGTCGGTCGGCGACTTGTAGGGCGACGGCTGACCGGTTATCTTCTCGAGTATCCGCTTGAGGAGCGGGAACGCCTCGACATCGCGGTTGTAGTTGACCGCCGAGACACCGTAGGCCTCGAGGTGGAAGTGGTCTATCACATTGACATCCTTGAGTTCGCAGGTGGCCGATTCGTAGGCGACATTCACGAGATGCTTCAAGGGGAGGCTCCATATCGGGAAGGTCTCGAACTTCGCGTAGCCGGCGTTCACCCCGCGGAGATGCTCATGGTAGAGTTGTGAGAGGCAGGTGGCCAGTTTGCCGCTACCGGGGCCGGGGCCGGTCACGACGACGATCGGCTTACTCGTCTCGATATAAGGGTTCGCGCCGTACCCTTCGGGACTCACGATGGTGTCCACATCGGTGGGATATCCTTTGGTGTATCGGTGCGTATAGACCGCGATGCCGCGCCGTTCGAGCTTGTTCTTGAACACGAGCGCCGCCGGCTGGTTCTCGAAACGGGTGATGACCACCGCCCGGACGGTGAGCCCCCACTCGTGGAAGTCGTCTATCGTCCGCAGAGCGTCGGCATCGTAGGTGATGCCGAAGTCGGCCCGCATCTTCTTCTTTTCGATGTCTCCGGCGTAGATGGCGAGAATGATCTCGGCGTCATCCTTGAGCCTCTGGAGAAGTCGCATCTTCACATTGGGGTCGAAGCCGGGAAGGACCCGCGCCGCGTGGTAGTCGAACAGGATCTTCCCGCCGAACTCGAGATAGAGTTTGTTGTTGAACCGCCTCACCCGGCTCAGTATCTCTTCCGACTGCTCGGCGAGGTACTTCTCGTTGTCGAATCCGCTCCTCCTGACCATTGGCGTTGCTCCCTCACAAAGATATCATCGCCATCAAAAACGCTGCGTCATGAGCACCTTGGCCGTATGCCGCGATCCGTTGAGATCGTAGTAATCGTTCTTCCCGATCGAACTTACCGTGTACTCGAAATCATACTGAAGCGCGACCTCGAGCCCATCGACCGGCATCCACAGCGCCTCCACCGACGGCGCAAGCACGAGCTCTATCCGCCGTTTCTCTTTTCGCTCGGCAAGCGTTGTCCACACATCCTTTTCGAATGCGTAGCGGTGTATCGCCGAAAGCCGCATACTCAGCGAAAACGAAGAAAGATCGTAGGCACCCTTTCCGAAGAGCGCCTGTTCGAACTGTTCGTTGCAGGCTTCGAGCGCGAGATAGCCCGCCTCGGGAAGCCCCGGCACATCGTAGAGCCCCGCCTTTTTGCGCAGAGAGACGCCGGCACGGTACCCGCTGGCCAGAAGGCCGCGTTCCTCGTCGAAATGCCACCGCACCGATCCCTGAAGAAAGAGATCGGGACCACGGAGGTAGGACACATCATCGCGAAGCCCATGCTGATAGGCGCCGGTCAGCGTAACGAGCCACTCGATAGCGCCGCCGTGGGGAACGACCAGTTCTACATATCCTTCGAACGAGCCGAAATACGGTTCGGGATCGAATCGGTCAACGAGCGTGAAGTCGCCTGCCGCACCAAGGTCAAGTTCGATCGGCCCGAGATCGCGATACCAATCGGCGGTCGCGCCGAACAGTGTGCGGGTATATCGTCCGCCATAGGCCGGCATGAGGTCGTAGAGCAGGGAAGCACCGAGAGAAAGTTCTTCGAAAACGGTCATTTCAGCGGAGACCTCGGTCAAAAGATCGCCGCCCCCTTGCCGCGCCCCGAGCGTTCCCTGCGAACGGGCCACATCGCTCTCGTAACCGCCTCCCATCGTGAGCGATCCTGAAAAAGCGACCGGGTCTTTTCCTTCTTCGTCTTCACCAGCGAAGAGCCAGAAAGTCGTGACGACGAGGAGCGTCAAGATCAGACCTTGCACTTCCCCTTCCCCGATTTCTTCTGTTTCTTCTTCCGCTCTTCCTCGCGTTCCTTTTTGCGTTCCTCGCGGCGCTTTCTCTCTTTTGCCGCATCGTCGGCAGGCGCCGGTTCGAGCACCACCTCGTCGGCGGGCGGCGGCGCGGGATTTTCCGATTTCGGTTTTACGGTGTCGGCATCCTGTGCCCCCAGAAAGAAGGGAAAAAGAAAGAACAGCGCGGCGAGCCAGCGCATCAGAGCCCCTCCTCAAAGGAGTCGAACGGCACTACATCCGAACGCAGAGTCGCGGGGTTCTTCGAGGTGATGGTGCGAATGAGGAACACCGCCGCCTCGGAGAAGCGCTCCTTGAACGCGTTCGCGTTGGCCGGTTCGTTCTCGAATATGGCGACGACCGTACCTCCAAGCCGCTCTATGTCGTCGAACGCCTCTTTTTTGAAGTCGAAATCGGGCATTTCGAACGACGGTTTGAGATGCACAACGGTTCGGTCGCCGAGAGGGAACCCCTGATCGACAAGCGACTTTCGGGTCCCCTGCCCCATCCCCGGCTCGTCACGGCCTGAAAGATAGTAGATCGTCGCTCCCGCCTCGTGGAGCCGCCGCACATAGGCGACCGCCCCCGGATACGGCCGGTCGAGCACCACATACTCGTTGGTAAAGAAGCGAGTGCGCCAAAACTCGCGGAGCGTTTTGAGCAGATCCTCGTCGTCACAGCCGACGCGGCGCAGATCGTCGGTCATCGTGTACCCCATGTCGCGTTCGGAAAGTTTTGCGACAAAAGGCTTGAGCGCGGGAAAGATGGCCGCCGCCTCCTGAAGAATGCGCCAGTTGCGCTGAGCCGTGTTCATGAGCGTCGAGTCTATGTCGAAGACGCAGATCGGCCGCCGAGTGCGGCGCACCACATCCGGCACTTCGCGTATCGTCCTCATCAGTGTCCTCCTTTCGCACCCGGTTTCGCGTTCCATATCCGTAGAAGAAGCACCGTTCCCACTATGCCGAAGGGAATGAGGAATATTGGCCAGAAGGACCAATCGCGCATCGTGATGGCTCCCAGCGCGAGCGACTGGACACCGGTGCCGAGATAGACGAATCCGTCAATGACACCGACCGCCGTCGCCGCTCCCTTGCGACCGCCGAAGTCCATTGTGGCGGTCCCCGAAAGGAGTCCGTGCGTACCGATGACGGCGACCGACATAAGGAAGACGAGCGTCCCGAGGAGCCAGCCGTTCCCAAGCGAGCCGACCATGGCGACCGAGCAGATAACGAGCGTCCCATAGAGGAACACCGCCGCCGGAGCGCGGCGCGACTGGAAAAGATGGTCCGAGACAAAACCGGCGACATTGCCGCCGACGATGCCGGCGATCATGAGGAGAAGACCCCAATGGCCGAGCATGAAATCGAAGCCGGCGGTCGTGCCGGCATTTATCTGCTCCTTCGCGTAGATGGGAAACCAGTGCATGACCCCGTTGCGCAGAACGCCGGTACAGAACTCTATCGCGGCGACCGTAAGGATGACCGGATGCGTCAGGATCCGCTTGTAGAGCGCAAATGGCGAAACCTTCTCATCGAGGTTCTCTCCCGCGCTTGCGTCCCCCGTCTCGAAGTCGCCGAAACCGGCCTGCGAAGGACGATCACGAAGGAGGAAGATTTCAATGAGCGCAATGGCGACGAGAAGTGCCGCCGGCGAGAAGAAGACCCACCAGAGCGCGTCGCCGCCGCCGAAGCCGCGCCCTACGACGAGCGGCGAAGCGAGTATCGCCGCCGATACATCGAATGCAAGATAGATACCCGACGCGATCATGATGCCGAAGATGCCTGAGAAGACACCGCGCTCGGTCAGGTGGAACCAGTTGGCGTTCACTTTGACAATGGAAACGGCGCCGTAACTCTGGAAGTACATGTTCGCCGCGTAGAGAACAATGTACACCTCTCGGAGCGGCGCTGCGGAAGGATTCGGCAGACCGAGCACATACCACAGGTAAATTCCCATGAGCAGGTTCGCAACGGCGGCGCCGGTCACCCCGATGAGCATCCCGCGCTTTCCGCCGATGCGATCCACGAGCGGCCCGTTGACGAGGAAGGCGAAGGCATAGACCACCGCGCCGATGCCGAAGATGTCGCCGAAGTCGGCCTTGGTCATGAGGTCGCCGAGCGCGTTCTTGGAAACGGTCAGGTTGTAGCGCCCCATGTAGAGGAGCGCATACGCAAGCCCGAGCGGAAACCAGTTGAAGAAACGCCGCCGCCGGAACGCAGGGCTGTGGGAGATCGCCGCGCCGCTCACGGGACCGGTATCGTGTGGTAGTAGATGCGTCCGGTCACCTTGATGTCGGGAGTGACCGACGGGTCGGTCGTCTGCACCTTTATCTGGTAAAGGATGCCGTTGTCGCCCGGTTCGTTCTTGGCCGCTTCGTCCACATAGGCGTAATAGAACTTGTAACCCTTGCCGTTATCCTCCGGATGGAAGATGGAGACCGGCGACTCGACCATCTCGTAGCCGAAGATGCCCCATGCGGTCGAGAACTCGATGCGGACCGCGGGATGCGTGGCCACCGGCTGGGTTGAGTTCTTCGCCGTCTCGTCATCGGCCCAGCGCACCTCGAGCAGCATCTTGGCGTGGGTCATCTTGTCGGCGTCCCACTCGCCCGACACATCGGCGGTCGAAAGGACCCAGACCGGATTCGAATCACTGACGACGCCGGTGCGCTTGATGGTGCGGTATTCCCCGGTCGGGTCGTCAACGTCCCAGGTCGCCTCGGTGTTGCCGGCAAGACCGAGTTGAGGGATCTCGGCCTTTACCGCCCCGAGTTCGTCGTGATACCAGAACGCGCCGGAGATCGGGACCGCCTTAAAAGCGGCGGGGACATTGTCGCCCGCAAGAGTGATCGTCCCGGTGTAGTGGCGGCAGTTGTGGACGCTCCCCATCGGGGTCTCGACCGTCTCATCCTTCGAGACAAGTTTGAAGGTGCCGCTCGCCTGTATGGTCTGTTCGCCCGGGACCTCGGGAATGACGCCGGTGAAGGTCACATCGACCGGCTGGTCCACCCCGATCGGCGGGTCCATGGGAAGCGAAAGGGGCGGCGTGAAGGTCCCCGCGATGGTCGGCGAGGTACCGGTCGGGTCGTCGGTGAGTCCGGCGATCGTCACGGTGCCGCTCGTGTCGGGCGGGAACGGGGTCATCCATATCTCGGTGCCGACCGTGTCGCCGACCGGCTGGCCGTAGGCATCGACATCGCTCAACAGATAGGTCCCGTACTCCTTGCCGCCGATGGTCACCGTCCCCGTGAGACGGCCAATGTAAGGGGCGCCGGTCCCCTTGACGCTGTTGGTGTACTTGATAAGATGGAAGACATTCTTGCTCGGCTTTCCATAGGGCTGCTTGACATCGCTCTTCGAGGAACCACCGTCACAGGCGACGAGAAAAAGGCCGAGGATCAACAGAGGAATGACGCGTTGCATGATTACCTCCATCGTATATTGCCTTACGGCATCATCCATATCGGCGCGGCAACGAGCACCTCGCCGTCGCTCTGAATGGCACGTGCCACCACATAGGTCGGCATCGTGACGAAAAGTTCGAAGAAAAATTCGCAATTCTGCGCCGAGGCGCAGTCATGCGAGGCAATGATATTTTTCATCGGATCGTAAAGTTCCACCGCGGCGAAGGTATCGTTCTGATCAGGGTCACTGACCTCCACACGCAACGAGTAACTCGACAATCCCGACAGACGTGAGCCCATCCAGCAGTCGTCCTCCGCCATGAATCGAATAACGGCGTTCTTGTCCTCCGTTGCGAAGGTGCGCCGCTGGGAGAAGGCATCGTAGAGCGACGCCATGTCGAGCGAGCCCATGAATACGCCGGTGCGGTGATCGTCCGCGGTCCCCCAGTTCGCCGAGTGGTTGTCCTGATTGAAGGTCGGCGAGAGCCACCATCCCGCCGCGAGCGCCGTGAAAAAGAGGTCCCACACAGGGCCTGCGCCGTTGAATTCGTAGAGTGCCATTTTGAAGAAGATGTTCGTATCGAACTCGAAGTCGTGAAATGTCTGTTTGAGCCCCTCGTCCCCGGGGTGATTGAATTGGGTGATGCAGGTGGGACATGCGGCGACCGAGGCGTAGAAATCGTGAAAGTCGAGTTGGGCCATCGGGAGAAGCGTGTCATTGAAAAAGACATTGCTGTGACCAGTGCTGATATCGAGACCGCTCGAGGGATCGAACTCGAAACCGCTTCCATATTCGTAGCCACAAAGGGCAAGGAACGACGGCCCCGAGGCCGCGACCGCCGACTCACGGCACTTGGGATATTCGTCACTTGGAATGCCGGTATAGTAGTAGTAAAGTTGCTCGAGGTGGTCGGTCACCGCGAGGATATCGAGTTTCGCGATGTCTCGCGCATAGGCAAAGGCCTGATCGGGGTCACCTTCGCCGTCGGAGTTGCCGGTGTGCGAATGGAAGTTGCCGAAGTACGGCGTGAAATCGCCCGTCAGGCACCCCTGAAGAACCGGCGCTGCTTCGTCGGCATCGGGAAGTTCGCTCTCGTCAACCAGCACCTCGTTCTCGTCTGAAGGTAGTAGCGCATCGTTCCCTTCGTCGGTTTCTTCATCGCTCGCGACAAGAGCGTCTTCATCGGCGGGCTCCCCTTCTCCGTCGAGCGCCGTATCGGGAAGCGTTTCTTCTTCGGTTATCGCTGTGTCGCCGTCATTCAGAAGACTGTCTGCGTCAGCCCGCCACCCCCGCTCCCTGTCGCACGAGATGAAGAAGAGCATCACTGCCCCTAAAGAAAGCCCCCATCGTCCCATGGCATCACCTCGCCTCATTTCAAGCAACTATACCGCCCATAACGGGTAAAGTCAAACGACCTTCTGTTGACTCCCCACGCCTCCGTGGTAGAGTGCGTTGCAACTAAAAGAAAAGGAGACCTCATGCGCCACGAATGGGACCAGATACTCGACCTCGTCGCCACGGGATGCCACTCGGAACAGGCAAAACGATACCTTCACGCGCTTCCTCCTCTTTCCCGTGAAGAGGCGGAACGGGAACTGCACGCAGTCATCGAGGCGGGGACACTCTTCGACGCGGGGGTCAAGATATTCGCTTACGATCTCGACCGGGTTGGCTCAATCCTCGACCGTTTCGACCACGACGAGCCGCTCGAAGGGATAGACTACCGTGTCATCGCTGAATTTCTCGAACAAGTTCGTCTTGCCAAAACAGCGATCGGGCGCCAAACGTGGGTAAAAGAGATCGCACTTCTTTTCGACGGATGGGAGCCCGATCTCTCGCTCGAGATGACCATCAAACAAGCGATCGACAAGAAAGGAGAGGTCTCTTCCGAAGCTAGTCCCGAACTTGCGCGCATTCGGCGGCTTCTCACCGAGACACACGCCCACATCGCCCGCGAGATAAAGCGGATGATACAGGACCCCACGACCGAAGGGATGCTGCAGGAGGACTACTTCACCATCCGCGACGACCGCTATGTCCTCCCCTTCAAGACGCAGTTCAAACGCATCGTCAAAGGGGTCATCCACAACTTTTCTCGGTCAGGACAAACGGCGTTTCTCGAACCCCTTCCCCTCGTCGAAGAGAACAACCGCCTGAGCCTCCTCGCCGCGGAGGAGGACGCCGAGATCCGCAAGGTGCTCTGCGAACTGCGCGGGCTCCTTTCGCGCAAGCGGCAGAGCGTCAACGAGGCGGTGCGTCGAGCGTTTCACCTCGAGTCGCTCGCCGCGCGCCATCGCTGGATGCGCGACTATTCCTGTGCCATTCCGGAGTTCGTCGCCAGCGACCGCGGAGCTCAAGTCACCGAAGCATGGTATCCGCCAGTGCTCCTCGCCGCGAAAGAGAAGACGGTGCCCAACACCTTCCTCTTCAAGGAACGAGAACACCTCATGGTCATCAGCGGTCCGAACGCCGGAGGAAAAACGGTGGCGCTCAAGACCTTCTACACTGTCGCCGAACTTGCACGGCGTGGGATACCGGTACCGGCGAAAGAGGCGCGCATCCCTTTCTTTGACGAGGTCTTCCTCGTGCTCGGCGACCAGCAGGACGCCGCCGAAGGCGAATCATCGTTCTCGGCTCACCTGCGCCTTCTTGCCGATATCGCGAACCGTGCAACCCCATCGTCGCTGGTCCTCGTCGACGAAATAGCGAGCGGCACCGACCCGCAACAGGGGGGCATCATCGCACGCGCTTTCCTCGAGTTCCTCCGCGACCGCGGATCATTCACGCTCGTGAGTTCCCACCTCGCCGAGGTCAAGGCGCTCGCCCTCGAGGATCCCGCCTTCGTACCGGTCGCGATGGGATTCGACGAAAAACGAGGCCAGCCGACCTACCGCTTCATGTATCACCTCGTCGGCGGTAGTAACCCGCTCGCCCTCATTCGCAAGATGAATTTCCCTCCCTCGTTCGTTTCTACTGTAGAGAGTCTTCTGCTTGGCCGCGAGAGTTCGCTCGAACCGCTCCTCAACCGTCTCCGGGCAAAGGAACAAGAGCTCGAAGAACGCCTTGAAACCCTCGAAAAGGAACGCGTTGAATTCGAACGCCAAAAGGGAGAGATAGAACGGCTCCGCGCCGCACTTGCCCGCAAAGAGCGCGACTTCGAAAAAGAACGGCTCGCGGCACTCAAAAGGCTCACCGAACTCGAAGAGACCGAATTGCGCAAACGCGTTGAGACGCTCGATGCAAAGAAAGCGGCCGAGCGGATCGCCGTTGTCCGAAAGGAAAAGGAGTCGCTATCGCAGGCGATACAACGAGCAGAGGCGGCACGTGACGAAACGCCTGGTGTTCCCCTCTCGGAGGCGGAGGTACGTCCCGGAGAGACGGTGGTGTACGACAAGGTGACGAAGGTAAAAGGGGTTCTGGCGGCGCTGAAAGGGAGAAAAGCCGAGATCATTGCGGGAAACAAGACCCTTACCATACCGATAGAACGGCTCATTGTCCGCGATGAAAAGGCAACACGGAAAGTCACGGCGGTCCCGGTCGCCGTCGAGTCCGGCTGGTCGGAGCGGTGCGATGTGCGCGGCATGAGCGCTGAGGAGGCGTGCGCTACCGTCGAAAAAGCGGTGGACGCCGCCTTCACTGCCAAGAGCATGACGCTGCTCATTATCCACGGTCACGGTACCGGGGCATTGAAAAAGGCCATCCGCGCCCATCTCTCGACGCTCGCGAACAGATACCCCATCATCGCGGCACGCGCACCGGAAGAGCAGGGAGGCGACGGTGCCACACTCGTTTCCTTCAAGTAGATAACTCTTTGTTTTCTCTTGATTCGCGAGATAGGCCGCCTTTTTGCTTTTTTGTATTTTTTGTAGATGAGAGGTTCTTTAACCCCCATGGAGGACGACACATGAGATGCTGGATCACCCTGTTTCTGCTTTCGAGCATCTTCGCCGCTTGCGACGATGCGACGACCCATAAACAGCCGGATGGCGAAGCGACCGCCGACACGTTGACAAGCGACGATGACGCCGTCATCGCCGGGTGCGGTAACGGAACGGTCGAAGAAGGCGAGGTGTGTGAGATCGGCCAGACTGCCGACTGCACGACGGTGACGAGCGGTTACCAAGGCACCGCGACCTGCCGCGACGACTGCTCCGGCTGGGACGCGACCGAATGCACCGATCTCGACGAATGCGCCGCCGATCCCGACATCTGCGGCGATCCTTCCTACGCCTCTTGCAAGAACATCGACGGCTCCTTTGAGTGCACCTGCACGAACGGCTATCTTCCGACGAGCGACAAGCGGCTCTGCGTCCCCCGCTATGACTTCGAAGGCCCCGAATATACGGGCGACCTTCTCCTCATCGCCAACGCAGAACCTGACGGCAACTATCAGGCATACATCGGCACTCTTCCGAAGGAACTCTTCCTCGCCCCACCGTCGCCGATCGAAAAGCAACCGCGCATCGAACAGTCACGCCCCCCCTTCCCCATCTTTGGACGCATCGCGCCGCTCCCGCCCGAGGTGACCCGCGAGGAACTTTCCCGCCGCATCTACCGCGCCATCGAGCCGGCCCCCGATCCCGTCGTCGGCGAACGCCGCAACTTCTGGGCATACAACTTCAACACCGGTGACCGTTACGAGATAGAGGCCGAGGCGCTCTATGTCGGCCAGCACTGCATCCTCTGGTCGCAGGTACCAGTCTATGTGGCGAAGAGCACCGCCACCGCCATCGGCGAAGAATTCGATACCACCATCTACCCGCTCATCACCGAGAACTTCTATGAGGCGAGCGATGTGGACGGCAATGGCAAGATAACAATGCTCTTCCTCGACGCCGGCGGACAGGCCGGCGGCTACTTCAGCCCTTACGAACTCGGCGACTTCGAGGATTCGAACCGGTGCGACATGATCTACATCGAGCAGATGGCCGCGGTGTGGGGAAACGGCCGCTACGCGAACGGCATCATCGCCCATGAGTTCACCCATCTCGTCCACAACAACCGCGACGAGATCATAGAAAAGACGCCGAACCAGAACACATGGATGATGGAGGGGATGTCCACGAGCGGCGAGCATGTCTACGGCGGCTTCCAGAGCGACTACAAGAGCGAATACAACGCGAACGAGTCCATAGCAAACGGGATGTCGGTCACCTACTGGGAGTACTACAGTCAGGATGTCATCGGCAACTATGCGCTCACCTACCTCTTCCATCAATACCTCCGCATTCACCTCGGCCAAGGTAACGCCTTTTACCGCGAGCTCATCGAGGGACCCTCGAACGACTATCTCGATCACGAGGCACTCATCAAGAAGTACCTCGACACAGACCTTTCGTTCTCCGACATACTCGTTAACTTCCGCATCGCGCTCATCACGAACGAGAAGACCGGCATCTACGGCTTCAAAGGAGAGACCGGTTTCTCCGGCTTCCAGAAGCGCTACTGGACGCCGACCGCAGGCGGTGAATTCTACCTCCGCGGCGGCGGCGCGCTCCAACTCAAGATAACCAAGCCCTTCAAAGCGCCGAAGGACTACGACGAGGGTATTCGCTACATCGGTATCTTCACCGGACTCACCGCTCCGATGACCCGCGAGGAGTATCTCGAGGCGCAGGGGAACTGAAGAAACCGAATTCTCTCTCCTCATCATTTTTCAGACTTGATTCCGATCCTGTCGCACGGTATAGTTTGGTACATACATCAAGGGGGGGTCCATGGTATCGCGAACACTTGCTTTTTTTGTGTCTCTGGTCGTTGCCGGCGTGCTCACCGCCGCCGACGCCTGTTATTATGGCAACGGCAAGAGGTACTGTCTGCTCCGCCTCGGCGACAAGGTTGCCTTCCATGGGGATGAACCCATACCGCTCACCGGGGAACTCGGTATCCGGTTCAAAGATGGTGTGTTGCCGGCACAGCGGGAGAAACTGCTCGCGCTCTTTGCGCTTACGCCAGTCGAGACCATTCCCGGCCTTGCGCACTATGTCAAGGTGCGTGTCAAGGAGGGAAGCGATCCTTTCGCGATTGGCGAAAAACTCATGAAGAGCGGCATGGTGAAGTGGGCGCAGCCGGTATGGTACGAGAAGGTGCGGCTCCTCGCCACGACGCCGAACGACACCTACTACAGCGAGGCATGGCACCACGCGATGATACACAGCCCCGAGGCGTGGGACACGACCAGCGGCGATCCGCGCGTCATCGTGGGGATCGTGGACAGCGGCGTTGACACCCAGCACCCCGACCTCCTCGCTCACCTCCTCCTTGGGCAAAGTTTCGTTCCCACCGAGCCGTATGTCGACCCGCAACTGAGCGGGACGAACTTCACCGCTTACTCACGGGCACACGGGACAGCGGTTTCTGGTGTTGCTGTCGCGAACGGCAACAACGGCTTCGGTGTCGCCGGCGTCTGCTGGGATTGCAGTCTCCTGCCGGTCAAATACCTCGGGAACGAGGTCGTCATCCCCAACGATCGGAAACTGGCTGCGCTCACCTGGACGGTGGACAACGGCGCGTGGGTTATCAACAACTCGTGGCTTATCAATCAGGATAAGGACGCCAACGATGTCTGCAAGACGAACATCCCCTACGATAACTACGCCGGCGAAGCGGTCGCCTATGGAAAAACCTATGGCCGCGGCGGGCGCGGCACAGTGATGGTCTTTGGTGCCGGAAACTCGGCTTGCGACACTGCGGCGAACGATAACTTCAAGAACCTTCACGGCGATATCCTCGTCGTTTCGGCTCTCCGTTCGACCGGCGAGATTACCGACTACTCGAACTACGGCATCTACATCGATATCGCGGCGCCGTCCGGCTTCGATATGGTAGACAACAAGGGGCTCGTGACGACCGACTGGACCGCCGCCGGTTTCGGATACAACCCTCACTTTATGAATGATCTGCCGGACCAATCCTACACCAAGTTTTTCAGCGGCACCTCAGGAGCGACACCGGTGGTGAGCGGCGCGATAGGGCTCATGCTTTCGGTGGCGCCCTACCTGACCCACGAGGAGGTGATCGCCTGCGTCAAGAATTCGGCAAGCCCGGGCACCCAGTCCTGCCCCTATGGCGAGGACGCCCTTTGCTACGGCGCCGGAGTGCTCAATGTGCAGGCAATGGTCGAGAACGCGAAGAATGGTCTCTGCGGCGGAACGCCTGAATGTGCGGGGCCCAGCGACTGCGGTGATGGGATGGAGTGTTGGAACGGCCTCTGTGTCGGGGAGAGTGCCACGACCGACACTGATGTAGTGCCGGATGAGGGTGTTCCCGACACGACGGGAAGCGACGAACAGTATCCCGACACCACGGTCACCGACGATCAATTCCCCGATGAACAAATGACGCCCGACGAAACCGTCACTGACATGACCACCGGAGAGGATCAGTCAAACCAACCCGATGAGCAGGCCTTCGATGGAACAACGGCGGAAGATGCAGATACCATCGTGGGCAAGGAAGAAAGCGGCTGCGGGTGCTCGCTCCTCTTCTAAGCAAGTTCTTGCTTTCGTAACGCCCACTACTACAATGGGGCATACTCACTGAAGGAGTACGCGATGAAGATGTTCGTCCTCTCGGTGTTTCTCGCCGTCACGACCGTCGCCACGGCCGCTCAGATCTACCGGGCCGACGGCTCGTCGTTCACCATCGAACGGGTACCGCACCTTGCCGCGTTCGAAGAACAGGGGGCAGCGACGAGTACACCATCGTTCGTCACACGGTGGCAAATGGGAATGGTGCGCTACACCATTCGCGAAGAGACCACCGGCCTGCCGGTCTACCGGCTCGGTAACGGCTACCTCATCGCGCTTCCCGAGATATTCTGGCGCGGCAGTGAGGATCCGCGACGACTTGCGCGCGACTTCGGCCTCACTCTCGTTGAAATACTGCCAACCTATGGGCTCTATAAATTCACCACCAGCGACGACTCGGTAACGGTTGCTCAGCGGATCATGGAGAGTAAGCGCGGCTTCGCCTTTCCGAACATCGTGCGCACCGTGCGGCCGACGCTCTCGATCCCTCAAGACCCCTACTACGCCTCGCACCAGTGGTTCCTCCACAATACCGGTGCCTACAATGACGCCTATGGACGACCGGTCGAAACGCTCGTCCACGCCGACATCGCGTTCGAAGAGGCGTTCCGATTCCTCATCAAACACCGAGTTGAACCTCCGAAGTACGCGACGAAGGTTGCCATCATGGATTCGGGCGTGGTGACCACCCACCCCGACCTTGTCGGCGACGGTGGCAAGATGAGCCCCGGCTACGACGCCATCCGAGACGAGGAGGGAGCCGATCCCCATGTCCCCGACACTGCGAGCGGCTACGAACTCGCGGTGTACGGACATGGCACGAGCTGCGCCGGCATCGCGGCGGCCGAGTCGAACGACATCGGGGTCACCGGCGTCTGCCCGTGGTGCGGCATCTATCCCGTCCTCGCGCTCGAAGGGGTCGAAGGGAGCGCCATCAGCGAGGAGATGTATCTCAAGACCTACGACCGCTTCGTCGCCGACCCGGCGATCGCCGTGGTCAACTGCAGTTTCGGACCGACCTCCGAATATGGCGAGATTCCCCTGTTCCCTGGGGAAGAAGAATCGCACCTCAATTTCATGAAGAACGGCCGCGGCGGCAAGGGAGGCGCCATCGTCTACGCGGCCGGGAACGACGGCATCAACGCGAACTACGACGGCCTTTTCAAGCATATCTTCGAGTTCGAACGCGACGGAGAAACGGTGTCTCACCGTGTCATCGTCATCGCGGCGACCTCGGCGTGGGACACCCACATAGACTATTCGAACTGGGGAGCAGAGATCTCCTTCAGCACCCCCTCGCTCTCCTCCTATCCCGTCATCGGCATCGCGACCACCGCCATTCCCGGCACCGGCGACCTCGGCGACGATTGGACCGCCTATTTCAGCGGAACCTCGGCAGCGGCTCCCGTGGCCACGGGCGTCATCGGATTCCTTTTCTCGATAAATCCGGAACTGACGCTCGAGCGACTCGAAGAGATCCTCATCGCAAGCGCCGACAAGATAAACCCCGAGACCGGATTCTGGGACGAAAACGGCCATTCGACCAAGTTCGGCTACGGACGCCTCAACCTTCACAAGGCGGTGCGCCAGACACTTGGCCTGACGATGTGCGATCCGCTCCTCACGAGCGAAGAAACCGCCGACAACCGCGACAACGACTGCGATGGCTCGGTGGATGAAGGACTTCGCACGCCCTTCACCATCGGAAAACCGTGTACTTCCGATGAAGAGTGCGCCATGCCGTGGTTCATCGGCGGTACCCCACGCTGTCTCTCTTCGTTCCTTGGCTACCCCCTGAAGGACGGCTACTGCACGGTGCTCCCCGACCGCGTCCCCTGCCCCGACGGTTCGTTCCTCGCAAACAACGGTTCCGACCGCATCTGCGTCCGTGAGTGCAATGCCTCGTTCTCCTGCGACCGCGAGTTCTTCTACTGCAGTGATGAGGTGTACGGCCGCTGTTTGCCCTTTTGCAAACGGGATGAGGACTGCCCCGAGGGACACTACTGCGACGACGAGGCAAAGTGCCATATGGAGCCATCGCTTACCGGCGGCCCCTGCCAGAGCGAGGCCGATTGCCTTTACAACGGCTCTTACTGCGACACCTCGAAGCCGGGCGGCTACTGTTTCACCCTCTGTGACGCCTACAATGACAATCAGTGCCCTGACGATGCGAAATGCATCTACAGTTCGCGGTCGCGCACCTACATCTGCGCCGCCTCCTGCACATCCGACGCCGATTGCCGTCCCGGTGAGGAATCGGGCTACTACAAGTGCCATGTCTCGTGGCAGGACAAGAAGGGGGTCTGCTTCCGCCCGTGCCGCGGCGACGGCGAGTGCATCAACCAAGAGACAGGAGATGACAACGCCTACTGTAACGACGAGGGACGCTGTGTTCCCTACGATTGGGAGCCGCCCGACACTTCAGCCCCTTCCCCCGATGAGGACAGCACTGTCACCGATGAGGGTGCTCCCATCGAATTCTTCTTGCCGGAATCCGCTGAAAGTGACGGGTGCAGTCTCACCATCCTCTAAGGAAGCGATCATGAGCGACTATCGTATTCGAGACTACCGTTCGGGAGACTGGCCGGCTATCGAGCGGCTCTGGCACAAGACCGGCCTCGGCGGCGCTCACCGCGGCGACGACGCAACGGTCATCGAACGCACCCTTGCCCACGGCGGTCGGTTTCTCATTCTCGAACGGAGCGACACCGGCGAGATGATCGGCACCGCATGGCTTACCCATGACCACCGGCGCAGTTACCTTCACCACTTTGGTATCCTCCCCGCCTATCAAGGGAAAAAACTCTCGCACCTCCTCATGCAGGCGGTCATGGAGGCTGCCCGAGAGATCGGCCTCCAGTGCAAACTCGAGGTACACCGCGAGAACTACAAGGCGATCGCGCTTTACAAAAAGCATGGTTTTACCTACCTTGGCGACTACGACAACTATATCGTGAGAAAACTCGGGTAACTGGAG
>CAYQBN010000021.1:0-12067 GCA_964415795.1 uncultured Spirochaetales bacterium | reverse complement strand
CCACATGAAGTACCTGATCATTGCCTTAACGGCGATTTTCGCGACCGCCTGTTCATCGACTCAGCCCGCATCATCCGCCGAGTCTCCGGCGGCCAAGGTCGGAGACACTTCGGAGACCACGACGACCAAAGCGGCGTCGGGGCCGAAAACGCAAGAGGAAATAGACGAATTCGTCGCTGCGGCGCGCGAGGGCGACCTCGATGCGGTCAAAGCCTTCTACAACGGCGGCGGCGACATCAACGCGCGCAACTCGCGCGGCCAAACAGCGCTCATGTGGGCCGCCCAGCGCGGCCACCTCGAGGTGGTGAAGTTCCTCGTGCAACTGCGCGCCGATGTCAACGCGGTGGATACCGATCGCGCCGAGCCGGTGCTCATGTGGACGACCAAGAAGGGACACAAGGAGGTGGTGGAGTTCCTCATCGAAAACGGCGCCGATGTGAACCTCGGCGATCAGTTCAAAGAGACGCCTCTCATGGATGCGGCGCGCTATGGCCACAAGGAGATCTGCACGATGCTCCTCAACAAACGGGCTCGCGTCAACGACACCGATGTCGAGGGACGCACCGCGCTCATGTACGCCGCGGCGAACGGACAAGCCGAGATCGTCAAACTGCTCCTCTCCTACGGCGCCGATATCAACCCGATAGACTTCAAGAGCGGCGAAACGGCTCTCGGCAAGGCGAAGAACAAGGGATTCAACGACATCGTCGCGCTCCTCCAGCGGCAGGCGCAGGTGCAGGGCAACCTCATCAAACGGCCGCCGCGCCCCGAGGACACTGGTTATGTCAACGAGCCGCCCGACGAACACGAACTCGCCCGCTACTGGGCCGGCCGAGAGCAGTCCCTTCCCGAGATGCTCGATCCGAAGGTGATCCAACTTCACATGAACTCGTTCATCCCGAACATCACGCAGTGCTATCAGGAGCGCATTCGGCAGGGCGACCGAAACCTCATGGGAACCATGTGGCTCAAAGTGCGCGTCGCGGGCTCTGGGAAAATCATCGATATCTACTTCGAGACCGAAAAATACCAGTCCTCGCTCTTCGGCGACTGCATCCTCGACGCCATCAAGAAAAAGGACTTCCCGATGTTCTATCAGGGCCTCATGGAATTCAAGTACAGTTATACGCTCTAGGAGGTCGCTCCCATGAGACGATCGGCGTTCTTCGTGTGTTTTCTGCTTCTTGCCGCTTGTTCATCGAATCCGAACGGGCAGGAGGACGAGACGATCCTTGATACCGACCTTGGCGGTACGGAGGATTTTACGCTTTCCGACGCCGACACTTCTCCTCTTCCCGAGACCCCTTCCTCCAGCGAGGGAGAAGAAGAGAATTTTGATGAAGATACCGGGGTTCCCGACGACAATCAGGAAGCGTCAGATGACGCGGGAAGCGACACAGAAAATCCCCTTCCCGACGAAATAGGCGAAACGGGCGACGACGAACCGCCGCTTGTAGATGAAGAGGTCATCGTTCCTGAAGAGGACGATCTTCTCCTTGAGGATGAAGAACTCCTCCCCGACGAGGACACGGCAACCTGCGAGGTGCCCGAGGAATGGGTAGCACCGGTCGAAGATCTCCTCAACCCACAGGAAGGAAAGGTGCAGGTCGCTTTGAATGGTGACTTTACCGATCACTACCTTTTCTCGCCCAGCAACTACCTCAAGGTGGGCATACGGGAGAACTGGGGCGCAAGCATCGTCTTCTTCGGCATCGCCGCCGACGCCGGCTCCAATGTCATAGATGCCAACGACACCGGCCGCGAGGTGCAGGTCGCCTTCTACGACCCGCCGCGTTCGATGCAAGCATGCGCCTACGATTCTTCATGTCTCACGCATCCCGAACTTATCTGCGCCAACAGTATCCGCTACCTCGGCTGGGACCCGGTGCAGGGCGGGAACCGGTGCAACATCGGCTCGCCGGTTGAGAGCATCGAAGAGAGCGTCTATGAGATAAAGGCCGCCGTGCGGCCGCTCTTTTGGAACCCCGACTGGGACAAGCCGACCTGCGACGGCGATGGATGTACTGACAGCGTCCTCAAGAACCGCGTCTCCGATGTGCGCTACCGCCAGCGGCTCCGTTTCGTCCACAGCCATATCGTCGAGATGATGATGGAGGTCGAGAACCTTTCCGACACATCGGTCCAGCCGACCATGCAGGAATTCCCGACGCTTTATGCCGCCTACGGCGCCCACGGCCTCGCGAACTACAAACACATCCTCGATTCGAACGGCACCGAGATCGCCGTGGACATCCCCGCCAACGACGGATTCTTCTACAAGAACTTCGACACCCCCGGTTCATGGGCGGCGCTTCAAAAAGATGGCCTCGACTACGGGGTGGGCATTTACTACGAGAACCGTCTCACCGCCTATCAAGCATGGCAAAAGGACGGGGTCTTCAACAACATCCGCGCCCAGTTCGTCTTCGGGATACCGGCCCATGGCACGGTGCGAGCACGTGCCTACCTCATCCTCGGGAGTTTCGCGACGATCGCCGAATACGCCACATGGCTCGACACGCATCTCCCGCCGTTCGGTTATCTCGATGCACCGGCACCCGACTCGGTCCATAGTGGTTCGGTCACGCTCGCCGGCTGGGTGCTCGACAACAAGGGCGTCACCTCACTACGCGCCGACCTCGCCGACTGGGAAGGACAGCCGGTGAGGAGCGTCGCTCTTTCGCTCGACACCGACCGCCCCGATGTGTGCGCCGTCTATCCCGGGTACGCGATGTGCGCCGGCAACGAAGGATTCTCCGGCACGCTCTCGCTCGAAGGGCTCGCCGGCGGATGTTCCTACCTCCTCCAGATAGTCGCGACCGACAGCGACGGCAACGAACGCTACATCGCCCGGCGGCGTGTAAGAGTAGAATAACCACTTTCCTGTACGGAACGCGACGATCTTATTTTTCTTCGTCGCGCAACTTTCTGCCTCTTAGAACGGTCGAAGTGAAGATACCTGCGAAGGCGACAGGTGTCATAGGATTTCTTACTTCCTGTGGAGGAGCCATGCGTTTTATTTTCCCTCTCATTCTTTTAGTGATGTTGAATGGCGGACACATCGCCGCCTCCCATGCGTGCTACACAGTACGCGGGAAACCGTACTGCCTCGAACTGCGTATCGAGAACGGCATTCGCGGTGTCGCGGTTCCGAACGGGCCGACGATGCCGCTCACCAATGAGATCGCCGTTCGCTTCCATGATGGAACCTCTCTCGGGGAACAGCAAAAGATCCTTTCCCGTTTTCATCTCTCTCCGAGCCACCCCTATCCCGACTGGACGGTTTATGTGATGACCCGCGTCGCGCCCCACCAAGATCCCTTCGCTATTGCTCACGAACTTTCACGCCATCCCGCCGTCAAATGGACCCAACCCGTATGGCTTGAACGACCTCGCATCAACGCCATTACCCCGAACGACACCTACTTCGCTGATCAGTGGCACCACCCAATGGTCCGCACCAACGAGGCATGGGACATCACGACCGGCGATCCTGCCATTGTCATTGCCGTAGTAGACAGCGGCGTCGATACTCAACATCCCGATCTCTGGACCCATCTTCTCATCGGCAAGAGTTTCGTACCATCGGAACCTTATGTCGATCCGAACATGAAAGGTACTCTTCTGGATCCCAATCCCTTCATGATGGCTCACGGAACCGCCGTTTCAGGGGTTGCCTGTGCAACGGGCAACAACGGCATCGGCGTTGCCGGTGTCTGTTGGCACTGCGGGCTCTTGCCGGTCAAATACATCGGTTACGAAGTCGGCGATGTGCCTGTGAACCGCAAACTTGATGCGCTGAAATGGGCGGTAGACAATGGAGCATGGGTCATTAACAATTCGTGGAGCGCCGCACCGGACACCGATTCTTCCGACCAGTGCATCACCGTAGCACCAGACAACTTCATGGCAGAAGCGATCTCTTACGGTTTACAATACGGACGCAACGGCCGGGGAACCGTTATGGTCTGGGCCGCCGGAAACTCTCACTGCGACACTGCGCTCAATGCGACGCTCGCTACCGACGAAATCGTTGTCGTCTCGGCACTTCGCAAAGACGGATCGATCACCGATTACTCGAACTGGGGAAGCGCCATCGACATAGCCGCTCCGTCCGGTGGAGACAACAGTGATGTCGTAGCGCTCGCCACCACCGATGCTACAGCACCCAACAAAGGATTCAATCCCGTCTATGCCAACAATGGATACCCCGATCTGCCCGATCAATCATACACCAAGTATTTCAATGGGACATCGGCCGCATCCCCGGTAGTTGCCGGTGCGATCGGGCTCTTATTTTCAGTGGTTCCTTCGTTGACAGCCGCCGAAGCGATCTCCTGCCTCAAGTTATCTGCGGCAACGCCGAGCGCCTCGTGCCCATACGGTACTCCTGACTTCTGCTATGGCGCGGGAATTCTCGATGTACAAAAACTTCTTGAGAACGCATTGGCGGGCATTTGTAGCGGATCGCCGGAGTGTTCGTCAAAAGAAGAATGTGATCCGGGTGAAGACTGCGTCGACGGTTCCTGTGTTCCGGCACCAGAGACGGACGATGCTCCCGCATACGACGATGAATATTCCCCGGACGATGATCCTTCGACCATTCCCGACGAATGGCAAACGGACACCGGCGACACGGCCGTCATCGTCGATGAAACACAAGAACCGGATCAGGGAAGCGAAACGCTTGACAACCTCTCTTCCGTGGATGTCGACCAATCCTTCGTTGAAGAAAATCCCGAGAACGGCTGCGGTTGCTCTCTCGTTTTCTAATCCGGATAGTCGTGGATTTTTTGACTTGTTTCACCTAGCGGTTATCATCCCTTCCAGAAAAGGTGCAGGGGGTTCTCATGAGGATACTTGTTTGTTCTGTCGTCATTGCGGGAGTTCTGACACTGGGGGCAGCGGAACAAAAGGATACCACAAAACCGGCTTCCAGTACCCCATCGGAACCGGCCCTCGTCGCACCGCAACCGGCCGCCTCCGCCGAGGCTCCGGCGGTCAAGCCCCCAGAGACATCCGCCGAGACTCCGGCAACCACGTCTGCCGAGCCTCCTGCCGAAACGAAACCTGCCGCTGAAGAGAAGAAACCGGCAGAAAAGAAGGCTGAAGAACCACCCCAAGAAGAACCTCAGCCCTCGGCACCTCCGGTCGCAACGACACCCGAAAAGCCGGCATGGGTCGATCCGACCCCTTATGGAAGCGTCGGGATTGGGCTAGGGATGTTTTATGGCTTCTTCGGCCTCAATGTGGATGTCCACCCTATCCAGAAGCGCTGGTTCGACGGCATCACGATAACGGCGAGCATCGGCGAAACCCCCATCGGTCAGTTCGCCTATGCCGGTGGACTGCGCTACTTCCTGCTTCCCCGTGACTACGGCTGGCGGCCGCGCGTCACTATCATGTACGGCATCAACGCGGTGACCGACTACAACCTCGCCATCATTACCGACGCCGGCGCGATAAACTTCCGCGAGAGAAAGGTCTTCCACGGCCTCAACCTCGGTTTCGGCGTCCAGTACATGTTCGGCAAGGATCGGCGGCATGGACTCGATCTCGACCTTGCGGTCATCGCCTACTCGTCGGTGAACGAACACATAGACAAATTGCGCAAGGACCCCGACATCGGCTCCTATATCAGCAAAAACGACAAACCGTTCCCGCTCGTTCTGTCGTTCGGCTACCGTCTCGCTTTCTAGCGGGAAACTGATACTACCGAGACCACCACCCCGAGCACACGAAAATCGTCACGAAGCGTCACCGTTATCGGCTGATAGCGTTCGTTCTCCGGTATGAGGAAGACACCATCGCGTCCGATGCGAAGCCTTTTGACCGTCGCCTCGTCACCGAGGAGCGCCGCGACAATGTCGCCAGAACTGGCGACCGGCTGACGGCGCACGACGACAAGATCGCCCTCATGAATCCCCGCGTCGATCATCGAATCGCCCTTCACGCGGAGCGCAAAGAACTGCCCTGTTCCGATGGAGTCGGCATCCACATAAATCGCCTCGTCGTGCCCCTCTACCGCAAGGAGCGGCTCCCCAGCCGCGATACGGCCGAGCACCGGCACCCTCACGAGCCGTGTTGGTCCCGTCGAAGAACACTCTTCGGGAAGTCGCACCACCTCGAGCGACCGTGCCTGCCGCGCCCGACGACGGATGAACCCTTTCCGCTCGAGGCGGCGTATCTGTTCATGAACGCTCGCCGCCGCCATACCAAGCATTTCTGCAAGTTCTCGTGTTGTCGGCGGGATACCCTCCCGCATGCGGAATTCCTCGATCGCCGCAAGAAGCGACCGCTGTGAATCAGTAAGTTCGCTGTCTTTTTTCGCCATACCGCACCTCCGTCCAGATAACCGGACATAGAGTTATACTATACCTTACAAAAATAAGGTCAAGAAAAAAATAAGGGAACAAGAAGCCTTTCTCGTCGCGGCCGAAACCTTGACATTCACCGGCACGCTGGGACAATCGTTCCGTTCATGGAGTTATGCGAGGAAGGGTTCCATGTTCAAGACGCCGATCGCACGAAAGATAGCGATCGTCATCCTGCGATTCGTCCTGCTCACGATCGCCCTTCTCTTCATCGTCCGTGCCTTCATCACGCCGATACCGAACACTGGGACCCGTGAGGTGACCCTTGTCAAGGTCAACGGTTCCACCTTCTGTCAGTCGTGCATGGGGCTCTACCAGTGAGACGCTGGCTCATCCAGTTCTTCTTCCTCGCGGTGCACCACCCGTTCCTTCAGAATTTCTTTACCGGCACCATCTACCGCGGCCCGGCGAAGACGATCTGCACCAGCACCCTCACCTGCTACTCCTGCCCTGCCGCGCCGTTCTCGTGTCCCATCGGCACGATACAGTACCTCATCGAATACGCCAAGATGATACCCACCTACGCGATCGGTTCACTCGCGGTCTTCGGCACGCTATTCGGACGAGGCCCCTGCGCCTACGCCTGTCCCTTCGGCCTCCTGCAGGACATCCTTCACAAACTCTCCCCCTTCTCGGCGCATCGGCGCATCATCCCCTATCTTCGTCACCTCAAGTGGCTCGTCTTCGTTGCGCTCGTTCTCATCGTTCCCTTCTGGCACGAGATACCGGCCTTCTGCGCGTGGGTCTGTCCCGCTGGGACGCTACAGGCCGGCATTCCCATCGTCATCGCAAACGAGTCGTTCCGGAGCGGCGTCGGGCTCACCTTCGCGTGGAAGGTCTTCCTGCTCGTCATCATCGTGCTTGGCGCAATGCGTGAACACCGTCCCTTCTGTCGCTACCTCTGTCCGCTCGGCCTGTTCCTCGGTCTTTTCAACCGCATCTCGATGCTCCAGATAGCGCGTGACCACACCAAGTGCCTCCACTGTCAGGAATGCGGCAAACAGTGCCCCATGGGCCTCTCGCTCCCAGACGAGATAAACCGCCTCGACTGCATCAAGTGCGGTTCCTGCGTGCGCGGCTGTCCTCCCAAGGTGAAGGCGCTTTCGTGGCGCTTCGCACCATTCGACGCCGTTGTAACGCCACCGGCAGAAAAAAGCGCTAGAACGCAAAACTGAAGAAGAATATGCCGCGCACCTGATCGGTTTGGTAGCGGTGTCCAGCCGTCTCTATCGCCACATCGCTCGGTGAGACCGCCGCACGCACACCGGCCACCATGAAAAGGAACTTATAGGCGACGCCGATGAATATCTGATCGCGCTCGAAGAGCCGGTTGTTGAGCCGGTAGAGGAACACTTCGAGTCCGGTCGAGAACGTGATGTCCTCGACGCGAAGCACATCTATCTGCGCGAGTACGCCGTAGGCCTCCCACTCGAGACTCGGCGCACCGGAAAGTTTTACATTGAGACCTTTTTTGGCATTGATACCAAAGCGAAAGAAAGCGACCCCCGCCGAGAACTCGAGTCCCCCTGCGCCCGACTCCTCAGGTGACAAAGTAAGGCCAAGGTAGAACCGGCTGTCAGGATCGGCGAAAGCAAACCACTCGACCTTCGGTTCTTCCTTCTTTTCTTCCTGCTTCTTTTCGGGCGGCTTCTCCTCGCCGCGTCTCGCTTCCGCCTGAGAAACCACCGGTGGAGTCGCCGCCTCCTCCTTCTTCTCCCGCGCCTGACGGATCACCGTGAGTTCCTCCTGCATCGTCTCGAGGACATTGAGGATGTCGTCTGCGGTCGTCTTTTCGAGCGGCAAACGCCGGAGAAGCCCTTCTCCCGTGACGATAAGGATGAAGTTCCCCTCGATCAGCTCAAGAGTAAAGGTCTCGGTGAGTGCCGCACTCCGCGGATCGCTTTCGAGCGCCGCTTTGAGCGGCTCGGGGAACCCCTCTTTGAACGAAACGCCGGCAAAGAGGCTCGCAGAGACACAAAACAGCGCCGTAAGGAGCACCACCTGCCGGCGAAACACCGCTATCTCCACTCCCCCATGATGGCGCACGAAGCACTCGCCCCGATTCGGTCAGCCCCCGCCGCGACCATCCGCTCGAGCGCCGCTCGGTCACGGATACCGCCCGATGCCTTGACGCCGAGTGCCGATCCTGCCACCGTCCGCAGGAACGCCACATCCTCGACCGTCGCCTTACCGTTCACCCCGGTCGAGGTCTTGAGCATATCGGCCCCCGCGAGGACCGCGAGGATCGCCGCATCCCGCTTCTCGTCAGGCGTGAGCGCCGATGTCTCGAGAATGACCTTGAGATACGCCCCCCGTCCGGCGACGCACCGGATCCCCTCGTACACCTCCCGAAGTTTTCCCGATTTGAGGAGCCCTATGCCGATGACGAGGTCAAGTTCCTGCGACCCGTCGGCGATCGCCGCCGCCGCCTCGACACGGCGCGCCTCGACCGTCGAGGCGCCGAGCGGGAAGTCGATGACCGAGGCAATGAGGAACCGTCCTCCGAGCCGCTCGCGAGCCGCCTTTGCCGTCGCCACCCAGCAGGGATTGACGCATACCGCCTTGAAAGAATGCTCTGCCGCTTCGGCGCACAGCTGTTCCACCGCCGCTGCGGTCGCATCGAACACAAGGAGCGTATGATCAATGAGTGCCGATGCCTGCTCACGGGTGAGAACGGGAGGATGCCACACCTCGCCGGCGTGCCGCTCGATGAGCGCAATCCGCTCTCGAGGAGCCCCCACGATCCCCGCCAGTTCTCGTGCCCGTTTCACTATCTGTTCTCTCATGAAAACCCCCGCAGAAAACAAACCTGCGGCGATTATATCAAGGGCAGTGGTCAAGAAAAGAAAAATGTTGCGCTCACCGTCTCCACCGCTACGATGGAACCACCGGTATCTTTGGAGAGGAGAACTTCATGAAGATTGAAGAGTTCATTAAGGAACGGGAAGGACTTACCCAGACAACACTCTCGTTCGCCGGCCCGGTCACCAAGCGTTTCTTCTCGCTCGATTCGCAAGCGTACCGCGAAGGGTCACTGCCGGCGAAGACCAAGGAACTGCTCGGCCTTGTCGCCTCGCTGGTGTTGCGCTGTGACGACTGTGTGCGCTACCACCTGCTCCGGTGCCGCGCCGAGAAGGTCTCCGATGCCGAACTCGACGAGGCGCTCGCGATCGCGCTCGTGGTCGGCGGCAGTATCACGATACCGCACCTTCGGCGCGCGGTTGCCGCATGGAAAGAGATGGCGGAAAAGAATCTTTCGCTATGAGTGGGCAAGCGCGTGGCGGCGCAGTTTCTCGAGCGCCCGCTCCTCGATCTGGCGCACCCGCTCCTTCGAAACGCCGTAGGTCTGGCCGATCTCCTCGAGCGTCTTCGGCTCCTCGGTGAGATACCGGCTCTCGATGATGTGACGCTCGCGGTCATCGAGCGTTTCGATCGCCCGAGTAAGGATCGCCTTTCTCTCTTCGACGATGAGATCCTCGACGACATCGCCGCTCTTCGCATCGGCGATCTGGAGGCGTTCACCGCCGTCCTCATACTGCTCATCGATCGAGACATCGGACGAGGAAGTGAGCACCTTAAGGTTGTCGGCGACCCGCACCGGATTCATATTGAGCCGCTTGGCCACCTCGGCAACGAGTTCCTCGCGGGTGAGTTCCCGGCCGCGGTCGTGCGATTCGATGTCGCGCACCGTCGAAACGAGGTTGAAGAACAGTTTCCGTTCGTCGCGCCGCTTGCCGAACCGGACGATGGACATGTGCGAGATGATGAACTCTTGAATCTTCGCCTTGATCCACCAGAGTGCATAGGTCGCGAAGCGGACCCCCTTTTTGAGGTCGAACTTCTTGAGCGCCGTCATAAGACCGACATTGCCCTCCTGAATGAGGTCAACGACATCGCGGAAGCGGCGATACTTGAAAGCGACATTGACGACAAGTTTGAGGTTGGCGAGGATGATACGCCGCGCCGCCTCGAGACTCCCCTCTTTCTTGTACGCCGTAAACAGGCGCTTTTCTTCCTCATGACTAAGGTCGGGAACCGAAAGCGCCGAGTGAATGTAAGCCGACAGTGAATCCTGCGAAAGCGCCGGGATGTACATGGTCATGGCAACCTCCATTAGCAGTCATTAATCATCTCTGCTAAAAAGCTTATACCAACTTCTTGATATTAGTCAAGTTTATTTTTGATAAAAGTGATGTTTGTCCGATTTTTTAGCCTTTTTAGGGACTTCCGTTGCCCTTTCCTTCGAATATGCTACCCTTTCGGTGGTTAGTATGAAATGTTAAAGGAGAACACTCACGCATGTTGATACGCCTCCTCGTGACCCTCGTCGCCTGCTCAGCGCTTCTTATCACCAGCACCGCCGAGGCACGCCGCGTTCGCGGGTACCGCTTCAACGACGAATTCGTGGTGAGCAAAGAGACGACGCTCTACCTCAATGGGGTCGGCTTCCTCCGCAAATACTACATAGACATTTATGCCAACACCCTCTATCTCAAGAAACCATCCAAGGATTGGCAGGCCATCATCGATGCCGACGAGCCGATGGCGATGCGGCTTCACATCCTCTACGGACGGATACCGCTCGGCGAACTGGTCGAAGGACTGCGGGACGGCTTCCGCTATTCGACCGGCCGCGATCCCGAGAAACTGAAACCGGTCTTGGAACGGTCGGAAAAATTACTTTCTTGGTTCGATCGGCCGACGCGCGAATACGACACCGCAACCTTCCTCTATATCCCCGGCGAAGGGGTCCATGTCAGCATGAACAATACCTACAAGGGGGTCATACCCGGGCTCGATTTCAAGAAGGCGCTCTTCGGCATCTGGCTCTGCGCAAAGCCGGCGAACCGACCGCTCAAAGCGGGACTCCTCGGCCTGCCGGTGGAGTACTGAGAAAAAAGAGGGGCAATCGCTTTCTTTGACGCGCTCTCTCTTCTCTGGTATGCTCGGCGCGACCGTTTTCGGTGGAGGTTCCCATGCGGCTCACCAAGTCGCGCAACAAAATGATCTTCGGCTGTCTCGGGGGCATCGCTGAATACTTCGGCTGGGATCCGACCCTCGTGCGAGTGGTCTATGTGCTCCTGTCGGTGCTCAGCGCCGCTTTCCCGGGCATCCTCGTCTATCTCATCCTCTGGATACTCATGCCCAGCCCTGACGAGTGAGCGTTTCGTGACCACTCCCGAGACCGTCATCCTCGCGCTCAGCCTTTCCATGGACGCTTTCGCCGTCTCGATAGCGGCCGGCATCGGCTCTCCGCACGCGGCACGGAAGAACGCCCTGCGCACCGCCGGCGCCTTCGGCCTTTTCCAGACGCTCATGCCCATCGCCGGATTTCTCATCGCCGGCTCGTTCTACCGCTTCATCTGCCACATCGACCACTGGATCGCCTTTGCGCTCCTCGTCTTCATCGGCGGCAAAATGATCGCCGAGGCGTGGGGCCGTGACGCCTGTACCGAACGGGTCGTTGACCTTGGCACCCGCTCGCTCCTTCTCCTCGCCGTCGCCACCTCGATAGATGCGCTCGCCGCCGGCATCAGCCTTACCTTCCTCTGCACCTCGATCTGGTTCCCCGCCATCCTCATCGGTCTCATCACCTTCGCCGTCTGCTTGGGTGGCTTTCTCTTCGGCAAACGGCTCGGCTGTGCCTTCGGACGCAACGCAGAGATCGCCGGCGGACTCGTGCTCATTCTCCT
>CAYQBN010000020.1:0-34894 GCA_964415795.1 uncultured Spirochaetales bacterium | reverse complement strand
CAGTCCCAGTGTGGCTGATCATCCTCTCAGACCAGCTACCCGTCGTCGCCTTGGTGGGCCGTTACCTCACCAACTAGCTGATAGGACGCAGGCTCATCCTCAAGCGGATTGCTCCTTTAACATACAGACTCCCGCCTGCATGCGTTATCCGGTATTAGCCCCAGTTTCCCGGGGTTATCTCGAACTCGAGGGTAGATTACCAACGCGTTACTCACCCGTGCGCCGCTTTACTCAGGGGTTGCCCCCCTTTCTCGCTCGACTTGCATGTATTAGGCGCGCCGCCAGCGTTCGTCCTGAGCCAGGATCAAACTCTCCAGTTAAATCCTTTTCTCAAGCGTACACTCAAAGGATACCGACAGGTCGGTCTCCTTTGTTTCTTTACCGTCGCTGTTGCTCAGTTTTCAATGAACTCAGTCGAGATTAAGCATCTCGAATGCTCGGCGAATATAGCAGAACCATTTTCCTTGTCAACACCCCTTTAGCACATTTTTCTAAACAATCACTCAACCAGTTGTTTTTGTTCGAATATTTTTACCATCTTCTTCGCCGTCACCCCATCGTAGAGCGGCAATGCGGGCACCAAGCACCTCGACGAGAACAACGCTACGGCGTATCCGCGCCTTACAAAAATTGAAGAATATGATGGCAGGGATGGCCACGGCAAGACCAACCGCCGTCGCGACGAGCGCTTCGGAAATGCCGCTCATAACTGCCTGTGGGCCTCCTTTCGTCGTCACTGCAAGATCGGCGAAACTCTTCATGATGCCCAGCACCGTACCAAGAAGCCCTACAAAAGGCGCATTCGACCCGACCGTACCGAGAAAATCAGAGAATCGCTCCCACCGTTGTCGGTGTATGGCGAGGTGCGCTGCCATCAGTTCTTTGAAGGTCTCTTTGTTCGCGGGGCGATCGTCAAGGGCTTCCCGGACGATGATGACTTCTTCACAGCGATGGGCGGAGAGCGCCTTGTACAGATCATCCCAGCTACGTGCGGAAGCCATCTCGGAAGCAATGTTCTCTTCGTTCCGCGCAAGCGAACGACGGAAGAAAAGAAGTCGTTCTATGAAGAAGGCAACGGTAAGAAACGATACAACGAACAGCAGATACAAAATGACGCGAGCCGCGTAGAAGGCGAAGAACGAAAGCTGTGCGGTTATCATGGTGGCCTCCAGAAGATAAAACACTTCCTTCAATACCAATCGCGCCTCGCTTTTTCCAGTTTTTTACAATAAGCTCTTGACTCGCCATGACCGTTGCATCATTCTACCAAACGCATGATAAGAGGCACCACCATGAAGAGACGGCATGTCATCCCGAACCTCCGCTTCGTCGCAGGATGCCTGTTGCTCGCCACCGTCGTCCTGCCGATCCATCGGGTCGCTCCGAGCGAGCCGCCATCCGCCGAAACAACATCTCGAACAATCGTGCAGGAGATCGAGGTAGAGCGCCCTGTCCCTCGTACCGAAGAGAGTCTGCAAGAAGCGACTGCTTTCTCTTCCGAGATCACCGGCACCGTACTTGAGCGCGGCACGCGGCGGCCTCTTGCCCGGACCACTGTATACTTCGTGGCCGGTGATGCCTCGCACGAAGCACGTACCGACAAGGAGGGACGCTTCTCCCTCCGCCTCGCACCGGGTATCTACACCGTCGCCGTCGCGGCGGTCGGCTATGAACGCTTTGAAACAGAAGTGAAAGTCAATGCGCGGGAACGGCTGGAACTCACCTTTCGTGTGGAGCCGCTCGTCGTCAATCCCTATCAGGTTATCGTACGCGAGAAACGGATCGCCGGCGAGGTTTCCGCCCAGCGTGTCACGGTACGGGAAGCGACGGCGGTGCCGGGCGTCAACCGCGATGTGCTTCGCGTCGTCACAAATCTGCCGGGAGTCACGAACATCTCAGTCTTCAACGGCTTCGGCTCGGGGCTTGTCATCCGCGGTTCGGCTCCCGAGGACAGTATCTACCGCATCAATGATCAGGTGGTTCCTTTCCTCTACCATTTCGGTGGACTCGACTCGGTCATAGACCCTGAACTCGTCGAATCGGTGGACTACTACGCCGGTGGTTACGCTCCCGAGTTCGTCAGCGGTCTCGGCGGGGTGGTACGGCTCAATCTGCGCGACCCGCGCACCGATCGCTGGGGCGGTTACGGCAACCTGAGTCTCTTTGCGGTCTCGGGCATGGCCGAAGGACCGGTCGGCGATAAGGACAGTCTCGCCTTTTCGTTCAAGCGCGGCTTCATAGATCTCTACATCATGCTCGCGCAGAAGATCGGTATCTTCGAGGCGGCTGACTTCATCACCTATCCGTTTTACTACGACTGGTCGGCGCAGTGGATGCATCGCTTCTCGAAGAACAACACGCTGAAAGTGATGCACATCGGCGCGATAGACGGCACGCGGCTCACCACCAAGGACGACGATGTGTCGGCACGCTTCGGGAACTACTTCAATCTCGACCTCAGTTTCTACCAACTGTTCGCCGAATGGTCATACAAAGGTGAAGAGTTCTCCTCGCTCTTTGCGCCGATGCTTCTCCGCAGCTCCTTCGACGGCGGCATGGGCCCCCGCGCTCACCTTGGTATCGTGAACTACCAAACGATACTGTATGAAAAGGTCTCATGGCGTATCAACGAAACGAACACCCTGCTAGGTGGACTCCGTCTCGGCGCCGGATTCTACGACATGAACGCCGATTTCTTCGCGCCGCCGAAAGAAGGCGAAGTTACCTACAACCCCTTCGGTATCGAGATCACCGACGACAAGCTGCGCGGCTATGTGACTCCCTCCTTTTGGTTTATGCAGAACATCACCGCCGGACAACTCGTCCTTTCTCCCGGCATTGCGGGACTCTGGGACACCAAGAACGGTCACCTTTTCGTCGATCCACGAATCATGGCGCGCTACGCAATCACTGACCGCTGGACGGTCAAAGGGGCGGTCGGCGTCTATTCAAAGATGCCCGACGGCGACGAGTCACACGAGAAGTTCGGCACGCCGGGTCTTCGACCCGAGCATTCGGCTCACATCATCGGTGGCGTCGAGTGGCGCATCACTGACACGATAGACCTCGATGTGCAGGGTTACTACAAGCGTTTCTGGGACCTCGTCGTGCGCACCGATCCGAACGATCCGCGTGTGTATGCCAACAAGGGTATCGGTTATGCGACGGGCGCCGAACTGCTGGTGCGACATAAGATGACTGATAAGTTCTTCGGCTGGGTAACCTACAGTTTCGCGGTGAGCCGGCGCAAGGATGCGATAGGTCCCGGCGGCGCCCCGGCGGAGTGGCGCCCCTTCGACATGGACATCAACCACAACCTCACGCTCGTCGCTTCCTACAAGTTCAACAAGTACTGGCAGCTCGGCGGGCGCTTCAACCTTCAGTCGGGCGTCCCCTACACCAGTCTTCTCGGCGTCCCAACGCTCTACGACGCCGACAACGACATCTACCTTCCGCAGTACGAGGGACCGGTCAACCCCGACCGGATGCCGGTGCGGCACCAACTTGACCTGCGGCTCGATAAGTACTGGCTCTTCGACTCGTGGATACTCTCGACCTACCTCGATGTGCAAAATGTCTACTACCAGAAGAACGCGGTCGGCTGGGCATACAACAAGGACTATACCCAGCGGGAGAAGGTGACGCTCCTGCCACTGATGGTGTTCGTCGGTTTCAAAGGAGACTTCTGATGCGAGGAAAGATCGCTCTATTCATCGCCGCCTTTCTCGGCATCGTCTCGTGCGACGATCCGATGAAGATGTTCCCTGACCACCAGATCGGCGAGGCGCGCCTGCTCGCGCTCAAGGTGAGCGAACCGGAACTGACGCTCGATGCGCGCCCGACGATGCGACTACTCATTGGTGGCGAGGGGTTCGACCAATCGAGCGACCTTTCGGTGCTGTGGCTCGTTCCGAACGATGAAGAATCGCTTGCGCAGGTTCCTTCCGAGATGTTCCCGCTTCTCTATGCTCCCTACCCGAGCGACTTCTCTTTTCCCACAGGGATGACCATCGGAACGCTCCTTTCATTCTCTCCCGATCTTCAGGCGATGTTCGACGAGCAGGGATTCGTGGATCTCCCGATCTTTGCCTCGGTCGTCATCGGAGAGAAACCACTCTCCGTCATGAAGAAGGTGCGCGTCACCCAAGAGCCGCGTCACCAGAATCCCGAGATAACCGGCATTATCGCCGTGTGGAAAACACCGGACGGAAGACTTACAAAAAAGACGCTCGGTCGTGACGATGTGCTCGAACTCGCGCAGGATGAACTTTCCGACTACCTCGGCTTCGCGCCCGAAACGGTCAATCCTGCCGAACGCGGTAACGACCTGCTCGTCTTCCGCTGGCAGTTCAGCGAGGATCCTGCCTACGCGACCGATCTGCGCTTCTGCGACGCCGACTGCCCGAGCGGCGAATACCTCGATGTCGAACGTACCACTCCGGCGACCCGAGAGATCATGATAGACTTCGCCAAGACCAAGAAACGCCTCTCGCATACACCGCCTGAGAGCAATCTCACGGTCATGTTCTACCTCGTGGTGCGCGACCGCGCCACAGAGGCGGCCTCAAGCGCCGACGACCGCTACGGGCTGGATTTCACGACACTGCGCCTTGTCCTGACCAAACGATGAGTCACCGCCGTCTCGTGCGATCTTTTACATCGAGCGCGATGCGCGCCTCGGTGACGGTGAGGATCTTCTCTATCTGTTTTTTGTCGTGGGCAGGAAGTGGCACGATAATGGCCCGGAAGTAGGTCACGAGGTCGCGCATGATCGCCTCTTCGCGCTCCGAGAGCATCCGGTCACTGAAGATGTAGGCGAGCATCATGAACAGGTGCTTCCGGTCGCCCTCCTCGAGCGGTGCCTCGGCCACATAATCGAAAAACTCGGCGCGGATCCTCTCTCGGTCGAACGGCAGTTCCTGTCCCTCATACATGCCGGCGCGAATCTCGGGTTCGAGCGAAAAAAGACGCAAGAGAAGGTTTACCGTGTCATCCGATATTTCACGAACCGGCTGAGGTGTTATTCCGGCGGATCCTCCCGGTCGCGCTGCTGAAGCGCATGCCCCAGCCATTACGAAAGAAGAAAAGACCAAAAGAAAAAGAACAGTGTGCCTCATGCGTCCAGTATTCCGGCTGAGAGAAATCGCTCGATGAGCGCCGCTATCCGGGGTGCCGCCTGCGTCGCCGGTTCGTGCACGGTTATCGTAAAGAACGGATCTATCATCGGTTCGGGATGAAGATTGTTGAGTACCGAAAAGCGATAGTAGCGCGCAATGCCGCCGACATCGATCACCTGTCCCGAGGTACCGATTGCCACAAAGAGTCCCCCACGCGTCTCGGCGATGAGTTCGTAGAGCCTCTGATACTCCGGCGCCGGTTCATGAAACATGACCACATTATGACGCACCCGATCGGTTCCGCACGCGGAGCAGTGTTTCCCTTTGATCGAATCGTAGCCGATGTCCCAGACATGACCGCACGCTTCGCATCGAAGGTCACGGAGCGTTCCGTGGAGGTGGATCACCGCGGGGCACCCTGCTCGCTCCAGCAGGTCGTCCACATTCTGTGTCACGACTGCAAGATCGTCGGGAAAACGCTTCTTGAGCTCCGCGATCGCCTCGTGCGCTCTATTCGGCTTCTTGTCGGCGAGATCGGCGCGCCGCCGGTCATAGAAGTCGAGCACCTTGCGCCGATCGCGGCGAAACCCTTCGGCCGAGCAGACCTCCATGATATCGAACTCCTCCCACAGACCTCCCGCATCACGAAAGGTCCGTATCCCCGACTCGGCTGAAAGACCCGCACCGCTTAACAGAAGAACTCGATATGGCATCGATCACCTTCTTCGACTCCCCATTCCTTCATTTTCCCGTTCGCTGCTCGTTTGTCAACAGAAGATGACGAAATGCTAACCTTACTAAAGTAAGGTTCCTGTTCAAAGTGAAAATATCTCTTGCAATCATGAAAATCGCGGCTATAAATTTCCCCCGATTTTTGTTGGTATGAGTACGGGGGAACTCATGACGAAACTGCGTATCGCAATCGATGGGCCAGCAGGCGCCGGTAAGAGTTCGGTCAGTAAGATCCTCGCAGAACGACTCGGCCTTTCCTACATAGACACCGGTGCACTCTACCGCTGCGTCGCCTTCGAGATGCTCATGAACGATGTCGGACTCGATGACCACCGCGGTATTCATCGCATCCTTGGCGACCTCAAGATAACCTTTAAGATGGAAAAAGGTCGTAACCTCGTTTTCCTCAACGGTCGTGATGTCACCACCCAGATCCGCACCGAACAGGTCGGAATGCTCGCGAGCACGGTATCGGCACTTCCCTTCGTCCGCGAAGCGCTGTTCGCCATGCAACGACGCTACGCCGAAAAGGGCGGTGTGGTGATGGAGGGGCGTGACATCGGCACCGTCATCATGCCGGAGGCCGACATCAAAGTGTTCCTTACCGCCAAGCCCGAGAGTCGTGCCAATCGACGCCTCAAGGATGTGCGAGCCGCAGGCCGCGAGGAGAAGTCCTATGAGGAACTACTCGAAGAGATACACCGCCGCGATGCGCAGGACAGCGAGCGAGAAGTATGTCCGCTCCGTCCTGCCGAAGATGCGGTGGTCCTCGACAACTCCGACATAACCCTCGAGCAGACGGCAGACCGCATCATCGCCCTCCTCAAGGAGCGGGGAAAACTCTGATGCCTCGGGTGGTCACCGCGAACCGCGCCGGCGTCTGTTTTGGCGTCAAACGGGCTATTGCGCTTCTCGATGAAGCGATCGCTCTCGGGGCGCGCGAAGGGCGTCCGGTATTCATGCTCGGCCCGCTCATCCACAATCCTCGCTTCATCGCCCAGTGCGCCGAACGAGGCGTCGTTCTCGCCGATCTCACAGGCATCAAAGACCACAGCGTCGTGGTGATCCGTTCGCATGGCATCACCCGCGCGGAAGAGGAGCATCTTGCGCGCTTCAGCGACATCCGCATCGTGGACACTACCTGCCCCTTCGTCCACCGGATCCACACCCTCGTCGCCGAGCGTTCCCACGATGGGTGGGCAATCGTCGTGCTCGGTGACGCGACGCACGCCGAGGTCGAAGGCTTCGTTTCGCGCATCGCGGGGCCCTATCTCGTCCACCCGCCCGATTTCTCCGACGATGCGGTGAGCCGGCTCGCCGTATTCGTAAAAGGACATGCAAAGATACTTGCAGTTGCCCAAACGACGAGCCAGCCGACTCATTTCACAGCACTTATCGAGATACTTTCACGCCTCTGTCAAACGGGATCGTGCGAACTCGAACACCACAACACCGTGTGCGATGCGACCTTTCGCCGACAGAATGCGGCCCGGGATCTGGCGCACACTGTCGACGCCATGGTCGTCATCGGGGGCAGGAACAGTTCCAACACATCGAAACTCTTCGCCATCGTCTCAGAGGAGAATCCCCGTTCCTTCTGGATCGAGTCTCCCAACGATCTCTCCGAGACCGATCGCACGGTGCTGAAACATTGTGATACTGTGGGTATCACCGCGGGGGCATCGACTCCCGATGACCAGATAGCCGAACTTACCGCCTTCGTGGAGACGCTGTGATACTGCTCAAGACCGACAATCCGTTGCATCCCGACCGTTTTCTCCGCATAACCCCGCCGATCGGCGTGCCGCTGTGGATGGAAGGAATGATCGAGGCCACCGATGAACGCGCCATCGCCGTCGTCGGCACGCGCAAGCCGTCACGTTACGGCATCGGTATTGCCCGCGAGATAGCAACGCGCGCCGCAAAGGCAGGCTGGACGCTCGTGAGCGGCTTTGCCCGCGGCATAGACACCGAATCGCACCGGGCCGCGCTTGCCGCCTGTGGTCGCACGATCGCGGTCCTCGGGACCGGCCTCGATGCCCTGTATCCCGAAGAAAACATCGCCCTCGCCGACGAGGTATCGCAGCATGGCGCTCTTCTTTCGCAGTTTCCGCCGGGGACTGGGCCGCTCCGGCATAACTTCCCGATACGAAATCGTACGATCGCGTTGCTCGCGCGTCTCACGGTCGTCGTCGAGGCGGGTGAAAAGAGCGGCAGCCTTATTACCGCACGCCACGCGCTCGACGCAGGGCGGAAGGTTTTCGTTGTTCCCGGGCCGATGGGCGAAGAGAGCTTTCGGGGTAACCACCAGTTCCTCCACCAGACAGCAGGTAACCGACGCGTAACGCTCCTCACCGACCTCGACCTCCTCTTTACGGAGGAAACACCAACAACCGTCCCGACCGCCATCCCGCTTTCCGAAGACCTCTCTCCCGAAGAACGACGTATCGTTTCAGTGTTGGCAACGGCACCACGCACCTTTGACGAGATCGTCGAAGGGACCGATATACCGGCATCCTTTCTTCCGGCGACGCTCCTGCCGCTTCTCATGCGGGGGATAGTCGTCGAGGAACCGGGAAACCGTTACCGTATGAACCACTAACGAGGTAATTACATGAAACTGCTCATCGTCGAGAGTCCCGCCAAAGCGAAAACGCTCACCAAGTATCTCAAAGGATTCAAAGTGCTCGCTTCGATGGGACACATCCGCGATCTGCCCGAGAACGACTTCGGCGTGGACATCGAGCACGACTTCGCGCCGACCTATGTGACCATCAAGGGAAAGGAAAAGATCGTCAAGGCGATTCAAAAAGAGGCGGGGACCGCCGAAGAGATCTATCTCGGCTCCGATCCCGACCGCGAAGGAGAGGCCATCGCATACCATGTGGCGCATTTCATCGAAGGGAAACCGGTCCACCGCGTCCTCTTCAACGAGATAACCAAAAACAGCGTCATGAAAGCGATCGATGAGCGGACGACCATCAACGAGAATCTCGTGAACGCCCAGCAGGCGCGCCGCATCCTCGACCGCGTCGTCGGATACCGTCTCTCGCCGTTCCTGTGGCGCTCGGTCAAGAAAGGCCTCTCGGCGGGACGCGTTCAGTCGGTCGCGCTCAAGTTCATCGTAGATCGCGAGCGAGAGATTTTGGCGTTCGTCCCCAAGGAATACTGGACGGTCAAGGCCTCCTTCGCCAAACAGAACGGCGTTTCCCTCGAAACGGCCCTCGATCGGGTCGATGGACAGAAGATGGAGATCGGATCGGCCGCCGAAGCCGATGCCCTCGAGAAACGCCTCCGCGCCGCTGCCGGTTGGCGCATCGTTTCGGTGGAACAGAAGCGCAAAAAGGAGAACCCGCTTCCCCCCTTCAACACTTCGACCCTTCAGCAGGAGGCATCTCGCGTCTATCACCTGAGCGCCGACCGCACGATGCGCATCGCCCAAGCGCTCTATGAAGGAAAGGAACTCGGCGACGAAGGACCGGTCGGGCTCATCACCTACATGCGCACCGATTCGTTCCGCATCGCTCCCGAGGCAAATGCGGCACTCCGTCGCTTCATCGTCCAAGAATACGGTGAGAACTATCTCGCCGGCTACACGCGGACATACGAGAACAAAAAAGGAAAGGTTCAGGACGCCCATGAGGCGATCCGCCCGACCGATGTGACGCTGACTCCGGATCGCGTGAAATCGTATCTCTCCAAGGAGGAACTCAACATTTACACCCTCATCTGGAAACGCTTCGTCGCAACCCAGATGAAAGAGGCCGAATTCGATCAGACCGTCATAACCATCTCCGACGCACAGGGGATCTTCCTCTTCAAGAAGAGCGGACAAGTCATGATTTTCGACGGTTACCGGAAGGCATGGGACCGGGCCGCGAACGGCCGCGACGAGCCGCTCCCTGCCTGCGTCGAGCAAGAACCGCTCACCCTCGAGGATATCATCAAGGAGCAGAACTTCACCAAGCCGCCGTCGCGCTATACCGAAGGATCTCTCGTCAAGGAACTCGAAGAAAAAGGCATTGGGCGTCCCTCGACCTATGCCTCGATCATCAACCACATCATCGAGCGCAAGTATGTCGAACGGCTGCGGGAACCTAAAGGCGCTCTGGGCGCGACCGACCTCGGCATGCTCGTGAACGATACTCTCCAGCAGTTCTTCCCCGAGGTCATCAACGTGCAATTCACCGCCGACATGGAGGAGCGCCTCGATGCCATCGAAGCAGGCGAAGCACAGTGGCTCGCCGTGCTCAAGGACTTCTACGCGGCGTTCGAAAAGACGCATGCCGCCGGCATACAGAACCTCAAAGAAAGCGGCAAGAAACGGGTCTATGCCGAGGAACCGTGCCCGGTCTGCGGCGCTCGGCTCGTGATGCGCTTTTCCAAAAAGGGGAACCGTCCGTTCCTTTCGTGCGAGAAGTACCCGGATTGCACTTTCTCCGGCGATCTCGTCAAAGATGGAGAGATCGTTCACCTCTCCGCCGAGAAACGCGAATCGCCGCAGCCGCTCGATGAGAAATGTCCCACCTGCGGCGCTCCGCTCGTCATACGGACCGGCCGCTTCGGGCCATTCAAGGCCTGCTCGAACTACCCCAAGTGCAAGACCATCGTTCGCGAGAACGAATCCTTTGGCACCTGCCCGGTAAAGGGATGCGGCGGCACGATCGAGAAACGACGGTCGAAGAGAGGCAAGATCTTCTACGGATGTACTAACTACCCGAAGTGCGAATTCGTCTCGTGGTACCCACCGATACCGGGACGCGTCTGCCCCGCCTGCGGGGCCGCGTACCTCGTTGAGAAGAAATCGGGGATCGCCTGCGGTGTTTGCGGCGAAAAGGTAAAAGAGTAGATCGGTGAAGGGCGTCACTGTTCTCGGTGCCGGCCTTGCCGGCTCTGAAGCAGCGCTGCAACTGGCCACACGCGGCATCAAGGTGACCCTCGTCGAGGCGAAACCGACGAAGATAGAGCCGGCGGTCTATCGCCTCGACGGTCCCGCCGAACTGGTGTGCAGCAATTCGTTGAAGTCGGAATCGCCCGCGACCCCAAGCTACCAACTGAAGGAGGAATGCCGGATCGCTGGTTCGTTCCTGCTCTCTCTCGCCGCCGAGAGCCGAGTGCCCGCCGGGGAAAGCCTCGCAGTGGACCGTGAGCGTTTTTCGAATATCGTCGCCGCACGGGTCGCCGCCGAACCGAGCATCACCATTGTCACGGATACCGTGATACTATCGCTCGGCGATCTCCGCAAACGCTTTCCCGCCGATCTTTTCATCGTCGCGACCGGACCGCTCACTCCCGCGCCGCTCCTTGCCGATCTTGCACCGGGACATCACTATTTCTATGACGCCATCGCGCCGATCGTGAGCGCCGACAGCCTCGACATGAGCAAACTCTTCTGGGCCGATCGGTACGAAAAGGGACAACCCGACTTCCTCAACTGCCCTCTCGCCAAAACCGATTACGACCGTTTCGTAGACGCGCTTCTCGCCGCCGAAAAACTGCCCTATGCCGAACATGAGCGGCCACAGTTCTTCGACCGCTGTCTGCCGATCGAGACGCTGGCGGAACGAGGCCGTCACACGCTCTCTTTCGGTCCCTTCCGCCCTGTCGGCTTCGAACAAGAAGGGAAACGCCCCTACGCCGTGGTGCAACTGCGCGCCGAGAACGCCGCAAAAAGCGCCTTCAACCTTGTCGGCTGCCAGACGCGGATGCGGCACCATGCCCAACGCGAGGTCTTTCGGCTCCTGCCGGGACTCGAGAATGCCGAATTCCTCCGCTACGGATCGGTTCACCGGAACACCTATCTCGACGCCCCGGCGATGCTTGCCCCCGACCTCTCGCTCACCACGCATCCCGACACCTTCGTCGCCGGCCAACTCTCCGGCGTGGAAGGATACAATGAATCCATCTTCTCAGGGCTTTTCTCGGCGCTCATGGTCACCGCCCGCCTCGCCGGCAGGGAGATCCCGCTTCCCCCCGCCGCCACGATGACCGGCGGTATCTTGCGGAAACTGCGCGAGCCTTCCACTCATTTCGCACCGGTCAACGCCAATTTCTCGATCACCGAGAACCCGACGCGCCTCAAGAAGCGCGATCGAAAACTCTTCTATGTCGCCGACGGCATTCGGCAATTCAAAGAATGGTGGGAACACATCTCCGTTGACTTTCCTCTCCCCCGGTGATACGCTGGTTTTCATATCAGGGGAGGCTCTCTTGCGACGCATCGTCATCGTCTTGGCGCTTCTCTGTGCGGTAAGTTACGCCGCGCCGAATCCAGAAACAGACAAACAATCGGTGGAGATAGCCGGTGGCGTAGGAGTATACGGTCTAACCGCCTGCGAAACGCTCCACATCTACGACTACCGTGTCGCTACTGCCCGGTATAAGAACCGACTTACCGAACACTTTCAGATCGGTGCTGCTCTCGGCTATGTCAACCGCACCGAACGCTATCGTGTGAACCTCGAAACGGGCAAGGGAGAACCGATAGACCGGCGCGAGGTGCTCAACCTTGGCGGGGCGCTGCTTGCTGGCTCCTTTCTCTGGAAGAACGGCGAGATAACGCTCGGCCTCGGCGCCCTCGGCGGTAAAGACGAAGAAGGAGCCGTTCTGTGGCCATGGCCCCATGCGACACTCAAATTGGGTCCCCAGGACCTCGCCTATGTCGGTGCCTCGGTCGGCGATCCCTCTCCCCCCTACCACACCACCAAGTTCTGGATCGGCGCTTATCCGATCCCTGAACTTCACCTTCACGCCGGTGTCGGAATGTTCGGCCCGGTCCTCGTATCGCCATTCATCGGTGCCGATTGGCGCGCAGACGATGTGTGGGCTCTTTCGGCGGTGTTCGAGTACCATGTGCCAAACGATTATGATCCCGTCGATTTCGACACCTCGCTCTTCGGAGGAATCGGGGTTAACTTTTACTTCTGAACCGCCGTGGGGAATGTGTCACACGGCTCATCCAGCGGCTCAACGCCGGTGTCCGACAAGCGCAGGCCGGTAGTACACTGGATCCGAGAGAAAAACATCTCCGGATCGTCGCCAAAGACAAGAGATACCGCCGGATACCGTCTCAAAGATGTTCCATCAGAGACAATAAGGTGTTCTCCCGTCGGACCGAAAAGTACCGTTCGCCCGCCAACCGTTTCGAGCACCAGACGCGGTCTGCCGTCGGCTGTTGAGAAAAGGCGAACCGCACCACTTTCACAGACGGCAACGAGGGTGGCACCATCCGGCGACAGAGCAAGCCCCATAACACCGCGCTCACCGACATCTATCCGCTTCCGGAGTCCCTGCTCGTGCGTACTATAGAACAATATTTCCGAAGATTCCCCGGCGACGATGAGGGTGTCGTCTCTCGGCACCGAAACGAGCGCACGGACTGCTCCCGCTGACTCAATCCGCCCGATCTCTTTTCCCGAGGCCGTTTCGCGGAGAAGCACCATTCCGTCGACACCACCGGTTGCATACCAGCTTCCATCACCGAGGAAGGTTGCCGAAAGCACCGGTCCATAGTGACCACTTACCTGCGAAGCAGTTACCTCTCCCGACGGTCTCCAGAGACGCGTCGTTGAATCGTCCCCCGTCGAAAGAAGGATGGTCTCATCGGGCGAGAAAGAAAGAGCCCTCACCGTATCGGTATGACCCTTGAGATCTGCAGCGGGGGCGATTTCTCCACTTCGCCACACCCGGATACGCCGGTCCCAGCCGCCGACGGCGATGAAGGTACCGCGCGGTGATACTGCGAGTGCCCGCGGCCCCGGGTGCGTCTCGAGTTGTAATATCTCAAGTCCGTTCGCCACATCCCAAAAACGGAGCGCGCTATCCTCGGCAATCGAAAGAAGAAGCGTCGTTCCCGGCAATAACGCTGCCGCCGAGACCGGGGCAGTGTGCCCCCTATACACGATCGTTTCCCGCCCCGAGACCAATTCCCAGAACTTGACCAGACGATCGTTACCGCCGGTGACGAGAAAACGGAGACCGTGGAGGACCGCCGTCGCTACCGTCTTTCGATGCCCTTCGACCCGCAGAAGGAGTTCCCCGGTCGCGGGATCCCAAAGCTTCACTGCGGTATCATCACCAGCAGAGGCGAGGTAACGCCCGTCACTTGTATAAGAGAGCGCCGTAATTGGCCCCACATGGCCGTGAATTACCCGCTGTTCCTCCGTCACGAGATTCCAAAACGCCATCGTACGGTCGTGCCCCCCCGAGACGAGACGCCGCCCGTCAGGAGAAAAGGCGAGTGCCGAAACGGCATCTCGATGCTCTCCAACGACCCGAGCAAGGCGTCCCTTCCCGGAATCCCAGAGAACAACCCGCTTATCCCACCCCCCCGAGGCGATCATCGTTTCATCGGGAGAAAACGCCACGGCAAGCGCCCCTTCCCGGTGCGCTTCGGTTTCAACGAGCAGATCGCCACTCAGGGTATCCCACACCCGGAGATACCCGTCGAGACCGGCAGCAGCGATCTTTTTCCCGTCGGGCGAGAACGAAACACCAAACAAAGCCGCCGTGGGACCGGAAAGCGGCTTTTTCTGTTGACAAGATCCAATCTCCCACAGGAGAACCCGCGGTTCCTGCGTCGCCGCCGCAAGAAGAGATCCGTCAGGCGAAAAGGCGAGTGCATAGACATTGCCGGTGATCCCTTTTAATTCACCACGCACTGCTCCCGAGTCGCGATCGTAGAGTCGAATGACCCGTTCTCCTTTCGCGTGTCCTCCCGCTGCTACCAGCCGTTCGTCGGGTGAGACCGCCACAGCCCATACCGTTCCAGCACTTGCAACAGACCCTTTAAACTGAGCACCGAGCCCAAGTTCTGTTTGATAGAGGCGCGAGCGGATGTCGGCGTAGAGGGAGAACATTTCAGGATGCCTCTTTTCGACACCGGGAAGAGTAAAATGGTGTGCAACCACCGGATTATGCAGGAGCGCCGCAGCAGCAAGCACTGCCGAAGCACCACGATTTTTCGCCTTCTCGTATTCGCGCGATCGCTCGGCAAAGAGAAAAGAGCGGCTCACCGCAAGCGATTCCTGTGCGTGGAGGTATTCACGATACACCAGCATCGCTCCCAGAAGGGTAAGAAGAAATGCTACAATCCCGGTAACTGCGATGGTTCGATTGGTATAGAAGAATTTTCTCACCAATTCCCAGAACGAATAGCGGTAAGCACTTACGCGGCGACCGGCAAGATAGTTGTTGATGTCTTGGGTCATCTCGGCAACCGTTGCGTAACGCTCTCCTTGCTGTTTTCGCATCGCCCGTTCGGCGATGGCAACCAGTTCAACTGGTGCACGCGGTTCCCGTAGGAGTATCGGTATCGGTTTCTCGTTGATCACCTTCTCCAGTATCTCATAAGAGGTCTTTCCTTCAAATGGGCGTTTACCGGTCAGCATCTCATAAAGCACTGCACCAAGTGCATATACATCAGAGCGCTCATCGAGGCGCTCGATCTCTCCTCGTGCCTGCTCGGGCGGCATGTACGCCGGCGTTCCGACAACACGCCCACTCATGGTCTTCTCCCCTGCTTCCCCTTCCTTTATGATCGAGAGGCTCCGCTCGAGGTGTCTCGCGCCATGGTCGCGCTCGCCGCGCACCTTGGCAAGCCCCCAATCGAGCACTACCGTCTCGCCGAACGGACCAATCATCACATTCTCCGGCTTAATATCGCGGTGAAGCACACCACGGCTGTGGGCATAGGCGATGGCATTACAAAGGTTGTAAAAGTGCGGAAGAAGGGCAAGCCGTTCGGTGAGGTCGAGGCTCTCGGCAATAGCCTGCGCAAGCGTTTTCCCATCGACGAGCCGCATCGTATAATAGTAGGTCCCGTCCGGGTGACGACCGATCTCATAGACCGGCACGATGGCAGGGTGCTCGAGTTGACCGGTGACCCGCGCCTCGCGCAAGAAACGCGCCTTCACCATTCGCGACGGGCTCTTGGGCGTTCGACCTCGCGAATCCTTGTCTGGTAACAGATGCGGCAAAATTTCCTTGAGCGCAACCGGCCGCCCGACATGACGGTCGAAGGCGAGCATAATACGCCCAATGCCGCCGCTCGCAATCTCGCGGCGCACCTCGTAACGCCCCAGTGCTTCGGGCGTCACTTCTGGTTCAGAAACATCGCCCTCCTCTTCCCCAAGATCGAGGGTATCGCCCGGATCGGACGACTCGAGTACCGTCTTCCCCCCCTGCGGATCTAACCGATCGTCATTCGCCATCGTACCCTGTTTCCCCCGGTATCCGTTGGATTACTTTATCCAAAATAAAAAAGGGAAGGCAATTTTTCAAAATGCCACCTCTCTATCTTGACTTGATTATGGGGATACTTTACCGTTCACTGAGAGAATCAGTACGGTCTCTACTAAGGGGGAGAACCATGACTTCGCTCTTCATCGGACTTGGCCTCTACCTCGTGCTCATGCTCGCGATCGGCGCGATCACATGGAGCATGAATCATTCGACGACCGATTACTACCTCGGAGGCCGACGGCTCGGCCCATGGCTCACCGCCTTTTCGGAGCGGACGAGTGGCGAGTCGGCGTGGCTTCTGCTCGGCCTGCCCGGAGCAGCGCTTGCAGTCGGGCTTATCGAGGTGTGGACGGCAGTCGGCTGTGTCGCCGGCATTATGTTCTCGTGGTATGTGATCGCCGAGAAACTGCGCATCGATACTGAACGATGTAACGCCATCACACTCCCTGAATACCTTGCACAGCGGTTCGGCAATCATGCGCGTCCTATCCGGTCGATAGCGATGCTCATCATCGTCTTCTTCTTCACCTTCTACCTTTCAGCACAGATGAACGGTGCGGGAAAGGTGCTCAACGTCACCTTTGGAATACCAAACTTCTGGGGAATCGTGATTGGTGCTGCAGTACTCGTGCTCTACACAATGATGGGCGGTTTCCTCGCGGTCGTCTGGACTGACCTCGTGCAGGCAATCCTTATGATAACGACGCTCGTGGTCCTTCCGATCGTCGCACTCTTCGAGATATCGGCACAGGGCCTTTCACTCGGCGACGCCCTTGCGAACGCTGGGACTGTGGCAAGCCTCACCGGCGGCAAGACCGGGTGGGCCGGCGCGGCAGCGATCATCGGCGGCCTCTCGTGGGGACTCGGCTACATGGGGCAACCGCACCTACTCACAAAATTCATGGCGATCCGTTCGCCTCAGGAGATAACGATGGGCCGTCACATCGCGTTCGCGTGGGCGGTTCCAGCCTTCGCTGGCGCGATGCTCATCGGGCTCGCCGCGCTTGCCCTCCACAACGGCGCTGGGTTCTACGGCGACCGTGAACGGGTCATGCCGGCGCTCGCGACCGAACTTTTCCCCGGATGGTTCGCCGGCATCCTCATCTCGGGCGCCATCGCGGCGATGATGTCCACCGCCGACAGCCAACTGCTCGTCATCTCCTCGGCGGTCATCGAAGATTTCTATCGCAAGACGCTCAAGAGGGAACTTTCCGATCGCGCGATGGTCGCCTTCTCGCGCCTCATCACGCTCGCCGTCGGCGTTGCCGGGATGGTACTGGCACTCACCTCCGACAAACTGATATTCGCTATGGTCTCCTATGCGTGGTCGGGTCTCGGCTCCTCGTTCGGCCCCGCGATACTGCTCACCCTTCTCTGGAAACGCACGACCGGACCCGCCGTGATCGCCGGCATGCTCACCGGCGCCCTCACCACGGTCATCTGGTCAAGCATCCCAGTACTCGACGCCGCCGTAACGGCGCGGCTCGTGAGCTTCGTCCTCGCCCTCATCGCCGTTGTGGGAATCTCCTTCCGGTCGTCTCAGAAACAGGTGTAAAAAACATTCCTCCCCGACGGAAAACGCCGGGGAGGAACGAGAGGTGGACAGAACGAACAAGATGTCCCGGGAAGGACATCGTAAAACGGCCATTCTCAAGCACCGTCACCACCAATCTTTTTTCCCGAACGAAATCAGAAAGTTGTTAACATCATCACCATAAAAACCTTTTCTTGAAATCAGCTGGCGTGAGACTATAATCATTTTGTTTTCCTTTTTATCGGGTCAGTCACATGGATGAAGCACCCAATAAACAGAATCTCGTCGACTTCTTCCGATCTCACTTCGAGATGGACGAATCGAAGGAACATCTCCGAGGACAAGCTTCAGAAATCGTCACCCTTTTCCACAAGGTACTCAAAGGTTACAAGCTCTACCCTATCAACAACCCGATGTTCAAGAAGTTCGCCGACGAGTTCAAGGTCAAGGTCGATCTCATGCTCACCGAGATACCGGTCATCCCCTTCCGCATCAAGAAGACTGGATTCGTTTTCATGAAAAAGCCGGTCGAATCGGCGCTCGAAGACCAAGAGGTCGTCTATATTCTTTTCAACGACGGCATTCGCGAGATCTACTTTGCCAAGGGAATCACCTACGAAGAGATTCTCACCTTCTTCAACATCCTCGCCAAGGTGACCGTGTATGCAAGCGAAGACTATGACATAGCAACGCTCCTTTGGGACGCCAACTTCGAACACATCGGCTATGTGACCGAGGAAGAACTCGTCGAATCAGAGCCGTTCGAATACGATGATTTCGAACAAGGCTACGACCTCAATGCCAGCAATACCCGTGGTCGTGATCTCATACCGGAGACATTTACCGATCAAGAACTTCCTTTTCAACAGGACAAAGAGACCTATATCATTGAAGAGGACGAAAGAAAATTCTTTGCTGACCAACTTCAGAAATATGACGAGGCAGCCATCACCACCCGTTTTCTCAGAAGTCTTTCGGCAAAACTCATCGAGGGAACCGACCCGGTGGTACGGGAAGACCTCATGGAAACAGCCGCACAGTTGTGGGAACGACTACTCATGTTCGGGGCCGTCAAAGAGGCGGTCCTCTTCCTCAAGACGCTCCTCAAGATCGGCGCCCAGTTCCGTTCCACGAACGAAGAGTTCTATCTCAAGATAAAGAACGGTATCGCCGACATCGCCAACGAAGAGTTCCTTCGCCGCCTCTTCAAGTCGGCCGACAGTTTCCCGCCTGAACAGTTCCCCTACCTCGGCGAATTCCTCGCTCTCGTCCCGCAAAACCTCTTCCCCTTCATCATCGAACATCTCTCGGCTCTTCAAACCACCGAGATACGAGTGCCGGCGCTCGAGAAACTGGGGCAGGCGATCAAGAATCCCGAGATGGTCAAACCGTGTCTTGCACACCATGATTGGCAGGTGATCCGTAATGCGCTCACGGTGCTCAAGGGAATGAACAACCCGGCGGTCGTCCCGCTCCTTCGTCCCGTTGTCAATCATCCCGAAAAGAAGGTGCGCCTCGAGGCGGTCGAGATATTGCTTACTTACTCGGTCGAAGAGGCGCTCCCGGCGCTCGAAAAGGCGGTGTTCAGCCCCGAGAAGGAGGTTCGCCTCCTTTCGGTGGACAAACTGCTCACTCTGCGCAACTCTCAAGTGAAATCGGTCATCAACCGTCTTCTCGCTGAGTCGAACCTCACGAAACTAGAGCCCTCCGAAGTAGCGCTTTACCTTCAAAAGATCGTCAAGGAACAACGCCAAGACCTCTATGACCTCATCGCGGTCCTTCTCTTCTCACGCAATCAAATGGTACGCGGCGAAGTGCTCAAGGTAATCGGTACCGTGGATACGACCACCCCCATCGTCCGCCATATCGTCAAGTTCATAGATGACCCTAACTTCGAGAAACTGCCGAAAGAAGAACTCTCTCTGTTCATTCCGTTGGTGAGGCCAGAAAACTTCGACGAAGTCCTTCCCCGAATCGAAAAGGTTCTAAAGCTCTCCGGACCACTCCTCAAGCGCGACCAGTTTCGGGAGGTCAAGGACATCGTCATATCGCATCTCAATCAATATCGCTCCCATCCGAGCGTTAAGCTCTTCTTCAAGAAAGGTCTCGCCTGCGGCAACAAGGAAACCGAAGAGATCATCCGTTCCAAGGGAGGGATACTCTAGATGGCCGACACCCGCATACAAGGCCGTGAGGCGGCGCGTAATTTCCTTACGGCAGTCGACGAGAACATCAAACAGCGTGGCTACGATTTCGCCGCATCCTTCTTCGCTCTCTGGAAAGCGCTCAAGATGTACGGCGAGGAGAACGACGCTGTCCAGAAATCGGTCGAGAAGTTGATGGAGATATTTCGCTTCTTCTTCAAGACCCTTCCCTCCATTACCTTCGGCTACAACGGTACCGATGTCGTCATCAACGAGCAACGGCTCAAAGGACGGCGCGGCGGCGAGGACTATCTCGACATGCTTACTCAGATATTCCTCTCGCTGTATGTCGGAGAAATAGAGTTCTCATCGTCGGTAACACCTCGTGATCTCATCGTTTTTTGTCAACTCACTCGCAATATCACTCCCGGAACCCCCGGAACCGAAGAGGGATTCCGGAAACTGGAGCAAGAGGTAACCGCACGCCTTTCTTCCATTCGTATCGCTGTCTACAATCCAGCACTCGATCAGTTGCCACCCATCATAGACAAACCACAAAAAGCGCGGCAAGTATACCGTAATTTGGTAACCGACTACGCCCTATTCCGCAAAAAGGCCGCCCAAAAACAGCCGCTTCCCCTCAAAAAAGCGACCCGCAATGTGCAGAACCTCGTTGATCTCCTTCTCGATACAGAAGAGGACAACCAGATTTACCATCTGTTGTTCCTCGCCTCGCTCGACAGTTACCAGAAACAGTACCTCGCCACCCATGCGGCAAACACGACGATACTCGCGCTCGCCACGGCGGTGCGGCTCGGTGTCCCCAAGCGACAACTCGCCACCGTCGGCATCGCGGCGTATCTCCACGATATCGGGATCCCCGAAGAGGATCAGCGCGACATGAAGAACATACACACCGAGAACGGTTTTGCGATCCTGAGCCGCCTCAACTCGCTCAGTTTCTCGATGATGGAAGCGGCCGTCGCCGCGGCATCGCACCACGAAACCTACGATTTTCGCGGTCTCGTTCAGGGATCGGAAAACGGCGCCTATGCCACACCGCTCGTCGAAATCGTCAAGGTATGCGATTACTACGATATCGTGACCCGCTGGTGGCCATGGAACCCCGGAAAACCGCTTTCCCGCGTACAGGCGCTCGACCGGATATTCGAGATGACCGCGAAGAAGAAAGCCTTCTTCACCTCGGCCGCGAAAGGACTCTACGCAACGCTCGGCATCTACCCGCCAGGACAGATGCTCCGTGTCAACAAGAAGCGCCTGCTTGCCTGTTCTATTGGCGGATTTCACAACAGTTACGACGAGGCACAGGTGATCCTGCTCTCCGATCGGATGGAATACCAAGGAACGGCAAGATTCAACGCCGCCGCACTCTCTCACCTGCCGGCAGAACAGCACTATCGTCTCCCGCCGCGCACTTACCAAGCGCTCTTCCAAAGTTTTCAGGTAACTCACTGACGCACCGTTTCGTGCGTTATCGCACACCCCCTTTTCTTGACAACACTCCTCCGTTTTGCAAGGTTCCGTTTTGTTCGGACATGGTTACCTGAATAGGGGCAAGAGATGGCACGGACACTCGGCATAGACATCGGATCGGTGAGCATAAAAGCCTGCGTCATCGAAGAGGACGGTTCTCGTCGCGTCGCGATACTCTCTCACGAGGGTGACTTCGAGACAGCACTCTCCGAGGCATTCGAACAGACCGCTGTTCGACAGGGACAAGTACCGCTCACCATGGTAACCGGCGGTACCGGAAGAAAACGCCTGCGTCTCCCCGACATCATCGCGCCAATCGCCATCGAAGCCGGCATCAGCACGATGGGGATACGACCACGCGCCGTCGTTTCAATGGGAGGAGAGGACCTCGTCGTCTATCTTCTTAACGAGGAAGGTCACATTCAGACCTCTTATGCCGGCAACAAGTGCGCTTCGGGGACCGGAGAGTTCTTCCGTCAACAGCTGGGACGGATGGCGCTGTCGCTCGACGATCTGGATCATGCCGTCGCAGGGGCGAAGGTGGTCAATCTCTCGTCGCGCTGTTCGGTCTTCATGAAATCCGATTGCACCCATCGCCTCAACAAGGGAGAGGCGACCCGCGGCGACATCGCCTTGTCTCTCTCGAAGGTGATGGCCGACAAGGTGGCCGAGTTCCTGCTCAAGGCGCGTGTGAGCGATGGCGAAGTGCTCCTTATCGGCGGCGTGACGCGCAACCGGCACATCGTCGCTTTTCTTCGCGAACGATACCCCCGCATCTCCTTCCTCGTTCCTGAAATGGCGCCCTACTTCGAGGCATTCGGCGCCGCAGTCCTCGCACGGTCACACGGGGTCATCTTGCCGGGGGAACGGGATCTCATATCTCCGCGCACCCGCGCCGACTATGGGTTTTACCAGCCACTCGAAACCTTTCGCGACCAAGTGACCTATCACGCGTCGCGTCGCGGAACACCGCGCCCCGACGCGACCTATATTCTAGGCATAGACGGAGGTTCCACTACGACCAAGGCGGTCCTTGTGGATAGCGACACCTTGGAGATCGTCGCCGCCCATTACGGTCGCACCCATGGCGACCCGGTGAAAGCGCTCAAGAAGTCGCTCCGCGAGATAAGAACCCAGATCGGCGATCTGAAACCACGCATCGCCCTCGCGGCAACGACCGGATCGTCGCGCGAATTGCTTGGCGTTTTCGCCGGCACTGACGGCGTGTACAACGAGATCATCGCCCATGCCGTCGGTACCGCATGCTTTGTGCCCGAAGTGGACACCATCTTCGAGATCGGCGGACAGGATGCGAAGTATGTCCTTCTCAACAACGGCGTGCCGATAGACTATGCGATGAACGAGGCCTGTTCGGCAGGAACCGGATCGTTCCTCGAGGAATCGGCGTCAGGGGATCTCGACATCTCGCACGCCGAGGACATCGGACCGGTCGCCCTGCAGGCGAAGGCGCCGCTCAAATTCGGCGAGCACTGCTCCGCCTTCATCAACAGCGACATCCGCAAGGCGATCCAGCAGGGGGCCGAACGAAGCGACATCGTCGCTGGACTCGTCTTCTCGATCGTCTCGAATTATCTCAACCGGGTCGTCGGCAACCGATCGATCGGCGACCGTATCGTCCTCCAAGGCGGCGTCGCGAAGAATCCGGCCGTCCCGCTCGCCTTCGCGCAACTGCTTGGCAAAAAGATCGCCGTTCCTCCAGATCCCGAACTTATGGGGGCCTTCGGAGTGGCGCGACTCGCCAAGATGAAACACGACGAAGGGTTCCTTCCCGCCGGGTCATTCGACCTCGATGAGCTCATCGAAAAGGAGATCATACACCGCGGAGAGTTCGTCTGCCGCGCCTGCGAGAACCTCTGCCCCATCCGCAATCTCGAAGCGGGCGGCAAACGCTACCCCTTCGGCGGCCGCTGCTCCAAATACACCGGCGCCCGACGCCGTTCCTCGTTCGACGAATCGGGCGTCACCGATCTTGTCGCGTGGCGCACCGAACAGATCTTCTCCGTTTGGGCCCCCGCCCCAGACTCGCTCGTACCGCGCACAGACAAAGTAGTCGGCGTACCCGTCGCCTTCTCGATCCACTCGCACTGGCCTTTCTACGCCACCTTTTTCCATACCCTCGGCGTCAGGACCGTCCTCTCCAAATCGATCCTCCCCGAAGGGGTCCAACGACAGGAAAGCAACTACTGCTACCCAGCCGAGATCGCTCACGGCGCGATCGGCGACCTCCTCAAACGAGGCGTCGACTACCTTTTCCTTCCCCACTTCCGCGACATGCCTACGCTTGACCCCGCCTCCCGCGAGGCCTGTACCTGCCCGCTCACCCAAGGACTTCCCTACTACGCCCGAAAAGCGTTCTCACTTGACGAAACGAAGGTGCTCCAACCGGTCGTCTCGTTCCGTGACGGATGGGAAAAGAGCCGCGCCACCTTCGAAACGGTCGCCGAACAACTCGGCTTCCCGCGACAGGAAGGTGCCCATGCCTACGATGTCGCCATCGCGCACTACCGTGATTTTCTCGATGCCTACCGACGAAAAGGAGAAGAGATACGCGCCGAGATGCACGCCAATCCCGATCGGCTCTATGTGGCACTCCTCGGCCGCCCTTACAACGCCTTTACCCGTGACGCGAACATGGGCATTCCGCGCAAACTGCTCTCGCGCGGTGTCACGGTGGTTCCCTACGACCTCGTCTATGATCCCGATACCGAAATATTCCCCAACATGTACTGGCACTACGGCCAACAGGACATGAAAACGGTGCGTCGCGTCAAAGAGACGCCGAACCTCTACCTTGTCTGGATATCGAACTTTTCCTGCGCTCCCGATTCGTTCATGCTCCACTACCTGCGCTGGATGATGGGGCGCAAACCATACCTCATACTCGAAATAGACTCGCACACCGCCGATGCCGGCATAGACACCCGCATCGAAGCGTTCCTCGACATCGTCGAAAGTTATCGCCGCCACGCGGCGCACCTTCCCGACACGGCATCCAAGCGGCGCTATCATATCGAACATAGGGGGCAGGATCTCGTCGTCGTCGAAGAGAAGAGCGGGGAAACGATCGGCCTCCGTGATCCGCGCGTCACGCTCATCTGGCCGTCGCTCGGCGATCTCGCCGTCGAAATAACCGTCTCCATGACACGCAAACAAGGGATACGGGCAGAACATCTCCCGACACCGGACATCCGATCGACACAACTGGCGCGCAATGTCGCCTCGGGCAAAGAGTGCATACCGGCCCTCCTCGTCCTCGGCACCGTCCTTCAGTATCTCGAACAATACCCGTCGCAAGATCCGAACGAGATACGACTCATCTATGTTCCCAGCACGACCGGTCCCTGTCGCACGGGACAGTACCATGTCTTCTATGAGCGGCTCTTCGCCGACCTCGGTTTCGAGAATGTGCTCGTCGTCGCCGGTGACAGCAACAACTCCTACCGCGAGATCGGCCGCACTTTCGCACGTGACATGTGGCGCGGCATCGTGATCTCCGACTGCTTCACCGACATCCGCACCGGCATCCGCCTGCTCGCCGCTGACCCCGCAGAGGGTCTCAAGGTCTTCCATGAAGTGTGGCAGACGATTCTTGCGGCGGCGGCCCAACGGAACACCCGGGCGCTCGATCGCGCTCTTGCCAATGCGGCGGTGCGGCTCGCCGCGATCCCTAAACGACGGACACTTGCCGATCTCCGCAAGGTTCTTATCGTCGGCGAGATCTATGTCCGGCGCGATTCCTTCTCGACGCAGGAGATATTCGATCTTCTCATCGCCAACGACATTTTCCCCAAGGCGACTGGCATCAGCGAGTGGATACACTACACCGACTGGTCACAGAAATACCTTCTTTCTCGCCGCCGCCGCGAGGAAGGATTGTCGGTAATGTTCCGCCCCGACTGGGTGCGCCGCCGCACCGTGCTCGGAATCGAACAGTGGTGGATGCACCGCGTCGAACGAAAGATACTCGACACGCTCCTGCCCACCGGTCTTTTTCCCGAGGCACCGAGCGATCTCGATCATGCGCTTGGATTCGGCGCCCGTGAGTTCGTTTCGCCCGAACTCGAAAGCGAAGCGACCGTCTCACCGGCAGTCGCCGCCGAAGGGATGAACGACGGCTATGCCGGTGTCGCTATCATCGCCCCCTTCGGGTGCCTTCCGGGGCGCCTCATCGAGGGCGTCTACGCTCCGTGGGCCAAACGGAAAGGGTATCCCGTCATCGCACTTGAGAACGATGGCCAGCCCTATCCCCCAAATACCATCTCGCGTATTGAGGTCTTCGCCGCCAATGTGAATCGCTACGCGCCGAAAGGATCACGAAACACATAAGGCTTTTTCTTTACCCTGTTTACGCACACGCTACAGTGATTCGTACGACAGTGAACGGAGAGAGGTGTCCCATGAAGTTCTTTTATTTCCTTCCCGCCGTCTTTCTCGTTGTCTCCTGTTGGCGCGGCCCGGTCGTTTCGCACCAGCAACGGCAACTACCCCCCTACCCCGACACGAAACGCGAGAATCTGATCGAAACGCTTCACGGTGTCGTGGTCGCCGACCCCTATCGCTGGCTCGAAGCGACCGATGACCCAGCGGTGAAGGCGTGGACCGAGGCGCAGAATGCCTTTACCTTGCGCTACATCCAATCGCTCCCTCACTATGAACCGCTTAAAAAGCGGCTCACCGAACTGTGGAACTTCGACAAGATGCAACCGCCGGTGCCACGCAAAGGAAAACTCTTTTTCCGCAAGACGAGCGGGCTCCAGAACCAGCCGGTTCTCTACCTGCGCGAGAACGGATCCGATGCCGTTCTCGTTGATCCGAACACCCTCTCTGCGAAGGGAACCATCGCTATGGACTGGTGGTATGTCTCGCCAAGCGGCAGGTATGTCGCCTACGGCCTTTCGGAAAACGGTTCCGAGCAATCGGTCCTCCACCTCTACGATGTGGTAGAACGCAAGGAAACCGGGCTTCTCATCCCCGGTTGTCGCTATGCCGCCGTCAGTTTTCTCCCCGATGAAAGCGGTTTCTTCTACACCCGAAAACTCGATGGCGACCGCGCCGGTGAAACAGATACCGATCAGTCGGTTCGCTTTCACCGCATCGGTAACGATCCCGCGAACGACGAGATCATCGCAAAAGCGACGCTCCAAGAGGGTATCATCATCTCGACGAGTGACGAAACGGGACGATGGCTTCTCGTCCTCGAGTACCAAGGGTCGTCGGGCAAAGCACGGATCACCCTTTATGACACGCAATTGAAGACAACCCGCTCGATCGTAGACAACTTCGACAACATCTGGGAGGGAGAGATCTTTCGCGGAAAGATATACCTTCGTACCGATCGGGACGGCGCGCTCAACTGGAAGATACTGCGCATCGACACCGAAACGCTTGCGTGGGAAGAGTTCATTCCGACTCACGACAAGGACATCCTCGACTCATTCACCGTAACTGGGGAACACATCGCGGTCCATTACCTCCATGATGTCGCTTCGCGGATCGCGATATTCGATCTCACGGGGAAGAACATCGCCACCCTCGATCTGCCGACGCTCGGCTCGGTGCACGAGATGAGAGGCTTCCCGGACGAGAAGGAGCTCTTCGTCTCCTTTTCGAGTTACGCCTATCCTCCCACGATACTCCGCTGGACGCCTGATAATGGGACCAGCGAATTCTTTCGCGCGAATGTCCCGGTCGACCCCGCGACGATAACGACCGAACAGGTGTTCTATCCTGCTTCCGATGGCACCAATATACCGATGTTCATCGTCCGCCGAAGGGATGTCGAAAGAAACGGCAAGAATCCCACCGTGCTTGCCGGATACGGCGGGTTCAATGTCAGTTACCCGCTTCACTTCTCTCCGGCGAACTGGGCATGGATCGAACGGGGCGGGATCTTCGCGGTCGCCAATATCCGCGGCGGCGGCGAATACGGCGAGGCATGGCACCGCGCCGGCATGCTCGACAAGAAGGAGACCTGTTTCAACGACTTTGCCGACGCGATGCGCTGGCTTGTCACCGAAAGATGGGCGAGCCCCGCAACGCTCGGCATCTACGGCGGATCCAATGGCGGTCTCCTCACCGGCGCGCTCGTAACGCGTGAGCCGCAACTCTTCGCGGCGGCCCTTTCGGCGGTGCCGCTCCTCGACATGTTGCGCTTCCATAAGTTCCTCATTGGACGCTACTGGGTGAGCGAGTACGGTTCAGCAGACAATCCAGAACAGTTCCAGTGGCTTTATCGCTATTCACCCTATCACCATGTTCGGCAGGGAGAACGCTATCCTGCGGTACTGTTCACCGCCGGCGAGCACGATTCACGCGTTCATCCTTTCCACGCCAAGAAAATGGCAGCGGCGCTCCAGTGGGCGAACGCCGCAAAGACACCGATTCTGCTTTTCGTCGAAACCAATGCGGGGCATGGCCAAGGAAAAGGAACCGAAGCGCGCATCGCCGAAGCAGCGATGGAGTGGACATTCTTCATGGACCAGTTGGGGATGAGGTAACTCACCCTCACTACAGCCACCCCTCTCTTGCCAAGAGAGAGGCGAGGGGTAAGTTCAGAACTTATACCCTTTCGGCACTACCACGACCCCCTCATTGCTGACCGTGAACCCACGCGAACGGTCGTGCTCGAGGTCATAACCGATCTCGGTATCTGGGGGAACGACGACATTCTTGTCTATGATGGCATTACGGATACGACAATACCGACCGATATTCGAATTGTTGAGAATGATGCTGTTCTCTACGAGCGCATAGGAGTTGATGCGCACCCCCGGCGAGAGAACGCTCCGATCTATCCGGCCGCCCGAGATGATACAGCCGACCGAAACAAGAGAATCGGTGGCAAGACCCACGCGTTTGTTCTTTTCGTCGGCAAAAACGAATTTTGCAGGCGGCATATTGACATCAGGAAAACCGAAAATCGGCCAGTTCCGGTTATAGAGATTGATGGCGGGGCTTACCGAAACCAGCTCCATGTGGCTTTCCCAGTAGCTCCACAAGGTACCGACATCGCGCCAGTAGGGCTTCTCGTACTGGTCGCTGTCTGGCAATTTTATCTTGTTGGAAAGGTAGTCGTACACATACACCCGCTTATGGGGATAGAGCGCGGGTATGACATTCTTGCCGAAGTCGTGGGCACTCTCCTTATTTTCCGCATCCTCCATCACCGCCTTCGCGAGCACCCCTGTCTTGAAGATATAGTTTCCCATGCTCGCCAAAGCCAAGTCAGGATTTCCGGGAATACTCTTGGGATTTTTCGGTTTCTCCTCGAAGCCGATCATCCGCCAATCACCGTCAACCTCGATGACTCCGAACTGCGACGCCTCTTTAACGGGCACCGGGATAGCGGCAATCGTCATGTCGGCATCCTTCTGCAAATGGAAGGAAAACATCTGGGTGACATCCATTTTGTAGATATGATCGCCACTGAAGACAAAGACATGTTCGGGAGCCTCGTCACGGAGAATGTTGAGATTCTGGTACACAGCATCAGCGGAGCCAAGATACCAGTTGTCTCCGGTCCGCTGCTGCGCCGGCACCGTCTCGACATACTGATTGAACTGCATCGAGAGCCCCCAGTGCCGCGCGATGTGCTGATTGAGAGAGTTCGACATGAACTGCGTGAGCACCTTTATCTGCATATAACCGCTGTTGACGAAATTCGACAGCACGAAGTCTATGATACGGTAGATACCACCGAACGGGACCGCCGGTTTCGCTCGTTCCGCCGTGAGCGGCATAAGACGGGTACCCTGCCCGCCTGCCAAGATCATGACCAAGGTCTTTGACATGGTTCACTCCCCTTGTTTCTTTTCAGGGAACCTACTTGAGGTAATCTCGCACCTTTCCTTCAATGAGCGACCGTATCTCCTCAAGGCGCCGCTCACTCTCTGCCTCGAATCGCATCACGATGACATTTTGGGTATTGGAGGGACGCAACAGGCCCCAACCATCGGCGAAGGTGATACGGGCACCGTCTATGTCGTTGACATCGTATCCCTGCGATTTGAAATAAGCCACCGTCTTCGCCACCGAAGGGAACTTCTTCTCCTCGTCCACCTCGAAACGGATCTCCGGCGTACTTACCATTCGCGGGATCCCGTCAAGAAGACGCCGCGCATCGAGATCGTCGCGCTCGGCGAGTATCTCAAGGAATCGGAACATGCTGTAGATGGCGCAATCATACCCGAAGAAACGGTGCTTGAAGAAGATGTGACCGCTCATCTCGCCACCGAGCGCCGCACCGACCTCCTTCATCTTCGCCTTGATGAGCGAGTGCCCCGCCTTCCACATGATGCCTTTTCCGCCGCGAGCCCTGATGTCGTCGTAGAGCGTCTTACTGCACTTGACCTCGCCAACGATCGTCGCACCCGGAACCTCCTTGAGGACCGCCCGCGCAAAGATGGTAAGTATCTGATCTCCCCAAATGACCTCGCCATTTCTGTCGATGACGCCGAGACGATCGGCATCGCCGTCGAACCCGATACCAAGATGTGCCTTTTCCTTCTTTACCGTCGCAATAAGGTCTTGAATATATTCGACCACAGTAGGGTCGGGATGATGGTTCGGGAAATTGCCATCGGGCTGTTCATATAGCGAAATGACCTGTATCCCCATCTTCCGGAGGATCGGCACCGCGACGAACCCACCAACCCCGTTCCCGGCATCGACGACGACCTTAAGCCGTTCAGGATTCTTGATGTGTATATTCTTGAGGACATACGCCTCGAAATCGGGAATGATGTTATAATCCCGATTGTTCCCCTTCTTTATCGAAGCAAGAAAATCCTCTTTTTCGATGATGCTGGCGATCTCTTGGATCTCGTCTCCGTACACCGGAAGATCGCCAAGGTTTATTTTGAAACCGTTGTACTTCGGCGGGTTATGCGATCCGGTTATCATTACGCCACCCTGAACGGGAAGGGTGAAAAGCGAGAAATAGGAAAGACCCGTCGGGATCATGCCCATGAAGATAGTGTCGATCCCGGAATCATTGAAACCACGGATCAATGCTTTTGCGAAACCGGGAGACGAAAGTCGGGCATCGTGGCCTATGCTTACCGTGGTAAGTGACGGATTCTTTTTTCTGAAGAAGCTCGCGGTGCCTCGGGCGAGGGTATAGGCGAATTCATCGGTAAGATCTTGTCCGACGATACCGCGCACATCATACTGCCGAAAAATGGTACGATTTACCTGCATAGTCTCCTCCGAGCATGTTCCTCATACAAAAACGATTATAGCGATTCGATGAGCGACTTCCATATTTTTCACCTTGACGCCCGCCCAAAAGGGAATATTTCTTCTCTCGCGACTGTTCGAATATGATGAATTCGTTCGAAAAAACGAGAAGAACCGTGCGGACCGATAAAGGATTGAAAGATCTACTGACGCTCAACCTCGACCTCATATTCAGCTATAGTCTTTTTATCACCGGGCGACGCGACTGGGCGCTCGATCTCATGCAAGACACGATCGTGCATCTTCTCGCCAAGAAAGGACCGGTCTATGAAGAACGCGAATCGTTCCGTTCATGGATCTTTCGCGTTCTTCGTAACAATTGGATAAATCTCGTTGCCAAACGGGCGACCTCCCGCGAAACGACCTTTTCCGATCTCGTGGACGAAGAATCACAGGTCTTCGACAACCGGATCGGCGGTAACGAATCCGACGATCCGATCCTCCGCGACCGACTCCTTGCCGCGTTCGCCGAACTCCCCCCGGAACAGCAGGAGGTGTGCTACTGTGTGGATGTCGAAGGCCTCTCCTATGAGGAGACAGCGAAGCGGCTCGCCATTCCCATCGGCACCGTCATGTCGCGTCTCCACCGCGGCCGCACGGCGCTTCAGGAACATCTTTCCTCCGCCGCAGCGGAGTTGCGCATTATTCCTTTTTTGAAAAAGGAGAACCGTCATGAGCGGCGATCGGCCATGTGACGACAACCGTCTCTTTATCGAGCAGTATGTTGACGGAGAACTTTCGTACGCAGAAGGTTCTGAGATTGCCAATCATATCAAACACTGTTCCGCTTGCCGAAGTTATTACGAAAAGATTCATCGTCTCAAGGAGCTCATGCGCACGACCGCCCAGAAGGAACGCCTTTCTTCCGCAGAACGACTCGCCTTCGAGAACCTCATTCAGGAATCGTCGAAACCACATCGTCTGTCACCGAGATCGCTGTTCGATATTCTACCGCGTCCCGCCCTTCTTCTTGCCGGTGTTACCATCGGCACCGTCCTCTTCGTATCGGCGCTCTATGCCTACCTCACAGCTCTCGATCATCGGAACGATCTGCTCATCGCCGAGATCATGCAGGTTCACGAATCGAAGCTTCCCGACGAATTCCTTGGAAGCGATGACATCGAGTCGGCCCTTCGTAAAAACCTCGACCTGCCTCGTGCGCACTTGCCCCGCTTCGTCAAAGAACAACCGGTCGTCAAGGCACGTTTTTCCCACCTCGGCCCTCAACCGGTCGCTTCCATGAAGATCACCGGCCCCCACGGGAAAGGCACCCTACTCGTCACACGACCTCATCGGGAGCTCAAGAGCATCTTTGCGAACGGGGCCTGCGTTCCCGATCTCACCTGCCGCGCACAACGCCTTTCGCGCAATGGCAAGGATATGCTCTTCTGGGAGGGGAAAGAAGGAAACTATGTGTTCATCGCCGACGATCGCCGCATGGGCGATCACCTCGCGAGACTGATAAACGCCGAAGAGTTCTGATTGACAACAGAATCACACCGAGTTTAGGCGCCTCTTCTCAAGGAATCGCGGACGGAACACCATACAGTAGGCAGGCATGATAAAAAGTGCTCCCGCGAGGCAGGTGGATATAGCGAGAATGATGAGAAGACCGAAGAACTTTATCGGCATGAATACTGAGAAAAGCAGCACCGAAAAGCCGACCATGACCGAAACGGCGTTGAAAATAATGCCCCGCCCCGTCGTCCGGAGCGTCTTGCGAACCGCCTTTTCGGGCGGCTTCCCCAGCGCCAACTCTTCACGGTAGCGCCAGAGGAAATGGATGGTATAGTCCACCCCGATACCGATCATGATAGAAGAAAGCATCGCGGTGGCTATATCGAGCGGTATGCCGGTAGCACCCATGATGCCGAACAGGAACACGAGGGCGAGCGCCAGCGGTATTGCCGCAACGAGTCCAGCTACAAATGAGCGAAAGAGAAGCATGACCAAAAACGCGACGATGACAACCGACAGAACGAGCGAGGTTACCTGACCGCGCGCCACCTCCTCCATGAGTGCGGCGAAGATGTAGCCCGACCCTCCCACGAGAACGAATCGCGGATCATGCGCAGTAAGCTCGTTCACTCGTGCAACGACCTTCTTGATCGATCCACTCCCCTCGTCGTTTATCTGCACCATGATCTGGGCATGGGTGAAGCTCCTGTCGACAAGGTGGGCAAGCTCATCCGGATCTCCCATCTTTGTGTACTCGGAAAGATAGAAATCCACTGCGCCACGGGTATCGGGGATAGCATCGTATCCCGGCTCACCCGGCCGATGGGCATTGCGGGATATGAGCCTGACAAGCCGCGCGATCGAGGTCGTACGCCCCACCTCGGGCATTTTCACTATCTCGTCCTCGAACGACTCGATAGCACGGAGCATCGCCGGCTCCTTGATGTCGCCCTTGACGATCACATTGACTATCTGCCCGCCTCCGAATTGGCTGTTGACCACCGCCGACGATTCGGCGACCTCGGACCCCGCGGGATAATAGCGTACGAGGTTCGATTCTGCGGTCAGTCGCGGAACGAACCATCCCGCTGCCAGCGCAGCTGCGAGAGTGAGGCCAAGGATGAGACGCGGGCTCTTGGATACGGCATAGGCAACTTGATAAAGAGCCCGTTCAAGGCGCGGACGCTTGGTGATATCGGCAGTGATAAGCGGTTTTGGTCGCGGAAGGAGCGAGAGGACCGCCGGCACGAAAAGAAGGCTGGCAGTAAGTGCGAAGGTTACTCCGATAGAAGCAAGGATACCGAGCTGTTTTGCCGGCACCAGACGATGCGTGAGAATAGACATGAACCCGCCGATGGTCGTGACGCCGGTAGCGATGACCGGGGCTCCAAGGCTCATGATACCGCGTCGCGCCAGTTCCATCCCCGAAAGAGAACAATCATCTCGGTTATCCTGCTGATAGCGGCTGACGAGATGCACCGCATAGTTATTCGCCACGGCTATCATGATGACCGGCAAGATCATGGTGACCGTCTGGATCTTCCACCCGAGAAGCGGAATAAGCCCCATGCTTACCGCCATGGACATCGCCACGATGGAAAAGGGTAAGAACACGCCGCGCCACTGGCGGAACGAGAGAAACAAAAAGAGCATCATCACGAAGATGCCGACGGGAAGGAAAAAGAGCATGTCCTTTGGCACATCTTCCGAGATGCGTTCTTTGACGAAAGGAAGACCGCCGAACAGTACCCGTTCGGGACCAGGTACCGAAGAAACCGTCCGGCGGATGTCTCGGGTGATGCGCAGGGTCTCCGCGCTTTGAGCGGACAGTTTCACCACGATCGCCAAGTAGCGGAAATCACGAGAAACGAGTGACCCGTACACGAGATCGTTGCTGCGGATCGCCTCGCGCGCCGCCTCGCGTTTCTCCCTCTTTTGCTCAGGCGTTGGTTCCTCGTCGGCAAACGCATCATGCCCGATATTGGGAAGCGTACTCACGCGGTCGACGCCGGGGATCGCCCGGAATGCTTCCGCGATCTTCGAGGCACGGTCGAGCGTTTTCTCATCAAGGATGTCCTCGGCCTCCAAGATGACAAGAGCAATGTCACTGCCACCAAAAAGATCCTCTATCCGTTCAAGGTCAAGACGCTCCTTCATGTCGGCGGGCAACATGTTCTGAACATCGGGGTCGACGGCGGCATTTTTGAGGGGAAGGAGGAACGCCATCGTCACGACGATATGGGCAACGATGATCGCCCAGCGATGTTTCATAACGAAATCAGATAACCCTACCATCTTTTACCATCACTTACATTCCCAATAAAGGACCGACCTGTCCGGACGGAAAAAAGGGGACGCAGTCGCAGTACGGTCATTTCTCTGCCGCCCATTCGAAGATCGCCTCGGCAAGGAAGCGTGCCATGTCGGCAAGGAACTGCCCGTTGACGATGCGGGAACGATCGTCTGGCGATGTGAGGTAAGCAAGTTCCAAAAGGAGGATCGGATTCGCAGTGATACGAAATATCTTCAGATCGCGTTGAGCGAAGAGATTGAGATCGTGTTTCCACTCCGAGAAAAGTGATGACCGCAGATAGCGATCCCGCAAAAACTTGCCGACGGCGAACGAACGATTGTTGCGGCTGAAGAGCGATATCGCATCCTGCGGCGGACGCGAAAAATCATCGGCGGGATAATATATCTCCAAGCCGCGCGTTTCGGCAAGCATGAACATATCGGTGTTGAAGTGGAGAGAGACGACCAGATCGGGATTAGCGTCTTCGATGACGCGGGCACGATCTTCCCAAGAAACCGTCACATCGTCATCGCGCGTCAGAACGACACGCCTACCCGGCCGTTTATTGAGGTGCGTCCGGATGGCACGGGACACCGCGAGACAAAGGTCCTTTTCAACGATG
>CAYQBN010000019.1:0-40063 GCA_964415795.1 uncultured Spirochaetales bacterium | reverse complement strand
GCGGTCGAATACCGCTACTCCTTTGTGGACGGTGACAACTGGGCCTATACCACCGACTCCTCCTACACCCCCGGCGCACCGCTCGGTGAGGGCGATCACACCCTCTTCGTGCAAGCACGTGACGAGGCAGGCAACTGGTCGGAAAGTGGCTCGTTCACCATCACGGTGGACACGACACCACCCGTCGTCGTTATTGACCTCTCCACTCCGTGTACGCGGCGAACGACTGGTACCTTCACCTTCACGGTGACCGGTGCGACGACCATCACCTGCCGCTTCGACAAACCGGGTGGCGGTTTCGATGAAGGACCCTGCACCAATTCTTACTCCTACACCCTTGACGCCGGCGACGGCACTTACACCCTTACCGTTCTTGCCGAGGATGCCGCCGGCAACAGCGATGATGCCTCCACCACAATCACGCTCAACACAACAACTCCCACCTTCCAGTGGTATCTGCCGCCGAACAACACCAGTTACAAGGCAGGGGCCGCAGTGCTGAGTTTCGTCTACCGCACCAAGAACCTCGAGCCGGGCGAGGTGGTCGAGATCTGGGATGCCGATGCGAATGCAAAAGTGGCCGAAACGACGACCGCTGGATCGCTCTGCAATGCCACCGAGGATGTCTCGATATCGCTCGACCTGCCCGACAAATGCGGCACTTATAATCTGTATGCCAAAGTACACGACAGTGTCGATGGGATCGACCGCTACACCGACAACCTGACCTCCCTTCCGGCAACTCAACGCACCTATACCTTCGACCGCAACAAGCCGGTCATAACCTCGTTCGTCATCGTCAACGATGCCAACCACGACAATACGCTCATCGCCGCAGAGGACCTCGATGGCATCATCGCCAACGGCCTGCAGGCGACGATCGTGGTCACCGTAGAGGACGACATCGACATCGGTCGCACCGTAACGCTCCGCAACAAGACGACCGGCACGATCTACACCGCCACCATCGCGGGGGACAAGACGGCGACCTTCACCTCCATTACCCTTCCCGAAGGCTCGAACAACCTCGCCGCGACACTCATCGACTGCGGCGGTAACGTCTCCGATGAGACAGGACTCATCGTCACAGTAGATACCACGCCGCCTGCGGTCCTCTTCCAAGGACCGAACGGTTCGACACCGGGACATGCGCTTTGGCTCACCGCGCGCGATGGGGTTGTGAACAGCGACGATGAACTCACGGGACAGATCCTCACGTTCACGATCACGGGCGACTGGAACGGCGCCACGCCCATGGTAAAGCACATTGTTTATGATTACGCGGAGTTTGACGAACTCGGCTCCTACACCTACACCGCCGGAGAGATGACGGTCACCGGTACCGAGGTAACGATAGATCTCGATGCGTCGGGCGATCCGTTCGCTCCGCTCGCCTACAATCGCCATAAGTTCGAGGTGACGGTGCAGGATGCCTACGGCAACACACGAATCGCGAGTCGCCTCTACGAGGTCGATCCCATTGTGCCGCACGCCGACATTGCATACCCGACCAATGCGCTCGTGCTCGACGACACAAAGGACGAGGACCTTTCCACGAGCGGCGTCCAATTCACTCTCAAACTCGATCTCACGAAACTCGCCACACCGACGGGCACCGCCTCGACGATAGACATCACGGCGATCCCGATCACCGCGATCGGCGGCGGCGAGGACACCGCACGCCAGCGTAAATCGTGGAACGGCTTCTCCGCGACGAGCGACGGTACGAATCAGACCTTCCCGAACGATGGATCGTTCCTTCGCGTGGGCGACGGTTTCTGGCGGCTCATGGTCACCGTGACCGACGATCATCTCAATGTGTTCGAGTCAAGTACCGTGGATGTCGAAGTGCAAACCGATGTTGCCTGCTTCTCGCTCTATCTCGCTAATGACAAACCCATCAACGGCCGCCAGACAGATCCTACATGGCTCAACACGAACGACGGCACGGGGACATACGACATGTATGTTCTCACCGACGCACCGAACGGGAGCACCGCGACGCTCGTGGTGAACGGTACGACCACCTACGGGCCGGCAACGGTCACCGGCGGGCGCGCCGACTTCGCGGCGGTAGCACTCCTTACCGGCGGCGTCGAGAACACCCTTGCGCTTACCGTGAACAACGGCGTTGCGCCAGCGACCGACACCTACTATGTCCGCGCCGATGTCACCACACCGACGCTCGATGCCGGCGACATGAACCCGATACCTTATGTTCACGACGCCGACATCTGGGAGATCGGCTACGGGTTCGATGACGACACCAATCACGATACCACGAGCATTCTCGAACTCACCGACATCTCTCCCAACCATCTCATGTTCGTCATTGGGAACATCGAAGCGATTACGGGCTATACGACCCACGGCACCGTGACGCTTACCGCGGTGAGCCCGGCAAATGCCATCGGTGGTACTACCACGGCTCTCATTGTCGAAGACAACGGCGATATGGTCGCTGAGTTCACCGACCTTACCTTCGAAGACAGCGTCATCGGTGGCCAGACCGATATCGAAATGAAGGTGAGCATCGTCGAACAACCCTCCGGAAACACCTACGAACGGACAATCTGGGTCCACGTGAACCTCGAGCGACCCGAAGCGGTGACACCAGTGGTAACGACGAACGCGGCACGCGGTTCCGCCTTCGTCCAGTGGAACGCCGTTTCCGGCAATAACTCGGCCTATGCCGGTGCGTATCAGGGAAGAGTGTACGAGTATCAGGTGAAATACGAGGCCTACAGCGGCTCCTGCACTCTCGACGACAGTGAAAGCGTCTTTGACACTGCAGTGGCGATCATCCCCCTCACCGACTTTTCGGTCGCCGATCCGGGCCTCAACGCAGACGACTTCGTGGCGCCCAAGGCGGCTGGTCAGTCACAGAGCTACCTGTTCTATCTCAAGAAGCGGTCCAACAGCGGCAACACAGTCACTGCCGACATTCACCGGGACGGTGATCCCTACTGCTTTGCGGTACGCCCGGTCGACGGCATCTATGCGCAGGACGGAACGATTCTTGCAACAAACGCTGCACCAATTTTGTCTAGTAATGTCGTGGACAAGGGAGCGGTGCAATTGCTTCAGACCGAACTTATCGCAGCAGCGAATGATGGCCTGACCCACCCAGGGCAGATGAAATACATCGGCGACCTCAATAACGATGGCATTACCGATGTCGTGTTCAGCGATGTCCGTCTCCAGAAGGTCTCGGTCTTCCTCAGCAATGCGGGCACCGGCATCCCCTCGGTTATCGAACTCTCCAAGCCGGTTGACGCGGGGATCAATTTCGGTCTCTATGTCTCCAACGGCGGCGACTTCAACGGCGATGGGTACCGCGATGTACTGGTCTACGCCGCCCCGAATGAACTCCACCTTTTTGCCGGAACCGCGAACTCCATCAGTACCACTCGCAGCGGCAATAAAATGACAACTACCGATGCAATCAGCGAGATCGAGGCGGTCGGCGACTTCAACGGCGACGGCGTCGAGGACTTCGCCGTGGGACAGAATACCTACAGCAGCAACACCGGCAAGGTGGACATCTTCTTCGGCAGTACCAACGCCGCTGAGCTTGCCACAAGTGATGTCACCTATATCGGTGCGGCGGCAGGCGACCGTTTTGGTTCGGGTATTCGCAAAGCAGGGAATCTCAACGGCGACGCCTACGATGACTTCATTGCGGGAACGCGGAACTCTCCCACAAAGGTAAAAGTGTTCTACGGAAACACCTCACCCTCGGGAGGAGCTGTCTCTTATGACTTTACCGTGTTTGGCAACAATACGGTGCGCAACGCCTTCTACGGAAACATCAACGGCGACACCTATGACGACATTGGCATTGTCGCAGTTGATGTCCTCTACCTCTATCAGGGGTCTGCAAGCGGTATGGTGATCCCGTCCACATGGACCGAAGGCGTCAATAAGATAACCCACAGCGCGATTCTCACCGAACTGCTCGGCAACGAAGGAACCAACGGCACGCTCGCCAGCAACTGCACCGGCATGATGCGCGACATTGACGGTGACGGATATGACGACATCTTCCTCGCCGGTGCGTACAGTCAATATCTCCTGAGCGGCACACCCACCTTCCTGACACTCCACCCATCGGTATATATCCAGAAGCCTATCACTTATGCCTTGGCAAGCGTGCTCGTTATCGAGAACGGACTTTTCATCTGCGACCGTACGAGCAGCAGAGGCGACTGTGTGTTCTATCGCGAACAATGACGCGGAGGATATGACAATGGCTTATCAAAAACCTGCCATCATCGAGGAGAGCTCCTTTAAACTCTCTCTCTACGGCCCTTCTCAAGGATGCACGACCGGCGAGTTCGCGTGCGAAGGCCCCGGAGAGCAACCGATTAATGATTAGGCGTTTTCCCGGTGTATTTCTCCAGGATCGGTTCCTTTTACCTCCACTGTAGCGATCTTATTTCACCGCTTTTTAAAGCATTTTCCTCTGAGGTACCTCCCGCGGGAGCACCGGTGTTGCAGATAGTATTTTCCTCTCACCTCCCCCGCTACCGGTACGAGAAAGAAACAAAGACCTGCCTCATTCCCACCCGACACCGCGACAACCCAGCAACCATCAATGAGATGGTGAAGAGTTGCCTCGTGCCGTTTCTTCTTTCTCAAGATCTCGGATTCCTCTTTCACGCCGCGCTCCTCACAGAAAAAAGCTTTTCCTTTCTCCTTACCGGTGTGAGCGGAAGCGGCAAGAGCACCTTGGTACGAAAACTCGTTCCTTTTTTCCGGTGCGGGAACGATGACCTTTCTCTCGTCCAACTACATACTGGCGAAATAAGCGCGTACAGCACCCCTTTCTGCGATTGGAAAAAGGTTTCTTCCAGCAAAGATCTTCCCGTTCCCCTCGAATCTCGTTCAGTACCTCTCGTGCTCCTTCTGGAAAAAGAGACACGCGCTCCCTCATCTCTTTCTCCGATCCCCGACAAGGATTCCGTGTGGCGCTTTCTCATGGAACAGCAACAGGTATTCTTCCCTCATTGGGATCTGAAGACGGCGCGGGTGCTCGGCAAGCAGGTGAACGCCTTCATCGAGAATGCATCCTTCGCTCTCCTGCGCCATAACCTGAACGATTCTCCGGAGAAGGTGTATGATCTCATCCGCTCCGCGCACTAAATCGGCGCACATTGAGGTATCGCACCTCTGCAACGAGCGGTGTCTCCACTGTTTCCTACCGCACGACACGCCCCATGATTCCTTTTTCTCTCTTCCCTCGGTTGCTCATTTCGACACCATTCTCGATAAACTCGTCTCTCTAGAATTTGTTTTCCTTTGTCTCACCGGTTATGAGCCGCTCTTGAACCCGCAACTGCCAGAGCTGGTTTCGAAAGCACGCCGTAGACACTTCTTCGTTCGGATAAAGAGTAACGGATTGCTTCTTGACCGGGCGCTGCTCGATGAATTGCGCCGCGCCGGTATGGGTACAATCGATTTTTCACTTTACTCAGCCAACGCTGCCGAACATGATCGGATAACACAGGTGCCCGGTTCCTTTGAAAAGACTATCAAGGCAATGCATTTATGCAAAGAGATGAAGGTCCCCTTTCGGATCGGTGTGGTACTTTTTTCGCCATTACCTGACATAGGAAAATTGATATCTCTCATCAAGGCGTTCGATGTCCCGAGTATCATCGATCCGCTGGTGCGCGACAAGTTCGACCGCCGAGGCTCTGTCGCGCCGCTTGTTCTTTCACACGACGAAATGAAAGAGTATCTCAAAGGTCTGATAGTTACGGGCTACCTTGACCCGCAAAAACTCTCGCCGCATGGTCTGCCCCTCTGCAAGATCGGCGAAGGACTCTACATCGACCATCAGGCGAAGTTCCGTTTCTGCCCGGTCAGCCAGCGGATCCTTGGCTCGATGCTCGACACAAATGCCGAGGAGGTCATTGTCCGGCACGCCGAAGAGGTCCGAGCAAAAATTGTCACCGAACGGCTTTGCAACCAATGTGATCTTGCTCCCTTTTGTCGCCCCTGCTATGAACTGTCGTGGGAAGAGTCAGGCGATCTGTGCGCCTGCTCACCGACGCGGAAACGGTACGCGCTCGCGGCAAAGGAGATTTACGAGGAACTTCATGGACAGAGATAGCCTCCTCATTCTGGCCGAGTTCATAGAAGGACCCGACGATATTCAGATCAAAGGGCATTCTAACAGTATGCTCCCCACCATCCGCCCCGGCGAACTGATAAAGATAAAAAAAGGCATTGCGCCGTGCCCCGGCGATGTCGTCGTCTTTCGCGCTGGCGGTTCGTTCGTGGCACATCGGCTTGTCTGGAAGAAGAACTTCGTTGCGGTAACAAAAGGTGACAACAATCCTTTCTGTGACCGTCCAATTTCGGTATTTGATATCGTCGGCGTCGTCGAAGGAAAAGGCTCGCGTAAAGCGCTATGGTACTATTTTTTCAGAAACAGAATACGGCATTATACCTCATCGTTCATGAAAAGAATCTTTGCTTTCTTAAAAACTTTTTCAAGAAACCTTTTCAAAGAAACTTTTTAATCAAAATTTCATTTTTATTGACTTACCACTCATCTTTGCTAGATTTTCATTGTTTTTATTGAGGTGTTTTTTATGGAAAAGAAGTCCGTTTTTTCCTTCATCACCCTTAACCGTGTCGGTAAAAGCGACCCAATTCAAAGAGAGATAGTAACAACCTATGCCGCACAGAAAGGGTTTGCTGTTACCATTATCGAGGGACGCTATACGAAGAAAAAGAGCTGGCGCGATCGGACGGCTCTCGCGAAACTTATTGAAGGATTACGACCGGGAGACGTGCTCATCGTGCCTGCAGTGAATCTGCTCGGATGTGACGCCGCCGACCGTCTCTCGTGTGTCGGAGCGATCATCGCCAAAAAGGCTTCGCTTCACCTTGCCGACAGCGGCATGGTGCTCGATGGCGCATCTCTCGGCGAACAGGGTTCTTCACTGTTTACGCTCCTCTATCTCCTCGCTTCCTCCCTTGCGGCGCCTGCCGAAGTGCCCGAGAAGAAGCCGAGGCGCAAACCGAAAAAGCGTCGCGGCCGTCCGCCAAAGAGGCGTCGTCCGGGAAGACCGCCAAAGAAAAAGGTCGGACGCCCGCCCAAAAAGCGTAAACCGGGGCGCAAACCGGCCCGCAAAAAGAGGGTGAGTGCTCTCCAGCCTCGATTCAAAAAGGAGATCCTGACCATCCGAAAGTATCTGAAGAACAATTTCTCGGTGCGTACCATCGCCGAGATGCTCGATATGCCCTACCAGCCGCTCCGCGCTCTCATCAAGAAGCACCCGACCCTTTCTCAACTTCTGAAAAGCCGTTGACCCGGCACCTGATCCTCCGCATATTATTGCAGCAAAAAATAGATTTATTTTTTCCTCAGGAGTATTATAGAAACGCTTGTCATGGAGGAGAACATGCACCAGCTAAAAGCCTATATTGCGGTGCGCGACCGTCAGTTGGAGAATCGCCTCTATGCCATTGCGCGAGCGGCCCATTACGCCGTTTCCCCCGTCACGAAAGATGCCGTCGTCAACGACTGCCGCTCGTTCGAGCCGTTGTTCATCGTCGAGGAAACCTACCGTTCGATCCTGCGACTTATCGAGTTCCACAATTCCTGTCTCTTCAACTTCCTTCCTACCATCATCATCACCAGTGACCGCACCGCTTTTTCCCCAGAGGTGCCGTTTCGATTTCCCTACAAGTACTTCATCGCGGAAAAGACGAAGATAAGCGACTTGCTCCTCGATGTCCTTGTCCTCTTTGACGAACTACGGCGCACCAAGCATCAGGAACATCTCCTCCGCCTCCAGCGAGGGATAGCCGAGACGCTATTTGAACCAAGAAACGACTTTCGAGACCTGCTCGATCACGCCCTTACCGAGATCTGCGACCTCGTGTTTGCGGCACGCGGTTCCTTCATGCTCCTCAACAAGGCGGGGAATCTCGTCGTCGAGGCTGCCACAAAGAAGGACATCGTCGGTATTGAAGTCCCCTTCTCCTCCTCTTCTCCTGCATGGTACGCGCTCAAAAGCGGAGAGCCGCTCTTCTGCGAGGATATCGCCAAAGATGTTCGCTTCATGAAGAAAGAAGGAGGCTACTCCAAAGACTATTTCCTCATCGTTCCGCTCATCTGCGGGAAACAGACTGTCGGTGTCCTCAATCTCACCGACAAGATGGTCTCGCTTCTCTTTGACCGCGCCGATCTGGTTCGCATCCGCGGTTTTCTTCGCCTCTTGTCCCCCCTCGTGGCACTCCACCGTCAGAACAAATTTTGCTAGCAATATTTTCTCACCAAGAGTTTGCTTTCGTTGATAACGAAGTATAATATGGGTGTTCTCTGACGGTGCGGCACCCATGGTAACGAAAACGCCTTCCCTGCGAACCGATATGTTTCCTCTTGTCATGAGCGATGTGCTCGCCGCGATTGTCTTCGTCGTCGCTTTCCAAGGCTTTTTCCCTGAAATGGCCTCTTGGATTCTCTTTGGTGCCGCGTGGCTCCTCTTCGCGGTACCGCTCCTTACCCGCACCGGCGTCCTCCTTCGTGAGCGCCGTTTTCTCGACGAACATTTCCTTCTTCTCCTCGCTTCGCTTACGGCTCTTGTCGTGAAGCGTTTTCCCGAAGCGATAACCATCCTCCTCATCTACCGACTGGGCCGCTACCTTCAAGAGCGTCTGGCAAAACAGATCACCGAACGCTGTCGAAACATCATTGCCAAGACTCGCCCCAAGATAGGGGAAACTGCTCCTTCACCTACCACGACCTCCCCGGAAGAGATCGAGCGCCTCATCGCTCAGGCGCTAACGCATAAGTCCCGTCCCGTGCGCCTTCTTTCCCGCTTTGTCCACTGGTACACACCAACGGTGGTGTTCATCGCTTTTTTCTTCGCCATCACGCCCCTTTTCGGCCTCGGCGACCTGCCGCTCACCGACAGCGTCTATCATGCCGCGATGTTCCTCGTGCTCGCCTGCCCTGCCGTGCTCGTTGTTTCGGTACCGCTCGCCGGATGGGCCACGCTCGCGACACTTGCGGGCCGTGGCATTTTGGTAACCGAAGATTCGGCCGTGGAAACGCTCTCGCAGGTGAAAACCTTCGTCATCGTGATGAACGGGATATTGACCCGCGGCATCAAGGAAGTGATCGAGATCCTGCCAGTAGAAGGGATGTCTTCAAAACGGCTTCTCGCCTATGCGGCGATTGCCGAAGCGGAATCACCCCATCCCGTTGCCATCGCCATACGAGAACATTTCGGAAAACCAATCCCCTATGGGACCATCGAAGAGGTGCACAGCGAAGCAGGAGGAGTGGTGGTCTCCTATGAAGGGCGCGAAATAGCGGTCGGCTCGGCGGCGTTCTTTCGGAAGTTGGGGATAGAACCGGGGCCTGAGGCGACCATCGGGACGACGGTGCAGGTAGCGCTCGACCGCTTTTTCATCGGCCGCATTGTGGTCGGTGACGAACCCCGTCCCGAAGGAGAAGAGGCCATCTCCCGTCTGAGAAAGGCGGGCATCAAAAAAATAATTGTTCTTTCAGGAGACAATCCTCTTCTCGTCGAAAGATATGCCCGCGAGATTGGATGTAACGAAGGTATCGGGGGGCTCACGCCTGCAGAAAAGGCTTCGACGCTGGAACAGATCATCGCTCAAGCCAATGGCCCTGTGGCGGTAGCAGGGCACGCATTCGATGACGCTCCGCTCATCGCCCGAGCCGACATCGGCATCGCCGCCGGTGACGCGCCGGCGAAACGGGCCATGGAAATCGCCGATGTGGTGGTGACGACCCCGGGACCATGCCCCCTTGCGACGGCAGTGGACATTTCCCGCAAAGGATACGCGGTGGCGCTTCAAAATCTGCTGTTCGCGCTCTGGATAAAAGGAGCCTTGCTCGTTTGCGGAGCCTTTGGTATCGCGCCACTGTGGGCGCTCCTGTCGGCGGACACGATCAGCGCGATCATCCTTTTGCTCAACACCGCACGAATAACCGCCGGCGTTCCTTCCAACAGCTCTTCAGCGGAACTCTCGCGATGAACTGGATTGAACTCCTCCATAACCTTACCCTTCTCGTAACGCTCGGCGTCGCGGCTTCCTTCCTCGCGTATAAGGCAAGCAGTCATGGTACCGGAGCATTCATCCAAGGGCTCCTTTTCGGCACCACTGCCCTTTTCGGTATGTTGCAACCGCTGGTCTTCGCCCCCGGCATCATCTTCGACGGCCGATCGGCGATCCTTTCGCTCTGTGCCTTCTTTTTCGGGCCGATGGCCGCGCTCATCGCAACGACCCTTGTCGCGGTGGGACGGGGAATCATGGGGGGCATCGGCGCATTTACCGGCATCCTCGTTACTATCGCCTCGGCGCTCATTGGACTAGGGGGATATTACTGGAGAAAAAGGGGGTGGAGCATACCAGTCTTTTGGCAACTGGTGATTGTAGGCGTTCTCACCCATCTCACTATGGCACTCCTCATGTTTACCCTTCCCGGTGGTCAAGGTTGGAAGGTCCTTTCCCAGATAGGCTTCATCATCGTTGGCATATATCCGTGGGTGACTGTCATTATCGGCATGACCATTTGGTCGATCCTCAGTCTTGCGGATTTCCGGAGAAAAGTACGCCGACTCCTCCGTGATCTTTCCGAAAAGAACAAAGAACTCGAAACGATGATTTATATCGTTTCCCATGATCTTCGCTCCCCACTCGTAAATATCTTCGGATTCAGCGACCACATCAAGTCACTGGTGAGAGAGATTGAAGAAAAATTCAAAACAAAGGCTCCTCTCGAGGAGCTGTGTGCTGTTGCGGAACCAATACTCACCAATGAAATCCCTAAGGCCTTCTCTTACATAGATTCGAGCGCCCACCGCATAGAACAACTTATCGATACGCTTCTTCACCTTTCCCGCATTGGTCGAGCACCGCACCATCCGCGCCAAGTTCAGATGGACGATCTTGTGGATCGCGTGAGCGCAACCTTCTATACCGCTCTTGCAGAGGCAGGAGCACGATTCGAACACCGCCCCTTGCCCTCCTGTTGGGCCGATCCAAACGATGTAGAACAGGTGCTCGCTAACCTTATCGAAAATGCGATCAAATACCGTGACCCCCACCGACCTCTCGTGATTACTGTCGAAGGCACAGAAGCGGAAGAAGAGGTAATCTACTGTGTTACCGACACTGCTCGTGGCATTTCCCCCCGTGATCTTCCCCGTATTTGGGAAACATTTCTGAGAAGCACCAAAGAGGGTGACCCTAGGGGAGAAGGGCTCGGGCTCGCTATCGTGAAACGCCTCGTAGAACGCAACTATGGACGGGTATGGGCTGAAAGCGAAGAAGGGAAGGGAAGCCGCTTCTTCTTTTCCCTCCCGATGATAGATGTTACTAAAGAAAATCGGTAATCATGGTACTGAACAAACGATCTCGTCACCTGTTTGCCATTGGTCTTCTTACGATTGTGTTCATTTTCATAGCTGCTGTCGGCATCTTTAAGGATGCCGACGCCCATCTACGCGAGCAACTCCTCGAACATGCCCGCCTCGTCGGAGCTGCGCTTAACCTCGAACATCTTCGCAAACTTTCAGGAAATGAATCCGATCTTTCTCTCCCCGCCTACCAGCGCTTGAAAGAGCAATTGGTTTCGGTCAAAGAAGCCAATCCTTCCTTCCGGTTTCTCTACCTTTTGGGAAGAAATGAAGAGGGAGAAGTTTTTTTCTTTCTTGACAACGAGCTGCCAACTTCGCGGGACTACTCTCCCCCCGGGGAGATTTACAAAGAGGCCTCTCCGGAACTGCGCCGTTCCTTCGATGATAAACAGCCATTCACCGAAGGACCATTACGCGACGAATGGGGAACATGGGTGTCGGCCCTCGTGCCGATCGTTGACCCGCAGACGGGAAAAACGCTCGCCATACTCGGAATGGATATCGACGCTCATGCCTGGAACTGGAAAGTTTTTGCTCAGTCGGCACTACCAATGGTCATAGTGCTTCTTGCCGCGCTTCTTTTCCTCGCCTGGGTCAACAATGCCCATCACATTCTGATCTTAAAGCGAAGGAATCGTCGCGGCGAGATTCTCTCCGACCTTCGTCAACTTTTGCAAACCTGTTCTACTCTTCCCGAGACGGGCCCCATTATTGCCAAGTCACTGCAAGATCTCTTTCCTTCTTCGAACGGGGTACTCTACCTCACGAGCGCGTCGCGCACCGATCTTGAACCGATGGCCTCATGGGGAGAGCATGGGCCTCTGGAAAAGATCACCCCTCTCCTACCCAACGACTGCTGGGGGCTCCGCCGCGGAAGAAGCTATATCGTCCGCCATCCGCGTCGTGAACTAATCTGTACCCATCTTTCTTTCGATAAGATACATCCCTACGCATGCCTTCCTCTCGTTAGTGGTACAGAGGTACTGGGTCTCCTTCATCTCTGTGAAAAAGGAGGCCTCGTGAAATGGTCGTTTCTTGAGGAATTCGATTCCGTCTCTACTGAAATCATCGAAATCATTTCATTGGCCCTCGCCAATGTCCGGTTGCGCGAGAAGCTGTTTGCCCAATCCATAAAAGACCCTCTTACCGGCCTTTTCAACCGGCGCTACCTCGAAGAGACCTTCTTGCGCGAAACTTCTCGTGCCCGGCGCCACCAGTATTCCATCGGCATCATCATGGCTGACATAGACCACTTCAAACAGTTCAACGATATCTACGGTCATGCCGCCGGCGACGCTATCCTCGCCGAAGTAGGACGTTTCCTTGCCCGCAGTCTCCGCACCGCCGACATCGTTTGCCGTTACGGTGGAGAAGAGTTCGCGCTCATCTTGCCCGAAGCGTCGCTCGAGCACACCAAGATGCGCGCCGAAGACCTATGTCGCCGCGTTCGTGACCTCCGCGTGATGTTCGAAGGCCAAACGCTCGGACCAGTTACCCTCTCGTTCGGAGTGGCAGTTTACCCCTCTCACGGCACTGCGCTCAACACGGTCCTTCGGGCCGCCGACGCGGCCCTTTACCGGGCAAAACAGGAAGGGCGCAATCAGGTGGTCGTAGCAGATGTTCCTGCAGTATCGTTAGAATCGGATCCGAAGGGGGACCATGCCTCTTAGCGACAAGAAAATCTCCCTGTTACTCTTTGTCGTGCCTCTGGGCATACTTCTGATACTCGTTACCATTATCGGCGTCTGGTTCTATTTCTCGCAAAAAGAACGCATTCTCTTCGATCAGCGAGAGACCCTCACGACCATTGCCGACCTCAAAAAAGAGCAAATCGTCGCTTGGCTCAGCGAGCGGTGGAGAGACATCACCGTCATCGCCACCGACCCTTTCTTCGCCACTGCGGTAGCCCCATTCTTGAGCCATCAAGACCGGACGCTGCCTCCTTTCTTACTCCACCGTCTCGAAACGATCTATCGCCGTTACGGCTACGAGGACGTCGTGCTTGCCGACACCAGTGGCGAAATTCTCTGGTCGGCAGCAGGAACGTCTTTGGAAAGACTGGGGAGAGAAACGCTTCTTCTCGTCGAGAAAGCGATCTCGGAGCGTCGATTCCTCTTCTCCGATTTCTATCGGTGCTCCCGTCACGGCCTCGTACACATTGACTTTATCGCACCGCTCTTTCCGAACGCCGACCCATCGAGGGACCCGTTCGGGATCCTTATTCTACGAGTATCTCCGCACACCTTTCTCTATCCGCTTGTCCAGTCATGGCCCGCCCCCAGTGAGACGGCAGAGACATTACTGGTACGACGCGAAGGCGGCGAAGTGCTGTATCTCAACGAACTTCGTCACCGAAAAGGAACCTCGCTCTCACTGCGTATCCCCCTCAGCCGCACCGAGATCGCGGCGGTTCGCGCCGCATTGGGCGAAGAAGGCATCTTTGAAGGCCGCGACTACCGTGACAAGCAGGTCATTTCGGCCACTCGAAAAATACCCGGAACCACATGGTCCCTCGTGGCCAAGGTAGATACCGCCGAAGCGCTCGCCGGCTGGCATCGGCAGGCAGGGCTCATTCTCACCATGTTCATGTTGATGGCTATTATGCTCACCACGGCGACCGGCGTTCTCTGGTACCGCCGCCAGCGCGACTTTTACCGCAACACATACCTCGCCGAACAAAAGGCACAGGAAATACAGCAGAACCTTCTCGGCCTCCTGCAAGAGAAAAATGAAGAGCTCGAGACGCTCCTCTACGCGACCACTCACGACCTACGGGCCCCTTTGGTCAACATTCAGGGGTTCACCGAGCGGGCGCGAAAGGCTCTGAATGAACTGCGCCATGTCGTAGAACGCCCCCTCCCTTCGGAAGAACTGTGTCGCCTCGTCAAACCGATCATCAAGGATGAGCTTCCCCGCGACTTCGCCCACATCTCGGCCAGCAGCGAACGAATGGATATGCTCATCAGCGCGTTGCTTCGCGTCGCCCGGCTCGATCGGAGTGCACCGCGCAGGGAATATGTTCGCATGAACGATCTCATCAAAAAGGTGTGCGACAATCTGTCATTCCACCTGCAGGAAGCCGAGGCCGAGATGTCCGTTGGCCCCCTTCCCGATTGTTGGGGAGATCCCAGCGAACTGGAACAACTGTTCACCAATCTTTTGGACAATGCGGTGAAATACCGCGATCCGGCACGCAAACTCGTCATCACCGTCACCGGAACGCTTCTGGGAGACCACATCACCTATACGGTGAGCGATACCGGCATCGGCATCCGGGAAGGACACCAAACGCAGATCTGGAACCTCTTTTCGCGGCTCAACCCTCGAGGTCCCACCGTCGGCCACGGCATCGGACTTGCTTTAGTTCAACGGATAGCCAAACGGCATGGCGGCACCGTATGGGTAAAGAGCGATCCGGGGAAAGGAAGCGCCTTCTCGGTGACCTTGCCTATACGGCCTCGCGCCAGCGGCCGGAGCGAAAAAGAACTTTCTGAAGGAGAGCGGCCATGAACAATCATCAAGCGACAAAAATCGTCGGTTCGAAACAAAAGTCGGCGTTGAAACGAGAGGTCGTTCTGCTTCTTGCCGAAGACGATGACGGGCACGCCGAACTCATCACCTCTTCCCTCCGCGATGCGGGGGTGCTCAACGAGATCGTCCGTTTTACCGATGGAGAGGAGGCGCTTACCTTCTTTTTCGGCAACGGGAAGACGACTCCTCAGGCGGTCGCTGACACCGCTTATCTTCTTCTTCTCGACATCCGGATGCCGCGGTGCGACGGTGTCACGGTACTCAAACGATTGAAGAGCGACCCCCTTTTCCGGAAGATACCTGTCATTATGCTCACGACAACGGACGATCCGGTCGAGATAGATCGCTGTTATCTCGCCGGGTGCAACAACTATGTCACCAAACCGGTCAAGTTCGGGGAGCTTGCCGAAAAGATGAAGAAACTCGGTCTGTTCCTTACCATCGTCGAATTGCCGAAACTGTAATAAAGGCTCTGGCATGAACGGTTCCCCTTTCCCGAAAAACATCCCTCGCATCCTCATCGTCGAGGACGACAAGGGAACATCCCATCTCCTCGCCATTTCCACGAAGAATCGAGGATGGAGCTCCTCCTTCGCCTTTACCGGCTCCCAAGCGCTCGACATGCTCAGGAATAAGCAGGCCGACTTCATGGTTCTCGACCTGCGTCTTCCCGACATGACCGCCGAAGACCTTCTTGATCGAGCGGCCCAAGAGAAGATCCCCATTCCTCCCTTCCTCGTCATAACCGGCTATGCCGACCTTACGGTAGCCCTTGCCCTCGTACGCCGCGGCGCTTATGACTACATCATAAAGGATTCCCAGTTCCTGACCCGAGTCCCCCAACGATTGGCCGAGATGGTAGATAAATGGCTGGCAGAACTTCGCTTCCGCGAAATGCACGAGCGGTTCGAGTCGCTCTTCTTCAATCTGAGCGAGTCGGTCGTTCTCCATGAGATCCTTTACGACGAACAGGGGAACCCGTGCGACTATGTCATCCTCGACTGCAATCCGGCATACACCGACCTTACCGGCATTCCGAGGGACATGGCCATCGGGGCCCGTGCCTCGGTGCTTTACGGTATAGGAACGGCTCCTTACCTTACCGAATACGCGAAGGTGGTCTCCTCAGGAATAACTCTCAAGTTCGATGTCTATTTCGAGCCTCTCGACAAACACATGGCCATCACCGCGTTCAAAACGGGAGAACACCGCTTCGCCACTCTTGCGGCCGACTTCTCCGAACAAGTGCTGCTTTCCCGTAAGATAGAGCATCAACGCGACTACTATGCGACAATTCTCGAACATCTCCCGGCGATGGTGTTCGTAAAGGACCCGGAAACTTTCTGTTTCACGCAGGTCAACCGTGCTGCTGAAGAGTTCCTCGGCATTCCGCGAAACGACATTGTCGGGCAACGGGTAGAGGACATCTTCCGTCCCGACGAGACACGGGAACTCGAACTCCTCTATCAGCAAACGCTGACAGGACGCACCGCCACCGCGCCTACCGACATAGCGGTCACCACCGTCTACGGCCCCCGCATCATGCGTACCGTACAGGTTCCTATCATCGAAAAAGGCGACATAAAGCATATCGTAGGGCTTTCTCTCGATATAACGGAAGAGAAAAGGACCCACGAGGCACTGGAGGAAGTCAGCACCCGTCTCCGCGCGATACTCAACGCCTTGCCCGACCTCATCCTCCTCCTCGACGAGCGGCGCGTTTTCGTCGACTATTTTGCAAGCGACCCTCTGCTTCTTTTTGCGCCGCCCGAGCGGTTTCTCAATCGTACCATCGCGCAGGTTTTCGCAAATCCTTTCCGCGAAGAGTTTGATCGAGCGGTGACCGCAGCCCTCGAGAGTGGGCAGGTACAGACCATCGAATATCAAGAAGAGATCGAAGGAAAGATGCGGCATCATGAGATGCGAATCGCCGCAGGCGGACCGCAGACGGTCATCGTGCTCATCCGAGACATCACCGAAAAGGCCCGCTTGTCCGAGGAACTCGAGGAAGAACGACAACATCTTTCCCAGAGGGTTGCCGAACAGACCCGCGAACTGAACGCGGCAAAAATCGCCGCCGAACGGGCGAGTCGCGCAAAGAGTTTCTTTCTTGCCAACATGAGCCACGAAATACGGACGCCGCTTAACGCCATCCTCGGTTTTGCGCAATTGCTTCGCCGCTCCGGGAAGCTTGCAGAGACAGAGAGCACCTACATCGAGACCATTCTGCGGAGCGGGGAGCACCTTTTGGCGCTCATCAACCAGATACTCGAGGTGTCAAAGATAGAAGCAGGCGCCGTGACGCTCAAAAACGAGGACTTCGATCTGGTGTCGCTGTGCAACGACCTCCAAGCCATGTTCAGTGTTCGTGCCAGTGAAAAAGGGATCCTGTGGAAAACAACGATCGATCCTCGGGTCCCCCGCTTCGTCAACGCCGATGCAGGAAAGGTGCGTCAGGTGCTTCTCAACCTGTTGGGGAATGCCTTCAAGTTCACCAGCACCGGTTCCATCGAAGTCTTTGTGCGCGACAGCGGGCCAAGTTTTTACGGCAACGATCATGTCATCGAAGTAACGGTGAAGGACACCGGCCCCGGGATGAGTCCCGAAGAGCTCGCCGTCATATTCGACCCTTTCTCGCAGGGGACCGCCGGAAAAACTTATGGCGGCACCGGTCTTGGTCTCATGCTTTGCAAACAGTACGCGACGCTCATGGAAGGAACGCTCACCGCCACGAGCACAGTAGGGGTCGGAAGCACATTCGTGTTCACCTTCCGGGCACTTCCGGCTTCTCGTTCCCAGAAAAACCGGGGCATGGCAACGCCCGTCACCATCGAACATCTGCCTCCGGGCACTATCTACAAAACGCTCATTGTGGACGACGATGCATCCAGCCGAGATGTTTTGCGCCTCTTTCTCGAAGAAAAAGGGTTCATTACTGCCGAGGCGGAAAATGGCAGGGAAGCACTCTCGCTTTTCTGGCAATGGCAGCCCGATCTCGTCCTCATGGATATCAAGATGCCCGAAATGGACGGTCTTGCCGCGATCCGTGAGATAAAGAACTCGGATTTCGGCAAGAAAGTTCCCATCATCGTGATCTCCGCCCTCGTGATGGAGGAAGATAAAAAAGCGGCGCTCAAGGCAGGGGCCGATGCCTTCATCCGTAAACCCGTCAAAGAAAGCGATCTGTGTCCCGCCATCGCAAAGCTTCTTTCCATCTCTTGCTCCGAAGAAGGACCTCTCCTGCGGACGACCGGTCCGGATTCCCTTTCGAAAGAAGCGCAAGAGAAACACGATCTTTCGCTTCTGACCGAGGAACAGCAGGTCTCGGTCCGCACCGCAGCGCTCGTTGGCGACACGGAGGCTCTCGAACAGGCCGCCGACGAGATCGGGAAGACGAACGCGGCAAACGCCGCCCGGCTCCGTCAACTCACCAAAAACTTCGATTACGAAGGGATCCTCCGCGAACTGGGGAACGCCAATGAACAAAAGTCCTGAAACACCTTCCATCCTCATAGTGGACGATACGCCGCAAAACCTGCGGCTTCTTACCGACATGCTCAAAGATCACGACTACCGCATCCGACCGATACCCAATGGATCGATGGCGCTTCGGGCCGCCGAACTCGAACCCCCCAATCTCATCCTGCTCGACATCACCATGCCGGAAATGGACGGTTACGAAGTATGCCGACGACTCAAAGCGAACCCCAAACTCGCCGACATCCCGGTCATCTTTCTCAGCGCCCTCAACGACCCGCAGGACAAGGTGTACGCCTTCGCCGCCGGAGGACAGGACTATATCACCAAGCCGTTCCAAGTCGAAGAGGTGCTCGCCCGAGTGAAAACCCATCTTCGTATCGCCGCCCTTCAGAAAGAACTCCTCCGCCACAATCGAGAACTCGAGATATTGGTCGCCGAAAAGGTGAAAGAGATATCGAACGCGCAGATCGCCACCATCATCGCGCTCGCCAGATTGGCCGAGTCGCGCGACGACGAAACGGGACGTCACATCGAGCGAGTACAGATCTTTTGTCGCATCCTCGCCGAGGAACTGGCGCTCCAGCCAAAGTACGCCTCAGAGATAACCACGGAATTCGTTACCAACCTCTTCTATGCCGCTCCGCTTCACGACATCGGAAAGGTCGGCATCCCCGATGCGATACTCCTCAAGCCGGGCAAGCTGACCTCCGAAGAATTCGAGACCATGAAACGCCATACGATCATCGGTTGGGAGACGCTTCGCGCCGTCACCGAACGCTATCCGCAAAACGCTTTTCTCACCATGGGAGCCATCATCGCACGCTCTCATCATGAACGATGGGACGGGAACGGGTATCCCGATAAGCTGAAGGGCGAAGAGATACCACTGGCAGGGCGTATCATGGCGGTCGCCGATGTGTACGAGGCTCTCCGTGCGAAGCGGTGCTACAAGGAGCCGTTCTCTCACGAAAAAAGCTGCGCGATCCTCAAAGAGTGCGCAGGAACACAGTTCGACCCTGACATCGTCGCCGCTTTCGAGACTTGCGAGGCGCGTTTCTCCCGCATTTATGAGCAGTTACTAGAGTAACTCCCCTTTTTTCTTGACAGAGAGAAGAGTCTCGGTATCATCACCTTCCGTTTTTTCGAGGATTGACAGCAGGTTTTGCCATGGAAATGACACGAAGCCTCAGAAAAGAGGATGCCCAGCACCGCTGGTTCGAGGTGGATGCGGCAGGCAAGACGCTCGGCCGTCTTGCTACGCAGATCGCCACTATCCTTCGCGGAAAAAACAAGGCGTTCTTTACGCCCCATGTCGACGGTGGCGACTATGTCGTCGTCATCAACGCCGACAAGATAGTGCTCACCGGAAACAAGTGGGACGAGAAGTTCTACTATCATTACTCCGGCTATCAAAGCGGCATGAGAAAGTGGAGTGCCCGCCAGAAACGGGAACGCCATCCCGATTTTCTCATTCTCAATGCAGTCAAGGGAATGCTCCCCAAGAACAAACTGGGGCGCGCGGTGTTCAAGAAACTCAAGGTCTATGCGGGGCCGGAACACCCTCATCATGCCCAACAGCCGGTCAAGATCGAGTTGTAGTTTCGAGACAAGGAGCATACGGCCATGGAACAATGGTATGGAACCGGTAAACGGAAGTCGGCGATAGCGCGGGTCTTCCTTCGCCCCGGCACCGGCGAGATGACGGTCAACGGAAAGGATCTAAAGGAACACTTCCAGACCGAGACCAATATCAAGAAGATCTTCGCGCCATTCCGCGTTACTGGAACGGAAAGACGCTTTAGCGCCCTCATCACGGTGACCGGGGGCGGTATTATGGCACAAGCCGATGCGGTTCGTCACGGCATCAGCCGCGCGCTGTGCGCTTTCAACAAGGATCTTCGGCAGGCCCTCAAGAAACAGGGCTTTCTTACTCGTGACGCCCGGGCCAAGGAACGCAAGAAGTACGGACTCCGCGGCGCCCGCAAGCGTCCTCAATACAGCAAGCGCTGATACCCGGGACATTCTGCGGAGATGGCGGTTTCTACTGCGGTTTTCTGCTTGCCCCGTAGGGATATCTTTTCTATGCTCAGTTACTGCGATAACGGAGAGACACCATGAAGCATCGTTCGTTCGTCTTTACTTCCGAGTCGGTGACCGAAGGACATCCCGACAAGGTCGCCGATCAGATATCGGACGCCATACTCGATGCGATCATCGAGCAAGACAAGAATGCGCGAGTCGCCTGCGAGACCTTCATCACGACCGGGCTGGTCGTGGTCGGTGGAGAGATAACGACCGATGGCTGGGTGGACATTCCGGCGGTCGTCCGCAACACGGTGCGCGAGATCGGGTACATCGACACCAAGACCTGCCGCTTCGATGCCGACACCTGTGGCGTCGTTACGAGCATAGATAAGCAGTCTCCGGACATCGCGCAGGGGGTCGATAGAAAGAACAAGGACGAGCAGGGTGCCGGCGACCAAGGGCTTATGTTCGGGTATGCGACCGACGAGAATGCCGATTATCTCCCGACTCCGATCCTGCTCGCTCATCAACTCTGTCATCGGCTCGCCGAGGTACGCAAGAAGGGTCTTGTCCCTTTCTTCATGCCCGATGGCAAATCGCAAGTAAGCGTCCGCTATGAGGATGACCGACCGGTCGCCGTGGATAAGGTGGTCGTATCGACCCAGCACCTTGACAGCGCCACGAACGAACAGATTCGCGAGGCAGTCATCGAAACGGTCATCAAGCCGATCATTCCGGCGCACCTGCTTCACGCAAAGACCGAGTACTTCATCAATCCCACGGGCCGTTTCGTCATTGGCGGTCCGGTCGCCGATACCGGCCTTACCGGCCGCAAGATCATCGTTGACACCTACGGCGGCTGGGGACGCCATGGCGGCGGAGCCTTTTCGGGAAAAGATCCGTCGAAGGTGGATCGTTCCGCCTCCTACATGGCGCGCTATGTCGCCAAGAACATCGTCGCGGCGAAACTCGCCAAGCGATGCGAGATACAGATCGCTTACGCCATCGGCGTCGCACGGCCCGTCTCGGTCTATGTCAACACCTTCGGCACGGCGGTGGTAGACGAGGCGATTATCGAAAAGGCGGTCACCGAGGTCTTCGACCTGCGACCGGCGCGCATCATCGCCCATCATGACCTTCTCCGCCCCATTTACAAACGGACAGCGGTCTATGGCCACTTCGGACGCGACTGGATGCCGTGGGAACGGACCGACAAGGTGAAAGAGCTCATCGCCGCTTGCGGTCGGTGACCCGCAGGAAAACGGGAAGGGGGATCGGTGCGGGGACTCTTCATCACCGGAACCGATACCGGCGTCGGAAAAACTCTCGTCGCCACGCTTCTGACCAGTGGATTCCTTGAACGCGGCGTTCCCGCGATCCATTTCAAGCCGGTCCAATCGGGTTTCGTGTCGTTTCACGGAAAAGAACTGCCCGCCGACCTTCTCTTCTCATGGAGCATCGTTGCGCCGAAAGAAGATCCGGCCGCCTACTGTGCGAAGCGGTCATTCTACGCCTTTCGTGAACCGATAGCCCCCGATCACGCCGCCGAAAAAGAGAAGATCGTGATTGATCCGGCTCTCATCGTCGCCCGGGCTAGAGAACTCGACAGAAACCATATCCTTATCTCCGAAGGAGCGGGCGGGGTTGCGGTCCCGCTGAGAGAGAGCTATGTTGGTGCCGACCTCATTGCCGACCTCGGACAGAAGGCACTCGTCGTCGCGCGACCGGGTCTTGGAACGCTCAACCACTCGCGCCTCACGGTAGAATTCCTTCGTCACCGCGGCGTAAAGGTCGTCGGCATCGTCGTGTCGGGCTATATGCCGGGAGAGGAAACGGCCGATCGAAATATCGCCCAACTGCCGTGCCACTGCGGGGTGCCGCTCTTCGGCGTAATACCTCGCATCCTCGGTCTCGACACCGAGCGGCCCGGCTGGCTGAGTGCCGACACGACAAAAGAAATAGTCAACTCTTTCGATTGGGAGAAGATCCTCGTCGAGGTGGGACCATGAGCGACTTCATTCGAAAAGAACTCGAAGAATTGACAGCAACAGGGCTCAAACGCGAACTGAAGGAGTTCGTTCCCGCCGGGCCATCCGCCAAAGGCTTCGGCCCGCAAGCGGCTTCGGTCTTGCGCGGCGAGTTTCGCGGACGGCGCGTCGTCAACTTTTCGTCAAATTCCTACCTTGGTCTCGACAGCCATCCGGCGCTCAAAAAGGCAGCACTGGAGGCTTTGGAGAAGTGGCCAGTCGGTGCGGCGGCATCGCGGCTCATCACTGGGAGCGGGCCATGGGTGAGCGAACTCGAGGAGAAAATCGCTCGGTGGAAAAAGCGGGAAGCGGCACTCTATTTCGGGTCAGGCTACGCGGCGAACCTCGGCATCATTAGCGCGCTCGCCGACCGTGACACTGACATTTTCCTCGACAAACTCGACCATGCGAGCATCGTGGACGGTGCGGTTCTTTCCCGGGCACGCCTTCATCGCTACAACCATAACGATATCACCGATCTCGAACGGCTTCTTTCCCGTTCCACCGCGACGCGCAAGATCGTCGTCACCGACACTCTTTTCAGCATGGACGGCGACATCGCACCACTTCCCGAGATCGTAGGGCTTTGCGAACGCCATAAGGCGCTTCTCATCGTTGACGAGGCACATGCAAGCGGTGTCTTTGGCAAGAGCGGCTCTGGTCTCATGGAAATGCATGGCCTTACGGGAAAAGCGTTCCTCGAGATGGGAACATTTTCGAAAGGACTCGGTGTCTTGGGGGCTTATGTCGCCGGTGACCGAGAGACCATCGAGTACCTCGTCAATCACGCCCGCAGTTTCATCTACACAACGGCGACGCCGCCGATGGTCTGCGCCGCCTGTTCTGCCGCGATTGACCTCGTTTCCGCAAGCGAAGGGGAGGTTCTCCGCGAGCGGCTGCGAAAACATCGCTCGGCGATCCGTGCCATCGCTCCAACCGCGATGACGCAGATTGTGCCAATCGTCATCGGCGACGCCGAGGCAACCGTGAAACGATCCGAGGAACTGCTCGAAAAAGGGTTCCTTGTTATGCCCATCCGTCCTCCCACTGTACCACAGGGAACGGCGCGGCTCCGCATCTCGCTCTCGGCAGGACACACCGATGAGGAGGTGGCGGCGCTTTGTACGGTGCTCCGGCGATAACAACAAATCGAGCAACATGTCACCGGCACTTCGATTTCTTCGAAAGAGCACAAGGACGCTTACCGTTATTCTTCAATATGATCGAGGCATCTTGGTCGCCTTGGGCACTTCGCTCATTTACACGGTCGCATTCAACCTTCCGGCAATGTGTGCCACTGACGGACATCCTAAGGTCGATCTTCTCGTCGGTGATCTGCTCTTTGCGGCATCATTTTTCCTCTTCCTTTCCCTTCTGTGGTGGCTGTTCGCTCCGGTAATCGTTGTTGCCTTTACGCTGACATCGGTGATGACCTACTACACCCATACCTTCGGCATTTCGCCAAACCCCCATGTCTGGGCGGTGCTTCTTGAGACGAACAGGGACGAGGCCTTCGGATTGATAGGAACAAGAGTTGTTCTTTGGTCAAGCGCCGCATTCGCTTTCGCAATAGCGATCGCATGGTTGGCTCGACGCGTTCCACCACCGGCATCGCTCCTCCCTCGGTTGAGTTTGGCCGTGTTGCTTTCAGCCGCATGCGTCGGCATTGTGGGAACAAGCAACATCGCTTCGCTGGGAATGCCCATTTCTCTAGTGACCTCCTATCGCGAATACTGTTTCGAACAGGAAAATTTCGAAAAACTTCTTTCTCGTCGCCGCGACATCTCGAACGGCACCTTCACGGTGCGGGACCAAGACACCATCGTGGTGTTCATCATCGGCGAGGCGGCGCGCCCCGATCATTTTCACATCAATGGTTACCACCGACCCACTTCGCCTCGCCTCGAAGAAGCGGGTGCGATCTCTTTTCCCTACCTGACCGTCTATCACACCGCCACCCGTTACGCCGTTCCACGAATGACGACCCGTACTGGGTTCGATTCTTCGTTTGTTCGTATCCCCGAGACCTCGTTTATTTCGGTCTTCAAAAAACTCGGTTTCACTACTGCATGGATATCGAATCAAGGATTTCTAGGCATACACGACACACCTGTTTCGGTCATCGCCTCCGAGGCGGCACAGGTTCATTTCGTCAATCCAACCGGCAATTACAGAAAAACGATCATATATGATGGGAATCTTTTGCCGCTCCTTGACCGCGTGCTCACCTCGGCGGGAAACAGCGGCGCACTGGTGGTATTACATACCATCGGAAGTCACTGGCGATACGATAGTCATTATCCCCCCGACTTTCGCAAATTTGTTCCGACTTGCGACCAAAAATCACCGAAATCATGTTCCCGGGAACAAGTCATCAACTCTTACGATAACACCATCCTTTACACCGACTGGTTTCTCGGCGAAGTGATTGCGCGAGTGCGCAACCAAAGTGCGTTGGTTGTTTACGCATCCGACCACGGCGAATCGCTTGGCGAAGAAGGGACATACGCCCATTGGATAGGAAGCAACAGGCCCGAACAAAGAAAAGCGGCCATGTTCATATGGGTATCCGAGGAACTGGAGCGACGCGACCCCGGCATTCGCGCCCGCCTAAACATCAACGCCGAACGACAGGTCCGGCACCGACAACTTTTCCATACCGTTTTGGATTGCGCTGGCATTTCCGGAACATTTGTGGATCGCCGGGAAAGCCTCTGTCGCTGAGATTCGTCAAATGCTCTCCGAGATGTTTCCAATACTACCTTGACATCCTTATTCAAAACAGATATCGTTTCTTCATAAATTTTCATAAACGGGTTTTTAAAAGGGGGGAGACAATGTACAGGTTCGTAATCATTCTTCTGTTTCTTGTGGCCATGCCGCTGGTAACTTTTGCTCAGAATTATTCCATCACCGTGGTCAAAACCGGCATAGGTTCGGGGCGCGTATACGACAATGTTCCCTACCTCGACTGTGGAACGATGTGTACCGCCTACTATTCAGCAGGAACAACGGTTACTCTCTCTGCGCTCGCGGATGAGAACTCTCAATTCTACGGGTGGTCAGGTCCCTGTTCTGGCACCGGCGATTGTGTCATTACGCTCACCAGCGATGTGACGGTGACCGCACGGTTCGGGTGCATCGATGGTATGGAGCAAGGAGGCATGTCCTGTGGCCTCAATATGCGCGGTATCGAAATCACCCGCTGTATCGAGGGAGACTGGACAACTTTCTGTTCTGATCCTGATTTCTGTATGGCCGACACCCAAGAGTGCGAGGGAAATGTCTTCAAACGCTGTGCTCTAATACAGCCGGGCGATTACTACGATTGGGTTGTTACCGAGTGCGTCGATGATAGTGTATGCACCGAGGACTCGTGCAACGCGGCGCAGGGGTGTGTTTTTGATCCCGCCCCGCGGGAAGGCGAACTCTGCCGCGGTGCCGTCGATGTGTGCGATGAGCCCGAATACTGCGACGGTACCCACGCTGCGTGTCCTTTCGACTTGAAAAAAGATCCCCAAACGCTTTGTCGTGATCGGAACAACAACAGCGTGTGCGATCTTCCCGAACACTGCGATGGCGTCAGTGACGCGTGCCCGATAGATCAGTGGGAAAATGCCGGCGTACCGTGCCGGGAGGCGGAGGGAGACTGTGACAAAACCGAGTATTGTACCGGCTCTTCCCCCGAGTGCCCTAACGATGAGATAGAACCAGAGGGAGTAGTCTGCCGTCCTGTATACAGTGACTGCGACATCGAAGAACGTTGTGATGGAAGCTCCAAGTCCTGCCCTGAGGATACCTTCCTTCCCAATACCTCGGTGTGCCGCACCCCAGTCGGCCAGTGCGATATGGCGGAATACTGCACCGGTGACAGCCCCGACTGCCCAGAGGACCAGAAACTAACAATCCTCTGTCGCGGAGCAACGGAACCATGTGATATCCCCGAATACTGTGATGGCCAAAGTAACGACTGCCCCGATGACCTGATCGCCGATACGACGGTAATGTGCCGCGAAGCCACGGGCAGCTGCGATCTTCCCGAATACTGCGATGGAGAACACATCAGTTGTCCCCCCGACGCCATCAAAACGGCTAACGAAGTATGCCGCTTTTCTATTGGCACTTGCGACGCTGACGAATACTGCGATGGTTCTTCAAAGGAATGCCCTCCCGAAGATTTCACCTCGACCAATGGCCTATCCTGTGTGGACGCTTTCGACTATACCACCAACGAAACCTGCGCCAACGGATTCTGTATCGGGGCCGAAGTGATCGGCTCCTGCTCCTCGGCCTACGAAGCAACGAGTTATCCCTATGTGCTCGAAACGACGACCGTTGGCCGCCCGAGCCACCTGACCGACTATGGCACCAACTGCCCGGTAACGAACGCGCCTCTCGGCGATGTGGTGGTTCGCTTCGCCACCGAAGCGGGAGTAACCTACACGGTTTCCATCACCCGTCACGGCGGCTGGACCGGCTTCATGGCCATCATTCCCATTTGCAGTACCTTCTACACTAATGCCACCTGCCTCAATCAGGATGCGACTGCAGATTCATTTACCTACACGCCGCTCCTCGGCGGCACCGCGACGCTCGTCATAGAATCACTCAGTAATACCGGAGACTTCACCCTCACTATTGAACGCGAAGAGACGCCGCAGCCCGACAACCTCATCACCGACGACGATGTCATCGAGCCAACCGATGAGATCCTCCCTGATGAGACCCTCATTGATGATGCGGCAACCGACGACACCGTGATAGACGAAGAAGAGACCGACGATGTGCCCAGTATCACCGATGACGGGTCTCCCCTCGTTGACGACACCGTAAAACCGGACGATACCTCGCCGACCGACACCGACACGATCAAGCCTGACGCTGACACGACCAAACCCGACACCGTCACCGACACCGATGCCGAACAACCAGACGAAACGATTGACGAAACGGTCGCCGACGCGATCAGTGATACTCTCCTTGCCGACGAGGACACGACAACCGTCCCCGACAAAGAGAAGAAGTCGAAAGATTCCGGCTGCAGCTGTTCGGTGGTATTTTAGCGATCTCTAAAAGTCTCGGAAAATTCTACTCTTTTCTGAAAGTGAACCACCGGTTCCCGAGGTAGTTCGGTCCGGTGAAGAACACCATGGCGACAAGGGTGCTCACCGTATCCGAAAGGTCAAGCCATCGCGATGAGAGAAGGAGTGCCCCCACTTGGAGAAGGTAACTGACGATCCACACGAGCGTGTAGACGACCATCTCGCGCCATACCTTCCCGCCGCTTCGAAAAGTCCAGCGGCGATTCCAGATGAAACTGTTAAAGAAACCGGCACCATAGCCGATGATATTCGCCACGACGAGTGAAGCCCCGAGCCAAAGGAGGACAAAGATGATAATGAGGGTAAGACCAGTGTTCGTGATTCCGACGATGAGGAATCGGCTGAACTCACCGATGACCTCTTGGCTAATGGGAAACCGAACTCGCATCTAGGTTTCCAGCCAACTGCCAAGTATCTTCAAGTTCCAAAGAAAGAGCCGGTGGTCGGCCTTTCCCGCGATGTGCTCGTCATAGAAACGGTTCATGACGGCCATGTTGAGTCCGGTGCGCGCCATCTCGGCCTGCGTCACTACCAGCCTCCGCTCCTTGAACCATCGCCCCACCGGCACGCCGAATCCCTTCTTTTTCCGGTAGAGTATCTCCTTCGGCAACACCGGTTCCAGCGCTTTTTTGAGAAGGTATTTCGTGGTGTTACCACGTAGCTTATAGGAGGCCGGTATCCGGCGGACGAGATCAACCAGTTCGATATCGAGGAACGGGGCGCGCACCTCGAGCGATACCATCATGCTCGCCCGGTCAGCCTTCACGAGAATGTCATCCTGCAGGTAGAGTTTCGTGAAGAAAGAGAGCACCTTATCCACGATGTTGTCTGAACGGCATCGATCCCATGCCGCGATCGCCTCCTCGTAAAGATCCTCGATGTCGGTCGGAGTCCCGAACAGTTCGGTAAGTTGGTGCGGCAACAGTGTGGACATCCAGACGGCCGGCCAGAGGTGCGGCGGGTAGTCGAGACCCATGAGCGCCCGTTTTATCTTAAAATCAAGACTCATATACCGATGCGAGACCGGGAGAAAAGAGGCGAGGAGAGTTACTGCTTTATGAATTGGTTTTGGGATGATACGGCTGTACAATCGTGATGCGGCAAGCGCCCTGAACGGGTCGTAGCCGGCAAAAAGTTCGTCCCCACCGTCACCTCCCAGCGCGACCGTCACCTCGCGACGAGTATGGCGTGAGAGAAGAAAGGTCGGCAGAAGCGAGGGATCGCCCATCGGTTCGTCGAGCCGCCGTGCAATCTCGGGAACAAGACCACTCGCGATCTCGAGCGACAAGACCTCCTCATGATGAGAAGTTCCAAGCAATTTCGATATCTTATTCGCATACCGCGATTCGTCGAAATCATTTTCGGTAAATCCGATGCAAAAGGTCTTCATCCGTTCAGCGCCCGCATGGCGCACCGCATAGGCGGTGACCGATGAGGAATCAATGCCGCCGCTCAGAAAGACACCGAGTGGCACATCGCTCATGAGCCGTCGCCTTACCGCCGCACTCAAGAGATCCCGTATCCGTTCGCACCATGTTTCTTCAGCGTTATCAGGAACTTCGTCAAACGGTTCTATCTCGAACTCCCAGTAGCGCCACACCCGCAGTTCCCGTGTGGTGAGGTCGTACGAGAGAGAATGGCCGCCGGGAAGTTTCAAAACCTCGGTAAATACGGTGTTCGGCGCGGGAATGTAACCGTAGGCAAAGTATTTCTTGAGGCTCTTCTCACTCAGCGAAAAATGGAGTACCCCATGGCGCCGAAGCGCCGAAAGTTCCGATGCGAAGGCGAAGGTATCGCCCTGCCGGGTATAGAAGAGCGGCTTCTTGCCAAACCGGTCGCGCGAAAGAAAAAGCCTTTTCCGCGGGCGGTCATAGAGCGCAAATGCCCACATTCCATTGAGTTTGTTGACGAAATCTTCTCCCCAGTGGCGGTAGGCGTGGAGGAGCACCTCGGTATCGGCATGGTCAGTAACGAAGGGTGCTCCCTCTCTTTCGAGTTGGGCACGCAATTCGAGGTGGTTGTATATCTCACCATTGAAGACGATGACGAGATCGCCGTCGCTTGTCCGCATTGGCTGAGATCCACCGCTAAGATCGAGAATCGAAAGACGCCGATGACCGAGAAAGACCCCCTCAGCCGGCTCGTGCCAAAAGCCATCGGCATCAGGGCCGCGGTGAAGAAGCGCCTCGGTCATACGGCGAATGTCGTCACGCGTTCCGTTACCGACGAACCCTGCTATACCGCACATGGGACCGAGCACTCCCTAAAAACGAACGCGAAAGGAGGAAAGGAGTCTTGTCAACATCTTTTCGGATAGCTGTCCCGGTGCCGTTGCCCGCCCTCGGTCAGAGGAAACATAAGTGAAGGGAGCCCCTAGTAGCAGGGCCGAAACGCGTCCCGCCGGCCCCCATTCGCCCATCGGAACCGGGACCACCCGTTCATCGAGCGCCATGAGGGCAAGGAGTCGCGCCGTCTCCTGCTCGGTCTTGGCACGAGCCGCCACCTTGATGAAGGCGGGATCAAAAGCCGCAAGCCGCCGGACGGTGGAAAAGAGAACGCGATCGGAGGGCATCTTTTCGAAGAAGTGTCGTGAGGCAATGAGACGACAGCCCCGTGTCTCCGCAAACGGAAGAAGTCGCCGAGAAAAGAGGGTATTTCCCCGTTTCAGGTCACTGTCGAGATCGAGATCGAGGTAGGCGGCTCCCGCTTCGACCGCATGACCAAGAAGCGCAAGCCGTTCGGCCTCGCTGAAACGACCGGAACGACAGGTGACGATCCACTCCTTGTTCCGAGAGAAAATGGCTTTCACCGCGGCGGGGGAAATATCCCCGATGAGATCGAGACGCACTTCGGCAAAAGCGGCTCTCCGAAGCAGCGCCAGACATTGCCTTACTGTCGGCTCACCGACGCTCACACACCACTGCAAGGGCATTCTCCAGCTCACGGAGCGGTATCTCGACGACGGTCGCCTTGCCTATCTGTTCGAGGAGAACGAAGGCTATCGCCTCGCCGCGTCGTTTTTTATCCATGCGTATTGTTTTCATAAGTTCACCTGCGGAAAGTGATGTTTTGAGGGAAAGACCGATCCGAAGCAGGAGATCGTTGATCCTCGACACTTCCTGCGCCGACAGGTAGTTGTAGCGCCACGAAAGTTCGGCCGCAAGCACCATACCGACGGCAACCGCCTCCCCGTGAGCCCGCGAGGGATCGAGTTTCTCGATCGCGTGGCCGATGGTGTGACCAAAGTTAAGAATGCGCCGAATGCCCCGTTCCGTTTCATCCTGAGAAACGATCCCCAGTTTTATTTCGATGGAGCGGGCGATGAGCGTCTCCGGCGAGAGCCCCGCCCCGAGCGTCCGTTCGATCTCGGCGAAATAGGCGGCGTCGGCAATGAGCCCGTGCTTGATGATCTCGGCAAGACCGCACAGCATCTCGCGGCGCGGCAGAGTCTTCAGGAAACCGGCATCCACTATGACCTTCTCGGGCTGACGGATGGTACCAAGAAGGTTCTTGTAGCGATCGAAGTTGACACCGTTCTTGCCGCCGATCGCCGCATCGACCATCGCAAGAAGCGTTGTCGGGACAAGTACGCACCGGATCCCCCGCATCCAAATGGCGGCCGCAAACGCGGCGATATCGCAAACTATGCCTCCGCCGACGGCGAGGATCGTCCACGAACGATCAACCTCGTGAGCAAGAAGGGCGCGACAAATCGTCTCCACGGTAGCGAGGGTCTTGACCGATTCCCCTTCTCCGATCGTCACGACGGTAAACCCGTCGAACTGTCGCCTATAAAGCCTTCCGACCGTCGTATCGGTGACGACGATCGTCCGTCGCCTATCGAAGGAGGAGAGAAGGGCGCTGAACGGCACCCCGCAGTGGATCTCGGTTATACCTTCCCGATGAGGAAACGAAAGAAGCGTCATATCGTACCTCCACACGACCAGCCGGTTCGGTAAGCGACTGTACCTGCTTTTGCTTGAAAAATCAAAAGATTTATGTCAAAAGAGGTATCGAAACATCCGCGACGGTGCCTCGAATGGGATATCTCCTTGCCATAGCGATTCACCCTCTCACCTTGCTCGCTCTCCTTCTTGTTCTTCTTTTCCGGCGCATAGGAACAACGCCTCCTCGAAAACTCTTCTTGTTCAATATCATTATCCTTCTTTTTTTTCTCGTTCTCTTCGATGTGCTCGCTGCCGGACTTTCAACGGTGAAAGAACACCTCTTCCGGTGTGACAGCCCGATCTATCACCATGGCCTCAAGCCCTATGAAGACCGAATGACCCGCTGGGGGTTCGGCGACCCCTACCGTGCGGTGACCAACTCTCTCGGTATGATGGATAGAGAGCCGCGTGAATTGCCGCTCAAGGCGCCAAGGAAACGTATCGTGATCGCCGGCGACTCGTTCGTCGAAGGGGTCGGTTACTCTTACGAGAAGACGATACCGGGCCTCGTCGCGGAACGCCTCGAGCCGCACGGGATCGAGGTGCTCAACGCCGGCACCGTTTCCTACTCCCCCAAACTACACTACTTACGATTCAAATATCTTCTCGAACAAGGGTTCACCGCCGACGATGTGTACCTCCTCATCGACATCGGCGACATACAGGACGAGGTGGTCTATGCCTACTTCATTCCCGACGAGGACCCGCTGCCCGCGTTCATAGAACGGGTGCGTCTTTTCTTCTATCAGCGCACCTTTCTTTTTCGGGCGCTCTGGGACCGCTTCGTGATACTCAAAGAGAATCCCCGTTCCGAGTTCTCCGACTACTGGGGAGGCCTCGGTGGATACTACCGTGTCCGCCCGCTCTGGACCCACGACGAGCGAGAGTTCGAACGATGGGGAAAGGAGGGACTCGCCTCGGCGATCGAGCATACCGACAAGTTATGGAAGATACTGAAAGAAAAAGGAGTCCGTCTCCATATTTCGGTGCATCCATGGCGTATCCAGATAGAGCGCCGCGAACTGCCGTCCCGCCAACAGGAGGTGTGGCGAAAGTTCTGCGAGGAGCGCGACATCGAGTTCATAGACCTGTTCCCCCTGTTCATCAATGATCTGCCGCCCGAAGAGGTCTTCCGCCGCTACTTCATCCCTAACGACATCCATTGGAACGATGCAGGACTTCGGCTCGTAGCAGAGCAGCTCCTTACGGCGATAGAGAACAAGAGCGCCGCTCTCGGGCGCTAGCGTATCTCGTCCCAGAAGAGGAGTTTGAAAAGGTCCGGCTTGGCGGCGACATCTTCGGCCTTTCTGCCGGCGACATGCATGGTACGCGCCTGAGGTGCCCCTTCGTTCGACTTCTCCTTTATCCGTTCACGGGCTTTTTTGAGCACCTCGTCGAGGGCGCGGCGCATCTTCGCTTCGTCGGTTGCTTCGTCGGCGAGCCCGAATCCTCCGCTGTCGAGCATCATCTCGATGACCGGCGAGGGAAGCCGCGCGAGCATCCCTTCGTAATTTTCCGTTCCTTCAGTGACTTTCCCCTTCTGCTCGAAGAAGAGGAGCGCCGCAAGGTCGTAGCAGGCCTCCTCGGTGCCCTTCGCGCAGAGGTCGTCGAGTTTTTTCGCCGCTTCGTCGCGCTTGCCGACAAGCCATTTGACAAGCGCGTCGGCGATCGGGTGACCGGCTGCCTCCTGCACCGAGAGCGGTGTTCCTTTCGCAAAGTGGTCGTAGAGCGCCAGCGAGAACGGAGGCGCTCCTTTGCTCTTCTTCTGGAGATCGGACACCGTCATCATGAGTTTCGCTTGGTCCGGCGCAACCGTTTTTATTTGCGATGCCGCCGCCGTCACACCGCCCGCCACCGGGTATTTCTTCCACGCGGCGCGAACACGGAATGTAAGGAGGTCCTTTCCTGCCGCTTTAACCGATTGCGCCCCCTTCTCCCACGCCTCGGCGAATGGAGCGCCGATCGCGGTCGCCTCGATCGGGACATAGAGCGCACCGTCCACCGTGACGAACATCTCCTTTGGCAACCCGAGGAGGAGATGTCCACCGGCGAGCAGTCCCGTCTCGGCGGCGAGGAGTACATGTCCCGGCGCGATGAGGATAGCGGTCGGAATTCCAATCGATTCGAGGAGCGAGGCGAGGAGCACGGAGAGGTCGTCGCAGTCGCCCGCCGCCCGGGCAAGCGTCTCGGCGGGATGCTGGACGGTGTCTATGCTCGTCGCGGCACCCGGCGGCACCGGATCGCTCACGTAGCGGAGCGGCTTCTGCCAGAGCGCCAAGAAGAGGAGCGCCGTCCGGGCCAGTTTGTCGCTCACAAAGCCTTCGGGAAGTTTGCCAGCAATCGCCGCGGTGGCGAGCTGCCGCACTGCAGGGGACTGCGGGTCGATGAACGCCGCGAGTGTCTGCGGGTTCGCCCAGTCGAGCGCGTTGCGGTCAAGGATAAGAAGCGGGGCGTAGGCATCGCTTCGCTGGTACATCTCACCGGCGAGGTAGCGCACCGAGGCCTTCATCTGCGCATACTTCTTCTGTGCCGTATCGGGGAGAACATTGAGTGGTATCGGTACCTTTTTCGTTTCGCCGGCGGCAATTGTCCCGACGGCGACACTCCCCACCACCGCGTCGCTTACGCTGAACTCCGCTTTCGCTTCGGAAACGGAAGCGCTCCCGCGGTTCTTCAGCACGAGCATCCCGGCGCCGGAGGAGCGGTACACCGGCATGAGCGCCGGCAGTATCTGCTCGACGGTAAAACTCTCTATCACGACCGGCTCGGTCTCGGCGTAGGAGCGCGCCTCGTTCACATCCTTGAGCACCTTTGTCGCGAGTGGCTTGTCGAGCGATCCGCGGAACGTCTCCTCCACCGCATGCACCGCGCCGCCCGTCGCCGCCGCGATACTCGCCCCTTCGCCTTGCACCACAAGGAGTTTCTCCTTCGTATTCGTGTCAACCATCTCGATCGTCGCGTTCCACTTCGCTCCCACCGGCCTGAGCGTAAGGAACATGAGGTGCCGTTTCCCTTCCTTCGCCCCCTTCGCGATCGCCGCGTCGCGGGAGCCGCTCATCCGCGCGACCGACTGAACCGCGACATACTCGACATTGAGAAGATGACCGCGCGCGATGCTCGCGACCACCTCGTCGGGGGCGTGACCACCCTCGACCGCGAAGAGCACCTCGACGGGCCGCGCAAAGAGCGCCGCGGGGTTGTAGCGCGCATGGACCGTCCGTTCGGTCTCATGGACCACCGTGAGCGGGAAGCGTTCGTCACTGAAGAGCGCTTTCTTCACCGACGCGAGCGACGAGCCCTGCCCCGAGAGGCGGAACTTCGCGTATTCGGTGTTGAAGACGAGCAGTTTCGCTGAAGCGACGCCGGTGAGTTTCGCGAGGAGTTCTGCGATATGTTCCGCCTTGCGGCGATCCTTGATGCGGGTTATCCAGATATCGAGGTCCCACGCGCCCCCCTTGTGCCACCCCTCCCGCGAGCCGGTCACCTGTGCCGTCATCGCCTCGGGCACCTTCTTCTGGAGGAGCGTCCGCACCGCCTGCTCTCCCGAAAGGCCGTGCCCGGGGATGCTTATCTGCTTCGCGTAGGCGATCTCGCCGTTCTCGACCCGTATCATCTTAGTCGAAAGGTTGCATGAGAAGGCCTGTATCTTCGATTCGAGCACCTTGTCGGTCGCTAGCGCACAGTCGAACTTGACCGATATGAGCGCATCGGCCTCGAGCGCGGTGAGTTCCTTCGGTATCTTTCCTGCCGCGATCTCGTCGGCGAAGAGCGACGCCTTCGCCTTGAGCGCCGTCCCGACATCGACGAGGTAGTAGTTGCCTTTCTGGAGCGGCTCGACAATGACCCCTTCGAGGAGATCGCGCGAGAGCTCCTTCCCATCGAGCGTCACCTTCGTGAAAAGCGCCGCCCGTATCTGCTCGCCACTGTCGGCCGCTTTTGCTGACGCGCCGCCCGACGGGCCGCCGATCTCCGCCGCCACCTTCTCTATCGCCGCGGCAAGCGAGGCTTCATCGCCAGCGAACTCGGCCGACGCACCCCCGACAACCGCCTCCTTTTCAATGCTAATGATCTCGACGGCGAAGGTGAACTTGCCGGCGAAACTGGTGATGCGTGGACGGAGGAGTACCTGCGCCGCGAGCGCTTTTCCAAGCGGTATCTGGAACGCCGCATCGACCGCCTCGCTGTGCGACTCCTTCTTTCCCTTCTTTACCAGTTCCTTGAGTTTGGAGGCCTGCTTGGTCTTATCTACCACGACGAACTTGCCGCCCGAGACGAGTTTCGTCCGCAGGTAGTCGGTGGCGTCCCACAGGACCTGCTTCTCGAACTTACCCGACTTGTCCTCTATCTCGAGGACCGCCGCGACTGGCGCTGCGGCGCGGAGAATGGAAGAAAAAAACCAAACACATACAAAAACAACAGCGAGCCTCTGCCACATAGGACAATCTCCTCTCCTATCGTTTCTTTTGTTCCTTTATCCTTTCCTTTTCACGAGACACTATTTCTCACCTATTCTTGAGAAAATTCGCAGATATAGCGACCGTTCGTGTCGGGAGATATATCATTCCAGTGAAGATTGGTATTCGCTTGTATATGGCCGTAATCTTCTCCGTTGAAATCGTTGGGTTCCCCCTTATTCCAATGGGTGTATTCGTATGCCGAACCAGTGAAGGACCCACGCCAGAAGAGTGTTCCGTCGATCCAGCGCCACTCTCCTTCGTTTTCTGCGTCACTTGCCCCAATCCAATAGTTGATTGTTGGATCAAGAAGTGTTTCAAGGCTCTTTTGTTCTATATCGCTATTGATAATCACCAAATCTCCCCCCATGGCTTGACATGCCTGCCGTGCCCCGTGCCACGTGGCAGTTTCGGTGCTGACGAAGTAGCGGTCATGCCAATCAAAAGGGGGAACAAAGCTTTCCGATCCGTTGTAATAGGAAAGGGTTATCTCGGCATTTTCCACTGCTATCACTGCCGGAGCGTCTCCACACCCGGAAGGCGATATCGGTCGGAAAGCAACAACAATCCATCTCCCGTCACTGAAGGGTATCTTGCGAATAATCTCGGAATTGATAATGGAGACCGAAAGATCTGCCCACCCTTCACGAGGAACACTGCCTGCCGTAAGCCATGACCCATTGTGCCAGACATCGGCAAAAGCACCGGAGATCAGAGAACAATTAGGTCCCGCAAAGCCACGGCCTGACACTGAGGCAGAGATGCTCATTTCATAAATGTTTTCGTATGTGGGGATCTGTGCCGAAAGCGTGTTGAACCATCCGATCTGGGCAGGAAAAGTAGCGTAATAAGAGATATCATTAAAAGCAGACCCGATATCAATGACGATCTTCTTTCCTCCCTCCTCGAAATGGATCGCTCCGTCGGTAAGGGAGTATACTCCTTTATAAAGAGTCTGTGAATATCCGTTCTTCCATTTATTTACCTCCTGCACCAGTGTCGAGTAAGAATAAAAACCGGCGGAAAAGATAAACGCTCCATCGAGAGGATTTGCTATGACTTTATGGCCGTAGCGGAATATGCCAGTATCCGCCACTTTTGACCATGTACTACCATTCAGAACAGAAAGGTCATCATGAGTGGTCATTTCACCACTTGAAAAATCATATCCTCCGTGAAGGTATAATTTGCCATCAAGGGGATGACAAACGAGATTCTGAGAGAAATAAGGAAAACTTCCTGAGGTAGTTACATCGCTCCACGAAGTGCCATTCCACACGACTAAGTTACCATCTTCCCAGAGAGCAAGCCGGTGGTTAGTAAGATCGCATGCCCAGCTATTGGAGGGAGAAGGAGTAGGAGTCCACGAAGGCGAAAGTTTGGTCCATGAAGATCCATCCCATCGCCATGTTTCATAGTTCTGGGTCGAATGATCCTTGATAATGAGAATAGTGTTCTTTTTATCACAATCATACATCAGGTTTGTATTGTTACTATTGCCATAGTAAACCCGCGGACCGCTCTGCCCTTGTGTCATGTCATGGACATTGATCCATTTGGCCCCATCCCATTCCCACGTGCAACTTAACGGATTAGTCGTCTGAGACCCACATTGGGGAAAGAATTTGACCACGCGGCTTCGTTCGCTATCCCACACCGATTGCGAGGAGGTTGACGGAAAGGTCACCATCTCTTGGCGTACCCACGCCCCATTTTTGAAATACCATACTTGATTTGCCGCATCATCGGCACGGAAGAGAACTACCTCGTCGGTAACAGGATCGACCGTGAGCGCCATGGCTTTATTGAAAGAAGGACCATTTGAATTTATGAGTTGCCACATGGTCCCCGTCCAACGCCATGTGTCGTTGCGGCTGATCGTCGTGCTGCCGTCGTAGTACCACCCTCCATAGAGGAGTACCCCGCCATTTTCTTTAGAATAAACCGTTAACGCTCCGTAGCGCGGAGAGGGAACTGAACCGGCAACAGGAACCCAAGAGGCATTCTCATATTTATAGAAGCTATTAGTACTACTGCCGCCGAACATAAAAACGTTCTTGGTCTGAGGATCGTAGAACAAAGAAGGTTCGTTTTTGTTTGGGCCGTTGGTGTTGGCTAACTGCCAACTTTCTCCGTCGTACTCCCATGTATCATTTTTCCCATAGCCACCGTAAAGAACCGTAACGCCCCGATATTCATCATAGGCCATGGCATGACGGTACCGTGGAGAAGGTCCCTCGGTAGTAATGAGATACCATTCTCTTCCATTATACTCCCACGTACCGTACGGGTCCGGGTATTGTCCCATCATACCTGCGCCTCCGAACAAGATGGTACGTCCCCGGAGCGTATCGTATGCTAGCGCGTGTTCCGAAAGGTACACTACTACCGGGGGAGATACTATCGGGATTTTCTGCCAAAGAAGACCATCCCACTCGTAAGTGGCGTCATGGGCAAACATGACGATAACCCCTCGCGCCCGATCGTGCACCATCGGGTAGGTATAGGTAACAGTGGAAGGATACTTGCTTAAGAACATATCGAATTTTCTGTTGTTTCTCAGATACCAGTCGGCGGTGGCGCTCACACCTGTCCCATCGGGACCATTAACCTCCTGTTGCTGGGGCGACTTAAGGCTTGACCGCCGATACACAGACGTCACATACCAGTGATGGGGATTAGTGAGATCATTACCAACGACTTTGCCATTTAACGAGGCAGTCCACTCGACATAGAGAACCTTCTTCATCTCGCTCCGATTGCAGGCACGGTCATACGAGGCGAGAAACACCTCGGTTCGATCGGCAGTGCGTAACACCATTTCAGGGAAGGACCCATTGGTAGAAGGCATCTTTCCAATTTGTGCAGCAGTATCGGGAGCGGGACCATCGTACGCGAGAACAAAAACCGATTCTGTATCCACAGCACCTGTCTCTGCTCTGATGCTATAGTAAGGCTTTCCTTCCGTTGCAACGCTTCCCCAAGGGATACGCCGGTAGACGATCTTGCTGAAGGTTTCTACATCAGGAGGTGTTGGTTTTTCCGTATCAATGACGATGGCAAACGGTGTCGTCTCCGGGGTAAATTCCTGTTCATTGCCTACCGTATCACGCAAACGGATGATAAGATCATAATGACCTTGAGGAAAGGATCCATTCAACGGAATCGTGGTACGATACGTATACGCATAGCCATTGTTCGACTCATACTCAAGGAGGAATTTCTGTGCCCCATTCTCAAGGAAAACCGATACTGGTACACCCTCACCAAGTTCTTCCGTCACCACAAAAGAAACCTTTATCGTTGTTCCATAGGTAAGGTGTGAGATCTCTTCGGAAAGAAGCGGGCAACCGATGGGACGATGAAGGACAACAGTGGTATCGCCCACAAGTGCTGGCGGAAGGAAGTCATAGAGGATACTCTTTGACTTGGAATCGCTATTCCCCGCGGTATCGGCGGTAACGACAGTAACCATTCCGCTTTCCATCCGTGGGTTCATTCCTCCCGTTGGATCAACGACGGTGGCGGTGCAGACATACAACGGCCCTAGGTAGGCGGTGCAGTTTCCTGCCGCGATATCGGTGCCACCAAGTTCCACCGTGAGGATGTCGGCAGGCTCAGCAAGAGAGAACGATATCTTCATCGCGTTATACCCATCCACCGCACTGAAGACTGTCTCATCGGCGGCACACGGGTCGTCGGTTGCGTCGTCATGACAAACCTGAAGATTGGCGATCGTCGGCGTAGTGAGGTCTATCGTGAAGGAACCGATGATCGGATCATCGACCGGGTTGCCGACCACATCGTTCGCCGCAAGGGTGAGGGTGTAACTCCGCTCGGTTTCGCTTCCTGCGACAGAGTATTCATAGGCGAACCGCTGTGGGTCGTTCCCATCGTCGGTGCGTGTGAACAGGAGTCCGTCGCCGCCGAAGACCGCATTGGTAACCGGTTCATCGAAAGAAACAACCACCTGCACCGTGGTCCCATTCTTCGCCGCTTGAGGGGTTACCAGTTTACTCACCATGCGCGGCGGCGTCCGGTCGATGTACACCGTGCCCGCGGTCTCGGTGACGGCATTGCCCG
>CAYQBN010000018.1:0-40792 GCA_964415795.1 uncultured Spirochaetales bacterium | reverse complement strand
ATCGGTATTCAGCCGCGCTATGCGGTTCCTTGGCTGCCCACCGAGGCTGGTAAAACTGCCTCCCACCAGTATCTTCCCATCGGGTTGCAAAGCGATGGAATAGACAGATGCGTTCGCGTTCGGGTCGAATGTGGTGTCCACTGTTCCATCGGTATTCAGCCGCGCTATGCGGTTCCTTGGCTGCCCACCGAGGCTGGTAAAATTGCCTCCCACCAGTATCTTTCCGTCCGACTGCACCGCCAGAGAGAACACATAGCTGTTTGCGTTTGGATCGAATGTTGCATCCACGGTTCCGTTACTGTTCAGGCGGGCTACTCTGTTCCTTGTCTGCCCGCCGATTCCGACAAAGTTCCCCCCCACGAGTATCTTGCCGTCCGGCTGAACCGCTAAGGAATACACAACGCTATTTGCATTTGGGGCGAATGTGGTATCGGCCAGGCCGTCGGGGTTGAGGCGCGCAATATAGTTCCTTGTCTGCCCGCCGATTCTACTAAAGAGTCCACCCGCCAGAATCTTGCCGTCAGACTGCACCGCTATAGCAAAGACGAAAAAGTCTGCTTCAGGATCGAATATCGTATCTATTATGCCGTCGGGATTGAGCCGGGCTATATAGTTCCTTGTCTGCCCACCTATGTTGGTAAACTGTCCTCCCACCAGTATCTTCCCGTCTGACTGTACTGCTAGGGAATAAACATAACTGTTTGCATCGGGGTTGAATGTCGCATCCACCGTGCCATCGGCATTGAGCCGAGCTATAGAGTTTCTTGCCAGCCCACCTATGTTGCTAAACCAGCCACCCACCAGAATCTTGCCGTCGGATTGCACTGCCAAGGAAAAAACACCATCGTTTGCATTCGGGTCGAATGCCGTATCCACCGTGCCGTTGGGGTTGAGGCGTGCGATGTGGTTCCGCACCTCACCGCCGATGGTCGTGAAGTTGCCTCCCACCAGTATCTTCCCGTCTGACTGCACTGCTAGGGAATAGACATAATCGTTTGCATCGGGGTTGAATGTCGCATCCGCCGTGCCATCGGGATTGAGCCGGGCTATATAGTTCCTTGTCTGCCCACCTATGTTGGTAAACTGTCCTCCCACCAGTATCTTCCCGTCTGACTGCACTGCTAAGGAACGGACAGCACCGTCCGCGTTCGGATCGAAACCGTCAAGGGGCGATGCTCCGAAGAGTGCCACCGGAACGGTAAGGAACAGGGCCAACAGACCCACATACAAAGAAAGGCATCCGACATGTCGCATGAGATCCTCCTCCCGTAGATCGCAAATCCGAATGAACGATCAAAAAAGATTCTATCTTCTCTGACGGGAATGTCAAAAACCATGTCCGGTGGCAGAAAGCGGACGCCTCGGATAGCGGAAGCGGGAACCGAAGCATCCGCTTTCATGAACAGATACCGATAGTTATGCTAGAATACGAGCGAGCACCCGCAGCCGTTGTCCTTCGGCTTCTTCCCGTCGTCGGGGATGGTGACATTCAGGTTCATATAGTTTTCATTGGGGGAAGAAATATCGATGAGGGAACAAAAGGTGTTCTTTGTTCAATGTGATGAATAAACGGCGGTAAATGCCTGCGCGATACGGCAGTCAAGTTCGGCGTGATCGACGATTCTTCCGCCCATCCGCAGGGCGAGGGCGGGACAGCGGCCGCAGAATGTCCGGTGGGGGCACGCGGGGCAGTCGGCAAGGTCGGCGAAGCGGATTTTTCGCAGGTTCTCGAAGGGCAGGACATGCCACAGGTCGGTGAAGCGCTTTTCGCGGAGAGAACCGGCGGGGAGATCGATCTCGTGGCAGGGGAACACCGTTCCGTACGGATCTATCGCGACGACCGAGCGGGCGGCGCCGCAGGGGGGGGCACCGGGGGATTTTTCAGCGAGACGCCTGTTCGGCGGAATGGCAAGGTCGCGAATGAGGGACGAGAGATTCTCTTCGGGAAGGTTGAGCGCTTCGGGGCGAGTCGTTCCGTTGCGTGCGGGAAGCATCGTGAGGTTGTAAGAGACCGGAATCTGCTCGGAACGGAGAAGTCTGGCAAGTTCGCGAACCGTCGGTGCGGTCAGTGTGTTGAGGGAGACCGCCGCCGTGACGGCGATACCGCGGTTGCGCAGGCCGCGAAGCGTTCGCATGGCGCGCTCGAACGATCCGGGGACGCCGGTAAAAGCGTCGTGGATCGCGCCGTTCGGTCCATAAAGCGACACCTGGACGCTTTCGGGCCAGAGGGCCGCAAGTTTATCGAGTATCGGCTCGTCGCAGAAATAGCCGGAGGTCAACAGCGAAACAGCGAACCTCCGCTTGCGTGCCGCCGCAACGATGTCGAGGAGGTCGTTGCGCAGAAAGGGTTCGCCCCCGGTGAATGTGAGGTAGAGTGTTCCGGCGTCACGCAACTGGTCGAGAACATCTTCTATCTCGTGGAGTGTCAGTTCTCCGTCGGCGGTCGCTGGTTTCTGGTCGAGAAAACAGTGCCGGCAGGTGAGCGAACAACGGTAGGTTATTGAAAAAGTAGCGGAAACCGGAATGCAGTGTTTCTCGCCGTAGCACTTTAGTTCGGCAAAGATCCCCTCTCCGGCGCTCGGCGTCCCGTCGGTGAGGTCGCCCGTTTCGGTCATTCGTCGTGTTGCGGTGTCGAGGATGCCGAGAGTACGGAGTCCGTTGACGAAGTCCTGTTCGTCGGGAAGCGGCTCCTCGCCCCGTTCAATCCGGTCGAGCGTCTCGCCCGCTGTGTCGTTGAGTTCATAGGTTGTCTGTATCTGGTGATCTATGAGTATTGTCCGGTCGCGATAACGGCGGTAGGAGGTGTGGAGACCGAGGTGCTCCATGTGGCCTGTCAGGTGGGTTGAGGGATCAAGACGGTGAATATCGTCTCGCCGGGACGCGACGAGGTGAGTTCGATGGTGCCGCCCATGAGGCGCACGATCTTGCGGCAGATGGCGAGACCGAGGCCGTTGCCGTCGCGTTTGGTGGTGAAGAATGGCTCGAAGATGTGTTCTCGCACATCGGAGGGAATACCGGGGCCGGTGTCGCTCACGACGACGCGAATGGCACCGGTCTCTTCGCCGATGGTCACGGTTACGGTGCCTGATCCCTGTTCCTGCACTGCCTGTACGGCATTGTTCACGAGGTTGATGACGAGATAGCGCAACCGTTCCCAGTCGAGATGCGCCGCGAGGCCGGACGGGCATACGAAGCGCACTGGGATTGGCGATGCGGCGTAGGTTTGAGCCAGATCGGCGACGAATGTCTCGAACAGGCCGTCGGAAGGTTCCAGTTTGATGTCCCTTCCGAAAAGGAGCATCTTTTCGACCGTCTCGTTGAGTCGTTTCAGTTCACGCCGTGCGATATCGAGGTACTCTGCATCGCATTCTTCGCCTTTCCGGAGTGCCTCGGCGAGCACCTCGAGGTTGAACATGACGGCGGTGAGCGGCGTGCGGACCTCGTGCGCGATGACCGAGACCATTTTGTCGGTCTCAGCAAAGTATTGCGCTTCGCGGAGAAGCCGTTCTTTCTGCACCACAAGATTGATGAGCGACAAGCGCGCGTAGTGGTCCATCGCAGCGGTCGTCATCAAGGCGGCGGCGCGGGCAAGAGCAGCGTTTGCTTTCGGTGATCTTATTGCGATGAGACCGAACAGCATACCACCGTCCCGAAGCGGGATGACGATGTCGGCGCCGATCCGCGCGCATGCTTCTTCGAGAAGTCCGGAGGGAGCGATCCGTGCGAGGAGAAAGGATTCTTCGTTCTCGAGGAACCACTCGGAGACGATGCTTCGTTCGAGGTCGGGGTCTATGCCGCGTTGTTTGCCGAGTTCCCTCAGTCGCGCGTCGTCCGGAGAGAACACGAGGTAACGGATGTTCGCATGGGGGGGGAAGAGCCGTCGGAGCGCCTCGTCGAGAGCGTTGAGGAGCATGCGATGGTCGGAGATCGCTGACGCTTGTTTACGGAAAGTGTCAATAGCCTTCTCGATAGCCGCTTGGCGAAGGAACAAGAGGCGGTAGAGATGGCCGGTCACCCAGAGGATGAGCGCTGCGAGAAGGTGGATTGCTATGACCGCCGCGATGAGGGTATGGGCGAAGAAGGTGTCGGCGGGGGAATAGCGGGCGATGACCGATCGAAGGGGGAATATGAGGAGCCAGAGAGGGCCAACGATAAGGGCGACGGTACCGAGTATCGTCACAAAGGTGCGCGAAAGGGGGATATCGCGTGAAACTCTTTGGGACAGTAAGAGCATGGCACCGAGCGTCGCGAAGGAAGAGAGAAGTGCGATAATGAACGGCAAGGTATTCACGGTCGCGAGAGAGAGCGTCGTGCCGCCGCCGAGAAGGATCGGTACCGCAGTGGTCACGATGATGGTGGCGTTCGCCGTTCGCCGGATCTCGGGAGCGAGGTGTTTCTGCTTGCGCGAGATGAGATAGAGCGAAACGAAGAAGACAAAGAGCGTGGCTCCGATGATGCTCCGAAGCACGAGCTCGGGGCCGGAGACGAAGAAAAGAAAGAGAACCGAAAAAACGACAAAGATGAATACCGCGAGTCGGATCGGAGGCCATATGGCGTTGGGAAAAGCGTAGAGGTAAGCGATAAGGGCGGCATCGAGCAAGACCAAGGTGACAAAGAAGAGGGGATCAAAAAAGGGAAAGTAGGTCAGCGCCGATGCGACGAAGAGTAGTCCGAACGAGAATAGGACGGCCGCGGCGAACACGCCGTCGGCGGTACGGCGCCCTGCGAGCAAGATCCGCCATCCAAGGCTGTGATAGAAAGTGGTGAGCATAAACAGGGCGAGTGCGAACGCCGTCGGTTCAAACATCGGTTTCCTTGGCGATGCCGTATTCCTCGAGTTTTTTGTCGAGCGTCGGACGGGAAATGCCGAGCGTCGCGGCGGTCTTTGCTTTCTGGAACCCGCAGAGACGGTACACGAAAGCGATGTGGCGTCGTTCTGCCTCGCGAAGCGTAAGCGGTTCCCCTAGGGGTTCGCTACGGCATTCGGCGGTCTCCTCCGCGGGGGTGGTGAGGGCCGCTTCAAGTCGGTCGCGGGTGAGGATGCGGTCTTTGGATGCGATGGCCGCCTTGAGGATGGTGTGTTCCAGTTCCCGTATGTTCCCGGGCCACGGTTGCGTCTTGAGAAACGCGATCGCTTCTTGGGTGATCCCTTCGATATGGGTGTGCATCGTCTCGTTCGTCTTTCTGATGAAGTGAGGGACGAGGAGATCCATATCCTCGAGGTGCTCGCGAAGTGGGGGGATATGGATGTGCGCGACATTGAGGCGGTAGAAGAGGTCTTCACGGAATCGTCCTGTGTGCACCGCGGCGCCGAGGTCGCGATTGGTCGTCGCGATGATCCGGCCCTCGAAGCGCCGAGGGGTTGTGCCTCCCACCGGAAAATATTCCCGCTCTTGGAGAAGGCGGAGGAGTTTCACTTGCAATTCGGGAGGTATCTCGGCTATCTCGTCGAGAAGAAGCGTGCCGGGACCGACCATGCCGAGTTTTCCTTCGGAAGCCCGATCGGCACCGGTAAAGGCACCCTTCGTGTGCCCCATGAGTTCCGCCTCGATGAGCCCTTCCGGTAGGGCGGCGCAATTGACGGCCACCCACGGTGCCTTTCCGCCCGTCGTTGTTTCGTGGATGGCACGGGCGACCACCTCTTTCCCGGTGCCGCTTTCACCGGTGATGAGCACCGTGGCTCGGTTCGCGGCGAGTGATGCGATCTGTTTGTATATCTCGACCATCGCCGCCGAACGGCCTACGATCGTTCCCATCGGTTCGCTCGTCGGAGCCGTGTCGGTATAGAGAAGCACCGTTTCGTTCATCTGGATCCGCTCGAAGGCGCGTCGAAGCGTAAGGCGGAGCTTCTCGAGCGGTATCGGTTTCGTCAGAAAGTCGTACGAGCCGAGCTGGGTCGCCTTGACCGCCGCAGAGAGGTCGCCGTATGCAGTGATGGTGATGACAAGCGGCATGGCCGCCGTTCCCAGTTCTTCTTTCATCTTTTCGAGAAGGCCGAGGCCGTTCATGCGCGGCATGGTGAGATCGAGAAGTACCACATCGGGTCGCTCGATGTGTATCTTTTCCCAGCCGGAAACCCCGTCATTCGCCGTGGAGACCGCATAGCCCTCGGAGCGCAGGAACTTCTCGAAACTGCGCCGGATCGCGGCATCATCGTCAACGATGAGTATCGTTCGGTCTTTTCTCATACGGTGTGTCCTCGTCCCGCTCCAAGCGAATGAATTCTATCTTCTTCGTTTCTTTTTTCCAGTCGAACACATAGATCGTGCGATCGGGGAAATAGCGTTTGAGGTCCGAAACGAGGTGTTCTTTGTCGAAGTAGCGTCCGTAAAGGATGTGGTCGGAGTAGTCAAGTTTGTGCCGGGTAAAGAACAGCCGATCCATCGCGGTCGGCGTTTGTATGAGTACGATCGCCTTCTCGAAAGGAGGTACCCGCTTCTCTACATGTCCATAGAGCGCGAAGCGTTTGTTGACACCGCGCATGATACCGGTCTCCTTACCGGGAAAGTCGTCACGCCAATACCAAAAGAGGACGGCGAGGAACGCGGCATAGGGAAGCCAGAAAAGAGGGCGGGTGTGGCGGATGCGTCCGAGGTAAAGGGCACAGGTCCGTGTCACTTCGGCAGCGCCGTAGAACCAGCACCAGAGAGCCGGGTAGTAGTAGCGAGACCCAAAACTGTCGCCGCCGCCCGAGTCATGCACCGCATAGCCGAGAATGAAGGTGAGCGGCAGAAAAAGCACGAGCCACTCGAAGCGGCGCAACCGTCCAAGGCGGAGAACCGGCAAGAGAAGAAGAAGCCAAATGAGGTACTTGTTAGTCCAGTCGGCCTGTGCCTTGAGCCAATTCGGCGTCAGGGTAAAGAGCCCTTTATCGAAGTAGGCGCGCCAATTGGCATGTATTTCGTTCAGGCGTTCGCTTGGGATGAGGTTGACCCCATAGTAGTAAAGTTGGTAGGGTGAGGTAAAGAAATCTCCCGTGTAGATCTTCTGGTAAAAAAGAAAAAGGACCGCCATCGGCACGGCGCCCATACCGAACACGACTACCGTGTGGGCGAAAGAGAAAAGCCTTTCCTTCAGAGATCTCTTGCCGAGCGCCGGTATAAAAAGCGCCTCGCGGAAAAAGAAGAGAACGAGCGCCGCTCCGGTAAGGACAGCATCCCACGGACGAAACAGGAGAATGGCTCCTGTGAGAAGGCCGAGAACGATGAGAAGAGGGCGGGAGAACCCTTGGTTCGCAGTGGCAAGCACGAGGACGATCAGAAGCACGAGAAGGAGTACCGACGGATGCGAGAAGTAGGATGCGGCATGAAAGGCGGTCGATGTGGTCAGGGCAAAGAACAGGGCCGCGAGGATGCCAGTGATCCGCGCTCCGGAAAAACGCACTGAGACGGTATACAGCAGCAAGAAGATGGCCAGTGACACGAGCAGGTTGGTCCATTCGATGCCGGTCGTGAGTTTTGCGGCGGCAAGCAAGAGGGGGAATCCGGGAGGGTACTTCGAGAACTCCCGGTCGGGGAGCGTGGCGACATGGTGGCGTTTGAAGTGGGGCGCCACCTCGATGGGAAGCGGTTTGTTCCAGAGCATGCCGCGCGAGAAGATCTCAGCCTGAAAAAGGAGGCTCGTCTCGTCGCCGGAAACGGCGTAGCGTTTGAGGGAGTGCTCTTGGGTGAAGTGCCAGAGGTAGAGGATGAGCGGTACGCTACCGACGAGGAAGTAGATCGCGGCCCGGCGGGGGAGGTAGATGCGTCCGCGTCGGATGACCGCCAAGAGGAGGATGGCCGAAAGAAGAAGCCCGATCCATGCGCCGGTGGCCCGGACGACGATCTTCGCGGTGGCAAAGAGGGAGTTGTCGCTGATCTGGTTCCCTGCAAGAGCCCATCCTTCCTGAAGAAACAGGATGGCGATCGCCGTTGTGGCGATGAGGCAGAAGGCTGTTACGGCTGCGCGTAAAGGATGCCGCCGAATCAGTGTAAAAGTATCCACAGTACTTCCACGGCGACGAGGATAAGGAGAGCGATGATGACGATGGTCAGCCAGTCGGGCGATTTCTTCGAAGGAACCACTTGAGGATCTCTGCGCGCAAGGGTGTCCAGCGTCTTTTCCGCTTGGTCGGTTTCGGGAAGGATGACGGTCTTGCTCTGTAGCTCGCCCTGTCTCGGCTTCTTTGGTTCCATAGGCGGCTCCGGTAAAAGGGTCGTTTCAGAGGTGACTTTAGGGAAAGGAGGGGAAAAAGTCAACGGAACGAGGGAGAACTATTCGCCGAGCACATAAAAGACCACGCGTCGATTCCGCGCACGATCGGCTTCGAGGTCGCTGGGAGCGACCGGTTCTTCGGTACCCATACCTTTGGTTTGAATGCGCGAGGATTGGATGTCGCGGTCAACGAGCCAGAGCTTTATCGCCTGTGCCCGTTTGAGCCCCAGTTCCGGTTTCTCGGTGCGGTCGGCGTGTCCCTCGATGCGGACCTTCAAAGTGTAGTTCGAAGAGAGAAGAAGGTTTATCTTCTCGAGTTTGACACGGGAATCGTCGGTTATCTCGGTCGAGTTCTCTTTGAAGTAGATTATCTCGGCCATCGGTGTGCCGGTCTTGGGTTCCGGCTTCTTGGGGGCTGGTGCAGGAGGCGTCGCAGGTTGTTTGGGGGCTGGCGTCGCGACGGGCAGTTGTTGCTTGGCCGGCGCAGCGGTAATGCTTTGCGGAACAGCGGGAGCAGGTGTCGGTCGTGGAGTAGTCGTTTGTTTCTCCACTGGCTTAGGAGCCGGCGTTTGCGGCGGCTGAGGCGTCGCTTTCTTTTCGGCCACCGGAGCGGGGGCCGCCGGTCGAGGTTCCTCTTTTTTCTCGGTTACCGGTGCTCCTATTTCGACAACTTTCGGTTTTTGTTCGGGTTTCGGTGTCGTCGTGGCCGGTGCCGGTGTGGCTGCCGTTGGAGCGGGTTCCTTCGTCTCTGCCGGTGGAGTCGTCTCGGTTCTTTGTGGTTCGGTCGGTGTCGGACCCGTTACCGGTGCTTCGGTCGCCGGCGGAACCTCCGAGGGAGGCGTTTTCTCCTCGTGCGGTAGAGTCCACGAAAGGCCAAGGAAGAAACGCATCTCGGGGGTGGCGAACCCTTTGATGATGCCGGCGCCGCCGCCCGCGGTGAGCGAAAGATTCGCCGGTTCGTAGCGCCAGTTGGCCGAAAGAACGGCCTCCATCGGAGAATCGGCCTTTTCCCCGAAGTTCTTTCCGGCGTTCGTCGCCGCGGTAAGCGTGGCGGAGAAAGAAAGCATCTCGGGTATCGCTGCGGCGGTCACTTGGGCGCGAAAACCCACCTGATCGGCGACATGGATGTCGGCCGCATCGTTCTGGGTAAGCCGATAGAAGAGGTTGATCCCGCCGCCAACCCATCGTGAGGATATCTCTGCCGTTACGGTCGGCGAGAAGGTGATGCCGTCACTTCCCGAAAGGTCGTGGATGAACTGACCGGTCGGGAAGGTGAGGACCGGAACGAAGGCAAGCGAGAAGAAGCGGTCTTCGGTGCGGAAGATGCGCGCTCGTGCCGCAAAGCGGAGATCGCCGAGGGAACCCTTCGGTAAGCCATCCTTGTCGTTCCATCCCTCGCCGCTTTGGAACATGACCGCCGGGAGGGCTATCCCGAGATCGACCCATTCGAATAGCCCAAGGGAGAGAAGGAGGTCGGCGGTCAAATGGTCGCCGACCACGGTGCGTGTTACGCGATCGGTCGCGGTGTCGAGAAGTTGGATAGGATTTCGCTGGTAGGTAAAGGAAAGCCCGAGGCCGAATGAGAGATGCTGCATCATTCCGGCGCCTAGGAAAGAAGTCGAGTCGTTCGAGAACGGGGAAGGTTTGTAGTTCTCAGGGTCGGCGACCGGTCCCGCCGCAAGCGACAGGGACAACAAAATCACGAGAAGAAGTATCGGCAGGTGTCGTTTCATGTCATCGTCCTTCGTTCGGTGTTAGCGGACCGTTGCGCGACGCAGAGAAAAAGCCATAGCAAGGAGAAGGAGCGTCACCAGCGCACTCATGCCGTCAGCGTTTTGTCCTTCTGCTTCGGTCGTCACGAGCGAACATCCGCCGCCGCCGGTGACCTCTATCTGGTCTGCCGTGGCACCGTCGGCGCCGTTGCACACATAACGGGTGTTGGCCACTTCGTTTACGCCGAGGATGCCGTCGTTGTCGTAGTCGGTTCCGGTCTCTATCTTGATACCGCCGTTCTCGCAGTTCTCTCCCGGTTCCTCGGGTGAAACATTTACGAGGGCGTTTGATCCGTCGGTGCCGTCTTCTCCATCCTGACCGGGCTCCCCTTGCGCGCCTTGGGGACCGGTTTCCCCGTCCGTGCCATCTTGGCCATCCTGCCCGTCGGTGCCGTTGCAGACATATTCGGTGTCATCGACCTCTTCAGGATCGAGAACACCGTCGCCGTCGTCGTCTATACCGGTCTCTATCTTCTTCCCGCCGTTTTCGCAGTTCTCGCCGGCCGGCTCGTCGGAGACAGCCACAAGAGCATTTTTGCCGTCCTCGCCGTCGGTGCCGTCCTGCCCGTCGGCCCCGTTCGCACCATCGGTGCCGTCGGAGACGGTGACCGAGGTGCCGTCCTCGCACATAATGGTCTTGGTCCCATCACCGTTGTCGGTAACGGTGCAGGAGGTGCCGTTCGCACCGTCTTCACCATTCGCGCCGTTGCACAGGTAGGCTTCCGAGGTTACCTCGGTGTCGTCAAGGGTGTTGTCGTCATCGAGATCGATGCCGCTCCGGATGCGAAGGCCGCCGTTGCCGAACTGGTCACAGTTCGTTCCCACCGAGTTGTCTATTTGGGTAATGGAATTATGCCCGCTTGTACCATCGATCCCGTTCGCGCCGTTGCAGACATAGTCGGTGTCGTTGACCTCGAGCGGGTCGAGGGTTCCGTTGCTGTTCACATCGAGTCCGGTCTCTATCTTCTTGCCGCCGTTCGCGCAGTTGACCCCTTCCGGTTCATTGGTCACGGCGACGAGCGCATTGTATCCGGTACCATTCGAACCATTGATACCGTTGCAGACATAAAAGGATGAAACTATCTCGCCGGCATCAAGGACTCCGTTATCATTAAGATCAACACCGGTCTCTATTTTCTTACCGCCATTCTCGCAATTAAGACCTGCCGGTTCGTCGGTCACATTGGCGAGTGAGCTGTGGCCGTTGGAGCCGTCAGCTCCGTCGAGGCCATTGCAGATGTAATCGGTGTCGGTGATCTCGCCGGCGTCCAGAGTTCCGTTGTCGTTAAGATCGATGCCGCTTTCTATCTTCTTGCCGCCTGCCGTGCAGTTGCTTCCCGCCGGCTCGATGGTGATGTTCACAAGGGCATTGTGGCCGTTGGCACCATCAACTCCGTTGCAGATATAGGTGGTGGCGTCAACCTCGCCGGCGTCGAGTATGCCGTTGTCGGCAGTGCCGGTGGGCAGACCGTCGTCGATGCCGCTCTCTATCTTCTTGCCGCCTGCCGTGCAGTTGCTTCCCGCGGGCTCGGTGGTAATGTTCACGAGGGCATTGTGGCCGTTGGCACCGTCAGAACCATCGGCGCCGTCAGCCCCATTGCAGATGTAGGCAGTTGAATCAACCTCACCGTCCTCCAGTGTGCCGTTGCGGGGGTTGCCGCCGCCATCGCCATTGTCAAGGCCGCTCCGGATACGGGTGCCGCCGTTTCCGTAGGCGTCGCAGTTCGCTCCGACCTGATCGTCGGTCACGGTAATGGAAGTGAAGCCATCCGTACCATCGGCACCGTCCTGACCGTCAGCGCCGTCGAGGCCGTTGCAGACATAGTTGGTGGCGTCAACCTCGCCGGCTTCGAGTATGCCGTTGTCAGCGATACCGCCGCCGTCGCCGTTGTCGAGACCGCTCTCTATCTTCTTGCCGCCATTCGCGCAGTTGCTTCCTGCGGGTTCGTTGGTGATATTCACAAGCGCGTTGTGGCCGTCGCTTCCGTCATTGCCGTTTGTTCCCGGTGCACCGTTGCAGACATAGTCGGTGTCGAGAAGCGTATCATCCCCGGGATCTGGAGTATTATTGTCATCGAATACTTGAATCTTCTTGCCCGCATATGTGCAATTGGTCCCCGCATTTTCATCGGTCACCTCGATACGCTGGCCCGCAAAGGCCATCGTCCAAGCGAGCGCGACAAAAAAGGCAACGATCATCTTACCGCGATACATGGTAACACCTCCTGAGAAAAGGTTTTTGAATATGGCTCTTTATGATAGCACGAGCGGCCGGTAAGTCAAAGACAAAAAATTGTTGAAAAAGCGTGCCGTTGTCCTATTATGCCTTTCACATGACGCTGATGTCGAGAGGAGGAACGAGCGATGAAGATACGGCAAATGGGTGGTCCCCGAAAGCGGCTCCAACTTTACGGGTTCAACAACCTCACCAAGACGCTCTCGTTCAATATCTACGATGTCTGTTACGCGCTCACCAAAGAGGATCGGCGGGCCTACATCCAATACATAGACGAGGAGTACAATTCCGATCGCCTCACGAGCATTCTCGAACAGGTCTCCGAGATCATCGGCTCCAACATCATCAACATCTCGAAGCAGGACTACGACCCGCAAGGAGCGAGCGTGGTGATGCTCATCTCGGAAGAAAAGGTGGTGCAGGCGGGGAGACTGGACGGTTCTATCTACGATGGCGCGAGCGAGTGTAGCGATAACGATGAGAACGGCGGCGATGTCACCATGCACCTAGACAAGAGCCACCTTACGGTCCATACATACCCCGAGAGCCATCCCGACAGCGGTATCTCGACCTTCCGCGTGGACATAGATGTCTCTACCTGCGGCCGCATTTCGCCGCTTAAGGCGCTCAACTTCCTCATAGACAGCTTCGAGTCGGACATCATCAACATAGACTATCGGGTCCGCGGCTTCACGCGGGTCATGGACGGCCGCAAGATATTCATCGACCACAAGATACATTCAATACAGAACTTCATCCATCCCGATACGCTCGACAAGTTTCACTGCGTTGACCTCAATGTCTATCAGGACAACATCTTCCATACCAAGATGATCCTCCGTGATTTCGACCTCGACAACTATCTGTTCGGCGTCTCGAAGCGCCAGCTCAACTCGATGGAAAAGCGCAAGATAAAACAGCGCCTTACTCGTGAGATGAACGAGATATTCTACGGGCGCAACCTGCCTTCGATGCCCAAGATGTTCGGGTAGGTGTCTCCGTTCCCCCGTTTTTTCTGAAAAGGTCGCTTCGACGGTCTTTCTCGACCCGTGTCTGACATCTCGTTGAAGTGGTAGGGTGTCGTTTACTTCCCGCAGGCGAGTCCGAGCGAGTCTATAAGTGATCCGGAAGAGCCGAAGAATCCCCTGACGGAGGTTCCTTCAGGACACTCAAGGCGTGTGGCGGGGACATTGGTCCGTCCCGCTACCGAGGTGTTGCCATCGGGACAGTGGAGGATAAGGCCGCGGACAATGTTATTGGCATGAAGCGTCATGCCGGTCGGTGCAGCACCGTCAGGACACGAGAGCGGTGTGTCCCTCCCTTTGCGGGGATCGCCGAAGGTTCTCTGCTCTTTTTCGTTTCCCGCCTTGTCGCGGCAGGATACCCGCAGGGCTGTTACGCCTTCCTTCTCCGAGACGAAGGAAGAGAGCAGCGGTGCGATTCCTGTGCTGCAGAGAAAAGAAAATGAATGACCCCCCATGCCGCCGGCAAGGGGGGTAAAAGCGATCTGACGAGGCGGCGTGAGGCGGTAGAGGACGAAGCGGTCGGAAGCGGCCACTTTTTCTATCGAGAAAAGAGAGCCTTCGAACGGGCGCGGTGCCTTGTCGCGCGGCGTGACGAGCCACACCGTGCCGAACGACGCGATGGTGCGGTGGTCCACCGGCACGAAACGGTCGGGGACCGGCAAGAGGCGATGTCGCGGAAGGTTCATCCCCACGATGATCTCGGAAAAGGCCGAGGCAGGATAGAGGAGGATAACTCGTTGTTTGTCTTTTTCGATGAGAGGCGCGTGTTCGGTCAGCATACGGACAAGAGCATTTCGTTCGCCGTCGCGACAGAGGACATGTCGTACGGTTGCGGTTGCGGCGATGGTAACGAGCACGAGTAGTCCGATCGCAAGGATATCATTTCGCATGGCGGATGCTCCGAAGTATCTCGGCGGACCGGCCGAAGGCATTGTCGAATATCTGCTCTTTCATCGCGGCGCTTGCGCCCGCTCGATCCTGCACCATCATCCAGTAGAAGAACTTCCGCTCGTCTTGGCGACCGTGATAGGGGAAGAACATGATGGTCAGTATGATGACGGCGGCTGCGGCGGCTATCGCGGTGCCGGCGATACGACGAATAGGATGCATGACGGAGGAGACGAGAACGACGGTGACCGTGGTGAAGATAGCGAAGAATGCCACGAACGAGTGATAGGGGATCGCGCCGAAGGGGGAGAGTATCGAGGAGAAGATGAAGTAGCGTTCCCTGAGCGCCATGAGGTAGTAGTTGGCGATCGGGTTCCGAAATATCTCTTCGATGAGCGGTCGCATGCCGTTCGCGACGGTGAAGATGAGACACGAAACGAAGACGAGCGTCCCCGCGGCCACGCGCCAGAATGAGCGCCTTTCGAAGAGGTCGCGCATGCCGTAGGCGGCGAGGAGGCCTATGAACGGGATGACGGGAACGAGGTAACGGGCGCCAAATGCCCAGCCGCCATGTGGATTCTCGAGCGAACTGATCATGATGAAGTAAGAGAGAATGAGGGAAAGAAGCGTCAGGGTCTCGCCGCGTGCCTCGCACCACCGGCGGTAGGCTCCGACTATAGCGAAGAGGAGGAAGGGAGAGAGGGTGAAGACGCCCATTTTGAGGGAAAAAAAGAGGTCGAGAAGAACGCGGCCGTTGGGAAGCCCGATGCCAAAGAGTCCTTTTTGGTGCATGGCACGAAACTCTTCGTACTCTTCGTGCGCGACCCCGAAAGTGAGCGGTGTCCCGAACGCGACGAGATTGTAGGCGATAAAAAGTGCGGCAAGCGGCAGTGTTCCCCCAACAAAAAAGAGGAACAATCGTTTCTCGCGGAGGGATAGGAACAGAAAGAGAGAAAGTATCACCAGAGGGACCGCCGTCTGGTATTCATTGAGGAACGCGCACGCGCCGACGAGACCGGTAAAAAAAAGGGTGCTCCTCTCGGGGTGCGCGATCGCGCGGCGGACGAGCAAGAAGAAGGCGAAGAGGAGTGCGGCGCTCACCGAATGAGAGAAAAAGACGGTGAAGTAGGTCGAAACGGGGGTTCCCGCGAAGAGCGACCATGCGGAAAGAAGAGAAAAGGGCACGGAACGGGAGAAGGAAAAGACCGCTCCATAGAACAGCCAGAAGAGAAGTAGCGCAAAAGGGACGAGTGTGGTCGTTTTGACGAGCCACAGAACATTTGCTTCCCGGAACTCACCGCTCGAAACACGACGGTACGCCGCGATCACCGGCGCGGCGAGGATGCTCTGGAAGATCGGTTTATCTGAGTAGTAGCGCTCTCCTCGCTTGGCCATGTCTATGGACCACCCGAATCGTTGCACCTCGGAGGTTATCTCCACCGAGAAACGCTCGGCGATTGCGTGGGCGAGCAGAAGCCGTGGTCGTTCGTTGGGACTTACATAGCGCGGGTCGCGCTCGTCGTATATCTTGAAAAAGACAACATACAGCCCTACGAGAAGGGAACAGATGACTGCGAGGCGTCGGGAGAGAGCGGTATGGTTATCCATCGGTGGAATGGCGCTTTTGTGGATCGTTGGTGCCGAACAGGAAAAACCATGCCATCGGAATGATGATGTAGGCGAGCGGTACCATCTGACGCGATTCCTTGATGATGCCGGTGATGAGATGGGCAAGGATGAAGAGCGGTATCATCCACGAGGCGCGCTGGAGGAAGAGGGGGCTCTTGCGGTAGCCGAGTGCCGCATAGATCCAGAGGACGGCATACATGAGGATGAAGTACCAGTAAAAGGCCTCGTGCGGTCGTTCGAAGATCCGTGGCGCATCTCGAAAGATACCTTCCCAGTTGTCAGGCCAGTGCCATGCGCCGCCGAGATGAGGACGATCGCGGTTCATCCACCGGATGGGAAAAAGCGTGAGCATGATGGGAATTCCGACTGCGAAAGACCGTCCGGCGGTCTTGAGCATGGCTATCGGTCGTTCCCACCGAATATGGTAGAAGAAGTAGACGGCGGGAAGGATGAACATCGTCTCGTTTACCATTCCTCCAATAAATAAGACAATTGCCAGCATCAGTGGTCGCTCGTCCCGTATCGCTGTAAGCGCGAGTACGAACAGAAAGAACAGTTGCGGGGCGCTTTCTTGAAGGCAGTTCATATAGGTGAAAGGAAGTATGGCGGCGAGACAGAGGACTCCGGCGAGACTCTCGGCGACGCCGAACCAGCGGCGCAGATAGCGGTGGAACGCGATGAAGGCGAGTCCCACGAAGAGAAAGCGGTTGAGCATGTAGGCGTGGGGAATGGAGAGCCCAAAGAGGCGGTGAAAGAGTTCGGGGACATAGAACTGTCCAAGGCGCGACTGTTCGTTGTTGGTGTATTGAAAGGCAAGGAGGAGGCGGTGATTGCGTTCGAGGAGCGTGAACCACGCCGGGGTTTGCCAAAGCTTCACCGCGAGGTTGAGGTAGGAAAGCATGAGGTAAAGGGGAGCGGCGAGGAACATTTCGCGGCCAAGAAGCGGAACCGGTGAACGCTCGGAAGCAGGCACCTCGACACCTCCATATTGGGAAAGAGAACAGGCCTGATTATGACGGTCTTTTTTTTGACTTGTCAAGAGGAAGAAGATAGAGCTACCGTCGTTGATTACCTATTCTCTGGTTCGAATGAAAGAGATCTTGACGCTTGCTTCATCAGGCGCGGAGCGCTTCTATCGTGCTTGCGACCGAATGTCACCGTTGACCGCCTTTTTCGCGGTGATGATGGCAGCGCTTTTGCCGCGCCTCTATTTCGCGGTGACGAGCCTCGGGCCGGTGGCGTGTGACGAGATCTTTCAGACGGTCGAGGTGGGGCACCATATCGCCTTTGGGCGCGGGTTCCTCTCGTGGGAGTGGCGCGAAGGGGTTCGTTCGCATGTCCTGCCGGCTTTTTTCGCGGCCGTCTATCGCCTGCTTGATTTCCTCGGGGTACACGATCCCCGTTCGTTGGCGATAGGTGTCAAAACGGTCCTCGCCGTCGTCCACGCGTGCGCGTGGGCCTTCCTCGTGCCTTTCTTTTCTTCCTTCATGCCGCGAAGTCGTGCGTTCATCGTCGCGTTTTTGTCCGCGCTTGCCTATGCGGGGGCGTTCGTGTCGGCTCGTACGCTCGGCGAGGCGGTGTCGCTTCCTTTTCTTATCGCTTCGCTCTATGGCGCTTTGCGTGCGATCGAAGGATCGGCGATACGGGCGGGGTTCTGGAGCGGCCTTTTCTCTGGTATCGCGTTTGCCCTGCGTTTCCAGTCGCTCGCTTTTGCCGCTGGCATCTTTCTCGTGTTCCTTTTCGTGCCCGGGCGTCGTCGCGCCCTCTGCGGTGCCTTTGCGGCGGGTCTCCTTGTCATGGTGGTGGTCGTCGGGTTGATAGATCTCTTCATGTGGGGGCGTTTTCTTCACTCGTTCATCGAGTATGTGGACTACAACCTCGTGCACGATGGCGCTTCGCGGTTCGGTCGCGAGCCATGGACCTTCTACGGAAGGTCATTCTTTTATCTTTATCCTCCTGCCCTGACGGTCGTGACTTTCCTAGTAGCGTTCGGTTCTTTCTCGCGTCGTATCGCCCTGTTGACGATACCGCTTCTCCTCTATGCGGCGGCGCATGTGGCGGTTCCCCACAAAGAGGTCCGTTTTCTTTTCCCGTTCTATGCCTTGTGGGCGCCGATCGTCCTGTGGGCAGGCGAGCGCATTTCCCGTCTTGCCGCCGCTCAGTATGAGGCGCTTGTCTCGGTCGGCGCGATGCTTGGTGCTTTTCTCTTTATGATCCCCTCCTATGGCAGTGGCCCTGAGTGGGCGCGGTCGCACGAACTCAACAACGAGGAGAACATGGAGCCATCGTTCGCGTTGGGAGCCTTGCCCGACATCAAAGAAGGTATCGTTCTCAACCTGCAGGTCGACTTCTCGGGAGGACACGCTTACTTCCACGCCCCGGCCGATATCCGTTATGTGAAGGGCGCCAAAAAGTCGGAAGAGGCCTTGGCGCGCGACTTTTTCAGCACTCGTCAGGGGGTCTACTGGGCAGTGCGGAAGAAGGATGCCAATCTTCTTGCTCCCTATGCCGCTTATCTCGAAGAGGTTTCGGAAACGGAGCACTGGCGGGTCGTGAAGCGCGATGTGCGAAAGCGGCCCCAACCGCGTGAGGTCACTCTGCGGCTCCTCTCGCATCGTCAGAGAGAAGGGATACCGTGGGATGGGCCGGGCACGATCCGCATGTACGGGAACGGCCTCCGCGTTGTTCTTGGCGGTCTTCGGAACGCCACGGAGATAGATGTCGCCGTGGATCACAACGATCGCTACGATATCACCTTCATGAAGGGAACGCAGGATGTCGGGGCGCTCTCGATCGCTCCTCGCCCGAAAGGAAGCGGTCTTTTCGTTCACCGCCTTGCGGTTCCTTCCGCGGCGGCCGCTGCCGGTTATGATGCCCTCGTCGTTGTCCCATCTGATGGTGACGGTATTTACAGTATAGGGCATCTCTTCCTTGTCGAAGAGAAGTGAAAGCAAGCGAAACCTTGACTCGTTCCGATGCCGGTGCCATCATAAAAGGCCATTACGCGATACGGAGGTGACCATGCGTTCTCTCTCGGGTGTCAAGCCGACCGGGATCCTGCACATCGGCAACTATTTCGGCGCTGCGAAGCAGTTCGAAGATCTGCAGAAAAAAGGCTATGAGTGCTTTTACTTCGTGGCCGATTACCATACCCTCAATACTGCGCCCGATCCGGCGGAACTGACCGAGAACTCATGGAGCATCGTGCTTGACTACCTTGCCTTCGGCCTTGATCCGGAGAAAACAGTCATGTTCCTCCAATCGCAGGTTCCTGAGGTCGTCGAACTGGCATTCATTCTTGGCAATGTGGCACCGATGGGGCTCCTCCAGCGGGCGCACAGTTACAAGGAGAAGACCGAGAAAGGGGAACTTATCAATGTCGGGCTCTTCTACTATCCGCTCCTTATGGCGGCCGACATCCTCCTCTACGACGCCGATGTGGTGCCGGTGGGGCAGGACCAAAAACAGCATGTAGAGATAGCGCGGGACATCGCTCAGAAATTCAACCAGCAGTACGGTGTCGAGGTCTTCAAGCTTCCTGAGCCGCTCATCCGTGAGGATGTCGCGGTCGTGCCGGGCACCGACGGGCGTAAGATGTCGAAGAGTTACGGGAACACCATCGAGATGTTCGCCGACGAGAAGACACTCAAGAAGCAGGTCATGGGGATCGTCACCGATTCGACGCCGCTCGAGGCGCCGAAAGACCCGGACAAGTGCACGGTCTTTTCCCTTTACAAACTCTTTGCGACGCCGCAGGAGCAGGCACAGATGAGAGAGCGCTACCTCGCGGGCGGTTACGGGTACGGTGCCGCCAAGAAGGAGCTTTTCGAGAAGATCATGCAGTTCTTTGGTCCGATGCGTCGCAGGCGCGAGGAGCTCGACAAGAATCGCCACTATGTCGAACGAGTACTCCGGGAAGGCGCTCAACGGGCGCGGAGCGTCGCCGTCGAGAAGATAAAGCAGGTCAAAAAGGTCACCGGTCTGGTCGGCAACATCTACTGAACCGATCCCCACCGAGCCAGATATTCACCCATTCCTAGTCTTTGCCGGATGCTTTTCCCGCCCATGTAACGGATGGTTCCGAAGACGGGATGAGTGAACCACGGCCGGTCGTGAAGGCCGCCGATGCTCCACAGAATACCCACATAGCCATTGGGGTCACGACCGTCGAGCGCGTAGCGATCGTTGAGGTAAACCGCCGTGGCGATCGCCTCTTCTGGAGAGGCGCTCCATTCCAAGATCTTTTTTGCCCAGTACATCCGCAGATAACCATGGATCGAGCCGGTGCTAATGAGTTCCCGCTGTGCGGCGTTCCATAGGTCATCGTGAGTTTCTGCGCGTTCCCACCGTTCGCGAGTGTAGCGATAATCGCGCCGATCGCTTCGGTGCTCGTTCAGGGTCTTTTTCGCCCACTCGGGGATACCGTCGAACGAATCGTACTGTGGTTCATACAAACAGAAGTTATCGGAGAGTTCGCGTCGGACGACCAGTTGCTCGAGAAACGCCTCGATGGCGGGAGTCGGTGCGGGGTAGTCGCGGATCGCAAGGGCGATGGCTTGAGCCGAGATCTGACCGAAGTGAAGGTAGGGCGAAAGATGGGAGACGGCGTTCGCCGAGGGGTTATTGCGGTCCGTGTCGTAGCGGGCGAGCCCTGTTGCCAAAAATCGTTCAAGCTGTTTCCACGCTGCCTTTTCTCCAGAGGGAAGCGACAATGTCGGCCCGGCCGACGGCGCCGTGATGGAGAGGGTGTCCCAATCGACCGGCTGACTCGCGAATGTGTAGGGATGTTTCTTGAGGGGAGGAATGGGGACAAGGAACTCGAGTAGAAGACGGTTTACCTTAGGCCGGAAGGTGGCGGCGGCATACTCTTTTTTGGGGGAGGCGACCCGCGCCGGGACAATGTTGTGTGCGTCGACCTCGACCACGGGACAGGTGACGGCGGCAGTGATTGCCACACGCCAGCGGACCTTTTCGCGGAGCGGATCGAAATCGCAGACGACGAGAGCAGGGGCTAACTTCCTTAGTTCGTGCGACAAGGCAACTGCCGGGTCTCCGGTGAAAAGAAGAAAAGCGATACCGAGCCGCCGCAGTGCCGTCTCGACCTCACGCAGACCGCCGAGCATGAAGTCGTAGTGCCGTCGCGATGCCTCACCGAACGACGGCGCGAGACAGAACAGTACCACGAGCGGCCGCTCTCTTTTCAATGCCTCGTTCTGGGCATGGAGAAGCGCCCAGTTGTCGCTCACCCGCTGGTCGCGGCTCATCCAGTAGATGACCGGTCCCTTGCCGGGCGTTCCCGGCTTAAGAAGGAAAATGCGGCGGGGATCGATAGAATGGAACTTCATTACTCGTTCGGGAAGAGTTCGTTCACCTTGACGCCGGGGTGGTGGTAGCGACGGTAGCTGATGCTCTTCGTTCCCCATGAGATGGCGTGTTCAGGGCACCAGTGGAAGCAGGCCATGCACTGCTCGCAGGAACGGTTCCATGACGGCCGTTTCTCCGCGCTCATCGTGATATTGCCGACGGGGCAGACCTTGGCGCAGATGCCGCAGCCGGTGCATTTCTCCGACACTCTCCAGTTCTTGTCGCTCGGGTTGACATGCGAGGCCCAGAGCGGGTGGATGACATAGCGGGCGAACTTGCCGGGAAGCGAGCCTTTGAGCGGGTATTTTTCGCGTTTCCGTATCTTCTCGCACACCTCGTCGAGCGCCGTGTCGAGCGCGGCGTTCAGCGCGGCCTGCTTTTCCGGTGCGGGCGGGTTGTAGAAGGGGACATAGTTCTCGACGGCGCGGAGCGCCCAGCCGGCATCGTTGCGGAAGCCCTTGCCGCTCAGCATGTCGTCCCACATCGGGAGGGTGTCGGCCGGCTGGCCGCCGTGGGTGAGGATGGTGAAGGTGTAGTTCGGCTTCGCGATGTCGAGGTTCTTCAGGAACTTCTCGACGGCGAGCGGCGGGCCCCACGCATAGACGGGGAAGACGAAGCCGACGGCATCGAGATCGAGCGACTTGTAGCCGCGGTCGCGCCGGCGGCCCATGTGGATGAGCTCAGCGCCGCCGAGCGCCTCGGCGGCTCGTTTCGCGGCGTGCAGGCTGTTACCGGTGCCGCTGTAGAAGAAAACGGTGTTTTTCATAAGGAGACTCCTGAAAGCTTCTTTATACCATTTATACCATTTTATTTTGTAAGTGCCTCGCCGGTCATCGGGACGAAGCGGACGGGGAAGATGACCTGCCGATTAAGGGAGCCTTTCGTTTTCTCGATGACGACGAGTTCTTGGGAGCCGTCGGGCTCTCCTTGGGGGAAGACGAGGCGGCCTCCTTCCTTGAGTTGTTCGAGGAGCGGCGCAGGCGGCTTGGCAACGGCGGCGGTGATGAGGATAGCGTCGAAGGGCGCCTGCTCGGGCCAGCCGCGGTAGCCGTCGCCGTGGCGGACGGTGATGTTGGTGTAGCCGAGTTGTTTGAGGCGCGCCGTTGCTTCTTCGGCGAGTTCCTTCACGATCTCGATGGTATAGACCTGTGCGACGATCTCGGCGAGGATCGCCGCCTGGTAGCCGGAGCCGGTGCCGATCTCGAGGACGCGGTGGTGCTTCTCAGGTTTTGCGAGTTCGGTCATGATGGCGACGATATAGGGCTGGGAGATGGTCTGTCCTTTGCCAATGGGGAGCGGACCGTCATCATAGGAGCGGGAATGCCACGCTTCGGGGACGAACTGTTCGCGGGGTACCTTGCGCATCGCGGCGAGGACGGCGGGGTGCCGGACGCCGCGGGCCGCGATCTGTTCTTCCACCATGAGAATGCGTTCTTTCTCGTACATGGTTTGTCCCTTTTTTTGCTGGACACCGTCGGGCGGGCGCGAAGCGGCGAAAAGGAAAAAGAGGACTGCACCGGCGAGCGATGAGCCGAGGAGGATGCCTCTGGTCCGCCGGTTCATGGGGTTAGAGCAATTTCCCGCTATCTGCCTTGAAGTGGCGTCGTACGAGGGGAACGGCGAAGAGGATGACGGCACTGGCGATGTAGAGGACGCCGAAAACGACCGGGAAGAACCACCAGTTGACCCGAGAGAAGAGATTGATGCCGTTGAGGATGAATATGAGTCCGGCGAGGCCGCCGAGGATGCCCAGTCCCCAGCGCGCCCAGTCATGGCCAAGCCACACGAAGACGCAGAGGAAAAGGATAAGGATCGCTTTGAAAATCTGCTGGGTCAGGTTCTCGGTGCCTTGTCCGAGGTAAGAGATGAAGATGTTGAAGATGGCGATGAACGCGAATACTCCGACGATGGTGTACACAAAGAGCCGTGCTTTCCGTTCTTCGTTGTTCATTGATTCCTCCCGTTACAGTGAGGGAACGATGATAACATTCCCGCCGACGATGTCAAAAGTTCTCGCGTGGTCGCCCCGGTTCGGTGAGGTCGCCGTGTCTTCCGTGCGCGCCGCTTCGCTTCCCCGATACTCGCTCAGCGGCATCGCGTGGTCGCCCCGGTCCGGTGAAGTTGCCGTGTCTTCCGTGCGCTACTGTTTCGCCATCACCCGTTTGATCTTTATTCGGCAGTTCTCGTAGTCGCCGACGGTTTTGTCGGGGTGATTCGGGTCTTCGGCGTTCATCGCTTTGATGGCGTCGCAGTCGCCTTCGAATTTGATGGTGGATGACATCGTCATGGCGGCGGCGGTTGCGCTCGAGAAGATGGCGTAGGTGGTGGGAATGTCGAGATACGCTCGGCAATTCCCCTCATTGAAGAGGTCTTCGGTACTGCCGGGAACGGTTATTTTTCCTTTGCTGTAGGCGTAGGTGTCCACGGGGGTCTTGTTCGCGCAGGAGGCGTCGGTGTCGCAGTCGTACACCTTCACCTGAGATTCGTCGACTTTCTCGAGGTAACTGTAGGTACCTTCTTCGTCTTCCGGATCCATCTCGGGGATCTCACAGGTGTCTTCGAGAACGATGACATCTTCCATTTTCCAGATGCCTGCGATCTGGTCTACGGTGAGGCTCGTGTCGGCGCCGCTCGTGCTGGTGCCGTCACAGGAAACGACCATAATGGCCGTAATGATGCAGAAAAGGATCGTACGCATGGTTACCTCCTTTCGGTTGTTGCGTATACTGCGTTCAGCAGTTCTTCCGGCTGATGGGTGCCGATGAATATTCGTTTGCCATTGGTAAGCGTTATGGCGAGGGCGCGGGTGCCGCCCATGGTGTAGCAGGTTCCTTTGAATTTCCCCCAGAGGCGGCGTTTCTTTCCCCAACCGCCGAAGTCGCGGAGCGGGTTGTACTCGATGAGTTCGGCTTGCGCGATGTCGGTGAAGGCGATGCGGCGGAAGGGCCCGAACGGTGCGAGGCGGTAGTAGATGCCGTCGTCGTGCACTTCGATGATGAGGCGTATGCTCATGAGCAGGAGGGGGATGAGGGCGCCGGTGATGACGATGATGGCGATAGGGATGGCGGGAAAGCCGGGGGGATTGGGGTGGTTGGATGATTCGAGGATGATGGCGACGATGGCGATGAATTCAGCGAGCGATGCGAAAACGAGCGAGGTGACGAGTGCCTGCCGGTCGAGGTGTTGGGTTTCGGTGTAGCGGGTCATAGGGCGGCTCCTTTATGTGGTCGCCGTGTCTTCCGTGCACGCCGCTTCGCTTCCCCGATACTCGCTTAGCGGCATCGCGTGGTCGCCCCGGCCCGATAAGGTCGCCGTGTCTTCCGTGCTCTTCTTCATTTGAGGAGTCCTTTCACTTTCTCCGGTTCTGCCGAGAAGATGACGGTGATGGTCATTCCTTTGGGAAGCGATGCGCCGGGGCGGTCGAGGTTCACGAGGGCGATCTTTGCCTGTTTGAAGACCATGCCGCCTGCCACGCCGAAGGTGTCGCCGGTAAAGTCTTGGGCATCCTGTTTGCTTTGAAGGATGCCGCGTTCCGGCTTCCCACTGCGGCGGAGGTCGTAGTCGACCCAGCCGTGATCAATGTCCACGACCCGTTCGATGGTGATGATGTCGGTAAGGGGAACGGGGCCGAGACTGTCGCCGGCGGTTAGTTTCGCGTGGATGACGAGCGCGTCATAGTCGAGTTGTTCGAGTATCTTTTTGAGGTAGGAGGTCTCTTCCGGTTTGAGATCGCCGCGGACGAGGAGAAGCGGCTTGGTGCTTTTGACCACCGGGACGATGACCTTGAGCCACTCTTTTTGTCCCGGGTCGAAGAGGAACGCGATGTGAAGACCTTTCTCCAGAGCGGCGGGGATGACACCGCCGGGTGTCGCGGGGGTCACGAAAAGGTACTTCGTCTCGCCGCCCGCCGGTTTCCCGGCCGGTTCGGCGCCCAAGAGCGCGAGGCACGCGAGGATGCCCAGCGCCGCTGCGAACATTCTCATGGTCCACCTCCCTCGGTGCAGGTCATATCGGACAGACATCTTCGGTCTTTTCGACGGGGTAGCCGGCTTTTTGCCACGCGGGGAAACCCTCCTTAAGCCAGAGTATCTTCTTCGGGTCGATGCCCCAGCCGCGTGCCGCCTCGACGGCGTGCTTCGCGCGGTCGGCGCCGCTGCAGTAAAAGATGAGCGTTTTACCGGCGTAGGATTTGAGAGACTCTTTGGTCATGGCATTGGTCGGGTGGCCGGGGGCGAAGTAGGGGAGGTTCACGGCGCCGGGAATGTGGCCCTCGCAGTACTTTTCGGGGGTGCGGTTGTCTATGAAGACGACTTCGCTCTTGCCGAAGTACTTTTCCTTCGCCTCTTTCGCCGTGATGATGACGGGGAACTGCGGCGCTTCGGCGGCTGAAAGGAAGGCCAGCGTCAGCGCGGCAATAGTGAGGTGTTTGATGGGGAGAGTGGTCATGGAGTTGCTCCGCGGGGTTTCTTGCCATTGAGCGTGCGGCGCGGACACCGTTCCTTCAGAAGTCGCTTGATGGTTCCCTGATGGTCCTTTTCGTCGGCCAGTATCTCACCAGAAAGGCGCAGGAACTCGGGGTCATCGCTTTGGAACAGGCATGCCAGTTCCGATTCGACCGCGAGATTCTCGAGATGATGCGCATGGTAAAGCGCCTGCTGGGCTTCGAGGTGTCCCGACCGCGTGAGGCTGATGTGATGGTGTATCTTCTTGATGACTTCGTTCACCATCGTTATAGAGAAACGCTGACGCAGCGTGAAGCGTCCGGGGTTCGCGTCGACCATCCGTATGAGATCATCGAGGTAGGTGCGGTGCCGTTCCTCGGTCACAGCGAGCCCTCCCCAGAAGTCCTTGTCCTTGCGCCAGACGCCGGCGTAGGTGCGGTAGAGGAGGGCGGAGGCCGTCTCGAGTTCGCCGAGTTTGCGGAGAACGGCGATGGTGGATTCCTTTTCGTGGCCCGATTCTATTTCGATGATGATCTCGTCGGTCATGTGCTTATTCTCCTATGATCGCGGCGGGGACGAGAAGAGAACGACTGCGCCTTTATGGTCGAATCTTTCCGTAAGCCTTCCTTTGACAAGGAAGGCGAAGGATGCTTCGCATGTCCTTCCTTCCGGCCCCTTTTCAAAGGGGCCTTGAGGGAATTTACAGTCAGGGTGTCCCGCATGCTAATCCCTCAGCCACTCCATTGCTTCGATGCGCGTTGAAAAAAGGCGGTGGTCGGTGCGCCGCGTGAGGGCGAGGAAGGTCCGCCGAAGTTGGTGATGCGCGTCTCGAGCATCGTGTCGGCGGCGAGCCGCTGGGCGAGTTGTATGTTGCAGGTCTTGTCGTAGCATTCCTTGAAACTCTCCTTGCGCAGGGCGAGTGCCGCGTCCTTTTGCCGGTCACGGGCGATGACGATGAACGACTTGGTGGCGACGATGCGGTCCCAGAGGTACTGGGTCGCCCGATCGAGTATGGCCGTGTCGATCGTGGCCGATGTGTCGAGGATGTCTATGACGGCGACCTTGCGCTTCTTTTCTTCCGCTGTGAGGGAAACGGCGAGGAAAAGCGCAAGGAAAAGGAGGAGCGCACGACGCATGGAGACCCCTGATATGACAGAACAACATAAAATAATAGCCCAAAGGATTCGGGAACGCAAGGGAAGTCAAACCGGTAGATTCCCCCGGTTCTTACTCATAAGTCAGAACCTTTTTCGGCGTCCTTCCTTCTCATAACGGACGAACTTCATTGGGAAATGCGTCATGATGGGGTTGTAAGGACGAAGGTCCGTGGCAACCGAAACACCAACCGATGGAGGGTGTCATGAACGCGAAAGAGAAGGTAAGAAAACGGCTCCTTTACGACCTCCCGCTCGTGCCCGATCTGCGCGATGAGAAGGTTGAGGGGCGGTGCTACCCGGAGGTCCGGGTCATCTGGCAGGGGAGGCTCGCCCATGTCGTCGCGGTGCGCGATGCAGTGACGATCGGCTATGGAGACGAAGCCGACATCACGGTGGACGAGTCGTTCTTCGATGAGCGGGCGCACCGGCTCGTGACGGTCGGCGAGAAAGAGGCCGTGTTGCGTCTCACCGGTACGATGAACGGTCAGGTCTTCCTTCCCGAAGGCATGGTGAGCGTCGCGGAAGCGGTGCGGCGCACCGGCGGCGATGTGTCTCTCGACCGGGGCGGCGGCGCCATCCTTTCGTTCGGGCCGGTCACGGTGGTCGTGCGGATGACCGCTCGCGAGAAGGTGCGGCCGGCGCCGCTCTGGGAAGAGTTCGACCACTCGCTTGCGGCGCTCTTTGCGCTTGTCTTCGCGGCGGGGCTTCTCCTCGTGAACGCCATCATCGAGACGCCGCCGATAGAGGTGGACTACCTTACCGTCCACGATCCGGGACACGGTATCATCCGCCTGCCGTCACCGGAGGACATCGCGGTAGAGAAACCAGAGCCGGTGAAGAAGATCATCCTCAAGAAAAAGATGGAGGGCCTTCCTGACGCGGCGCAGGCGCGCAAGTCTCTCGGCGAGGAAGGGCGCGTCGGCGACAAGAAGAGCCGCGTCATGAACGCGCAAGGCTCATCGCGCCGGTCGGTGGACGAGAAGGTGGCCGTCGGTTCGGGAATCATGGGGGCGCTTTCGACGGGGGCACAGAGTTTCGACCGTGTCTTCGGCGGCGGCGGGCTCGGCGCGGGGCTCGAGAAGACGCTCGGGATGGTCACCGGCCTGCAGGGGGTTGACCAGTTCGGGAGCGGCGGTCTCGGCCTGCGCGGCTTCGGTCCCGGCGGCGGCGGGAACGCCCTCTCCATCGGCGGACTTGCGACGCGCGGAAAGGGCGGCATCGGGAACACCATCGGTTACGGCATGGACAAGGGACACATCGGCGGCAAGGAGTTGTCGCAGATAACGGCGGGCGGCGGCGGGGCGGTCGTGATGGGGGCGCTCGATCGGGCGGTGGTCGATGCCTACATCAAACGGCACCTTGCGCAGATACGCTGGTGCTACGAAAAAGAACTTCCGAAGAACCCGACGATGTTCGGCAAGGTGCTCATTCACTTCGTCATCGCCAAGACGGGGCAGGTGGCTACCTCGCAGAGCGTCGAAGGGCGTTCGACCATCGGCAGTCCGGTGGTCGAGGAGTGCGTCGCGAACGCCGTGAAGAAGATACGCTTCCCGGCGCCGAAGGGGGGCGGAACCGTCGTCGTCAACTATCCGTTCGTCTTCAAGAACGCGGTGAATTAGCCTTACGGAACTCGCTCGGGGTCATGCCGGTGTACTTCCGGAAGTGGGTGTTGAAGGCCGACTTCGCGTTGAAGCCGCACTCATAGGCGACCGCGAGGATGTTCTCGGCCCCCTCGGCGAGCAGTTTCTTCGCATACTCGATGCGGTGACGGTTCACAAAGGTGTAGAAGTTCATCCCGAGGAGGCCGTTGATGACCTGCGAGAGGTGGTGCGGCGCGATGCCGATCTGTTTGGCGAGTTGGGGCAAGGTGAGAAGCGGGTCTTTGAACGGACGCTCCTTTTCCATGTGAGCGACGAGCCGGTCGCGGTATTCGGCGGCGAGCGCCGGTTCGATGCGCGTCTTGGCGTACTTGTCGGCCTCTTCCGCCGGAACGCTGACGGCGAGGTCCGGTTCGAGCAGGCGCTCGATGTCGGGCAGGTTGCGCCAAAGGTCGGGCGTCCTGATGAGTTGGATACCGATGAAAGCGGCGAGGAGGATGTGGCCGACATAGTAGCCGGTGGGGAGGTCGGGACGCACGAAGGCGGGCTGTATCACGAAGTAGGTCGCCCCGGCGCCGAAAAGCGAGAGCAGTTGTATCGCGGCGACGAAAAGAAGCATGCGCAGGCCGGTGAGCTGATAGTGGCTCACTTCCGAGAAGAATTCGCGGATGAGCCGTTCGTAGCGCGCCGTCACGGCGAATGCGGCGATGAGATACCCGAGGAGCGACGCCGTCTTGAGAAGGAAGAAAAGCCGCGGCGCCGGCTCGATGCTCGCGATGCCGGGGATGAAGTTCTCCTCGAGGAATATCTTGGTGGCGCCGTTCTTGAGATGGAAGGGAACGAGAAAGGCGAGGTGGATGAGGAACGGACCGAAGTGAAGGAGATGGCGCGGTCCGAACGAAAGGTGTCCGGTCACCGAGAGGGAAAGGAGATAGAGGAACGGGCCGTAGAGGAAGGGGAGGGAACGGTCGAAGCCGAGGAGGTGGGGAAAGGAGCGGTAGAGGGCACCGGCACGGTAGCCGTGGAGGAAGAGGTCGAACGCGAGATAGAAAAGAAGGATCGCGAGCCAGCGTTCGCTCCGGTGTTTCCACGGCTTGGTGCAGAGCGCGGTCGCGACGAAAAGGGTCAGAACGCCGCCGCAGATAGAGAGGAACATCGGGCCTCCTGACATGGTGGATCGCGTCCGAGGACACTTTAGTATAGCCGTCCCTTACGCTTCGTCAAATGCTTCCTTGACTTCGCCATGACGAGCGGCTAGGGTGAAAAGGTCAAAGAACCAACTGCACGGAGGCGGTCATGAAGAGCACGGTCCTTGAGAAGTTTCTTCGGTATGTCGCTATCGACACGCAATCGGACGAGAATTCGGAAAGTTCTCCTTCCTCGGCCAAGCAACTCGACCTCGCGCGGCTCCTTAAAAAGGAATTGGAAGAACTGGGTCTCAAGAATGTCTCGCTCGACGAATACGGTTATGTGATGGCCGAACTGCCGGCGAACACCAAGAAGAAGGTGCCGACGATCGGATTCATCGCTCACATGGATACGAGCCCCGATATGCCGGGGGCCAATGTGAAGCCACGTCTCATCGAGAACTACGACGGAAAGGACATCCTTCTCAACAAGGACCTCGACCTCTGGATACGGGTGAGCGACTTTCCCGAGATAAGGCAGTACAAAGGCCAAACTCTTATCGTGACCGATGGCACGACCTTGCTCGGCGCCGACGATAAGGCGGGTGTCGCCGAGATCATGACGGCGCTCGAACACCTCGTGAAACATCCCGAGATAGAGCACGGCACTATCAAGGTCGCTTTCACTCCCGACGAGGAGGTCGGCCGCGGCGTCGATCATTTCGATGTCAAGAAGTTCGGCGCCGATTTCGCCTACACGATGGATGGCGGTGCGATCGGAGAACTCGAGTATGAGAACTTCAACGCGGCGATGGCGGCGATCACCATACAGGGACGCAATATCCATCCCGGTTATGCCAAGGACCGGATGAAGAACGCGATTCTCATCGGGATGGAGCTCAACGCGCTTTTACCGGTGGAACAACGACCCGAGTTCACGACCGGCTACGAAGGATTCTTTCATATCATGCGGTTCGACGGCACCGTTGAAAAGGCGACCTTCAAGTACATCATTCGTGATCATGACCGAAAGAAGTTCGAGGAAAAGAAGAAACTCATGACCGATGTCGTCGCATTCATCAACCGCAAGTTCGGCGATGGTGTCGCCACGCTCGAACTCAAGGACCAGTACTTCAATATGCGCGAAAAGGTCGAGCCGGTCTTCCACATCGTCGAGACCGCGAAGAAAGCGATGGAAGAATGCGGGGTGGAGCCGAAGGTGGTTCCCATCCGCGGTGGGACCGATGGATCGCGCCTCTCTTACATGGGGCTCCCGTGTCCCAATATCTTTGCCGGCGGGCACAACTTCCACGGTAAACTCGAGTATGTCGTGGTCGAATCAATGGAAAAGGCGACCGCCGTCATTCTCAAGATCATCGATCTCTACACAAAGAAGAAGTAGCTATCAGCGTTGAGCCGGCAACGACGCCGATGTGCCGGTTATTCTCCCAGACTCTTCTTGGATGAGATAGATCCGTGTCTTCTCTTCTGCGGTCCCGAACAGGATCTCAGTGGTGCCGGGCAGGTCGAACGATTCGGGAAATCCGAATCCTTCCTGTATCGTGAGGTGTCCTCCTTGTGAGATCAACAGACGCCCGCTTTGCGGGTCTACCCACGGCGTGACCGCCCCACTGCCGCGAGGCGTCACTGCCGACACCGGATCCATAAGTCGTTTTTCTTTGTCAAAGCGGTAGAGATATATCTGGAGGAGACTGAAGCGAGGGAGTCGGAGAAGCTGCCGCTCTCCTTCTCCCGAATAGAGGAATGTCACTAGAAAAACTCCCTCCGCGCGGCAGAACAACGAAACGGGCTTCTCGATTACGGTGCCGCCGAAGGTATCGCTTTCCCGTTCACTCGTGAGGAAATAGTTGTGCCAATCTTCGAGAGCCAGCGAGCCGCCGCTCAGTATGAATTGGCGGGCACCGTGCCCTTCCGGTCTCCCGGCGTGGAGCATCCAGAGGGAACCGTCCTCATTGAGACAGAGCGAGAGTATCTCGTCGGTCATGAAGTTGCGGGTCCGTATCCGTTCTAAGGTGCCTTGACCGCCACGATAGAGGGTGAGTCGCATGCCGTCCCCCGAGAGCGATTTGGCCGCGAGGATGTTGAGTTTCGGTTGGTAGGCGAGAGGCACCGATCCGGGATACATCCCGTCGAGCCGACGAAGTTCGTGGCCGTCGAAACGATACCAATAGGGCCATGTTCCATTATCTACACGGAGAAAATCGCCGCTTTCGGTAATGATGCGACAATCGTTACCTTCACAAAGGGTGCGCATGCGTTTGCACGAGAGGAGAGAAAGAACCACCGGAACGGATATGGCGATGAGAATGAGGAGAAGGCGACGACAAAGCACGGGGTGCTTCGTCAGTATTCCATTGATTTGAGTTCTTTCTCGGCCTCTTTGTAGAACTCGTTCTCGGCGGTGACGAGCTTGAGGATGGAACGGAAGAGTTCCTTTGCCTTGGTCGGGTTGAAACTCTTCATGACCTTCGCCTTATCGAAGAGCTTCTTCACGGTCTTGTCTTTTTCGTCGAACCACTTCTTGCACTCGGCCTTGTCTGGATCCTTCTGAAGGCACTTCTCGTAGTTCTCGTTGGCGACGACATAGTTGTCCTTTTTCTCCATGTCGAGCGCCTTGGCGTAGTAGCCAATCGCGTAGATCTTGTCTATACGCTGAGAGAAGTCGGTGCCCCCGGGAACGATCTCCTGATCGAGCGCGCGGGCTGCCTCGAGGTTGTCGAGAATAAGGCTGTAGTTGAGGAGGTTCACCCCTTCGAGGATCTTGTCGCGTACCTTGTTGAAGTTGAGCAGTTGACTCTTGAGCGCGAGCACTTTGGCATCCTCTTCGCACTCGCACTTCAACTGGCTCACCTTGACGATCGCCTCGATCGCCTCGTTGTATTTGCCCTTTGAACACATTTGAAGGACAAGCTCACGAGCTCGGGAAAGCTTTTCGGCGTTCTTTTCGAGCTCGGCGCGCTTGCGCTCGAGTTCCTTCTGGCGTTCCTGCTCACGGCGCTCACGCTCGCGTTCAAGACGCTCCCGTTCCCGAGCCTCTTCCTCGCGGCGCCGTTCCTCTTCGAGGCGGCGTTGGCGTTCGCGTTCCTCGCGCTCCCGTTCCTTGCGGGCTATCTCTTCTTCGCGTTTCCGGCGCTCCTCCTCGAGCCGCCGCTCGCGCTCTTCGCGCTCCTGCGCTTTTTTCCGTTCGAGGTCCTCTTCGCGTTTCTTGCGCTCGAGCTCCGCGGAGGAACCGTCTTCCTCGTCTTCTGTGTCTTCTTCCGATCGGGCTATCTTCTTGGCTATTTTCGACAAGGATTCTTTGACCAGTTTGCTGTAAAGTTTTTTCGCCGAGATATCGTCAGCCGAAGGGAAGGTCTGTTTCTTGTCGGCGACGGTATCTTCGCCGTCTATGTCTATTACGACGAGCCGCACCAGAACTTCGTCGTCTTCCTCCTTTACGAGGAAAAGCGCCGCATAGTCGAACTCGGCGTCACCCGCCTCCTCGTACCAGCACTCGGTCTTGCTTCCGCATTTCTTGAGTTTGTCGAGGAGCTTGGGTTTGATGTCCTCGTAGGAGACATAATCGTACTTCTTTTTGAAAATCGTTTCGATCTCTTTGGTGATCTTCCGCTCGTTGCCGACATCTTTTATGATGGGTTCCATGAGCAGGACTTTCTTTGCGAACAAAGGAACGGTGAAGAGTAAACACAGCGCAACGATCAACAACCTTCTCACTGCTGCTCCTCCTGCCAGAGACTTCTCAAAATGTCTCACTCATTTAATATAAAGAGTCTCCTTTTTCAAGTTTTTGACAATTCTTTTCGTTATTTTTTTTGAACAACGGCATCGGCAGAGGAATGAGCCCTTTGTTTTCTTCAAATTGTTGACACTACCGTGTCTTCTCGTTATAAGGGGGCGGTTCACTGTTGTCCGGAGGTTTTCGTATGTCGTATCTCAAATCTCGAGGATTCAGGCCCAAGCGGCTCGACAAGGAAGAAGAGAGGCAGGCGAACGGAACGGATGCGTTCCAAGAACAGGGACGGCTTTTCTTGGATCAAGTGGCTGCTCATCCTTATTTCGTAATAGGATCGGTCATTATTGTCATCGCGGTGGTTGCGCTTTCGATTCTCCTTTCTGGTTGGCTGCATGACCGGCGCGAGGCGAAAGCGGCGCTTTTTGTTGAGGCCGCCTCGTTGTGGGAGGAAAGCGCCCTGCGTGCCGTCGATGTGGAGAAGACGAAGAGCGCTGTAGAGAAGTTCGGTGCGGCCGCCGAGAAAAATGCCGGCTCCTTCATCGGTGATGTGGCGCTCTTTTACAAGGCAAAAGGGCATTACCGGCTTAAGGAGTTCGATGCGGCCCTCTCATTGTTCAAGAAACTTCAGACGGAGTCGCGCATACCCGAAGATCTGCGTTTCGGAGCATACGAAGGCGAAGCGTATTGTCATCTCGACCGAGGCGACCATGCGGCAGCGGCGGCGGTATGGGAGCGTTATCTGACGCTTCCCGGGGTAACGCTGTATCGCGATTTCGCGCTCTTCTACGCCGGGCGCACCTACGAGCTGTTGAATGACCTCGTGAAGGCAAAAGGATATTACTCCAAACTCAAAACGGAATTCCCTGAAAGTCCTCTCATCTCCAAGGTGGCCGGTCGGTTCCCTGAAGAAAAGCAGGGATCCTGATACATGGCGCGGCGGCTTCTTCCGCTTATTCTCCTCGTTTATTGGTGTTACAGTACCGCCGATCCTGTCGCGTTCGTTGTTAACTGGGCGGTTCCTCTGAAAAAGGAGTTCTCTTCCATCAAGAAGCGCGAATTCTCGGGAGTCGTTTACCACGATGGCGTGGTCTATGCCGTGCTCCGGAATGGCCGCATCGCGGCGTTCGATCGCGCGGGACGGAAATTGAAGGAGCGCCGTTTCACCGGTCAGTTCGTCGTACCGCCGATGGTCCTGAAGGAAGGGATACTGGTCGGTGAATCGCAGGTCGTCCGCCTGCTTGCCCCCGACCTGTCCGACCGGTGGGTACTGTCGGGGAAATCGCCGCTCGTTGCGTCGCCGCTTTTGCGCCCCGAGGGGCTTTATCTTCAGTTCGTCGAGAACACGGTCTACCTCGTTGATCCGGAGAGCGGCGCTCTGCGGGCGAACTATACCTTTTATGGCGAGGATCCTCTTTCCTATGTTTTTCTCGGTTCTCCCGTAGGCGTTGGTGAAAAGGTGGCCATCGGTTTTTCAAACGGGCAGATCATATTCTTTCTTCACCGGGTCACCGGAGGGGTAGATGAATTGCTCCCATATAATAAATATCAGACGGGGGACGGACAGGTCTTCATCGGCGACAAGCGCCAATTCTTCGACATCTTCTCTCTGCTGTGGGATAAGGGGGATCTCCTTTTCTTCTCCAATGGGGAAAAAAGCGGAATAGTGCGAACGAGTGACGGACGCATAACGCTCTTTGACAAGCACCTTAAGAATGTTCGCTTCACGCCGGACTCCGGTGGCGTTGCCTTCGTCGCCTATGGCGAAAGAGGAGTGTGGCTTCTCGGGAATGACGGACATGTGATCCGTGAGGTTTTTCCAAGCGATTCATTTGTGACCAACTATGTGTCGGCGGGAAATTATGTCCTTTTCACCGAGGCGGGTGGCGATGTGTCCCTCTATGACGAGGCGCTTGAGCGCCGCCTCGCAATGATACGCATCCCGCAAGGGGTCTCGGGACAGGTTGCGTGGGATGGAACTTCTTTTTATCTTCTTTCCGATATGGGTGTGCTTTATTCACTGGGGGTAGTGGAAACGCAAAAGGTGCAAAAAATACTTGCAAAAGACGCGAAAGCGGGTAATAACAGCGCCGTTCTTTCGAAAGAGTGACATAGCGGAGGAGTGGATGAACAAGTCGGACCTCATCAATGTAATTGCCGATCACGCGAAGCTCTCGAAGCGGACCGCCGAACAGTTCGTGAATCTCATGGTAGATGCGATGATCGACGCGATGCGCAAGGAAGAACGGATAGAGATCCGTGGATTCGGCAGTTTCGTTGTCCGTCACTACGGAGAATACGAGGGACGCAACCCACGCACCGGCGAGAAGATTCGCGTCGGTAACAAGCGGTTGCCCTTCTTCAAGGCCGGTAAGGATCTTCTCCAACGTGTCAATTCCTGAAGTTCTCTAACGATTGATCTTCCCGGATGTCCTTTTTTTCGCCTGAGGAGTTCCTGCTTTCCTCGGCGATCGATCTTCTTCGACACCATATCGCGGCGAACGAGGGAAATGAGATACTTGTCGTCGGTAAGGTGAACGAGGACGGTTTCGTCTATGAGGTGACATTATTCGGACGCGGTACTGACAGCGCTGTTCCTGCGGTGCTCAAGGCGGCGCGCCCGGGTGATGTGCTCATCCATAACCACCCTTCGGGCGACATCCGTCCCTCCGATGCCGACATCGCGGTAGCCTCCGAGGCGGCTGAGCGCGGTATCGGTTCCTACATCGTGGACAATGTTGTCAGCCGGATTTTCCCGATAGTCCGGTGGATGCCGGTAAAACCCGAGGAGATTCATCCGGTTCCCCTTTTTGAAGTTGATGCGGTGTTTGCTCCTGACGGGATCCTTAAACAGCGGTATCCCGCTTTCGAGTTCCGCCCACCGCAGGGAGACATGGCTCGTGCGGTCACCGAGATGGTCAACGATGGAGGGATACTTTCCGTCGAGGCGGGGACGGGGACCGGTAAGAGTTTCAGCTATCTTGTGCCGGCCCTTTTTTTTGTGAGCGGAAACGAAGGGCGTCGGGTGGTCATTAGTACTTCTACGATCGCGCTTGAAGAACAATTGTCTGAAAAGGACATTCCGTTCCTCAAGGAGCATTTGGGATTCGACCAGGTGTCGGTCGCGGTACTCAAAGGTCGTCAGAACTATATTTGTCTTCGCAAATTCGACTTGTTCCGACAGGGAACGCTCGACCTTCCGTTCGAGGGAAAGGACCCTGCCGCGACGGCCGCGACGATCAACGATATCGCCACATGGATCGCCCTGCCGCACGATGGCTCGAAGAGCGCGTTGATCAGTGCGATAGATAGCGATCTGTGGGGGGAACTCTGTTCGGACGAACACGCGTGTGAGCGGGCGCGCTGTCGGTTCTTTCCGCAGTGTTTCTTCTATAAGTCACGCCGCGCGGCGAACTTCGCGAAGGTCATATTGGTCAATCACCACCTGCTTATGGCCGATGTGGCGCTTCGTATGGAGGAAGAGCAGGGCGCCGGTATCATTCCACCTTACGATATCCTCATCGTTGACGAAGCGCACAATCTCTTCAAGGCTGCGGTGAACTTTCTCGGCGAAACGGTGAGCCTTTCGGGTATCCTTCGTCTCCTGCGCCGTCTGTTCCATAACGAGCGCGGTACCGGTCTGCTCGCTCGGTTCATCGAACAGTATGCTGTTGCCGCCGAGCGCCAGAAAGCGGAAAAGATGGCGCGGGAGATAACGGCGTTCATTCCGTTCTACCTTCATTCCTTCATTCCGGAGTGCCTCGACTGTTTCAAGGAGGGAAAGGAGAACTACCTTTCGTTCGATGATCCCTCTTCGCGGGTGCCGCTCAAGGAAGCGTTTGGCCGCGTACGACTGTTCCTTTCGTCTCTGGTAGAGCGACTCGATCCGTTGGTCGAAGAGGCCGCCAAGGCAGTGGAGAACGATCCGTTGAAGCGGTCGAGGGAGGAGGATAACCTGTTGTCGCTCCTCACCGAGATGCGGGGGGTGATCCGTCGTCTGATGGCTCTCGAGGAGTTCTTTTCGCTGTTCTTTTCCGATGAGAGGAACGAGCGCCTCGTGTTCTGGGGCGAGAAGACGGGAAAAGTCAATCTGCGGCTTTCGGTGACTCCCCTCGATGTCCAGAAGGTGCTCGCTGAGAACATCTATGAAAAAGTGCGCAGTATCGTCTTCACCTCGGCCACCCTTGTTACTTCCCGAGGACCAGAAGGATTCGATTTCTTCGTCCGCGAGGCGGGGCTCGACCGGACAAGCCGCAAGATCCGCTACCTTCATCTGCCGAGCTGTTTCGACTATCGGAACGCTTTGCGTGCCTTCGTGGTTGCCGATCTTCCGGAACCGAACGAGCCGGGATTCGAAGAGGCAAGCGTCACGGCGGCGGCAGAACTCATCCGCGCCTCAAAAGGCGGCGCATTGGTACTGTTCACCTCCATCCGGCACCGTGACCTCGCCAAAAAACATTTCAAGGATTTTTCGTTACCGGTCATCGTGCAGGACGATGCGGCGGCGGCGGTCGTCGCGCGGCGCTTCCGCGGCGAGATAGACAGTTCGCTTCTCGCCACCGACACCTTCTGGGAGGGGATAGATGTGAAGGGCGATGCGCTGCGCAACCTCATCATCGTCCGTCTGCCCTTCCGCTATCCGTCGCATCCGTTCGTTGCGCGGTTCATCGCCAAGCTCGAGAAGGAGATCGGCGGCGACGGATTCACCCTCTTTACCCTGCCGCACGCGATACTCAAGTTCCGGCAGGGGATCGGACGGCTCATCCGCTCGAAGGAGGACCGGGGCACGGTGGTCGTCTTCGACCGCCGCCTCACCGCGAAGCGGTATGGCAAGGCGTTCCTCGAGGCGCTCCCCGAGGGAATAGAGTTCCTGCCGCTTTCCTTGCGGCAGACGGTGCGCCGCGTTACCGCTTTTTTTGAGACCGACAGATAAAGAACTTTTGACAACGGAGAGCGGTCTGTCACTTGGTGTACGCAACAGGTGACAGATGCAAAGGTTTCTTGCGACGCTCGGTTTTCTTTTCTTCCTCTTGTGGGCGACGCGGGGGCACTTCTGGACGCCGCTGACCGCCTTCTTTCCTCAGGTGCACCTGCTCTACGGGGCGGCGTTCCTCTTTCTTCTCTGGCTTCTTCTTTTTCACCGGGAACGGTTCCGTTCCGGGATGGCGGTGATCGTTGCGTGGCGCCATACCATCTTTCCGCTCGCTGCGTTCCTCGTGCCGCTCGGCATCGCGCTCATCGTTCCGGTGCGTCCGCAGGACGGCCTTTTCACCGCGGCGGCGGTCGTCTGCTTCCTCTTTATGCGGCACGGCCGTCCGCGGCCCGTGACGGCTCTTTTGTTCGTGGTACCGCTTGTCGCAGGTGCAGGTGGCTATCTTTACTATCAGTATCTGCTCACCGGCGAGTGGCTGACTTACACGCAGGACCTCTTTTTTGCGATAACCGAGGAGAACCAATTCTGCCACCACATCGGCCTCGGCACCGGCTGTCGTCGCCTGACAAGATTCATCCTGCCGCCGGAAGGGCTCACGATGGCGCACGGTTTCTTCGTGACGATGACGCGCCTGTCGGAGATGCTCTTCAAGGCAACGCTCCACCCGCTCGTGTGGTTCTTCATATTTCCAGCGCTGTGGCGTGGTGCGCGAAAGCACGCGGCGGCGTTTTTTCTTTTCATTGCGCTCGTCGGCGGCTATTACCTCTTTCATCAGGATGGCAACTTCTACGGGCCGCGCTACTACTACAGCGCCATACCGCCTCTTCTCGTCGTGGCAGCGCATGGCTTCGTCATGCTCTATGACCGCATGAAAGGGGCGTCGAGGATCGCTCTCCTCGCCGTGCCTTTGTCGGGTGTGCTCTTCACCGGTGGTATCATTATGCCGTCGCTTGCAGGAGGGCAGAATACCGAATGGTACACGGCGAACGAACGGATGCGGGCATTGGTGGCGGCATACGACATCCGTGAAAGCGTCCTGTTTGTTCCGTTCTGCTTCGGTCACTGGTACAGCTTTGCGAATCCACTTACGCTCCAAGAGGTGCCACCGCACGATCGGCGAGGAAACCTCTACCTCAACAGCATTCCGCTTCTCGACGCACGGACGGCCGCCTCTCTGGTCGGAAGCGGGTACCGTGCGGCGTGGCGGATAACTGAAGAGGACGACCATTTCGTTATCAAGCCGCTTGAGCGGTCCAGAGAGGAGGAGATCGTCATAGAGGCCGAATACAAATTCAAACCGGTAAGCGGAAACGCTTTGTACGGTTTTCTCGTAAGCAACTTCGAGGACGAGAAGGAGTTTTCGTTCCTCGGTGCGGCGACACCGCTCTCAGGATATTTCGGCTATGGTATCCGTTTCGGCGAGGCTGGGGAAAGTGTGTGGTGGGATGCCGTGCATCGCCTTTCGCGCGCTGGACGGTACCGCATCACGGTTACAGTCGTCGCGACACCGTGCGGCGGCGAGACCGAGTTCCTCGTGGACGGTGCGTCGCTTGGGACATTCCCTGCGGGGGCAGACAGTCAGCGGTCGGTGGAGTTCGTCGCCGAGGTATACCTTGCGCGTGGCGAGCATCGGTTCTTTCTGAAGCCGCTTGAAGACGATCATTGTCTTGTCATTGACCGGATAACCTTGTTGCAGCATCAATCAAAAGTACCGTGAAAAAATTCTCAAAGACCATTCTTCGGCTATAATCGCCCCGGTGAACGGGGAGTGAGATGGCCTTTCTCTTTCTGACGCTCTGGGCGGCGCTCGATGTGACCGCTTACAATTTGGAGGAGGAGTACTTCCTTCTTTTTCAGACGAGCGGCATTATCAGCTTTTCGTCGTTCCGCCTCACCGAACCGGAGCGTATCGTCGTCGAGATCACCGGCGTCGGCGCGCCGGCGCAATTCCCGCCGCCGGGCGCTACGGTCACCAAGATCGAACGAAGCGGAGCCGGCGACCGATGTCGGCTCATATTCCACATCACCTCGGGAAGCGCCTACACGATCCTCCAGCGCAAAAATATGCTTCTTCTCGGATTCCGTCAGGAACTGTTTGTCGAGGATGATACCATCGAGACGATGCTTGCCAAGATAGAGCGGCGCATCAAGGAGAAAGAAGAGCAGCGGGTGCTTGCCAAGGCGCAAGAAGGTACCGTTGCTCCTGTTGCGCCGACTGAGAAACCGGTCGTCCCTGAAAAGAGGCCGGTGGCGAAGACCTTCGAGAAGACTACTGGCGGGGAGGAATCGCTGGTCGCTTCGCTCGCCGCCGAGCGCGAGGAGGAGAAGCGGCGTCGTGAGGAAGAGGAACGGCGCCTTGCGGAGCTGAAACGGGCGGAAGAGGAGAAGCGGCGTCGTGAGGAGGAAGAACGACGTCTTGCGGAACTGAAGCGTGCGGAAGAGGAGAAGCGGCGTCGTGAGGAGGAAGAACGACGTCTTGCGGAGCTGAAGCGTGCGGAGGAAGAGAAGCGGCGTCGTGAGGAGGAAGAACGACGTCTTGCGGAACTGAAGCGTGCGGAAGAGGAGAAGCGGCGTCGTGAGGAGGAAGAACGACGTCTTGCGGAGCTGAAGCGTGCGGAGGAAGAGAAGCGGCGTCGTGAGGAGGAAGAACGACGTCTTGCGGAACTGAAGCGTGCGG
>CAYQBN010000017.1:0-45704 GCA_964415795.1 uncultured Spirochaetales bacterium | reverse complement strand
GTCGCCGCCCCTATCTCGACCTCCGTGCCTTCACTGTCTTCGTAGTAGAGCGTAAGAACCGGCGCACCCGGCTTGTTCTCGTCCGAAAAAGCGGGACCTTTCTGCATCACGCACCCGTTCTTCACCTCGGTCACTTTGCCCCGATTTAGGGTGAACTCCTCCGAGGTGCAGTAGAATGCCACATTGTCCTGCCGCGCCTCCGGCGCATCGTCCGCACCAATGATGTCGTCGTCACCCTTCGTCTCGCCAAACCGCAGGGTGAGCGTCAGCGTCATCGGCTTCCCGTAGGGCAGTGAATCGAACCGCAGAACGCTCCCCTCCTCTCCCATCCAGACAGGACCGGTCGTCTTCGTCTCGTTCCCATACCTCAATTCGGCCCACGCAAAAAGAAGACTTAGGTCAGGCGGCGTTATTTCGTTCCCTTCCTCATCCGTCCATGTGTAGAGGAGCCGGATGCCTCCCGGCTCGTTGGTGTTGCATGCGGTAAAAAATAGTGCTATTCCTATTCCTATCGTAAATAAGGCATACTGCTTCATGTCAATCCTCGCGAAAAAGATGTGTGAAAAAATTATATCTTTTTTTGAGAAGAATCAAAAAAGTTACTCGACGTCCCGTGCTGTTTGGACCCGCTCGCGGAGCATCGTGCCGAGGGTGTCGCGGTCATAGTCGGATGCGGCGACCGGTTCGAGTATGGTGAGGCGTATCTCGAGGCTTTTAAGCGAGAGAATGCGGTGCAGGTGGGTCATGAAAGTCATGTCGCCGTAGTAGGCAAGGCGTTCGATTGCGGCTGTATCGGCCTGTTTACCGTCCACCGAAAGGTAGCGGATCGCGATGGGAAGGATAAGGGCGTTTTTCTGCGCGGCGGCGGCGAAGAAGGCGGTCTTGAACGGCAGAAGAGGACCGCTTCCGTCGGTCGTCGTCCCTTCTGGAAAGATCACGACATCGAATCCCTCTTCGATCAGATCGGCCACTGTCGCGATCTCCCGGCGTAAGTACTTAATGCTCCGCCGCTCGATGAACATCGCGCCGCCCACCTTCGAAAGGAACCCGGCCAGACCGTCGCCGCCCACCTCGACCGAGGTGACGAAGGTCGCCGGATGAGCCGCATAGATCGCGAGCACATCGAGCGTCGAGATATGGTTGGCGATGATCAGGCGACCGCTCGCTTCCTGCAGCCGCTCGCCGTTGCGTATCTGGAGAGCGATGCCCATGAGGCGCAGTGTGGCGCGTATCCAGAAACGGGTCGTGCGTTGAATGTGGCGTCTCTGCCGAATCGGATCGCGCGTGCAAAACCAGACGATCAGGTTGGTCAACGCAAAGAGGACGACGATGCCGCACAAAAGAAACGAGCGGAATGAGAGTCGCAACATATCTCGAAAAGAGGACGGCTTTTCCTCAAACGGCTCTTTCACGGAAGACCTCTACCGATGGGCGAAAATCATTCTAGAAAGGAAGAAAAACTCTGTCAAGAACGGGCAGAACGATGGCCTGCGATAGTTGAAATTTCACGAAGCGAGCGTATGATATCCCTTTGTCCCGCTGGAAAGGAGGCGTTACATGATGCGGACACACTCATGCGGCGAATTGCGTTTGGAAGAGGTAGGAAAAGAGGTGACCCTTGCGGGATGGATCGTCTCGAAGCGGGAGTTCGGGCCGATCGTCTTTGCGATGCTCTGGGACCGTTATGGCCAGACACAGGTGGTGTTCGAGGATCCGCGCCTTGTCGAAGAGGCGAAGAAACTCTCGCTCGAGGATGTTGTGCAGGTTCGGGGAACAGTGCGCGACCGCGGGGAGAACCGCACCGACAAATATCCCACCGGCGCGGTGGAGGTGGTCGTATCTGCGCTCGCGCTTCTCAATCCGAGCAAGCCGCTTCCGTATGACCATCGAAAGGAGGCATCCGATACGCTCAAACTCAAGTATCGGTATCTCGATATTCGCAAGAGCCCTCTTTTGGAGACGCTCGTTTCTCGATCGAAGATAGCGAAGGCGGTACGCGACTATCTCGATGAACACGGTTTTGTTGAGGTGGAAACCCCGATCCTCGGAAAGTCGACGCCCGAGGGAGCCAAGGAGTATCTTGTCCCGAGTCGGCTTCATCACGGCAAATTCTATTCGCTGCCGCAGTCGCCGCAGTCGTTCAAACAGATCTGCATGATCGGCGGGCTCGACCGCTACTATCAACTTGCCCGCTGTTTCCGTGACGAGGATCTCCGCGCCGACCGACAACCGGAGTTCACCCAGATAGATATCGAGATGTCCTTCATCGAGGAGGACGACATCATGGCGCTCTCCGAAGGGCTCATCGCGCACCTTTTCAAGGTGGTAAAGGGCATCGAAGTCATCCGTCCCTTCCCCCGGATGCCGTACTGCGAGGCAATGGCGCGCTACGGAACCGACAAGCCCGACATCCGCTACGGTCTCGAGTTCATCGATTTGCGCGAGATGTTCCGTGCCTCGGGATTCAACGCGTTTCGCACGGCGGCGGAGGATCCGAAGAAGAGCGTCCTCGGCATTCTCCTCGAAGGGAAAGGGGGCGAACTGTCCAAGAACCGTATCAAGGCGATGGAGAAGGATGTTCAGGGCGATGGCGCGAAGGGCCTCGCGTGGGTGAAGAAGGAGAACGGCACGCTCGACAGCCCGATCCTCAAATTCCTCTCACCGGCGGAGCAGGAGCGGCTGACCGCGCTCGTTCCCGATGGGGGAACGCTCTTTATCGTCGCCGACGAGACCGGCGTCGCCCGGACGGCGCTCGGAAACCTCCGGCGTCGCCTTGCGTCCGAGTTCAATCTCTATGACAGGGATTCGTTCGCCTTTCTCTGGGTCACCGATTTCCCCGCGTTCGAGTACAGCGAAGAGGAGAGCAAGTGGGTCGCGACGCACCATCCGTTCACCGACTTCGATCTCGAAACGGCACGGAAGGGAGATCTGGCGAATGTGGCGAGCCGCGCCTACGACATGGTGATAAACGGCTACGAGGTGGGGGGCGGTTCGATACGCATCCACAATACCACCAAGCAGGCCGAGGTGTTCGCGCTTCTCGGCATCTTGCCGGAGGAGGCGCGCGAGAAGTTCGGCTTCCTCCTCGAGGCACTCGAGTTCGGCGCCCCGCCGCACGGCGGCATCGCCTTCGGTTTCGATCGTCTCGTGATGCTTCTTCTCGGCATAGACAACATCCGATCGGTCATCGCGTTCCCCAAGACCACGAGCGCGACCTGCCTCATGACGGGCAGTCCATCGGCGGTTTCTCGGAAACAGCTCGATGAATTGGCGATCACGGTGAACGCCAAGGAGGGGGAAGGGGAAACGGAGTGACGCATGGCGGTGGAGCGACAGCGAAGCGGGGGCGTTTCCGCCAAGAAAAAGACGGAAGCCAAGCGTCCCGACCTTTACCGCGTCGTCATGCACAACGACGATTTCACGCCAATGGATTTCGTCGTGGACATTCTGGTTCGTCTCTTCGGCAAGCCGGCCGCCGAGGCGACGCAGATCATGCTCAAGATACATCGCACGGGGGCTGGGATCGCCGGCGTCTATTCCTACGATATCGCGATGTCGAAGATGATGCAGGTGCACCGCATCGCCGAGGAGCACCGGTACCCGCTCCGTTGCACCGTGGAAAAAGCCTAGGGAGGATCACATGGAGCTCAAGATAGATCGTCAACTCAACAGCGTCATTCTCGGCGCATTCTACGAGGCGAAGCAAAATCAGCACGAGTTCGTGACGCCGGAGCATGTGCTCTACTCGCTCCTCTTTTCTCCAGAAGGGGTCGAGATATTCGAGGGTGTTGGCGGCGATGTGGACCGGCTTCGGGCGGATCTCAAGAGCTATCTCGATACGATGGTGCCGCGAACGAAAAAGGGAGAACTTATCCAGTCATACGCATTCCAGCGGCTCATCGAGGCGGCGAGCAAGCGGGCCGCTTCGGCGGGAAAGCGGCAGGTCGGCATCACCGACCTTGTCGTTTCTCTCTACGATTGCGAAGAATCTCATGCGGTCTCCTTCCTTCTCGAGCAGGGTATCGAACAGTACGATCTCATGAAGTTCATCTCTCACGAACTCCCCGACCTGCGCGAGGAGGCCGCGAAGAACGAGCGGCGCGAACGGGAGGGCGGCGAACGGGGACAGACGCGCCGGAAAGAAAAAGAGGAGAAGAAATCGTTTGCCATCGAAAGTTACGCCAGCGATCTTACGGCGCTCGCCGCCGAAGGAAAGCTCGAGCCGCTCATCGGACGCGAGGAGGTGCTCACGCGGCTCATGCAGGTCCTGTGCCGCAAGACCAAGAACAATCCCATCGTCGTCGGGGAGCCGGGGGTCGGCAAGAGCGCGCTCGCCGAGGGCCTCGCCCAGCGTATCGCGGCGGGTACGGTTCCTGAGCCGCTCAAGGAGCACCGGGTGTTTCGACTCGACATGGGGGCGCTCGTCGCAGGGACCAAGTACCGCGGCGACTTCGAAGAACGGATGAAGAAGGTGCTCAACGCACTTCTCCAGCGCGACAAGGTCATCGTCGTGATAGACGAGATACACACCATCGTCGGTGCCGGTGCGGTGCAGGGCGGCGCGATGGACGCCTCGAACATCCTCAAACCAGTGCTCTCCGGCGGGCGGCTCAAGTGCATCGGATCGACGACCTATGAGGAATATCGCAAGTACTTTGAAAAGGATAGGGCGCTCACGCGGCGCTTCCAGAAAATAGACCTCCCCGAAATGACGGTCGAGGAAACGGTCGCGGTCCTGCGGGGCATCCGCGAACGCTACGAGCAGCACCATGCGGTGCGCTACAGCGACGATGCGCTTCGCGCGGCGGCGGAGCTTTCGGCACGCTTCGTGACCGAGCGGTTCCTTCCCGACAAGGCGATAGATGTCATCGATGAAGCGGGCGCTTTCGTGCGTATTTCGGGTGAAAAGAAAGAACTCATCGACACCGCCGATATCGAACGGGTCGTTTCGCTCGTCGCCCGAATTCCGGAACAGACGGTGAGCGCCGGCGAGGGGGAGAAACTGCGCGGCCTAGAGGAGGCGCTCAAACGGGAGATATTCGGGCAGGACGAGGCAGTGCATGCGGTGGTCGACGCGATAAAGCGCTCGCGTGCCGGATTCGGGCGGCCTGACCGGCCGGTCGCCTCATTCCTCTTCGTCGGTCCGACCGGCGTGGGCAAGACCGAACTGGCAAGGCAGCTTGCCCTAAAGCTTGGCATCGCGCTTCACCGCTTCGACATGTCGGAGTATCAGGAGAAGCACGCGGTGAGCCGCCTCATCGGCGCGCCTCCCGGCTATGTGGGGTACGAGGAAGGAGGACTTCTCACCGAGGCGGTGCGCAAGACGCCGCACGCGGTGCTCCTGCTCGACGAGGTCGAGAAGGCGCACGCCGACATCTACAACACGCTCCTTCAGATCATGGACTACGCGACGCTTACCGACAACGCGGGACGCAAAGCCGATTTCCGCAATGTCATCATCATCATGACCTCGAATGCCGGTGCCCGCGAGATCGGCAAGGCGGTGCCGGGGTTCGGCGAGCGGGCGGTGGATGCCGGAGAGCTCGATCGCGCCGTGGAGCGCATCTTCGCGCCCGAGTTCCGCAATCGTCTCGATCGCATCGTGAAATTCAACCGGCTCGATCTTGCTATCGTGACCGATATCGTGCGCAAGCAACTCGATGAGTTTGCCGCTCACCTCAAGACCAAGAACATCGTCTTCACCGTGACGCCGGCGGCGCTCCGTCATCTCGCCGAGCAGGGCTACTCGAAGGAATTCGGCGCCCGTGAGGTGGGGCGGCTCATTCAGGAGAAGGTGAAAGATGCCTTCGTGGACGAGGTGCTCTTCGGCAAGCTCAAGAACGGGGGAATGGCGCGTGCCATCGTGAAAGGTGGTGTCTTCTCGATAGACATGGGATCGTGACCCTACCGTCATGGTGTATCGGATCTTTTGCGACCTGCTCACCTTCCCCGATCCGCGGTTCGCCGAGAGCGACGGACTGCTCGCCATCGGGGGCGATCTCAAACCCGAGCGGCTCCTTGAAGCCTACCGGCGCGGCATTTACCCGTGGTACACTGATGGGTATCCGATCCTCTGGTGGTGCCCCGACCCGCGCTTCGTTCTCTTCCCCGATAGGCTCAAGATCTCACGATCGCTTGCCAAGGAACGGCGTCGGGGCCGGTTCACGGTGACCATGAACCGGTGCTTTCCCGCAGTTATCAAGGCCTGCGCCTCGGTACCGCGGCGCGGGCAGGAAGGGACTTGGATAACTGCCGACATGATGACGGCCTATACTGAACTACACCGGCTCGGCCATGCGGTCAGTGTCGAGGCATGGCAGGGGACCGAACTCGCGGGTGGCCTCTACGGGGTCGTCATTGGGCGCTGTTTCTTCGGAGAGTCGATGTTCGCGTGGGAACCGAATGCTTCGAAAGTGGCGTTTGTCTCGTTCGTCGAGCTGTTGCGATCGCTCAACTTCCGCATTATCGACTGTCAGATGAAGACGGAGCACCTCGAGCGGTTCGGGGGTGAATTCATTCCGCTTGAACAGTTCTTGACGATACTTCATGAAGGATGTGGCGAGCCGATGCCGCAGTGGCCCGATCGGCTCTGAGAGGAGGTTCGCCTAGGTAAGGAGGGACCCGTATGAGAAAGTCGTGGTTCCTAGGAGTTCTTTTTGCCGTGTGGGCGGTGTCGGCACAAGAGCCTCTCGGAAGTGCTCCTGATGCAACCACGCCGGAGCCTTCTCCCGAGCCGACGGCACCGGCAACAGAACCGGAAGCGGTTCCGTCGCTTGAGGTGGTCGTTCAAGAGGAGCAGGTCTCCTTCGACGAGGCGGGGAAGGTGCTCGTGATCGATGCGAATCTCAGGACCCGCTATGGCCTTTTCCCCGATATTCCGGGATTCCGGCAGGCGCTCCTGTTCAAAAAGGGCGACACCTATGAGATCGCACTTACGACCGATGAGGGAGACCGGCGGGTCCCGTTGACCGGTGAACAGGTCGCTGCCATCCGCAGCAAGATAGCAAAGATAGAAACGGCGCAAAAACCGGCCGAGGCGCCGATCCTCGTTCCGGTGGACGAGGCGAAACTGCACGCGCCGTCGCCGCTTCCCCGAAAGCGGCCTCTCTACGATGAGAGCGCCGGCTTCGCGCCGTTCCTCACCTACGCGACGCTCTATGCCGGCCTCTACGGCCTTTCCTTCCCCTTCGTGTTCGGTGGCTCGGACGCCCACTGGGCGCTCTATCCCGGCATCGGATTCCTGTCAGCCGGTACGGCGTTCGGACTCGGATACTACCTCGGCCGCGACGCCGAGATCACCCGGGGCATGGCGCTCGGAGCCGGTGAGGGAGGCTGGCGCGGTGCGATAGATGGCATGCTTCTCTGGTGGCTTGTCGCCGGTAGTATACGCCTTGTCGAATACGAGGATGGTTCGGAAAGGGAAAAGACCGATATCGGCATCAACGATGTAGAGACCTACTTCCGCCTCTTCTTCGCTTCAAGCGTTCTGGTGAGCATGGCCGAATACGGTCTCGGCATGTGGTATGGCAAGTGGTCGGGAGCTACGGGCGGTCAGATGCGGATGCTCGGCCTCGGATCGAATGTCGGCTACCTTACCATGTTCGAAATTCTTTCGACCAGCCTCAACGAAGACTTTATTTCCGAGAATCGCGGCATCGAACGCCTCATCCCCGCCTGTATGCTTGCGGGCGGCATCGGCGGCCTGTTCCTCGGCCACGCGCTCAACGGTCTCGACCGCTATACCGAGGGCGACTCCTCGCTGTTTTATACCGGCATTGCGCTCGGCACCTACCTGCCGGTCTCGATACTCGTCACTGCACGGGCCAAAGAGAATCGGCTCTATACCGGTCTCATGATCCCGGGGACCATCGGCGGCGCCGTGGCGAGTTACTTCCTACTCAAAGGGCTCGACTTCTCCGACCTCGACGCCTTCCTTTTCGATCTCGGTATCCTTGCCGGCGGACTCACGACGACCGGCATCGGCTACATCGCGATCGCGGCGGCAAAGGTCGATAACGGAGGATCGTGGCTCGCGTCGCTCTCTTCGATCGGCCTGTTCTCGGGCTATGCGGTGATGTATGTCCTCTTCCGTGACAAAGGACTTCGGCAGGCCGCCCATGAGGATGCCCGTCTCGGCTGGCGTTTTCACCTCAATCCCGCCGGCATCGTGATGGCGATCGTTCGGTCGCCTGCCGCGTCGCCGCGCTCCGAAGAGGATCTTCGCATCCTCCGCGAGGCACCTGCGGCGCCGATCGTCTCGCTCGAGTATCGCTGGTAGGGGAGGTCGCGTCCCTTTACTTTTTCCCCATCCCTGCTACAGTGCCGCCGGCTGACGAGGTGTGCCGATGTTCTCGCCCGATCTCTTCGTTCCTCCGTTCGACGACCGTAAGCGAACTTTCCTTGCCCACGCCTCGTTCATGGCGCTCGAGGAGTTCGTTTGGGGGATCTTCGTCCTCGCTGAGGTGGTGCTCCGGCGCGAACTGCAGGCGGGGGCGCTCTTCATCACGCTGTTCACCGTTCTCAACCCCGCCTCCTCGCTCTTTTCGGTCTATTTCGCCCAGCGGCTTGCTGCTCACCCCGATCGCATCTACCGCTATATCGTGATCGTCGCTTTTCTTCTGAGGCTTCCGCTCGCGATTTTTTTCTTTTTCCACGATGCGCTTTCCCTGCTCATCCTTTTTGGACTCTTCAACATCGGCGTCGCGATGCTCAAGCCGGTGCAGAGCATCTATATGCGGGAGAACTTTCGCCACGACGAGATAGGCAACCTCTACGGCGTGACCGTTTCGATCGCGAAGGTCTTCTTCATCGTCGCGAGTTACGGGCTCGGGCGGTGGCTCGATGTGAACCCGACCGCCTATATCTCCGCATTCGGTGGTGCCGGCATCATCGCCTTCCTCTCGGTGCTCGTCCTCTTGTTTGTCCCCTTCCGTCAGTGGCGCACGGTGGATAGCGCACCGGCGCCGAAAGATATTCTCGGTTTCGCGACGGTCCGTGACACCTTACGCGACAATGCACCGTTCCGGCGTTACGAAACGGCCTTCATGATCTATGGTGCCGGGTTCATGGTGGTCTTGCCGGCACTGCCCATTCTGCTTGTCGATCACCTCAATCTTCCGTACAGTGTCGTCTCGTTCGGGCGTGGCGTCATGTCGGCGATCCTCCTCATCGTCTGTACGCCGCTCCTTGGCAAGGTGCTCGACCGGCGTGACCCTATCTACCTGAGCAGGATCTCCTTCGAAGTGCTTATCGCCTATCCGTCGTTCCTCATCGCGGCGTGGTTTCTGCGCCCCATTGCCGAACCGCTCTTTTACCTTGCCTTCGTGGCGTTCGGGTTCGGGATGGCGGGGGTGACACTCACCTGGAATGTGGGGCCGATGTTCTTTGCGACGACCCCGCAGGAGATACCGCGGCTCACGAGCATCCATGTCACGCTTACCGGCGTCCGCGGCCTTCTCGTCCCGCCGCTCGGCTACCTACTCCTCAAGGTGGGCATCCTCGCCCCCTTCATCGCGAGCATCTGCTTTTTTGGCACCGCGGCGTTCCTCATGGCGCGGAATCGGAGAATTTTGTTGACAGGGCATAAAAAGCCGCTATAAAAAAAACGGCCTTGCTGAGCGGGAATAACTCAGTGGCTAGAGTGCAACCTTGCCAAGGTTGAGGTCGAGGGTTCAAATCCCTTTTCCCGCTCCATTTTTTTTCTTAGGGCGCCTTAGCCAAGTGGTAAGGCAGAGGTCTGCAAAATCTCCATCTCCGGTTCGAGTCCGGAAGGCGCCTCCATCGTGTTCTTCACTACCTGCCGGAGTGGCGGAACAGGCAGACGCAAGGGACTTAAAATCCCTCGGGGCGCAAGCCCTGTACCGGTTCAAGTCCGGTCTCCGGCACCACGGCGAGAAAAGCGAATAATTTCATAGGGGAGAAGGTCGCATGAAAGATCAACGACTCGAGAAACTGGCGAAGGTGCTTGTCCACTACTCGACGCGGGTGAAGCGCGGCGAGTTTGTGTTCGTCCGCGCCGACGAGGTGGCGGCACCGTGGGTAGTGGCAGTGACCCGCGAGGCGGTGAAGGCGGGCGCTCATGTCGAAACGATGCTCTCGTCGCAGGAGGCGATGGAAGCGCGGCTCAAATACGCATCGGAAGAGGAACTGAAAACCGGTAACTACCTCCTCGAGAGGATGCTCGAGCGGGCCGATGTGTGGCTCACCGCATGGGGGGTGCGCAACCTCAAGATCAACGCGAACATACCCGCCGAGCGCCTCAAACTCGATGCGCAGGGGCAGAGCGGATGGCGCAAGATATACTCCGAACGGATGGCGGCGGGTAAACTGCGCTGGTGCGGCACTCAGTTCCCGACCTACGCAGACGCCCAAGAGGCGAATATGAGCCTCGAGGATTACGAGGACTTCGTCTATGGTGCGGGACTCCTCGACAAAGAGGATCCAGCCGCCGAGTGGAAGAAGGTGAGCGAGGCGCAAGAGCGTTGGGTGAAATGGCTCGACACGAAAAAGGAACTGCACATCGTCTCGGAGGGGACCGATATCCGCGTCGGCATTGCGGGGCGTAAGTGGATAAACTGCGATGGGCGTGTTAATTTCCCTGACGGAGAGGTCTTCACGAGTCCTGAAGAGACCAACATCAACGGCCATATCACCTTCAGTTTCCCGGGTATCTACGCCGGCAAGGAGATAGAGGGTATCCGGCTCGAGGTGAAGAACGGCCTCGTGGTCAAGGCGACCGCGCGCAAGGGAGAGGACATGCTTCACGCGCTTCTCAAGACCGACGAAGGGGCGTCGCGCTTCGGTGAGGTCGCCGTCGGTACCAACTACGGCATTCAGAAGTTCACCCGCAACATGCTCTTCGACGAGAAGATCGGCGGGACCGTCCACATGGCGCTCGGTAACTCGATGGCCGATGCCGGCGGCAAGAATCGTTCGGCGATCCACTGGGACATGCTCTGCGACATGCGGCAGGGAGGAACGATAACGGCCGACGGGACGCTCTTCTACAAGGACGGCCGATTCATCGATGAAGTGCTCTTCGGCTGAATCGTTCCCAGCCACGCAAGGAGATCGGTGAAAAACTCTTCGCGGTTCGTCTCATGGTGGAGTTCGTGTCGCGCGCCCGGGTAGAGTTTCAGGGTCACCGATCGCATCCCGGAAGCGACGAAAAGGTCATGAACTTCCCGTACCCCCGTGCCGAAGCGTCCCACTGGGTCGTTATCCCCCGAGGCGATGAGCACGGGAAGGTCCTTCGGCATCCGGGAGATGTTTGACGGGCTACTCATGAAAAGGATCCCTTCGGCGAGGTCGCGAAAGAAGACGGCGGGGAAGACGCCGCCGCAGAGAGGGTCGGCATCGAATGCGCGAGCCACTGCCGGATCGCGCGAAAGCCAGAGGTAGTCGCTTGTCTCGCCCGGTTGACGGAAAGGGGCGTTGTAGCGTCTGAGTGAGGTGAGATGGAACCACTGGCAGAGACCGCGAGGACCTCTGAAGAGAAAATAGAGCCGCACGATGAGCGGTACGAGGATTCGCTCCCACCAGCGGGGCGGTCCTGCGGTCCCCAGAAGCGCTAGGCCATCGAGCATCTCGCCGAAACGAATGGCAAAGCTTCGGGCGATGAAAGAGCCCATGCTGTGGCCGATGAGGAACAGCGGCACTCCGGGGTGCCCCTCTCGTGCACGGTCGGCGAGCGTTTTGATATCGTTCACCACCGCGTTCCACCCGTCGGCGGGTGCGAAGAGACCGCGCGGTTCACCGGGAAGTACCGAGGCGCCGTGCCCCCGGTGGTCGGGGGCGTACACTGCGTAGCGCTCAGTGGTGAGCACTTCGGCGAATGCCCGGTAGCGGCCGCTGTGTTCCGCCATGCCGTGGGCGAGGATGACCGCGCCGCGCGGAGCGACGCTGCCATCGGGAAGCCAGCAGCGGTAAAAGACGGTCGCGCGTTCGCCACGGTGAATGCTTTCGAACGAATCGTGGATCTCTTGCATATTCTCTGCTCCTGTGAGGATCTACTATATGTCCACCGCAAAGAAAATCAATTGCCGGCGTGCCTTGCTTTTTGGCGTTCCTCTGCTATAACTGCCGCGGTGTTCGATCGGCGACGGAGTCTCTCGTGTGTGGTATAGCGGGTATCTTCGGGATAGAGGCGGCTGAGCGGTATGTCGCCGAGATCCTCTTCGCGATCCAGCATCGCGGCCAAGAATCGTGCGGCATTTCGGTGTGCGGCGCCGATGGTTCCACTCTTACCTACAAGCAGATGGGGCTCGTCAAGCATGTGTTCACCCCCGATGTGTTCGAACGCTTCACCGGCGCGAACGCCATCGGCCATGTCCGCTATCCTACCGCTGGTTCTTCCGATATCCTCAACAGTCAACCGCATGCAGTGCCGCTTTCCGACGGTTCGACGCTCGCCTTCTGTGCGAACGGCGATGTGGTCAATTACGCCGAGTGGCGAGAGTTCCTCGAAAAAAGAGGTGTCACTTTCACGAGCAGTAACGACGGAGAGCTCATCGCGCGGCTCATCGCGTATCGCGTAGGTGCCGAGGGCCTCTCGATCGAGGCGGCGATCGAATCCATTCAGCGCGACATCAAAGGCGCTTTTTCGGCACTACTCCTCTGCCACGATCGACTCTACGCCTTCCGTGATCCGCACGGCTTCCGCCCCTTTGCCATGGGACACCTTACTTGGCAGGGAGAAGACGAGGTGCCGTCGCAAGGGGTCTGCTTTGCCTCGGAGACCTGTGCCTTCGGTATCATCGGCGCCCGCTTCCTCCGCGAGGTGAAACCGGGAGAGATCATTCGGCTCGAGCGGAATCGGCCGGTGGTAACCGTCGCAGTGAACGCTCTTCTGCCGCGGCACTGTATCTTCGAACTGATATACTTCTCGCGTCCCGACACGCTCACCTTTGGCGAGTTCGTCTATACGGCGCGCAAGAAGATAGGAGCAACGCTTGCCCGCTACGACCGCGATCTGCCGGGGGGTGACGATCTCGTAGTGATGGCGGTGCCCGATTCATCGAATTTTGTCGCGCTCGGTTACGCCGCCGAAAAAGGAGCTCCCTTCGAGATGGGGCTCATCCGCAACCATTATGTTGGGCGCACCTTCATCAGTCCCTATCAGAAGAAGCGCGACGAGGGGGTCAAACAGAAGTTCAATCCCCTCCCTGCCTTCTTCGAGGGGAAGCGGGTGGTGCTCGTGGACGATTCGATCGTACGCGGGACGACACTTCGCAAGATCGTCCGCATGATACGGGGCGCCGGCGCGAAGGAGATCCATGTGCGCATCGGATCGCCGCGGGTCACCGGCTCGTGTTTCTATGGCATAGACACCCCGACGCGCACCGAGCTCATTGCGAACCGGATGAATCTGCAGGAGACCTGCGAGTACCTGTCGGCCGATTCGCTCAAGCACATTGAACTTGAAGATCTGCTCCGTGTCGTTGCGCGGCCCAGCGACTTCTGCACCGCCTGCTTCAGCGGTGAATATCTCTATGTGCCGCCGTCGTTCGAGAAACCGAACGCGCCTCGGGGGTAAGCGGTAAATGTCGGCTCCTCACGGTATCGAACGGCTCCGAGAGATCATGCGCACCTTGCGCGGCGAGGGCGGTTGTCCGTGGGATCGTAAGCAGACCATCTCCTCGCTCAAGCCCTACATCATCGAGGAGGCGTTCGAGGTGGTCGAAGCAATTGATCGTGGGCCGGACGAACTAGAGGACGAACTCGGCGACCTTCTTCTCCAGATAGTCTTCGTGTCTCAGATAGCCGAGGAGGCGGGGCTCTTCACCCTCGACTCGGTCGCCGAACGGATCGCCGACAAACTGGTGCGGCGTCATCCCCATGTCTTTGGCGAGACGCAGGTGAAGGATGCCGACGAAGTGGTGCAGAACTGGAACAAGATAAAGAAGGATAAGGAAGAGAAACGCTACCTGTTGGATGGCATTCCCACAACGATGCCGGCGACGCTCCTCGCGCAACGGTACGCTGACCGCGCCGCCTCGGTCGGCTTCGATTGGGGCGACTGGCGTGAGGTCCTTGCCAAGATAACCGAGGAGGCGGCGGAACTCAGAGAGGTGGCCGAGACCGGCGACAAGGAGAAGACCTTTCACGAGATGGGCGATCTCCTCGCGGCGGTCGTCAATCTCTCGCGCAAACTCGGCGTCAACGCCGAGGATGCCCTGCGGCACTGTGCGCTCCGGTTCCGCGAGCGCTTCAACAAGATGGAAGAACTCGACCCGACCGTCACCGACGGCAAGCACTCGCTCGACGACCTCGAGGCGCTCTGGCAGAGGGCGAAGAAGGAACTGGCGAAGAAAAATCCGTAGAAAAAAGTCTTTTCTTTCCGCAGACATTACCTTGTTTGTTATCCTATTAATGGAGTAATCGTCGCTTCAGGTGCCTAAAAAGAAACCGGCCGGAGTGACCCCCGGCCGGCGGTGCTATCACGGAATAACAAAAATCTTTCACAACATTTTTTTAGCGAAATGTGTTGACAATAGCATATTTTGTTTTATGAATGTTTCGGGCATAGGATGTGGTGTTCTACAATTAAGAAACCAAAGAAGGAGGTTAACCATGAAATCTCTCTCTCTCTCTCTCTCTCTCTCTCTCTCTCTTTCTCTCTCGTGATTTTAATGTCTTGCGCTTTTGCTTGGGCGCTTGACACGCCGCAGTTACTCTGTGAAACAGACGATGACTGTAGTGACCTATGGTGTTCGTGGAATGCGGTATCAGGTGCGGATGGTTATGAGTGGGAAGCATATGTAAATGGTATTCCCGGTGGAGATACATGGACACTCATGGATAGTGGTACTACGGCAACCACATCGTTTTACACCGAGGAAGTGTTTTATGACCCCAACTGGTCAACTTATTACAAAGGAAAGGTGCGTGCCTATGATGTGCGCCTTTCTTATGTTTGGAATCCCTTCTTGAAAAAATGGATTCCCCTCTATACTTACTTGTATAGCGAATGGGATGAGTATCCGGTAAGTATTTGGTACTGCACCCACTAACAAGGCAAAGAACATCCTATGCCCCGACACTATTGACAGGAACAAAACTTACGGAGGAAGGCGCCATGGAAGTTATCGTTCGATGCCTTATAGCAGGTTTTCTCATGATAGAGTTCGTTTCCTGTAAAGAAACAGGTCCCATTCCCCATGAGGAGGGAGATACTCTTTCGGTAGAGGGGGAGGTGCTCCTCGACGAAGATTTCTTGTTAGATTATGAGCCTGCCGCGGATGCTGATGTGGATGGGTTTTCTCCTGCGTTTCGTTGGGAGATCCGTGAAGAAGATGTGCCTTGGGAAAGGTATGGTGGTTTACAGTATTATCAGTGGGGTACTGCCAAAATAGATACGCCGGGGGAGCTCCATCTCCATAATGATATGCTCTACTTGGCAGGGGCTGTCAACTTTACGCTGAATGGCACAACCAACGCCGATGGTTGCGTGAAAATCATAGACACCAGAACCGGTAAGATGAAGACCTATCTCTTTGGAAATGAGGAACCAGATTTAACGTGGGGAAGTTCTGTTGCCCGCAATGGTGACCTGCTGGTGTTTGGCTCTACTACTGGAAATTTCGGAACACTGTGGCAAGGTATCGAAGAGCATGCCTTTGTCATGAGAATAAATCCAACGACCGATATTTTCTCGGTTATCCAGTGGGGAAATGATGGGGCTTGTCAAGCACGAATCGGCTACGAAGAGGAAGATGGCTCGATCATCGTGGTAGGAATGACAACCGGTACTTTCGACAATCAAACGCTTCATGGGAAAAATGACCTCTTCCTTGCGCGTATCGAGAACGACGAGGTATATGTCCTCTCTCAATTCGGTCCCCAAGAAGTGGAGAGTGAACATCCTCCCGTAGTCATTATCCAACCGAAGCCTGCAGTACATGTCACCGTTTCTTCTCCACGAGTGCTTGTCACCGATACTCACCTGTTCTTTTCGGCGCTGGTAGAACATGGGGCGTTGCCCGGAGAGACATATTACGGTGGTGACAGTGATGGAGCGATTATTGCCGTCGATCGTAAGACGATGGAGATGGAGTTTTATCAAGTTGGCACTTCGCAAGATGATATGATAGCGGGATTGGTGGAAGGACCCGATAAGAACATCTACTTTGTGGGAGCCACCGATGGTTCTTTCCCGAATATTCCCAAACAGGGAGAAGAAGATATTCTCTTCGGCTACCTTGATGTTATGGGCCAAGAGGTCGTGATTCTTTCAACTCCGGGAGGGCAAAATAATGATCAGGGAAACGATGTCGCTTTTCATGACGGGAAATTTTATCTTGTCGGACCGCGATATGGTTCCGCTTGTGAATCAGCGAGCCTGAAGACGGACGGCATACTTATGCAACTCGATGATCAGGCAGACATATCGCGCTGTGTCGCTGTCATGAATACCGCTAAGACAGATAATGCGAGCTCGCTGATTATTTCTCAGGAGGGGAGAGTATACATTGCGGGAACAACCTATGGTAGCCTTGGCTCTGAATTCTTTGGCGATGACTCTTCTCAGTCTTTTGATGCGGTTCTTTTTACCGCTACGCTAGATTCACTAGGCTTTGCTTCCAAATAAAAAACGCAACCGGCCGGAGTGACCCCCGGCCGGCTTCGCGCGGTGGACAAAGAGCGGGTGACTACTTCTTCTTGGCGCAGTCGCAGGTGCAGGGTTTTCCTTCCTGACAGCCGCATTTGCAGTCCTTACCGCAGGTGCACTCCGATTTTCCACCCTTGTGGCAACTGCAACCGTCGCCTGCCATTAAACTCTCCGTGCTGAACATAAGTGCTGCAACTGCAACCGCTACTGCGAGCATCTTTTTCATGGTGTTCCTCCTTTCAATACCTTACGGGTCACACCTTTCAAAAGCACGGGATATGCCAACAGGAGTTTTTTGTTTCTTGTCCAATAGAAACAAGTAGTTGATTATCATTTCGGACAGAAGGGAGATAAAAGTGTAGATTTTTCTTCATCACTTTTGTAGAATAGTATTCATGAAGGAGAAAACACTGCTCGTTGTCGACGACGACGCCAGTTTCCGTGAGGTCATGTCGTTTACTCTCACGGAAGCAGGATACACCGTGGATGCCGCTCCCGACGGGGGGACGGCACTCGCACTGTTTCGCCGTCTTCGTCATCCGGTCGTCATCACCGATCTCAAAATGCCCGGTATGGACGGGATGGAACTGGTGAAGCGCATCAACGCCCTCGCGCCCGGGACGCCGGTCATCGTGATAACGGCGTTCGGAGAGATCGAAGCAGCGGTCGCCGCAATGAAGGCGGGTGCTTTTGACTTCGTTCCGAAGCCGTGCGATCGGGATCATTTAAAGATCGTGGTACACCGCGCTTTCGAGCATGCGCGGCTCGTTGCCGAAAACGCAGTGCTGAAACGGTCCTCGGCGAGCGGAGGCAAGGAACTCATATATCGTTCAGCGGCTATGGAGACTGTGATCGGTGTCGCTGACCGCGTTGCCGAGAGCGATTCGACGGTGCTCATTACCGGTGAGAGCGGCACCGGAAAGGAACTGCTCGCGCGGCGCATCCACCGCCGATCGCTGCGTGCTGATGGTCCGTTCGTCGCGGTCAACTGCGCCGCGATACCAGCCGAACTAATTGAGAGCGAATTGTTCGGGCACCGCAAGGGGGCCTTCACCGGAGCGACCCGCGACGCTAAGGGGAAATTCGAGTTGGCGCACGGTGGAACGCTCTTCCTCGACGAGGTCGCTGAGTTGCCGCCCGGTCTCCAGCCGCGGCTCCTGCGCGTTCTGCAGGAACGAACGGTGGATGTCATCGGAGGCGAGGATCCGGTGCCGGTCGATGTGCGCGTCATCGCGGCGACCAACCGCGATCTCGCGAGGCTGGTTGACGAAGGGAGCTTCCGGCTCGATCTGTTCTATCGGCTCAATGTCATCGTGCTCCACATACCGCCGCTCCGTGAGCGTCGTGAGGACCTTTTGCCGCTTGCCGAACATTTTCTGAGTTCCTACGCTCCAAGCCGTTCTTTCGTGATCGATGCGGCGGCGCGGGAGCGGCTCATCGCTTACCACTGGCCCGGCAATGTCCGTGAACTGGAGAATGTGTGTCAGCGGATAGCCATTCTCACCGATGGCGGAACGGTACCGATAGATCTTTTGCCTGCTCCGGCGAGTACGGCGGAGACGGTGGTGGTGAATGTGGCGGGACAGGTTCAACTGCCGCCCGAGGGTATCGCGCTCACCGAGGTAGAAAAGGAACTCATCATCCAAGCGCTCGAGAAAAGTGGGGGGAACAAAGCACAGGCGGCGCGACTTCTGAAAATACCGCGCCATGTGCTCTTGTATCGTCTCGAACAGTACGGCATCGGCAGAGGTAATGGTGAAAAAGGTCGGTGAACTGCTTTCGCTCAAGGCGTGGGGACTCCTCTGGGTCCCCATACTTGCCATTACGACGGCGCATTTTCTGACCGATGCCGAGATGACATGGGCCCACGATATTCTGCGGCGGCTCTATTACCTGCCGATCGTGCTCGGGGCCTTCGGGTGGGGACTTGCGGGGGCACTTGCCGCCTCGATCGTATCGTCGCTCATCTATCTGCCGCACGCCTTTCAACTTTTTGTTCACCACTTTCACCACGACCCGGGCGCTTCGACCGAAAAGGTTCTCGAGATCCTGCTCTTCAACATCATCGCCGTGGTGGCGGGGGTGCTTGTCGAGCGCGAGCGGCGAGAGCGCCGACGCCAAGAGGAGATCGCTCGAAAGCTCTCGGAGACGCTCGAGGAGATGAAACTGCTCGAGGAACAACTGATACGGGCGGGACGCTTGCAGGCGCTCGGAGAGATGACCGCCGGCCTTGCCCACGAGATAAAGAACCCGCTTGCCTCGATCAAGGGAGCGGCAGAGCTCATCGCCGATGCGGTTCCTCCTGACTCGCCGCGCCGCCGCATGGTCGAGGTTCAGCGTGCCGAACTGGATCGGCTTACGGCTCTTCTCGATCGATTCCTTGCGTTTGCTCGTCCCAAAGAGTTCGTCGTCTCAACGGTCGATCTCGCGACACTCGCGAGCGATACCGTTGCCTTCGTCGCACCGCAGGCGGCAAAGAAAAAAGTACGCTTCGAGACACGGACCGAACCGCTCACGATCAGCGCCGATCGTGAAAAACTCACACAACTTTTGCTCAATATCCTGCTCAACGCGGTGGATGCCTCACCCGAGGACTCGGTGGTGACCATTATCGTTGAGCGGCGGCGCAAGGGGAAAAACGAGTATGCCTGCATCGCCGTCGCCGATCGCGGCCCGGGAGTGGCCCCCGAACTGCGCGACAAGATATTCAATCCCTTCTATACCACCAAGTCCCATGGTACCGGGCTGGGGCTTTCGATAGCGGCGCGCATCGCCGATCAGCACCGGGGGTTCATTGAGGTTGAAGATGCGCCGGAAGGAGGCGCCGTTTTTAGGATCTACCTGCCCCTCCCGCGTTGAGGATATCTTTCCTTATTTGCCTTTTCCTTTTTATCCTGCTACCTTCATTTCATCCAAAGAGAAAAGGGAGGTGTTCATGTCACATCACAAACATCATCACGCCAGTGGCGAGAGGTCAAAACCCCAGGTCAATCACGCGGTTCGGACAAGTACCGATGTCGCGGCGATCCGGCAGGCGATCCTCGAGAACCTCGCCTGTCACCAAGGGAAGTTCCCCAAAATGGCGACGCGCAACGACTGGTATCTCGCGGTCGCCTATACGGTGCGCGACCGCTTGCTCGCCGGCTGGACGGCGGCCGCCGAGACCTACTATCGGCAGGCGAGCCGGACCGTCTGTTACCTCTCGGCCGAGTTTCTCCTTGGGCCGCACCTCGGCAACAACCTCATCAACCTCGGGCTCTACGATGCGGTGAAACAGGCGGTCACCGGTCTCGGGCTCGATCTCGATGAGATCCTGGAGCAGGAAGAGGAGCCGGGGCTCGGCAATGGCGGCCTCGGGCGGCTCGCCGCCTGCTACATGGATTCGCTCGCGACGCTCGACATCCCGGCGATCGGCTACGGTATCCGCTACGAGTTCGGCATCTTCGATCAGGAGATTCGCGACGGCTGGCAGGTCGAGGTGACCGACAAGTGGCTCCGCTACGGCAACCCGTGGGAAATCGCGCGGCCAGAGGTCGCCTTCGATGTGAAATTCGGCGGCCATACCGAGATGTACACCGATGCGGCAGGCGCCTTCCGGGTCCGCTGGGTCCCCGACCATGTCGTCAAGGGGGTTGCCTACGATACGATGATACAAGGCTACCGGACGACGACGGCGAGCCTTCTGCGCCTCTTCAAGGCCGAGGCGGTCGAATCGTTCGACTTCCGCTCGTTCAATGTCGGCGACTACTATGGCGCCGTTCACGAGAAGGTTGCCTCGGAGAACCTCACCAAGGTACTCTACCCGAACGACGAGCCGCTCGCCGGCAAACAGCTGCGGCTCAAACAGCAGTACTTCTTCGTTTCGTGCGCTCTGCAGGACATGGTGCGTATCTACCTCCAGCGCGAGAAGACGCTCGACAACTTCCACCGGAAGTACGCGGTGCAGCTCAACGACACCCACCCCGCCATCGCGGTCGCCGAACTCATGCGCATCCTCCTCGATGACTATGGCTACGCGTGGGAGCCGGCGTGGGAGATAACGCGCCAGACCTTCGGCTACACCAACCACACGCTCCTTCCGGAGGCGCTCGAGAAGTGGCCGGTGGAACTGTTCCGCCAGACCCTGCCGCGTCATCTCGAGATCATCTATGAACTCAACGCTCGCTTTCTCGCCGAGGTGCGCGGCCGCTTCCCCAGCGATGAGGATCTCGTGCGCCGGGTGTCACTCATCGACGAATGCGGTGAACGGTATGTCCGGATGGCGAATCTCGCCTGCGTCGGCAGTCACGCCATCAACGGGGTGGCGGCGCTCCACTCGGAACTGCTCAAACAGACGGTGCTCGCCGACTTCTATCGCCTGTGGCCAGAGAAGTTCTCGAACAAGACCAACGGGGTGACCCCGCGCCGCTTCATGGTACTCTCCAATCCGGGACTCACGCGCCTCGTCACCGAGAAGACCGGCGGGGAATGGGCGCGCGACCTCTCGCGGCTGAGAAGTCTCGAGCCGTTCGCCGAGGAGAGCGCGTTCCGCGCCGCGTGGCGCAAGGTCAAGGAGGAGAACAAGCGGCGGCTGGCGAAACTCATCGAGGAGCGGACCGGCGTCGTCGTTGATCCCAAGAGCCTTTTCGATGTGCAGGTCAAGCGGATCCACGAATACAAACGCCAGCACCTCAATCTTCTTCATGTCGTTACCCTTTACGACCGCATCCGGCGCGGTGAGACCGCCGGTATGGTCCCGCGCACCGTCATCCTCGGCGGTAAGGCGGCGCCCGGATACCGCATGGCAAAACTCATTATACGGCTTGCCAACGGCATCGCCGAGACGGTGAACGGCGATCCCAAGGCGCGTGAGTGGCTTCGGGTCGTCTTCTTCCCCGACTTCAATGTCAAGAACGCGCAGGTCATCTATCCGGCCGCCGAGCTTTCGGAACAGATCTCGACGGCGGGCAAGGAGGCGTCAGGTACCGGCAACATGAAGTTCGCGCTCAACGGCGCGCTTACCATCGGGACGCTCGATGGGGCGAATGTCGAGATACGCGAGGAGGTGGGGGAGGAGAACTTCTTCCTCTTTGGCCTCCGTGCCGATGAAGTGCTCACCCTTCAGGCGCAGGGCTACCATCCGTGGGAATACATCGGTGCCGACGAAGAACTGCGCGAAGCGCTCGATGCCATTGCGTCGGGAATCTTCTCGCGCGGCGACCGCGACCTCTACGGCGCGCTCCTCAACAACCTCTGGCACCACGATCCCTTCCTCGTCTGTGCCGATTACCGTGCCTATGTGAACACCCAAGCGACCGTCGCTGCGACCTACCGTGATACTGAGCGCTGGACGAAGATGTCCATCCTCACCACCGCCCGTATGGGAAAGTTCAGTTCCGATCGCGCCATCCGCGAGTACTGCGACGACATCTGGAAGGTCTGCCCCGTGAAGGTGGGGTAGGGGCGACCCCCGAGTTTTTTCTCTGGTAGGCAAAAATACTCACGAGTTTTTTTGACTTCAGGTGAAATTACTCTCCCTGCCCTTTTCCTTGCCTCTGGGTGCGTCGCCACTATAATCGCCCCGTCGTTCGTGAATAACCATCGGAGAGGAGTCACCCATGGCCATCGTGCTCGACGGAAGCCATCTCACCATCGAACAACTGGTCGCCATCGCGCGGTTTGGCGAGAAGGTCGAACTGTGCCCGAAGGCGATCGAACGGATAAAGGTCTGCCGCGCGATGCTCGAAGAGAAGATCGCGAAGCGCGAGATCATGTATGGCGTCAACACCGGTATCGGCGAGTTCTCGGAGATTGTTCTCTCCGACGACCAGATCGAGCAGTTCCAGCGCTGGCTCGTCTACAACCACTCGGCCGGCATCGGGGACCCGGCGCCGATCGAGCATGTTCGCGCCGCGATGGCGGCCCGCATCAATGTCCATGCTCACGGCAATTCGGGATGCCGTCCCGAGATACCGCTCACCTTTGTTGAGATGCTGAACAAGGGGGTGACGCCCTATGTGTGCCGCAAAGGGTCGGTCGGCGCCTGCGGCGACCTCGCGCCGATGTCACAGATAGCGCTCACGCTCCTCGGCGAGGGACAAGCCTACTATCGAGGGGAACTCCTGCCGGCGAAGGTTGCGTTCGAGAAGGCCGGCATTCCGATACCGGGTCTCAAGGCGCGCGATGGGCTCGCCGCGATCAACGGCTCGAACCTCCTCACCGCCATCAGCGCCCTCACCCTCTACGACGCCAACCGCTGGCTCAAACAGGCAGAGATCGCTGCGGCGATGTCACTTGAGGCGCTCCTTGCCAACATGAAACCGTACCATCCAAAGATACACGAACTGCGCGGTTTCCCCGGAGCCATGCGCTCGGCCGCCGCGATCCGCAAGTGCCTCGAGGGGAGCGATCTCCTTTCGGGAACCGTCAAGACCAAGGTGCAGGACGCCTACTCGATGCGCTCTACCCCACAGGTCATCGGGGCGGCGCACGACGCCGTTCGCTGGGCGCGCGCGCAGGTCGAGATTGAACTCAACGGCGTCGGCGACAACCCCATCTTCGTTCCCGAGGAGAAACTTGCCCTCTCGGGTGCCAACTTTCAAGGGACGCCGGTGGCGCTCCCGATGGAGATGGTCGGACAGGCGATAACGATGGTCTCGGTACTCTCGGAGCGGCGCATGAACCGACTCAACAACCCGGCGCTCTCGGTCGGTCTGCCGCCGTTCCTCACCAAGAATCCCGGCATGTTCTCGGGGCTCATGCTCTCGCAGTACACCGCCGATTCGCTCATCGTCGAACAGCGTATCCTCGCTGCTCCCGCCGCGACGCAGTCCATCCCCGCGGCGGCCGATCAGGAGGACTTCGTTTCAATGGGTATGAACACGGCGCTCAAAAACCTCCAGATCCTTGAGAACGGCTGTGGCGTGCTCGGCATCGAATTCATGGCGGCGGCGCAGGCGCTCGATATTCGTGGGTTTAGAACGGGGCGCGGCGTCAGCGCGGCGCGCAGGGTCGTCCGCGAAAAGGTCGCGTTCCTCGAGATAGACCGTCCGCTCTATCCCGATCACACCGCCATGCAGGAACTGGTGCGGAGTGGAGCGATCCTCGAAGCGGTCGAACGGGAAGTCGGCAGTCTTGGCTAGATGCGGAATAACGCGGGTTTCTTCCCTGTTTCTAGCGGCGCGATAACGAGTGACCAGTAGCGCGACGATGCACCTTGTTCATCCGTGGCTTCTCATAACGATCCCGCTCGCCTTTGCGGTGTGGGGGATCGTCACGCGCCTTCTGCGCGATCGGAGGGCGTCGCTTCTTTTCCCCGACCATCTGCATCTTCGGCGACGTGCCGATGGGCGGGCGGGCATCGCCCGTTTCTTCGATGTCATCGCCGTCATCCTCCTCGGGGTGGCGCTCGCACGGCCGGTGAGCGTCGAGCGGGTCGTCACGCCGCCGGTCGAGGGAAAGGACATCATGATCGCGCTCGACATATCCGGATCTATGGAGGCGCTCGACTTCCAACCGAAGAACCGCATCGAAGCGGCGAAGGGGGTCATCGAGCAATTCGTGAAGAGCCGATCGAGCGACCGGCTCGGGCTCGTCTTTTTTGCCCGTGAGTCGTTCCTGCAGGTGCCGCTCACGAGCGACTACACGATGTTCGTGAACCTCCTGCGCAAACTTGAGACGGGGGTCATCGAGGATGGCACTGCGATCGGCAACGGCCTTGCGCTCGCCGTTTCCCGGCTCGAGCAGTCGAAGGCGAAGTCGCGGCTTGTCATCCTGCTCACCGACGGCGACAACAACAGCGGCAATGTCTCGCCCGAGGCGGCGGCAAAGGCGGCGAAGGATCTCGGCATCAAGGTCTATACGATACTCATCGGCACCAACAAGCCGGTTCCTTTCCCGGCTGGCAAGGACATCTTTGGGCGTGACGCCTACCAGACGGTTACGATGAAGGTGAATCCTGATCTTCTCCGGAACATCGCTGATACGACCGGCGGGAAGTTCTACAGTTCCATCTCGACCGAGGAACTGCGCCGCGCCTTCGCCGAGATAGATGCGCTCGAGAAGAGCCCGCTCCCCGCGCAGAAGTACAAACTCTACGACGAGTTCGCGCCGTACTTCATCCTTGCGGCGCTCCTCTCTCTGCTCGTGGGACGCCTCCTTGCGCTTCTCTTCCCGCTCTATCCGGAGGTGGAGCGATGAGATTCGGGGCGCCGTCGTTCCTTTTTCTCTTTTTCCTCTGGGTGCCGGCGCTCATCGTCTATTTCGCCGTCGCGCGCCGTTTGCGCGGAAAGTTTCTCTCGCTGTTCGCCCCTTCCCGCCGCAGTGAGGTGGCGCCGATCGGCGATCGGATGCTCTGGACGCGGCGCGTGCTCCTCGTCACGGCACTTGCGCTTGTCACCTTTGCCGCGGCACGGCCGCAGATGGGTTCGGGTGAGGTCAACCTCTCGGCGAGCGGCATAGACATCGCCGTGGTCTTCGATGTGAGTCTTTCGATGCTTGCCGAGGATGAGGATGGTCCCCGTTTCGAGAAGGGCAAGCGCTTGCTCATAGATGCTATCACTGAACTCGGCGGCGATCGCATCGCGATCGTCCCGTTCGCCGGATCTGCCTTCCTCCAACTGCCGCTCACGAGCGACCACCAAACGGCGCTCGCCGTCGCGAACAACCTCACACCGGGCATGATCGAGCGGCAGGGAACGGCGCTCGGCGCGGCGATCGGTCTCTCGCTCGAAACGCTCGCGAGCGGCGATCCGAACAGCGACAAACTGCTTGTCGTCATCTCCGACGGCGAGGATCCGACGCTCGACTTCGACCGCGTGAAGGAGGCACTCACGAAGGCGAAGGTCTCGCTCGCGATACTGCCGCTCGGGACGACCGCGGGCGCGCCGATCAACCTCGGCGGCCGCAACCTCACCGACGAGCGCGGCGAAACGGTCATCTCGAAGCTCAATCGTGACTTCTTTGACAAGTGCCGAGAGGCGCTGGGCGCTGTCGAGATAGACCGCGCTTCGACGCTTGCCCGCTTCGTGGCCCAGTTCCGTAACCGCACGGGACAGGAAGAACGGCGGGTGCTCCTCTACCGTGAGCAGTTCCAAGTGCCGCTTGCGGCGGGATTGGTCCTGTTGGTACTGTTCTTTGCCCTTCCAGTGGGGAGGAAGGAGGAAAATCAATGATCCGTATTGGAATGGTGATGCTGACGGTGCCGATATTCCTCGGCGCCGCGCCGTTCGAACGCGAGGTCCCCGAGAATCGCGACGGCATTGCCAAGTACGAAGAGAAACGCTACGAGGAAGCAGGGGAGGCTTTCAAGAAAGGAGCCGAGCGGCGTGAAGAGTCGCCTGAAATGGCATACAACCTCGGCGCATCGCTCTTCAAAAAGGGCGATCTCGACGGAGCGCGCAAAGCGTGGGAGTCGGGGCTTGCGAAGAATCCTTCCGCAGAACTCAAGGCACGCATCTACGACGGTCTCGGCGCGGCGGCGGCGGCCCAGCAGAACTACGGCGATGCAGCCCGTTTCTTCGAGCAGGCGCTCCGGGCGCACCCCGACCGCGACACCGCGGCGAATCTCGAGATCGTGCGCCGCCTTCTGAAACAGCAGGAACAACAGCAGAAAGAGCAGGAAAAGCAGAAAGAAGAAGAGCAGAAACAGGAAGAGCAAAAGAACGAAGAACAGAAAAACGATCAGCAGAACGATCAGCAGCAGAACGAAAAGGATCAGCAGAAAGCCCAGCAACAACAGCCGGAGAAGCAGGAAGAGCAGCGGGATGAGGAACAGAAACAGGCGGCACAGGCCGCTCCCAAAGAGAAAGAGCAGAAGGAGCCCGAGGATGCGGCAGCGGTGCTGGCCCCGTTCCGAAAACGCAAAGATTTACAAGTGACTCCCTTCATGTTAGAGAAGCAGGGAGACCCGCAGGGAGGTCAGATCTGGTGAGGATGCTCGCGTTCATAGTCGTGCTCGGTGCCGCCGGTTTACTATCCGGTGCCGAGGTGAGGCTCGCCGCCGACCGGATGAGCGCCGCCGTCGGTGAGATGGTGACGGTCACCCTCTCGGCGGTCGAGGGTTCCGGCGAGACGATCACCGAGGTGCGCGAACCCTCGTTCGACGGTTTCGAGATAGAGCACCGCGGCGAGTCTTCCTCTTCCTCCATCAGCATCATCAACGGCAGGATATCGTCGCAGAAGGAGGAGACCTATACCTACATTCTTCGTCCGACGCGACCCGGTGTGTACACCATCGGCCCCGCCGTGGCGGTGCTCAAGAGGGGCGGCGAGGTGAAAAGCAACATTCTGCGCATCACTGTCGTGGGCAGTGGCTCCGTGCCGGTGCCTCAGGTGCCTTCGTCTCCTGGGACGGGGCCGGCGCCCGATGAGGATAGGGCGGCCTCGGGGGGTGGCGAGAGCGGCCTCTTCGCCCCGCTTTCGGCATGGGAACGGCAGACCGAGCGCTTCTTCGTGCGGGTCGTCGTCTCGCCCGAAAAACCGATCCATCGGGGCGAACCGGTCATTGTGAGTTACTACCTCTTCACGCAGAAGAACCTCATCTCCGACCTCTCGTTCTACCGTCTTCCCTCGTTCGAGAACGCATGGAGCGACGAGATCGCATCGCCGAAGAAACTCTCTTTCAGTCGCACGAACATCGGCGGGAGCGTCTACGACTATGCGCTCCTCAAGCAGTACCTCCTCGTCCCGTCGCCGAAGGCGGAGCGTCTCGCCGCGACGCAGATGATACTTGACATCGTCACCGGCGGATTCTTCGACATGCGCAAGCGGTCGCTTTCTTCCATCGCGCTCGATCTGCCGCTCGAACCGCTTCCCGACGGATCCCGACACCCGACCGGCATCGTGGGCGACTTTACGCTCACACAGAAAAAGACGACGCTTACACTCGACGCACAAAAGCCGCTCGATACGATCACCTACACGATCGAGGGGTGCGGCAACCTTCAGAATCTTGAGATATCCCTTCCCGATGTGCCGGGTATCAAGATATTTGCTCCCGATGTGAAAGAAGAGCGGCGCGTCGAGAACGGACGCCTCTGCGGTACGAAGACCTTCTCGTTCATGGTGAAGGGGCAGAGCGAGGGGACGGCGACGATCCCGGCGCCTTCCTTCGACTGCTGGGACCGCGAGAAAGGGTGGCAGGCCGTTACCGGGAAACCGGTTGCCGTCACGGTGAGAGGTGTCGCGACGGAAGAACAGAGTACCGCCGAGAAAAGGAAAAAGGTGCGCTATGAACTCCTCCGCGAACTGCCGGCGGGAGTGGTCGTCCATGATCTTTCGCCGCTTACCGCGCGGTCATGGTTCCGGATACTTCTCTTGGTCCCGGTATCCCTCCTCGTTCTTACGCTCCTCGGACTCCTTGTCCGTGCATTCATAATCGGTCGTCGGGCGCGGCGCGCCTTCGCCGTCCGCCAGTGGGAGGAACGCGTTGCGGCGGCGGGAGATCCCTCGGTATTGCTGAACACATACTACGATGCGGTAACAGCACTTTCGGGCATCGGCATTCGCGGCATACGGAAAAGCGAGTTGGAGAAGAGTCTTCCCGGACGCGCCGAAGCGTTCCTCGAACTCGCGAGCGACATTCAGGCGGCGGCCTACGGCGGCACCGGCGACCTTCCGACGCTCAAGACCCGGGCGATCGAGATGATACGGCTCATCGGAGGCGTGTGATGAAGCGTCAGGTGATCGTCCTGCTTCTTCTCATGCTCGGCGCCACTCTTCATGCCGCCGACTGGTTCGACGCCTATACGCAGGGGGACTACGCAAAGGCCCGCGGCTTGCTCGAGCAGGAACTCGCCGCGCGTCCGTTCGATCCGCTCTCTCACTACAACCTCGGCGTCGTCGCCGAGAAGGAAGGAAAACGCGGAGAAGCGCTTTTCCACTATCTCCAGGCGCTGCAGGCAGCACCGCAGTTCACCGAGGCGCGCAACAACCTTGATCTGCTCACTGGCGATCTCGGTGTCACCATTCCGGCGCGACTCACCAACGGGCACGGCGGGTTCACTCTGATCGTCGTGCTCTTCTTCGTCGCTCTCTATCTGTTTATCATCGTCCTCGTGTGGCACCTCGTTCGCCCTGATTGGCGGCGGCGGCTCGCGCTCGTACCGCTTTTCATGTTCCTCATCCTTCTGGCGTTCCTTCTTGCAAGTCGTTACCGGGAACATACGGGTGAGCAGTATGTCGTCGTCCTTACACAACAAACGCTCCGCAGTGGCCCTGACGATGCGCTTTCCCCGGTCGGTGCGGTGCGCGAAGGAGAGATCGCGGTGGTGGCCGGCGCTTCGGGGGGCTGGGTGAAGGTGCGGAGTTTCCAAGACAATGTCGAAGGATGGGTTGCCGCCCCGCATGTACGATACCTTACACGGAGGATAGAATGAAAGTTCTGCTCGTCGCCATCGGCCTGTGTGCCGTGGTTGCTGCGTGTGCCTCAGAACCGACGATCACCGGTACCGAGTCGGAGGCGGAGCGGCTCTACCGCACCGGTGTCGCCTATCTCGAACAGGGGGAGTACGAAGAGGCGCAGAACCAGTTCCTCAAGGTGATATCGGATTTCAGTTACAGCAAGTGGGAACCCTATGCCCGCATCGGGCTTGCCGACACCCACTTCCGGCGCGAAGAGTTCGCCGCCGCCTTCGAGGTCTATAAACTCTTCCTCCAGATGCGTCCCTCGCATGAACTCGCTGACTGGGCAGCCTTCCAGATGGGCAACTGCGCCTTCGAACAGCGGCCGAGCGACTTCTGGCTCCTCCCGCCGTCCGAGGAGAAGGACCTTTCCGAGAGCGTTGACCGCGCCGCCGCCCTTTACCGCGACTACCTCGCCAAATATCCGCAGGGAAAGTTCGTCGAAGAGGCGAACCGGAAACTTGCTGAAGCCGAGGAACTTCTCGTGGCGCGCGATCTTGCGGTGGCCCGCTTCTATGCCAAGAAAGGGCGCTGTCCCGGCGTCCGCATGCGGCTCGACCACATCGCGGCGCGCTACGCCGTCACCTCTGCCGAGATGAAGAAAGAGATCGCCGAACTCGAGAAGCGGTGTCCGCCGACCGACTGAGGGTCGCTTGACAGAAAGCGCCGTTGGTTCTACGATAGCGCACGACAGCCGTTGTTTTCTTTTCGAGGGAGGAATGACGATGAAACAGGTTCTCTCGACGGTCGGATTTCTGGTCATTCTGTTTTCGGGGATGCTTGCCGCGCAGGAGATCTGGGTCGTTCAGCAGATGGGCGAGATGACGACCGCCGATTTCTATTTGCTCGAGAACGGCTCGCGGACGACCGGGCTTCTTCTCGGCAAGAAGAACAGCGGCCAGAACGACGAACTCGTCTGCTCTGTCATGACGAACGGCTACCAGTGGAACCCCTGTCCGCCCGGCTACACCTCGTTCTCCGGCATGGGCGGCGCCTTCATCCTCGGGGCGAAGTACGGTTCGCCGACCGCCGTCTATGCGATACGGCAGGAGATACAGGGCTTCTCGAGTTCCACCGCCCTCATCCATACCGACGCTTTTCTCAACAACATGATCGTTCACAAGATGTTCGACACCGACACCGAGCCGGTGACCGGCGCGCTCGCGGTCATCGGTTCGACCATCTGGGTCGGTTCGGGGGATGGCAGGGTGTTCCGCTCCTCGGATGGGGGAAACACCTTCGAGACCTTCACCGTGACGAACGACACCGCGGTCGAGATATATCAGATAGAGTTCACCGATGCGCTTCACGGGTGGGCGGCAGGCGGCGCGACCGAGGAGGTCGACGATCCCGACAACCCGGGCCAGCAGGTAACGCAAGTCCTCGACAAAGGCGGCGTGTGGATAACCGATGACGGCGGCGAGACATGGACCGCGATCAAAGAGAACCTGCCCTATGCCTTCTTCAAGGTCTATCCAATAGCGCCGTTGGCCGACACCTCGGTGACGAAGTGGTATGCCTTCTACACCGATGACGAATCCTACAGCGGAGGCGAGGTTTCGAAGCATGTGGGTGTCACCACCGACGGATTCGCGACGCTCACACTCGCCGAGCCGCAGGCGAACACCGGCAAGAAGTTCAACGGCTATCAGGCGGGCGGGGTCAATGTCATCGGCGGGACCGACATCTGGCTCGGTGGCATGTGCACTGACTTCAAGGCCTGTTCGCTCGTGAGTTACGACGGCGGCGATACGTGGATGGAGATGTTTCTTCCGACCGATGTCGGCGTCCAGTTCATGTGGAGCATCAAGGCGCAGAACTTCCTCGATTCGAAGCACGGCTGGGCCGCGGCGAGCGTTAACGCGATCCTCCGCTGGGGCGATCCGAACGAGAACCTCACCGAAGAGCCCGACACCGAGGTTCCCGATACCGCTGTTCCCGATACGACGATGCCGACTGACGAGACGACGCAACCCGACGAAGAGATCGGCGCCGACACCGGCGAAACCTCTGACGAGACGACGGTGACAGACACCGCCGCCAGCGATACCGACACGCTCGTTGGAGAAGATCCATCGGGGTGCGGCTGTTCGGTGGTCTATTAAATCCTTCCCTTTGGTTCCCTATCCTTTGACAAGGCAGGGGTAGGAAAATGTCTATGGTCACAAAATGTGACCTAAGAAGAAACACGCCTAGGCTATAATGAAACAAATTCCATTTTTTCAACTATTTTTTCTCAAACTCGCCGGCGATGATCCCGTGGAGTGCGGGTACTCGGTGGTGTTCTGACCCTCATCCGACGCTTCCGCGTCACCTTCTCCTTACATGAGGTAGAAGGTCAACTCACCCTCACCCCTCTCTTGGCAAGAGAGGGGCGGCGGAGCGAAGTGACGCGGGGGTGAGTTCGCGGTTGGTCATTCCGGAGCGATGGATCAGAAATTATTGAGAATTTTAGTACCAAGAGAAAAATGTTGATCTTGAGATCCGAAAATAATAATATCTTGTTGAAATTGATCATGATTTTGGAAATCGGAGAGAAAATTGAGCGGGCGTTGATCGTCCACGGAAATCGCTCGTATTATCTCGCCGATCATACCTGTCTTCAATGCCGAAGATTTTATCCTCTATCACCATGATGCCATCGAAGTGATGGCGCGCTTTCCCGAAAACTATGTGGACATGATTTTCGCCGATCCGCCTTATCTGCTCTCCAACGACGGGTTTACCTGCCAGAACGGCCGCATGGTCAGCGTGAACAAAGGAAAGTGGGACAAATCGAACGGCTTCGAGGAAGACCTCAAATTTCATGAAGCATGGATATCGGCCTGCCGGCGCATCCTCAAACCGGAAGGGACAATTTGGATAAGCGGCACATACCACAGCATCTACCAGTGTGGATTTCTTCTCCAGAAACTCGGATTTCACATCCTCAATGACATCGCGTGGTTCAAGCCGAACGCCGCGCCGAACCTCAGTTGCCGCTTCTTCACCGCGTCACACGAAACGGTGATTTGGGCGCGAAAAGACAAAAAGGCGAAGCACTTCTTCAACTACGAGGCAATGAAGAGCGGTTACTTTCCCGGCGACTTCCTCAAGAAGGAAGGAACCCAGATGCGTTCGGTCTGGGCGATAGGAACGCCAAAGCCGGAAGAGAAGCAGTTCGGCAAGCATCCGACGCAGAAGCCGCTCGCACTCCTCACGCGCATAGTCCTCGCCTCGACCAAGCCCGGAGACATCATCCTCGACCCGTTCAACGGCGCAGGAACGACGGGAATTGCTGCAAAGAGGTTCGGCGGAAGGACCTATATCGGAATCGATCTTAACCGAGATTATCTTGATCTCACCATACGCCGTTACCAATCTGTTCCCGGCTAAAACTTGCAAAGGAAAAGTCGTCATCTACAATCATCTCGTCTGCTAAAAGGGTGTCCTATGAAACAACACGAAGCAGTCATTGCGGTTATGGAGCAAAATGGCGGCTATGCGACGCTAGGGTACCTCAATCAACATGTTCTTAAGGTGCCCGGTGTCGAGTGGAAAACAAAAACGCCTTTTGCGAGCATTCGTCGCATAGTGCAGGATCCGAGATTCTTTTTCAGAATTAGGCCGGGGCTGTGGGCGCTGTTGTCGCATAAAGGCAAACTGCCGCCGGAGATATTTCCTTCCCACGAAGTTTCGCATGAGGAGCGAGAAAACTTCACGCACAGTTATTATCAAGGCTTGCTGGTGGAAATCGGCAAATGGAAACGGCGAGAAGTTTTCGTTCCTAGTCAGGATAAGAACAAGCGTTTTTTGGGAAAAACCTTGGGGGAAATCAGTTCTCTGTCTGCATTCTATCAGTTTGGCTACGACCATATCGTTGGAAAGGCGAAAACGGTTGATGTGAGTTGGTTTAATGAGCGGAAAATGCCAAGCGATTTCTTTGAGGTAGAACATTCAACAGACATCCAGAACTCGTTGCTTAAGTTTTTCGAATTACAAGATTTCAATGTGGCGTTCTATATCGTCGCGGATAAAGCAAGGCGAGCAGAGTACGAAAAGAAAAAAGCATTAAACGCCTTCGGTGCCATCAGAGAAAGGGTAAGGTTCCTTGATTACGAGTTTGTAGCCGATTGGCACGCAAAAGCCTCTGCGCTTGTTGATGCTGAAGCGAAGTTGCAAGTTTCGTTTAATAACGATGGCCGCTATTAAACAAAACAGGCTTTTCGTTTAATAAGGCAAATTTTCTTTTCGCTGTGCTTACTGATTTTGTGTTCAGGGAACGGCTCAATTTCAAATCCTCCCCTTGACTCCTGAAATTTATGCCTATAGCAAAAGACAGTTCGTTTCACCACCGAAGGAGGCTTCCATGTTCAAGAAGAATGTCGGCACTGTTGACCGCATTATCCGCATCGTGCTCGGTATCGCCATCATCGGCGCCGGAGTTTTCTACGGCAGTTGGTGGGGCGCCATCGGCGCTCTTCCGCTCCTTACCGGCATCCTCGGCACCTGCGGCCTTTACACGCTCCTCGGCATCAACACCTGCTGTTGTGGGGGAAGTGACAAGGGCGGCGGCTGTTGCTGTGGGAAGTAGAAGCAGGTTGATTCCCGAGCGCGGCACGCTATAACTGAAAGAAGTCACCAGTGACCGGAGGAACGCGATGAAGGTATGGATCACCCACAAAGAAGGAGCACGCTTCGAGACGGGGAGCGACATGCCGGTGCGCGTGCTCATGGATTCTCCTGAAAGTCCCGCGCCGGGGCCGCGCGGCGAGTCGCCCAAGCACCTCTTCCTCCAGTCGGTGGCAGGCTGTACCGGCATGGATGTGGTTGCCATCCTCGAGAAGATGCGCGTGCCGGTTCCGAAAGTTTTCCGCATCGAGGTCGAGGCACCGCTCACCGAGGAGCACCCGAAGGTCTTCACGGCGTTCGCGATGACCTATCTCTTCGAAGGCGAGACCGATCCTCAAAAACTCATCCGTGCCGTCGAACTCTCGCAGACCAAGTACTGTGGCATATCGGCGATGTTCCGCAAGATGGCGCCGCTCTCGTGGCGCGTCGTCCTCAACGGCGTCGAGATCGCGAAAGGGTGAGGCCTCCCATCGAACGAAAAATATTCTTGATTCGGTTTTTTGTCGGGTGTACTGTTCTTCCGCAGTTTCAAGGGAGGTTATAGTGATGAAACGGACGATTCTCTCGAGCGCTCTCGCGGCGCTCATCGTGCTCTTTGCTAACACCGTGTGCGCCGATGTCTTCTTCGTCGGTTTCTCAGCGGGCGCCGGCGGCGCCGCCACGTGGACCAACGATGATTCGAGTGACCTTGCGCTCAGCGCCGCGGCGGGGCCGTTCGTCATGTTTCAGATACCTTTCTTTGCCGTACAGGGGCAGGCGCTCTACACGCTCAAGGGAGCGGCGGAAGATGATCTCGATCTTGCGCTCCGGCTTCACTACTTCTCGTTCCCGGTCACTGCAAAGGCGAGTTTCGAGTTGGGACCACTCATGCTCGAGCCTTACCTCGGCGCGGAAACCTCGTTCCTCATGGCCGCCTCGGCCGAAACGGATGTCGAAAGCAGGGATGTGACCGACTCGTACGAGACGGTCGACTTCAGCATCCTTCTCGGGCTTGACCTCTTCATCGAGGTTGCCGAGGACTGGTATCTCACTCTCGATGTCCGGAGCGACCTTGGGGTGCTCAATATCGCCAAGGAGGACACCGAGGAGTGGCGCACCTTCGCGTTCTTTGGCCTTGTCGGGTTCGCGTACGGGTTCTGAATTTATTTCTTAAAAGATAAGAGCGCACGAACAACCGGTCTTATCGCCTTGGGATGTCGATTCGTCGGGCGCGGTGCCGGTGGCGTCGTCGGTAGCGATGTCTTCTTCGCTGGTGGTCGCGTCTGGGGTCCCTTCTTCCGATGCGGCGTCGGAGAACTCTCCGTCATCCGGATCGGCGTCGAGATTGTCGACGGCGTCGAACTCCGGTCGGAGACCATCGTCAGGGAACCCCTCGTCATCCGAAGCGATGTCGAGATCGGTGACCGTGTCGGACTCCGGTTGAAGAACCGTGTCGGGAAGATCTCCGGCATCCGGATCGGTAGCAAGGTCGGTGGCCATGTCGGAATCTGGTTGAGGATCGGCATCGGGCGTTGTCTCTTCGTAGAGGATCTGCCACTCGATCGTCGTTTCGGAAAGATGAGAGGGATCGACGCGGATCTCGCCGCTCGTGTCGGCGATGTGCGCGGTAAGCGTGTTCGTGCCGGGAACGAGGTGCTCCGCGAGGATCGGCTGTGTGCAGGTACCCATGGCGCATGCGGCGCCGGAGAGCGGTGTCCCGTTCAGCGTGAACGAGACCGAGAGCGCTTCGCAGGGGAGCGTCTGGACGGTGACGCTGAGCCCGGCGGTGTAGGGGACCGTCGTTCCGGGCGCCGGTTCGGCGCTGTCGAGAAGGCTGGTGCGGTTGTATATCTGGAGCGCCTGCGCCTCGACGCAGATGTCGCAGAAGAGGCTTCCCACCGTCCGCATCTTGCAGTCTTCCTTCGGGCGATAGATGCCGGTCGTTTTGTAGCGTGCTCCCTCGAACATGCCCGCATCGTTCGCATAGCCGGCCCCTTCGGGCGTCGGGAGCGGCGTGAGCGGCGATATCCATGTTCCCCACTTTATCTGGGAGCGGTCGAAGTTATAGGCATAGGAGACATTCGGTTCCCAGTCGCCGTCAGGGTAGCCGGGGTAGGGGTCCTCGTACTCGTCGGCGAGCAGGCCGAAGGAGTGACCGAACTCGTGGAGCACGACCTCGCTGGAAAAGTAGTGGGTCGAGGCGACGCTTATGGCACCGCCCGATCCGCCGTAGATCGGGTCGTTGACGAGGACGAGCACCGTGTCGTACGCGGCGACCGCGCCGGCGATCGAAAGCGCCGTCCCGTCGTCGATGCAGATGAGGCGATCGATGTTGTAACAGCCGTAGTAGGAGCCGAGCGCCGTGTCCACGAACACCGGCGGATCCTGCTCGGGGTGATCGGCGCCGCTCTCGTTCGAGACGACATCCACGCGGTAGATGTTGAACGCGCCGCGCCGGTTCTTCCACGGCGCCTCCGCGAAGAAGGTGTCGATCATCGTTTCGACATCGCTCTTGAACTTGTTCATCTCGCCGGCGGTGTAGCCGTCTCCCATGATGACCCACACGATGCGTTTATCGTCAGGGCCGGTGTCTTGGATCTTCTCGACCGAGTAGGGGGGCAGTGCCGCGGGGATCGCGGGAGCGAGGGCAGGGTGAAGGATCGTGGCGATAGGCTTTGTTCCCACAAGTGACAGCGTGGAGATCGGGTTGCCGCGGAAAGCGAGGTCGGCGCGATGGAGCGTGATTCGATCCCACCGAAGCCCGTCGGGAAGGTAGGTCCGTCCGACGCGGCTTCCCGGTTCACGGCCGGGGGTGAGTGCGACCGAAATGCGGTACACTGGTGCGCCATTTCGCTCGGCGACGAGAACGAACGGCGCGGTGAGCCGTTCATCACGAGGGATCTTGCCGATGCCGATGGTCGGAATCACCGTGAGATCGTATGTGTCGTTCCGCTCGGTGATGGTGACGATCTCGGCGGCCGAGAGAGAGAGAACGCCGCAGAGGATCAGCCACGCAAGAAAGAGTCTTTTCATGTTCTTCATCGTTTACTCCTTACCACACATGCCACACAAAGAGCTCGACCGCCGCAAGTGCGAGAAGCAGGTGTATCGATAGCCAAGAGGGTATACGCAGACGGGGTCCCAGCCACGCGACGAGGATCGCGAGGAGAATGGTCGCAAAGAGGACATGGCCGCTGTGCAGTTGCGGTATGCCCCAGACAATGAACGAATGGATGACAGCCGACACAAGAAGAAGAAGGGCGCTCCACCGGTGGACGCGCCGCAGGAAAAAGAGGGAACGGTTCGTTGGCGGCAGGAGTTTTCGCACAGGGAAAAGCGCGATGACGACAAAAAGGAGGCTAGCGTTCACCCATCCGAGAAATTTACCGAACTCGTACATCTCCTCTCACTTCTTTAATTTGCCCACGACCCGGAGGTTCTTGGTCACCTTGGTTCCATGAGGCGATTTCGTTGTGATGAGAGCGGTGATGTCGGTTCCCGCTTTGCCGCCGCCGTGTTCGCCTTTTTTCCATGCCTTGACATCGGTCACTTCATAGACGATGCCATCGATCGCCACATAGGCAGGGCGTCCTTCTTTGCCGTCGAACTTGGCGAGTTCCTCGAGCGTGAACTCTTTTTCGGCTGTGCCGGCAGAAGCAGATGGTTTGGGAGAGATCTCTCCCGCAGAGAGGAAGAACATGGTCACCGTCACAAGACACAGGATAAGCCTGCGCATAGAAGCCTCCATCACTTGTTAGAAATAGACCGTCGCCGAAAAGAAGAAGCCGAGCGATACCCCGTTCAGTTCGTTCTCGACGCTCACCGTACCGCCCGGAGTGTCGTTCTTGGCCTCCGCCCAACAGTGGAGGTACCCGAACGCGAACTGGCCGCCGATGCTGAACTGGTCGTGAACGGGGACCTCGGCACCCACGAAGAGTTCGGGAACGAGATAGTGTTGGTAAAGCTCACTGCCGCCACCGGTGCCGTTCTTCTGAAGAGCGTAAGAAAGAAACGCTCCACCGTAAGCCACGATCGGGTCGGTAAGGAAGTCATAGCGGATGCCGGGGCCGAACTGGAAAGTCGATTCTTGCCAGTCACCGTCCACCCACTGGATATTGAATCCGAACCGTGCAAGCACATAGAGGTCGGGCATCACCGCAAAGCCGCCGGTGATGAGCGCCGCCGAAAGGTTGGGGCCGAAATTGACGATGTCGGTGCCGTCGTCGGGTGCGTCTTCGACATTGAGGTAAGTGTAGGTAAGAAGTCCCGCGGCGACATTGAGCAGGCCCATCCGGTCGCTGGAAGAGCCTTCTTGCGCCCGGAGCGGAAGCATGGTGATCGCCACCATGAAAAGGATGATAATAAATCGGTGCATGGTCGTCTCCTTATCAATCGTGAACGAACATAATCATAGCCAAGGAGGAAGGCCGGTTCAATTTTTTCAAAAACTTCCTTCGTGACTCGTTTCCGGTATAGTCCTTCCTATGCGCACTTTCTTTTTCTTCATACCGATATGGTGGGGCCTCACGACGCTCGCCGCCGAGCCGACCGGCAACCCGTTCCTCTTCCCGTGGGATGTTCGCGAGTCACGGGAACAGTACGAGGGCAGTTCGCTCATCAACCTTCTTCCCGAGGACACCGTTGTCTGGGAGACGGTGGACAGTGCACGCGAGTACCGCACCGAACCGATGGCCGCTGTGCCCTATGCCGCGACGGGAACCGTACCGTTCCTCGGATACTTGCCCCATATCGCGTGGCTTGCGAACGGGGTTAACCGTCCGGTCTATGTCCAGCCGATACAGAGGTTGCGGAGCATGGTCTTCGTCGCGAGCGATCCGCTCACGCTCTATGGCAAAGGGGGACTTGTCGTCGAGAAAGGGGCGAATGTGCTCATCGAGGAGTCGGGAAGCCTTGCGGTGCACGACCGTTTCGGTGCCTACTGGAGTTTCCGGCACCTCTGGGGCGATGGTGAGCAAAAGAACGAGATTTATCGCGCCTACGCCAAAGCACGCTTCGGCAAGTTCAGCGTCGAAGGAGGGCGCGACTCGGTCAACTTCGGTCCCGGCGAATGGGGACTGCTCCTCTCGTCGAACGCTGAGCCGTTCTGGCTCCTCAAGTTCCAGAACGAGGCACCAATATCTTTTTTCGGGAAGTGGTCGTTCGTTCTCCTCAACGGGTGGCTTTTCGACCGGCGCGCCGATCACAGCGATCCGCAACTCTTCGCGGCGCGCGTCGTCTATCAGCCGATCGGCTGGGTCGAGATAGGGGTGACCCGCACCGAACTCTACGGCGGGAGCGGGCGCCCGGCCTACAAGGTGCACGAGTTTCCCGAGATCGTCTTCGGAAGCAAGGACAATGTTCCCTACAGCCGGTTCGACAACGACGGCTACGCGGCGATAGACCTCACCTTCTCGCTTCCGATGGAGCGGTGGACCGGCGGGAAGGTGCGCTCGCTTCGTATCTACTTTCAAGAGGCGGGGACCGACATCGCGGCGCCGTGGCAGCCGGAGGACCAGATATTCACTTTTCCGTGGCTCTTCTTCCATCTTTTCGAGCGTGCCTACCTCATGGGGGTCACGCTCGCGCTTCCCGACCACTTCTTCCGTATCGAGTACGCCAAGACGGCCTACAGCTTCTATCGTCATCACCAGTACCCCACCGACGGCTACACCTACGGCGGCCTCTCCCTCGGCTATCCCTTCGGCCGCAATGTCCAGAGCATCTTTTTCAAGCACCGTTGGTTCGCCGCGCCGTGGCTCACTCTTGAATATCGCCTCGGTCTCTACCAAGGGCCGGCGCATAGCGAACCCGACCACAAGAACGAGTTCGCCCTCTCGCCGCTTTTCACCCTCCACGGCGGCATGACCCGCTACTGGGGCGAGACGACGCTCACGATTCCCTTCGGCAACTGGTTCGTCGAGGTATCCGGCCGCGTCGAAGGGGGCGCCTCCTACGACGCCGACCCGAGCCCGCTTCGCTACGATATCGTTCGCCGCGCACAGGTCGAAGGGGGCGGCGGCGTGACGGTGGGGGTGAGGTTCTAGCCTCGTTCGTCCGGTCCCAAGAATTTTCTTGTCAACGGCGCGAACCGCGCTATAGTAAGGGTCTCTTTCGTTCATTGAACACCGGAGAGCCTTCTCCTTGTTCAATTTGGAAGGAATTGGACTTTATACCCGTAAGGAGGAGTCATGAGAGAGAAGCACTTCGAATCGACCGTCATCCTGCGGCCCGAAGGCGGCATGGAGGCGGTGCGTCAGTTCGCCGACCGCGTCAACGGCATCGTTGAGGCGATGAACGGCAAGATCGTTTCGTTCCAGTCGTGGGGCGAGAAGAAACTCGCCTACGAGATCAAAAAGAACATGAAAGGGCACTACATCTATTTCGACTATGTCGGCACCGGTGCCCTCGTCGCGGAGCTCGAGCGCAACTTCAACAACTGGGAGCATGTGCTCAAGTTCATGTCGTGCCGCATTGAGAAAAGAGAAGACATCGAGAAGCTCAAGGCCGAGGCGAAGGGCGTCGCCGTATTCGCCGAACGGTTGCCTGAGTGGCGTCAGGAAGAGCGAACGGATCGCGTCACCCCCGCGGCTGCGGAGCCGGCGTCGTCTACCAGCGAGGACAACCGCGACTACAACGCTAAGTTGCGCGAGAGCTTCGACAAGTCGAAGGACGCCGATGTGGAAAATGTCGATCTTTAACTTAGACTGAAGGGAGAGAACAATGGCCGGATATCGGAGAAAGAAGGTTTGCCGCTTTTGCGCGAATCCCGAGATGCCCCTCGATTACAAGCATCCAGAGGTCCTCATCAACTACATCACCGATCGCGGCAAGATCATCCCGCGCCGTATCAGCGGGGTGTGCGCGAAGCACCAGCGCCGCCTTTCGGGCGAGATAAAGAAGGCACGGACCATAGCGCTCCTGCCGTTCACCGTGACGGGTCGTTAGGGGAGGTGTACCATGAAGATCATCCTGACGAGAGACATCGAAAAACTCGGCGGCGCCGGCGAGATCGTCCGCGTGAAGGACGGATACGCCCGCAACTACCTTATCCCGAAGGGGCTTGCGCTCCCCGCCGATGAGAAGAACATCAAGGAAATCGAGTTCAACCGCCGTCGCATACAGAAGCACATCGAGGGCGAATACGGCGCGGCGCGTTCGCTTGCCGAAAAGATGGCGGCGACGGATATCACCATCGCCAAGAAGGTCGGCGACGAAGGAAAGCTCTTCGGATCGGTGACCACTCGCGAGATCGCTGATGCGCTCAAGGAAAAAGGCTTCGAAATAGAGCACCGGCAAGTGCTCCTCGACGCTCCCATCAAGAAGAGCGGTGTCTATGAGGTGGAGGTAAAACTGTTCCGTGAAGTGAAGGGAACCGTCAAACTCTGGGTGGTGGCGATGGAGGAGGAACAGACGCCGGTTTCCGAAGCATCGGGAACCGAGACGCCGGGCGTATGAAACAACTCGTTACTTTGCCTCACAACCTCGAGGCCGAGGCGTCTCTCCTCGGCTGTCTTTTGCTCAAAGGATCACTCTACGGAAATGTCTCTGAAAAGGGGCTTCAGGCCGACGATTTTTGGGAGATCCGTCACCAGCACATATTTCGAGCCATCCATGAGGTATACCAGAAAGGACACACTCCCGACCTCGTTACAGTGAGCGAAGAGCTGAGGAAAAAAGGTGAACTGGAGACGATAGGGGGCATTCCCTATCTCAGCGAACTTCAGGATGCTGCCCAGTTCACTTCCGACGGGGCAGTCGCCGACTACGCCGACATCATCCGCGACAAGTCGCTTCACCGTCGGCTCATAAAGATATGCGAGGAACATGCCGGAAGCTCCTACCGGCAGGAATCGGACTTCGACACCATCGTTGATCGTGCGACCAATGACCTCATTCATCTGAGCCTTGAGCGCAGGAAGAATGCGGTGATGCGCATAGACGACCTTATTACCAACGAGATGACTGCGCTTCAGGAGCGACTTCGTCAGGGAAAGGCGCTTCAAGGCATCACCTCCGGCTACCCGGCGCTCGATAGCCTTACGACAGGGTTCAAACCGGGAGAGATGGTCGTCGTGGCGGGGCGTCCCAGCATGGGAAAGACGAGTTTTGCCCTCAACATGGCGGTCAAGATGGCCCAGCAGGGGGCGACCGTTCTCTTTTTCACCATCGAAATGCCGGCGGTGCAGCTCGTGCGCCGGATATTTTCGAGCGAATGTTTCGTCAACGCAAAGAACTTCACCACCGGTCGCCTTGCCGAGGACGAATGCGCCCGCCTCTGGCGCGACATAGACACATTGAGCAGCCTGCCTATCTACATCGACGAAAGTTCTTTCCTTACCGTCTCGGATGTTCGGGCCAAAGCGAAAAAGGTGCTCGTCGAATCGAAGAAACTCGATGTCGTGTTCATCGACTACATCCAGCTCATGCACGATCTCACCTATTCCAAACAGGCCGATCGCGTGCGCGAGGTTGAGAACATCTCGCGCAACATCAAACTGTTCGCCAAGGATCTCAACATCCCGGTCATCGCGCTTGCCCAGTTAAGCCGCAAGGCTGAAGACCGCAAGGACGGCATTCCCATGCTTTCCGATCTGCGCGACAGCGGCGCGATAGAACAGGATGCCGACATCGTCATGTTCATCCATCGCGATCCGGGCAAAGATGATAAGGAAAAAGACATCACCTCCATTCTCGTTCGCAAGAACCGCAATGGACAGACCGGGGATGTCAAGCTTCGATTCCTTTCCCAATATACCAAGTTCGTCGCCCTCGAGAGCCAAGAAGAGGAGGGATGACCTCTTCCTTCATCGAACGATCGCCGCTTCGACGATTATTTGACAAAAGGTGTCGAAACCGATAGCATGGCTCGCCTCATGCGCATACGATAAACGGCAACGGGCAGCGTATGAACTGCTTCTTCTGTCAGATACCGGTTCCCGAAGGAAGCGCAACATGTCCCGCATGTGGTCGCGAACTGGGAAGGGTCTGTCTCTCATGCAACCTGTTGTACGAGACCGGCGCCAACTTCTGTATGGCGTGCGGGGGAAAATTGGCGGTCCGTACCAGCATCTCTCCTCGAAAGGAGAGTTCTTTCCGCCGACACATAACGCTTACCGATCCCATTGAGACGGAGGCCTCTTCGAAGAAGAAGGACAGTGTTCCGGAAGAAATAAGTGTCATGGTGGAAGAAGAGAGCGACCTTGCCGTTGAGGTAACGGCGCGGGAGAACGGTGACCGCTCTCATGATCTGCAGGAAGAGAGTTCGGCGGAGACGACGGTTGCGGAGGAGGATATCGTCGTTCGGACCAGCGAAGTGCGACGACGGCTCGCCGATGAGGAGCTTACGCCCTATGTCGCTGAAGCATCTTATGCCGTTTCTCTCCAAGATCTGTCGGATGTCGTGGCGGCGCGTATCGCCGACCCGGCCATCCCCTCTCTTTTTGAGACGGCGGGGAGAATGCTTTCTCAGAGCAGCGGTGGGTTCCTCACTTTCGAGGCGCCCCCCGGGGCAGGTAAGAGCCACTTTGCGGCGCTCGTTGAAGACTATGCGCGCAAAAACCCGCTTTCTGATGTCCTGACGACGGTGAGCACCGTCAATCCGTTCGATTTCGATTACACGATGTTCATCCATCTCATCCGTGCCGTTCTCAACATCAAGAGCGACGATCTGCAACAGGTGCGCGGCAAGATAGACAAGTATCTCGGCGATTTTTTGCCCGAGGGCAAGAGGGAGTCGCTCGCGGCATTGTTGTGTCTCAACTTCGCTCCGGTGCAAGTAAAACTCCCGAAGAACGACATAGATTATCTTTTTGCTGCCCTTTTTTACTGGGCAGCTCGCAAGAAGCCGATCATCTGGGTCGTGGACAATGCCGGCCAGATCAATGTGCGTTCTCTGAAGTTCTTGAAGAATCTTCAGAAAGTGTTCCGTTTCATCCCCTTCGTAGTCGTGTTCCTATGCGACAGCAATGCGCCGGTCGCCGGTCTGGTGGAGAAACGGAACCGCTTCCGCTTCAGCGGAGTGCCGCACGCTGACCGCATGGCGGCGGTTAAGGAGATGCTTAGAACCTCTCGTTTGCCCGCCGACATAGAGAAGGTGCTCAATAAGCCAGACCGTAACATGCTCTACTCGCAAGAGTTGCTCCGCTTCCTCATGGACCAAGGTTTCATCTTCGAGATGCGTGGCGAATGGCGTTTTCAGAAACTACCGGAGGATCTGGAGATACCGGAAGAGACCGAGACGCTCGTGCTCCTTCGCTACACGCTCCTCGAACCGCAGATAGCGCTCATGCTTCGCCGTTTGGTGATGCTCAATCTCTATCAAGTGCCCAAAGAACTTGTCACGCTGTTGTTTCCGAACGATGCGTCACTATTCGATGCGTTGGTGGCGAAGCACTATCTTACGGTCGACGAAGAAGGCTATCGTTTCGCCTCACGTGCCATCGTTAACATCTTGCGGCGCAACTTCAAGATAGAGGCGGACGATAGGAGGTTTTATCGCGAGGTCGCCCAGAAGCTTTTTGCGGAAACCCAGATCCCCGGCATTAATCGTCACTGGCTTCTTCTCAGCTACCTTAACCTTGCTGGCGTCAGCGACCGCCTGTTCAATTCGTTTCTCTACACCTCCGCCGTCTATATGGAAAAGGTCGGATTCTTCGAACTCTCGCAGAGAAGCTATCAATCCATACTCACCTCATTCGGCAAGAATCAGGAGAGCCGCGATTTCCGTCTCTATCTCGAATTGAAGAACGCCAAGTTGTGGGGATTCTCTGATCCTCAATGGGCCCGTCTTTTCTGGCAGACGATGTACGACAATGCCGTCAACGAAGGGCTCCTGCACATTCAACTTGTTTCTCGGGGAGAGCTGCTTCTTCTTGAACCCGACCGTCTTGTCATTCAGGAGATCGTCGATGTCGTCAAGGACCTTCATAAGGCGGGATGTTATGATGACGAGATATCCATCATCGATCGAGTGAGCGATGTTCTTCTGAGCACCGGGAACTTCGATGAGGCGAAGATATTCGCGACCCGTGCTCATCACATTATGGAGGATATTCGCGCCCGGAGCGGAAAAGATGCGGAGGATACGGGTCCATCTGTCGCCGTCTACATCCGATCGGCGTGCAAACTCGCCGAAGTCCATCTCGCATTGCGCGAATATACCGAAACGGCCGCGGTTCTACAGCCGGCATTGGAACTCGCGGTTTCCCGTAACGCATCCTATTTTAAAGCGAAAATATTCCTGCTTCTTGGAAAGTCTCGACAGGCGCTGGGGGAAGCGTGGGAACCGCTCATCCACGAAGGATTCCAAGAGGCGGTGAGGGGCATGGATTTCCCTGTATTGAAGATGTACTTCCGATTTTTCGAGGAACAGCAAATGGAGAAGGCCGACTGGTTAGCTCCATATCTGGAGTATAAAAACTGGATGAATTTCTGATTGTCTTGGAAAGTGACGAAACTTGACTCCCCTTTTTCTTTTTGGTAGGAAAAGAGAAACATGGTTTTTCATACGTGAAGAGGGAGACGATGAAACAGATAGCATGGGGGTGTTTGTATATTCTTGGGATGTCTCTTGTCGCGTGCGGAACCATCCGATCGGTATCGGCGATTCGCGACGCCGATGTCTTGCGGGAAGAGGCTCTGAGACAGATCGCCGCGGTGTACCAAGACTCGCGGATCGTGCGGGAAGACTTCTATGGGCGCGCCTACCTCTCTCCCGAGGCGGTGAAGTTCGTGGAGAAAAAGGAAAATCGGGAACCCCTCTACCTCTTCTATATCGCCGACGGCCTTCTCGTGAAGGCACGGGACCTTCAATCGAAAAGTGAGCATGAGCGTGCCTGCGAGCTGGCCGAAAAGTCAAAGGATTTCTCTCAGAAGACGCTGAGTGCGCTAAAGGCATTCGGAACGGCGGCTTCTGTCCCAAAAGAGGAGGTAGAGAACACACCTCCTGCCGAGTCGGCTCCTGCCCCGGTGCCGAAGCCGGCCCCCGCTCCGGTACCGGCACCGAAGCCGGCCCCCGCTCCGGCTCCCGCTCCGGCACCGGCACCGAAGCCGGCCCCCGCGCCGGCTCTCGCTCCTGCCCCGGTGCCGAAGCCAGCCCCCGCGCCGGCTCCTGCTCCTGCCCCGG
>CAYQBN010000016.1:0-49696 GCA_964415795.1 uncultured Spirochaetales bacterium | reverse complement strand
ATGCGGGGCCCGTCGTCTTCGTCTCGTTCCCATACCTCAGTTCGGCCCACGCAAAGAGAAGACTTAGGTCAGGCGGCGTTATTTCGTTCCCTTTCTCATCCGTCCATGTGTAGAGGATCCGAACACCTCCCGGTTCATTCGAGTCACAAGCGGTAAAGAGTACCACCAGTACGATGAGCAGCACCGACTCGAGGATTCTCATGGTCCCCTCCTTTCTCGGGCATGACGAATATGGGCACTATCTCCCTTCCGACGGACGCAACGGCATCTCGACAAATCCATTGTCCTTCTTTTCGAGCAAAAGTACCGTGGTCGTCGCCGCCGCCGCGCCAGCCACCGTAACACCGACGACGGTCCAGAACCACCAAGTCTTGTACCACGGCGTCGGCTGTTCGGGCACCGTGAGCGTTTTCACATTGTTGGCGCCCGGCGCAACATAAAGATCGGTCTGGAGCGGCAGGTACTCTTCGGGGTCAGCAATGACCCGCAGGCTGTAGCGCCCGGGAACGATCTCGCTCTGTTTGTACTGGCTTTCCTTGACCTCCCCCTTTTCGGCACCGAACTGAAGTTGTGCCTCTTTCACATTGAAGGTCAGTTCGATGCCGCCCTTCTTCGCCGTGTAGTCCACACCGGCGATTTGATATGCGGCCAGTTTTATCGCGTTGCGCAGTTCATCTTTTTCGCCATCATAACTTTCGAGCACGCGGTTCTCGACCTCGGCGCGCCGCGTGTCTATGAGTTGTATCGAGATCACCCACGTGTCCTTTACCTTGCCAACCGAACCGGTTATCAGTTTCGACAGGCCAAGCGAAGCGCCGATCTCGACAACGCACTCGAGGCTGTCGGTGCACTGCATCTGTGCATCGGTCTGTACCTTCGCGAGCATCGCGTTGATGTCATCCTGACCGATGACCGAGATCCCCTCGATCGAATTGAGCTCCGAGGAAAGAATAGCAGTGAGCGCATCGGCGGTCGCCTGCTCGACACCGCGCGCCGCGAGCGGCATGACGGCGAGCTTGAGCGTCTCACCCGGTTTCAGTTGGAACATCGGCTTGAGTTCGGCGATACCGAGGATTTCATCTATTGCCTGCGGCAGTTTTACCTTGAGGTCGGCAAGGTCCTTTGCCTGCGCGGTTGTCCGGAGACCGACCGATCCATCGTTCACATTCACCGTGTTGAGCGAAAGAATCAGTTCGTCGCCCAGTTTCGCCACCTTGCCCGCGATGAGCGTATCACAATCAAGTTTTTTCTGAATCTCAACAAGGCATTCAGTCGAGGATTCGCACCCCATCGCTGCCTGCTGGCCAGTGAACTTAATGGCACTCTCCATTTCGGCGGCGGTGACGACCGAGTAGCCGGCCCGTTTGCCAATGTTGAGCACAATCGCCTCTTCGATGGTCCGTGCCGTCGCCTCGTCAACTTCGACTGCCGCGATCCGCTGCACGAGCAACTTCTTCGGTTCTCCCTTTGAAGCGGAAGGTGCCGAGCTCGTCACGGCGGCTTGTGCCGGCGAAGAATTCTCGGAGCCGGACGGTTTCGGTTCCTCCTTTGCCACGGCCGACGGTTCTCCCTTCGCCTCGGGCGCCGGTGCGCCTGCGGCGAAGAGTTGGCCGTTGAACAATGCAACTACGAGAAGCGCACAAATGATGTCTCTCATGGATTCACCTCTCCCTATTTTGCCAAGTCTTTTATCTTTTTCTCTATCTCCTCGAATTTGCGCGTCTGTTCTCCCTGATACTTCGCGACGATGGTACCCTCGGCATCAATGACGATGAGCGTCGGAAGGATCGCCTTCGAGCCGATGTAGATAAGTTGGTTACGCGTCGTGAAGCGATCGAAGAGGACCGGATAGGTCACTTTCTTTTCGGCGAGTATTTTGAGGCTTTCAGTAAAGGTCGCATCGAATTTCTCGTTGTCATTGCGAAAGTTGATACCGAGCACCTGCACTCCCTTGGGACCGTAGGTCTCGTGCAATTTTTGGATGAACGGCATCTCCTCGATACACGGTTTGCACCAGGTCGCCCAGAAGGCAAGCACGAGCGCCTTCTTGCGCGGCTTCGGTTCGTGCGAGGCCGATGCGGCGGGCGGCGTTCCGACGAAGTCGGTGAGCCAGACGATCTCGCCGAGGTTCTTCTTTTCGAGGTTCACCTGCCGCATTCCGAAGTCAACGATCTTCTCCCCGACGGCGAGACCGGTGGGCGACGGATCGGCCGCGTTGGCAAAAGAGAACAACACAAGGAAAAGGGCAAAGAGGACTTGCTTCATGACGGTATCCTTTCGGTGGTTTCGATGACGATTATCTCCCGTTCCGTTCCCTCGCGGTCAGAAAGGCGTGTTATCGCCCCGTACGGTTTGTCCTTGAGCGCATCGTACGCCGCCCGCGAAAGAATGAGCGGCGACGGCGGATGAGCAAAGTGCTCAGCGATGTTCGCCCCGCGCGGCGGTATCTGGAAGACGCGCACCTTCCCTTCGTAGCCTTTGAGGTCGACCTCGCGCCACCAGCCAAGCGGCTTTTGAGCAAGCAGTTTCCAACAGCGTTCGCTGAGGAGAATGCCGCCGACCTCCGAGCCGCTCTCGAGCCGCGCCGCCAAGTTGACATCGCGCCCGATGGCGCTGTACTCGATGTGCCCGCTCCCGCCGAGGTTTCCCACGAGCACCGATCCGGTCGCGATCCCGATGCGGATACGGAGCGGCCGTCCCGTTATCTCGCGCCAGCCCTCCTGCATCTCTTCCACCTTCTTCATCATCGCGATCGCCGCCGCGACCGCCTCTTCGGCATGGCGCTCCGAACGGCGCGGTGCCCCGAAGAGGATCATGAGCCCGTCGCCGTTTATCTTGTCCACATAACCGTTATGCTCCTGCACGATGGTGAGCATCGTGTCGAGATACCAGCGGAGCGAACGAATCACCTTGTCGGCATCGAGCGCGTTCGAGAGACTCGTGTATCCGGCGATGTCGGAAAAAAGGATGGTTATCTCACGCCGTTCTGCTGCATCGGGCTTCAGCGCCGCGCCGCCCGTCTCCCTAAGCCATTTCAATATCTCGGGCGAGACATAGGAACCGAATGCCTCCGAGAGTGTCCGGTTGAAGAGAAAGTGTCGCCAGCCTGCCTCCGCCGCGGCAAGGCCAAGGCCAAGAACCGAGGGAAAGAGCGCGCTCGATACCGGCAGGAAGAAAAACCCCTTCGTATAAAGGAAAAACGCCGAAGCGAACGAAGCGGTGCCGCAGAGGAACGCAAGAACAAGGAGCGGCACGATTCGGCGGAAAAGCATCGTGATAGCGAAAGAGAGGAGCGCCGCCGCACCCCACCCGACCCAAGAGGGAACTGACACGACCATGATGCCCCGCTCGAGCGCCTCGATACGGTTCACATGGACCATCACGAGCGGTTCGTTCCCCGCCTGCGGCGTCGCTCCGACATCCTTCACCGTCGGATCGGTCGCTGCGACGAGGACATATTTTCCCTTCACAAGGTCATTCAGCCGTTTCATTCCCTCGTCGCTTTCGGACCACGCGATGACATCGGCAAAAGAGACCCTCGGCATATCCTCATACGAAAAGAGGAACGGGACATAGCGTTCCGTGCCGCACCGTGCGTGTTCATACTTTCCCGTCATGACCGAGGCGAGATCAGCGACGCATCCGTCATGAAGCGCCATACAGGGCGGTATCGTCCGCACTACCCCGTCCACCGGCGAAGGGTTAGCATGGACATGGGCGATGAGCGGACGTTTGTCAGCGATGCCGGCAACAAGCGGCCTGAGAAATCGCCCGGCGGCACGGACCTCACATCCCGCGATACGCGCCTCTTCCGGAGTGGGTACAAAGTTTTCACTTTTCCTGCCGGTGCTCTCCATCACGAACGAAGCGAGCACCGCGCCGGTCGCCGCGACCGCCGAGCCGAGAAGTTCCTCCTTTTTCTGCGCCGACTCACGGGCACTCTCTTCCTCGAGACAACTCTCGAACCGGTCAGTGAAGAAGAGATCGAACCCTATCTTCTTAGCCCCCGCCTCGTGGAGCACCGCGGCAAGCGCCGCGTAGAGATCCTTGCCGAGCGGCCACCCGAAGGTCTCGAAGGTCTGTTCGTCGAGCGCCACGACCACGCTGTGCGGCCCAGCACTCACCGCGACACTGCGCTGGGCGAAGTCGAAGAAAAGAAAATCGAGTTTTTTCGCGAAAGGGGCGTGCGAAAGAAGAATGCCGAAGACAACGCCGACGGCGACCGCCGCTATTCTGCCGTAACCTGATCGGGACACCCGCTTGCTCGTAAAAGGACAAGTGGTTTCATTTTATAAAGAAAAAGGTCTTTATCAAGAAAATCAGAATCTTCCTTCGAGGCTCACGAAGAACGAGAGGATGTTGCGCGTCTCTTCGTCGTCCCAGAAGAGGACATTGGCGCCGGTGTCGGGGTCGGGTACCGGTTTGGAGCGGTTCGAGTCCTTGGTGAACGACAGCTGCGCGCTTGCGGCGATGGCCGGCGTGAGCTGCGCCTTCACCATGAAGCTCCAGAAGGCGATGTTGAGCGGATTCGCGCCGTCGGGAAGATCTTCGCGGTTACGCGCCGTGAAGACTTTCTTGGTGTTCGCGACGAGCCGATCCTTCACGACGGTCGTCCGCTCGCTGCCGGGGGCGCGGTAGGAGGCAGGCTGTTTGATGCCGGTCGAGAAACCGAACCAGAGCACCTTCCAGTGGTAGTCGACGGCGAGCGATCCGGCCAGTTCGTCGCGTATCTTCGCCCCCTTCGGGAAGGTCTGAAACGGGATGAGCCCCGGCGCGTCGAAGACGAGGAACGAGAGCGACCGCCACGAGGCGAGGCCGAACACGCGGAGATCCTTCCATCGCAGGGCCGCCTCGACCGCCGCGGCAAGCCCCCAGAAGTTCTCGGTCACCGGTTCGGCGGCGATGGTGTCGTCGCTTCTCCCCCATGCAAGATAGTCGCCGTTCTGGAGCCGCTCGTTGAGGAAGATGAACTCGCCACGCGTCCGGAAGGCCCAGTCGCCGGTGTAGTCGGGTTCGCGCCACGCGCCGTTCTGGAACGAGGTGAGACCAAGCGGGTCGCCGATAGGCTTTTGCCACTCGTACTGGACAAAGAGATCGAGACCATAGGAGTAGATCTCGTCGTCGTTGCTGTAGTCAAGGAGCGATTCGTCCACCATCACATTGTCGCCCTTGTCGATGAAGGCGCCTTGAAAACTGACGGTGAGACCGAAGTCGCGGTAGGTGACGCCGCCGAAGCCGCCGTAGGTCGTCTCGAGCGGGACCGTTTCGTCGCCGAGCGTATCCACGAGCGGCTGAAGGTGCGCTTTGAATCCGGCGTAGAGCGACAGCGGCCCCCAGCCGAAGAGCGCCTGTGCACCGGGCACGAAGCCGAGGTTCTGTGGCCATGCGGCGCGGGTCCCCCAGCGGAGGCCGGGGAAGAAGCCGACCGCCATCCGGTCGGAGTCGTAGGGCCACGCGGTCACCTTCACGAGGAAATCCTTCTCGTACTGCACCTCGAGGAACGAGCCGCCTTCATAGAGGTTTGTCTTCACGAAGTAGGTGGTATCGAAGGCATGCTCGAGGTCGAAGGCGAGCCCGATGCGACCGGTCACATCGGGAAGGAGACCGCTACTTTCGTGAAAGAGGGTGAGCCGCGTCATCCCCTTCGCGCGGTTACTGTAGCCGAGGAACTTGTTCATGAAACTGTCGTAGTCATCCTTCGGTCCGATGTCGGTCTTGGGCGAATACTGCGAGTTGTCGCGCAGGTTGTCGTCGCCGATGATGAAGGTGAGCGAATTCTTCGAGAAGGAGGGTGCCATGAGCCCCGGTGTATCGTTGACGCCGCTTACCGGCTTTTTCTCCGCTTTCTCCTTCGCTGTGGCATCTTCCGTGCTTTTTTTCTTCGCCGCTTCCTCGTTCCGTTTCCGCTCCTCCTCGATCGCGGCGACCTTCTCGGCCACTTTCTTCTCGATGAGCGCCTCTATCTCCTCGCGGGTGGGCGCCGCTTGTCCGCCGGAGTCTTCGGCGACAGCGGAAGCCGGTGCGGTCTCGAGTTGGGGTGCAGGCGTTTCCTGCGCTGAGAGCGTCAGTGCGGCACCTGCGATCAAGAGGATGATGAGTTGTCGTTTCATGCGCGATATCTCCCTTACCTTATTTCTCTTCCATCACGATATCGTCACTGTCGCGCGGCACCACGATCCAGGTCACCGGGCGCGCGCTCGTGTGCTGACGCAGAAGGCCGGTGAGGTGCGTAAGGCGCCGCCCTTTCATCGCCTCGGGCTTGAACGAGGGCACGGTCGAGGCGGTCTGGGCGAGGACGATGCCGCCCTGCGCCGTTTCGAGCGGGAACTGTCCGTAGGTGAGCCACCCCTCGTCGCTCTCGTCGAAATCGCTCACCGTGAGGTCGGTCACCGTCACGAGCGACGATTCGGCCCCTTCGAGACACTCGTCGTCGGCACCGTTCACGCACTCGGTGATGTCGCGCGGCGCCGGCACCGCCTCCGGGTCAACGAGGATGCGCCCCTGTTCATCGCGCTTCGGCACGAAGGTGGGGAACGACAGTTCGGTGAAGCCGAAGAATTCGAAGACCGAGCCGTTCACCTCGCGGATGAGCATGCCGGGTCGAAGCGGCGACCGCTCACCGGCGTCGTCCACATAGGGAGTCGAGTAAGTGTAGAGGTAGAGGCCACAGTAATCGCTGCAGTCGGGATCGGCGAGATAGAAACCGCCCTCGATCGCCGCGACGACGACGAGGTCGCCGAATGAATTGCCCGCCGGATCGTAGCGACCCCGGATCGTCAGGTTGCGCTTCTCGAGACGCGACAGACCGGCATCGGCTGCGCCGCCGTGGTTCTTCTGCACATCGGCGACCCGCGGATAGGGCAAACAGATCGGCCCCGAAACGCCGACCGGACCGGTCGGGAGCCGCACCTCGCGCGCACCGATCATGGTCTTTTCGTCGCTCACCGCGGTCACCGCGATCCGCTCGAGACGGTAGGCATAGGCGAGGCGTACCTCGAGCGGGCCGGCAACGCCGTTCACGAAGGTTATCCGTTTAGCCGAGCGGAGCGTCGCGCCGAGTGTCGAAAGTTCGGCGATACCGTTGAAATCGCTTGCCCGGTCACCCCAGCGGTCGCGCGCCTCGACGGTGATCGTGAAGCGATATTCGTCCGCCGCGGCGAGCGGCCGATCGGGCGCACCGGTATCGGTCCCCGGCGCGAATGATACGGCGAACGAATGGACACCGGAAGAGATCCGGGGAGTGCCGTGGTCAGTGCACGCGCTCGTCACCACGGCAAGAAAAACGAAAAGCATCCGGTACATCGCCGCCCCCTAATTCACCATCGTAATGTGCCGTTCTCCCGACGAGAAGGCGGCCGGATCGACCGGGCCGAGCGTCTTCAGGTACTCGATGAAGGCCTCGCGGATCGGGATCGCGGTGTCGAGTCGCGTCGTGTTGCGGAGGAGCATGTCGAACCCCGAGCCACCGCGCGCCATGTAGTCGTTGGTGGCCATCTTAAAGACAGCGTGCGGCACGATCAGTTCATAGTTGTCTATCACGACGGTCGTCCCGACACGGAGATACTTGGTGAGCGCATAGGAGCGGTACTTCTCCTGCAATTCGGGTTCCGGAGAACAATCGAGCACCGCGACGACCCCGCTCGCCTGCACCTGCGAGACACAACCGCGCGATGCGCTCCGCCGCGCCACATAGTCGAAGAGATCCTTGAGCTCCTTGCCTGACAGATGCATCACCGTCACGGTGTTCTCGAACGGGAAGACCTCGTAGAGCTTCTCGCGCGTGATGTCGCCCGCCGGTATATCGGCGCGGATGCCGAGACTGTTGGTCACCGCGAGTTCGGCGCGCACGAGTTCGTGATTCATCATCGCAGTTGTGACGAGGTTGCCGAGCGGCGAGTCACCCCCGTCGGGAGCGGTCCGCTCGATCGTCTTCTTCGCATAGCCGACGACTGCCGTGAGATCCTGCGTGTAGCGGAGCGCCTCGCGGTACGGCTGGAGCGCATGCACCATCGCCGGATGCTCGGCGACGGCATCGGTGATAGGGTGCACCGTATAGGAATGCCACACGACGCGGCCGCTCTGTACGATGACCTCGATCTCGCCGACGACCTTGAGGTCGTTGCCGCTGTGAACGATGACCACATCGCGCCCGTCGGGGCCGGCGAGCACCTTCGGCGGATCGAGGACGACATGGTGATGGCCGCCGAGGATGATGTCCACGCCGGGCACCTGCTCGGCGATCGCGAAGTCGCCCTCGAGCCCCTGATGACTCGCGACGATGATGACATCGCAGAGCGGCCGGATGAGACCGACATAGAGTTTCGCCGTCTCTATCGGATCGAAGCCATAGAAGCCGAGTTTGTTACCGATGTCGCCGATCGAGGTGATCGAAGAGTCGTTGCCGATGCCGACGACCCCGATGCGGATCGTCCCTTCGCGGAGGATGGTGAACGGCTGAACGAGGTCGGCGAGTCCCGTTTCCACGCGACCGTCGAAGAGGTAGTTGCCCGCGAGAAGCGGAAAACCGCCGCTCGAATGGTAGGCCTTTACGAGCGCCGGAGTGCCATTATCAAATTCGTGGTTGCCGAGCACCATCGCATCTATGCCGAGCATCTGGAGCGCCCGCATCTCGACCTCGCCGCGGAAGAGGTTGAACTGCGGCGCCCCCTGAAAGGCATCACCCGTGTCGATGTGAATTACGGGAAAGGCCGCTTTCTCCTGCCGTATCTCCTCGACGACGGAAAGCACCCGCGCCACCCCTCCGGTCGAGGCAAGCCCCGGCCGGTAGTCGCTCCGGTCGCACGCGCCGCTCCGGTCGGTATCCTCGCTCGCGGCCCGTGCCGCCGCGAAGGCCGCTCCGTCATGCGGATCGACGACGCTTCCATCGTCACGGCGGAAACTGCCGGTCGCCGGGTCGTAGGGAAAGGTGCACTTCCCGTCACGGTCGCGATCCCACGGCTCGCCGGGACAATCGGCGATATCACAGACGCCGTCGCGGTTCACATCCTCCGAGACGAGCCCCTGTGCCTCCATTTCCTCCTCGGTGAGATAGACATAGGTACCATCCTGCCAGAACTTGAAACCGCCCTTCTCGGGGATATAAGCGCCATCGCACCACGAGGCACCGCCCGACCAGTCGAGGTCCCAGCAGGGCGGATAGTGCGAGGCGATGCCCATCGCCCGGTCGAAGATGTTCGGCTCGATCCAGAAGGGGAAATACTTCGCGTGAGAGTCGGTGGTGTGGAGGATCACCAGTCTCCGCGGCGTCGCCGGGTCATCGCCCGCCTCGGCAAACGACCTTCCGAAACAGCCGGCGAGAAGGAGCGCTGCGCAACCGGCACAGAGGATCGCCGCGCGCATCGGTCACTCCGCCGGTACGACATCGTCGGCGCCGCGCGGCGCCAATTTGAAGGCATCGTAGGTATAGACGAGGACGCCGGTGATGCGCGAGAACTTCGTCCCGACCGTCCGCGTCCCATCGTAGTAGTAGAGTTTCTTGTCTATCACGAGTCCACCGGTCACCGCCCACTGACCGTGGCCGAGATCCTGATTGACGACCTCGACATCGCGCACCTCGATGAGGCAACTCTCCCACATTTCGCCGTCAGGACCGTGGTTCGTCGTGGGGAGCCACTCGGTGCCGTTCGACTCGAACTGCGTCGCGATCCGAGAGGGATCTTCGATGAGCGCCGGCGCCGGCACCGCCGCGGTACCGAGGAGCGATATCGTCGCGTTCTGCACCTGCGAGGCATCGTAGTATTCGGTGTAGGAACCGGAGACCTCGAGCAGATCGCCGACATGATAATCCTCGACGCCGACCGGCGTCTTGATATAAAGGTAAATACCATTCCACGGAAGCATCGTCCCAAGGTCGGGGGTGCTGAGGAAAAGCCCCTTGATACCGATGGGCTGGTATTGGGTATCGAGCGCATACTCGACCGCCGTGACGACCGCCTCGAACGAGACCGTCGAGTCGAGCGCCACCTCTCCACGCTGGATCTTCTCGATGACACTGTCGGTGCCAACGAAGTCATCGTCGCTCACCGGCGATTCATCGTTTCCCCAGCCCGTGTCGCTGTCGGAGATGATCGGCTCGTCGTCGGCAACCACCCCGTCATTTTCCTCGACCACGGGAACATCGCCACCGCCTACCGTATCTTTGTCGGACACGGCATCGTTTGCCGTATCGCCGTCGGCCGCCGCGACCGTGTCGCCGTCACGGAACCAACTCGAGTCGGGATCGAGATTGCACGCGCCGAACACGAAGATCGCCGCCGCACCAACGACAGAGAGACAACGCATGGAGACCTCCATTCGATGATGATGCCCTATTGTATTGCCCCGTCCGGGAAAGTAAAGGTATCGAGAGGATCTTTACGAAATCCTCATGGTATCAAGATCGTCGTAAAGATAATTGAGATTACTGAACCGTGTTGATGACATACATCACCATCTCTTCGGTGTTGAATGTCCCCGCGGTGACCGTAGCGCCGCTCATCGGCTCGGAGTACTTTCGATCGAGGATGAGGTTGTTCGCCATCGCGTTGAACCCAGTGCCGAATGTTATCTGAGAAAGAAGGTCCGCGGAAACGGTGAACTCCCCGTCGTCGTTCACCCGGCAGACGACGCTCCCCTGTTCGCCGGTCACGGTGAGATCGAGCACACCGTCCGGATTCGCGTCGGCCCACTGTACCGTAAGGTCAACGCTCGGATCTATGGTGATCGTCGGGAACGGGAGCGTTCCGCCGGTGGTCGCCTCGGGACTCACGAGGGCAAGCGACGGCGGCATGAAGACCGAGCCGGAGAACGCGGCAAGGTCGTCCAGTCCTTCGCCGGAAAGTTCATAGGTCGTGTTGAATGCGAGGATCGCCGGATCTATCGAGCCGTCGCCGGTGCCGTCCTTCTTGTACACCTTGTCGTTCGGCTCATAGAGAAAGATCGCAGAGCCGCCATTGAAGCCGGTGATGGTGACCGGGCCGCGGTCGAGCGACTCGCGGTTCGGTGTGACGCACCGCTCGGTACCGGCGATCGGATTGCCGTTATTGTCGGTTTCCGGAAGACATTCCTGTTCCGGAGCACAGTCCTCTTTCGAGGCGCATGACGGTGTCGGTTCCTCCGTTCCCGCGAGGAATACGCAGGTGTCTAGTTCCTGTTCCCCTTCTTCCTCGGCCGGTTCGAGATCCTCGCGCGCCGTCTTCATGATGACGCCGAAGGCCATGGCCATCGGCTGACCGAACACCTCCATCGTCATGATCTGGAAGAACACATTGTAGCCGGGGTTCTCGGGGTTGAAACCGTCACTGTCGAAGTCGGGCATTTCGTCAACGACCTCGTCGGAGATCTCGTCAGCCGTTTCCTCGGGCACCTCATCGGCAATGAGCGCATCGGTGTCTACCGCCGTATCGGCATCACCCGGAACTGCCACATCCTTCGCCGATTCCTTTTCGTTCTCGCACCCGACAAGAAGCGCCCATACCACCAGCGCCGCCGCTACCATCGTCTTCATGGGATCCCTCCTCGAAACCGTTCTTGACAAAAAGTACGATACCCTTTTTGTTCCGCGCGTCAAGCGCCGCTCAAAAAGTTGATTATGCCTTTCGTCGTGCTACAATCGCCCCGTTATCGTCAGATGATGCGGGGGACCATGGCCGCCTTTATCCGTTGGTTGAGCAGTCGCAAGGTGATCATCGGGTTCGCGGCGCTCCTGTTTCTCATGTTCCTTCTTTCGGAATGGTATCTTGTTTCGAAAGCGACCTCGACCACCGATCAAGCGGTCGCGTACCTTGAGCAGGCGGTCAGCGGTGGTGCCCAGCGCGCCGACATCGAGGCGGCGCGCGCGTTCGCGGCACGTTATCGCGAAGAGGGCAGCGGACTTGCCGGTCCTTTTTTCCTCACCATATTCATCGAAGTGGCGTTCACCCTCGTCTTCCTTCTTCTCATACGGGCGATACTCTACATCCCGATACGGAAACTTTCTCAGGTCTTCGACGCGCTCAAGGAAGGCGATCTCTCGCGGCGACTCGAGATACATAACGACCCCGACCTTGCCCCCATCGTCGCCTCGTTCAACCGCACCGCGAGCAACATCGAACATATCCTCAAGACGATAAAATCGAGCTCCGAGCAGGTCCTCGTCTCGGCACAGGAGGTCTCCTCGGGCAACAACCAACTCTCGACGGCCACTCAACAAATGGCCTCCTCCCTGCAGGAGACGGCGGCCTCGGTCGAAGAGATAACCGCATCGATTCAAGAGGCGGCAGGACTCTCGGCCGAAGCAGCATCCAAGATGCGGCGCACCACCGCCGACGCCGAGAACGGCGCTCGCATGCTTTCCGAGATGGCGAAGGCGATGACCTCAGTAAAGGAGTCGGGCGATAAGATCCAAGAGATCGTGAATGTCGTGAACGAGATCGCGTTTCAGACCAATCTCCTCGCGCTCAACGCGGCGGTCGAGGCGGCACGCGCCGGTGAAGAGGGCAAGGGCTTCGCGGTCGTCGCGAGCGAGGTGCGCAGTCTCGCGACGCGGAGCGCCGATGCCGCCGCCGAGATAAAGGAGCTCGTCGAACGCAACGAGGAAAGTATCCGCAACGCGACCGAGCTTTCGAGCAAGACCACCAAGGTCCTCCTCCAACTGGTAAGCCGCGTTCAGGAAGCAAGTCTTTCGATACAGGACATCGAGAAGCGGGCCAAGGAACAAGCGGCCGGTATCCATCAGATAAACTCCGCCATCATGCAGATGGACGAAGTGACTCAGCGCAACGCCTCTCTCGTCGAGGAGCTCGCGAGCTCCGCCGAGGACATGGCGAACATCTCGCGGCAACTTGCCGCCGAGCTCGAGAAGTTCCGCATCTCGGAGCGACCGAACTCTCCTTCGCTCTCTTTCTTCGATCAAACGGCACCGGCACCGAATTCCCGTCCCGCGCCTCGCCCCTCGGCTCCAGCACCGGCTCCCGTCACCGAACCGACCAAGAAGCGGCCGGAAAACGGATTCTTCGACGATGATCAGTTCGAAGAATTCTGAGCTCCCCCTCACCGCGATCTTCGCTCTTCTGTCAATGCTCCTTCTCGGAGCTTGTCGTGTCCAAACAACGACGGAAAGCGACGCCGACACGACCAGCGCCGTCCCGACGATACGCGACTATCTTGAAATGACCGGATCTTCAGCGGGCTGGGATCTTCCCGACGGCGCTCGATTGTTTCTTTCGCGCGGCAGCGGCGAGGTGGCGCACCTTCATCTCGAACAGGGCGACAGGGTCCGCACCATCACCGATGGACCCGAACCGATAGAGCGCTATACGGTGAACCCCAGCGGCACCGCACTTTTGTTCCTCTCTGCAAAAGGGGGCGACGAACAGTACGATATCACGCTGTTGTCCCTCACGAACGGTGAACGAAAATCGCTCCTCGCCGATCCGACGGTACGCTACGACAGTCCGCTCTGGATAGACGATACCCGTTTCCTTTACACCGCCAACGAGGTAAGCAAACGCGACTTTTATCTGTATCTTTACGATACCGTCACCGGAAAGCGGCGACTCCTCGCCGACCGCGAAGGGACCCATGTCATCGTGGACGCCAAAAGCGCCGATCAGTTCCTTTTCTACACGATGCTCGGGAGCACCGTCACCGTCCCCTATCGCTACGAGAACGGCAAGGTGCACAAGTTCAAAGGTGCGCGAGACGACCGTTACTATCGTCCGATCGGCTACTGGCACGATGGTCGGATCCTCACCATCACCGATGATGAGACAGATTCCGCGGAATTGGCGTTCTACGACACGAAAGGAAAGAAGGAACGGATTTTCTCGGACCGCTTCCCCGTCGAAGAAGCGCTTCTCGATCGCACCTCTCGCGACGAAGCGGTCTTCTGCGTCAACGAAGAGGGATGGTCGACCTGTTATCATTTCTTTCGCAACAAGATCGCTCCGCTCGATCTAGGAAAAGGAGTCATCACGCTCGACCATTTCTCTGCGGGAAAGATAACCTACACGCTATCGTCTCCCAACGCCATCCCTCGCCCGATCCGTTACGATCTGCGCAGCGGAGAACGGCGCGCGTTCGGTCTCACCGATCCACATGGCGTTCCTGTGGAACGGTTCGTTACGCCCGAGGTGCGCAAAGTCGTTTCCTTCGACGGAGAAAAGATACCTTATCTTCTCTATCGGCCGCGTGACACCGATACCCCCTATCGTACCATCGTCTATTTCCACGGCGGCCCCGAAGGACAATCGCGTCCTTCGTTCGCACCGGTGTTCCAGTACTACCTTTCGCGCGGATTCGCGATCGTGCTACCCAATGTGCGCGGCTCGACCGGCTACGGACGGCGTTTCAGCGATCTCGACAACTATAAAAAGCGGATGGATGCGGTAAAGGATGTCGAACCGATCCTCGACGACCTTGTAAGAAGCGGCATCTCACGCCCCGATCGTTTCGTCGCGTGGGGCGGCAGTTACGGCGGCTTCATGACGGTCGCCTCGATGGCATGGTATCCCGAACGCTTTCGTTGCGGTGTCGATGTCGTCGGCGTCGTGGACTTCGTCAACTTTCTCAAGAACACCAAGTCGTATCGGAAAGCGCTTCGTGAGGCCGAATACGGGCCGCTCGAAGACGAGGAGTTCCTCCGCTCGATCAGCCCTACCACCATGGCCGACCGCATCACCGGCCGCATTTTCATCGCCCACGGCGCGAACGATCCGCGCGTCCCGGTAACCGACGCCTACCTCCTCGCCGAACAACTGCGCGCCCTCGGTAGCCCACCCGACATGCTCATCTTCGATGATGAAGGACATGGGTTCCGGAAAAAGAAGAACCGGATCCGTTTCAACGAGCAGGCGGGTCTCTTCATCGAAGGATGTGCCACCAACCGGTAACCGTTCCCCGAATAAAACAGCGTTAACATCATTCGAAAAAAGTTCACTAAAGAAAGATGTTGGATTTTTATCTGAAATCATCCATACGACCATCGCTAAACCTCGGTCCTAGCATATCGTCTCTAGGGCATGCACGCGCTACCTATTGAAAAATCTGACTGCTTCGCAGACATAATTTCGTAAGGATACGCTCGCATTGAGGTTTGCAAAAAGAGATTCGTTACTCTGGCAACGAGACAAGAAAAAATTCTATTTTTTTTCTTTTCCACCATGCTCAATCGATTTATGCCGAAAAAACGCCGCATAACGACCGTTTCACTCTTGGAAACGCCGATTCTTCAAAGCGTCGCAAAACAAGCATCGCATAACCATTTGATTTTAAACCTTTTTATTAGCATAGAACTTTTTTTATGTCGTTTTTTGCTTTCTTTGTTTTGCTCATTTTTTTATACAACAGACAAAACCCCCCTATTTCAAAGAACTTTTTTTACTTTTTACCCCAAAAAAGAGTTGACAAAGTGATTATCATTCTTCATACTGCCTCTTGTCCATTAGTAACCTTTGCAAGGGAGTGAAACCCATGGCGAAGAACAAGATGATCGCGAAAACGAAGACGGCGTTCCTCAAGGTCATGAAAGAGAACTTGGCGAAGCACGTCAACCTGACCAACGAGCAGACCAAGAAAGTGTACGACACCTTCATCCAGATCATGAAGGACACGATCGCCGCCGAGAACAAACTCAACCTCAACGGCATCGGCACTTTCAAGGTTTCGCACCGCAAGGCGCGCATCGGCCGCAATCCGCAGACCGGCAAGGAGATCAAGATCAAGGCTTCCAAGACGGTCGGCTTCCGGCCCACGCCGAGCTTCAAGAAGGCCCTGTAATCTAGGTAGCCCTCGAGAGTCGTTTTTCGCCCCCTCCCGGCAACGGGAGGGGTTTTTTTATCTTTACACCGCCGTTCCTCGCGCTATCGTGTAAGACATGAAACCGAGGAAACTCGCCATCCACTCCTTTTTTACCTCTCTCCAAGGGGAAGGGCGCTTCGTCGGCGTTCCGACCGCCTTCCTGCGGCTTGCGCAGTGTAACCTTTCTTGTGCGTGGTGCGACGCGCACGAGGCAGCGACGGGCGTCGTTTCTGAAATACTCTCTCCCGAAGAGACGGCGCGGCGCCTTGCCGGCTCCGGGCTACGCGATATCTGCATCACCGGCGGCGAACCGCTCCTTCAAGAGGAAACGCTCACCGAGACGCTTGCGCTACTTCCTGCCGACCGGCGAATAACGATAGAAACGAACGGCGCGCTTCCCATCGCCCATTTCCGTGCACGGTTTCCGTCGGTTTTCTTTTCGGTAGATTGGAAGACGCCCTCGTCGGGCGAAGAGGATTCCTTCGATACCGATAATCTCCTCTCGCTTGGGGAGCAGGGTTGGCTCAAGTTCGTCGTCGCCGACGCGCGCGATCTCGATTTCGTCGCCGCGTGTGCTCCCCGCGCAGCACGGTACGGTATCGAGATGTTCGTGAGTCCCGTCTTCGAGAAAGGCCCCGCGTGGTTCTCGACCGTCGCCACCTTCGTCACCGAGAAAAACCCGACCCTTCCGCTCCGCTTTCAACTGCAACTCCACAAGGTGCTCGGGATACCGTAAACAACCCCTATTTTTTCTTTTCCTTTTTTTCGTTCCCACTATAGCATGAAAGCAAGTCAACCTTGTGAGGGAGGAAAAAGATGTCTCTTCGCATGGCGGTCTTGCTGGTGGCTGTGATTCTTATCGCCTCGTGCGACACCTTTGTGGACAACACGACGACAGTGACGCCAGAGGAGATGACCCGCTGGTCGTTCCTTACTTTCAACGCGGGGCTCGATCCGGCGACGGTACTCAACTACACCGAGCGGCTCAAGGCGCTTCCGCAGGCGATCGCCGACACCGGTGCCGATGTCGTCTGTCTGCAGGAGGTGTGGAAATCGACCGATCAAAAGAAAATAAGCGACGACCTCAAACTGATTTTCCCCTATCGATTCTACAAGGTGACGAAATCTGAAGAGCCGGAGCCCCAGCCGGCCGCCTGCACCGAAGATGATCTGCTGCCGATGGCGATGTGCTATCTTCAGAACTGTGGCGAGACCGATCCGACCGATGTGGTAGCCATCGGGCTCTGTCTTGCTCAGAACTGTCTCACCGAGATCACCGGCATTCCCGCCGAATGTCGCAACTGTCTCATCGGCGCAATCATGGGCGGCGCGACCGATATCGGAAGCATTACGGAGGAGTGTACTACCGAGCAGACCCCGCCGGAGATGGCCCTTGACGGAAACAACGGACTTATGCTCCTTTCCCGCTATCCGCTCACCGGCGCGAAATTGACGACCCTCGATTCGTTCTACTATCAGCGCGCCTACATCTCGGCAGTGGTCACGCACCCCTACTTTGGAAGCGTCGAGGTCATCTGTACGCAGTTGACCGATGCGGTCGGAGAGATGACCTACGAGGGTTCTTACGGCACTTGGGAAGGAGAAACGGCGGCGCAGGCACAGACGATCATCGATCTCGCTCCCGCAAAGGATGTCCTTTTCCGCATTCTCATGGGCGATCTCGCCGCCGGTCCGTCGATCGGGCGTGATATCAAAGGCAAGAACGAGAGCGTCTATGACCTCTTCTACTATGCTTATTACTACAACCCGTTCATTGAACCGGATGATGCGACGCCTTCCTGCACGGTGTGCGCCGATAATCCGCTTACCAGCGCGAACGCGGTGAACGAGATAACCTCTCATGTCCTTTTCACCAACTACGAAGGTCTCAATCTTTCCGCCGAACGGGCGCTCGACAAGCCGTTCTCCTACACCAAGAGCGGCAAGGAGAAGGAAAGTCCCTACTCCGACCACTATGGTATCAAGGCAACACTCGTGAGATAACGATATCCATGCACAGGAGTCATCCATGAATCTCGTAAAGTTCACTGGTAAGACCGAACAGGCCGATTTCCTCGACTTCCTCATGCTCGACATCTACGGATCCATCCGTCACGTGACGATCCCAAAGGGGTATATCTCGAAGAAATTGCTCACGGAGGGAATCGGCTTCGACGCATCAAACTTCGGTTTTGCGAAGGTCCATGCCTCCGATATGGTGGCGATCCCCGATCTTTCGACCGCCTTCGAAAGCCGCGAGGGCGACCGACGCATCGTGCACTGCCTCTGCGATGTCGTCACCACCGACGGCGAGCCGTTCAGCCACTATCCGCGTGCCGTTGCCCGAGCGGCGCTCGAGCACCTGCGCAAAAAGAAGATCGCCGATACCGCGAAGATGCTCCTCGAACTCGAGTTCTATGTGTTCGACGATGTTTCGTACGCGACCGATTTCGGCCACAGTTACTACAAGATACAGAGTCCCGAAGGGATCGGCGAAGAGTACTACGATCAGCCGCGCTTCGGCATCCATCGCGGTTACCACCGGCTCACCCCCGACGACCGCCATTTCTCGTTCCGCAACGAGGTCGTCGCGACGCTCGAAACGCTCGGCATCCCGGTCAAGTATCACCACCACGAGGTCGGCGCAGCGCAACTCGAGATAGAGCTCAACTTCCTGCCGCTCCTCGAGGCGGCCGACGCCTTTGCGCTCGCCAAGTGGGTCATCAAGAGCACGGCGCGCGAACACAATCTCTTCGTTACCTTCATGCCGAAACCGATCTACAAGGTGGCCGGCAGCGGTCTCCATGTCCACCAGTACCTCGAAAAAGAAGGCAATTCGCTTTTTCCCGGCAAAGACCTCTATCACTTGACCCCGCTCGCCCTTTCGTACATCGCCGGCATCCTCGAACACTCGCTTACCGGATCGCTCCTTGCGCTCACCAATCCGTCCACCAATTCTTACAAGCGGCTCGTTCCCGGTTTCGAGGCGCCGGTCAACGCGACCTTCGCGAAGGGGTCGCGCGCCGCGGCGATCCGCATCCCCGGCTATCTCAAGGGAAAGGATGTCCGCATCGAATTCCGCACCGGCGATGCGACGGCGAACATCTACTATGCCCTCTCGGCGATGGTGCTCGCCGGCCTCGACGGCATTCTCCGCAAGAGCGACCCGGTGAAACAAGGTTTCGACAAAAGCGATGTGGCACGCAGTTTCCCGCTCAATCTCAACCTCGTTCTCGATGGGCTTCAGAAGGATCGAGACTACCTGCTCGCCGCGTTCCCAAACGAACTGCTTGACCTCTGGATAAAGATAAAGCGCGACGAGGCGACCTACATCTACAACGCCCCGACACCACAGGAATACGAACTCTACTTCTGAGCGCTAGATCAGCGAACAGCCACAGCCGCCGTGCGCGCCTTTTGCAAAATCTTCATCCATGAGAAGCGTGTCGTCCGAAGACGATCCTTCGGTGACGATCTCCTCCTCATCAGCCGTTACTTCGTCGGGATCCGGCGCCTCGTCATACGCGATGGCGCTATCCACGAAATCATCTCCTCCTTCCGGAACACCATCGTCATAGACTCCTGATTCCGCGACAATGCTTTCATCAGAAGATGTCTCTTCATCCTTCTCTTCATCCGAAGAAACGTCTTCGTCGAGAGAGATTCCTTCGTCAAGCACCTCGTCCGATTCAGGAAAAACATCTTCCTCGCCGGGCTCTTCGTCAGGGGTTTCCTCGACCGGCGTAAGACCAAACCAGTTGAAGATGCCTGCGAGGAGATCCGTTCTCGTTTCGGCATCAACGATCGTCTCGAACGGAAAACCGAGAGCGGCGACCTTATGGGGAAAGGCAGTAATCGCCCCCGCACCGCCCCCGGTTCCATCTCCGTAACGAAGAAAGGTGATACCGGCAGGTGCCTCGATGAGATCGGGATAATTCACATCGTAGACAAGGCTCCCATCGTCGAAAAAGATCGTGCCGCTGAACACCACCTCGCCGCCCGTCGCCGTCGCTGCCTGATAGGTCTCGGCATCGTCACCGAGGTAGGAAAGACCAAGACAATCGACGAAGAAAGCTTGGTCGGAGGCAGATCCCTTTTCATAGAGGTCCCATCCATATTCCGAACCGGAGAGGAAGAGGATGCCGCCATTCTCAAGGTAGGAGCAAACCTGCACTTGGTCGGTGGCAGAGATTGTCTCGTCGGCCGTTGACTGCTCTCCCGCAAACCACACGACTAGGTCGTAAGATCCAAGGGCTACCGCCCCTAGTCCCTCTTTCTGGACCGTATCAAAGGAAAAATCGAGCGTGGTGAGTGCTTCGGCATGGGTGATGACATAGTCATAGGCGTTCATCCGTTCGAGACGCATCCGGTCGACCGAACCGAGGCCATAGAAGGAAAGATCTTCGCTGGGCAACTGATTGCGGTCGAGCCGGGTAAAACCGTCCACGATGAGCACTTGCGCCGCGGCATTCTTCGGTCTTACCGCAACGACCGGCGAGGGGAAGGAACGACCGCCAGCATTGGTCGCCACGACGCGGAAATAGATGCATTCCTCGGGAGGAAAACCATCTAAAAGGATCGTCGTCTCGGTCACCGAAATGCCATCATCGAAACTATACCCATCGGTGCTCCGCTGGACGAGGTAGCCGGTCGCGGGATCACCATGCAGGGAACGGGGCTCTGAAAGCGGCACCTCCCACGAAAGACGCACCTGTCCTTTGCCAACGGTGATTGCCCGTACTCCTCTCGGTACATCGGGAGGATAGACAGCGGTCGTTCCATCGCGGTTCGCAAAGTACTGGATCACCGCATGCATCGCTGCACGAGCGGCAATGGTCCGAAACCGCGGATCACGGAGCGCCATCGAGTCGGTCGTGTTATCGTGAAACGCCAGTTCGATGAGGCAGGCAGGCATCTCATTATTGTAGGAAGGGTTGAGTTCGCCGAACCATGCACTGTAGAGACCGATCCCAGACACCGGCCACGCCGGATCCCACCCCTCACGGAGCGCAGAAACCACTCCGTTGTGGAGAAGCGTTGCCAGATCTTCGCTCCCCTCTTGCGCCGCCGGCTCCCATCCGGTACCGGGATCGTTCAGACCGTAGACATAGGTCGAGGTGCCGCGGGCAGAGCCGTTGTAGGCGTTCGAATGCCACGAGATGAAGACGCTGTTGTCCCACCCTCCCTCGTTCTCCCACGCCGCCCAGCGCGAACGAGTCGTCACATCGTCGGAGTTGTCGCCGGTCGAGGTATCGTAGACGGTCGTCGGGGTACCGAGCAGTTGGGTGTGATAACGCGCCGCTTCTTCCCAGTGAGGACGACCTGAAACGCCGCCGCCGCGATCGATGACGCCGGGGCCGCCGCCGAAGCGCACCGCATCGGCGATGACATAACTGCCGCCAATCGAAGGATCGGCAACGAGAGTCACCGATCCCTTTTCCGTATCGAGACCCGTACTGAACGGGAATTCCCCGAGCGGGAACCAGGTATTCCCATGGTGGCGCTGGTCAACAATAACCGTCGTCATTCCACCGGCATGACGAACCTCGTAGCGTGCCGCCGGCGCTCGGTCAGAGAGTGCCCGAAAAGAGATATACACCATATAGCGGCCTGCTACTGGTATGTTTGGTGTCCAGCGCGCCCAACGACCAGTCGCAGGAGTGGTTGCACGGTAGTGCCCTGCCTCAAACGGGTTTTGTCCCGTCGCGAGCGGGAGGCTCAGGTGTCCCCACCCGCTTCCGGTCGATTCCCACCATCCTTCCGATTCCTCGTAAATCCCGTTGTCCGGCGTAACGGTTCCGTCGGCATCGTCAACCACAATGCTTCCGGGGTTGCGATCGGTTTCCCGCGCCGTGAGGACGAGTGCTCCCGCGTTGCGAAGCATTGGGGCAAGGTAATAAGAGACTATTTCCGCGTTCGAGAGATCCTCCACGAGATTTATGGTGTTGCCGCGCTGGGTCGTCCACGCACTCCCCGAGTAATACCATCCGTGCCCGGCACTGAGATAGACCGTCTTGCCAGCCAGCGCGCCGCCGCTCCCGGTCTGCGCACTCCGGGGAAAACCGATGCGTGTTTTTTTCATCGATGGTTCCGGTTCATACGGCTTTTGCGGGACCGGTGGGAGGGTCGGCAGAAAGGATCGAAGGTCGCGCCATGAGGTTTCCCCGGGATAGCGCGCGAGAATCACAAGATTTCTGAACGATAGATGTTCTTCCCCGAAGAAGATGGTCGCTAAGCGGCCCATCTCACCCACCTGCGCCTCAGTGATCGTTGCCCCCCTAGGTATCGTCACCCGCAGAAAGATAGCCTGCCGCGATATATCGAACGACGTGCCATCGACCGAAAAATCACCCGCAATGCCGTGCGTTCCCCATAGCATAACAAGGTCTTCTGTTCTCATTTCCTGCGCCGCAAGAAAACACCACGCGCCGAGGGCGATGAAGAATATTCTCAAGAATCGCATTTCTGTCTCCTCCTTTCTCTTTGGGGGATTATTATACCACATCTCCTGCTTCTAATACAATGGCGCTTTTTCTTGCCTCCCTTCCGTGACCAGCCTATAATGAAAGAACTTTGGAGCAATTGAGGGGGTCTCCTATGAAAAGAAAGATTGCGGGAATGTGGGTCATGTTCATTATTTTCGCTATCGCCTGTGATGATGGTACTAAAAAAAAGACAAAAGATGATGTTGTCATCGGTGATAACGACATCCTTTTGGGTGACAGCGACGAGCTGCTTACGCCTGACGCCGACTTTTCGCTTACCTGCGGCAACGGCACCATTGACGGCGGCGAACCGTGCGACGGTAACACCGAGTTCTGCACGGCGATAGACCCGACCCTTTACAGCGGCGGCAAAGCGAAGTGCAAGGAGGACTGCTCCGGCTACGACACCGCCACCTGCGACGAGATACCGCACGAGTGCGGCAACGGTATCAAAGAAGGACCGGAAGCGTGCGACGGTGACACCAAAAACTGCGTTGAGATAGACGCAAACAAGTACAGCGGCGGCAAGGCGAAGTGCAAGGAGGACTGCTCCGGCTACGACACCGCCACCTGCGACGAGAAACAACCCGAGTGCGGCAACGAGGTCATCGAACAGGGAGAAATCTGTGACGGTGGTGTCAAAACCTGCGTGTCTATAAGCGTCGACTACATCGGTGGTACCGCCTCCTGCAAAAACGATTGTTCAGGCTGGGACACCTCGACCTGCATCACCGCGGCGATGTGCGGCAACGATGTGCTCGATAACGGCGAGACCTGCGATAAGGGGACGAACAGCGCGACCCGCGTCAAGAACTGCGTCGAGATAGATCCCTACTCCTTCTCAGGCGGCAAGGCGCTCTGCAACGCGACCTGCGACGGATGGGATACCGCGACCTGCGATGAGATCGCTCCCGATCAAGATACGCTGGACAACGACATCGTGATTGACGACGCTATTCCCGATACCGACACCGCGTGCACCAACGACTGTTCGGTCCCGGACCAAGAGCGCTGCTTCAACGAAACGGCGCAAAAGTGCCAACAGGGCTGGGACGGTTGTTATCACTGGGCAAACCTTGACATCTGCTATCAGAAAAATCCTCCGCAGACTTGCCAGTTCGACGGCACCGACGCCTATTGCGTTCCATCGTGCACCAGCGACTGTGATGCCGATGACCGCCGGTGCAACCCGACCTACCCCGATCAGGTCGATCTCTGTGCGCAAGGCCGCGACGGTTGTTACCACTGGACCTACTATGAGGACTGTTCCTACTGGGGCATGATCTGCGTTGACCCGGGTCTTGCCGGGTGTGAGTATCCCGACACTTCTCAGACCGACACCATCGGCACGAATAGCGCCTCGTACACCGGTGGGGATCGGTTGAAGGGGAACTACTTTTCCTGTACCACTACGCGATCGCTCACTGAGATACAGACCTATATAGCCTTCCGCGGGGGGCTCGATATCACCTATGTGCTCTACTATTCTTCGACTCAAGACGGCACCTATTCTCTCGGGTACCAGCAAACGGTTTCCCATTACTCCAGCGACGGCGCTCCCGGCTGGTACAGTTCGGGAGACATCTACTGGGGTCTGACCAGCGGTTACTACTACTTCATCGGCGTTTACTTCGGTACCACCGACGATGCATCCTACCCCGACCCGACCTACTACTATGCGACATCTCTCACTACTACCCCGCTCGCCTTCGGCACCCACCTCGGCGGCGGTGAGTCAAGCACCTATGCGAGCCTACCGAACACCATTGCCACCATAGATAATCAGTACAGCTATTACCTGCAGATAACCACAAAATAAATGATGCGCCTTAGTTTCTTCTTCACCTTACTCTTCATCTCCTTCTACCTTTCGGCACAGGCCGCTCCCAAATTGGTCCTCAAAGAAAAACCTCTTCCTCCCCTTGGCACCTACCACCTTTATATCGAACCATCAACCCCCCGTTATCTCATAGAAAAAGCCCTCTCCAAGAAGTGGCAGGTCGCTTTTCTTTTCGACCAGCAACAAGCGGCGTGGCTCCGGGAAATCATTCCCCTTCTCAACGGAACATCCCCGCTTATTTTCTTGGAAGGAACGCTTTCGCCGATGGAAGAGATTCGTTTAAGAGAAACGCTAGATTTCTTCAACTATGAGGTGACACTCGTCCATCTCAAGAGAAAGAAAGATGACACCCTTCCTTCTCTGCCATTCAAAGGGGTGGTAACTCTCGAGCAACAGACCGAGAAGGGAAAGACCGTTTTTACCCTGAGGCGCGGAAAACAGCCTTCCGAACAAGCAACGCTTCTGTCACCGCTTGATGAACGCGCGTTCGGCAAGCCGTTCTTTGTGGCGGCAGGGCTTCTTTTTCCCCGTCATGGATTTCGCTTCGTCTCGATAGAAAAGGCTAATGAAGCCAAATCACGCACCGGAGATCTGACCATTGTCTTCAGTACCAAGGAAAAAGATCTCGAGAAATTTATTGAGAAATGGTGACGATGGGGTACAATATATCGTTAAGAGTATCGCGTTCCCAAAGGAGGACCATATGCGGAGCATGATGTTGTTTTTCTTCATCGCGATGGCGACGATCCTCGCCGCGGCCGAAGAGGGGTGGCAAATCACCGAAGAGGTGGTGGTGAACGGGAGCACGGTGGTCAAGCGCTCATATCTTACCGAGCAGGTCATTAAAGTGGTTAATGAAGCACCAACGGGAAGTACCGAAACGATCGTCGATCTTGCCAACGATACGGTAACTATCGTCAACCACTTTCAAAAAACCTATCAAGTCTCGAAACTTTCCGACTATCTTAAGTTTGCTGAAGGAATCGCGAACGGTCTCAAAAACAGTGGCTACGCCGATCCTGAGAAACTCGATCCGAAGATTGTGTTCGTAAAAAAGGGTTCTGAGAAAATAGGATCTTGGGACACCATACGGTATCTTGTTACCGTCGACGGCAAGGAGTATCAGGAAATTTGGGTAGCACCGGCTCTTAAAACCAGTCCCATCATCGAACTCCGAAAAAAGTATGCTGCCTATCTTCCTGAAACACTGGTCAAATATCGGGTTCTTGAAGAAAAGATCAGAGACAAAGCAGAGGCGGAAGGTCTCGTCATCAAAAGCACGAAGATACCTCTCAACAAAAAACTCCCGCGGGTTGAACAAACCTTGAAAGAAATCTCTCCTCTTGTTCCCGCTCCTGCGTTATTCACCATCCCCAAAGGCTACACCGACAAAACGGTCTCTGCCGCCCCTGCCAACAAGTAATCTTTTACAAAAGAAACCCTTCCATCGTTCCTCGGAGAGCATTGGTAAGAAAGATCTTGCCCTCTTTCAGCAAAGACATGTCAAAAGGCTCCTCCCGAACGGAATAACCAAGATTTCGAAGTAATAATAGAAACTTACATCGACAAATGCCTTCCAAGATTGTACCATCGACGGGCGGGGTAAAAAAAACGCCTTTGTTTTCGACAAAGACATTGGTGTAACTCCCCTCGTAGACCCGATTCGAATGAGCGTCTACCAGTATCACCTCTTCGCCGGGAAAAAGGTCGAACACAGGCCGAGGAAAGGTCTTCCAGCAGCCCAAAGGCTCTTTTACTTTAATCACTCGACACTTGACAGGTATTTTTGTCCTCGGCATCGGCTCGAGGGTTACCCCCCATTGGTTTGACACAAAAGAGTAGGATATACGACAGCGGCAAGGACCTGCATTATTCTGAGACCTCGTTCTGAGTTCGGTTTCAACGAATTTTCGGTCAAAAAAAACATCGAAGTGTGCCGCGTGAGTAGTAAGCCGAGCAAAATGTTCTTCTTCCCATACAAGGCGGTGACCAACGACGACACCAGTGGTGAAGAACCCCTCTGTCCTCTTAGGAAACAAGGGTAACCTCTGGAAAGATATTGAAAAAAGACCTCGTTTTTACCAATGTCTCCTCATACTCTCGTTCGGGATCCGAATCGGCTACGATGCCTCCTCCGGTAAAATAGTAGAGTTCGTCTTTTCTCTTCTGAATGGTTCGTATGGCGATGTTGAATGCCATATCGCGATGATAACCGATCCACCCGATGGAACCGGTATAAACTCCCCGGCGGTATGGTTCGAGTTCGGCAATGATCTCCATGGCACGAATCTTGGGCGCTCCGGTGACGGAAGCACCCGGAAACATTGCGGTGATTAACTCAGCACGCTGAGAAGGATCTACTGTACCTTGAATGACAGAAAAGAGGTGATACAGCGTTTGAAAAGTATCGAGGGAGGCATGTTGCTTTACCTTCACACTTCCGACCCGGGCAACTTTCCCAATGTCGTTTCGGACTACGTCGACTATCATTGAGAGTTCAGCGAGATCCTTTTCGCTCGAAAGCAGTTGCTTTCGAAGAGCTACATCTCGTTCTGGGTCACTCGCACGGCCGATGGTTCCCTTGATGGGATAACTCTTTACGGTAGTGCCATAAAGGGTAAAAAAACATTCGGGAGAAAGAGAAAGCAGTTCCGTACCCCCATACGCGCCATACGCGGCAAAATCAACCGGATTTTTGAGCACATACTGCATAAAAAGGTCAGCGGTCGAGACAGCGGTACGAATGCGTATCGGGTAAGCATAATTGACCTGATAGACATCACCGGCCCTGATATAGGAGATGATACGACGAACTGCCCGCAGATAATCTTCCTTGGTAACCAATGCGAGGGCTTGAACATGATCTTCTGGTTGAAAAAGGAAGAGATCTTGGGGAGAAATAGCGTCGATCTCACTCCGAAGCGCGGCCCGTCGTTCTTCGACGGAACGAATCGAACGATCGGTATCGAGAAGAACAAGATAGGCCTCTTGTTCAAAATGATCGCACACAATGAAGGTGTCGCTGAAAAAGAATGCAAGATCAGGAAGATCCACTATTTTGGGAGAAGGCACTTCTACCCGCTCGAGGTAACGGCAGGCGTCATAGGCAATGAACCCTACGGCGACACCGGAGAAAGGGGTATTGCGCCGATCACTTCCCGGGATCGGCGTGCAAATCGCATGAAGCACTTCCTCGAAAGAATATCTCCGACGCTCGATTATTTGCCGTCGATGATCGAGAAGAAAACGCATTCCGTCCCGGTAGAGACACCCAACGAGCGGGTCAGCGGCAAATATCGAAAAACGACCAAAAAAATCCCGCTGATTGAGCGACGCGAGAAAGAAGCGGCCCTCCTGCGCCGCCGTGAGCCTTGAAAGGAGATACAGCGAGTTGGAAAGCGCTAGCGGCTCTACGGTTATGGAATGTATCGAGAAAAAAGGTTTCTCAGAACTCATAACGCATCCGAAGAAAGTTGTCCATCAGTTGGTCACCATACTGAGAGAGGAACGATTCAGGGTGATACTGGACCCCTTCCATAAGAGAATGGATACGGTGACGAAGTCCCATCACCAGCCCGGCACGGCTTTCCGCAGTAATCTCGAATACCGCAGGATCAAATGATTTTACTGCAAGAGAATGATAACGAGCCGCTTTGAAAGGGGAAGGTATGTCGGCATGAACACCTACATTACGATGATGGATCTCCTCCTTTTTCCCATGGACCGGTTCATGCGGGGCGACTTTTCCGCCGTATAGGTATGCCATTGCCTGCAAACCGAGACAGATGCCAAGTATTGGAATTCTTTCCTTAAACGAATCTATTGCCGCAAGCGATACGCCGCTTTCGGCGGGACCTTTCGGCCCCGGCCCTACAATGAGATGCGTCCATGGCCCTTGGAGAAGATCTTCGACCGCTGCGGCATCGTTGCGAACCACAGTGACCGCGGCACCAAGAGATGCAACAAGATGATAGATGTTGTAGGTGAAGGAGTCATAGTTGTCTATGAGAAGGACCCGCGGCGTGTTCATCGCTCGACGCGGTAGTTAGGCGCCTCTTTCGTGATGATCACATCATGCACATGCGATTCTTTGAAGCCAGCGTCGGTGATGCGAATGAACCGAGCGTTCCTACGAAGAGCGGCAACATCCTTCGCACCGAGATAACCGAAACCGGCGCGAAGACCGCCAGCGAGTTGGTAGATGGTCTCGGCAACGGGCCCTTTGTAGGCGACACGACCTTCTATACCCTCGGGAACGAACTTCTGTTCTTCGCGTATCCCTTCCTGAAAATAGCGGTCGCTCGACCCTTGCTTCATCGCACTAAGAGAGCCCATGCCTCGGTAGAGTTTATAGGTGCGCCCTTGGTAAAGCACCGTCTCTCCCGGCGACTCTTCGGTCCCGGCGAACATACCCCCCATCATGACAGCATCGGCTCCGGCCGCAAGCGCTTTGACGATATCTCCCGAGAATTTGATGCCACCGTCAGCAACGAGCGTCTTGCCACGCCGATGCACCACCTCGGCGACTTCGAGAATCGCCGATAGTTGAGGAAATCCCACCCCGGCGATGACACGGGTAGTGCAAATGGAACCGGGGCCTATACCCACTTTGATGATGTCGGCACCTGCATCGAGGAGCGCCTCGGCACCCTCGGCAGTCACCACATTTCCCGCCATAAGCGCGAGCGACGGCCACCGTTTTTTGATGGCACGCGTGCGGTCAAGGACATTCTTCGAGTGACCGTGCGCCGAGTCGAGCACGAGCAGGTCCGTTCCCGCCTCGACAAGCGCCTCGGCCCGTTCGAGCGCCGTATCGGTCGCACCGACCGCCGCACCGACGAGAAGCCGGCCGAACTCATCCTTCGCGGCGTTGGGGAACTTCTCCTGATTTTCGAGATCACGCGTCGTTATGAGGCCGATGAGCTCTCCCTTCTTGTCCACGACGAGCAACTTTTCGATACGGTGCTGGTGCATGAGCCGCTTTGCTTCCTCGACCGAACACTTGTCCTGCACCGTCACCAGTTTCGTCGTCATCACCTCTTTCACCTGTTTCGAAAGATCGGTCTCGAAGCGGAGGTCACGATTGGTGACGATGCCAACGAGCTTGTTCTTTTGGGTAACGGGAATACCTGAAATCCCGTTTATTTTCATGAGCTCGAGCGCGTCGAGAAGCGTCTTGTCGGGAGATATGGTGATCGGCTGGGTAATGACGCCGCTCTCGGAACGCTTGACCGCTTTCACTTCGCGGGCTTGATCCTCAACCGGCATGTTCTTGTGAATAATACCGATACCTCCCTCCCGTGCCATCGCGATCGCCATGCGATGCTCGGTGACGGTATCCATCGCCGCACTCATGAATGGGACATTGAGGACCACTCGCTCGGCAAGCCGGGACGCAAGGGTCACTTCACTCGGAAGAACCTCCGAAAAGCAGGGAACGAGTAGGACATCGTCGAAAGTGAGCATCGTCGGAATCTTTTGATGTTCGGTAACCATAGTCTCTCCCCTTTGAGAAACGATAATGGCGCATTGTATAAATGGACCTTCTGCTGTCAACGAAAACAACCTTTCTCTTTTCTTTTCCTAAAGAGGTGTATAGAATGACAGCGCAACGAAACAACGAGGCTTATCATGTTGCCGGCAGGCTGGAGCAGGGACGCGCGAAACATGGATACAAAAGCGATCGCGCAAGGGATACCTTCTCTTCTCCTTATGGAGAACGCCGCGTTCTCGCTCTACGAAGCAGTAACCGAGCTCCTTTCTCGAGAACAGTTCGATGCCCTCGTTGTCTTTGCTGGCAAAGGAGGAAACGGTGGTGACGGCATGGCGCTTCTTCGCCTCCTTGCCGAACGACGATGCCGAGTACCGCTCTTTCTCGTTCCCCTGTTCGCTCCCGACGCTCTTTCGGGGGATACTGCGACGAACTTTCGTCTCCTCCCTCGTTCGGTACGAGTTCTTCGCTCTTATCGCTCGCTTTCCGGCAACCTTCTTATAGTAGACGCCATGCTAGGCACTGGGCTTTCGACCCCGCTCTCTCCCCCCCTTCTTGCCGCCGTTCGCTTTATCAACACCTATCCTCGCAAGAAAGTTATCGCCGTCGATGTGCCGACCGGCCTTTCCAGCGATACCGGTGAGGCGCTTCCCGAAGCGATAAACGCAGACATCACCGTTAGTTTCGGTCTCGTTAAAGCAGGACTTTTCCTTGGATCCGGCCCCGATCACGCGGGAGAGGTTCGTCTTGGATCCATCGGCGTCCCGGCACAACAGACCCCCTTCGCCATCCTCGAAAAACGCGATGTTCTTTTACCTGTGACACCTCCGAGTGCCCACAAACGGACGAACGGTCGGCTTCTCGTTATCGGTGGAGACCCTTCGAAGATCGGTGCCTCGTTCATCGCCGCGGAAGCCTTTCTCGCCGCCGGAGGAGGACTTGCCACCGTGGCGGTACCTGCACCGACGCTCCTCAAACTTGCTGGACGGTATCCCGCCGTGATGCTTACCACCCCGGAGGAGGCAACGACCCATCCCGAGAAGTGGGATGTGGTCATTTGCGGTCCGGGTCTTCATCATCTTTCAAAAGAACTTTTTGATTTTATTACATTTTCTTCCTTTCGCCTGATACTCGACGCCGGTATCTTCGACCACCTCGATCCCTCCGCTCTTCGTCGTCTCTCGCGCCGCGAGACGATCTTTACCCCCCATCCCGGCGAACTTTCCCGCACTGCTGAGCGATGTGGTTTCCAAGGCCCGTGGCACGAACAGGTACAGCGTTTTCCTCTCTCACGGAGACAGGTTCTTTACGCCAAAAATGCCGCTTCATGGATACGCCACCGAGAGCGAACCGTCATTCTCCCTCACGGCGCTCGTTCGCTTTCGTTCGGAGGAACGGGCGATGCTCTTGCCGGCATCCTTGCCGCCTTTGCAGGACGTGACAAGGATCTGTTCCAAGCGGCGGTGAACGCTGCCTTCCTTCACCGAGAGGCGGGACTCCTTCTTGAAAAGAAGTTCTCTTCCTCTTTCCATCGCATTTCCTCTTTTATTTCCCTTATCGGAGAAGCATCTTCCCTTCTGGAAAGAACATGATTGTGAACAATGTTCCTCAGACCCCTTTTCTTTCGAAGAGCGAGACCGATACCGAACGGTTTGGGAAAGAGTTGGCCCTCTCTTTAGGACCCGGAACCTTGGTAACGCTCGACGGCGATCTGGGAACCGGAAAGACCACCTTGGTCGCCGCGATCGCCGAAGCATGGGGGGTTCCTCGACACACCGTACAGAGTCCGACCTATGTGCTTCTCCGATGCTACCTCGAAGGAAGGATCCCCATTTACCACTGGGATTTCTATCGTATCGCCGACGGGGAAGAGCTTATGGTGACCGACTTCCGGGAACTCCTCCTCGAGCGCTCTGCCATTGTCCTCATCGAATGGGCATCGCGATTTCGGCAGGCATGGGAGTTCTTTCTACCCCGCTGCGAGATAACCATCACCGAAGGAGACGAACATGGAACGCGCGTCATTGACCTTCTACCTCGAGAATGACCGACCGTTCATACCTTTTCAGGAAACTCTTCGTCTCGTGCGAAAAGAGCGTACTTTACTCGTTTGGTCCCTGTTCATTTTTCTTCTGGTATTTCTCTTTTCGTTCCTTGTGCTTCCCTTCTTCACCAGAATGATCGAAGCAAATGTTCATTTCGTCATTCAGGAACCAAAACCGGAAGATGGCGCTCTTTGGTCCTTCCTTTGGTCCCTGATGAAGAGCCTTTTTTCGCTTCTTCTCAAGGGGATCTCGTTTTTTCTGGCGTTTACCCTTTCCTACCCGCTTGTGGCACCATTTTATCAAGTGATATCGAGCGCATCCGAAGATCTGTTTCAGGGGAGATCGGTCGCACTCGAGGAACTTCCCGACCTTGAAGACCTTCTCTCCGAAGCAAAAGTGGCGCTCGTCCCAGCACTTCTCGCATTCGGCTCCGGTCTTTTTTCCCTCATTATCACCTTCATTCCCCTTATCGGACCACTTCTCTCTTTCACGCTGACGGGACTCCTTTTCTTCTTATTGCTCTTTCGATTTTCACCCTCTCGGCACGGATGGGACCTTCGTCAAACGATGTCATGGATACTCGACCGTCCGCGAGACCTGATGCGCCTCGCCTTGCTCCCTGCCCTCTCGCTTCTCGTACCGATCATCACCCCTTTTCTCGTGGGAATGGCATCTTCTTTGTTCATCGTGCACTTCTCCTTATCGTTCTCCTTTTTGAAGGCGCACCAAGGACTTGAAGCAAAGAACAGAACTTCGTAGATTAATCGATATCCATTTCCCGAAGAACCGGGAATATTTCCGTCGCTGTCCGCCACAGCCGTTCTTCGAGATTTTCCCTCGATGACCCCAACAGACAAGCTGCTCGTTCATAAACCAAGAGAAGATCGGATGGCAGGGTCTTTTCATGTCCGGAGAGTGGTTGGAACGGTGCATCGGTCTCCAAGAGGAGTCTCTCTCGAGGCAATCGTTGAAAGGCCGTTACGGCACCCCGGTATCCTTTGAGAAGAGGGGTACCGAAACTAAAGAATGCATTCACCCCTCGCCGAAGAAAAGCGTTCCCCTCCTCTGCCGTTCCCGGGTAACAATGGAATATCACGGCAGATATGGTCCTAAGAAGGTCTATGTGAGCGAACAGCTCCTTCATCCCACGCCGCACATGAATGACCAGAGGCAGACGAAACCGATCGGCAACGGCACACTGTGCGAGAAAAATTTCTCGCTGACGGGTTTCCTTCTCCTCGTCCCTTCCGTGGTAAAAATCGAATCCACATTCGCCGACCGCCGCGATCGTCCCTTGAGCGGCAAGTGCTGTCAGGACATCGAGAGAGCGCCCCTCCCGTTCGATCCAGAGAGGGTGAATGCCATACGAGAGGATCACCCTCGGCTCCCGCTGGGAAACCAGCGGATCGTGAAAATCATGGACCGACGAGAGTGCCGCCCCCGGAAGAACCCGCTCTTCCGACGGTAGCTCTCCGAGGTGAAGATGCGCATCAAAGAGCATGTTCCTTCACGCCTCCATTCCTTACCTCATTGTTCTTCTCCTCTGCATGCGCGTCAAGTTATCATTGCTTCATCTCCATGCCCTGCTACAATAGGGTCCCGTTTATCGAGAGGAAGTTCATGCGTCTTGTCGAACGGCTCGGCACCACTATTGCGGCGATCGCGACCGCTCCCGGATCAGTGATCGGCATCATACGAATAAGCGGGCCTCATGTTCGTCAAATTCTCACGAAGGTGTGCGGGCGTCTACCTTCTCCTCGCCGCGTAGCCGTACGCCGCCTTACTCTCGGAGAGCAAAACTCTCCCGAACAGGCAGTCGTCCTTTTCTTTTCCGCGCCTGCAAGCTACACCGGAGAGGATCTTGCGGAGATCCAAGTACATGGGGCTATTCCGACGCTTTCTACCATCCTTGAACATCTCTTTTCTCTCGGCGCACGACCTGCCCTTCCCGGTGAATTCTCTTTCCGCGCCGTGGTGAACGGAAAGATGTCGCTCGCGCAAGCGACGGCTCTGGCCACGCTCATCAGCGCTCAAAACCGTTTTCAAAGCGAGTTCGCACGCCGAGAGATGCTCTTCGACCATTTCGATCGTGCCGTGGGTCCTCTTCTTTCACGCTGGGACGAGGTCGAGGCGCTTGCCGTCGCTCTCATTGACTTTCCGGACCAGATATTCGACCACCTTCCTCCCTCACGAATATCGCTCCTTGTCGCCGATACAGAAACCCTCGTTTCTCGTCTCCTCGAAAATTCCCGGCGTTTCGAGCGCCTTGCCGGCGCACGGGTTCTTATCGTCGGTTGTCCCAATGTAGGGAAATCTTCCCTCTTTAACCGGATCCTCGGACACGAAAGAGCCATCGTTTCTCCTGAACCGGGCACTACGCGCGACTATATCTCTGGAAAGGTGCTGTTCCCCGATCTTGGTCTTGAGGTCGAGATATGTGACAGCGCCGGCGTTCGCGAGGCTGCCCACGGCATCGAGGGGGAGGGTGTTTCACGAACCCTCGCTCTGACCGAGGTTTCCACGCAAATTATCTTCGTCTTCGACGGATCGGCTCCACCAACCGCCGAGGACCGGTCGGTCCTTGATCTAGTCTCTCGTCGAAACCCGATCGTTGTTGCCAACAAAAGCGATCTCGGACGACACCCGGCGGCGGCCGAACTCGCTCCCTCTCTGTTCGTTTCGGCGCACACCGGCGAGGGAATTGGGGACCTGTTGACGATGCTTTCCCAACGATTCTCTTTAGAGGCCCCCGACCCCTCTCTCCCGCTTCTTTTCCATCAGACGCGCCGCCAGATCGCCGAAGATCTTCTCGAGATATGCGCCGCCACCCGCGCCGTTCTCGACACCGGCGATGCGGCGCTCATCGCTGACGCACTTTCCCGATGCCGACGATGCCTGCGAGACCTTGCTGGAAAGGCCGACGATCTATCGGTTTACGACCGCATCTTCGCCTCCTTTTGTCTCGGGAAGTGATCGGTTTTCTCTCTCCATTTTACTTTTAGCCGCTTTTTTTTATCATCCCCTAGGGCAGACCTTGGTCGGTCCTTTTTCGCGCAACAGAGACGATTTTTGTGCGTTTGTTTATATGGCCTTGAAAACATTTGATGTTATCGTCATTGGTGGCGGTCATGCCGGCATCGAAGCGGCGGCAGCGGCGGCCCGTCTCGGAGCCGAGACACTCCTCCTTACCCTTCGTATAGATTCCCTTGGCGAAATGTCCTGCAATCCCGCCATCGGTGGACAGGCAAAGGGACAGATCGTCCGTGAGATAGACATCCTCGGCGGCCTCATGGGAATGGCCGCCGACTTTTCGGCGATCCAATATCGAGTTCTCAACCGCAGCAAAGGAGAAGCGGTGCACGCTACCCGCTCGCAGAACGATCGGCTTCTCTACCACCTGTTCCTTAAACACGCGCTTTTCCGCATGTCACATCTTTCCGTACGCCAAGAAGAAGCGGTCACTATCGCCACCGACGACACCGGGATACGCGGCGTCATCCTGCGAACAGGCGAGACCCTTTCCGCGCGATCCATTGTGGTAACGACAGGTACTTTTTTGCGCGGTCGCGTCATCATTGGCGAACATGCACATGCCGCCGGGCGCCTTGGAGAACCGGCCGCGGCCGAACTCTCCACCGCGATAACGCATCTTGGACACACCCCCATCCGCCTCAAAACCGGGACACCGGTGCGCCTTCATGGCGACAGCATCGACTTTGCCGTACTTGAGGAACAGCCGGGAGACGAAGACTATATTCCCTTCTCGACGACGACGATTGCACGATTGTCCCATCAGATCCCTTGTCATCTTACCTATACTACCGAGGCAACGCACGCCATCGTACGCGACAATCTCCACCGGTCTCCTCTATACGGCACCCACAAAAGTATCGAGGGAATCGGCCCCCGGTACTGTCCTTCTCTTGAGGATAAAATCGTCAAGTTCCCTCACCGTGAGCGGCACCAGATCTTTCTCGAGCCGGAACGATGGGATCGTTCCGAATACTATCCCAACGGCATTTCGACCAGTCTTCCTTTCGAGGTACAAGCGGCTTTTATCCGTACTATCCCGGGACTTGCGCACGCCGTCATCACCCGGCCAGCCTATGCCATCGAGTACGATGCGTTCGACCCACGGGATCTGCGTCATACTCTCGAAAGCAAAAAGGTTCCTGGATTGTTCCTTGCCGGACAGATCAACGGTACATCAGGGTATGAAGAGGCGGCGGTACAAGGTCTCGTCGCCGGTATCAACGCGGCGTTGCGTGCCCGGGGTCAAGAAGAGATCTTCCTCCTCGAGCGAACCGATTCCTATGGCGGCGTCCTTATCGACGACATCGTGACCCGGGGCATAGACGAGCCATACCGCATGTTCTCGAGCCGCGCAGAACGGCGGCTCTTTCTCCGAGACGACAACACGGCAGAACGCCTCCTTGAGAAAGCGTGGAGGTATCGCCTCATTCCAGAAGCACGCTACTCCCGAGAGCGACGCCTTCTCGACCGGGTCGTCGCGCTCTCCCACCGACTGGAAGAAGATCGCCTCGCCCCCTCTGACGAGATCAACGCTCACCTCTCCGCCCTTGGGACGGCCCCCATCGTTCAGCCAACCTCCCTTGCGACGCTACTGCGCCGTCCCGAGGTCTCCCGTGACCAGCTCGCCGCCGTTTTTCCTCTCCCGGAAGAAGCATCGGAGATATGGGTCCGAACACTCATCCGTCTCAAGTATGCTCCCTACCTCGAAAAAGAAGCCACACAGTCCCTCGATGAACGGACCCTCGCCGCGGTGCGAATCCCCGATGACTTCTCTTTCGTCGGTATCCCCGGTATCTCGCGCGAGGTGGAAGAAAAGCTGTCGCGTCATCGGCCCGCAACGCTCCGCGATGCCTCTCGCATCCCTGGCGTTACCCCCGCAGCGGTCGCCATTCTCTTCATGACATTGAATCACCGAAAGAGGCGCGATCATGGAACACCCTGATGTTTCACGTGAAACCTTCATCACGACCCTTCGGGAAGATCTCGCCGCTCTCGATATCGTTCTTCCGGACAAGGTCCTCGTTCTTTGCGCTTCCTTTTTCGATCTTCTCCTCGCCTGGAATCGAACGCATAACCTCACCCGCATTACCGAACCGGCCTCCGTGGCGACCCGTCACTTTGCCGAATCTTTGGCGCTGCTGACCATTCCCCATCTTTTTTCCGCGGTCTCACGGTGCGCCGATGTCGGATCGGGTGCCGGTTTTCCGGGTATCCCTCTCGCCATCGCACGACCCGATCTTTCTTGGACGCTCATCGAGAAGGCGACGAAGAAAGCGGCTTTTCTTTCCTATGCATCGGCTTCCTTGGGCCTTTCCCGGATTCAGGTTCTTCACGCCGACGCCGGCTCAGTCTCCGACCGCTTCGACCTCGTCGTCTCGCGCGCCGTAGCGACGAATCGCCAGTGGACACAGATCCTCGAACGACTCCTCACCGAAAAGGGAAAGGTCGTTCTTTATCTTCCTCGTTCCCTCTCCCTTCCTTGCGAAGCATCGGTCAAGGAATACCGGCGCTCTCTCCGCGATCGCCGGTTGAATCTGGCGGTCTTCTCCTCTCACGCGCCTTTCGCAGGTTGACAGCGTTTCCCTTTTTTGATACGGTCCTTTCGATATGTCGGACGGGGAGACCCATGAGAAAACGCATCATCTTTTTTCTTTTTCTCTTTATCGCGGTATCGCCGCTATCCGCCGGGGACGAGTTGGCGCTTCTCCATCGTCGCGCAGAGGCTCTCGCTATCGGCGAGATGACGCTTGCCTACCGATTGGTCACGCTTACGGTGAGCCTATCGATCGCCTCGGCCACGGACAACGACGCGCTCCTCTCTTTGCTCGAGAATGTCGAGAGCACCCTCTCCAACGCGAAAACCTTCCTTTCGGCACAAGGGGGAAAGGGTTCCTTTACTCCGGACATCCTTGCGCTTCTCGACGAGACGCTTTCCTGTTCACTGGAGGTCCGCGGTTACATGAAAAACAAGACCTACGAAAACCTTCAAAAGGTACGCGGTTGCGTAGATTTCCTCGACGCCCGCATTACCGAACTCTCGGACCGTTTTAACAAAGCGGCTCCCGTGGTACCGGCTCCGCCGGCTCCGTCTTCCTCACCATCAAAATGATTCTGATCATAGGGGAGATTCATTATGGCGCAGGTTCTTATCCTCATGGGAAGCGACAGCGATTGGAACATCATGAAAAAGGCGACCGAGACGCTTTCTTCGTTCGGCGTCTCCTATGATGTCCATATCTCCTCGGCGCATCGTACCCCCCACCGGACCGTATCGCTCGTCGAACAGTTCACCGGTGAATGCATCATTGTCGGCGCCGGGGCGGCGGCACACCTTGCGGGTGTCGTAGCCGCCCACACGATAAAACCGGTGATCGCGGTTCCCTTGAACGCATCGGGGCTCGGCGGCCTAGATGCCCTTCTTTCCTCCGTTCAGATGCCCTCCGGTATTCCCGTTGCCGTTATGGCAGTGGACGGCGCCAAGAATGCGGCTCTCTTCGCCCTTTCGCTTCTAGCCTTACGAGACCCTCACCTTCAAGCCCGTCTCGAGCAGTTTCGTCAGGATCTCGCCAGTGAGGTAGAGAAAAAAGACGCCCTGCTTCAAAAGAACATCCTGGAGAAGTGACTATGGAGATATTCTCTCTCGAAGAAGCTGCGTGGCACCTTCGCAATGGCGCGGTCATTGCCTATCCGACCGAGACCGTGTACGGCCTTGGCTGCATCATCCATGAGCCCGATTCGGTGAGCCGCCTAAAGCGCATCAAAGGGATCGCGGCAACCAAGCCCCTCTCGGTACTCATTACGAAGAATCGACCCTCTATGCTCAATGAGCTGGTTTCCTCGTTCTGCCCCATTGCCCAGCGCCTCGCCAAATTCTACTGGCCCGGCCCTCTCACCATCATTCACGAGGCGCGCCCTGAAGTGCCGGCCGCGATCACGGGCGGTACCGGTGCCGTCGGCATTCGCTGCTCCTCCCACCCGGGGGTCAACAAATTGCTCGAAATGGTCGGACACCCCATCATCACCACCAGTGCCAATCCCACCGGAAAGCCTCCCGCCACCACTTATCAAGAGGTCTTTTCCTATTTCGAGGAGAAGATAGACGGAACGCTTCTATTCGACGAGAACAATACCGAGCTCTATTCAAAGGCCAGCAATATTCCCTCGACCATCGTACGCGTCGACCGTCGAAATGTCGAAATCATCCGGGAGGGTGCCATTTCCCGCGAGGACCTTCTCCGAAAAATCTATGATTGAATCTCCTCTTTCGTTCGACACCATTTTCAGCAACGATCTTCGTCTCTTTCAACGGCGACGCGGTTACCGTTTTTCCGTGGACGTTCTCCTGCTCGCTTGGTTCGTCTCAAAAATCGAAAGAAAAATCAGCAAGTTAGCATTAGACCTCGGTGCTGGTAATGGCGTCGTCTCTCTTTTGCTCGCCTACCGGAACCTCGCGGAGCGCATAATGTGTGTTGAGCGGCACGAGGGCCTTTTTGATCTCCTGAAACGGAACATCGCCGTAAACGGTTTTTCCGACCGTCTTATCCCGATACATGGCGATCTTCGCCACCTCAAGCTTCCCCGTGAACGGTATGACCTCGTCGTTTTCAACCCTCCCTATTATCCTAGTCGTTCCAAGCACCCGACGCTTCAAGGAGAACGATCCGTCGCCCGACACGAGATGTTCGGCGATCTCCGCGATTTTCTTTTGTGCGGAGCCATTTCCCTGAAAAAGAGGGGGGCGCTTTACTTCGTTCATCCCGCCGCCCGCATCGCTTACGCATGTACCGCGATATCCGCTACGGGCCTCGCTCTTTCTCATCTTACCCTTGTTCAAGAGCGGCCGGAGAATGTCCCCTCCCTTTGCCTTTACCATTGCCGACGGGGAACGGCTGAAGCGACCGAAACCGTCATCGAAACGGTGACCATGCGGGACGGAGAAGGATCCCTAACCATGACAGCTCAAGAGATCCTCCATGCCTCTTCCTCACAAAAAAGAAGAGAAGGAATTTGAAAAAGAGCCCCTCTTGATTACAATGCTTTTCAACAATGTGACATCCCGAGGATAAGCACTGCATGTGGAAGCGGATAAAGGAGCGGTTATCGGCCGTCGAGAACTCCAACATCATGAAGGCCTTCATTCATCCTCTCCGCGTGGTCAAGGAAAGCGAAGAGGAGTTGGTCATCGGATGCCCAAGCCAACAGATCATTTCCCTTCTCGAAAAACAACATCTCGCCCGCAAGATAACGGAGATCGCGCGCGAGGTCATTGCTCCCGATGTAACGGTTCGCTTCGTCGTGAAGAAAATGTCGGAAATGGACGACATACAGCCGCTTCTGCCGCTTTCCGAGCAGACGGCTATGGAGCCGGCAAAGAAAGGGAGATCCGTCAAAAGTACCGAGGTCTCGAGCGAGTACACCTTCAACTCTTTCGTTACCGGACCAAGCAACAAGGATGTCTACGAGTCGGCCCTTTACATCGCGAAGAATCCGGGAGGTGACCGTAACCCGCTGGTCATCTACGGCGGTACTGGTCTCGGCAAGACCCATCTTCTCCATGCGATAGGCAATTTCGTCGGCACCAAACACAAGCTGTTCTGTTACATTTCTACCCAGAAGCTGATCAACGAATTCTACAAGGCGATGACCGAGAAGAGCATTCAAAAGTTCCACGACACCTTCTTCGCATTCGACTATTTTCTGCTCGATGACATCCAGTTCATGAAGACACCGGGGATTCAGGAAGAATTCTTTCGTCTTTTCAACGAGTATTACCACAACAAGAAGCAGATCGTCATTACTTCTGACAGATACCCCGGCGAGATTCGTGAGATAGACGATCGTCTCAAATCGCGCTTCGATGGCGGAGTGACTCTCGAGATACGCCCTCCTGATCTTGATACGCGTATAGCCATCGTGCGAAAAAAGGCCGATCTGTATGGTGTGTCTCTTGACGATGAAGCCGTTTTCTTCGTGGCAAAGAACTTCAAGAACAATGTACGGCAAATAGAAGGAGCGCTTAAAACCCTTCACATAGCGATGGAGATCGTAGGACGCAAGGAAACGATAACGAAAGATTTCGCCATGGAACGGCTCAGAGATATGATACGGGTGAAAGGAAACTTGACGATAGAAGAGGTAGCGAAGGCGACCGCTATCGTGATGGGAACGAAGGTTTCCAACATCACATCACGGGACCGCTCGAAGCAAGTGTCGTTGGCCCGGCAGATCGCTATGTTCCTTTCTAAGAAACATACCAATGCAACGCTCGCGGAGATAGGGGATTTCTTCGGGGGACGCGACCACGCAACGGTCCTTTCCTCCATTTCACGCATAGAACGGCTTTCCCTAGAGGACACCAATGTAAAGAGGGTGGTTGATAAGTTGACCCGTGAAATAGAAGATATGAAGGCATAATGAGAAAACGCGTGTTTAATAAATGTTACTTTATTATCAAACGACGAGAGAACACTCATACTCACAAAAAAGAAAAGGGAAAAGAATCAATAAATCAAGAAGTTAGATATACCACCAACAATTTCAACAACCCATATATTACTATCCATCTAGATTACTCTATACAGGATATCTCAACACAATGATGTCAATAAACAAGGAGGATCACATGACCCGGGCGTCTTTCAAAAGAGAAGCGCTTATCGATGCTATCGAGCGATGTCTCGGATCGGTAGAGAAAAAGAGCACCATGCCCATTCTTTCTCATTTCCTGTTTGAAGCAGGAAAAGGACAATGTCGAATAGTCTCAACGAATCTAGATACTTCGGTGTTCGTTACCCTTCCTGTAGAGATCGAAGGAAAGATGAAAATAGCCGTTCCTGCGAAGCATCTCTACGAGATGTGTCGCGGTGTGCGAGGGGAGGATGTCATTCTCGATTATGACGAAGAGCATACTCTTCTTACCGTAGCATCGGGTCGGACGACATATACTCTTCCCTGTGGTGATGTTACCGAATTTCCCGCGGTTCCTTATGAAGCAGCTACGGGAACCCCCATCCCGACCAAAAGAATTTTTCCTTTTTTCAAAAAGCTACAGTTTTCGATGACCGATCCCAGTTACAACAAGACCTACTCAGGTGTACTTATCATCAAGGTCCAAGAGGAGAAGAAGGAAGTCGTTGAGATGGTCACCACCGATATACATCGAATATCCATCATCACTCTCAGCGATATAACGATCCCCATCAAGGACCTTTCCGAAGGGATCGTCATCCCCGGGAAGAGCTTCGCAGAAATGGTAAAGGTGTTTTCGGACAAGGAGGAAGCGTCCTTCTCGGTAAAGGAAGGAAAGCTGATAGTCACTGCCGATGGCCTGACCTTCAGTTGTCGTCTTATCAAGAACGAATTTCCAAGCTATCGGAACGTTACCGGAAGCATCGCTCAGATAGAACAGAAAGATTTCGCTCTCGTTCAGCGAAAGGAGATAATAGACGCCGTCAAGCGGGTTACCGCCATTTCGACTGAAGAGAAGATATGGGCTACTCGATTCGAGTTCCACGGGGACATGTTGAAACTGAGCGCCAGTTCTGAGTTCGGTGGAAGTTCGAGCGACGAGATACTCGTTGAGAAGCCTTTTAAAAGCGATCGTACCATAGGACTCAATGCGCGCTATTTCAGCGATGTGATAAATGTCATCGATGGTGATACAGTAAGGCTCATAGTCGAAGAAGGTCTCCGGCCGCTGACCATCATAGAGAAACAGCCGGAGTACACCTACACTCATATGGTCATGCCGCTTCGCATCTGACGCGGCTTTCATGCGCATACACCGCATTAGTCTCAGGAACTTCAGGCGATTCAGCGAAAGGGCGTTCTCCTTTACCGATCGAACCTTGGTCGTAGGTCCCAACGGTACCGGAAAGACCACGGTAGTCGAAGCATGTGCCGTCTCTCTGGGAGGGCGAAGCTTCCGAACGAACGAACTTCGCGAGTGCATCCATGATGACCGGGATTACTTCTTCGTAAGAACGACACTCGATGCTGGTGGAATAGGGGATAGTGTGATCACCTATGGTTTCGACCGCAAAGGCGCAAAAAGAATCGGGTGGGACGGAAAGGCCGTTTCACGGCGCCTTCTCATTGCCAGAACATCCTTTGTCCTCTGTACTCATGAGGATATCGAGATGATGAGCGGTTCACCGAAAAGGCGTCGTGACTTTCTTGATCGGGTGGTCATGGGGAGCGATCGCGGGTATATCGAAGTTTTTTCTCAGTACATAAGATATCTCAAGCAAAAAACGGTTCTTCTCAAGGGCGGTAAGCGAAGTGGGCTCGTTCCTCTTAACAGGGCGGCAGTGCCGCTCATGGCGACGATACGCGAACAACGGCGTATGATGGCGGATCGTCTCGTTGAACGGTTTGTTGCCGTGGCGGAAAAAGCGGGGGTGCCATTATCGCTCGAGATAGAGACACCTGTTGAATCGCAGGAAGAGATCGAACGCCGTCTTCTTGATCGCTTGGAGCGAGAGATCGAGCGGAGAGTGCCGCTCTATGGTCCACACCTCGACGATATCCGCTTCCTGCTTACTGGGCGCGCTGCAAGGACCTCGTCGTCGGGAGAGATCGCCTTTGGTGCTTTCTGCCTGCGTCTGGCTGAAACACTCGTTCTCGCCGATTCCGGGTGGCCGCCGATATTCCTCGGGGATGAGATCTTCTCGTTCATGGATGAGGATCGAAGAAGGCGTTCTTATGCTCTCCTTTCCGATCTGCCGTTTCAGACGATCATTACCTTACAGCAGGTGACCGAGTCGGGTGGATTACTGGAAGCCTATGGCCGTATAGAGCTGGCGGCTTCTCGGTGAAAGATATCGAGGGGCCGTCCCATAGGGTCGTATCGAGCGCGAAGACATAGAACCAATCGGGATCGACAAGTATCCGTGCTGGTGCCGCGGTCGCCGGTACCTCGACGAGGGCCGTTCCGCCAGTGTCGAGATCGACGGTAAGTGTGGAGGAGGAAGCATCTTCCCACTCAATCACAATGGGAAAAGCCGGTAAGGAAGGTGCCATGCCGGTGTGGGTGAGCGTGAAGGAGAGGGTCCCGCCGGCGAAAAGGTAGTCGCTTGCCACAAGGGTAGGGCAGGGGGCACGGTACACCCAATCGTCGAAGAGCATCTTCCAATAGTCGGTGGAATCGGTGGATTCAGAGGTATGTGCAATGAGGAACGCGAGAAAATCTTCTGTGGTAACGGTCAGTTGATGCTTCTCTTCGAACCACAGACGGAGGAGCGGCAGAAGTTCCTTCCCGTTGAAGTCACGCATGAGTCGTTTGTTGACCATCTCGAGGAACGCCGCGCCGTAGTAGTAGGCGGTCTGCATCTGGACATCAAGGGACATGAAATCGAGATCCGGGCTGAAGCGAAGGGGAACCGCGTCGGCGGCGCTGCAAAGAAAGGCGGCGATGAAGCGATATTGCTCGCGCCGGTCGGCAAACGAAGAGGCATCCTCGATCGCTGCCATGAGGTTGTAGTTCGTCGTCCACTCATCGAATCCCTCGGCGACCCAGAAGTCGGGCCAATCGCTGAAGCGGACATTGTTTCCCCACCAGTTGTGGACGATCTCATGCACCGTCACAAAAACGCCGCTATCGTACGAATCGAGCACATCGGTACCCATGTAGATAACGCCGACATGCTCCATACCGCCGCCGAAATCGGGGATCGAGACGAGCCCCACCTTGTTACCGAACTCGTAGGGACCGATGTGTTCCTCCATCCATTCGACCGTTGTGACGCCGGCGGGATAAATCGCTTCGAGTCGCTCTTTTTCCTGCGGAAATCCGGCACCGATGATCTCGATGCCCGACGAGGTCTTTCCGGCGCTGATGAGGGTATAATCGGGCGAAGCGGCGAAAGAAAGGGCATAGAAAGGCATCGGAGTTTCCATCGTAAAGGTCCACACGGCACCGTCTCGTGTCCCGGTTACACCGGGCCCCAATACTTGCCACTGATCATCGGGAGCAATGACTCGGAGCGTGACCTTCTCTACCGGCACATTGGCATCGTTATCTTTGTCGGTCTTGAAGGGGCTCTGCGGCACGATGAGCCAGTAAGGAGTGAAATATGGCTCGGTGAACGGCCCGATGACCATATCGCCGGTGTCGAGATCCTGCCATATGCGAAGCCCCATCGAAGAAGCTGGCTTAATGGAAAAGGAAACCTCTAGAGAGAGGCGTTCGTTCTTCGAGAAGTCACCGAAGAAAAAGAGAAAGGTATGGTTGTCATAGTCGAAGGGTACCGACGACGAGATAACGGACATTTTTTCCCCGAATAATCTTATGGTGTTCCCAGCATCCGGTGCAGGGAAGGAGATCTTCTCAGTTACGGGAAAGGTTCCCGATTCCCACTGGCGCAGATCAACGATGGCTTCGAGTTCGATACCTGCCTTGGGGATGACGATGACCGGCTCGAAGTCGCCATCGGGCAGGATCTCGTCGAGATCCGCGTCCGTTTCTGCGACAATTTCGCTTTCCTCTGCTTCTGCCTCATCGTCGGAAAGGAGCGTGTCTTCTCCTTCGTCGTGCAACAGGTCTTGTTCAGGAAAAGGAACGTTCTTCTCGTTACAGGCGAGGATAAGGAACAAGGGAACAAGCACGCCACCGATGATCTTCATGGTGAACCTCCGTTATCGAAACGCACAAGTCTTGTGTTGATCGCCGGAAGGGCAGTAAAGCAAAAGAGGTACGACCGATTTATTGCGAGCGAAATCAAACGGTTAGAAATATCGTGAAAACCGAGAGGCAGGTAACCTGTTGATTTTAATTGGAGTTATATTTTGGAAAGGGGTTTGCTTCCGATAATAATAGGGGTATAATGAAAACCCCGGGTTTTAATGAAAGGAGGTGTCCATGAAAAGTCTTGTCGTCATCACGATCCTTTGTGCCTTTCTCGTGGCGTGGGGCGCCGAGGACCAGAGTATGGTGAAAAAGCCGCTGTCGCTCTACGAGTTGAAGCTCGATGAAGCGCATGGTATTCTCAAACCGCGGTGGATGAACGAACTGCGTCTCGCCGACCGGTCGCTCTACCGCTTCAACGACTTCGAGAAGATGCTCTATGACCGTGTCGAGAATGTCGGCGATCTTACCGACAATCCACGGCAGATGGATCTTCGAAAGAATCTTCTCGGCAGTATCGCGAACACTGGTTACCTTGGTGATCTTCCGCCCGACACGGTCTATCAGCCGGCGCACGAGGGAGAAGGGGAAGACTCCGAAGAGGCGAACACGCTCAACACCGCCGACGAGGCGCGCCGTGACATGATGCGGCAGGGCGGCCTCGGCAGTGTCGCGAACACCGGTCAACTCGGCGACGCTCCTTCCGATGAAGTCTATCAAGGCGGCTCGTCGGAAAACGGCGGGCAGACAGCCGGCGACGCGCGGCAACAGGCATTCGAGGAAGCGAAGAAGAAGAACGCCCGCAATGTCATGATGGGGCAGGTCACGAATGGTGGTTGGACCGACAACAGCGACGACAGCCAGTATCAGACGAACATCCAGCCGGGTAAGAAGAACATTCAGATCGGCGAGGATCGCCTTCCGTACCTCATCAAGCAGCTCTCGACGCCGCAGAACCCGAACAAAAACACCACCGACATCCAGCGCGACATTCAGCGTCAGATGATGAAACAGCAGGTCATCCAGACCAACCCGTACGACGACCTCTGATCCCTTCGTCCCCTACGATCGCCTGAGAGCGACGAACATTCCGAAAAGGCTCAGTATCCCTGCAGAAAAGAAACTGTATCCGATCTCGTAGAGCGGCATGACCGTCGCGCCAAAGAGAAGTCCGCACGCCGCTGCTCCCGAGAGGTCGGCGAGGTAGAACCCGATGCCTCCTTCTCGATCCGATCGATCGTGTCGGGCAAGAAGACCGAGCACGCCTCCGAGAAGGAGACCGACAATGAAATTTATCGTGATGTATGCACCGGGAGGGAAAGACGTAGCGGCCCCGATGAGGAGAAGAGAAGAGAGAAGAGCCAGTGCACCAAGGAGGTGACTCGCTGATGGCAGAAAGCGAGAAGTTACCGATAGACCGACGGCGAGCCCACTGGTGAAACTGAGGGTAAAGAGCGCGATGAAGTGGTATATCTGTCCAACGAAATTCTGGAACAGCGCAAGAAGCGCGACTTCGATGATGAAGGCGGCGCCGCTTGCCACAAAGATGACGACTGTATGATGCCAGTCAAGCCCCCGTCGCGTGGCAAGGACGGTGAATAAAAGGACTATGGCCACTATACCGAAGGCCGATCCGAGGAAGACGCCCGGCCGATCGGGAAGCGTCGTTATCGCCGGCGGTAGCGGGCGATCGAGCCGGCGGGCGGCATGGCGGAGGGAGGCGAACACCACTGTCGGAGCGAGAAGCCGGTTCGACAACGCCGGGGAACGCTCTATCGCCTCGGTGGTCAGTCGAAGGTGCATCGGTTCCAGAATGTCGCTGAGAAGCGCCTCGTTGACCCAGTTGGTACCCAGACTCCTCTCGGAAAGACGTTCGGCAAGCATGGTGAAGTCATCTGAAACGCTGTCTGAATTGCTGGAAACCCATAAATGTCTGCTGGCAGGAAGGAGTCGCACGTTGGTAAATACCTCTGTAAGTGCCCGTTTTACCGTTGCATTGAGATCGGCAAGTTCGGGTGGAAGCATTCCCTGTCCTCCGGGGAGACCAACGACGAGAACCACCGTAGGACCTTGGGAATCCGCAATCTTTTGGAAGAACTCTCTGGTGTACCAGCGGGCAGTGGCCAGAGAGTCGGGCTCGGGAAGGTCCACGATGACGAGGTCGTGCGAGGGGAGGTGTGCGAGAAAAGAGAGCGGGTCTCCGGTGAGAAGGTGGAGATTCTTTTCTTCGACGGGGAAAGGGTACATCTCGGCAAGCCAAGGTTCCGGCTCGATCACCGTGATGGCCGCTTCAGGCGCGGCATGGGCGATCTCGGCGGCGCTCCCAGAGATGAATCCGCCGAGAAGGAGTATGCGCCGCGGAGCAGGATGCTGGAGAAGAGCAAGCCGGGAAAAGGTCTCGACTTGTCGGTCAGAACCGAGGACGCCGACGGCATGTCCGTTCCAGAAGAAGGCCGTCTGGCCGCGCCGTTCGACGACATCGAGCCGTCCGCTGCGTCCATCCCGCGAGAAGAGGAGCGTGTCGGGGAGATAGCGAGTGGCATAGTACTCTCGGTAGAGATCGTAGGAAACGGGGGAGAACGCCGAGGGGAAAAGGTAAAACAACCCTGCACCGATCGCCATGCCGAGCGATTCGAATAGGTACACGCGGAGCGTCGAGCCGGGTCTCTCCTCGGTGACGACACAGGCGGGAAAAAGGAGCCCACCGAGAAGACATCCCGGAAGGAGCACTACCGCGGTCACCGTGATCATCGCCGGTATAGAAAGCGCCATGCCGGAAACCGGCGCGAAGAGGGAAGCCAACGACCGGATGAAGAACAACTGCCCGAAAAAACAGAAAAGGAGAGAAAACAACAGTATCGGCGGCGATAAGATCCCTCGAGGAAGGACCCGAAACAGGAGAGCGCCGATGCCGGTAAAAAGCATCCAGAGGGCGAGGGCGAACGCCACGACGAGTTCGAGCAGTCCCGCCTCTATCATAAGTTCGCGAAAGAGGATGGTCTGGGTAAGGATGGTAACGGAACCAAGGAGAAATGCGGCACCGAGACCGAAGCGTTTCACCGCTTACCACCGCCCGGGTATGGGAGTACCACAGAAGGGGCACTTTCCCTCTTTGAGGAGATTCTTCTCCACGAAGAAGCCGCTCCGGTCAATGAGTTTTTTCGAGCACTTGGGGCAAAAAGTGTCCTCTCCTTCTTCGGTCGAAAGATTGCCGAGGTAGACAAAGCGCATCCCTTCGCTCTTTGCTATTTTTGCTGCCTCTTCGAGTGTCACCGGTGGAGTAGGGGGACGGCTCGTCAGTTTGTATTTGGGAAAGAAGCGAGAAAAGTGGAGAGGCGTGTCGGGTCCGAGATTCTTCTTTACCCACTGCACGAGACGGCGGATCTCGTCGGGCTTGTCATTCGCTCCCGGTATCACGAGGTTGGTTACCTCGACGAGCACCCCCTCTTCCTTGAGGATCTTCAGCGTATCGAGCACCGGCTGAAGGCTTGCGGTAGTATAGGTGGCGTAGAATTCATCGCTGAACCCTTTGAGGTCGATGTTCGCCGCGTCAAGGTATTTGGCGAGTTCGCGGAGCGGTTTCTCGTTGATGTAGCCGCACGAGACAAGGACCGTACGAAGGCCTTCCTTTTTGGCGAGAACCGCTATGTCACGCATGTACTCGAAAAAAATCGCCGGTTCGGTGTAGGTGAACGAAATACTGTCAGAGCCATACTTCTTGGCGAAGGAAACAATCTGGGCAGGAGTGAAATCGTAAGGGGTTACGCTCTCGGGGGTCGCCTGCGATATCTCCCAGTTCTGACAGAAATTGCAGTTCATGTTGCAACCCGCCGTGGCGAGTGAAAAGGATTTGGTGCCGGGATGGAAGTGGAAGAGCGGCTTTTTTTCGATGGGGTCATTGTTGAGTGCCACCGGGCGGTTATAGACGAGGGAGTAAAGTGTTCCCTTTATGTTCTGGCGCACCCGGCAAATGCCGCGCTGGCCCTCGGAAAGGGTGCACCGGTGTGGGCAAAGTTCACAGCGGACGACACCTTTACCCAGAGAGGTAACATATTCTGCTTTTCGCAGAAGGGAAACCTCTTCGGAAGAACGCCCGGTGAAATAGAAGAGCAGGGGGATAAGGAAAGACACCACAATAAAGACGATGCGTGGAAGGGTACTCATGGGAGGTATTGTAGGGGAAGGGAAAATCGAGTCAATAGTTAGAACACCACCGAGCAACTGCAGCCGCTACTCACCGGTAGCGGTCGTTTCTGTTCGTCGGGCTGGATGAGGGTATCCTCGTCGGCAAGGAGACCGTCGCCGGTCTCGTCGGTGACCGTTTCGTCTGCCGCTTCATCGGGCTCTTCGGTGTCGGCATCGGCGGCGGTGTCAGGTTTGGGTGTGTCGGTGTCAGGCTTC
>CAYQBN010000015.1:0-55963 GCA_964415795.1 uncultured Spirochaetales bacterium | reverse complement strand
GTCACCGTGCCACTTACCGAAACGGTGACGACATTGTAGGAAAGCGTTCTGTCCTGAACGAACGATTCGATTTCGCTGAGAACGATCTCTTGGTCGGGTAACACATTCTGATACTCAGCACCGGTGGCAACAAAGGTCACCCGATAGTCACCGGCGAACATCGTCGTTGAAAAGGAGGCAGGACCGGTGGCGCCAAGAGACACCGAGAATGAATCGCCGCTCTTTCTGTCGGTGAATCTGAGATACCCTCGGTCATAGTACTCGTTCAGCGTATTGGGAGGCATCTGTGCGCCGTTCAGCGTCACGGCCCCGCCGACCGTCACGGTCGGTAATGAATAGTTATGCTGCCAGTCTCCCGCAATCACGACATCCTCGGCCAGCACATAGCGCGTCGCCGGCGTAACATTCTGGTAGTCGGCACCGTTCGGAACGTAGATGATATCGTAGGTCCCGGCGAAGAGTGTTCCCTCATACTGCGCGATGCCGACGATGCCGACCGGGAAGGAGATGGTATCTCCGCTCCCCTTGTGAACGAAGCGGACATATCCGCGGTCGTAGTACTGGTTTAGCGTATTGTCGGGCATCACCGCGCCGTTGAGCGCTATCTGGCCGGAGACGGTCGCCGTCACAAGATCGATGTTGATCACCGTGTCGGCCGTGACCTCGTCGAAATCGCAAGTCTTGAGACACTGCCCTTCCTCGGTGCATATCTCGAAGTCGCCGCACTCACCGCATGATTGTTGACACACCGGATCGGGACCGCAGACCCGTGTCCCGCACTGCGGCTGGCACTCCTCACTACAACCGGAGGTATCGTAACCAGAACAGTCGTCTTTGCAGGCGAGCGTTCCGAGGCCGAGGCCCTGCGATTCGCAGGTTTCCCCGTTCAATTGCGTCCCGTCACACACCTCGTTCCCCTCTATCATACCGTTGCCACACACGATCTGACCGGTGCAGGAAGAGGTGTCAAAGCCGGTACAGTTGGGGAAACACTTCAAGTCGCCCGCCGAAAACCCTTGCGTCTGACAGGACTGTCCACCGAGGTCGTCGCCGTCACACACATCGGTACCGTTCTTTACCCCATCGCCGCAGGTAGACGATGCGCCGCAGGCGCTCGGATCAAAGGATAGACAGTTCGCGGCGCACAGCAGAGGCCCCGCACCGAAACCAAGCGACTCGCATGTGGCACCGTTCAGGTTCGTCCCGTCGCACACCTCACCGCTATCAATATAGCCGTTGCCACAGAGGACATCTCCAGCAGGACCCTTCTCCCCCTCGTCGCAAGCGCCGATCGCCCCGATGATCAGGAACAACAACCACGCCACCTCATGCATCGCTCTCGCCATCATTCGCCTCCCTCGCTCAATCTCACGACGCCGCAGGTTTACCACAAAGCAATTCTAAACACAAAAAAAGGCCGGCCCGAAGGCCGGCCCTAAAAAGGGAACTCCGTTCGATCAGCCGCCGCAGGACCCGCCCTTCGGAGCAGGCTGATTCGGGTTACCGGCAGGCGGTTGGGTCGAGAGCGTCTGCTCGCATCCCTTCTTGCCCGGGTTCTGCGTGCAGAACTGCCGCTTGATATCCTCAGCCGCGATTCCCGAGAACTTGAACTTGTTGTTCGCGAGCCATGTCGGGCTGGCACCGATCTCGAGGCTCTTGGCGATCTTGATGTTCTCGCGAAGAAGGTTCTTGCCCTCGTCGCTCGTCGCGCACTTTTCGATCTTCTTCGCATCTATGCCGTTGGTCGCACACTTCTTCCAGTCATCCGAACGAATGTCCTGATTGCGGCACCAGATGTAGTCCATGTACTTGTAGTTCTTAGGATAGTACTTCATCACACAGAGCTCACGGATGTTCTCGTCAACCTCGGGCTGACCGTGAAGCGCACGGAAACCACCGTCGGATGTCTCATCGGCGATGTTGTTCACATGGAAATCTATCTTGTTATTGAAGACCTTGAGCACCTCTTTCATCGCATCGAGCGCCTTGACCCCGTAGGGACACTGGCTCATAACGAAGACGTCGAGACGATCCTTTATCTCCTTGCGGCAGACAAGGTTGTTCTTGCAGGTCTCGTCGTCGCAGTCTATCTTGCCGTCGTTCGTGTCGTCTATCTGGTTGTCACAGATCTCGGCGGTCGGATCGAATTTGCCGCCGACACGAAGCATCTTCTTGTCAGCCACATCAATCATCCAGCGAGAGACCTGCTGGAAACCGGCATCTTCGGTGACATTCTTGTCGAACAGGAACGCGGGAAGAAGCTTCGCCTCGGTATTCTTGAGTGTCTCATAGAGCTTCTTGCCCTCTTCCGTGCCATAGTCTATCTTCTTCTCGACGAGACCGGGGAAGATGTTCTTCATCTGATTGATGATGGGATCGACGACACAGTTCTTGCAGCGCGCATCGGTAAGAACGGTAAGATCGACCCTCTTGGGCGCCGGGATGTCGTTGCATGCCTGAGGTTTCTCGACCTTGAACGCATTGCAGAAGTTACGCATGAAGTCGGTTTCGGTACGGCCACCGCGGTAACGCTCGCCATTCACGAATATGGTCGGCGATCCGCTCGCCTGTTTGCTTTTGGAGTACTCGAACGACTCCTTGAGCAGTTTCTTCCCCTCATCGCCATCGGCGCACGCCTTGATCTTGGCGGCGTCCATCTTCGCCTCTTTCGCGCAGTCTTCGAAGTTGTCGGGGATCTTACGATATTCCTTATTCATGCACATCATGAGGTCGAGCGCCTTGATCGGATCGGCCTTCATGGCGCACACTTCGAGGAGGTCGCCTTTGACCTCGTTATCGCCGTGCATCGAGGTCAGTGCTCCATCCTCTTTTTCCTGACCGATAAAATACAGTTTGAAGTCGATCGCCTTCCCGAGTTTCTTGAGCGCCGGCGTCACCCCATTCATGACCTGAACGCCAAACGGGCACTGGGACATGATGTGGAAGTCGACCTTCACCTTCTCCTTTGGCTCTCCCATGCCCTTGAATTTGTCACACGAAACGGCCGTCATCATCAGTACGACCGCAAAAAGCACGATAAACTTTTTCACGAATGTCCTCCACTGGTTATGTGATAATCACACCGCGCAGATCTTACCGTCTTTCTCTGCAAGCGGCCTTCTCTCTATACCGTTTCGTATTCTTTGTCAAGGGGAATGGTGTCTTTTTTTCAATCCACTCGTCCCAAGGAAATCAACTTTCCTTGAGTCGCCACCATTTCTGCAGTATGGTGTTCTAAGATGTACCTGTGACAGGAGACGAACTCATGCCCCATCCTCTTTCGTTGATTGATCTTCGTCGCGAACTTCACGAACATCCGGAACCGGCGTTCCGCGAAACGAAGACGCACGAGATCGTGGAGCGGTTCGTTCGGCAAGTGATCGCGAACGATCGGCGTTTCAGGATAACTCCTTGCCTCGAGACGGGACTCGTGGTCTCCTATCAAGGCGCCCCGTCGCCGGACGATCCGTTCACCATTTTTCGAACCGACATGGACGCTCTACCGCTGACCGAGGATGGTTCACACCCTGCCGTTTCGCGCACTCCCGGCATGATGCACGCCTGCGGCCATGATATCCACATGACAATCCTTTCCGGCCTCATCCAAGAAGTCGCGCGGGCACTGCCTCCTCGCAATTTTCTTTTCGTTTTTCAGCCGGGAGAGGAGGGCGCCGGCGGCGCCAAACGAATAATCGAATCGGGCATTTTTGACCGTTATCCTGTCGCCGAGGCGTATGCGCTCCATGTGAGCGACGAGTATCTGATTGGTGAAGCAGCAACGTGCGCAGGCGTTCTGTTCGCCATGCCGCGCGAGATAGATGTGGTATTTACCGGGAAATCGGGGCACGCGGCATTCCCCCAGAAAGGGAACGACGCGCTCCTTGCGGCAGCACATTTCGTATCCACGGTCTCTTCGACGATCGCTAAACGCGTCAACCCGATGGAGACATTTCTCTGCCATCTGGGGCATATCGAAGGTGGTACCGCACGCAACATCATCGCTGACCACTGCCGCATCCAAGGGACGCTTCGTGCGCTCTCGCCGGAGACGATGAGAACGGGGGCTGCCGCGGTCGAAGATGCGGCACGAGCGGCGGCAGCACTCACCGGATGCACCTACACTGTCGAGAATCTGGGGGAATTCTTGCCGGTCATCTGCGATGAGCGACTGGTAAAAAAGTTTGAAAATCTCTGCGAGACCCGCGGCGTTCGCTTCGTCACCGCCAAGACGAAACTCGTTGGAGAAGATTTCGGGTTCTTCTGCGAGCGATGGCCATCGCTCCTCTTCTGGCTTGGCAGCCGTCGTGAAGGAGAACCGGTTCAGGGTCTCCATACGCCGACATTCTACCCACCTGACGAAACGATCGCCTTCGGTCTCAGTCTCTTCAAGGGGTTGGCAGGCCTCGCCGAATGATTGACTTGGCCTAGCGTTTTTGCTAGAAAGGGGTGGTCTTGAATCGGGAGGATACCATGAAAACGAGCGATATCATCAAAATTCTTCTCATGCTCATCGCGGTCTGGGTGGGATGGAAGTTCGTCGAGCCATATTGGGACAAGTATTGGTTCGTAAAAGAGGTCGAAAGGGCAGCGACCGCCGGTATCAAGCGAGGAGAAGACCAAACCCGGCAACTCATTACCGAGGCCTTTGGCGAGATGGGCATCAAGAAGACGGGACAAGACTGCTATGTCTTTCTCGATGACCGGAAGGTGATGAACGTCCGGTGCGAATACGACGCCAAAGTGGAGATCTTAGGCAAAGTACTTCACACTTATCGTATGAAGATCGAGGTGTCGAAAAGAGAAGAGGTCAGCAAATACCTTTGAGACGAACGGAGTAGGGCATGAAACGTAAAGGACTCAAAATCACCAAGGTCATCATGAGCGCCGCGGAGATGGAAAAGACGCTTAACCGCATGACGCACGAGATCATCGAACGGGTAAGCGCGAAGAAGAATGTTGCCATCGTTGGCATTCGTACCCGTGGCGTGCCGATCGCAGAGCGGATCATCAAAAAAATAGCGGAGATCGAGAAGGTAACGGTCTCATCGGGAACAATAGACATAGCGCTCTATCGCGACGATTTTTTCAAGAGTCTCGCAAGCCCGGAAGTCGGTCCATCAAACCTCAACTTCGATGTGGATAATGCCAACATTGTCCTCGTGGACGATGTTGCTTACACCGGACGCACGGTACGCGCCGCAATAGATGCTCTCATGGATTACGGACGCCCGGCGAGCATCATGTACGCTGTCCTCATAGACCGTGGTCACCGCGAATTGCCGATACAGCCCGACTTCGTCGGGAAAACGGTCCAAACCACCGAGAACGAGGCGGTTGCCGTCTATCTTTCCGAAATAGACGGAGAAGACAAGGTGGTCATCGGCGAAAAGTAACCGGTTCAATGGAGCATAATCATCATGAAACATCTTCTCGGCATCGAAAACCTCAACCGTGACCAGATCATGCAGATCCTCGAGACGGCGGTTACCTTCGAGGAGATCAACCAGCGGCAAATAAAAAAGGTACCGACCCTCAAAGGAGTATCGGTCATCAACTTCTTCGCCGAACCCTCGACGCGAACCCGTATGTCCTTCGAGGTTGCCGAAAAGCGTCTCTCTGCAGACACTTACAACATCGCGGTGGCCGGAAGCGCCATCACCAAAGGAGAGACGCTCGCAGACACGGCGCTCAACTTGCAGGCGATGTCTCCCGACTGCCTCGTCATTCGTCACGCCGTTTCGGGGACACCGCACATGCTCGCTCAGATCATGAACTGTTCGATCATCAATGCGGGCGATGGTTTTCACGAACACCCGACTCAAGCGCTTCTCGACGCGTACACCATCAGGAAAAAGAAAGGCCGCCTCGACAGTCTCAAGGTGGCGCTTCTCGGCGACATCGCCCACAGCCGGGTCGCCCGTTCCAACATCCATCTACTCACCAAGACCGGTAGCCATGTTTTTCTTGCGGGCCCGGCGACCATGATCCCGCGCGGCGTCGAGAAACTCGGCGTCACGGTGACCTACGACCCGAAAGAGGCGGTCAAGGAGGCCGATGTGGTCATGATGCTCCGCATTCAGGAAGAACGCGAAAGCGGGCTTCTCTACCCCGACCGACGCGAGTACGCACGCTTCTTCTGCCTTGACGATGAACTGCTCTCGCATGCCCGTCCCGACGCGATCGTCATGCATCCGGGGCCTGCGAACCGCGGCGTCGAGATCGAGGACAACATCATGGATGGAGATCGCTCGGTCATACTCGAACAGGTGGCGAACGGCGTCGCCGTACGCATGGCGGTACTCTATCTTCTTCTTGGAGGGTCGAACGCATGAAACTGCTCATCAAGAACGCAACCATATGCCCCGGGACCGGGAAATCATTCACCGGTTCCCTGCTCATCGAGAACGACCGGATCGCCAAGATGGCGCCAGTCGAGATCAGGACCGACGGTGTTGATGAGGTACTCGACGCGCGCGGCATGATCGCCGCTCCCGGCCTCATCGATATGCATGTCCATTTCCGCGACCCGGGTTTTGAGTATAAGGAGGATATCGTTTCGGGCCTCAACGCCGCGGCGGCCGGCGGATTCACCGCAGTATGCACGATGCCCAACACGAGCCCGGTTTGCGACAACATCGGCACCATCGAATATCAAAAAAAGAAGGCTCACAAACAGGGAAACGGTGTGCGGCTTTTTCCCATCGGCGCAGCGACCAAAGGACAAAAGGGCGAGACGATAGCACCTATCGGAGAACTCAAAGAAGGGGGAGCCATAGCCGTTTCCGACGACGGAAAACCGATACAGGATTCCTCCCTGCTTCTGCGCGTCATGCAGTATGCCGCGACATTCGGCCTCACCTACGCGGCCCATGCAGAGGATCTTTACCTCTCTCGCGGCGGCCAAATGAACGAAGGATACTTCTCGACGCTCTATGGCCTTCCCGGCATCCCGGCGGTCGGCGAAGCGCTGTCGGTGGCGCGTGAATGCCTCATGGCCGAATATCTGGGGCTTCCGATCCATATCTGCCACGTCTCGACCAAGGCGGCATGCGACATCATCGCTTTCTTCAAGGCGCGCGGGGTCAAGGTAACCGCCGAAACGGCTCCGCATTATCTGCTCCTCACCGACGAAGCGCTCGGCTCCTATGACCCCAATACCAAGGTGAATCCCCCGCTCCGTTCCGAAGAAGACCGCCGCGCGGTGCTCGAGGCGCTGAAGAACGGCACCATAGACGCCATAGCGACCGACCACGCGCCTCATCACGAACGCGACAAGAATCTCGAGTTCAACGCCGCGGCATCGGGCATGGTGGGTCTGGAAACGGCGGTGGCGTTGACTCTTAAGTTCGTACACGAGAACCACATCTCATTCGAACGATTCGTGGAACTCTTTACGGCCGGCTATCGCATCTTCGGCATTGAAGGAGGAACCCTTGCCGAAGGAGGACGCGCCGACATCACTCTCATCGACCCTTCTTACTCATGGACGATAGATAAGAACATGTTCCTTTCAAAGGGGCGCAATACGCCCTTCCACGGCTTCCATGTCAAAGGGGCCGTCCTGCGCACGATCGTCGCCGGTAAAACGATCTACACGCGCCTCTACTGAAGAACACCCTCATGAGCAAACTATCGCAAAATACCGTCGTCCTTTCGGCACTCTCCGCCGACGAGGAAGCGCGCCTTCGTGCCTTCAAGAAGGACGCATTCTACTTCACCGGCGAAGACTTCGCGAACTTCAATCGCTGGCAGGAGTTCTTCAACCTCTTTTTCTTGTATCATGTCGTTTCCGCATCCGACGGCTCTACCGCGGCGGCACGACGCTCGCTTGACAGGGCAACGATCCTGCTCTACATACCCTCGCTTTTCAACCGCTATAAAGGCTTCGATTGGCTCTCGGAAGAACCGATGCTTCTCGAGGAGGATGTGCCGGGAGACCTTGCATGGTTCGATCGCCGCGAGATGATACTGTCGCTTTTCTATCGTGACGGCGACAAGGCGCGGCTCGTCCAGTCAAAAGCCTCGTTCGTCGTTTCTCTTCGCCATAAGAAGTTCTTCAAACAGGTCCGCACGATGGCCACCGAGACCGCGGCATATCAGAAGGCACCCTATCTGCTCTTCCTCATCTCGATACTTCTGCTCAAAAAGGACCGATTCTCCGAGGCGAAACTCTTCGACCCGTTTCGCGCCGAGGAACTCGAGAAGACGCACCAGCACTACCAAAAACTGTTCGACGCGATCGTTTAAAGAGACTTCCGCCATCTCGCGAGCGCCCAAAGCGGAAAGTAGTGGCGGTAGGTGTCATAATCGATGAGCACTGACTGATTGAATACGCCGACCATCCGTTCTTTCGGCCAACTACCATCGGGCTGTTGACGCGCAAGAAGGAACGCGACACCCCGTTGAACCGCATCGCTCTTCGCCTTGCCCGCTTCGCAAAGCGCAAGGAGCGCCCACGCTGTTTGAACACAGTGGCTCTCATCGGAGACATACCGTTTCTTGAGGCAACTCGCTGGCGCTTCACCCCATCCGCCGTCGCGATTCTGGTGCGCAATGAGGAACTCTGCCGCCCGCTGGATGGCCGGATCCTCGGGCGTCGCGCCGATCGACCGCAATCCTTCGACACCGAACCAGGCACCGTAGGTGTAGCAGACCGCCCACGAACCATAGAATGACCCATCCGTTCCCTGCATCCTTCTGAGAAAAGCCTCTCCGCGCGTGAGGGCTCGTCGGATGTCACGGGAGAACTTTTCGGGGAAATGTTCACGGTACGCGGTGAGTCCACGCATCACCGCAGAAGAACACTCCACATACGAATGCTCGACCATGATGTCGCCGAACACATTCGAGGGATTGAGTTGTTCGAGCCATTTCGGGCCGCGCTGTTCCTCGTAACTCGACCAGCCGCCGTCGTCATTCTGGTAGGAAAGCAGAAGTGTCACGCTTTCGTCAAGGAGTTCCGGCGCAATGCCTTTTTCGGCGAACGGAGCGAGGACCAACGCGCAGCGGAGCCCTTCGGCGGTGCAGTCGGTCACCGGCCAACCGCTCTTCGCGTCGCCGAACGGCCACCCGCCGAGCGCTTGCGAACGGTAGAACCTTTCCCGCTCCGACATTTCCCGCCGTATCTGGTTGTCACGGATGAAATCGTAGGCCCTGCGCAATGCATCCTGCGGGGCATCACCCACTTCGAGGAGCGTCTGAACCGCGAACACCGTGTCCCAGAGCGCCGTCGACGAGTAGCCGTCCATGTGAATGCCGCGCGGCGTTTCACAGAGATACTGCTCCATCGCCGCAAATGCCTTCTGCTCCTCTTCGCCTGCCGGCACATTGAAATGGTACACTATGGCGTTGAGCGCCCGGTTCACCGGCCCGAGCGCCACCCAGTTTGTCACTTCGTCCTCGTAGCGGATGTGTCGGAGCACCTCCCTGCACGCGCGATCACGCAGCGGTTTGAACGGTTGCGCTTCGTAGGCGTTCTGGAGCATATTCACCGTCCGCATGAGTGGGGTAAAAGGATAGAGATCGTCGCACGATGCGACGGTGTCACGGTATGCCGCGAAGTCTATCGTCTCGTAGGGGCGATCGTAGAGTTCCCGGCGCAACGCTTCGATGAGCGGCGCCGGTTCAATGCAGGCCCGCTTCGCGTAGAGCCACGAAAGCGGCAGATAGACCTGCCGTGTATGACACCAGAGCCGTCCCGGATGGACCGGCAGAGCATATGGCAAAAGCCACAGTTCCGGCAGGACCGGATTCAGCCCCTCGTAGCGATAAAGACCGAGAAAGGCGAGCATGAATTTGCCCCAGTTCGCCGCTCCGAGCGGCGTTCCCTGCGAATGGATCCAGCGACGCATCGTTCGCAATCGTTCCTCGTGCGGCGGGATGCCGAGGATGCGGAGCGCGACATAGGATATCGCCGTCGTGAAGAGACAGCCCGGTCCTCCGTCGTAAAGGCCTATCGAACCGTCGTCATTTTGCGTCGAGAAAAGGTAGCGCACCATCCTTTCGGTCTTTTCGGCGGAGATCGTGCGGCCGGCGACATAGTGGGCTATCACATAGTTCGGAAGAAGGAACATCGGGCCACCGTATTCGCCGCACCACGACCCATCGGGACGCTGACAGGAAAGAAGGTGGTCCCGCGCCGCCGCTATGGCATTATCGAGTCGCTCCGGTAACAGGGTACCCATGGTCCTCCTCACAATTTGGCCATCGCCCGTGCAGTGAGCGCGCGCATGAGACGCGAGGATCCGATCCATGTCGCCGACTCGACAAAAGTGCGCACATGGCGGCAGAAAAACGCCGCCGCGCCGAAACGGCGATCGAAGGACCGCGCAAGCCGCTTCTGATAGGTCGCGGCGATCCAGCGGTGATCCTTTTCTTTCTCCCACGCCTCGGCAATCACCGCTATCGCCATCCGCCCACTCTCCATGGCGAACGATATCCCCTCCCCCGTCGCCGGATTGACGAGCGCCGCCGCTTCTCCGACAAACAATAGACCGGGACGCGCCGGAACCGATACCTGCTTCGAGACGACGATCGGATGACCGAGTATCCCCTTGACGCGGCGCCCCCTCTTCACACGTTCCCCGAAGTAACGGGAAATCATCTCCTCAAAAAGCAACGATATCGGCCGGTCTCGTCGTTCCGCAGGGAGGCACAAACCGATGTTTACCCGATTTGATGTCTCCGGGAACAGCCAAAGGTAGTGTGGATAGATCGCCTTATCGTAGATCATCTCCATGATGCCGGGAGTAAATGGTACCTCTTCGTACCACGCCATTGCCGACTGAAGGGTCTGTGCCGTTCTGTTTCGCGCCAACTTGCAGTTTGCGCCCCCGGCAACGATGACGGCACGGGCAGAAAAGACACCACTGGGCGTCACGACACCGGTAACGACATCACCTGCCATCTCGAGAGCGGTGACCGGTGTCTGCGGCAAAAATTGCGCCCCCGCCGCAATTGCCGATTCGACAAGGAGCGCGTCAAACCGCGATCGTTCAAGCACATGCGCGCTCTCGGCACCGGCCAGAAGAGCCTCCCTTCCCGACGGGGCAACAAGACGGAGCCCATAGATGGGATACGCCTCGACACGGACTTTCTCCCAGAGACCTGATTCACGGAGGATACGGCGCGCGGTGGGAGAGATACCGGCACCACAGGTTTTATGGCGCGGCCACGCGGACTTCTCGAACACCACTACCGAGAGCCCGCGACGCGCCGCTTCGAGCGCCGCCATCGCCCCTGCCGGACCAGCGCCGACGACGACGATATCGGCAACGGAACTCATGCCGGCTTTTCGTCAGTAGCGCGGCCCCATCGTGTACGGAGCATCTTCGCCGCCGTAACGAGATAGGGCTCGAAGAACTCGCCTCCGTCGAGCTCGCCAAGAAGATCGGCGTATATGCGCTGCATTTTCTCCTTCCACACCGGATCTATTTTGACCACCTTTTCGGCCCACTGGTGACAGTAGCGGCAATCTTCGCACACCGCATCCTGACAAGAGAAGTTCTTGAAGAAGTCGATGAACCCGTCGAGCGCCCGATTGTCGATATAGACCGGATTGTCGCCTTCGCGCGGGTAGAGAACGCTCGCCGTTTTACCGAACTCGATGACCTTCTTGAACTTGAAAAGATTGACGGCACGCGGCTTGATGAAGTACTTGAACATCCTTCGCAGCGAGTAGGCGTCCTTGCCTCTTTCTCCCATCTTTTCTTTGGGATAGGCGTAGTTCTGCACAAGGTCGAGCAAGTTGCCGTCATAGCGGCGGTTGGCATAGGCGTGAACCCGCTCGAGCAGTATCTGGGTCGGCGTGTTGCGCTCGACGATCTTGAAGTTGTGGTACCCAAGGTCCTCGTAGATGTGCAGATCCTCGGGACGGATCCAGTTGGCGCGCAGATAGTTGACCGGATCGTTGAGACGAATGTTGTTGCAGATTATCGAGGAATAGTCGAGCGGGAACCCCTTCGATCCCTTTTGTGAGGCGTTCGAGAGGTTCACCGCATGATTGCCGGCGATTGCGCAGTCCTGCCGGCACCAGTTGTTGACGATGAGTTGCAGTTCCACATCGCCTGCCGCCTTGCGCATCGCCTCGAGCACCTTGAACTCGCGGTGGATGTTGACCTCCGAGACGACGATGTAGTCGGCGCCGTTCTCGACCCAGAAACGGACCTTGCGGGCGTTGTCGGTGTAGCGGTGACTCGAGACGCGAACCTTAAGGCGCGGATGACGCGCTTTGACGAGCCGCAAGAAGAACACATTCGCGACCGTCACCGAATCGACGCCTATCGCATCGAGCCATTCGAGAAGCTCCTCGATGTTCCGCTGTCCCTCGCGCGTGAACTCCTTGTTACCCATCGCCGAGGCGTTGAGAAGATAGTTGAACTCGATCCCCGCCGCATGGCATTTCTTCACATACGCCTCGAGTCCCTTGCGATCGACCTCCGGTAGATAGAACGACGGACGCCCGCCGCCAAAGTAGTCGCTCGTGAGTTTTCCATAGACCTCATACACCGGATACCCTTTCAGTCCATCGATAAGGGCAGGATCAAAGTTGCATGCAACCGAAAGTTTCATCGTTTCCTCCAAGGATATTTCACCATTCTCCTTTGACCGAACCTCGAACCTTATGCATCGTTCGCGGCATAGCGTGCTGCTGTGAAGACACCGCTCTCGCGCAAGAACGCGGCGAACTGCTCGATGTCGAGCTGCTGGCGGCTGTCCGATCGGGCGACCGCCGGGAACGGATGCACTTCGACCATGACCCCGTCGGCTCCGGCGGCGAGCGCAGCGCGCGCAAGCGGCGCGAGGATGTCGGTACGCCCCGCCGCATGGGAGACATCCACGATGACCGGAAGCCACGACATCTGCTTAAGGATCGGTATCGCCGATATGTCGAGCGTGTTGCGCGTCTGGGTCTCGAAAGTGCGAATACCCCGCTCGCACAGGATGACCGCTTCATTACCGCCGCTCACCACATATTCGGCGGCCCAGAGGAGCTCCTCGATCGTCGAAGCGAACCCACGCTTGAGGATGACCGGCTTGCGCACCTTGCCGATCTCGCGGAGCAGTTCGTAGTTGTGCATGTTGCGCGCCCCGATCTGAAGGACATCGGCGTACTGAGCGACGATGCCTATTTGCCGCGTATCCATCACTTCGGTCACCGCCGCCATCCCGAATCGGTGTGCCGTATCATGGAGTATCTTGAGACCCGCCTCGCCGAGGCCTTGGAAGGCATAGGGATTCGAGCGCGGCTTGAACGCACCGCCGCGCAAGAGTTTCACCCCAAGCCGCGAAAGCTCCCGAGCCGCCATCTCCATCTGCTCGGGCGATTCCACCGCGCAGGGACCGGCGATCACTACTGGACCGTCGCCGATGCTCACTGATCCGACCGTCACCACGCCCCGATCGGCACGCTGAGCGCGGCTCACCTTGAGTCCCTTGCGGCTTCCCTCTTCCATGAGGGCAACCGACGCCCGGAATATCTCGCTGAAGAGGTGTCGTATCGTTTCGTTGGGGAAAGGACCGGTGTTCGCCGCGACGAGATCCTCGAGCATCGCGAGCTCACGCGCCGGATCGTGGATCGGCAGGTTGTCGCGCTGCTTTACCGCGAGCACCTCGGTCGCGACCCGTGCCCGTTTATTGAGCAGCGCGAGTATCGCGTGGTTAAGATAATTCATCTCCTGCCGCAACTCCTCGAGCGTCCGCATCAGGCCCTCCGTTCGTAAACGAAACGCGCAAGATCGCCGAGCGTCACCGCCCGATCGCCGAACCGCGCTATCTCGCCGATCGCCTGCTCGACAAGGTGCGCCGCATAGGCACGGCTCTTTTCAATGCCCCACGCCGAAACATAGGTCGTTTTATGCTGGGCCGCATCCTTGCCGATGCTCTTCCCCAACTCCTCTTTCGTGCTCGTCACATCGAGGATGTCGTCGGTTACTTGGAACGCGAGACCGAGGTGTCGTGCGTAGGCGGTGAGTGCCGCAAGCTCGTCCTCACCGGCTCCCGCAAGGATCGCCCCACAGCGCACCGACGCAGTAATGAGCGCCCCCGTCTTCATCCGGTGCACCTGTTCCACCGCTCCTATCGGCGCGTTCGGATCTACATTCACCGTATCGAGCACCTGCCCGCCGACCATGCCAGCAGCACCCGCGGCAGCGGCGATTTCAGTCGTGAGGCGCAGACCGACCGCTGGTCGATCGGCATAGGCACGGCCGAGGAGATGGAACGCTTCGGTAAGAAGCGCATCGCCCGCCAGTATCGCAAGCGCCTCGCCGAACTTCTTATGACAGGTCGGTACGCCGCGACGCAGGTCATCATTGTCGAGCGCCGGCAAGTCGTCATGGATGAGCGAATAGGTATGGATGAACTCGAGCGCACAGGCGGCCGGGAACGGGTTCGGCCCGTCGCCGCCCAACAGATCGTAAGTAGCGAGCAACAACGCGGGACGGATGCGTTTTCCCCCCGCCTGCAAAGAGTAGCGCATCGCGGCGCGGAGCGCATCGGGGGCACCGCTTTCCTGCACCACCCGGTCAAGGACCGCTTCCACTTGTCGCCGGTAATAGTCAAGCCGTTCAGGATACTTCACCATCGCACCTCATTCTTCAAAAAGAGAGCGCGCTTATTTAGCAAGCGACATGCCATGATCATTGCCGCATACTTTCGATGCGGTGCCATGTTCCCTTACCGAGCCGTTCGTTTTCGAGCGCACGCATCGTGCGGAAGCGCACCGGATCGGAGAGGATAGGAGGCCACTTTGTCAAAAGGGACACGGCCCGGCGGAGTCTCTCCCGGCGGCACGCTTGTTGCAAACCTCCACGCAATTCGATCTGTTGTGGTACGAGGATGGAACGACGGATACGCCACGATGCTCGCGAAATGGCGAACGATCTAAGCCTGTCGCCATGGTTCTGTCATAAGATCACGGGGTATTCTGGTGTGCCCGAGATCGCCGAAGCGCATCGCTACTGCCGCAAACTCGCAGTTGAGCACTACGAAAACTTCCCCGTCTTCTTGAGCCTCTTCGCTCCTGACCAGCAGAAAGCGCTCGCCGCAGTGTATGCTTTCGCCCGGACCGCCGACGATTTCGCCGACGAAGCGGTCTTCGATCCCATCGCAGGACGAGCGCTCGCCGCATGGCGATCCGCCCTTCATGCCTGCGCCGCCGGCGAGGCGACACACCCCGTTTTCGTCGCGCTCCGCTGGGCGCTGAAACGCTACCCGATACCCGTGGAACAGCTCGAAGCACTCCTCGATGCGTTCGAACAGGATCGCGTAAAGAAGCGTTACCGCGACTGGGATGATCTCCATGACTACTGCACCCGATCGGCAAACCCCGTCGGTCGCATCGTCCTTGCGGTGCTCGGTGCTGCGACACCCGACAACGAGCGCCGCTCCGACGCCATATGCACCGCCTTGCAACTGACCAATTTCTGGCAAGACCTTTCGGTGGACGCACAAAAGGGGCGTATCTATCTGCCGCTCGAACTCCTCGCGCGCTACGGGGTATCGGAAGACGATATCCTTTTAGGAGTGACAAGCGCCGGCGTCGCGCCGCTCATCGCTGAAGTGTGCACCCATACCGCGCAGCTCTTTCGCGAAGGAAGACCGCTCATCGGAAGCGTTCCCCTGCCCGGGAAAGCCTACCTCATGCTCGTCTACCTTGGGGGAACCACCGTGCTCGGCATGGCGCGCCGTTACGGGCCGCGCCTCCTCCGCCAGCGCCCACGTCTTTCGATGGGCTCGTTCTTCTCTTCGCTCGTCCCTCACACATCTACCGGAGACACAGCATGAAAAAGGCATCCTCGCAAGACTACTGTCGCACCGTGCTCGAGAGATCGGGCTCGTCCTTTGGCACCGCGATCGCCTTTCTTCCTTCCCAGAAACGACGCGCGATGACCGCCTTCTACGCTTTTTGCCGCGCCGTTGACGATGCCGTCGACGACGCTCCGAATCCCCGCGAGGCACGACGCAACCTCGTCGTATGGGATTACCGACTCGATGCCGCTTTCGAAGGGAGACCGCTCGAACCGATCGGCGAAGAGATCGCGTGGGTGCATCGGACATTCGGGCTTCGAAAGGAACATCTTGCACTCATCATCGACGGCTGTCGCTGGGACTTGTTCCGATCCAGGTACGAGACGTTCGCTGACCTATACGCCTACTGTTACCGCGTCGCCTCGGCGGTCGGCCTCGCCGTCGTCACGATAACGAGCGGATCCTCCCCTGTTCTTCTTCGTTATGCCGAACTCACCGGAGTCGCGGTGCAACTCACCAATATCATCCGCGACATCGGCGAAGACGCTCGCAATGGTCGCATCTATCTCCCCCGCGAGGACAGAGATATGTTCGGGGTATCCGAAGAGGATATCCTTCGCGGAAACGCCACCCCCGAGTTCCGTCGCCTCATCGCTTTCGAGGCGCACCGCGCGCACGAGTTCTACCGACTCGCCGAGGCAGCGGCTCCCCGCGAAGCGCGTCGCAATCTTGTTTTTGCGGAGACGATCCGCGAGACATACCACGCTCTCCTCCGCGAATTGGAACGAAACCGCTATCCTGTCTTCACCGAACGCGTCTCTCTTCCCAAGCGACGCAAGATAGCGATCGCCGCTAAGCACCTTCTCTTCGCGGCGCTCTCTTGAGGGAACGGCGATGGGCGATATCCTCGTAGTTGGCGGCGGCATAGCCGGCCTCAGCGCCGGCGTGTATCTTGCCGCGTGGGGACACCGCGTCACTATCGTCGAACGGTCACCGGCCCTCGGCGGCCGCATTCGATCGGTACGGCCGCATCCAGACTCCGAACCGATAGACTGGGGACAACATCTCCTCATCGGTGCCTATCACGAGACACTCCGGCTCACCGAGATCATCGGGACTCGCAACCATCTCAAGACCGTGCAAGGAGCCACCCCGTTCGTCGAGCCGGGAGGCATCGTTCACCGGTACCGGATCGGGAGGTTTCCTTCTCCTTTTCATACGCTTCCCGGCATCCTTGCGCTGGGGCACCTTTCTCTGAGCGAACGGCTGTTCCTCGGGAAGGTGGCGTGGGCGGCATGGCACGATCTCTCCAAGGATCCCGAAGGGCTGGATCGTATCACCGCTCGTGAATGGCTGATCCGAAACGGGCAAAGCGAATGTGTCATCGAACGCTTTTGGGAAATGCTCATCGTCTCCACGCTCAATACTCCCTCTCACGAAGCATCGGCCTTTCTTTTCGCCGTTGTCCTCGCACGGGGGATCTTTGGGCCGCGGAGCGATGCGCTCCCAATTCTTCCCGAGACTACTCTCTCTGCCGCTTTGGTCGAACCGGCCGCCACCTTCGTTTCCGGTAGCGGCGGCCTCATTCTTACTGGACGACGTGCCCTGCGACTCATCCACGAGAAGGACCGCTGTACCGGTATCCGCGACGACGAGGGAACAGTTTATCGTGCCGACGCCGTGATCCTCGCCACAGCGCCGTGGCATCTCCTTCCGCTCTGCGAAGGGAGACCGGAGCTCTCCGATCTCGCCGAACGGTCGAATCGCTTCATACCGTCCCCTATCCTTTCGATCGACCTCTGGTTCAACGATCCGTGCTTCTCCTTTCCGATGTGCGCCATGGTCAGGGGCGCCTTCCACTGGGCTTTCTCGCATTCCCGCGCAGAGAAAGCAGGACACCGCGTTTCTCTCGTCCTCTCGGCGGCGGAAAACCTTTTCCGTGAACCGAACGAACACCTACTCACCCTTGCGCGATCGGAACTCCGTCGGTACTTCCCCCATCTCGGAGATCCATGTCCTACCACTTCGTTCGTCATTCGCGAGCCACGGGCAACATTTCGCGCGCTTCCCCATCTCGAACGATATCGCCCCGCCAGCGAAACATCGCTTCGCGGCCTTTTCCTTGCGGGAGACTGGACCTCGACGGGACTTCCGGCGACCATTGAAGGAGCCGTCCTGTCGGGACACCGTGCCGCCGTCGCGGCGCATCGTTTCCTTATGCCACGCGTTGACAAGGAACACTAACCACCTATAATGGGCCCCGCCATGTCCGAAACGACACATATCATTGCTTCATCGGTCGCCCGTTCATCGGTCGAAGAGATACTCACCCCCATCCTTCGCGGCGCCGCCAAGATACTGGGGTGCAACTCAGCGAACTTCCTTGTGTTCAACACCCCCCGACAACGCATTAAAACGCTCGTTGGCATCGTCGTAGGCAAAGAGAACGAACTGCGCGGCGTAGAGAAGCTGTTCGGCGTTTCCCTTGCCGAACACGAGTTCACCTATGCGCAGGCGCGCAAGACCATCATTTACAAGGCATGGGAAGAACGACGCGCCATCGAGGCGGAGAGCCTCGTGGAGCTCGCGAGCGGCGCCTTCCCCGAGATAGTTCTCAAGGGCATAGACCTTCTCATCGGCAAACATCGGTTCATTGCGGTCCCGGTCATCGGCCCGGTGAACATCTACGGCGTCATCATCTTCGAGAAGAACGGGCCGCACCCGTTCAGCCCTCAGCAGCGCGAGGTGCTCATCAGTTACGCTCGCCGTATCGGCGAGATCGTCGAGAACGATACCCGGAACCTCCTCATCTTTTCCCGCGCCGGTGGTGGCGAAGAAACGGCCATTAGGAGAGAAAGCACCCTCCAAAACAATCTGCTCCAGATCGCGCTCGGATCTCCCGCACCGGCGATCATGCTCGACACCAACTTTCGCATCACCTCGTGCAACGAAGCGACGACGAGCCTGTTGGGTTACAGCGATAAAGAACTGGTAGGACGCGACATCGGCGTCATCTTTCCACCGAGCCAGAACATACACACGATACTCAACCATCAGTTCCTCTTTTTCTCCGACGGTCGCTACGAGGAACCGGCGACCGTGCTCGACAAAGAAGGAACGGCCATCCCCCGTCTCATCGAAGCGCTTCTCCTCGTTGACGGCGAAGGAAAGGTGGTCGGATTTCTCCTCCTCCTCCGCGAGAAGGAGGAAAAACGATCAGGCGTAAGCGACGAACCGCAACGGCAGGAACGGCTTGCCAGCATGGGAGAGATGGCGGCGCAACTCGCCCACGAGATCCGCAACCCGCTCCTCGCCATCGGCGCGACGATAGATTCGCTCATCCGAGACCGTGCCGAAGACGATCCCGACTTGCCGCTTCTTCGCACCATGAGCAAAGAGATCGTCCGGCTCGACATGATACTTCGCGACTACCTCTCTCTCGCCTTCAAGCAGAACACCGCCATTCGCCGGGTCAACTTATCGGAGGTAGCGGCCGAGGTGCGCGATCTCCTCATCGGAATGCAGAAAATGGCGGGAAAGGAGATCCTGCTCAATCTCCCCCCCGAAGTATGGCTGCTCACTGACTACGAGGGAATGAAGCATATCTTCTTCAACCTCATGCTCAACGCGCTTGAAGCGACGCCGACTGGCGGCACCGTGATCTGTCGCGTCGAGACCGAACCTCACCTCGTCCGATTCGTCGTGGAAGACGACGGACCGGGACTTCCCGAAGGAGTCGGAGACATCTTCGCCCCCTTCTTTACCACCAAGAAGAATGGCACCGGCCTTGGGCTCACGGTCTGCAAGAAGATCGTCGAAGCGCACGGCGGCGCCATCACCCTCGAGAACCGAACCAGCGGCGGATGCCGCGCGATCGTTTCACTGCCACGGAGGACCGACGCATGACTGCACGCCCTACTCAGAACGACTCGTCCTTTCGGGTCTTGGTCGTCGATGACGAACAGCTCTTTGCGCAGGCGATAGGACGCGAGATCGCCCGTCTCGGCATTCCCTGCGACCTCGCCTATACAGGGAAAGAGGCTCTCGCAGTGGCCGAACGGAATACCTACCATCTCATCCTTCTTGACCACAAGTTGCCCGACGACGACGGAATCCGCCTCATACCGCTCCTTCTCGCCCGCCAGATCGAGAGCACCATCATCATGATGACCGCCTTCGAGACGATACCGAACGCGGTCGCCGCTATTCGTCAAGGGGCCGAGGACTACCTCGTCAAACAGACATCGCTCAAGCCGCTCATCGAGAAGGTCAAGGAGATCCGTGACCGCTTCCGCGCCCAAGGAACACGCACCGGATGGGAAGAACACAAACAATCGGGACTCATCGGCGTTTCGGCGGCGATAAAACGGGCGATCGCCGCACTGGAGAAGGTATCGAAGAGCTCCGACACCACTGTTCTCATCACCGGAGAGTCGGGCGTCGGCAAAGAGGTCGCCGCGTTGCACTTGCACCGCATCTCCTGTCCCGAAGGAACCCCCTTTATTCCGGTCGATTGCGTTGCATTGCCAGCTACTTTGGTCGAGAGCATCCTCTTCGGCCACGAGAAGGGGGCGTTCACCGGCGCGGACAAGACGACCGACGGCGCCTTCGCCAAAGCGGGGAACGGTACCGTATTCCTCGACGAGATCGGTGACATGACGCCGGAACTGCAGGGAAAACTGCTCCGGCTCCTCGAGACGCGCCGCTTCCAGCGGGTCGGCTCGGTACAGGAACAGGTAATGAAGGCACGCATCGTGGCCGCGACCCACCGCGATCTCGCCACGCTCGTCAAAGAAGGGAAGTTCCGCTTCGACCTCTACCAGCGTCTTTCTGTGTTTCCCATCGCGATACCACCGCTCCGCGAACGGAGAGAAGACATCCTTCCGCTTGCCCATCACTTTACCGCATTTATTTCGCGTAAACTGGGCAAAGAACCACAGCCGCTCTCGCCGGAGGTCGAAGAGATCCTCCAACGCTACTCGTATCCCGGCAATGTCCGTGAACTCAAGAACATTCTCGAACGGGCGCTCGTTCTCGCGGGCGACGAACCGCTCGGCCCCCAGCACCTTCCCGAGCGGATGATGCGCGTTCCTGCGGTTCCCAATGTGGCCGGCGCCGATGCCATCGGCGTACCGGTTGACTTCATCCCCGGCGTCGATACCCTCGAGACGCTCGAAAAGAAGATGATCATCAGCGCCCTCCAAAAAACCAAGGGGGTCAAGACGGCGGCGGCGGAACTTCTCGGCATCAGCCGTTTCCAACTGCTCCGTCGCATCGAAAAGTATGGCCTCAACGAGCCGGATCCCGAAGGATAGATACTCGATCCTTCTTCAGGCACGCTTCTTGCCTTGATCGGTCACCGTGACGGGGCTTCCCCCTTCAATTCGCCGATGTCTCGTGCGGCGGCGCACGCGGCGTGCGGCGCATCGCACACGGGAGGCCTTAAAAAAGGAGAAGAGGTATGATGTACGAGCAGAAAAGTCTTACCACGAGTCGAAAAAAGGATCACCTCGACCTGTTCAAAAGCGAGCCGGTGGATGCGCGGTGGGCCACCTCGCTTCTCGAGTGTGTTCACCTTATCCCCAGCGCCCTGCCCGAATGTGGCATGAACGACATAAATCTCTCGACCACCTATGCCGGCAAGTCGTTCCGCGCCCCCCTCTTCATCTGTGGGATGACCGGCGGCACTGCGGAAGCAGCGGCGATAAACCGCGCGCTTGCAGCGGTCGCCGAAGAGTTCGGTATTGGATTCGGGCTCGGCAGTCAGCGAGCCATGATAGACAACGAAGCGCTCGCCGAGACATACGCGGTGCGCGATGTGGCACCTACCGCCTTCGTCGCGGGAAACATCGGTGGCGTTCAGGCATCGCGCTACCCGACCGACACCATCCGCTACCTCGTCGAGCGGATAGGCGCCGATGCCCTCTGCGTCCATCTCAATCCATCACAAGAACTGCTTCAACCGGAGGGAGACCGCTCCTTCCACGGCGTCCTCGCCGCCATAGAACGCCTTGCACGCGAACTGCCGGTACCGATCATCGTGAAAGAAACCGGGGCCGGTATCGGCCGCGAGACGGCGATACGCCTCCGTGAAGCAGGCGTGCGTTATCTCGATGTCGCCGGCGTCGGCGGTACCAGTTGGACCGGCGTCGAGATCCTCCGATCGCGCCGTGACAAGGATCCGCAGGCGCTCGCCTTCTGGGACTGGGGTATCCCTACTGCCGCGGCCGTCTGCGAAACGAGTGGCCTCGGCATGGAAATCATCGCTTCAGGCGGCATTCGTACTGGTGTCGATGCAGCAAAAGCGCTTGCACTCGGCGCCCGGCTCGCCGGGTTCGCGAGCCCCGTTCTCCGCGCCTACTATGCCGGCGGTACGGAAGGGGCGCGCCGCTACGTGGCCTCGATCATCGAAGGGCTCCGCGCCGCGGCGCTCCTCACCGGCAGTCGCACCGTGCGCGACCTTATCAGCGTCCCCCGCGTTATCAAAAGCCCCCTCCGCGAGTGGATGGAACAGCGGACATCGTAGATCGCATATCCAAACGGTCTTCTCACAAAAAAGACTCGCTTTTTTTCTCGAGCACGCCATAGTCGTCATGACATCAACCACGGGAGGAGAAAGTCATGGAACAGCAACGTGTTTACTTCATCCCCGATGATGCAAAAGAGGCCGCGAGAATGGCCGCTTTTGTCGAAAAGCACCCCTATCTTCGATTCGTGTCGCTGGTCGGCGTCGATTTTCTCGGCAACGACACCGACGAACGGATACCCATCGAGTACTTCGTCAAGAACGCGGAAGAGATCTTCGACGGCGGCGTCCAGACCGACGGCTCCTCGGTGAACCTGCCCGGTATCGCCGACATCAACGACGCAAAGGTCGATTTCGTGATAGATAGGGATCGGAAGTGGTTCGTGGACTACAACGAGGCACTCCGCGACGAGAGCGGCACCCCGATCGGCACGATCCGCATACCGGTCTTCTTTCGCCATCACGATAAATTCGTGTGCTCCCGTTCGGTTCTCCACGATACCCTCGCAATGCTTCGGCGGGAGGTGCGAGCCATCATCACTAACGACCCGCTTTTCCTCAAAAAACACGGCATTACGTCCTCCGATATCGCCGACATCTATTTCACCCTCGGCACCGAACTTGAGTTCTGGGTCTCTTCCCCCTCTCCGCAGGTCTCGCAACACGAACTTCGCGTTTCACAGGCACTTAAAGAATCTTACTGGAAACGAACTCGTGGCGAGATACGCACCTGCCTCGAGGAATCGCTCCTTCTGCTCCAGAGCTACGGACTCGAACCGGAAATGGGACACAAGGAGGTCGGCGGCGTACGCGGCCGAATCACCGAGGAGGGACGCCTCCACGATGTGATGGAACAACTCGAGATAGACTGGCGCTTCAGCGACCCGCTCCAAGCGGCAGACAACGACATCCTCGCCCGGTTCATCATCAAAGACACCTTCATGCGCCACGGCCTCTCGGCAACCTTCGTCGCTAAACCGATCGAGGGGATCGCCGGCAACGGCAAACACATGCACATCGGCATCGGCGCACTGCTCACCGATGGACGCCGCATCAACCTCTTCGCCCCCTTCGAACGCTCACAATACCTTTCCGATCTCGGCTATGGCGCCATCATGGGCCTTTTGCGCAACTGGGAGGCGGTCAACCCCTTCGTCTCGCACTCGAACTCGGCGCTCAAACGGCTTCAACCGGGCTTCGAGGCGCCCGTCTCCATCGTCGCCTCGCTCGGCCGATCTCCCGAGAGTCCCTCGCGCAACCGCACCGTTCTCGCCTGCCTCGTGCGAGGCACCAATCCCCTCTCGACCCGCTTCGAGGTTCGCGCACCGAATCCCCACACCAATACCTACCTTGCCGCCGCCGCCATGTATCTCGCGATGCTCGACGGGATGCGCTACGCCGCCGGCAAGGAGCCCTCGACGCTCCACCGCGAGTTTGCCAAGAAGCGAAGCGATAAAGCGGCCTACCTCGACGAGGAACGCGAATACCTTTCCGAAGAGGACATCTTTGAGCACTTCTCTCCCGAGGAACGCGAACTGCGCTTCGGCAAGAGTCCCGCGACCGTCTGGGAGGTCCTCTTGCCCATTCGAGAGGCACCGCCGCTCTATGCGAACAGCCCCTTCACTCCCGCCATCATCCGTTCATTCTACCTCTCGGCGCTCGCCAAATGGGTTATAGACATCCGTGACAAGGAGATACCCGAAGCGATCCGCGAACTCGCCGACATGCACCGCTATCCCGAACGAGAGAACGGTCTCGACGCAAAACGCTGGGAGGAGTTCGAAGGAATACGCACCGAACTCGCAAAAGACGACGAACGGCGCGAGTCGCTCGCCACGCGCCTTATCGAATTTTTTAACCGGGGCGACTACCCGAAGGCATCAGAGATGCTCATCCTCTTCCGAAAGCGCCTCGCACAGGCACGAGACGCCTACCGCCGGTACGCGGGGAATCTTATTTAGGCGCTAAAGATACTATTCGCAGTTGGTCGTGCTCGGATTATAGGTATAGCCAGGATCGCACTTGCAGTAGATATCACCGGTGTTCTTATCGTAGTAGCAATCCCCGTTGTTGCAGGTAAGTCCCGCATCGTCACAAGTAGCGGGACAACCATCGGGATACGAAGCAGGCGGATCGGACACTTTACATTGACTACATTCGGGCAATAGCGAGTATGTGCCACCAACACATGCAGGATAAGAAGTGTGCATAACAATGGGAGGGTTCTCCCACCCCTGATCGCATACACACGAGGCAACGCCTCCTGAATACTGGCAGGAACCATAACTCTCCGGACACATGATTAACGGCTTCTGCCCGCACGAGAAATAGCAATCCTCGAGACAAGTCCCGTTGCCGTCGCTGTCCTGATAACCTTCGGCACACTGAGTGCAGGTGGTCCCGGTGTAGCCGGTGTCGCAGGTGCAAACCGGCATGCCGCTCGCATCGGAGCAGGTGCCGTGACCGTTGCAGTAGTTCGGGGTACAGGACTGATTCGGCACACAGTTGCCACTTCCATCGGAATGGAAGTTCGGCGCACAAGTCGTGCAGGCAGGCGGATTGATGTAGCCGTCGTTGCATACGCAGGTTGCCGTGCCGCTCGAATCGTCACAGTGGGCGTGGGTCGTGCAGGAAATCGTTCCGTCGGCAATCGCCTTGGCACAGGTGGGCAGGCAGGTCCCGTTATTGTCGTTGTCCTGATAGTTGCTGTCGGTGCAGATACACCGCGCCGTGCCGCTCGAATCATCGCAAGTGCCGCCGGTGCAGGTGAGCCCCGCTGTCGCACAGGTCGGCTTGCACACGCTGTCACCGTCGTAATCCTGATAACCGGTATCACAGACACACTGGGCGATGCCGGTGCTGTCGTCGCATGTGGTATGCGTCGCCGGACCGCAATCGAGCCCCGAATAGGCACAATTCGGCAGGCAGATGAGGTCGCCGTCCTTGTCCTGATACCCTTCGTAACACTGGCACACCGGCGAGCCGCCCTCTATCTTGCAAGAACCGTGACCACCGCAGGTAACGCCGGAGCATGAGGTAGGAAGATCGATGTCAGGCATCGTCTCGACATCGGGGACAGGGCCATCGTCAGAGGGGACAACATCTCCGCCATCCGGCATGACGGCATCGTCTCCTTCCGATACCACCTCACTCCCCTCTTCCGGTGCCTCGTCGGTCATCTCGTCTGTCACATCGTCGGTCATCTCGTCATTCATCTCAGACGAAGACCCGTCCTCGTCAACCAGTGCGTCGTCGGGAAAGAGGGGAACACCGTCGTGCACATCACTGTCGCCGTTTCCTTCGAGCGGCACGCACTCGTTGTTGATACAATCGTACCCTTCGCCGCAGTCGAAGGCGTTGATGCACCCGATCGGATTCGGGTCCTCGGTAGCACAGGCATGGACCATCGCCACTATCGTTATGGTCCCCAAAAGACCGAACAGATGCCTCATAGCGACCTCCGTTATGGGTTACCTGACGCCATCGTAAAGTTTCTCTTTTTATTTTTCAAGCGTTTTTTTTCTTTCACCGACGGCACATAAAGGAAGGATCTACCGGGGTACCCTTGTAAAGGAGCGTCACGAGCACCGTTCCCGGCACTAGGGGATTACCCCAAGGACGATCAAAAAAGGAGGTATAGGGAGGTACCGCCTCCCCTGCCGCGAAATAGGGACCGGCAACATAGGAATAGAGGATTTGAACGCCCCGGAACGCGACGCTCACAAAGGATGTCCCTCTTTCTCTCACTACCGCGATAACTTCGGAAGGAAAAGGAAGGTCGAAAGGCTGGTCCGCCTCGGCAAAAATGCCCCGATTCCGGTTCCAACCTTCGATATCGACACAGTGGAACACGCCACGCATCTCGGGTATCTCGTACATCGGTGACGGTTCTTCTTCCGGTATCTCTGCGTTACGGATAAGTTCCTTTCGCTGCACGAGCGCCGTATGCTCCTTGGCCGCGCGAAGCGCCTCTTCCCGCTCGGACGACATTCGCCTGTCGAGCATCTCCAGTTCGCCATCGAGATAAGCCATCGTCATGGCATAGATGCGGCGACACTCATCGTCGAACCAATAGCATCGTTTATGGAGATAATCGGCTGAGCGCCGAATCAGTTGTATCTTCTTGCGTGCCTCGAGACTCACGAGATATTGGCGGGCCGCCGCAGTATGTTCATAGCGTGCTGTCGTAAGACGCCGTTCAAGATCGGCAAGTTCCGAACGCATCCTCTCTTCTACGATCTGTCGTCGCTTGGACGGCCGATCGGCCGCCACAAGTAGACCACAGAGAAAGATGAGCGCGATCGCCGAAAGGAATGAACTAGAGGATCTCTTCATAAACGAACACCAGATCTCCCATGAAGCGGAGATAGTGGAAATCACCACGATAGGGAGGTACCCACGCCGAGAATTCGGGCGCCTTTCCTCCGCCGCTCCGGTCTATCCGGTAGATATATGCCTTCCACACATCACCGTCCTTCGCCGGGACATGGGGCGCGTCGGCGATAACCGTCCACGGGATCGCGATCTCGGCGCTCCACCCCTTATCGGTGTCGTCCGATTTGTTGAGTGTCCCGTTGACCTGCACCGCGTATTTGATGCCCGAATCCCACGCGACATCCTGATTGCGACGCGGACCACCCTTGAAAGAGGAGTCAAATTTGACGCCGGCTGCGCTCACTTGGATCTCCCAGTATTCATCCTTATCCCCATCGGCGTCTATGAATATCTCAACTACATCATCGTGATCGTATATCTTGTCGTCGTTCTGCTTGAGCGTGGCATAGACATCGTTGTCCTCGCAGTCGAAGGCGAAGTAGAGGTACTTCTCATCCATCGTTACCATCACATTGGTCTGCTGTTTGGCAAGATTGAGACCATTCGTAAGCCAGAATTTGCCGCCGCTTTGGGCGTTCTGCCAGAAACTCTCGGCAAGTTTGCCATCAACCTTTGTTTTCTTGCGTGATTCTCCAGCGATAGCATAGACCTTGAGTTGCTTGCGCACGATGTTCGGCTTTGTTATCTCGATCGCAGGCAGTTTGAGACGATCTTTCCCGTCATTGAACTTCGGCTCGGGAATGAGACGCGCATTCTCCTTGAAGAAACCAGTAAGTATCACCATCTTGTCGCTGTCGAACCAGCGCGGCAGTTCCTTTACCGATGCATCGTCCCGTATTATCTTCCTGAGCGGTATCTCGGGAAAACGACCGTCGGCGAACGGATGGTCGTGCACGAAGATCTGTTCACCCGACGGATCCTCGAAATGGAAGAACATCTTATACCCGCCCGGGAGGTCTTCCGTAAAGCGCCAGAACGAGACCACCTTGAAACTCTCACCGTGTTTCGGCTTAAGCGGCTCGGTGTAGAAGGCGATGAGCTCGATCGTGTCGTCGTTCAATTTGGCGTTCACCTTCTGAGCGTACGGCGGGATCTCGCTCTCCGAGACGACGCCCGGCGGATTCGAACAGGCAAGAAGCACCGTCACCGCCACGAGAGAAAACAAAAGGTTTTTCATCGTGTTCCTCCCTTCTAACGATACCAGTTTCGGAGGAAGGATAGCAACTCCTTTTCGTTTCTCAAGGAAAAATGCACGGTAACGACCGGTGACGCCGCAGAAAAGGCACTCCTCCCCCTACTCTCTGTCGTCGCGCTCCTCGGGACGGATGGTAATGACGACATCTTTTTGCCGACGCCCCTGTGCCTGCGCCATTTCTCGGGTGACACGGCGGGCGAACAAATAAGTCCTGAGAACGAGGAACGGCATCTTTATCAGCAGGAACGGCACGGCAAGAAGGCAACCGGGACCGCTGGTCGTATAGACCACCTTCTTTTGAATGACGATGTGCGGCGGACCGCCTTGATATCGCTCGTCACGCTCGATGACCTCGACCTTTTCTATTTCTTGGGGCATCTTATAGTATCCTCATGAAAGCGGGAACACCCATCCGAGCGGGTTGGGCTGTTCGACGATATGCCCCTCGCACGCAGGATCGGACGAGACGAAATGATCGCCGTTCGATTGAACGCGACAGCGGTAGAGCGGGATAGTTCCGTTTTGATATGTCGTATATATCCACCCCATCGGGCCATAGGAGAACTGTCCCTCGCAGGCGGGATCGAAACTGGGGAATGCGTGATCGCCGGCCTGACACTCGTACAAAAGCGCCGTCCCCGGTTCTTCGTGCCGCAGGATGCGCCAGCCCGCCTCGTCGGTGAACCCGTCGGGCGGGGTGCGCGTCGTCACCCAGTGCCCCAGCGGCGATGAGCTGCGTCGCATCACGATATAGGGCAAGTATTCGAATCCGCAGGAAAGTTGCGCCGGCGTCAGATCGTCTCGATTGGCCAGCGCGAAGGTGCTCCACGCCTGCTTGAGCACCCCCGTTTCGGTCGCCAAGCCGCACGAAAGTCCGTCGGCCACCTCGACCGGGTGATCCTTCATCCGGTGATAAATGAAGTTGGTGATACCGGGCGTGCCGAGGACATTACGGAACGCGGTGCAGAGATACTGCGCCTGCAATGCCTCGGAACTGTAACTGGGGTGGGAACTGATGCCGTTCTCGGTCAACTGTATCTCCCACGCCCATGGCTTGTCGGGAAAGTTGCGCCTGAGGAATCCAGCGAGCACCCCCAGATTGCCGAAGGTGACACGCGGCCAATCGTGGACTCCGAACTGCGGATAGCGCAGGTCGGGCGGATAGGCATGGAATGCCGTGCGCCATTGCCGCGAACCGGTCTTCTGGGCGAACGAGAGAAGGAAGTTCTCGACCGCGATCGTCGGATAGGTGGCGGTCAGATCCTCGAAGGCGGATCCGAAATGGTGCTCGAACGAGATGAGCACCTTGGCGTGCGGCTGTTGAAGCGTTATCGCGTCGTAGGCCGCGTTGAAATCATCGGCGTACCGCTGTATCCATGCCTCCTTGTCGCAGGGAATCCCCGATCCACAGCCGACATCGTACCAAGCATTGCTGTTGACCTCGTTGTGGATCACGAAGTCGATGATGCGCCCGTACCCGTTCAGCCCGTTGAAGCGGAACGCGAGCATTCCGGCGAACCGGGCAAACTCGGCGGGATCGTCGGCACTGCAGAATATCTCGAACCCGGACCCGGCGGGCGAGCAATTCGTGTTGCCGGCCCGCGCCCACGCCGGGACCCCGTAGACGACGCCGGTCACCTGCATGCCGCGCTGAGAGTATTCACGGATGGCGGTATCGAAGGCATCGGGGACATAGCAACGACCTTTGAACTCGAACTCGGTCACCGGATCGCACGGCGGCGTTTTGACGATCGGCTCCCAGTTTGCCCATACCATGTTCATCGCCACGCGCCCCACCCGGTTCCCCACGATCTCTTCGTAGTTCGGCCAGAAATCGGGCTGAAGCCCCTTGATGAGCATATCGGGGATATTGGGATACGGAAGCGGTGTCGGCACGCCGCACTGATTCAAAGTCCCGCCGCCGCCGCAGGTGGCGGGCGGGTCGCACTGGCCGCAGGTCGCTATCGTACCGCCACAGCCGTCGTCGAACGGCCCGCCGCAGGTGAATCCGAGCGCCGCGCAGTCGAGCGGCACACAGAGATCGGCATCGGGCAGATTCTCATCGTCGGTAGACGACTCGTCGCTATCGAGCATATCGGCATCCGGCGCCGTATCCGGGACGATATCGTCATCGTTCACCGACTCCGTCTCATCGTCGAGCGACGCATCGTCAGCGACCGGAAGCATATCGTCCGTGGCATCGGGAAGATCACCATCGACGAGAAGATCGTCCCCGGTGACGGCGTCTTTTTCGAGAAACACGGTATCCTCTTGACCAGTCGGCGTGTTGTCGTCTTTCGCAAAGTCACTATCGCCGCCTGCATCGAAGTCGCTTGCACCTTCGACGCAGAAACCGTCCACACATACCATTCCGTTGGGACAATCGAACTTCGTGACGCAAGTTATTTTCTCGCTTTTTCCGCTACAGGAAAAAAGCAAAAGGAACGCCACAACCGAAAAAAAGACTCTCATGTTACTGCCCTCTTAATGACGACACAAAACCAGCGCCAAGATATCAGGCCACTATTTTCTGACCTTCTCTTTGAGGAACTTGATGAACTCCTCGCTCGGGGTGCCGGGAGTGAAGACCGCCGCGATGCCATGTTCCTTGAGGTACGGGATATCGTCCTCGGGAATGACGCCGCCGCCGAAGACGAGGATGTCGCCCGCTCCTTTCGCCTTGAGCAGTTCGACCACCTTGGGCAAAAGTGTGTTGTGGGCGCCCGACAGTATCGAGAGTCCCACAGCGTCCACATCTTCTTGCACCGCCGCATTGGCTATCGCCTCGGGGGTCTGCCGCAGACCGGTGTAGATGACCTCCATCCCAGCGTCACGGAGCGCCCGCGCAACGAACTTCGCCCCGCGGTCGTGCCCGTCAAGCCCCGGTTTTGCAATAAGTACCCGTATCTTCTTCTCGCTCATCTTCGCCTCCCTTTACAGAACGACCGATTCTTTGTGTTCGCCGAAGACCCCGACGAGTTCGTCCACGATCTCGCCGAGCGTCGCGTAGGCCTTGACCGCATCGAGTATCTTGGGCATCAGATTGTCGGATCCTTGCGCCGCTTTCTTTACTTCGGCCAGACGCCGCTTCACGAGGCCGTTGTCGCGCTCCTCCTTCACTTTCCGTATCTTCGCCATCTGCGAGACCTGTATCGAGCGATCGACCTTGAGAAGATTCTTGGGCGGCTCTTCCTTTATCTGGAACTTGTTGACGCTGACGACGATGCGGTCGCCCGATTCGACCTCCTTCTGGTAGCGATAGGCGGCATCCTGTATCTCTTGTTGCGGATAACCCTTCTCTATCGCCGCGACCATGCCACCGAGATCGTCTATCCGCTTGATGTACTCGGCCGCCTTCTGTTCGATGCGGTCGGTCATTGCTTCGACGAAATAGGAGCCGGCAAGCGGGTCAACAGTATCGGCCACGCCGCTCTCGTAAGCCACGATCTGCTGAGTGCGGAGCGCGATGCGGACACTCTCCTCGGTCGGAAGCGCAAGCGCCTCGTCGCGACTGTTGGTGTGGAGCGATTGCGTCCCGCCGAGCACCGCCGCGAGCGTCTGGATGGCCACGCGGACGATGTTGTTGTCGGGCTGTTGGGCGGTGAGCGTCGAACCGGCGGTCTGCGTGTGAAACCGGAGCATCTGCGATTTTGGCCCAGCGTTGAACCGCTCTTTCATGATGCGCGCCCAAAGCCGCCGCGCGGCGCGGAACTTCGCGACCTCTTCGAGCAGGTTGTTGTGGGCGTTGAAGAAGAACGACAACCGCGGCGCAAAGGAGTCTACAGCAAGCCCCGCCTTGATAGCCGCTTCGACATAGGCAATGCCGTCGGCGAGCGTGAAGGCGACCTCCTGCACCGCGTTGCTCCCCGCCTCGCGGATATGGTAGCCTGATATCGAGATGGTGTTCCATTTGGGAACATGCTGAGAACAGAAGGCGAAGATGTCGGTGATGAGCCGCATCGAAGGCTTCGGCGGGAACCGGTAGGTGCCGCGCGCGATGTACTCTTTGAGAATGTCATTCTGGATGGTGCCGTCGAGGTCTTCCGGCTTCACCCCCTGCTTCTCGGCGACGGCGATGTACATCGAGAGGAGCACCGAGGCGGTCGCGTTGATGGTCATAGAGGTCGAGACCTTGCCGAGCGGGATGCCGCTGAACAGGGTCTCCATGTCGGCGAGCGTGTCTATCGCGACGCCGACCTTTCCGACCTCACCGTCGGCCATCGGGTGATCCGAGTCGAAACCAATCTGTGTCGGCAGGTCGAACGCCACTGAAAGACCGGTCTGACCCTGTTCGAGCAGGTACTTGTAGCGCTTGTTCGACTCCTCGGCGGTGCCGAATCCCGCGTACTGGCGCATCGTCCAGAACTTGCCGCGGTACATCGTCGGCTGGACACCGCGGGTGAACGGGAATTCGCCGGGAAAACCAATCTTTTCTTCATAGTAAGGACATTCGTCACCGGGGACATAGATCGGTTCCACCACATCGCCCCACGAGGTCTTGAATTCCTTTTTCCGCTCGGGAAACTTTTCGACCGTCTTTTTGTAGGATCCCTCGCGCCACTTCATGTGTCTTTCGCTGATCGTCATAGGTATCTCCTCATTTCAATTAACCGTATAGGACGGAGTGATACTAAGGCGATGTCTTGAAAAAAGCAACGAAACCTTTCTCAACGCCGCCAGAACTCACGGCTGAAAAGGACGAGCACGGTGTATATTTCGAGACGCCCCACCAGCATGGCAAACGAAAGCCACCAGAGCACCGCAGACGGGAATTGGGCATAGTTCGCCATCGGGCCGACAAGGGCAAGACCGGGGCCTATGTTTCCAACGGTGGCGAGTGCGGTGGTCATCGAGGTGGTGAGGTCGAACCCGGCGCTCGCGACCACGAGCGTCGTCACGAGCACGAAGAAGATGTAGATGAAGAAGAAACCAACGACGCTGTAGACGAACTCCTTGCGTATCGGCCGTCCATCGACCGTGAGCGCGAAGACACCGCGCGGATGGATAAGATACTTTATCTCGTTGAAGGCGAGCTTGAAGAGCGTCACGAGGCGTATGACCTTGATGCCACCGCCGGTCGATCCGGCACATCCTCCGACAAACATGAGAAAGAAGACGACCGCCTGTGCAAAGAACGGCCAGCGAGCAAAGTCGGTCGATGCGAATCCGGTCGTCGTCATGACCGAACTTACTTGGAACGCCGCCGCTCTAAGCGCCCCACCGAAGGTAGTCTGGGCACCGTCGAGGAACAAGTTCCCCGCGATCAACGCCGTCGTCAGAAAGAAAATAATCAGGTACGCCCGCAGCTCCGATGAACGCCACACCGATGCGAAGCGTCCGCGGAACAGCAGGTAGAACATCGTGAAACTGGTTCCCCCTATCAGCATGAAGATAGTGACCACCCACTCCACATAGGCAGAATGGTAGAACCCCACCGAAGCGTTCTTGGGCGAGAATCCTCCGGTCGAAAGGGTCGCGAAAGTGTGCGTGACCGCGTCATAGAATGAAAGACCGCCCAACACGAGAAGGATCGTTTCGATGACCGTGAAAAGAAGGTAGAGACCCCAGAGCAATTTCGCCGTCTGACCGATGCGCGGCGTAAGACGGTCAACCGACGGACCGGGCGCCTCCGCCTCGAGCAATTGAAGACCTCCGATACCGAGAAGCGGAATGATGGCAACGGTGAGAACGACGATCCCCATGCCACCGAGCCACTGGGTGAGCGACCGCCAGAAGAGCAGAGAACGGGGAAGCGCTTCGATATCTGCCAGCACCGAGGCACCAGTGGTCGTAAAACCGGACATCGTCTCAAAGAAGGCGTTCGTGAACGAGGGGATGCTGCCTCCCAGCCAGAACGGAAGCGATCCCACGAATGAGACGAGAAGCCAGCTCAATGTCACCGCGATGAACCCATCGCGCGGCGTAAGATCGCGGCGGTAGAGGGCGTTCACTCTGCGACGCGACCACAGCAAAACGCCTCCTGACAGCGTAAATGCAGCTACCATGACCGCCGCAAAGATGACCGCCTCCCGAAATTCGTGGTAGTAAAACGCTACCGCGATAGGAAGCACCATGAAGGAGACAACGATGCCAAGAAGCGTCGCGAGTATTGTTGCGATAGCGGAAAAATTCATACGCCGCCAGTGAAGAGCGTCTCAATCTTCGGTATCGCGGCCCGCTTGGCGATGACGATGACGCTGTCGCCCCCTTGTAGGGTGAAGCCACCGTGGGGTATGATGTCCTTACCGTCACGGATGACCGCCACGAGTATCGTCTCCTCGGGTAATCCGGCATTCATCACCATCTTTCCGACCACCGGAGCCGCCGGGTCGAGAACCATTTCGAGCACCTCGGCGGCTCCGTCGAAGATGCTGTACATCTCTCTCACCGTTCCTCGACGCATGCACTTGAGGACCGCATCCACCGTACCGGTCTTGGGACTGATGGTCGAATCTATGTCGAGCCGAGAAGCGACCCGAAGGAAATTGGCACTGCTCACGAGCGCGATCGAACGGTTCACGCCGAGCGTCCGCGCATAGACCGCCGAAAGAATATTGAGCTCCTGACTCCCTGTCGTCGCAATGATGAGATCGTAGTTGTCGAGCCGCTCATCCTGAAGAAGCGACTCATCGGAAATGTCGCCGCAGAGGACCAGCGCATCGGTGTGATCGGCGGAAAAGGCCTTGCACTTTTCATAGTTACTTTCGACGATCGTTACCTGTACCCTTCTTTTCAACAGATGATGCGCGACCAGAGTCCCCACCTTTCCCAGCCCCACGAGAAGCACCCGCTCGATGCGTGACCGTTTCCGTCCGCTCCTCGCGAAGAGCTTCTGCAAGGTCTCTTCGGCCGCCGCAAGATAGATACGATCGCCTTCGCGGATCGTCGTGACACCGGTCGGAATGATCATTTCGTCGTTGCGGAGAATGCCCGCCACGAGGAACGGATCGGGGATCTCCTTGCGCAACTGAACGAGCTTCCTATTTCTGAACGGCGACTTCCGGTCGACCAGCGTATTCCATACTTGCACCCCCGTCCCGTCGAAACGGAGCACATCGCTCACCGCACCACGGGTCACGGTGTCGAGTATCTGCCGTGCCGTCTCGATCTCCGGCGTTACGACGAAGTCGGCCCCCAAAAACGGCCGTCCCTTCGATGTGGCCTTCGCATAGGTGGCGTTCCGGATCCGCGCGATCCGTTTCGCCTTCGGAAAGACCGACTCGGCGATACCGCAACAAATGAGGTTCGTTTCGTCAGATGAGGTGACCGCGACAAAGAAGGCGACATCGCCGTCCCCCGCCTGCCGAAGGGACTCGACATCGCTCGCATCGGCGCCGATCACCAGACAATCAAGGTGAGAGGAGAGGAACTTCACCCGATCCGCATCGCGTTCCACGATGACGACATCCTTTTTTTCGGCGACAAGGTGACGGGCAATCTCGAACCCCACCGTGCCACCACCTGCGATGACTATCTTCATGCCGCCACTCTAGCGCTACCGCCGGTCAAGTCAAGTTATGCCATTCACTCGCCCCACCTCCCACCATTTGCGTTATGTTAGGAAAAACAAGCCTTTCGTTAGAATTCGTATAGTCGCAACCGCTTGACTTGACTAACGTTTTCCGAATGAAGCATACTGCAAGCGTACCCTTTCATCAACCGTTTCTCAGGAGGAGAACGCATGTCGTACATGAAAGATCTTATCGCCAAGGTCAAGGCGAAGAATGCAAACGAGCCGGAGTTCATTCAGGCAGTCGAAGAGGTCATGACCTCTCTCGAACCGACGGTCAAGAAACACCCCGAGTTCGTCGCGGCGGGCATCTACGAACGGATCGTCGAGCCCGACCGCCAGATCATCTTCCGCGTTCCGTGGACCGACGACGAGGGCAATGTCCATGTGAACCGCGGCTTCCGTGTCCAATTCAACATGGCGATCGGCCCTTACAAGGGCGGTCTCCGTTTCCATCCCTCGGTCAACCTCGGCATCATCAAGTTCCTCGGATTCGAACAGATCTTCAAGAACTCGCTTACCACGCTCCCGATGGGCGGCGCGAAAGGCGGCTCCGACTTCGATCCGAAAGGCAAGTCTGACAACGAGGTCATGCGTTTCTGTCAGTCGTTCATGCGTGAACTCTTCGCCTACATCGGGCCCGACACCGATGTGCCGGCGGGCGATATCGGCGTCGGCGGTCGAGAGATCGGCTTCCTGTATGGCTACTACAAGAAGATCATGCGTGAACACACCGGTGTGCTGACCGGCAAAGGTCTCTCCTACGGCGGCTCGCTCATCCGCCCCGAAGCGACTGGCTACGGCGCGACCTACTTCGCGGCCGAGATGCTCGCGACACGCAAGAAGGACTTCAACGGCAAGGTGGTCGCGGTGAGCGGATCGGGCAATGTCGCCCAATACACCATCGAAAAGGTCAATCAGCTCGGCGGCAAGTGTGTCACCGCGAGCGATTCCGACGGAACCATCGTCGACATGGAAGGCATCAAAGGCGACCGCCTTGCTTTCCTCATGGACCTCAAGAACAACCGCCGTGGCCGCATCAAGGAGTACGCCGAGAAGTACCCGAACGCCAAGTACTACGCCGGGAAATCGGTATGGGACGTTATCAAGGAACAGAATCTCAAGGTGGAGGTCGCGTTCCCCTCGGCGACCCAGAACGAGATCAACAAGGAACATGCCGTCGCGCTCGTCAAGAACGGCTGCTTCTGCGTTTCGGAAGGCGCCAACATGCCTTCGACCCCCGAGGCGATCGATGTCTATCTCGAGAACAATGTGCTCTACGGTCCCGCCAAGGCGGCGAACGCGGGCGGCGTTGCCACCTCAGGTCTCGAGATGTCGCAGAACAGCATGCGCCTTTCGTGGAGCCGTGAAGAGGTCGACGCGAAACTGCACGACATTATGCGCCGCATCCACGCCTCCTGCCGCGAAGCGGCCGAGACCTACGGTTTCAAACCCGACAACTACGCGGCGGGCGCCAACATCGCCGGATTCGTGAAAGTGGCCAACGCCATGTATGCGGCCGGCATCGTCTAAGACCTGATCCCCTCGCTTTCTCATAAAGACAAAATTTGCTTTGTCTCTGCTCACCGCCTATAATTTTTTCGTTTCTATCTTCTTGCGGAGGCTTTCCATGGAGTCGTTCGGCAACATAGTGGTCAACACATGGCAGTTCTGGACGGTCGCCGCCGTCGTTCTCTTCATCATCGAGATATTCACCCCCGGATTTTTCATCGCGACCTTCGCAATCGGCGCGCTCTGCACCGTTCCCGCGGCGCTTCTTACCGACAACCTCAACATTCAACTGCTCGTCTTTGTCATTGCAACGACGCTCACCTACATCTACATTCGACCACTCGCCAAGAAGTACTTCTTCAAAAAGCAGACCGAGGTCGCGACCAATGTCGACGCCCTCATCGGGAAAAAGGCGAAGGTCATCGAGACGATAGATCCGATAAACTCGAAAGGGCGCATCAAACTCATCGGCGGCGAGGACTGGAAAGCGCTCTCGGCTGACGAAAGCGTCATCGAGAAGGACTCCGTCGTCGAGATCGTCGCGGTGGACGGCGCCAAGGTCACCGTAAGAAAAGTTCAGTCATAACGAACACCAATCAGGGAGGCATTCATGGGCACCATCGGTTTCATTCTCATCGTTCTCGTCGTTCTCGTCATTGTCATCGGCGCGAAGGGAATCCGCATCGTGCCGCAGGCGCACACAATGATCATCGAACGGCTCGGCCGCTATCACGAGACGCTCACGAGCGGCATCAACTTCATCGTCCCCATCATCGACAAGCCGCGCGAGATGGATTGGAAGGTCATGCGCAAGACCTTCGACGGCCGCTCCATCGTCGAGATACGCAAGATAACGCTCATCGATCTGCGCGAAGCGGTGTACGACTTCCCGCGTCAAAATGTCATCACCAGAGACAATGTCGTCATCGAGATAGACGCCATCATCTACTATCAGATAACTCACCCGATGAAGGCGGTTTACGAGATCCAGAACCTTCCCGACGCCATAGAGAAACTTACCAAGACGACGCTCCGTAACATCATCGGCGAAATGGACCTCGACGAGACGCTCTCGAGCCGCGACAAGATAAACCACAAACTGCGCGATATCCTCGACGAGGCGACCGACAAGTGGGGCGTCAAGGTCAATCGCGTCGAGATACAAGACATTCAGCCGCCGCACGACATCCGCGAGGCAATGGAGAAGCAGATGCGCGCCGAGCGGGATCGCCGTGCGATGATACTGACCGCCGACGGCGAAAAACAGGCACGCATCCTCGAATCGGAAGGCTACCGGCAAAAGGAGATCAACCAAGCCGATGGCGACAAGCAGGCGCGCATCCTCAAGGCCGAAGGTGAGGCGCAGGCGAAGATACGCATCGCCGAGGCTGAGGCACAGGCGGTCAGGCTCGTTGCCGAGGCCCTCAAGACGACCAAGATGGACCCCGCCGGCTACCTCGTTGCACTCAAGTACATCGAGGCGCTCCGCAACATCGCCGAGGGAGAGAAGGACAAGGTCGTCTTCCTCCCCTACGAGGCGACCGGCGTCCTGTCGAGTATCGGCTCCATCAAAGAGATATTCAACGCCCAGAAGTAAAGACCCCTACCCGCTCGACACCGTTGTAATCTTTCACGATATCGAGCAGGGTAAGTTCCGTCTGAGCGGTGCGCGCCATCGGAGCGCCGAGGAACCCCAGTTCCATGAGCAGGTGCCCGCCCGGCTTGAGAAACCGGTGCGCGTCGGCGAGGATACGGCGCGACACGGAAAAGCCGTCGGGACCGCCGTCGAGCGCCATGCGCGGCTCATAGGCACCCGGCGTCCCGGTAAGATCGTCCACCTCGGTGCTCGTAAGATACGGCGGATTCGCGGTGATGAGGTCGAAGGTACCGGTAATGTTCTCGAACAGATCGCCCGCAACGAATGAGATGTTCTTGACACGGTGCGGCAAGATCCGTTCGGCGTTCATCCGCGCGACTTCAAGTGCTTCCGGCGACAGATCGGCAAGGGTAAGCCGCGCTCCGGCGAACCGGAAGATAGAAAGGCCGATGCATCCGCTCCCACAGCAAAGGTCGAGGATCACCGCATCGGTACGGTAGCGGAGACGGCGCAACGCCTCCTCGACGATGACCTCGCTGTCGGGGCGCGGTATAAGCACGCGTGGATCAACGAAGAACGAATCCTCGAAGAAATACTTGCGCCCGACGATGTATGCGACCGGCTCCTGTGCGCGCCGGCGCTCGATGAAGGAAAAGAAACGATCACGCTGTTCGTCGGCGACTACTTCCTCACCTGCGGCGACGAGATGCTCGCGCGTGACGCCGAGCGCCGTGGCAAGGAGCACTTCGGCATCAAGCCGTGCCGTCGCACTCGTGTCGGCCAGAAGGCGCGTCCCCTCGGCAAGACAGTGGCGGACGGTGAACGGCCCAGCGGTCATCACTCGAGCGATTCCTTCAGCCGTTCGGCGTTCTGCCAACTGATGAGCGGCTCGATGACGAGATCGAGATTGCCGTCCATGATCTCGCCGAGCCGATAGAGGGTAAGCCCGATGCGGTGATCGGTACATCGGTTCTGCGGGAAGTTGTAGGTGCGTATCTTCTCGCTCCGGTCACCCGATCCGACGAGCGATTTGCGCTGGCTGGCGAGTTCCCGCTCGCGTTTCTCGATCTCGGCCTGCAAAAGCCGTGACTTGAGGAGCGCCATCGCCCGGATGCGGTTCTGTATCTGCGATCGTTCCTCCTGCATCGCGACGACGATCCCCGTGGGAATATGGGTGATACGCACCGCGGAGTCGGTCTTGTTGACATGCTGGCCGCCGGCGCCGCCCGAGCGATAGGTGTCTATCTTGAGGTCCTTCTCGTCTATCTCGATATCGTCGACCTCGTCCGCCTCGGGAAGCACCGCGACGGTCGCCGCCGAGGTGTGAATGCGCCCCTGCGCCTCGGTGACCGGCACCCGCTGGACCCGGTGCACACCGCCCTCGTACCGCAATTTGCCGTAGACGCCGTTCCCGCGCACGGCGGCAACGATCTCCTTGTAGCCGCCGCCTTCCTGTCCGCTCACCGAGAGTATCTCCATCGTCCAGCGCTTTTCCTCGGCATAGCGGCTGTACATACGGAACAGGTCCGCCGCGAAGAGCGCCGCCTCGTCACCGCCGGTACCAGCGCGTATCTCGAGGATGGCGTTCTTGTCGTCCATCGGATCACGGGGAAGCAAAAGTACCCGCAGCTCCTCCTCGAGCACCGCGATTTCTTTCTCGAGTTCGGGAAGCTCCTCTTCTGCGAGCGCCGTTATGTCCGGATCCTTTTCGTGGCGAAGTATCTCCCGGTGTCCGACTATCTCCTCCGCCACCTTCTTCCATGCGCCATACTTCGCGACGATCTCTTTGAGCCGTGCATATTCCTGAGAAAGCTTCTTGAACCGTTTCAGATCCGAAACGACGGCTGGATCGGAGAGCTCGTGCTCCATGGCACGGTGTTTCTCACAGATATCGTCCAGTTTTTTCTTCACATCGTCGAGCATGACGAACCCTCCGGTGCAACAAGGGAAACACCAGAAAGAGATCCTCGGAACGAGGCAAAATCGGGGAATCGCTCCTCGATGCCATCCGCAGGCAAACCGACCATGCGTTCCTGCAGAGCGAGCGCTTTGGCAAGCGCCACAAGGCCGATCTCCAGCACATCGTCCGGAGGTTCGCTCGTCGTAATGCCCTGATACCAGATGCCCGGCGCGATGATCACGGCAAACAACCGGCTCTGAGGGAAGCGCGCGGCAAGGCGCTGAAGTTCATAACTGATGCCGCCGATCGGAAAGACGAGCGCGATCTTGATGAGGATGTAGAGCAGGTTGTCGAGGAGTTTCGAGCCGGTAAGCGGCGGCATGAAGGCGAAGACGACGGTAAAGATGAAGATCGAGAGAACGATGACGGTGATCATGAAACTGGTACCGCACCGCGGATGACGCGTCGTATGCTTCCGCGCGTTCTCGAGCGTCAGATCCTCGAGCGCCTCCCATGTTCGTATCGCTTTGTGCTCCGCCCCATGATAAGCAAAGAGTCGTTTCACCTCGGGCATCTTCGCAATGCCCCAGAGATAGAGGGAAAAGATAGCTATCTTGGCCACACCGTCGAGCGCATGGAACAGGAACGAATTTATGGACGCCTCGCCGGCCATGAGCCACTGAAGCACATAGGCGATACCATGGGGTAGCACGACGAAGAGAAGCATCGCCAACCCAAAGGCGGCAAGGATCGTGAACACGGTGCCGGTCCGCGTGAGTTTTTCCTGTTCTTTTCCCTCTTCCACCGTCTCGTTCGCCGACCATGTGATGGCCTGCAGGCCGTTGTGCATCGCCTCGTAAAGGACGAACATGCCGCGCAGAAGGGGCTTTTTGACGAGCGCGGGGAACACATTTTCCCAGCGCCGGCTTTTTATCTTGATGCTACCGTCCGGTTTGCGGACCGCGATGACGAAGTAATCGGGGGTGCGCATCATGACTCCTTCGATGACCGCCTGCCCGCCGGCGTTAAGGATCCGTTTGCCGGAAGCCTCTCGTTCGGTACTCATACACCCTCCAAATTGTGCGAAAAGAAACGCGCTACCGCGCAAAAAGCACGAGGCGTCTGCAGGAAAAAGAGAGGAACGACACCGGCCACCTATTTCTTGGCGGCATAATCGGCCTTCTTGTACTTCTGCTTGAACTTCTCGATGCGACCTGCGGTGTCCACGATCTTTTGCTTGCCACTGTAGAAGGGATGACACGCTGAGCATATCTCGACGCTGTAATCGCCCTCTTTCGTGGACATCGTCTGGAACTTATTCCCGCATGAGCAGGAAATCGTAATAAGATTCAATTTCGGATGAATACCTTTCTTCATGGGCTTCTCCTTTGCCACACACTCAAAACGAAAAAGCATCATAACGAGAACACAGGAAAAAGCAAGGAGATTTTGGCGCATGGAAAAAAGATGGTCCTCTTGTCTTTCACCGAAGGACCGGTACTATGTGGACCGAACCGCCGAAAGGAGAACCCATGCCTGCCCGCAGTTTTGGCTCCGACAATCATGCCGGCGTTCATCCCACCGTCTTTGCGGCGCTCCAGCGGGTGAACGATGGCGACGCCCATGCCTATGGACACGACAACTACACCGTCCGGATCGCCGAACGGGTCGCCCGTCTCTTCGGGCCGCACGCCCAGTGCTTTTTTCTCTTTACCGGTACCGCGGCAAATGTGCTTGCGATACGCGCCGTCTGCCACCCCCACGAAGGTGTCATCTGCCCCGAAACGGCTCATGTGAACACCGACGAATGCGGCGCCCCCGAATGGAACGCCGGAGTGAAGCTCCTCACCATACCAACCTCCGACGGCAAACTGACACCCGAACTCATTGCCCGCCGCCTTGGCGGCCGCGGCGACGAACACCGCATCCAACCACGTCTCGTGTCGATCTCGCAGGCGACCGAACTCGGCACCTGCTATTCGCCGGATGAACTGCGCGCCCTTGCCGACTTCTGCCATGAGCGACACCTCATTTTCCACATTGACGGTGCGCGGCTTGCCAACGCAGCAGCTTTTCTCGGTGTATCGCTCGACGAGGCGGCAAAAGGTGCCGACCTCATATCGTTCGGCGGAACGAAAAACGGCCTCATGGGAGCCGAAGCGCTTATCGTTCGAGATTCCACCCTTGGCCATGACATTCCGTTCCTTCGCAAACAGTCGCTTCAACTCGCCTCGAAGATGCGCTACCTCACCGCCCAGTTCGATGCCTATCTCGAGGACGAACTGTGGCTTGTGAACGCCCGTCATGCGAACGCGATGGCACAGAGACTCTCCCAAGAGATCGCCCGTCTTCCCGGCTTCAAGATCGTCTGGCCGACCCAAGCGAACGGCGTCTTCGTGAAGATACCGCGACACATCGTCGAACCGTTGCAAAAGAAATACTTCTTCTACCTCTGGGACGAAACGGTCCCGATCGCTCGTCTCATGTGTCACTTCAACACGACCGAAGCGGATGTGCAGGGACTGATCGCCGCGATAAAACGGCTCCTCTGACCTCACTCAGGCGGCACTTTGCCGCCGTTCCTCACCGCCTTCTTGAGTTTCTCCCAGTAGGCCTTGAGTTTCCCTTCATAGCCGATATCGGTCGGCTCGTAGAACCTCTGCGGATCGACTCCTTCGGGAAAATAACGGACATCGACCCAGTGACCGGGGAAATCGTGCGGATACCGGTAGTCTCCCCCTTCCTCTTCCGGTGCAAGCGAAGTGGCGTTGACGAGATACTGCGGCGGCCTGAGATCAGGGTGTTCGCGCACGAACGCCTTTGCCTTCTTGATGGCAAGGTACGACGCATTCGACTTTGGCGCGGTGGCAAGGTAGGTCACGCACTGCGCAAGTATCAGTTCCCCTTCCGGCAGGCCGACATGACGGAAGCCGTGGAGCGCTGCGACCGCCACCTCGAGTGCTCGTGGGTCGGCGTTCCCCACATCCTCAGACGCGAAGATGATCATCCGGCGGATGAGAAACAGCGGGTCATCGCCTGCATCGAGCATCCGGACAAGATAGTAGAGCGCCGCATCGGGATCGGAGCCTCGCAGACTCTTGATGAAAGCCGAAATGAGCCGGTAATGATAATCCCCCTTCTTGTCATACTTGTCGGGATTCAGGAGCACTTTGCGCGCCGTCTCCCACGATATTTCTCTATGGGAAGAGAGATAGAACGCCGATTCGAGCACCGAGAGCGCTATCCTCAGGTCACCCTGTGCCTCCTCGGCGATGGCGGCGAGAGTTCTGTCGTCTGCCTTCGCCTTGAGATGCACGAGACCCCGCTTGAGCACCGTGACAATATCGGGGGCACCGATCGGTTCGAACCGCATTGCCCGCGTCCGGGACAGAAGCGCGTTGTTGACATAGAATGAAGGGTTCTCGGTCGTCGCCCCGATGAAGACGACCCCCTCCTCTATCATCGGCAGAAAAATGTCCTGCTGCGCCTTGTTGAACCGATGCAACTCATCAACGAACACCATCTGCCGTTGAGCGAAAAGGCTCTCGTGATCGGCATAGATCCGTTTCTTTATGTCGGCCGTCGAGTCTCTGACCGCAGAGAAATGGTAGATCTTCGCGGTGAACATCTCGGCGGAGATGCGCGCCACCGTCGTCTTACCGGTACCCGGCGGCCCATAGAAGATCATCGAGGGCAGAAAACCCTGCTCGAGGAACGAGGCGATGAGTTTGGTGATGTGCTCCTGCCCCACCACCTCCTCGAGGTTCTTGGGACGCAAAATAGTTGCGAGCGGTTCGCTCATCGGTCAGTTATCCGGGTTTTCGCGTGCCCATTTCTTGAACGGGTCTTCCTTCTCGAGACGTTGTCTCTGTTTCTGGCGTGCTGCCTCGATCTCTTCCTTCGTCACAAAGCGGTCCCGAGAGATAGGAGGAACAACAAGAACCGGGCGTCGCTCGACAAAAGATATTTCCAGTGGAACCTGCGGCCCATCGACAGGTGTCTTGGCCGATTTCTCGAACTCGACGACGGCGGTAAGCAGTTCGGACCGCGTGAGAGGATCACCCGTGGCAAGAAGTTTCTTGAGATAGGCAGCAGTTTGAGGATGCTTTTCAACCCTCTCGGTCCTCACGACATCTTCCCGCCCCACGATCACATAAGGGACTTGGGGATATTCTTTCTCGAAAAGAGCGCGTTCTTCCGGCGAAGCGATGAACAGCGCATAGGCCTGCATTCGTGCGGTCACCGTCTCGGGGCCGATGACGATAGCCGCCAGATTCTGCTTCACCGGCAGCCCCGTCCGCCAGTCTATCGGCATGAAATAGGTGCGTCCATCCTGCCGCACCACTTCCTCGTTGATGCGTACCACTGCCCACGCTCCCCGCTCCTCGACCAACTTCACCGCGCCGAGCGATCGATCGCCGAGCACCACCTGAGGATCGTCCACGCTTACCGTCCAACGGACATATTCCTTAGGCAATTTCCAGATACCGTGTCGGTTCCCGTAGTAGATGAGATAGTTCATCTCTGACGGCAGTTTTTCCCGTAGGATGTCCAAAAAAAGCGCTTCACGGAAGAAACGCAAATGCACCCGAACATTGGCCGAAGCAAGCTTGACGCTCCTTTTCTCTGCATCGAGCACCACCGCCGACGGTGTGGCATACGGGATGAATTCCCTGAGTGCCTTCATGTCGGGAAGGAAGCGGTCCTTCGCAAGTATCTTCTCGAGCCGCACCAGTTCATTCTGCTTCTTCTCCCGCTCTTCCGCTGCGATCTCCGTTTTCTTGAGCTCGAGATCGCGCAGGATCGCATCGCGCGCCTCCTTCGCCCTGATCCAGTTCTCGTAGCGCTCGACCGCTATGTCCCAGAAATCGAAGATGTCTCCCGAGGCGACATTGTAAAGTCCGAGCGACGAGAAACGGTGCGCGCGATCGAGCAAATCGAAGAGTCGAGGAACATCGGATAGATCTATCTCTCGATGCTCACCGCGTTCATCGCGACGGTTGATGATATCCTCGTAGGCAAGCAGTTTGTCGGTTTCATTCTGCGCTTCTCGAAGGATCGCGGGGAAGGTCCTTGCCCAGAATTCGGAACCGAGGTCGTTTGCTCTGATGATGAGAGGTATATCGTACACGGTGTACTTAACCGGCTCCGCTACGAAGAAGTGCTGATACGACTCGACATACCGCTTGGCCGCTCCCATACGGTCACCAGAATCGAAGAATCCGTACCGTCGCAGAGATAAGAAGAGAACAAAGGCAACGACCAGCGTAACGAGGGCAATCACGGTCCCCGCAGAAAAAGGAGAACCGCCCCTCGAGGAGGCGGTTCTTGATCGTCGTGACGGGATCATGGGGCTACTTGTCCTCGATGATCTCGAGAACGACCTTCTGTCCTTGACGACTCGCCACTGCCGCAAGAAGGGTGCGCAAGGCGTTCGCGGTCCGACCGCTCTTCCCGATAACCTTGCCGACATCGGCCGGTGCCACGCGCAACTCGAGGATGGCGGTGTTCTTCCCCTCGATGTAGTTCACTTCGACCTCGTCGGGATTGTCCACGAGTTTCTTAGCGATTTCCAGAATGAACTCCTTCATCTTCTTCATGTCATCCTCCGTTAGAACTATCACTCAACCGACGCAGGAGCGGGTTTCGCCGCCCCACTTTTTCGTTATCTATGGTATCGTTCCCTCTTTTTTTTTCAACAAAATCGTGTTTTTTGACAAAAAGGTACTCCTCTGTCATAGTGGCCATAGCACGACCGATATCCGTAACGAGGCTCGTATGCGCGATCACCTTGTGGCCGTCATCCTCGGCATTGTGGAGGGACTCACCGAGTTCCTTCCCATCTCTTCTACCGGACACCTCATCCTTGCCAACGAGATCGTCTCGTTCAGCGATCCGCGCTTCGCACCCCTCTTCGACATAGTGATACAATCGGGCGCCATTTTTTCCGTCCTTCTCTATTTCAGGCGCCGGCTTCTCCCGACTGCCGATGCGGCGCAGCGAAAACGGGTGCTTTCTCTCTGGCAAGCAGCGCTCGTCGGCGTAGTGCCGGCCCTTTTTTTCGGGGCACTTCTCGGTAACCTCATCGAAGAGTACCTCTTCAGCCCCATGGTGGTCGCCGGTGCTCTGTTCGCAGGAGGAATAGCGCTTATATTCATCGAGAAAAAAGAGTCTAGCGCTCGACTCTCTTCCGCAGAGGACATTCCTGTGAAAACAGCCCTTTTTATCGGCTTCATCCAATGCCTCGCCCTTATTCCCGGCGTCTCGCGGTCAGCAGCGACCATCATCGGCGCGATGCTTCTCGGTGCCTCGCGCGTCGCGGCAGCCGAGTTCTCTTTCTTCCTCGCCATCCCCACGCTCCTTGCCGCCACCGCCTATAGTCTCTTGAAGCATGCGACGAACATCACGATTCACCAAGCAGCGCTTCTCTCCATCGGATTCGCCGTCTCCTTCCTCACCGCCTATGCCGTCATAGCCCTTTTCATGCGCTGGATAACGACGCGCACCTTCGCCCCCTTCGGCTGGTACCGCATCGCGCTTGGGATAGCGGTTGCCCTCTATTTCTCAGTCATTTGACCGCACTTCGCTCCTCACCACACCATCGCGCAAGCACATCCCAGCGGCTCATCCTCTAGGATCAGATCGTCATCGCCGGTGACCGGCGCCTCATCATGCGCAATGAGCCCATCTGCCGTCTCGTCGTTGGGAAGTGTCGTGTCGGAACCGACGACACCCTCGTCGACATCGTCTGCTTCCCCATCGATCTCCGAGTGATCGTCAGGGACCATCTCGTCAGGGAAAACGCCCTCGTCCGCATCGACAATCCAAGCGTCGTCAGCCGTAACCGCATCGTCGTCGCTCCCGGCGATAGGGCCGAGACAAGCACCGCTCTCTTCGTCACAATTCCCCGACAGACACTGACTGTCCGAAGTGCATCCGTAAATGATGAAACAGCGACCGCTCGCGACATCACACCGCAACCCTTCGGGACAATCCTCGTCTTTGGCACAAAGATCGCGCTGCCATCCGTCACATTCGCCGGCCAAGGCGGCACGAAGCATCTCGTAGACATCGAGATACCCGTAACCGTAGCAAGAACTGTGCGGCGTCGGTCCCGCCACATAGGGATCCTCGCGGTCACTCCACTCACATTGACCAATTACCTGATGATCCTTATCAATGATGCTGTGATCAACGAGGTCTCCCGCCGCGATACGGGCATCACGCGTCGAGATGGCCGCCTTTCTAAGACAATAAAGCACATCATCGAGCGGCATGTTGGGCCGCGCCGCGAGCATGAGCGCGATCGCTCCCGAAACGACCGGAGCCGCCGCCGAGGTGCCAGTGAAATTCTCGACGCCAAGATAGTCGGTCGACTCGTATCCGGCCGCACCCGATATATCGGTGGTCATCAGGCCATTGTATTTCGCACCATCCAGCGGATCGCCCGCCGGCGCCGCGATCGTGAGACGGCTTCCATAGTTGCTGTAGGTCGCCTTATAGCCTTTGCCGTTGTCAAGCGTGTTGTATCGGAGCGCCGACACGACGACGATGTGCGGATCGGCGAAATAGGGATACTTCGCGGTGTCGCAGTAATCGTTACCCGCCGCCCACACCATGACGGCTCCCAATCCGTCGCGCCCTTTCTTCACCGCGTACATCGTTGCGTACTCGAGAAAGTTGTTGAAGGGGACCTCCTTGCATTCGGCGTTGGCAGGCCCCCAACTATTGTTGATGACCGCCGCCCCGCTGTCCACCGCCCATATCAATGCCTCAAGGATGCGTGAACTCGTATCCTTGGGCGGCTGTTGAACCGTTCCATTTCCGGTGTTATCGATGAGTCGTATCGGCACGATGCCGCAGTCCCAACAGACACCGGCGACTCCTTTTCCGTTGTTGCCGCGTGCCGCCGCGACACCGGCCACACAAGTCCCGTGAGCCGCAAGCTTCTTGTATGGGTACTGTGCGGTCGGAGCGAGAACGGCCGGAGATGCGATCGCATCATCGTCGACGAAATCGAAACCGAGATCGGCCTTCATGTTGTCGATCAGATCAGGATGCGTCAGATCGACACCACAATCTACCACCGCGATCGATGGCGATTGGTGCTCTGCCGGAAGGATGGCCCACGCGAGATCCGAACGGATCTTGGCGTGGTGCCATTGAGACGTGAAATAGGTATCGTCGGGGGCTACCGGTGTCGGTTCATCGAAGACAGATATCTTCTGCTCCCAGTCTGGTTGCGCCCAATCCACCAGCCCGCTCTGACGCAGTTGTTCGGCAACGACGAAGGGGTCGTCCCCGGGCCTCACCGCCACAAGACGATAGAACGGCAAAGAAGGCATTCGATCAACGATCCTGAGGCCGAGACGATGCAACAAACGGTCCTGTGCACGGCCGGGAACCGTTTCCTTGAATGCGAGACCGAGAGTGCCCGTCAACAGATACGGATCATCGCCATACCATACCGCTATCGGCCATATCGCGATCCCCCGCTCCGCTGCCCGACGCACCGCCGCACGAAACTCTTCGTAGGTGCTGTTCCGGTCAAGTCCTTCGATAGCCACGACCCGCATGCTTCCCGAATGCTCATCCCGCACCGCGCCTCGATCGAACGGTACCCAAAGGTGCGACGGAACACCCCGTTTATCGTAATACCGCACATTGTACCGAAGCCCCTCTCTCAATACCGTTCCGTAGGGAGTTGGAAGTGGCGCCGCACTCAGCAAGAGACAAAAGAATAGCGAACACACGAAAATACTGCGCATAAGTAGGCCTCCTTCTGCCTGATGTTCCCGGAAAGAGCGATACCTAAAGCGCCCCGTTTGTCAAAAAATCTCCTTGACCCTTTCTCGCTGAACAAGTATAAGTGCCCAACTACTGCGGGAGGCAGCCATGACGACCACGATCGAAACGAGAGCGATCAACACGATCCGTGTCCTTGCGATAGACGCCATCGAGAAAGCGAAATCGGGACACCCGGGACTGCCCATGGGCGCGGCCCCGATGGGCTATGCGCTCTGGCACCGACACCTCGTCGTCGACCCGAGCGATCCCCAGTGGCCCGACCGAGATCGTTTCGTCCTCTCGGCAGGCCACGGCAGTATGCTCCAGTATGCGTTGCTCCATCTTGCGGGATTCGCGGTGACGATGGACGACATAAAACGATTCCGCCAATGGGACAGCATCACTGCCGGACACCCCGAACGGGGACTCGCCCCCGGTGTCGAGACCACGACCGGGCCGCTGGGACAAGGCTTCGCGAATGCCGTCGGTATGGCTATTGCCGAACGGATGCTCGCGGCACGATTCAACCGTCCCGGGCACACGATCGTCGATCACTACACCTATGTGCTCTGCGGCGACGGCGACCTCATGGAAGGCATCAGTTACGAAGCGGCATCGCTCGCGGGGCATCTCGGCCTTGGGAGACTCATCGTGCTCTACGATTCGAACGGCATATCGCTCGATGGACCGACCTCGCTTACCTTCACCGAAGACATCGCCCAACGCTTTGATTCCTGCGGATGGCAAGTGCTCACCGTACCCGATGGCAACACCGACATCGAGGCGATAGACCACGCCATAGACGCCGCGAAAAAAGAGACGACGCGCCCCTCACTCATCGTCGTCAAAACGACCATCGGCTTCGGATCTCCCAACAAGCAAGGTTCCGCGGCGGCACACGGAGCTCCGCTCGGAGAAAAAGAGGCGACGCTCGCACGGGAGAGACTCGGTTTCTCCGGCATCCCCCCCTTCACCGTCGAACCGGAAGTGTACGAACACTTTTCCGCCGTCGCCAAACGGGGAAAAGAAAAACGCGCAAATTGGAAGGAGCGCTTCGAACGCTGGTCTCGCGAGTTCCCCGATCTCGCTGCCGAATGGCGTAACGGCATGCTTCTCGACGCCTCTTCCGCAACAAATAATCTGCTCGCCACCTTCAAAACCGGCGAAAAGATAGCAACGCGCAAAGCAAGCGGCACGGCGCTCAACGAAGCGGCGAAACGCATCCCATGGCTCGTCGGCGGAGACGCCGATCTCAGTTGCTCGACGCTTACGGCGATCGAGAACGGCGGATCATTCTCGAAGGAGAACCGCGCCGGGCGCAACCTCCACTTCGGTGTACGCGAACACGCGATGGGAGCCATCGTGAACGGCATCGCCTGCCATGGCGGACTCCGCCCCTACGCCGCCACCTTCTTCAGTTTCGTGGACTACCTTCGTCCCGCCCTCCGCATGGCGGCGCTCTGCAAATTGCCGGCGATCTTCATTTTCACCCACGACAGCATCGCCGTCGGCGAAGACGGTCCTACCCACCAGCCGATAGAACAACTCGCATCCATTCGCTGCATGCCGGGCCTCATCGTTATTCGACCCGCCGATGCCACAGAGACCGAAGCAGCGTGGCGCTTTATATTGACCTATACCGCAGGACCGGTCGCACTCGTTCTCACCCGTCAAACCGTGCCGGTCATCGATCGCACCGGCCTCGCATCAGCGGAAGGCCTCTCCCATGGTGCCTATCTGCTCGCCGACGCCGAAAAACCGCACGCAACGCTCATCGCCACCGGATCAGAAGTCTCTCTTGCGCTCGAGACTCGAGCACTTCTCGCGCAACGCGGCATATTTCTCAGAGTCGTTTCAATGCCCTCGCGCGAGGTATTCGAGCGGCAGGAACCGACTTACCGGCGTACCGTCCTTCGCCCCGATCTTCCGATCATCACGCTCGAAGCGGCAACAACCTTTGGATGGGAACGCTACACGGGGAAAGAGGGCCTTGCGATAGGAATTGACCATTTCGGACACTCTGCTCCCGGTGAAGAAGTTGCCGCCCGATTGGGATTCACCGCAGGCGTTATTGCCGAAAAACTCTTCGCCTTTCTTTCTCGGTCTTGACACTGGCCTCTCTTTTTAGGCAACAATTTACCCGGACCGGCAACGATTTCCAAAGAAAAATAAAACTTGATTAATCGTTCCGTTTTCTTTATTATCATTCCACATTATGGTGGACAGAATGGATTATCTCGAAGCATTTAAAGAGTATCTTCTTCACGAGAAGAGATATTCTTCCAAAACGGCAGAAAGTTACCTTTCCGACATAGAGTTACTTTCGCGCTATTTCCCCGAAGACAGAGAGATCTCTTCCCTCGACACCGACGACCTTCGGGCATACCTCGGCGACATTTATCACGAATTGACCGCCTCGTCCCTGCACCGCAAGATCTCTGCGATCCGTCATTTTTACCTTTTCCTACACAAACGCGGTTACCGCTCCGACAACCCCGCGGCCGCGCTTGCCTCGCCACGCAAAGAGAAGTACCTGCCTTCATGTCTTACATTGGAAGAAATGCAACGACTACTCGATTACAACTATCCCCGCGAAGAGAAAGGATATCGAGATCGCGCGATCATCGAACTCCTCTACAGTTCCGGCATCCGTGTCGGTGAACTGGTATCGTTGCGCATCGGAGATGTGGATTTCTCTCAAGGCGTGCTTCGGGTCTTCGGTAAAGGGAAAAAAGAACGCATGGTCCCGGTGACGCCCGAGGCATTGGAAGCGATCAGAGACTATCTTTTCAATCGCGCTTCTTCCCGAGAACGGGGAAGCGCTCTCTTTACGAACCTGCGTGGCGGACGACTTACCACGCGAGCAGTCGAATACATTCTCGAAGAAACAGTGAAAGCGGCCGGCATCTTCCGGAAAGTCACACCCCACATGCTTCGGCACAGTTTTGCCACACACTTTCTTGGGAACGGATTGAACCTTCGCTACCTTCAGAGCATGCTGGGACATAGCAATCTGTCCACAACGGAGATATATACCCATCTCTCTGTGGAAGAACTAAAAAAAGTCTACCGCCAAAGCCATCCGGGCAATCACGAGAAAGAAGCGAACCATGGCTGAGAGATCCCCACAAAACAAAGACTGGATTCTTCGCATCCGCAATAGCACGACGAACCTCGATCGTCATGCCATCGATCCGGTGGTTTCCCATCTGTTCGGTCTCATAATGACCACACCTTCGACTATAGAACAGATTGTTACCGCCATGTCTTCGATTGCGAACAGGGATGTCGTCCTCAATCACATTCAATATTTTCAAGCGCTCGGCATCATTGATCTCGTCGAGCCGGAAGGGCCCCGAATCCCTCCTCGTTCGACCATTTCCCCTGAAGATGCCTCCCTACCGATATTTCGCGATTATTCTGGTTATATTCTTTCCGACGAGGAGATCTCTGCCCCCGGGAACCTTCCACTTGCCATCAAACAAGAACTCGTCTTTCTGTCAAAATACGGGGCTAATCTCAATTTTTACAAGATCCTCGGGCTCTCTCCTTCCGCATCTGACCAAGAGATACGAGAAACGCATCAACGCTTGAAAGATTTCTGGGATCCCCGTCATTTTACGGGTAAAGATCTAGGGCAATTCTCAGAAAAAATAAACCTCGCCCGAGCAATCATCGAACGGACCGGCGTTCTCTGCGATCCGGAGAAACGGAAGAAGTACGATCGCCTCCTTCTTGCTGGGGAAAAAGAAAAATCCAAGATTTCAATCGAGAACGATAAAAAGGACTCCTCTCAAAAACGCAAGGCTGAAGAACATTATGCAAAGGCGACTTTCCTCGCCGCGCAAGAATCTCCCGAGACAATCCGTGAAGCGCTTACCCTGATAAAAGAGGCCATCCTTCTCGACCCACAAAACCAAGAGTATAAGTGGCTTCTGCAAAAACTTGAGAAAATCAACAGGAAGTATAAAATCGATGCGATGCTCGCCTCTCTCGAACAGGGAGATTTCGAGTTGTTCGATGGCGAGAAGATGAAAAAAGAAATTGGAAAGGTACTGGATCTCGCCGGTCACACTGCAGAGATCCACCTAAAACTGGCTCGTATTTTGATGGATAAGGGACTGTTGGTGGTCGCTCGTAAACTCGCGTATCAGAGCAAACGGATAGACCCTGCATACGCGGCAGAGGCGGATCATCTGGTGCAAAAAATAGATCAAGTACTTGACTACTACAAGCGAAGCGGCAAGGTGGTCCGTGAACAGTAACGCTCGGTATCGGTAAAGGAGTCGCCGCGTGGCGGTAATCGGTATAGATCTCGGGACAACGAACTCGTGCATCGCTTACATCAAGGCGGGGAAACCGCAAGTCGTACAAGACATTGGCGGCCGCACGACGATCCCCTCTATCGTCTCTTTCGTCAAGAACGAAGAACGCAACGAGGTCGTCAAGCTATGCGGGTATCCTGCGTACCAACAGATGCTGATCAACGCCGAGAATACGGTTTACTGCATCAAGCGATTCATCGGCCAGAGCTATCGTAACCCGGTAGTAGCGCAACTGAGGCCTACTCTTTCCTACAAGATAGTCCCCAACGAGAAGAACGAAGGGATAGAGATATACATACCCGCGACCGACAAAAGATACACCCCGGAGGAGATCTCCTCCTTTCTTCTCACCGAACTCCGCGCCATCGCCGAGAGATATATCGGTGAGCCGGTCACCAAAGCAGTGATAACGGTACCGGCCTACTTCAATAACAAGCAACGCCAAGCGACCCGTGACGCCGGACTTATTGCCGGTTTGGAAGTCCTTCGCATCATCAACGAACCCACTGCCGCGGCTATGGCGTACGGGTTCATGCAGGGAAGCAACGAAGAGAAGTTGCTCGCGGTCTTCGACTTCGGTGGAGGAACATTCGACATCACCATCATGGAGGTAAGCAAAGGGACATTCAATGTTATCGCAACCGCCGGCAACACCTTCCTCGGCGGCGAGGATATTACCAACGCGCTGTTCGAGCATCTTCTTTCGATTCTCATGCAGAAACACGGGTTATCTGATGTGGACGACAAGCTGGTCATTCAGCGTATGCGTGACTATGCAGAGGCAACCAAGCGAATGCTGTCAAACCAAGAAAAGGTGGATATCGAAATTCCCTATCTCAAAGAAACGAGCGGGAACTTCATTCATTTCAAAACCGAGATAACGCGGGCAACCCTTGAAGAGCTGGCTATGCCGATCGTACGCAAGACGGTGGAGACCTTCGACCGTACGCTCAAAGAGATAAAACTCGACGCTACGCGACTCAATGGCATCATTCTCATCGGCGGACAAACCCGTATGCCTTTGGTACAACGACTTATCAAAGAGCAGTTTCCCCATACGCCGGTACTTAAGAACATCAATCCCGACGAGACGGTTGCCATCGGTGCCGCCTACCAGGCATTTCTTCTCGAGGACAAAAGCGCGTCGCCCCAAACTCAGGAGACACTACTCCTCGATGTCACGCCCCATAATCTCGGTATCGCCATCGGCAAGGACATGTTTTATACCCTTATCGCTAAGAACTCAACCGTTCCCACCTCCGTAGACGATATCTTCGTCACCTCGCGTGACAATCAGGATCGGGCCCGCATACTGCTTTTACAAGGCGATTCGCCTATCGCATCGGAAAACGAAGTTCTTGGCGAGTTTGAACTTACCGGTCTCCGAAAGGCACCCCGTGGAGAGGTAAAAATCCGCGTAACCTATGAAATAGATATCAATGGTATCGTTACCGTGGAGGCAGTGGATCTGGATACCGGGCAAAAGCAAAAGATAACGGTCGCCTCTACAAGTAATCTCTCAACCGAAGACCTCAAAAAGAAGATATCGGAGAACAGCGACTACTATTTAGAACTCGCCGAAAAAACCATCATGGACGAGTTGGTGCGTAACATCACCGATCATATCTATGAACTAGAGAAGATGAAACCAGAACTTTACCAGATCTTTCTAAAAAACGATCTGGGCGTTGACCAAATGGACAAGATAGAGATACTGCTCACAAGCACTAAGAACTACCTAAAAAATCCCGACCTTCAACTCGAAAAGTTACAGGACATCGAAGCGAAACTCGAGACGCTCAGGAATACCTACAAATCCCTCCTTGAGAAAACTACTGAAGAAGAGGGATAATAACGGCCGCATAGCCTTTTCTCCTTCACCCGCCCAGAATTTTCGCCTCTTTTCTTTTTTCGATCGGCCATATCGGCGAAATGATAAAAAATATTGTGGTAGAGAGCGGTTTAGTTGTTAACAGAGCATAGAAAGTAAAAAAAGAGGCGACGACCTACTTTTCCACAGGGGAACCCCGCAGTATCATCGGCGCTGGAGCGTTTCACGACTGAGTTCGGGATGGGATCAGGTGGTTCCACTCCGCTATCGTCACCTCAAAATCACGGGAAATCACAAAAAGTGACACCCGGCTCTGGTCTTGGTTTTCATAACCGGTATAACAAAACATTCGACCAATTAGTACCGGTCGGCTTTACTGGTTGCCCAGCCTACACCTCCGGCCTATCAACCTCGTCATCTTCGAGGGGTCTTATCGGCATAAAGCCGGGGAGATCTCATCTCGGGGGGGGCTTCCCACTTAGATGCTTTCAGCGGTTATCCCGTCCGAACATAGCTACCCTGCGGTGCCGACGGCACGACAGCAGGAACACTAGCGGTGCGTCCATTCCGGTCCTCTCGTACTAGAAATGGCTCCCCTCAAATCTCCTACGCCCGTGGTAGATATGGACCGAACTGTCTCGCGACGTTCTGAACCCAGCTCGCGTACCACTTTAATCGGCGAACAGCCGAACCCT
>CAYQBN010000014.1:0-62702 GCA_964415795.1 uncultured Spirochaetales bacterium | reverse complement strand
GGTCCTGCCAGTGTTCGAGCAGGCGCTTGGTGAGGCTGGTGACGCCCGGATAGCCCGCCTCGCGCCAGGCCTTCAGGCGCAGGCGGATGGCATTGACCAGCGGAATTTCGACGAAGAGGCCGGGGTCGTCAAATGCTTGGGAGCCGGGGGTGGCGACCACATAACCGGCTGGACGGCGGCCTTTGGCTAGGTCAAAGAGTTTCGTGGCCGGGTCGTAACGCCAGTGGTAGCGCGGCTCCTCGTAGGGCGAGTTGATGATGAGGCGGTCTATAGTTGTTTTGCCACTCATGCCACAGTGCCTCGCGGTTTGGCTCTCCTGAAGGTTCCCTCAATCGCATCCAATATGCGACTGATTTCAGAGTCTATGTTTTCCGGTGCAATGAATTCTGCCAGTACATGGTAGTTTGTTTTCCTCATCTCGTTAGGAAAATTGAGATTCTTGTAAAACTGCTCGAACAGTGGTGTCAAAAACTCGTCGCTGGCTTTAATGTCAGGTCCCCAAGGCTCCTTCCCGAGAGTTCGGAGGGCATGCTCAACTGCGGCGATTGCTTTTTCCATAGCATCTTTCCACAAAAGTGCGAAAATGTCACCCTGCCGTTTTCTGCCAGTCTCTTCTGCAAAAGCAAGAAGTGCTTCACGCTGGCACAAATAGTTTTCCAGTTCACGGCGCGACCACATGAACTGAAGGAAATTGGGGTCGCCCGGCAACCCTGTTTCCAGGCGGTCATAGATAGCAATACCCGCCAGGTCGGGCTTAGCATCTCGCAGGGCATAGAAATGTTCTTGGGCTTTGCGCGGTTGGTTGGCTACGTAACAGACAAAAGGCCTTTCAAGAATTTCTTGAGCGGGATGATTCAAGAGTTTGGCCAGTGCGCGTAAAATCGAAAGGTCGGTTGAGCCCTCGAGATAAAGCACCCAACCAGTCTCCTCGGCAAGATAATACTGTTCAAATCCAATCTCGCGCAGAGCCTTCAGCACCTGACTGCCTCGGTCATTGATACGGTGGGGTTTACCGGTGAAAGCAATCACCACATCCCGGTCGGCGGCTTCGTTCAGGATGACCTCGGAATGGCTGGCGGCAATCAATTGACTGTTTGTACGTTCTGCCTGTTGAGACAAAACATTATAAATTTGCCGTTGCCTCAAAATCTCCAGATGAGCATCCGGCTCGTCCAGCAAGAGTACAGCGCCAGCATTCACCGCCATGTGTGCCAGCAACAAGAGGGTTTGCTGTTCACCACGCCCCATAGATGAAATATCCAGCTCAATACTAGATCGGTTGCGGTAAGACATAGTGATTTCGCCGCGCTCAGCGATGTATTGCGGTGTGTTCAACTTGGATCCGAATAATCTCTCGATAGAGTCACTGATGTCCTGCCATTTCTTGTCGCCGTCTCTGCTCTGCAATACCTGCCAGCATAGGTTGCGCAGTACCTCGGCGGTTCGCCCCTCTCCCAACCGCACGCGAATAGAACCGATTTCAAGCCGGTCTTCCCGTGCCGCCAAGCCGGACATGGGAGGTAGGTAGGCTACCTGGAGGTTTTTCAGATGTTCCGGAACCTTCTGGCGACCAGTACCGTCGGAGGCAAGAGGAGGACGGCAGTAGATGGATTCTTCGTTAGCGTAGTCGAATTCTAAGACACAACACCAAGATTGCTCATTGACGCCTTCTACCCCAATTTCGATGCGCACATTACGAGTGCGCACCTTACCGTCCGTATCCCTCCCGCCTTCCCGCACATGCAAATCACGCCACAGGAGATTGGCCGCCGGTACAGGAATGGAAATCAAGTCTTGCCGGTTTATCGTGACACCAGCCCGTTCAGCAGGTATGTTGCTACTACCACGCTTTTCCAGCCAGCGCTTGACGCCTACATCCCAGAGCGCGAGTGCTTGCAGTGCCGAAGTCTTCCCAGAGTTGTTGGGTCCAATGAATACCACTCGTTCGCCGAGTTCTATTTCCACCTCGGTAAAGAGTTTGAAATTTTTGATGGTTAGTTTGGTTAGCATGTTTTCCTCTTACCTAAGCGGTTTCCATCACCTTCATGCTCTCAATCCCTCGGTCGTCCACGATCTTGACGGCGATGCGCTTGTATTCCCCTGGCTCAAACGGCAATGACACCGTGCCCCAGTAGGCGCGAATGCGCTCGGGGTCGATCTCGGCCTTGAGGTTCTTCGCCAGTTTTGCCCAGGCTTCGTCGTCGGCGGCCAGGGGGAAGAAGACCTGCCGGGGATAGAGCGCCCGGCCGTCGTAGTCGGTGTCCAACATCCAGACCGCTATCTTCTCCTTGCCACCCGATTCAAGTTGGCCGGTCTTGGTGTTGTAATAGTCAAAACCATGCACTTCGACAATGTATTTGCCGTCTTGGTCTCGACGCACTTCCACATCCGGCTGGCCAATGAGCCAGAACGATTCGTTGCTCGCACGCTTCTTTTTCAAGTCGTCGGTCAGCAGGTCGGCGTTCATCTGGACTTTGAGGAACTGCATCCCAGCCAGGTCGGGCTTCATCTCGTCGATGTCTTTGGCCGCCTCGGGGTCGAACTGAAAGGCGGCGAAGACAAGCAGTTGCGGTTTGGGACTGAGCTGTCGCGCCTCTTCCCAGGCGCGCTGGACCTGGCGTTGCTCGAGCGGGGCATGTTCGGGGCCGAAGGAGACGGCGACGCGCAGCGGCAGATAGGCCGGGGCCTCTTCGCGGACCGAATCGCCGCCCTCGGCGGACGGACGGGTTTCGCCCACCGCGTGCAGGAAGCGGCAGCCGGGGAGCGGCTCCAGCCGGCTGAAGCGGATGTACTGCCCGGCCTTGCCGCGGATGCCGGCTTTGAGCAGCTCATCGCGCCATTCGGCCTGGCGCAACGTCTCGCCGGAACGGGCGACAGAAGCATCGGCAGGTTGTGGCTTTGCTTCGAGAATCTCATCCGGCGCTTTGACCACCGGCGCCGGGACGGCTTCCACCGTAAAAGGACCGCTGACGCGCACCTTCTTGCGGTCCACGAGCGGCTGGTCGTAGAGCGTCTCCTGCTCGGCGTGGCGGGCAATCGCTTCGTCCATCTTTTGCTGCATCGCGCGGCGAGCGGCATGGAAGGCCTCGAAGGGCTTGCGAGCCGCCCGGGGCCAATCGGCAGGGAACTCAAACGGCACTTCCCACTCGACCAATTCATTGACTTTCACCACCTGACCGCTGGGCATGGTAAAGGTTGCCTTGTCCGGCGCGGCGAAATCCACGGACTCTCCCTCGCGCCCGCCGTTTGTGACCTTGAACTTGATCTTACTGCCCTTGAGCGCGGCGTTGATCTCGGCCAAAGCTTTTTCGATGGGCGGGTGCATGCGGGCGTAGATGCCGTCAATCTCGGGGTTGTTGGCAATGGATTTGAGCGTGACGTGCGGCACGGTTTTGTACTTGAAGCCGCTGCCCACGCCCTCTTCCGGGTGCGCCAGTTCGTAGTAATCGAAGACCGCGGTCATCAGCCGCTGGCGGGCGATGGCCATCGCCACGCGTGAAGTGTCGCAGGTGATCCAGCGCCGGCCCCATTGCTCGGCCACATAGGCCGTGGTGCCGGAGCCGCACGTCGGGTCGAACACCATATCACCCGGGTCGGTGGTCATCAGGAGGCAGCGCTCAATAGCCACAGTAGAAGTCTGGACTACATACATCTTATCGCCAAATCCCAGCCCCATTGGTATGTCATCCCATAGGTTGGTCATAGCCTTGACAGGAAAATCATCAACATAACGTTTGTAATTCAGTGTATTCCCTGAAATCATAAGCCGACCAACATTCCATAGAATTTGCATGCCCTTTATACTTGTTTTCCAACCGCGATTTGGAGGCGTCATAAATACAGTGCCATTAAGCTCGAAGGGTATTGAGGGATTTCCTTGCGAGGTTGTATTGCTTGGGGCAAAAACCCTTGACCCCTCCGGCAGGGCCTTTATTCCAGACCTTTCTTGAGAAGTTATCTTGCGGATGGTGCCATCCTCTAGTTCAACATGGCTATAGGACGAAAGCTCAGAAATATCCTTGTCTTGATATAACTGTCGATACTTCATCTTAGGTCTGTCTTTAGCGTACCAGATCAAAAGGTCAAATGTAGTTGGCAAGTTGGTCTGAGCGAGACCAGATGTCTTTATGTACGCCACAAGGCAAACAAAATTCTCCGCCCCGAACACCTCATCCAACAAACAGCGCACGCGGTGGACGTTCTCATCGGAAATCTGCACGAAGATACTCCCGCTCTCGGTCAGAAGTTCGCGCGCCAGCAGCAGCCGGTCGCGCAGGTAGGTGAGGTAGGAGTGGATGCCCAGTTCCCAGGTGTCGCGGAAGGCCTTGATCTGCTCCGGTTCGGCAGTGAGGTCTTCGTCCTTGCCGTCCTTGACATCGCGCTTGTTCACGAAGGGCTGGAAGTTGGAGCCGTATTTGATGCCATAGGGCGGATCAATGTAAATCATCTGCACCTTGCCGGCCATACCCTCTTTTTCCAGCAGCGAATTCATGACAAGCAAGGAGTCGCCGGCAATCAGGCGGTTGCTCCAGCCGTGCTTGTGTTTGTAGAACTCAATCGCTTCGCGCAAGGGTTCCTTGCGCTCCTGCTCGAACAAGCCGAGCTGGACCGGGCCTGGCCCGCCGTTCTTCTTGCGCACGGCTTCCAGGATGGTGCGCGGGTCAATGCGCTCGTGGACGTGCAGCGAGACGGTCGGCACTTCAAACGAAGTATGCTCGGCCTTGCCTGCCCAGACCAGTTGCGGGTCGAGGTGCGGGTCGTAGGCGTAGGTCTTCTTCTGCTGGCCGGCGTCGGGGTCGGTCTCCGGCGTCACCAACCCGACGGGCGGGTTGTTCACCCGCTCCTTGTCGCGGTGTTCGTAGGACTCAATAGGCCGCCTCTTTTTCGACGAAGGGTTACCTCTTTTGCATGCCATCAGCCTCTCCTGCCTCGTGATCGTTTCGGTGGTGCACCATCATCGTAGCCGAAACGATTTCTCTTTTCAAAAAATTTTAGCCAGATACAGGGACGCCAGTAGTCCCTCTGACTCAAAAAGAAAACCGCTCCGGTAGGAGCGCGGCGATGGTGGTTTCCTGTTCGACTTTTCCGGTATCGGCGTTGACGAGGAGCACGCGCGCGTCAGGGGTGAAGTCGGCGAAGACCTGTCGGCAGATGCCGCAGGGGCTTACCGCCTTGCCGTCGAGGACGGCGGCGACGACGAGGAGCGCTATGTCGCGTTCGCCGGCGGAGACGGCGGAGAAGAGGGCGACCCGCTCGGCGCAGACGGTAGCGCCGAACGAGGAGTTTTCGACATTGACGCCGGTGAAGATGCGGCCGTTCTTGGTGACGACGGCGGCGCCGACCGGAAAACGCGAGTAGGGGGCGTAGGCGTTCTTGCGTGCCTTGAGCGCGGCACGGATGGCGCGGGTGATGAGTTCCTTACGCATTGTGCTCCAGTATGCGGCGTACCGCGGTGCGCATGAGTGCAGAGAATTTCTCTTCCGCTGCCTGCGCCGCGGCGAACACCTCTTCGTGAGAGAGCGGCTGTTCGCTTCTACCGGCCGCCTTGTTCGCGATGAAGGAGATGGCGGCGACCCGCATGCCGGCGTGCCGCGCGGCGATCGCTTCGGGAACGGTGGACATCCCGACGGCGTCGGCGCCGAGGATCTCGAGCATGCGTATCTCGGCGGGCGTTTCAAAACTGGGGCCGGCGAGGCCGGCGTACACCCCTTCGGTGACGGGAATGCCGTGCTCTTCTGCCGCTCCGTGGAGTATCTTTCGGAGCGCCGAATCGTATGGCTCGGTCATGTCGGGGAAGCGGGGACCGAGTTCGTCGAGGTTGGGACCGCGGAGCGGATTCATGCCGGTGAGGTTGAGGTGGTCACGGATGATGAGGAACGAGCCGGGACCGAGATCGCGACGAATCCCGCCCGCGGCGTTGGTGAGGATGAGCGTCTCGACGCCGAGGAGGCGAAGGACGCGTATGGGGAAGACCACCTCTTCCGGCGTATAGCCTTCGTAGTAGTGTACCCGTCCCTGCATCGCCCAAAAGGGCTTCCCCGTGGCCGGTTCGACGGCAAGGAGAAGACGCCCGGCGTGGCCGGCGACCGTCGAAACGGGGAACCGTGGTATCTCGCGGTAGGGGACCGTCAGGCGTATCTCGAGGTTCTCGGCGAACTTCCCGAGCCCTGAGCCGAGCACGATCGCGAGGTTTCCGCTCTCGAGTCCTTCGGCGGCAAGCCGGTCGGTGATGAATTCAGCCGCCTCTTGCAGGGTCTTCATCATGAGCGCCCTCTTTTCAGCAATGGGTGAAAAAGGCTTTGTATGCCTTGTAGGTGTGATAGAGATCGGCCTTCGAGGCGACCTCGAATGGCGAGTGCATCGAGAGGAGCGCCGGCCCGACATCGAGGACATCCATGCCGTACTCGGCGATGTACATCGCGATGGTCCCGCCACCGCCTTGGTCAACCTTACCCAGTTCGGCGGTCTGCCAGCGGACCCTTTCGCGGTTGAATGCACGGCGCACCTCGGCGACGAATTCGGCGTGCGCCTCGCTCGAATTGGACTTGCCGCCGGCGCCGGTGAACTTGGTGACGCAGGTGCCGAAGCCGATCTTGGCTGCGTTCATCTTCTCCATGACGCCGGTCCACTCGGGATCGATGCCGGCGTTCACATCGGCCGAGAGGAACTTGGAGTGTTGGAGCGCCGCGAGCACTGTGGCGTAGTCGGTGACCCCGTAGCGGGAAAGCACCGTGGCGACCGCCCGCTCAAGAAGGTTCGAGTTGGCGCCCGCGTTCCCCTTCGAACCGATCTCTTCCTTGTCGAAGAAGATCACCATGAGGTTTTTATCCTTCCGCTCGGTATCGAGGAGCGCTCGGAGCGCTGTGTAGGCGCAGATGCGGTCGTCCTGTCCGTGGGCCCCAACAAACGAGCGGTCGAGGCCGACATCGCGCGCCGGACCTGCCGGCACGAGTTGGAGTTCTGCCGAGACGAAATCCTCTTCGGCGAAGCCGTATTTCTCATGAAGGGTGTGGAGAATGTTCATTTTCACAGCGTTCGACTCTGGTTTGAATGCGTACGGGATCGAGCCGATGAGGATGTTGAGATTCTCGCCCTCGATGACCTTGCGGGCATTCTTTTCCATCTGGTCTTGGGCGAGATGGGGAAGGAGGTCGTTTATCGTAAAGACGGGATCATCCGGATCTTCGCCGATGACGACGCGAATCTTCTCTCCGTTTTCCCGTACCACGATCCCATGCATCGCGAGCGGACGGGTGACCCACTGATACTTCTTGATGCCGCCGTAGTAGTGGGTCTTGAGATAGGCCATATCCTCGGCCTCGTAGAGCGGGAAACCTTTGAGGTCGATGCGGGGTGTGTCGATGTGGGCGCCTATCATGAGAAATCCTTGGGAGAACTTCCGCGGATCGGCGATTGCCGCGAGAGCGCAGGAGACTCCGTGAAAGTCGAGAAAAAGACGCCGATCTTTTGCGGTTGTTTCGGGGAGCGGTTTGTAGCCGCGACGTTGGGCGATCCGTCCGATGACGGTGACCGCCTCGCGTTCGGTCTTCGCGTCGTCGAGAAAGCGTTTGTAGTCTTCCGCGAACCCCATGATCTCATCGACTTTGCCAGACTCTTGCCATCCCGATTGCTTTTTGAAACAGAGACTCTTTTCGATCTCTCCCATCTTCTTCGCTTTACTTGAGCGCAGATTATTTTCCGCCATGGATTTCTCCTTCCGCCGTTCTGTTGTAGAACGTATCATAACGACTGGGAAATCGAAAGACAACTTTTTGTTTCCGAGAATAGGGTAACATTTCATTTGCCTCATTAGCAGGCGGTCGAAAACGGGGAAGAAGAGACAAAAAAGTGAAAAATGTATATTTTTTGTGGATTTTTTCTCCGCTTTCCATATCCTTGAAAGAAGCACCAAGAAATGAACTTGCCGTGGAGGGTATCATGGCCTATTTGCCTCTTTCGTATCTGCTTGGCTCGCGCGCGAAGGTCGACATCCTTCGAATCTTGGTGAGCAAGCAGAACTACACTGGCCGAAAGATAGCGACGCTCTCGAGCACCAACCCGAATTCGAACAAGAAAGCGCTCGATTTTCTTCTAGGGACCGGGCTCATTACCCGTGAACAGGTGGGAAACGCCTACCACTACCGCCTCAACGAGAACCACCTCCTTCACGATGCGCTCATCAATCTCTTCAAGGAAGAGGAGCGCACGATGGGGCGCATCATGCGCACGGCTGCTTCGTACATTGAGGAATATGCCCCCAAGACGCTCGCCGGGTTCGTAAACCACCTGCGGAGCGATATCGTGCTTACCGTCATCGCCCATTCTCTTTCGGTTCCCGAGATGCGCGAGTATATCTTCGAACGGACCGGATTCAGGGTTCAAATAAAGGTCATGGATACGGTGAACCTGAACGAGGCCGATGTCGCCGAATTCGTGGACAAGAACTACTTCTGGAACAATTATAAGACGATACTCAAGATGATACATTCGCGCGATATCGTCAAAGATTTTTTCAATATCTGATAAAGAGAGGGGGAAACCATGAACAGAAAAAATATACGTATCTTGGTCCTTGACGACGAGGAAAGCATCCTCTCGTCGCTCAAACGGGTCATCGAAGCGCGCGGCTACACGGTAGTGACCAAGTCGAAGCCGGAAGATGCGATCGAATATGTGCGCAACAACATCGTCCATGTGGCGCTCCTCGATATCCTCATGCCCAACATGGACGGCATTACGGTGTTGAACATCATCAAAGAGATCAGCGGTCTTACCCAAGTCATCATGATGAGCGCCTACAGCACGATAGACCGCATCGTCTCGTCGCTCGAGAGCGGCGCGAACGACTTCCTGCTCAAACCGTTCGACAACATAGACGAGCTCATGGGGGTCATAGAGCTTTCGGTCCAAAAACTCGAACGGTGGAAGAAGGTGCTCACCGAGTCGGGAGCCCTCTGACCGTGACCCGTCATCCTTCATCGCGTGCGCGACTTACGCTCGTTTCTCTGCACGACCTTAATCTTCCCGCGTCGTTCGCCCCCGATTTCATGGCGGCGCTCGTTGCCGCCTTCGAACGCGAGGGAGGACAGCCCGGCATCCATAGTATGCGGGTCGCTCTTCTCGCCCACGCGCTCGGGGAGGAACTCCAACTTCCGAATCAGACGCAGAAGGAACTCTTCTTCGCGGCGATGCTCCATGACATCGGCGGGTTCATGGGAGAGAAACAGATCGCGCGTAAATTGACCGAAGTGCCTGACATATTCGGCCAGAAGAGCGATTTCGAGATATTCATGCACCCGGCACGCGGTTACGCGATACTCACGCGGTTCCCTGCGTTCCGGAAGATAGCGGAGATCGTGTACACCCACCACGAGCACTATGACGGATCGGGATTCCCGCAGGGATTGCGCGGGGACGATATTCCGCTCCTCGCGCGCATCATCCGCATCGCCGACACTACCGACATCATCCTGCGTCTTCACACCGTCCGGGATACGATAGAACTTGATGGCTTCCTCAGCATCGTCGCCGGAGAGGAATTCGACCCGGTCCTTTATGAACGCTTCATTGCGATAGTCGAAAGGAACGCCCTTTTACCGCTGTTGACCGACGACCGTGCGATGCAAGAGCGATTCAAGCAGTTGCGAGCGCTCATGAAGGACCAATACTACTTCGCGGCCTCCGACTCGCTCAATCGCTTCTTTGAGATGGTAGCGGCGCTCGTGGACAACATCACGACACTTGACAAGCAACACTCTCAGCGCGTCGCCGAGTTCGCCGAACAGATCGCTATAGCGCTCTCGCTTGATCAGAACCAGATATTGCAGGTTCGCTGGGCGGCGCTGCTCCATGACATCGGCAAGGTAACGAGCGATCGCCGCATCTATGTGAAAAGTGACAAGCTGACCGACATCGAATGGCGCGCGATACGCGATCACCCCGAGCGGGGATATGAGGTGCTCAACGCCGTTTCCGGCATGCAGGAGATCGCGTTCTATGTGCTGCACCATCACGAGAACTACGATGGATCGGGATACCCGGAAGGGTTGTCGGGCGAGAAGATACCGCTTCCTTCGCGCATCCTACGGGTTGCGGATGCCTTCGAGGCGATGACATCGGAGCGTATATACCATCACAAGCGCGACTGGCAGATGGCGCTCAAAGAACTTAGGGAAAATGCGGGGAAACAGTTCGATCCGCGATTGGTCGATCTCACCGTTACCGCCTACCAGATACGGTAAGTGCGATGGGTGACGACGGAGGATCGTTTTCAAGGATGACAGGAACGGAATAGAGGCCTCATGCAAATAACTCGAGCACAAAAACGAAGGGTTGCCGTCTTCTTTATCGCCGGAGCAACGCTCTTTATCGTTTCAATCGCGGTGGTGGTGGGTGACAAACTCCTCGCCCGGGAGGACTGCTACTACTCGAACTTCCGCAATGTCTCGGTGGCCGGCCTCTCGGAAGGGTCGAGCGTGAAGTTCCAAGGGATGAACATTGGAAGCGTTCGCCGTATCTCGATAGACGAGATGGACAGCTCCATCATCCGGATAGACTTCTGCCTCAAACCGGGGACGCCAATGAAGGAGGGAACCACGGCGCAACTCGGGAACATCGGTATCACGGGGCTCAAGTTCATCGAGCTCAAAGGGGGAGGGAAGTTCAAGGACATCCCGAAAGGGGGCGAGGTTCCTGCCATTGAATCCCAATGGGATCAGATCACCGGAAAGGCGGAGGTCATCGCCGAGAAACTCGAGATAATCCTCAATAATGTCAACAATGTTGTCCGTGAGGTTGACCCGCGAACGGTAAAGCAGATCGCCGATAATGTGGCTGCGATCACCGCGTCCCTCAACACGATCCTCGCGCAGAACAAGGATTCGTTCCGGACGGTCACCGGTGAAACGGCGGTGTTCCTGAAGAAGCTCAACGAGAGCATGGGGCAAATAGATGTCATTGTGAACGATATTCGTGCCATGACGGCGAAGGAGGGGGTCATTACCGAGACATTGACGACATTCTCCGACTCGGCGCAAGAGGTCAAGACTGCGGTACGGGATGCCGACATCAAGGCGACGATGGAGCGGACGGCGAAACTGCTCGACACGCTCCAAAAGACCGCCGAGACGATAAATCTGACCCTTTTGCGCAGTCAGGAAGACATCGCGAAGGCACTCGACAACCTTGCGGAAAGTATGCATAACTTCAACGAATTCACCCGGATCATCATGGAGAACCCGGGTGCGATACTGCAGGGGAGCAGTTCCTCGGGAGAGCCTAAATGAGCGGGATACTGAAATGGTCGTGGGGCGCGATCGTCGCCTTTCTCATGGTCGGATGTTTCGGTTCATCGGGCACGAAACACTACTATCGCCTGTATTATCGTCCTCAACCGTCGCGCGTTGAACAGATCACGGCGACCGCGCGGGTCAAGACCTTCGAGATAGACAAGGTCTATCGACGGTATAACCTCGTCTACCGCACCTCTCCGTACGAGATATTCTACCACGCGAACCACTACTGGGCCTCGCGTCCCGAAGAGATGATCACCGATCTCGTCTACAATCATTTCAAGGAAGCGGCACTCTTTTCCGATCTCATCCTCAAACTCGACAAGACGCCCGACTATGAGATCGGCGGAGAGATCCTCGAGATAGACCAATTCGACAGCGGTGATCGGTGGTATGCCCACCTTGTCATCTCCTTTACGCTCAAGGATTTCAAAACGGGGAGCATTCTCGTCTCTCACCGGGCCGATGCGCGCCGCGAGGTTTTCTCTCCTGCACCGGTGCAATCTGTCCGTGCGCTCGGCGAGATGCTTGAGAAGGAAATAGATGCGTTCATGCAGAAGATCGCGGCGACTCTCGGGAAACCGTAACTTTCTGAGAGGGGTGCTTCTTTTCGTACTGCTCCTCGGGAGCGTACGGATCGCTCATGCCCTCTCGCTCGATGCCCAGCAGGTTGTCGACCCGATCATTCTGGAGCAACTTGCGCGAGACGAGACCCTTGTCTCTATGGAAAAGGGGGCGCTCTTTGTACCGTGGCTCGTTGACAGCCAGCGTGAGCCGACCTATGCGGTGTTTCGCGGAGAGGATTTCCTCACCGATGCCGAGCCGGGGAGACGACTCATTCTCGACCCCGGTTCCTATGTGGTGTATATCGGTTCGGGGCCGCTCGACACCCGCATGGTGTTCTATGTGACGATAAAACCGGAACGAACCACCGTTCTGATTCCTACTTGGAGCGCTCTTGTTGTCCGAGTGATAGATTCGTTCGACAACCCGCTTCGTGAAGGATACCAGATCACGGAGGAAGAGACCAAGCTCTACATCGGCGCTGGCTTCGGTGTTGACGAGTCACGCGGAGAGAAACCGCTTATCTGGGTTCTGAGACCGGGGCTCTATCGCATCGCAAAACGGGGAGAGGCGCCCGATTCTTACCGGAACTTCGTCACGGTGCGTCTCGTGGAACGCCGCGCCGCGACCGTTCTGCTCGTCTTCGACGAAAAGACCCGACAGCTCCTCGGTGGCGGCGAAACGAGCGAAGGCTCCCGATGGACCGAAAAGGGGAACTGGGATCTGAAACTTCTTCTTTCCGGGAATCTTTCCTTTACCAATAGCGGCTATTTTGTCGAAAAAGAGAAGGTGAACGCGCTTACTCTTGGGAGTGCGATAAATTTCGGTGCCTTGTACGACGATACGACGTGGCTTTTCAATGTGCGACTCGACCTCTTCGAGGACTTTATGCTGCAGGACGAGGAACGGATCCGCAATACCCGCGATCAGGTGAAGTTCGATACCTCGCTCATCTATCGCATCGCCCGCTGGGTTGGGCCCTATGTCGCGGGGCGACTCACCACCCGTTTCTTCTTCGACTATCGGAACTACTCAGGAACGGGTGAGGACTATGTCATGGTCGAGCGGGATGGTAATCGCTGGAGTCCCGATCCGTCCGACATCCTCATTGCCAAGACCGGTTCTCCGACAGTGGTGCAAGAAGGCGTGGGCATGAATTTCGAGTATCGTTATGGAAACCTCTTCTTCGTCACTGCGCGTGCCGGCTACGGTTCCAAGCAGGATATCGCGCCATTCTACTATGACGAGTCGCGAGACGACACCGACACACCGGAACGGGAGATCCGGCGCATCGATTCTTTCACCTACTCTCATGGGCCTGAGTTCTCGGTGTACTTTTCGCTCATGCCCGTTTCGTTCCTCGAACTGCGTGAGGATTTTCTCTCGCTGGTGCCGGTGCAGTCGCCTGAAGACACCTCTTTCACGAGCGAGACGACGGTCTCGCTGTGGATCTCTTCCTTCGCAACGATCCAGTACTACTTCAAGGCAGAACGACAACCCTTCATCTCACGGGAGGTGAAGGGGTATCATACGGTGACTGTGCAACTCTTCTATCGGGTGTTTTAATGTGGCGTCTTAAACGGGCTTTTGTGTTTCTTACCTTTGCTGCTCCCATTGTCTTGGCTCCGTTTCTGCTCGGGGGCGCCTATACGGTGGTCTTCTTCAACCGCGTGCTCATAGGAACGGTGGCGGTCTTGTTTCTCGGGTGGGCGGTGTGGGTGCTCGTTGCCGGCAAGCGGCTATTCGTGCCGTTTTTGTGGGTGCCTTTCCTCGTTCTGTTCGGGTGGTCGCTCCTCCAAGTGATACCGCTCCCCCCGGTGCTCCTCGGCATCCTTTCGCCGCGCGCCGCCTATTTTTATGCGGCAAGCGACCTCGGCGGTTGGCGGCCGCTGTCTCTCTCCCTGCCCGAAACGCTCTATTCCCTCATGCGTCTCGGGACCCTGTTGTTGTTTGCTCTCATGCTTCAGCGGACCATCGAAGGAGAACGGCGCGAGTGGCGTTCATTGGTCACCGACACCATCATCGTGACGGCGGTAGCGGTCTTCGCGCTCGGGGTCTTTCTGAAGATGGCGGGCGTGACGACTTGGTTGGGAGCCTTGCTTCGAGGTCCACTTCTCATCCATCCGACGCTTATCAACATGAACCATGCAGCCGCCTTCTTCGGCGTTGCTGCGCTTCTTGCGCTCGCGCGAGCAGTCGACGCCGACCTTGCGCGGGGGAAGGTGTTCTATGGCGCGCTCTTTTTCGTCCTTTTTCTCGGCATCATCATGACCCTCTCGCGGGGAGGTATCCTTGCTTTCGTCCTCTCGCTCGTTCTTTTCTTCATTCTGCGCCGTCTTACCGATCGGAAAATGTCGGGAGGGGTCGTTCTGGCCGCGTTCGCTGTTCTTGCGGTGGTTATCGCCTTTTATGTCGGCTACCATTTCATCATCACTGAATTCGACATGGATCGTCCCGATTACTTTGATAAGTTGGCGGTGCTGGGGACGGTAAGGGACTATGTCGCCGATTTTTGGCTCACCGGCTCAGGGCTTGGCAGTTTCATGCATGTCTATCCGTTTTATCAGGGAGACCCGGGGCTCTTCTTTACCCAACTGGAGAACGAGCCGGTTCAACTGGTGCTCGAGCAAGGCGTCCTCGTCGCGCTCGTGGTTTCGGTGTTCCTCGTGTGGTTCTTCGTGAAATATAATCGCGGTGCTCGCTGCCGGTGCGGTGCGGCGGCGGCGCTTCTTTTCCTTGCCATGCACAATACGCTCGATTTCAACCTGCATACGCTTGCCGTTCTCTTTCCTGCGGTGGCGGTCTATCTCATGGCGAGTGGCTCATTCGAGGTGGTCGGTTGGCGGCGGATTGGCGTTGCGGGGTTCGGGGTGGCGCTCGCCGGAGCGGTGTTCTGGGGTGTACTTGCGGGAGACGATCTCGACTTTTATGCGGTGAAGGACACTGCTTCTTACGAACATCTCATTGAGCGCTATCCCTCAGATTTCAAGGTGCCGCTTCGTGAGGCGGTGACGCACTATAATCGTGGTGACCGGGACAGTTTCCTTGCGGCCCTGCCATATCTCTCCGAGGCGACCGCGAAGGCCCCCGAATACTATTATCTTTACTTCCTCAACGGTTCCGCCCTCTTTAGGCTCGGTTCGGTGGAGGAAGGAATGGCGTTGTTCGCCGAAAGCGTCGAACGGGCGCCTGTGTCCCGAATCGAAGGGCTTCTTAAAGATATCTATGCACGGCTTGGGCCGCGCGGCCTCGACCGGCGGATGAGGGAACTCCTTCCGTTCGACCGTGCCGATGCTCACGAGGGGATCGCTCGCTTCATTGCCTCGATCAGTGCTTCGCCGGAGCTGGTGGAGCACCTTCTCGAGGGGAGGGAGGCACTTTTCTTTGAGACCGCGGGAGAGGCCTATCTCGCGCGGCGTAAATACGAACTTCTCGAAACGCTTGTCGAACGGGTGGCGCCTCGAGAACAGGAACTTGGTGATGTCGCCCGCGGTCGATTGTTCATGTTTCGCGGACATCTTTTACTTCAACGGGGAGATGTCGCCTCGGCGCTGGGGCTGTTCGAACGCGGGAGTGCGCTTACCGGATCTTTCAACGATATTTTTTTCCTTGCCGGTCTCTACATCAAACATGCGCCGGAGAAGTGCGCGACAGTCGACGCGCGTCTCCGCGAGAAGGCCTTCGTGCGAAAAGAGGATCTCGCTCGCTACTACCGCTGGAAAAGCGACTGGCTTTGGAGCCGCGGCGAGGTGCGTTCGTCGCTTACCTATCTCCAGAAGGGGGCCGAGATCGGTAACTATCCTCAGTGGCGCATCGAGGCGGCACGTCGTCTCGCCACGCAGGGGCTTTACGAAGAAGCGATCGCTGAGCTTACGGCACTCAAACTCTCTCGCAGGAAGATCGATGAGATGACGGTTGACCGGCTCATCGAAAGCTATCGAGCCCGTCTCATGGAGAAACAGAGCGATCTCATGAAGGATACGCTGTTAAGGGGAAAGGAAGAGGGGCCGTCCTCCGCAAAATAAAAATGTTGACAACATAGCCTCCGCCTGCTAATAGTAAGACTCAGCGGTTGGGTGCTTAGCTCAGCTGGTAGAGCATCGGTTTTACACGCCGGTGGTCATAGGTTCGAGTCCTGTAGCACCCACCATTTCGTTCCTTGAGAGGCGCGGTCGTAGTTAAGTTGGTTATAACGCCGGCCTGTCACGTCGGAGGCCGCCGGTTCAAGTCCGGTCGACCGCGCCATTTTTATTTTCCGGCACTTCAAAAGTTGACTTGAACGCGTGGCGTCGGTATGTTTTTCGCGGTCTCAGGGAGCGAATATGAAACTGGTTTCCTCCTGTATAACCGACATCGGCAAACATCGCCCGAACAACGAGGATTGGATACTCGACTGGCCTGAAAAGGGTCTTTATGTCGTCGCTGACGGCATGGGTGGTGAGCGGCATGGTGAGATAGCGGCACAGGTTGCGGTCGATACCGTCGAGCGGTATATCGTCGAGCACTATTCGTTCGTGCAAACCTATCGTCTTACCAAGAGTGACGAGGCGCGCGCGAGGATCCGTGAGGCTCTTGCCGCCGCCGCCGCCGCCGCCAACGAGGCGGTGCGTCGCGAGGCGGAGAAACGCGACGCGGTGGGCAGGATGGGGACGACCCTTACTGCGCTCCTTGTGGCCGACACCATAGGGTTCGTGCTCCATATCGGCGATTCGCGCCTCTATCTTCTTCGGAACGCGACAGTGAGTCAGGTGACCGCCGACCATACGATGGGAGCCGACTACGAACGCAAGTACGGCAAGAAGGCCACGGACATAGACGAGCAGGTGGCCGGTACGCTCACGAAGGCGCTGGGGATAGAGCGGGAAGCGGCTGCTGACATCACGGAGATAGAGGTGCGTCCCCATGACCGTTTCATGCTGTGTACCGACGGCATTCATCGTTATCTTTCCGATACGGTCAAACAGTCGATCGTTCACGCGCTCGCGGTCCCCGGCATTACGCCGATAGAGGAGAAGCAGTTTCTCGACAAAGCGATCCGTCTTTTGGTCGATGAGGTGTACCGGGCCGGCGCCGATGACAATCTTTCGGCTATCCTCGTAGCGGTCCGGGAGGCGGACCCGCAGACGAAAGCGGAGGAGCATCTGCAGGATGTCGCCGGCGTGGCGCGTAGTTTCCCGCTGTTCGTGGCGTTCGATGATCTGCTCATGGAGCGGTTGGTGCACGCATCGGAGGTGCGTGCTCACGATCGCTACGAGATCATTTCGTTCCCGCTCCGTCCCGAGGGAGAGATACTCGTGTTGATAGAGGGACAGTTGTCGGTGCTTCGCAAGTCAAAGCAGATAGATGTCATCGGCCCCGGCGGCATCATCGGGGAGGTCGCCTTCTTTTCCGAGAAACCGGTCAACTATACGCTTTTTGTGGACAAGCCTTCCACCTTCCTTGTCGTGCGTCGTTCCGTCGTCGAGGCGCTTCTTACGGAAGAGCCGCAGGCGATGGCGCGGTTTCTCTGGGAGGTGTGCCGCGTGATGGCGGGGCAGATCATCACCTCGGTCTCTCATATTGAAAAGGTCGAAAAGAAGTGATCGCTCTCGGCATCGCTCTCTGGGGATCGCTTGTCCTCGATTTCTCGGCCACGGTGCAACCGAGTTCCATACCGGTCAAAGAACGATTCTCGGTGTATCTTGAACTTACCGACGATCAAAAGAGGGAACGGTGCTCCGACGGCGATCAGCTTGCCTGTCTCATGAATGCGGCAAGGCGCATCCTTGACGATACGACCCCTCTCGATGAGATATACGGCGAACTGGCGATGAGTCGCGCCGAGGACCCCGAATTTTCGCCTCATATCTTGGTAAGCGATGCGACACGCTCGCTTCGGAGCGCAGCGGTCCACCTGTTCCTTTCGAAATGGTGGCGTCGTCTCGATCCAAGCATGATTCGAGATCTCGTGAACAGTCTCGAAAGCCCATACGCCGAGATATCCCATCCGTGGTATCTGCGTCGCCTCGCCGATCTCGGGCGAATGGCGGAGTTCGTTGCCGAATATCGTCCTACCGGCGACGAAACATTGATGCGGATCTATTTCAGGGAAGCGCTCAAAAAAGGGCCCGAATCCGCGTTCGATGCGCTCAAGAGTTTTGGATCGGTCCGTTTCTCCGATGATTTCGATGAAGAGATAGAGACCGCCTTCTCGTCGGCATGGGGTGGTAAGAAAAAAGAGCGTCGCGACTACCTGCTTTGGCGTATGTATGCGCACTACCGCTCTTTTCGGTATGACCGCTGTTTGCGGGTCGGCAAGGAGTTCCCTCCGAGCGACGCGGTGCGTGACCTTACCGACTGGCGGGCGGGGCTTCTCCGAGCGATGGCGCATACCCGCATGAGAAGCCATGAGGATGCGGTGACGATCTACAGCAATCTTGCGAAGTATCTCGACCGTCTCGAACTGTCGGAGGACGACCTCTATAACTTCTACCGGTGGAGCGGTTATTCGTACGCGGCGTTGGGACGCAATGACGAGGCCATCGCGGCGTATCTTGCGGGCGCGGAGCGGCTTGCCGTCTCTGAAAAGGCGGACCAATTCATCTACTACGCCGCCGATATGGAGCGGCTCACCGAGAACTGGTCGCGCGCCGAGGAGTTGTATCTGCGGATCATCACGGAGTATCCGACGAGTTCCTATCGTTCGACGAGCACCTTCCTCGTCTTCTGGATACGCTATCTGGGGAAACGGTATGAGGAGGCGTTGGCTATCCTTCAGGAAGTGGCTCAGAGTAGCCTCAAGAACAGTTACGACGGTCTCAGGGCGCGCTACTGGCAGGCGCGTGTGGACGAGAAGATGGGACGCGATGGGGCGGCCGTCTCCGCGTATGCGGAGATCGCGGAGGAACAGCCGTTTTCCTATTACGGTATGCTCGCTGCCTCACGCTTGCGAATGAAGAACATCGGAGTTGCCGTACCGATACGATCGGGGGCCGATCTTACGGTCGCTTCCCCTGCCGAACTTCTTCCGCAGCTCCAATGGGCGCTTGCGCTCTATCTCGTCGGAGAGCCGGCGCGGGCGATCGCCGCCCTTTCGATAGCCAAGGAGGCCACGGTCGGTGGCGGAACGCCGCAAGACCGTTACTTCGCGGCATTGCTCGCTCAGGAAGCGGGAGGATACGATCTTGCCTTCGTGTTCATCCGTTCTTTACCGGCGGTCGCTGAGTTCACTGGACCGCTCGTCAGGATACAGTATCCGGTCGTATACGAGGAAGAGGTGGTCACGCATGCGTCGCTCTACGGCGTATCGCCATTGTTCGCCTATGCCATCATGCGGCAGGAAAGCCTCTTCAATCCGCAGGCGGTCTCGGTCTCGAATGCCGTTGGGCTTTTGCAACTTCTTCCGGGAACGGCCCAATTGCTCGCTAACGACGAAGGATACGGTGGTGCGGTGACGCTCGAGCGCCTCAAGCGTCCCTTCACGAACACTCGTTTCGGGATCAAGTATCTTGGCAGTCTCTTGCGACGGTACGGAGGGAATCCGGTGTTCGCGGCGGCTGCGTACAATGCCGGTTCCGCGAAGGTCAACCGCTGGATAAAGCGCATGCAGGGGATGGAGCTCGACGAATTCGTTGAGAACATTCCCATCTTCCAAACACGCGACTATGTGAAAAAGGTGCTCGCCAATCAGGCGGCCTATCGCTTCCTCTACGAAGGTGTCTTGGACGATCGGTTCGTGTTCGAGATGCCTTCGTACGCCACTTCAAAGCAAAGCGATTGAAGAAACTTTTGACTCTTTGCGCTCTCTAGGTAGTATCGCCTCCATCGAAGGTTCACGATGAGGGAGAGCGTTAATGGTCGATGTGCGACGGATCCCGGACATTCACTTTTTCTGCGCCGGAGCAAGCGAAGGGCATACCGAACTTACCTCATTCGATGGTGCTCTGCTCAAGGCGGGGATAGGGAACACCAATCTCATCAAGATGAGTTCGATACTGCCTCCGTTCTCGGAGGAGGTCGAGGCCGTTGCGATACCTCCCGGCAGTTTCCTGCCGCTCGCTTACGCGGCGATTACTTCGAGTGAGCCGGGGGAGACGATATCGGCCGCCGTCGCGATAGCGATACCGGACGATCGGTCGCTCAACGGTGTTATCATGGAGCACCACAACCATGCGCCGCTTGCCTATGTCGAAGCGCGAGTTCGCGAGATGGCCGAAGAGGCGATGGCGATGCGCGGCATCACGCGGTACACCGTGAAGAGCCGCGGTGTCGAAGCGAAGGTCGAACACGTCGCCACCGCGTTCGCCGCAGTGTGTCTCTGGTACCGCGATCTGCTTTCCCGCAAGAAGTAGGCGTTCCTGTCCGGCGGTTTTTCCTTCTTATCTTTGGGGCTTTTCTACCACCGCGATGCCTCGTATGCCGTCCATGCGTACGAGGAGCGGATGTTCGGACCGGCAAAGGTGAGCGAAGGTACCCGATGCCACCCGAGGGAGGTTCATGAGGTAGCGCAGATCGATAAAGTGCGTGGCGTCGGCGGGATCGATGGTGAAGTAGCCGATGTTCAGGGAGGTGATGTTGTGGAAGAAGTGAGAACCGAGCGACGGTTCTATGACGAAGTCGGGAAGTCCCACTTCCACGATGGCGCGGGCATGCGATATGGCGTTCCAGTCCACGGGAATACCGAGGAAACGGTCGGATGACCCCCAGCGTCCCGGACCTATGAGAAGGTAGTGCCGGTTTTCCCTTTTGAGCATCTTGTTGAATGCCGCTATCTCGGCGGCCATCGCCTCGGTCTTCGTCCGATCGAAGTGTTCGGGGTTCAGATAGATGATGTCTCGAATGTCTTCGATCGTGCCATTCCCCATTGCTCGTGTAGTGGAAAGCAGGAGATCTTCGCGAGAAAGGGCCTCGAGATCGATACGATGTTCTCGAGTATTGTGGACGAGCGGTTTGACTTGAAGAAGAGAAAGCGTCGGTGCTTCGGCGTTTTCCTCGGAAAGGTCGAGCGCGAATTCAATCTCGACCGGCGTGGAGAATGCGTGGCTCATGATGGGGAGTACGGTTCGGAGGGCCTCGGCGAGCGGCGGTCGGTTGTATTCGAGGATGGTGGCGAAATCGACGATGCGCGGGCCGGAGAGCGATCTCCCGGGATGCTTGCTTTGCTGGGCGGGATCGAAGGTCGAAAAGCACGATTCGAGCGATTCCTCCCCTTCGGTTTCGACGATCTCGATCCGGGCGAGGGTCGCTTTCTCGCCTGCGAGAAGAGAGATGTCGTTCTTTCGGAGATCGATGGCATAGAAAAAACGCTGGGAGGAATCGAGCAGCTCCTGAAGTGATTGATTGCGTGCCCTCGGCCAGCGGGGACAGAAACGGAAGACCTGCTCGCCGTCCACGACCGCCTTGCCGAGTCCGATGGCGAGCAGCGCTACACCATCTTCCGGTTTCATCTTCCCGAATGGATAGTAGTTGTAGGACTGGGCGACCCCCGAGACATGGGGATAAAAAAGATCGCCCGATCGACGGCCGACGACCTCTTGAATGACGACCGCCATCTTTTCTTCCTCTATCTCGCAGTGAGCGGCCTCGAAGTAGGCGCGTGCCTCGGGAAGGTATACCGATGCGAAGACGAGCCGGATCGCCTCCTCGAGTTGACGGAGCCGTACCGCCTCGTCGGGGTGGTTGTTCGGGAGGAAGTAGGTCTCGTAAATACCGGCGAACGGCTGGGAAAGCGAGTCTTCGAAAAGACCCGAAGAGCGAACGGCGATCGGTCCGCGCATCACGCGGAGCAACGCGCGCAACCGCTCTCGGATGGCGGGCGAGAGCGGTTTCGAGAGGAAGAGGCGTTTTATTTCCGTTTCCTCTTCCAGTGCAAGGATATGGGGAAGGCCGATGCGTTCGGTAAAAAGGTGGAATTCGTCGGTGCCGATGATAGCGGTTCGCGGCAGCCGAACGGCGATGCCGGGAAGGTGTCGGTCGAGATCGGCTCGGGAGAGGACATACTCGATGAACGAGAGACCGCGTCCCTTGCCGCCAACCGAGCCGCTCGCGAGGCGCATGAAGAAGAACCGTTCGGCGAGAAGCGATTCGGTGAAGCCGGCCATGCCGCCGCGGGTGCGTTCGAGTCGTTTCTCTTCCAAGATGCGGAGCAGCGTTCGACGGACACCCGCGGTACCGTCAGGGAATTGCTCTATGGTCATTTCCCGCAGGAGGCGGGCCGTTTCGACCTCTCCTTTGGCCATGAGCCAGCGTGCGAAATGGTGGCGGGAGGCGTGGTAGCGGATCGTCTCGTCGGGAACGGTCGCTACGAGTGCGGTCAGTTCGCTCATGTAGCGCGCCTCGATGAGCTTGTTTCCCGCCGCATCCCGGAACACGAAGTTGCCGAAGCCGAGATGCTCCTCGAAGAAGCGTCCCAGTTCTTTGAGAATGGTTGGCGAGGTCTTGTTGATGAAGAGCGATCCCTCGGCCTCTGCCCGCGCCGAAAAAGAGTCGTCGGCAGACTGAAGGAGGACGGGAAGGTCGCTCTCTTGGTGCACCAATCGGGAGAACGAGAATCCTGCCTCCGGGTCTATGCGTCCTTCTCGGGGGAACTCGATGTCGGAGATGATGCAGAGCAAGAATTCGCGATACCGCCGGTAGAGCGCCTCGGCCTCCTCCCATGAAGTGGCAAGGAGTATCTTGGGGCGCGCCCGCATGCGGAGTATCTTGAACCGGGCGTCTATGTCCTCACCAGCGATGAGTTTTTGCATGTCTTGGAGCAGTACGCGGTAGAGGACGGGAAGATACCGCGAATAGTAGCGGATCGAATCTTCGACGAGGAGGATGACCCGGATGGCGGCAAGCCGGGTGTCGGGACCGACATTGAGAGAGTCTTCGACCGATTTTATCATGGCAAGGAAGATAGAGGGGTCACCGTTCCAGACGAAGAGGCGGTCGATGTTCGTAAGTTCTTCTGGCGCGTACGCGTGAAGTGCGATGTCGGTGTGATTGTTAAAGAGGAGAAGGATCGGTATCTCGGGGACGGCGTCGCGGAGGCGCGCGGCGAGTTCGAGTGGCATCCAGCGGTCTATCCCGATCATGATGATGACCATGTCATACCGCCGTTCGCGAAGCGCTTCCATTGTTTCCTCGGGGGAGTGAACCGCGGTGACCCGAGGCGCCGTTGAAAGGTTAAGTTGGTAGTATTCGCCGTAGATCTGCTCCATGAGTTGCCCTTCGCGTTCGATGATATAGGCATCGTACACCGAGGCGACGAGCAGGATCTCTCTTACGCGAAAGCGCATAAGATCATGACACACGGTAAGGTTGGAGGGAGTGCGGCGGAAGAGATCCTTTATTTCTTCAGGGGTCAGCATGGCGGGTATCCCCAGAAAGGTTGGCAAAGTGCGTCTTGGCTATCTTGGAAAGAATCGCTTCGCCGAAGCGTTCGCGAACGGTGGTCACGATACGGTCAGCATCGGCACCCGAGCCGCTCTTGAGCGAAACAGTGTCGTGAAGAACTTCCATTGACAACTTTTGAAGGGCGCGAAGGTAGGTGCCACGAGCGAGCACCGAGGCGGTCGCGACCGCGGGATGGTTCTCGGCGCGGGGGCGGAATTCGACCGTCGTGTGTGGTGCGGCGGCGCGTATGGTGTCGATGATCTCTCGTGATTCGCTGAACTGATCCACGATGATTTTTCCTATCGCGGGGTGGCGGGCGGCGAGCCTTGCAATCGCCTTCGCATGCGTCCATGCAAGGAGATGGTTGAGCGTTTTCCCCTGTGCGCGGAATGCCGCGTAGAGTTCATTGTAGCGTTCCGGCAGGATGAGCACGGTCTCGAAATACTCTCGGTAGCGATGGATGATGGCGGCGCTGAGCGAAAGAATTTCTTCATCCTTTATGCGCTTGCTGTCGCGGATGTTGAGCGCAAGAACGCCTTCCGAGGCGTCGCAGAGGTAGAAACAGGCGGCGCAGAGCGGCCCAAAGAGATCGCCCTTCCCCGCCTCGTCGCAGCCAACCGTCGGTTCGGGCGCGAGAATGGATCGTGCGAGGCGTCGGATCTCTTCGTTGTCGGTAACGATGCTGAATCCTTTCTTTTCCGAATGATAGACCGCCACCGGGATCTCCTTCTCTCCGGAGACGATGACCTTGAACGAAACCCCGTAGGAAATCTCCCTGAAACTCTCGGGGAGCGGCGTCATCAGAGCGGAAACAAGGCGAGCGTAGAGTTTCTCGACGAATGCGTCAAGAACGGGATCAGCCGAGAATCGTGCCATCGTTCACCGCTTGGGCTATGAGGTCTGAAAGAAGCCGGTATACTTTAGCGAGCCGTGGGGCCAAGAGTTTGTTTTCAAGGAAGAGCGCCTCGTGATTTATCGTCACGGTGTCGTTGCGGGATGCAGGACCGGTGATGCCGGAGCGCCCCCGCTTTTCGACATTCCGTATCGAGGTGACGAGCAGTTGACGGAGCAGGAGGGGGATCTGCTTCGAGGGTATCTTCTCGTGCATGAGGAGATCGCGGGCGGCGAGGTAGAGGTATTGCGAGAAGTTCCCGAGAATGACCGCGGCCGTATGGTATTCCACCGACGGAGTTCGTCTGACGGGAACGGCATGCAGTTCGGTCGTCTCAAGAAATCTTTTCAGCGCATCGTCGCGGTGACCGAACCAGAGGAAAAGGATGTCGGCAAGATCAGTGTCGCGCTCTATGGAGGCGAAGGGATGGAGCAGGTGGACATGACGGCGAACGACCGGGATGCCCGCGGAAAAGTGTACGATACGGAGACCGGATTCGCTGATGTCGTCGTAGTGACTGCTCAGTATGCGGAACACCTCGCGGTCGGGGATCGCAAGAAAAATAAGCCCCTCGCGCGGAGGCTTCTCATCCCATCCGCGGCGGAGAGGCGTGAACCGGATGTCGCGGCAGGTGAAGTGACGGCGGAGCGCCCGTCCGACGCGGCCGTTCCCCACAATATAGATGGGCTGTTCCCAAAGCGGTATCATGTGGCTCTGCCCAAGAAAAGGAAGACGAGGTAGGCGCCGTAGGACACAAGAAATACAATGCCGTTGCGTCGGCTGATAACCCGATCGGTGGGGCGGAACACCAAAAGGAAAAGAAGGAGCGATGCCCCCGTGGCGACACCAATATCGATGAACCCGGCTCCCGAAACGGGGAGCGGCCGAATGAGGGATGATATGCCGAGTATCCAGAAGACATTGAAGATGTTCGATCCGACGATGTTGCCGACCGCGATATCGGCGTTCTTCTTATAGGCGGCGACGAGCGAGGTAGCCAGTTCGGGAAGTGAAGTTCCAACTGCCACGAGGGAGAGCCCAATGACCCGCTCGGAGATGCCGAAATGCGCGGCTACCTGTGCCGCTGAACGCACGAGAATCTCCCCGCCGATCGGGAGCGCCCCAATGCCACAGACGGTAAGGAAAATGGCGGTGGGAAGAGGATACTCTTTGAGCGGCTCATCGTTCTCGGCTCCGTTGCGTGCCATTCGAAAGATGTAGCGCATGAAAAAAACGAAAAGGATGATGAGAACGATTCCATCGAGCCGTCCGATGGCGGCCGCTGTGGCTCCATCGAAAGGAAGCGACAAGAGCGGGGCGCCGAGAGGCAGAAGGAGCGCCGAGGCAAGGATGCTCAGCGGTATCTCGATACGAACGGTGCTCTCTTTGACCAGAAGCGGCCTCACGAGGGCGGCACATCCCAAGATGAGGAGCACATTGGCGATATTGGAACCTATGATGTTGCCGAGAGCGATGTCGGTGTTCCCTTTCACCGCCGCGACCATGTTGACGACGAGCTCGGGAGCCGATGTGCCGAAGGCGACGACGGTGAGGCCGATGGCAAGGTGCGATACGCCGAGGCGCTTCGCGATCGAGGCGGCGCCGTCCACAAGCCACGAGGCACCGGCGAGGAGGAGGAAAAATCCGGTGAGGAGGGTAAGGATAAGCATGAGAACCTCTCTTAGGTGTACAAGATCAGCGAATAGATGGCATCCACGACAATGACCGTAAAAATAGAGACGACGACCGAGTCGGTCGTTGCGCGTCCTACGGCATCGGCGCCGCCGCGAACGTGGAGCCCTTGATAGCAGGCGATCGCGAGGATGACCCACGCAAAGGTGAGGCTCTTAACGACCCCCCAACCGATGTCCTTGAGTTTCATAATAGTGATAATCTGGTTGACGAAGGCAGGGGCAGGCACATCGTAGACAACGGCGACGGCGAGGCCACCGGCAATGCCGGCGAAACAGGCGATGAGGGTGAGAATGGGCATCGAAAGGGTGAATGCCCAAAATTTCGGGACAAGGGTGAACTTGAGTGGGTTGATGCCCATCGTTTTGAGCGCATCCACCTCCTCCATGACGACCATGGTTCCGATCTCGGCGGCGATGGCACTACCGGTACGCCCGGCGATGATGATGGCGGTGACGAGCGGTCCCAGTTCGGTGAACATGGCGATACCGATGAGGGTGGAAAGGTAGTTTTGCCCGCCCAGTTTCGCCATCTGAATGGCTGCCTGTATGGAGATGGTTAACCCGATGAGGAACGAAAGAAGCACGACAATGGGAACGGCGCGGTAGCCGATCTCGTAGGCATTACGGGTGGTGGAGCCGCGAAGGAGGTGCCGCCGGTCGACAAGAGATTGCGCCGCATAGAAGAGCATGTCCACGAAGATGACGGCGAAGAAGAAGATCTTCTCGTGCCACTGGTAGAGCATGCCGCCGATGCGGTCGAGGAAGGGAAAAGAGGGGGCGGAAAGAGTCTCTGCCGGGCGTGGATATATGATATGCTCTCTGAGCGGCTCAGGGATCTTGATACGACACACCTTACAGGTAGCAAGGGACCGGATGAACGCCTTGGTCGGCGAGTCGAGTGTCGTTCCTTCGAGATCGAGGGTAATCTCCTCTTTTCCCCGCAGGTCGCGCACGACGTGGGCAAAGAGGGCGGGATAGTTCGCATAGGTGACCTTTTCCGGGATACGATATGTCGTCGTCATGCTCCTATTGTGTGTCGTAAAGGAAGCGAAATCAACAAAACCTCTCTCATTCCCAAACGATGCTTTTTCTTGCCTTTGACCCGCAGATCCTCTATCGTGCTTTTGTGGCCTTTCTCATAAAGGGGAACACTATGCGGGCGGCGTTTTTCTTCTCTTTTGTCCTTGGATGGGTGTTCAGCTTCGCTGCCGAGCCTCAGCCAGATCTCGACTTCGAACTCTACAATCTGGGCGATACGCTCTACGACACGGCGCAGATCCGGGCAAATCCGGCGGTGAAGTTGCTGGTGGTTGATTTTTTCTCGATCCATTGTGAGCCGTGCAAAAAAGCGTTGCCCGAGTGGGCGGCGCTCTACAAGGAGTACCGAGCCAAGGGACTCGAGATAATCATCGTGGTACTTCCGATGGAAGATGATCGCGAAAAGGAACTTCAAAAGATAGAGGCTTTCTTCAAGAAGAATCCGATACCATTTGCGCTGACTTATGATAAGTATAAATTGGTCGGAAAGAGGTACGGCGTAGTGACCGACAAGGGAACTGCACTGGTGCCTCAGAGTTATCTCATTGATAAGACAGGAAAACTCATTCTCAGAACTGAAGGACACGAGGCTGTGGTTCAGAAAATAAAAGGATTGCTCAACGAGGCCCCCGTGAAATTGCAATCTCGGGACGCGCATATATAATGAGTTCGACCAAATAAGGGGAGGACGATATGGCGAGGATCAGTGTGGTGGTGTTCTTCACAGTGCTCTTTCTGGGGTCTCTGACTCTTCCCTGTCATGCGCAGGAACAGACGATGAAACCGCGTATCGCGGTGCTCGACATCGCTCCATCGGGGGTGCCACAGTCGCTTGCCGTTTCGGTGACCGATCTCCTTTCGACTGAACTCGTGAACACGAAGATGTTCGAGGTCATCGAGCGGATGCAGGTAGCGAAGATACTCAATGAACAGGGGTTCCAACAGACCGGTGTGACCGACAGCACGGCGGCGGCCGAGGTCGGCAAATTGCTCAATACCAAACGAGTGGTCATTGGGACATTGGGGAAACTGGGCCAGAAACTGGTCGTTACCGTCAAGATAGTGGATGTCGAGAAGGCGAGTATCCTTTTTGCTGAAAAGGAAATGGCTAACGGCGAGGACGATCTCGTCGGTGCCTGTGAGGAACTTGCTTATAAGCTCGTTTACAACATCACCGGTATCAAGCTGAAGAACCGGAAAACATCCCGCGTAACGGCGAAAGAGCCAGCCTCGAGTTCTCCAGCGGCCTCTGCGCCGGCCGCGTCGCAACCGGCACCGGCCGCCCAGAGCGCTCAAGCGCCACAGCCGATGTCTCCTGCGGCGCAGACAGCCGACTCTCCGAAGAAAAAGGATACCAAGAAGAATGTCGCACCGGCAGGAGAAGAAAAGGATCCGGTACGCAAACATTCCAAAGAGGCGATGCAGGAACTCGACAATCAGTGATTGTGGCCACCGTTTCTTCTTCTGTACAGCAGTGCGTTCGGTGCGGCAAATGTCTTGCGGTGTGTCCTTTTTACCGCCTGATGCGCTGTGAGGAGTGTTCTCCGCGAGGACGGGTGGTGCTTGCTGAAAGAAGCGGGCGCCCCGATACCGTGCGTTGTTTCGGTTGTCTCAGATGTAAGAAGGCGTGCCCCTACGACATTTCTCCGCTTGATCGCCCGGGACAGCGATTGGAGAAAGAAGAGATGTCGGAACTAAGGGCGTTGCTCGATTTCATTTACTATCGAGCGCCTTTTCCTGAAGATTATCTTATGAATAACGCCTTGGCGAAAGCATGGTATGCGACACGAAACGGTCTTCCCCTAGATCCTGCCGTGCCTCGTTTCGTGAATGGAGAACTGTATCATCCTTTCCTCGATCCTTATGTCGCCTCTTTGTTGGAGCAGAAAATGCGATCGGCGGGAGAAGATCAATGAAAAGGGAAGAACGATGCCTCGCGATAGGTCTTTTGTGTTTTTTCAGCTTACTACTTTACGGAACGCCGATTTCTCAGACCCCTTCTCTGGTGGTTCCCCGCGTTGCGCCTGCGGAGGAGCCGGTTGTGCCCCCCGATTTCGAAGCGTCACTCAAAGGAGGGGGAAAGAACTGGCTCGAAGTTCGAGTCAATCAATCGATCGCCCGTTCCATTCGCGAGCGCAAGGTATCGCTTGAGGCGCTCAACGAGTATCTTTTTCTTTTGACGATACCTAATTTCGCCTATAGGGGGGATGAGGGAGAAGAGCGCCTCGGTAACGATATCATGAATCTTTTGGGGACGATACAGACCCCTTCGCAAACGGTGATGATGGAGCTGCAGTGGTCAGAACTGGTTGCCATGGGACTTCCCTTCAAAAAGAAGATCACCGACGCCCTGCTTTTCCCCGCTACCTATTTCGAACGAGATATAGATTTCACCTTCTTTGTCGACATGAATGCCCTTACTGCCCGGGTCGGAGCGGCATTCGAAAGTAAGCCGGACATGAAACCGGTGTACAACAGTAGCCAGCGTTTCTATCGGGTGCGACAGGGAGATCTTTCCTGTATCTTCATTGTCAACATCGCCAATGTCGCCTATGAGATAGCATACACCGGCGAACCGTTCGAGAATGTCATGAAACGGTATGTGGCCGAAGCGGAATTCTTGTTCACGGTGATGGGACAGTATGAAAAGAAGATAAAAAAAGACAAGAATCTGGAGTATGATGGGCGGTACATCAAGGGGAAGGACATATTCGTGGATCTTTGGTTCCTCTATAGCGCGGCGAATGGCAATGTCGCGTCGGCCAAACAGCTTATGGAAAAGGTGTTACAGCATAAGCCGGTATCGGTGAGCGGTTCCGAGAAAAAGGGGGAGCAGTGAGTCGCTGTTCATATTGTGGCTATGTGAACGCCAACCGCTATTACTGCGCTGGATGCGGTCGTCGTTTGGGACGCGATGAGCGGGTGCGCACCGTTGATTCTCGTCCGCAGACCTTTTCCTTCTTGGTTGAGATCATTACGGCGATAGATCGCGTTTTCCCTCCCGATATCGAGGGCTCTGCTGTTGCCGTTGGTGAAGGGCTCCCCGGCGCCGATCTTACCCGTATCGCGCCGGCGGACGAAGTGGTAATGGGGGGGGATGCGCGGTTGTCTCTTGTCAAGGGGCCGGAAACGGCACGACTGTTCTTTGGAGAGATCGGGGTGGTGACCGGTGTCGCTTTGCTCTTTGCCGTCTTTGCACGACTCTTGGGAGGGCTTTCTATCCTAGTGGCGATCAAGATCTATTTCGTCGTATTTATCGTGTTCTCGTGTGTCGCGTGGTGGTTCTTTCCCTTTGCCGCAGGTGGGACCCCGGTGGCTCTGATCTTGGGAGATACCCGGTTGTCGCACGATACGGGGATATCGGTGCGTGGGGATATCAGAACAACGACATTTCTGTGGCTCGTTTCTCTGGGATACTCGCTTTTTCCCCTGCTGTTCGCCGAGTATCTCTACTTCATGGTGCTTCGCGATCATTATCTGCCGATGTTGTTTCAGGTCGTCGGTGTCCGGGCAGTGCGTCCGGTCTGATGTGTCCGTGTTAGGGAGGTGTCTATGACAGAGTGTATTTTCTGTAGGATCGTCGCTGGTGAGATCCCGTCGGTCAAGCTTTATGAAGATGACCGTTTTGTCGTGTTTCGGGACATTCATCCCCTTTATCGGGTTCATCTGCTCATCGTACCGAAACGCCATATCGCGTCGGTTAATGGGGTAGATGATGCCGGCGATGATGCGTTGCACGGGATATTCGGTGTGGCACGGCAAATGGCTGAGAAAGAGGGGGTAGCAGAGAGCGGCTACCGCCTCGTCGTCAATACGGGGAAGGACGCAGGACAGGTCGTCATGCATTTCCATCTGCATCTTCTTGCTGGGGAATCATTGCGCCCGCTCTGATTGACGCGGGAATATCGGTGCTTATAGCGATGTTGTTGATAGGAGACCAAGGAGGTTTGCCATGATGGTGAATGTTGTCCGTTCTATTTCTCTTCTTTTGGTTATCTCGTTTACTTCCCTGTTGTTCGCCGCTCCGGGACTTCAGGAAATGGAGCAGGAGATCACCCGTATCAGCGAGAAGGCACAGAAGAGCGTCGCCTTCATCAAGGTCGTGAAGACGATGCGTGGTATGCAGATGGATCCCTTTTGGGACATGCTCCGTGATTTTGGTTTTCGCTATAATGTGCCGCAGTTCAATCCGAAACAGGAGGGGCTGGGTACCGGTTTTGTCATAGATGCCACCGAAGGGTATCTGGTGACCAACAACCATGTCGTCGAGGGAGCCGACAAGGTCGAAGTAACGATCAATAAGAAGACCTTCAATGCCAAAGTGGTTGGCACCGATCCAAAGACCGACATCGGACTCATCAAATTGGAAAAGTTTTCAAAAGGAGACATCGAGCAATTGCCGTTCGCCGATTCGGATGCGGTGAAGGTGGGAAGTTTCGTCGTCGCCATCGGCAACCCGTTCGGTCTGTCGCAGTCAGTCTCGTTCGGCATCGTTTCGGCTAAGGGGCGCTCGAATGTCAACATCACCGAGTACGAGGACTTCATTCAGACCGACGCTGCGATAAACCCGGGGAACTCGGGAGGCCCGCTTCTCAATCTGCGCGGCGAGGTCATCGGCATGAACACCGCGATCTTTTCGAAATCGGGCGGTTACATGGGTATCGGTTTTGCCGTGCCTTCTAACATGATCAAGGCCATCACTGACCAGTTGCGCGGCGGAAAGAAGATAAAACGGGCGATGATGGGGGTGAACATACAGGACCTGACGCCCGAACTGAAAGAGGCATTGGGTATTCCCGAGGATCGGTCGGGGGTGCTCATCTCTTCGGTGGGGAAGGGAAGTCCGGCTGAAAAGGCGGGCATCAGAAAGGGCGATGTAGTGATTTCCTATGATGGCAAGCCGGTGGAGTCCTCTTCTCAACTACGCAACCTCGTCGCCTTCAGTTCGTTCGGGCGCAAGATACCGGTGACGGTGTGGCGCGACGGAAAGACGGTGGACCTTACGCTGGTACTCTCGGAAAAGTATGAGTTCGTGGGGAGCGACGAGGAATCGTCGGCTCAGAGCGACGATTTCGGGTTCAGTGTCGTCGAACGCGACGGAAAGATCGTTGTCGAGCAGGTCGATCCACAGTCGCTCGCCGCAATGGCGGGTCTTCGGGCAGGTGACATCGTCGTGGAGGTGAATAAAAAGGCGGTACGGAACATCCGGGAATTCAATGCAGCGGTGGAAGGGAAAAAATCGCTTCTGTTACTCATTAATCGAAAAGGTCGCGAATTCTTTGTGGTCATTAATCGATAGGCAGTGCAAAATTCTTTGTTCCAAAATTTGACATTCTCTTTTCTTCTTCTTACGGTTTTTTCGTAAGGCTTACCCATCGAGGAGGAGGGTCAGATGAAAAAAGTGTTGCTTGCTACCGAAAAAGCCTTTGTGAAAGAGGCTGTTGACAAGATTGCTGCCATCTGCAGAGAAGCCGGCTATGAGCTAATCAGACTTGAAAACTACAAAGATCCGAAGGACCTCCTTGCGGCGGTTCCCGAGGTTGACGCCATGATCGTTCGTTCCGACATCGTGAACAAGGATGTGCTCGACGCGGCGAAGAACCTCAAGATCGTCGTCCGCGCCGGTGCCGGTTACGACAACATTGACATCAAATACGCCGCCGAGAAGAAGGTCGTAGCGATGAACACTCCCGGTCAAAACTCGAACGCGGTTGCCGAATTGGCCTTTGGAATGATGCTTTACTCGGCCCGTAATTGGTTCACTCCGAAAAGTGGCACCGAACTGCGCGGGAAGAAGCTGGGCATTCACGCCTACGGGTTCGTTGGGCGAGCGCTTGCGGCCATAGGAAAAGGGTTCGGTATGGAGATGTATGCCTATGACCCGTTCATAGACAAGAACATCATCGCGAAAGATGGGGTTACGCCGGTTGCCACGGTCGAGGATCTCTATAGGACCTGCCAATATGTTTCTCTACACATCCCGGCGACCGAGAAGACCAAGAAAAGCATCGGTCATGCGCTCCTGTCGCTCATGCCGAAGGGGGCTACGCTGGTGAACACCGCTCGCAAGGAGGTGATAGACGAGCCCGGTCTTCTCAAGATGTTCGAGGAACGCTCCGACTTCAGATACCTCTCCGATGTCGAGGACGCGATAAAAGACCGGATCCTCGAAAAGTACAAGGACCGCGCCTTCTTCACCCCCAAGAAGATGGGCGCACAAACCGAAGAGGCGAACATCAACGCCGGCATCGCCGCCGCACGACAGATCGTCGCGTTCTTTGAAAAAGGCGACCTTACCTACAAAGTCAATTGAGATGTCTGCGATGGTCGAAAGCAACGACACACCTTACTGTGCCCGTTTGTGCTAGCCCTTGTCCCTGTTCGATTTCTTGACTCAAGGCACTGGGCGGTTATACTTTTCTCGCACTTGTTCATGAGACGAGAGGAAGAACTCCATGGATAATAAGCAACTTGCCGGAATGCTCGTCAAAAGAGGTCTCATCTCGCTTCCCGAACTGAAAGATCTCGAAGAACGGGCGCTGGAGACGGGGAAGGGGTTGCGCGACCTCCTCATGAGCGAGGCGCAGATAGACGAAGGGAAAATAGTAGACCTCCTTTCGGAACAATACAATGTTCCCAAGATAAAACTCGCCGATCTCGAGATAGATCCGGAGGTCATTTCGATCCTCAATAAGCAAACCTGCCTTCGGTATAAGACCATTCCCATTTCTCGCATCGGCAACACGCTCACCATCGCGATGAGCGATCCTTCGAACATGAACGCGCAGGACGACATCAAGTTCCTGACCGACTACAATGTCGAAGTGGTCGTCGCCGGCGAATCGGAAATCTTGGAAGCCATTGCCAAGTACTATGGCGCCATAGAGACCACTTCGACGGAAGCGGAAGCCGGTATCCTCAATCTCGATGAGATCCTCTCGGAGATGGATGATATCCAGATCGAAAGCGGAGAGGTGGAGGAGAGGACCATTGAAGAGTCGGTACGAGAGGCGGCCGATGCCCCGGTGGTGAAACTCGTCAACATGCTCATCCTCGACGCGATCAAGAAAAAGGCATCCGATATCCATGTCGAGCCGTACGAAAAGAGTTTTCGTATCCGCTTTCGTATCGATGGTGTCCTTTACGATGTGCTGCATCCGCCGAAACACATGCAGGAGCCGATCATTGCCCGCTTCAAGGTCATGGCGAACCTCGACATCGCCGAAAAGAGGGTACCTCAGGACGGTCGTATCAAGGTGAGGGTAGGCCAAGGCCGTGAGATGGACTTCCGTGTGTCGGTGCTTCCCTGCATCTTCGGCGAAAAGGTCGTGCTTCGTCTTTTGGATAAGAGCAACCTGCAGCTCGACATGACGAAACTCGGCTTTTTCGAAGAGCAACTGGAGACATTCCGAGATTCCATTCATCGTCCTTATGGCATGATACTCATTACCGGTCCCACCGGTTCCGGTAAAACGACTACCCTGTATTCAGCGTTGACGGAACTCAACAAGACCGAGGTCAACATTTCGACCGCAGAGGATCCGGTCGAGTATAACCTCGAGGGGATCAATCAAGTGCCGGTGCGTGAACAGGTGGGGCTTACCTTCGCCGCGGCTCTTCGTTCGTTCCTCCGACAGGACCCGGACATCATCATGGTCGGTGAGATCCGCGATTTCGAAACGGCCGAGATAGCGGTCAAGGCGGCTCTTACCGGTCACCTCGTCATGAGCACCCTGCATACCAATGATGCTCCTTCCACAATCACCCGTCTTCTCAATATGGGCATTGAGAGTTTCCTTGTCACTTCGTCGGTCAATGTCGTTGTCGCCCAACGACTTGGTCGCATGGTGTGTCAACAGTGCAAGGAGGAATTCCCGGTAGAAAAACACATTCTCAAAGAACTGCAGATAACCGATCAGATGATCGAAGAGTACGCCGCCGGTAAACCGCGTATCTTCAAGGGACGCGGTTGCGATGCGTGCTCCGGTTCCGGCTACAAGGGACGAATAGCGTTCTACGAGGTCATGCCTATGACCGATGCCGTTCGAGAGGCGGTACTCAACGGAGCCAGTGCGGCGGAACTCAAAGAGCTGGCTATTCAAGAGGGTATGAAAACCATGCGGGTCAGCGCGAACATCCGGCTGCTTCAGGGGATCACCTCGATAGACGAGGTCCTGCGCAACACCGCTCCGGACTAGTATCCTAATTCCGAGAGAGGTCTCTCATGGTAGATGCGTCTTCCATATCGTTGCAAGATCTTCTTACGCTCATGATCGAGCAGAATGCTTCGGACCTTCATCTCACCTCCGGCAGTCCACCGCAATTGCGGATAGATGGATCGCTCAGGCCGGTCAACATGCCTCCACTCTCGCCTACCGATACGAAACGGTTGGCTTACAGTATCCTTACCGAGCGTCAGAAGAAGACATTCGAGGAGAACAACGAGCTCGATCTCTCATTCGGCGTGAAGAATCTGAGCCGTTTCCGTGCGAACATATTCATGCAACGAGGCGCCGTGGCAGCCGCTATCCGCGTCATTCCTTACAAGATACTCGATTTCAAAACGCTCGGGTTGCCCGAGGTGGTCGAGGATATCGCCAAGAAACCGAAAGGATTGGTGCTGGTGACCGGTCCGACTGGAAGTGGAAAGTCGACGACGCTTGCCTCCATGATCGACTATGTCAACCGGAACCGGAAGGGGCATATTGTCACGATCGAAGATCCCATAGAATTCATTCACACCCACAAAAACTGTATTGTCAATCAGCGCGAAGTGGGGTCAGATACCGCCTCCTTTGCCAAAGCGCTCCGCGTGATCCTGCGACAGGACCCGGATGTGGTGCTCATAGGCGAGATCCGCGATATTGAGACTATGGAAACGGCCTTGCAGGTCTCCGAAACAGGCCATCTCTGTTTTGCCACTCTCCACACCAATAACACGGTCGAGACGATAAACCGTATCATTGACATGTTCCCGGTCAACCAGCAGAACCAAGTGAGGACACAGCTTTCCTTTGTTCTGCAGGGGATCATCGCCCAGATACTTCTGCCCAAGAAATATGGAGGAGGGCGGGTTGTCTGCTGTGAGGTCATGGTTCCTACGGCGGCGATACGGAATCTGATCCGTGAAAACAAGTTGGCGCAGATATATTCGACCATGCAAGCTGGGCAAAAGGACCACCACATGCAGACAATGACGCAAGATCTCGTTCGGCTGGTACAGAACGATCTGGTCAGCATGGAGGAGGCCCAGCAGGTGGTCCCGAACATGGACGAGTTCGTCAGCCTGCTTTCGCGGGCAAAATAGCATAAGGGAGGGTGTATGCCTTATTACAAGTATGTCGGAACGAACAAGAAGGGAGAGGTCGTCAAGGGGGTTATTGACGCCGATGATGAAAAGGCGGCGCGGCAGGCACTTTCCGCGCAGGGTATCAAAGCCGAAGAAATAAAAAAGGACTGGACGCGCATTGAGCTCGGAGGAGGACGGGTCACCAACAGGGACCTCGTCATTTTTACCCGTCAGTTCGCAACGATGATCAGCGCCGGTCTTGCGATAATCCAAGCGCTCGACATCCTTGGGGCGAACGCCGAGAATCCGGCGTTTCGTCGCGTTATCCGCAAGGTGAAGACCGCGGTCGAAGAGGGGCGTTCTCTCTCGGACGCTCTCCGAGAGCACAAGACGGTTTTCGATGACCTCTATGTCAACCTCATTGCCGCAGGCGAGGTGGGCGGTATCCTTGATACCATTCTTGACCGTTTGGCGTTGTTTCTCGAGAAGAACGAGAAACTTCGCAAGAAGATCAAGGGCGCGATGGCATATCCCACGGTGGTCTTGGTGGCGACTTTCGTTATCGTCGCGGTACTCATGGTCTTCGTTGTTCCTACCTTTGCCAACATGTTCTTGAGCCAAGGACAGGAATTGCCGGGCTTGACCAAGCTCATCGTGGATATTTCCAACTGGTTCCAAGAAAACATCATTCTCATGTTGATCCTCATTGCCGGTGTGGTCGTCGGCGTGCGAATGTTGTTGAAGAACGCCAAGGTAAAACACTGGGTGCATAAGGCGCTCCTCGGAGCACCGGTCTTCGGTGATCTCATCAAGAAGACGGCAGTCGCCCGTTTTACGAGAACGCTTAGTACTCTTCTGAGCTCTGGCGTACCGCTCGTTGACGGCCTACAGGTCGTCTCGGCGACCGCGGGGAACATGATCATCGAGGAGGGCATCCTCTTTGTCCGGGGTAAGGTTATAGAGGGGCAGGACATGACGACGCCGCTCATCGAGGCAAAGATATTTCCCCCCATGGTCGTTTCGATGATAGGCGTCGGCGAAGCGACCGGTGCGATGGATACGATGCTTGCCAAGATCGCCGATTTCTATGACGAGGAAGTCGATGCAGGCGTCGAAGCCCTTACCTCCATGCTCGAGCCGATGCTCATGGTCGTCATCGGTGGTGTCGTCGGCGTGACGATGGTCGCGATGTATCTTCCGATATTCAAGATGGGCCAGATCGTCGGCGGATGAGAATGGACATTCTCCGCGCCGAAGACTTCAGACAGAATCTCTATTCCTTCTTCGTCATCCGTTTCTTTTTTCTTCTCGCCTTGTTTTTCGCTTTTTTTCTGGTTCCGCTCATCAATGAGCAGCCTGCCATATTTACTTTTCGAAACAAGATCCTCCTTGTACTCATCTTTTTCTTTGTCTTGCTGAACTTTCTTTCTTTGGTCTTCAATCGCATCGCATCTGCTCCGAGGATTCGCCCCTTCGCCTATATCGAGTTTTTCATCGAGATCCTTTTCTGGGTGTTGGTCGCCTATTTGTCGGGAGGGATCGAGTCGCCCTATCTCTATGTCGTTGCCGTCATGATCATGTATTCTGGCTTCATACTCGATGCACAGGGCGCTCTCTTTACCATGGCGACCGGTTTTTTCCTGCTCCTCCTCATGGCCTTTTTGGTCAAATCTTCGGTTTTGCCCGTTCTTTCTTTGGATCTCGTCGAGCTGTACGGGCTTTCGTGGAGTTCCTTCTTTTCGAAGTTGGCCGTCTACCTTTTTTTCTTTGCCGTTGCCGGCGCCATAGCGACGCGCACCGCCCGCGCCATACAACGCGTTAACCGCGAGCTTCTGGAAAAAGAACTTCGGACCGAGGAGCTCAAGAATCATTTCTATGCGATCCTGAGTTCTCTTTCGATGGGGGTGGTCATCATCCGGGAGCGGAGAATTCTCTATGCGAACGAATTCGCGAGAAAAGTCTGCCCCGATCTCGAAGCCTTCGTCGCCGAAGTGGTGAAGGGCCCCTATGTCTACCAGGAGTGGCAAGAACGCCGGTGGGGAGGGCGGATACTCCACTACTCCGTGCAACGGTATGTGGAGCAACAGGAGGTGCTCATTTTTAGCGATGTCACTGTCATGCGCCAGCGCGAGGAGGAAAATCGAAGACGCGAGAAAATGGCCGTTGTCGGACAGTTGACCGCTTCCATCGCGCACGAGATCAAAAATCCTCTTGCGAGCCTCATCGGCGCGAGTGAGATGCTATCTTCTTCTCTGCATGGTGTCGATGACGATACTCGCCAGTTGAGCGAGATCATCGCGCGCGAGGGAGAGCGGGTTAAGAACCTGCTCGATCGCTTGTTCTTTTCTACTGAAGAACCACCGCTTATTATTTCCGATGTTCCCGTGCGTTCTCTGCTGGAGAGCATTGTCCGTATGTTCTCGGTATCTTATCCGCGCATACGGGTCGAGATGGCGATGGGGGATATCGCTATCCTTGGCGATGCTGACCGGTTGAGAGAGGTATTTTGGAATATTTTGATCAATGCTGCCGAAGCGATGAGGGAGGAAGGAACGATAACCATACACGGGGATGTGAAGGATGGCATGCTGATCGTGAGGATCGCCGATAGTGGTGGAGGGATCCCCTCAGAGGTGATGGAGCGCATTTTCGACCCCTTTTTCTCTACGAAGCAGCGGGGAACGGGACTCGGCCTTGCAGTGGTCCACAATGTGGTGAGAATGCACGGTGGTGAGGTGACTGCTCGAAACACCGATGTCGGTGCCGAGTTTCTCGTAACGCTTCCTCTTCGACGGGGGTGAACGCATGGACAAGGCGCGCGTGCTGGTGATCGACGATGAACTGAGTATGCGGCAGTTCCTCGATATCCTTCTTAAGAAAGAGGGGTATGTCGTAACGGCCGCATCGAATGGAGAGGAGGCACTTCGTCATCTGGAAGAGAAGAAGTACGCCGTGGTCCTCATGGACTATAATATGCCGGGAGGAATAGATGGCATCGCGCTGTTGAACCGCATCAAGCGCCTAAGCCCCAACACACAGATCATCGTCATTACGGCGTATGCCTCGACCGAACAGGCGATAAAGTCCATCGAGATCGGTGCGCTCGACTATGTGAGCAAGCCGTTCAATGTCGCCCAAATAAGGGATCTCGTGCGCCGGGCGGTGAACGAATATGCCGCTGTTGCCTCTCAGATCGTCGACAACACATCCTCGGAAGGGATACCGGTCGCCTTGATCGCCGAGAGTGCGGCCATGAAACAGGTGTTGGAGTACGCCGATAGGGTGGCGCCGACCGATTCGATAGTGCTTCTCACCGGCGAAAGCGGCGTGGGGAAAGAGGTGATCGCTCGTTATGTTCACGACCACAGCCCTCGACGAGATGCGCCGTGGTACCCCATCAACTGCGGGGCCATACCCGAGAGTCTTCAGGAGAGCGAACTCTTTGGCTACGAGAAAGGGGCATTTACCGGTGCCGACAGAATGAAGCGTGGCTACTTTGAGGTGGCAGGCAGGGGTACTCTTTTTCTCGACGAAGTGGGAGAACTTTCCGAGAATATGCAGGTAAAGCTCCTCCGCGTGTTGCAAGAACGCGTGTTCATGCGGGTCGGCGGCGTGGAGAAGATCGAGACCCATGTTCGCCTCATTGCCGCTACCAACAAGGATTTGAGCGAGGAGGTGGCATCGGGGCGTTTCAGAGAGGATCTTTACTTTCGCCTTAATGTGGTCGGCATACATATCCCCCCGCTGAGAGAACGGCGCGAGGATATCCTTCCTCTTGCGCAAGAATTCCTTTCAGTACTTTCTCGGCGAATGGGGCGAGAATGGCAATTGGACAAGGATGTTGAGCGCTTTCTCTTAACTCATCCTTTCCCGGGTAATGTTCGGGAGCTCCATAACATCCTTGAGCGCGCTGCTGTGATGGCGAAAGGTTCTCGGATCACGATGGACGATATCAAGGTGATGCGGCCCATACTCCCGGCAGTCACGGCTACTGTTCTTGCCGATCCGATAGATCTGGACGGCGTGCTTGCCGATACGGAGCGACGCTACATCGTGGCAGCTCTTGAAAAAGCGAAACAAAGTCGAAGCGAAGCGGCGCGCCTTCTCGGGATCACCGAGCGTTCGTTGCGGTATCGCATGGATAAGTTGGGGCTTCGGCAGAACGATGACGAGTGAATGTCTGTTGCATACCCCTGCGTTTCGTCAGGCTTTTGCGATCTTCTTCTTTCTTTCAGGACTTGCGATCGGAAGCTTTCTCAATGTATGCATTTACCGGATACCGCGCGATCTGTCGATAGTCTGGCCGCCGAGCAGGTGTCCTGCGTGCGGCCATGCCATTCGATGGTATGAGAACATCCCGGTGCTTTCGTGGCTCTTTCTACGCGGACGCTGCTCTGCCTGCAAGGCCCCCATTTCGGTGAAATATCCTCTTGTAGAACTTCTGACCGGCATGCTTTTTCTCCTTGCCTATCTCCGCTGGAACCTTTCGATCGATCTTCTTTTCGTTCTTATCTATGTCGCGCTCCTTATTGTCATAAGTGGCATAGACATCACCCATCAGATCGTTCCTTACCGCCTTACCATCCCCGGGATGGCGTGTGGTCTTCTTTATGCAATTCTTTCTCCTGAGCGGACGCTTGGAGAGGCCGTTTTCGGGCTTTTGCTCGGAGCAGGCGTGCTCCTCGGCTTCATCATCGCTTTCTATATCGTGACCAAGAAGATCGGAATGGGGGGCGGTGATGTCATGATCATGGGGATGCTCGGTTCCTACCTCGGGGCGCGTTCGGTGGTCCCGGTACTCTTCATTGGTTCGGCAAGCGCCGTGCTTTTTTTCATAATCATGAAAAAAGTGCTCGGATATCGACGGATCGCTGAAACGCTCACCGTTGAGGACATCAAGGGGACCGAAAGCGATCTTGAACGAGCGATCTATTTTGGGCCATTCCTTGCGTTCGGAGGCGTTGTGGCGCTTTTTGCAAAGGATATCGAGTTCCTTCGGCTTTTTGTTTTTTGAACGGAGATGAAACGGTGAACCTGAAAGAACATGCGTTGCACTATCATCGCCATCCATTCCCGGGAAAGGTGGGGATCGAGGTGCTCAAGCCGTGCCGAACCCAAGAAGACCTGTCTCTCGCGTATACACCCGGTGTCGCATGGCCCTGCCGGGAGATCGCCGAACGACCGGAGAGCGTCTATGACTATACCGGGAAAGGGAACCTCGTTGCAGTGGTAAGTGACGGAACGGCGGTGCTCGGTCTCGGCGACATCGGTCCGCTTGCCGCCAAGCCGGTGATGGAAGGGAAAGCGCTCCTCTTCAAGCGGTTCGCGGGAGTGAATGCAATTGACCTCGAAGTCGCCGAACGCGATGTCCAACGGTTCGTTGCGGTCGTTGCGTCGCTCGCACCTTCGTTCGGCGGTATCAATCTCGAAGACATCGCCTCTCCGCGGTGCTTCGAGATAGAAGAAAGGTTACAGGCGCGGGTCGACATTCCGGTATTTCATGACGATCAACACGGGACCGCCGTCATTGCAGCAGCGGCGATACTCAACGGCCTCGAGATCGTCGGTAAGAAGATGACCGATGTTCGTGTGGCAATGAGCGGTGCCGGTGCGGCGGGGGTTGCCATTGCGCGGCATCTTGTTCGTCTCGGTATGTCGCCGGAGCAGATAACGGCGTGCGGCAGGAGCGGCGTGCTTCGTGAAGAGATGCGGAGCAAACTCAGCCCGTGGCACGAGATCCTTTTGCGAAAGACTCCCGACCGAACGCTTGCCGACGCGATGCGGGGAGCAGACATCTTCATCGGGGTGAGCGTGGAGGGCGTCGTGGATGAGGCGATGCTGCGTTCAATGGCAAAAAACCCGATCGTTCTGCCAATGGCCAATCCTGACCCCGAGGTGCCCTATGAGGTCGTCAAAGAGGTGCGGCCCGATGCGCTCGTCGGAACCGGCCGGAGCGACTATCCGAATCAGGTGAACAATGTGCTCGGTTTCCCCGCCATATTCCGCGGAGCGCTCGATGTGCGCGCATCTGCGATAACCGACGGCATGAAGGTTGCCGCGACGAGGGCGCTCGCCCGTGTGGCGCGACTACCGGTCCCTGTTGAGGTGCTGGCGGCATACGGGTTGAAATCGCTGTCGTTCGGTCCGGAGTATCTCATCCCCAAACCGTTCGATAGACGGGTGCTCGTCGAGGAGGCGGTCGCGGTGGCTGAAGCGGCGGTCGCCGACGGGGTCGCCGGGGCGGCAGAGTTCGATGCGATGACCTATCGTCGATCGCTCGAGGGACGATTCCTTACGGAGGGGTAGGGGAATGGTGGAACGGGGAATGGTGCAGGTCTATACGGGGAACGGCAAAGGAAAAACGACGGCGGCGATCGGTCTCGCGATCCGCGCGCTGGGTGCCGGGAAGAAAGTCTTCATCGCCCAGTTCGTCAAGGGGATGCGCTACAGCGAGCTGAACATGCTCGAGAAACTTGACGGCATCGTCGTCAGACAGTACGGCCGCGACTGTTTCATCGTCAAAAAGCCACAGCAGGACGACATCGCTCTCGCCCGGACGGGGCTCGACGAAACGGCCGCCGTCCTGAAAGAGGGCAACTATGACCTCGTGATACTCGACGAGGCCTGCATCGCGCTTTATTACGCTCTCTTTTCGCTCGAGGAACTGCTCGCCGCCATCAATGGTCGTGCGCCTCATGTCGAGGTCGTCATTACCGGCCGCTACGCGCCAGGTGGCCTTCTTGAAGTAGCCGATCTTGTCACTGAGATGCGCGAGGTGAAGCACTACTATCACAAGGGTGTCCATGCCCGCGAGGGGATAGAGAAGTAGTAGCAGGCTTAGGAGGAGAGATCTCCTCGGTGGTCGTCTTCTTCCCGGGTAAGTACCTTCTTTTCTTGAGGATCTTCGTTTTGCGCCTCGGCGGGGAGAGGGAAGCGGAAGCAAAACAAGGAACCTTTGCCGGGGGCGCTCTTCACGGTGATCGTTCCCTCCATCTGTCGGGCCAGCTCGTAGGCTATCGCCAGACCGAGTCCCGTTCCTTTACGGATCGTGGTCGAAGCGTTGAGGGAAAAACGGGAAAAGAGATGTGTCTGCTCTTCCGGCGTTATGCCAATACCGGTGTCGCTTACCTCGATGGAGACGATGCGGCCGCTTTCGGGGGAGTCGTTGTAGAAAAGAGAGAACGAGACCTTCCCGTGATCGGTGTACTTTATGGCGTTGCTTAGTAAGTTGGTGGCAATGCGGAGAACCTTCATAAGATTCTTGCGCATTAGCAGCACTCCTTCTGGCGGGAGGTGGTTCTCGAAGAGGAGGTCTTTCTTCGATGCTTCGACGGCGAATTGATCGAGGAGAGGGGAGAGTTCATGGACCAGATCGAATGGTTGAGCGTCTTCCGGAAGCGTGTCGGAGGCTACCACCGCTTCTGCGAGGATATCTTCGATGATGCGATTCATTCGAACGCCGATGTCCCGAATCTTTTCTGCCCAACAGTGTATTTCCCTGTGGTCGCGAGAAGAAAGGATCAGTTCGCTGGCTAGGATGATGCCGGTGATCGGGGAGCGAAGTTCATGACTGATATCGGCAACGAGGCGCTCCTTTTGACGGCTTGCCTTTTCGGCCTCCTTGCGTGCCTTTTCTGCCCGCGCGATCATTTCGTGGATATCTTTGTACATGATGCGTATCGCGGCAAAAAGGTCGAAAAAGGGATCGTCTTCGGGGATGTTGTATTCTTTCATTTCAAATGTCGTATCCCAAGTGACGCGGCCGATCAGATCGATCATTTGAGCGAAACGCTCATGGTAGAGGGGCGGAAGTGTGGGATGCCAAGGTCCTCTCGTCGAAGATCGTTTCCCCGGGGTCAGGGGATCAAATGACCGTGCCAGATCCAACGCCTCTTCCATCGTGGGCACCGATCTGATGGAGACGGATGGAGTCAGAACGGCGAGTATCTTGCCGACCACATTGACGAGCGCCGATCCTCCGGCGCCGATTACCGTCATGCCATGCCACTTTGAGAGAACCTTCTTCAGGTGGCGTTTCGAATAGAGCGATCCGCCGGTCACCTGCGATATCTCGTTGATGATCACGAATCGGTCGAGGCCGTATCGTTCCTGAAGTAATTGTCGTATCTTCCCGAGGAAAGAGGTCATACGGACGACCGATTCGTCGTCCACATAGCCCTCTTGGGTCAGGTGAAAAATGGCGCCCTCGACATGGCGTATCGTGCACCGATAGGTCCCGGCGGGGTGGCGGTATTCGAGAAGATCGGTGTCGAAACCAAGGTTCCGCAAAGAAAGAGGTAGATCGGTTCTCATGTTCGATTCCTCAAGACCACGCCCAGTGTATGATACCCGTACGGCAGGGTCATGTAAAGAAAACAGGGAAGGTTACTTGACGGCTAAAGGAGGTTGCGATTTAGTATGCTGGCCAATACGGAGGTGTTCATGTCATCGCCCAAAGAAACGACGATAGAACAACGGCTTCTCAAGCGGCTCTCGGGACTGCCGCGTCATGCTGCCGAACTGCTGTGTACCGATCCCGAATTAAAAGCGCTTCAGGAGTATGCCAATACGGTTTCGATTACGAGGCTCAACTTCAACGACCATGGCCCGGTCCACATGCGGATGGTGGCGATCAATGCGATGAAGCTCTGCGACCTGCTCGAAGAATCTGGCATAGAGTTCAACCTTGCGCGAGAAGGCGTCGGCGATGCCGAGATGAGCCGCATAGCCGTCCTCTGTGCCGCCCTCATGCATGACATCGGCATGTCGGTCGGCCGCGAGGACCACGAGCACACCGCGCTTCTGTTCGCCGTGCCGATACTCGATCGCATCCTTGGGAAACTCTACCCCGGCGACCTCGACAAGCGGGTCATCGTGCGCTCGCTCGCCGTCGAAGGGATCGTCGGTCACATGGCGCACCAGAAGGTCCACTCGCTCGAAGCGGGAGTGGTTCTCGTCGCCGATGGGCTCGATATGAAGAAGGGGCGTTCGCGCATCCCGATGCTCATAAGTCCCGGTGCCAAGGTGGGCGACATCCATCAGTATTCTTCCTCGTCGATAGAAGAGGTGCGTATCGAGAAGGGTGAAGAACGCCCCATCCGTATCTTCGTCACTATGAGCGAATCGGTCGGCTTCTTCCAAGTCGAGGCCGTGCTGATTCCGAAGATAGAGGCGAGTTCGGTAAAGCCCTACATCGAACTCTATGCGGGGAAAAAGGGTGCTTCACCGCGACGGTATTTGTAGAGAGTCCTGTCTCCCGCGGCTCTGTTTTTCTGGAAAAATCATCTGCGGAGATTATCGTGGGGCTAACGGAGAAGGGTTTTAGGCTTCATACGGGAAGGAGGCTTTCGATGAAAAAGATCCTGTGTTTTGCAACCGCGATACTTTTGATCGTCGCGTGCGATGACGGCAAGCAAAAGCCGGTGAACGACGAGACCGTGACTGATGTGGACGCGTCTTCCGATGAACTCTCGGTCGGTGACGGAGACGAACTGCTTCTCGACGAGGACGGACTTGTCGGCGATGAACTGGTTACCGACACCGACGAACTTCTGCCCCCGGGATGTGGGAACGGCGTCATCGAAGAAGGGGAGACCTGCGATGGGCCGGCCGAATGTGCCGAGATAGACCCGGAACGTTACTTCAGCGGAACCGCCGATTGCATTGATAACTGTACTCGCTACAACACGACCTACTGCATTCGCTCCTGCGAAGACGGCCAACTGCGGTGTAATGCCAACATCATCGAGGAGTGCTACGACAACGAATGGTCGGTGGTAGGGGATTGCTCTGACGGCGATCTCAAGTGTTTCAGCAGTTACAGCGGCGCCGAGTGCCGCGAATTGGGCGAATACATTGCCTGTGGCGAGATATATCAGTGCTACCGTACCTGTGCGTGGGACGAGGCCTGCATCGCCGAGTGCGTTGCGGCGGGTGGACCCAACTCGCAGACGCTCTTCGCGCCTCTGCAGAAGTGCATCGAGGAGAACTGCGCAGATGTCCCGATGACCCAGCTTGGCCAATGTGTCAATGTCTTTTGCCGTCAACTCTATCAGGCATGTCGCAGCGATGAGGGCATCGTGTGCGGGAACGGCGTCGTCGAACCGGGCGAAGAGTGTGACGACGGCAACATCTCGGCGGGCGACGGGTGCGCCGCCGACTGTACCGCCGAAACGCCGGGCGTGTGCGGCAATGGAATGCTCGAAAGTCCCGAGAAATGTGACGACGGCAACGATACCGCCGACGACGGGTGTTCTCCCGACTGTCTCATCGAGTATGGTGACCACCTTGATTTCACTGGTCCTGACTATGAGGGGAACATCATAATGGCCATCAATGTGTCGCCCAATGGAGACACCCAATCGGCGACCGGCACGTTGCCGGCTCTTTTCATGCGGCGCGCCGTGATGCCGGCGTCTTCGGGAACCGGCCTCAATCTCTTTATCGACCCCCATTTCGGGATCCCGGAGGGAGCGACCGACGCCGATCTGTTCGCGCCGACCGTCTCGTTCGCTCCCACGGTGGGTGACAAGCAAACCTTCTATGTGGCGGGAGATTCGGGTTACACGCAGGTGGCGGCGACGCTCGCCAAACTGGGCGAACATGTGCAGATCTGGCTTGCCGATGCCGAGTCCGATTGGGCAACCGAAGAGGAACTGACCGACATCGTCACCGAGTTCGACACCGTCATCTACCCACTCGTCACAACGAACTTCTATGAGCCGAGCGATGTGAATCAGGACGGCACCATCACGCTCCTCTTCGCCGATCTCGGTGAAACGATGGCCGGCTACTTCAGCCCTGGTGACCTTTACGCCAAGAGCATGTATCCACAGTCGAACGAGCGCGACATGATCTTCGTGAGCACACGCAACAGCCTTGATAAGGCGGGCGCTTACGCAGTGATCACCCACGAGTTCCAGCATCTCGTCAACAACAATCGCAATGTCCTCATCGAGGGTGACATGCAGGGGGCGAACGACATGGGGAATCTCTGGGTAAACGAGGGGCTCTCGATGGCGGCGATGCACCTCTACAACGGGGTTCAGAACGAGTGGCTCGTCGTGTACAACTCGCTCGCTACTATCGCCGACGGGCAGTCACTCACCTACTGGGAGCACAACGACAATGTGCGGGTCTACGGCAACTACGCGCTCGCCTACCTTTTCTTCCAATACCTCTATGCGCAGGGCGGTAAGAATGCGCTCATGTTCCGTGAGATCATCGAAAGCGGGAACAACAATTACCTCTGTGTCGAAGAGGCGATCCGGGCGCATGTGGCTCCCGGCCTCACGATGAGTGATTTCGTGGTCAACTGGCGTCTTGCGCTCCTTCTCAACGAGGCGACCGGTCCCTTCGGCTTCGAGGGAGAGACCTTCACGCTCGACCCGCGCCTCTACACCGGTACCGGAACGACCCTCCGCGGCACCGGAGCGATCTTCCGCGAGGTGTCGTCCACCTTCACCGAGCCGACCGATAAAGGACCGCTTACCCGCTATGTGGGTATCACGATGAAGTGACCCGTGCGAATCCTCGTTGACGCCGATGCCTGTCCCCGACCGGTGAGGGAAGTGCTTCTCCGCGCCTCGGCGCGACGGTTCGTTCCCGTAGTGCTCGTTTCCAACCGCTGGCCCGACCCGCCGAAAAGCGACCTTGTCACCGCCGTCGTCGTGCCGCAGGGGCCCGATGTCGCCGATGACCGCATCGTCGAGATGAGCGTCCCGGGCGACATCGTCGTCTCTGCGGACATACCGCTCGCCGTCCGCGTCATCGAGAAGGGGGCATTGGTCATCACGCCGAAGGGACACCTTTTGACCGTGTCGAACATCGGAGAACGATTGTCGCTGCGCAATATCATGGACGAGATGCGTGGCGCCGGCATCGCTACCGGTGGCCCAGCCCCCTTTTCGAACAAGGATAAACAACGTTTCGCGGCGACATTGGACCGTCTGCTGGCAAGGTCATAAAAAAAGGGCGTACCGCACGGGACGCCCTAAAAATTCTGGAAATGTCGTTTCTTATTGAAGTGGCTTCACAACCTCGATGACCTCGGGAAGGTCCATGCCGAGTTCCTTGAGCCACGCGATCGTCGGTACTCCGTTTTTATTCCACCCGCGCCGTTTGTACACCGCATCGAGCAGTTTCTCGTAGCGCTCGGTGCGATATTTGCGGTGCGCCGCCATCTTTTCTTCGATGCTCATCTTGGCGACCTGTTCAGGGGTAAGCCCGAGCCATTCGACGAGCTGCTTGTCGTAGCGCTCCTGCCGTGACTCGTACTCGCGCTTGGTCACCGGGCCACACGCGCGGTAAGGCTGCGCGTCATGCTTGCGGGTGCCGTAACCGCGCCGGATGTTGAAAACGCGCTGGAAGTTGTAGACGCGCGCCGACTGACGGACAAGTTCCTCTTTGTCAATATTCTTGCCGGTCACCGCGTTGAAGACGGTCACATAGTTGTCCACATGTTCGGGCACCTTGGCCGCTTCTTGGGGGGCGTACTTCTTGTTATCGGCTGGCTCGACATCGTTCCACGGCAGTTTGCAGAAACCGCAGAGGCCGAACCATGTCCGGAACTTGGGGAAGTAGTAGAGCGCCTCGGCCTTGTCCTCGAACGAGGGTATCTGGTTGTTGACCATGTCCATGAAGATGAGCCATGCCTCGTCATGCTGCGGGCCTTTGTTGGTCATCGCGTAGCCGCCTTGTTGGGCGAGCGATTCCTTCGACATGTACTGTGAGTACTCGAGGCCTTTGTTCTCCATCGCGATGTCGTTGAGGAACTGCGGGTCGCCCCATCCCTGTTCGATGAAGTGGTTCTTCATCCAGCGGACGCCGCGTCCCGCGATCTTGCCGAAGCCTTCGCCGCGGGCGACTTGGTGGATGAGTTCGAGCGCCGCCGCCGAGTTGCCGAACCGCAGTTCGAGACCGCCGGTCCGCTCTTTGTTCAGGACGCCCGCCTCGTAGCATTCCATGGCGAACGCGGTGACGGTTCCCATCGTTATCGTGCAGATGCCATAGGTGTCGCAGTAAAAGTTCGCCTCGATGATGTGGTAGGGGTCGTAGATGCCGCAATTCGAGCCGAGCCCTGCTGCGGTCTCGTACTCGGGGCCGTCAACGACGACCTTCTGTCCTTTGTAGGGGCCGGTCTTGAGTTCGAAGCCGTCCACCGCCTTGCAGCAGGACATCGCGCAGCCGAACCAGCAGCCGTCGAGATCGCGCCACTTGCGATTGAAGAGATTCTTGAAGACATTCGAATGAATCTTGTTGATATCAGCTCCGATATCGGCGCCGCGGCCGAACTGGAAGTTGCAGGTGGGAAGGAGATCGTAGGCGTCCATGATCTCCATGAGGTGTGCCGTCCCTTTGTCGCGCATCTCGTTTTGTTGATCGTCGAGTTCCTTTATTTCCTTGGTAAAGCGTTGACCACGCTCGATGATCTTGGAAAGATCGGCGACATTGTTGAGGTTCGGCTTGATGCCGTCGATCTTGCACACGAGAGCGAGGACCTTTTTGTCGCGGAACACGGTACCGAGGCCACCGCGGCCTGCTTGCTTGAAGCGCGTCACTTTACGGCGCGGGTCGTAAAAACTGAAGTTGAGCATGCCGATCCACGAGTGTTCCGCGGCACTGCCGGATGAGACCACCGCGACATTCACTTTGTCCTTTTCGTCCTTGGCGAACCGCTCGGTGAGGTGCTCTGCAAGGAGATGGCTGTCGCGGGGAAGAGAGGGATCGGCCTTCTCTATCGTAACCGTATGATTCGGCCCGTCAATGACGACGATGACCTCATCCTTTGCCTTGCCTTGAAGTTCGAGAGCGTCGAAACCGGCGAACTTCATGTAGGGGCCGAAGTAGCCGCCGACATTGCTGTCCATGACACTGTCGGTCTGAGGAGAAATCGAGACGAGGAGCGACTTGCCGGCTCCCGAGTACTGAGTAATGCCGGCGCAGGGACCGGGGCTGATGACAATCTCGTTCTCCGGATCGTTCCACTTGGTTTGCGGTTTCGTTGCATGCCAGAGGAGATAAAGTCCGAATCCCTTGCCGCCAATGAACTTGTCCTTCATCAGCGGGGTCACCGGCTTTTCCTTGACGGTGTTGGTCGAAAGATCGATGTGGAGGGTGCGGTCGTTGTAGCCTTTCTCGATGCGGCCGGGCTGGTACTCCCAGCGCGCGATCCGCTTGTGGGCCGCCTTGATCTCACTGATGTTCATGCCATGCTCCGTAAAAATGAGGGTTCTCACTCATCACGGCGGCGAGTATATCGGGAGGCGTTCCCTTTTTCAAGGATTTTCGTAGCGCGCGCAAGCCCCCGATCTGCGCAGAAAACTTCACAATCGCCGATATTCTGGTAGATTGCGTCGACTCCGAGCCCGGATTCCTAAAGCCGGAATGGTATGGATGCCGGGCCGACAGGGTACGGTGCCGAAAGGCCCGCGCCTCCCCTTTTGGAAAGGAGCGAATATGTACCACCCGGCTATATCATCAAACAAGGACATGAAGGAGTAGTGACCATGAAAAGAGGCTTTATTCTGTTTATCGGCATGATGCTCTTCATCGCTGCCTGCACCAGCGACAATGCCAAGAGCGACAATGAGAACATCCCCGACGAACTGACGCCGACCGATGACACCGGCACCACGGATGATGCGGTAACACCGACCGATGACGCCGTTATCCCCGCTGACGAGGATACCGTTCTCCCGACCGACGACGCCGTCACGCCGACCGACACCGACGATGTCACGGCCGATGAGATCGTGACCGACGGAATCGCCACCGACGATGTCATCACCGACGACATCCTCACCGACGAAACGGGCGAAGGAGGCGGCAACGATGAGGGCACCGTGATGCCCGACGACGACAGCGTGGTGATCGATCCGGTCGCCTGCTGTGTCGAGATCGTCAAGGAATGGTTCCGCTGCGACGGACTCAATGCCGATCAGGCCGACGCGTGCGCATCTTGTGTCGAGGGGCTGGCCTCCTGCACCGATTTCCTGCCGCTTGACAGCGAATGGGTCTGTGCCGTGTCGTGTAACGATATCTGTGAACCAGGTACTGTAGTGGAAAACGACGACACGGTCGGTCAAGGGACCGGCAAGACCCGTCGTGCGGTGGCCGAGCAATACTGCACCTGGATGACCGACACCGCCTGTTCCTATGAACCGGCCGACTTCACCGGTCTCGGCTCGATCGAGCCGCTTACTGCCTGCTTCTAACGGGTTTGGTCGGTGTTCGATCTGTTTCTCGCCGCGTTGTTCTCCGCCACCGAGGGAGCTGGGGATGGGCAGGAGGCCGCCGTCGAAAAAGGGGGCAATATCTTCACCGTCGGCGAGGTGGTCGTCACCGGTGAGCGGATCGCCAACATCGAGAAGGCGGCGACCACCACCGTCATCACGGGAGAACAGCTCGAAGAGCGCGGCGTCAAAACGCTCGACGAGGCGTTGGAACTCGTTCCCGGTGTCCAGATACAGCGTCACACCAAGGGCTTTGCCCGCATCAAGCTACGCGGTTACGAACAGGACAAGGTGATGATACTGGTCGACGGTGTCCCGATGAACGATGTCTATTCGACCGACGTAGATATCTCTTCGATACCGGTCCGCAACATCGCCAAGATCGTCGTCAACCGGGGCGTCTCCTCGGCGCTCTACGGTACCGACGGGGCGGCGGGAACGGTGAACGTCGTCACCAAGAAGCCCGTCAAGCCGTTCGTCGACGCGAAGGTGGAGTACGGCGTTCCTGACAGCACCGCTGTCTCGGCGGTCCACGGCAATACCGTCGGCGACTTCTATTACTGGCTCACCGGCACCTATGACGAGTACGGCGGGTATACCCCGTCGTCGGCGCTGACGCCCGAAAAACGGCTCGAGTGGTTCAATAAGCTCATCCGTTACGACCGGTTCGGCCTCACTTACGATGATGTGACCATGCCGGCGAAGGAACAGTATATCTTCGACGGCGGCCTCTGGGATCACGAATATCACCGCAAGGGGACCTTCGGTCTCAAGGGGGGCTGGCAAGCGACCCCGAACATCGAAACGGGCCTCTCATCGAATCTTTTCCTCTACTCAGGCCGGACCAATACCTATCAGTCGGCCTGCTCCAGCGACTACAACATCGCCCGTGAGAAGTGGACCGTCAATTCCCGCCCGTGGTTCACCGACGACATCGCCCACCTCAAGGATTTCGCGCTACGGAACCGCGCCTTCGTCTATCCGCTTCTTTACCGCGTGACGGTCTCTCCCTATCTCAGCGCCCGCTGGGGGAACTTCTCGCTCAAAGCGAATCTGTGGTATTTCCGCAACTACGCCGAGCAGGTGGGCTACGCGACCACCGACCACCGGTATCCCAAGGACCTGCCGTCGTTGTTCACCGATAAGGAGAACGCGGCCCTTTACGAGCCGTTCCGCGACATCAAGACCTACGGCAGTCTCGGATTCCGCATCATGCCGTCATATAAGTTCAGCGACTGGTACCGGCTCAATCTCGCGCTCCATTACCGCTATGACACCTTCAGTGCCGATGAGGCGGCGGTCTCGGCCGGCCGTTCGCCCGAGATAACGGCCGCCGCCGGCGGCACCGATCCTTATCCCATCACCCGCATCGGCTCGCACACCTTTTATCTTGCTGTCGAGGACGAACTGAAGGCGGGCGACCTGCGGGTGACCGCCGGATTCTCCTATGACTCGCAGACCATTGATCACTTCCGGGTCCGCACCGCCCCCGACGCCTTCGGCGACGCCTACATCGTGAAAGACGATTCTATGATCTTCGGCACCCGCGATTCGTTCAACCCGAGCATCGGCCTGACCTACGACGCGGTGAAAGACCTCCTGCGACTCCGCGCCGCCGCGTCGATGCGGACCCGCTTCCCGAACCTCGGCGAATACGCGAAGGTCGCCTCGGAGGAATTCGACAAAGGACTCCGGCCCGAACATGCCTACAACGCCAACGCCGGGTTCGAGTTCTTCTTCCTCGACCGGAAACTGAGCCTCCGTTCCGACTATTTCATATCGCTCATGAACGACCGCATCGCCAAGATCAGCCGCGACGACCCGCCGGTGAACATCAAGAAAGTGGTCGCGCAGGGGACCGATACCGTCATCGCCGCCGACTTCAAACATCTCGCCGGAATGGTCGACCTAACCGCATCGCTCACCCACACCTTCCTTCATGTCCGCAACTACGACCGGTCGCCCGAAGAGCAGGTCAACAAAGGGAAATACATCGAATTCACCCCTTCGCATCAGCTGATGGGAGAGGTACGTATCGCGGTCGACACGCCGCATGATATCTTCCGGCGCACCACGCTGTCGGTCTGGGGTAGTTGGACCTACGGCGAACTCATCTACACGATGCGTGAAGCGCCCGAGGAATACGCGCCGTTCTCGACCGATTACTGGGAGGCCGCGACACTCCACAACCCGATCATGCTCAGTGCGCGGGTATCGCAGGAACTCTGGAAGTATTTCGAACTTTCCTTCACGGTGAAGAATATCCTCGACGACTACGCCGCCGACCCGTTCAACCCCGGACCGGGGCGTACCTTCTCGCTCGAAGCGGCATTCATCTGGGATTAGAGTCGCACCACCGTCGCGGTACGGTCAAGCACTGATTGGTTCTTGGAGACGATGATGACGGTCGGGATGTCGTGGACCGCTTCGAAGAGCGCATCGAGCCGCGCCTTATCCATCACATCGCAGAGTTCGTCGACGATGAGTATCCGCGGCCGCCGCAGGATGGCCCGCGCCAGCACCGTCCGCTCGCGCAGACCTTGAGCCAAAAGCCGTCCCCCCTCACCCGCCGCAGCGGTCAGGAGTTCTTCCGGGATATCGAGCGCTGCCAGAAGTTCATGGAGCATCGTTTCATTGGCTTTGGGATTGCCGTAGCGCAGATTCTCGGCGACTGTCCCGGCGAAAAGGGCGCTGTCAGGCCCGGCGTAGGCGACCATCCTACGCCAATCGGCGAGCGGCATATCGGCGAGCGGTGTCCCGCCGTAAGTCAGCGTCCCGACGGATGGCTCATAGAAGCGCTGAATGAGGGCGCAGAGGGTCGTCTTGCCCGATCCCGAATTGCCGGTAAGCCCCGTGATGCCCTGTGGGAACCGGCATGAGAAACCGACGAAGAGCGCCGGCATCCCCTCGTACCGGAACGACATGCCGCTCATCTCGATAGCGCCCGTTGCGGGAATGGCGGCGTTCCCTTCCGGCTGTTCTTCCTTTTCGTCGAAGAGGCTGAATATCCGGCCGGTGCAGACGAGCGTATTGTATAGTTCGCCGAACACGGCCGCCACCTTCTTGACCGGCTTGTAGGCCTGTTGCATGAGGTAGAGGTAGAGAACGACGTTGCCGAGCGTCGTGTCGCCCGCGACGAGCCGCCCCGCGAAGTAGACGAAGACGATGGCGACGCCGATCATCCCGATCAGTTCATTCGACGGCTTCATGATATATTTGAGCCGTATCATCCGGACGAAGAGCCCGTAGTTGCGTTCGACCAGCGCGTCGAACAGCCCCCGTTCGGCCGCCTCGGCGCCGAGCCCCTTGATGGTCCGCAGGTTGCGGATCCTATCCTGCATGACCGCCGTGTAGTCGCCCACCGTTTCGCTGATGTCGCGGCCGACGCGGCGGATGCGGCGCGAAAAGCGGGTGATGAGCACCCACGACAGCGGGAAGAAGAGCATCGTGAACAGCGTTATCTGCGGATTGATGACGAACATCACCGGCACGAAGACGAGCGCGTAGACCGCTGTCCGCGCTATCTCGATGAAGAGTTCCAGCACCCGTTCGAGCGTCGTCACATCGTAGGTGACCCGCGAAACGAGGTCGCCGGAGCGCGACCGGTCATGGAACGCGAGCGGCAGACCGAGCAGTTTGGCGAACACCTCGGAACGGAAGCGCTTGAGAATGCGCTGTATCGCCGAGTTCATGCATATTTCGCGGGTGTATTCGAAAAGCGCCTTGAGCAGGTAGAGGACCACCACCGCCAGCGCGAGGTAGAGCATCGCACGGTAGACCTCATCGGCGCCCGAGACGACGGTGTCGAGCAGTTTGAAGCGCCCCTTGCTGCCGGGGAACGGTATCTTGAGCTTGAACGGTATCTCGACGATGCCGTCGCCGCCGTGCTTGAAGAAACGGCTGATCTCTTCGATGCCGTCGGTCAGCATCTTGAGTATCGTGCCGGTCCCCACCTCGACGATCCCCATGAGCGCCGTGAAGAGGATACCGCCGCCGATAAGCCGTTTTTCGCGCCAGAGATAGCCGAAGAGCCGCCGCGTGGTGGTCATGACTCGTCCCCTTTCTTTTTCGGGAGCGTCTGCCACCGGTTCGGCGCTATTCCCAACACCGGCAAGACGGCGCGGCCACGCAGCCAGTTGGGCCGCAACCAGCCGCGGTTGTCGATGATGTCGCTGTCGGGTATCCACGCCGCGTTCTTGTCTATCGCCACCGGTTCGATGCGGTGTTCGCGGAGGAACCCCGCCGTCGTCTCCTGTGGTACGCCGCGCGTGAAACCGGCCGCATGCCATTCGTTGACCCGACCCGACCCGCCGAGCGCTGTGAGGCCCACCCCCGCCGCCGCCCCGATGACACCGTCGTTGGTGCCGCCGTGGCCCGACAGGTGGGCCTTACCGACCGCGGCATGCGCCTCGGCCTGCGTTACCTTGCGGACAAGGCAGAGTTTCCCGAACTCCTTGAGCGCCGGGATCGCCGGATCGTCCTCGGCAACGACGCACAGCCCCGGGTCGCTCCCTTTGACGAAATGCTTTTTGATATGGGCCGCGCCGCGCCGGATGAGTTCCGGTATCACCGACGCATCGGGGGCTTCGACCATGCAGATGAGGCTGCTGTTGTGCGAGGTGTAGGGGATGTCGTCGACGACGAGCAACTGCTGGCGGATGAGGGCGTACAGGCGGCATCCGTCGGGCAATTCCGCGCCGTACCAGCGGGCCAGTTTGCCGGTGCCGCGGCCGCAATCCAAAGTGTCGGTATCGTCAAAGGCGACATAGATGATCACGATATGCTCCTTTCCGAATGGGAGGCATGCGCCTTTCGGCCCATACCCTAACGGGTCAACGCCGTATCGCCTCAAGCGGCGACTGTAGGCCCTTTGACCTAGAGAACATACCGCATCAAACTACCGGGGGAGCCCTTATTGTCAACTATTTTGGCTGTCGTGACACCGGCGTGGCGCGAGAGAAATTTTGCGAAAACGGACCTGTAAGGTATATTCCGGGCGGTAAAGTCACGGTGCGGGGTTCATGCGGGCGTTCTTGCTCCTCATACTACTGTCGGTCGTCTCGCTTTCGACGTACCTTACTGCCGCCGATAAGCCGGGCTATCTCGTCCACCGAACCGGCAACCTCATCCTCTACTTCTCGCGCGACCTCGATCCGGCGCTCATACCGTATCTCATCGAGAAGACTGAGGAGGCCGAGCAGTTTCTCTTCGCCCTCTACGGCTGGCGCGCCGAGCGGCGTATTCCCATCGTGTTCGACCGGGAATATGACGACGCGAACGGGTGGTCGCAGGTGTACCAGAAGGATGTCGTTCGCCTGTTACTCTTTCCGCCCGAGGAGTTCTCGGTGCTCGCCAATCATCGGGATTATGTCCTCAATCTCATCGTTCACGAACTCACCCACTCGCTGCAGATAGGTCTGGTGAGCGGGGTGCCGAGGTGGATAAACTATCTTTTTGGCAATCTTCTTTTTCCTGCGCAGGCCTCACCGGGATGGCTGCTGGAGGGGGTCACCGTCTATTCAGAATCGACGATCGATGGGAGTGGTCGGCTCCATTTCCCGCTCTGGCGCGCGTGGCTCGATTCGTTCTTTCAGAAGGGAAATGTTCTTTCGCTCGGTGAGATATCTGGTTCGACCGACCACTGGATGGGAGGGCATATTCCCTATCTCTACGGCACCTTTTTCTACGAGTTCCTCGTGCGGGAGTATGGCACCGGAAAGCTTGCCCGCTTCTTCGACGAACTCTCCGACAATGTGATTCCCTTTCTCGAAGATGTGGAAGCGAACCGGATATTCGGCGAGTATCTTTGGCAGTCCTACCGGCGCTTTCTCGACGAGCGGCGCGATCGTCTCTTTACGCGGCAGAAGACCGCGCAGGAGCCATCGGAGGCAGGCGCTCGTTCTTCGGAGATCGTGGTAGATACGGCGCGAAGCGACCGCTATGTTTATCTCGCGGAACGACAGGGGAGCCGTGCCGTATACGCCTTCGACGGTCGCCGCGAGGAGCGGCTGTTCGTGGTTCCCAACGCGCGCCAATTCGCGACGAGCGCCGATGGACGGTACCTCTTCGTCGTTCCTCTCCGTACCGATCAGGACCGAGTGCGGACGACGCTGATCCTCGTTGACCGTGCGCAGAGGAACATCGCCCGCGTCGCGTTCGGGGAATCGGCAACCTATCCCTTCTTTTTGCCCGACGGATTCGGGGTCATAACGGTAACCGATGGCATCATCACTTTCCGTTTTTACGATAGGGAAGGGAGGGAGCACCGCCGCATACCTCTGCCGATGCTCGACACCGCCCATGGCCCAGCCCTCTCCCCGACCCATGACGAACTGGTGTTTACCGGAAATCTGCGCGGTTCCGATAAGGATCTTTTCTTTTTTTCGCTCCGGGATGGCCGCCTCACCCGCTTGGCGTTACCGGGAAACCAGTATAGCGCCTCGTTCGATGCCGATGGACGGGTCCTCTTCAGCAGTGATGACGGCGATCGTATCGTACCGTTCCTGCTCGATCGCCCAAAGAATACGGTTGCGCGCCTCTTCGAACCCTTTTTCACGGCGCTCTACCCGCGGCGCATCGGCGAGAAACTCTTCTTCGTCGGCTTTGACAATGACGGCTACTATCCCGCGTGGACATCGTTTGCCCCCGCGGAAGAAACAGCGCTTCCCGCTGGTGCGCTGACGGAGGTCGCGGAGAAAGAAAGAACGGAGGAACGATCTCTCAAGCTCGAAACGGCGCATGGCTGGGAGGGGATGTGGCCGAGCGTGCTCGTTCCCGACTACCGTGCGAGCCTTCACATGCAGAAACTGGGGGCGACGCTCCTCGGAGAGTCCGACACCGGCCGGCGCGGGTATTCGCTCTACTTCGGCAAGGTGTTCGATGCCTCGGACCGTTACGAGGCGCGGGCGCAGTACTACGACCGAGACTTCATGCCGAACTTCCGTTGGCAGGCTTCCTACTTCTGGTACCGCGGTACCTACGGTGATCCCGAGGTGCAAACCTATCCCGGTACCTTGCAAGAGTTCGATACGAGCGTTTCGACAGCCATACACTTCGATTCACTGCTCATGCTCGGCGAAACGAGGTTGTATCGGCTCGGTCACTCGTTCTCAACGAGCCTCGGTATCCGTCTCCGTGACGAGACGGTGTTCAATGACCATACCGACCCCACCGTGTTCCCGTACGCCGCGCACGATGGGTACAGCCTTCGTCTTGGTGGTTCCTATAACCTCTTCCTCGATTTTTCGCCGGGCAGTTACCTCCTCTTCTCGTCAATGGATCAGAGCGCGCTCCGCGTGCCGGTCAGTTTCTCGCGCGAGGTGCATAACGGGCTCACGCTGCTGACGATCACTCCGTCGGTCACCTACAGTTACCTCTTCGGTGCGTCAGGAAAGGCGGGGATCGTTACCCGGCACCAGTTTTACACCTCGTTTCTGCGTGACAGCCGTTTTTCCATCGGCGGCGAAGAAACCCAGATAGACCTCGCCAATCTCGACTACTTCATTTATGGTTATGCACCGTCGGTGACCGTGCGCGGCTATGGCGACGAGGCGCTCGCGGCGAAGCATCTCTATTTTTCGAACACCGAACTTCGGTACCACGTCCTCGCGATAGAGCAGGGGCTGGGTCTCGTGCCGCTCATGATCAAGAACCTGCAGGGGGCTGTTTTCTTTGATATGGGTGCTGGACTTGCCGACGTTGACCCCGAAAAAGAGCGTTTCATCGCCGGCGTCGGCACCGAACTCAAACTGCTGACCTACTGGTGGTACCGCGTGCCGCTCCTGTTCACGCTCGGTGCGGCGCATGGCCTGAGCGGCAAAGGAAAACTGACCATCTACTTTTCGATGGGGAACAGTTTCTGAGCGTTTCGGGGAAGTTCCCTTGCGTCCGAGGCGATTTTCGCTAGAGTGCGGACAGTGAGGAGAGAGAACATGTCGCGCGGTCTTCTGTGGGCATCTCTACTGTTTTGTGCCGCGATACTGCACGGAGAGGAAACGGTTCGCCTCGCTACGACGACGAGCCTTGCCGAAAGCGGCATCTTGGAAGTGATAACCGCGGCATTCACGAAAGAGACGGGTATCCGGGTTCGTGTCTTTTCGGTGGGGTCGGGGGCGGCGTTCGTCCTCGGGAAGAACGGTGACGCCGATCTGCTTCTCGTTCATGCTCCTGCCGATGAAGAGGCGTTTATGGCAGCAGGGTATGGGATCGAACATCGTCCGATCATGTACAACGAGTTCGTGATCGCTGGGCCCACGGACGACCCGGCCGGCATACGGGGCACCGCCGGGGCCTCAGAGGCGTTCCGGCGAATCGCCGCGCAGGGGGCGGTGTTCGTCTCGCGCGGAGACCGTTCAGGAACGCACCGCCTCGAGGAAAGGCTGTGGCGGGAAGCAGGTGTTCCTTCCCCACAGGAACGCTGTCGGTACCTTTCGGTCGGTCAGGGGATGAGCGCGACGGTGCGCGTCGCCGATGAACGGCGCGGCTATACCCTCGTTGACCGGGCGACCTATGAGATGCTCCGCCGCACGATCGCTCTCGAAGTGTTGGTGAGAGGCGATCCCGTTCTCCGGAACCGGTATGCGGCTATCTTAGTGAAGCCACACGATAAAGAGTCGCGATCTTTCGTTGCAGCGAAACGCCTTATGGAGTGGCTATCATCTCCCCAGTCTCGTGGGATTATCGAACAGTTCTCCGTGCAGGGCGTCAAAGTTTTTACTCCTGCGCCGGGAAGGTGACCCCTATGGAGTTTCTTCAGGAAGGGCTCGAGGGTGCCTTTGCGCTCATTGTTTCCGCCGACCCCGCGTTTCTTCGTATTGTGTGGACCTCGATCGAGTTGGCCTTCGTATCGACGCTTCTTGCCGGTATCGGTGGTGTTCCTACCGGCCTGTTCCTCGCTACCTCTTCGTTCCGGGGGAAGGTGGCCATCGAGCGGACACTCGAGACGCTCCTTGCGCTTCCCACAGTACTCATTGGTCTCCTTGGCTACGCGTTCCTTTCGCGGCAGGGGCCATTCGGCGATCTTGGACTCCTTTACACCAATAGCGCCATTGTGTTGGGGCAAACGGTCCTGATCTTTCCCCTCATCGCGACGCTCACCCATTCATCCATGAAGGCGGTGAGCACACGGTATCGCCGCACCATGATCGCCCTCGGCGCGAGTGACCTTCAAGTGATGGCGGGTCTGATACGGGAAGGGAAGGAGCCTCTTTCGGCGGCCTTGCTTGCGGGATTCGGCCGCGTCTTTTCTGAAGTCGGTATCGCGATGATGCTCGGCGGCAACATCGCCGGCGAGACGCGCACCATCACCACCGCGATAGCCCTCGAAACGGCGCGCGGCGAGTTCGCGCTGGGCATTGCGCTCGGTCTTGTGCTTCTCTTGGTCTCGTTGCTCCTAACCCTCGGTGCCTCGTTTCTGCGGAGGAGCCCGTGAGCGCGGTGATTTTTCAGCAGGTGGTGAAGCGGCGAGGTTCCTTTACCTTGACCGTTCCGCGTCTCGAGATCCCGGAAGGAAGCATCTTCGGCATCATGGGGTCGAATGGGGCGGGGAAAACGACGCTCCTTTCCCTGATGGGGCTCCTCGATATTCCCGATGGAGGGAGCGTTACCCTGTTCGGAAAAGAGGTGGCGCCAAACGGAAGAAAACGGCTTCTCCAGCGTCGTCGTATCGGATTTCTTACGCAAGAGACGGTGCTTTTTCCCTCTCTGTCGGTCGAGGAGAACATCACCTATGGTCTGCGATTGAGAAATGTTCCGTCCGGAGAGATGCACGCGGCTGTCGAACGGGTAAGCGTTTTGCTCCATCTTTCCCCTATCCTGAGAAAGCGGAGGGTCGAAGGGTTGTCGGGAGGGGAGGCACGCCGCATAGCTTTTGCCCGGGTCATGGCGCTTCCCGCCGATCTCTACCTCCTCGATGAGCCGCTCGCGGCGGTTGACCGCGAAAGCGGCGATCTTATTCTTACGGCAATAGAAAACCTCTCTCGTTCGGGGAAAACGGTGGTCATCGTTTCGCACGGCGAGGATCGCACCGTTTCGCTCTTTTCGCAGGGAATGGTGCTCGAAGGAGGGACCGTACGCGAACAGTTCTCGAAGGGGGAACATCCATGAGGATCATTGGTGAACGACCACTCTTGTCAACGCGTATTTTCACTGTCGCTGAAATCACTCTTGAAAAGAAGAACGGTGAACCGGTGAAGCACGCGGTCATTCGCTTCGTCAAGACCATTTCGGTGCTGCCGATCACCGCCGACGGTCGCATTGTCCTCGAACGACAGTTTCGCTCGGCGGTTGGTGGCTGGGTCATCGAGGCGCCTGCTGGCAAGATAGATGCAGGAGAAACACCGGAAACGACGGCTCGTCGAGAGGTCGAGGAGGAGATCGGCTACCGGGTTACCGATATGCGTTCGATAGGGGAAGGATGGGTTTCCTGCGGCTATACCGACGAGTATATGTACTACTTCGTTGCCCATGTCGAAAAGATACCGGATGCGGAGCGTCGTCACTTTCCCGATCACGATGAGGAGATAGAGACCATCTCGCTTTCGCTCGAAGAAGCGCTTGCCATGACCGAGCGGCGCGAGATCACCGATGCGAAGACGATTCTCTTGGTGCTTGCCTATGCGCGTGAACAGAACCGTTGAGAAGCGCCTTGCGCGCATCTATCGCACGCTTCTTGAACATTTCGGTTTTCAGCACTGGTGGCCCGGCGAAACGCGGTTCGAGGTCGTCGTCGGGGCGCTCCTCACCCAAAACTGCGCGTGGAGCAATGTCGAAAAGGCAATAGCGAACCTCAAAGCGGCCGAGGTGCTCACCCTTCCCGCGATGCGACGACTCCCACGCGAGCGGCTCGAATCGCTCATTCGCCCGACCGGCTACTTCCGGCAGAAGGCTGAGCGCCTCATGCGGCTCCTCGATTTCCTTGCCGACGATCTCGGCTGGGACGGTGTATCTCCGCTACGGCGCGATACCGCACTATTTCGTCGTGACCTGCTTTCTCTTGCCGGCATTGGCCCCGAAACGGCCGACTCGATACTCTGCTATGGGTTCAATAGGAAGGTCTTTGTTGTGGATGCCTACACACGGCGGCTGCTCGCGCGTCTTTCGGTGGCAGGTGCCGATGATTACGAAGAGATCCGAAAACTCTTCGAGCGTATTATCGCCGGAGAATTTGGTAACGCGCTCGACATTTTCAAGGATTTCCACGCCCAGATCGTGATGCTGGGGAAGCACTACTGCAAGAAATCAAAGCCAGAGTGCACAAGGTGTCCCTTAGGCGAAGAACGCTTGTGTCGCGCTTACCACGAATAACTGAAGCTCTTGGGCGACCCGTTCAGCAAGCCGTGTTCGGCC
>CAYQBN010000013.1:0-63788 GCA_964415795.1 uncultured Spirochaetales bacterium | reverse complement strand
CGTCATCGCGCGTCAGAACGACACGCATACCCGGCCGTTTGAGAAGGTGCGTCCGGATGGCACGGGACACCGCGAGACAAAGGTCCTTTTCAACGATGTTCTCATACACCGCCCCCTTTTCCGCCCCCCCATGTCCGGGATCTATCACGATGGTAAAGGCTAAGGCACAGCGAGACATTACAAGTGAAAAAAGAAGAACAACGCTGAAGAGCGGTCCGCCCCTACCGCTTCTTGAGATCATTGACGAACCCTTGGAAATCCTTCATCTTGAGAAACTCGAAGCTGACCACTATCTTGCGCGGCCATCGGCGGATATGCACCGGGACCTGCATCTTCTCCGTCAGTTCTTCTTCCAATTCAGTAAATGTCTCATCATGGACGCGCGGCGGCGGGGACGAGGGGACATTACGCCGAACGAGATGTTCGACCTGCCGTGCGGTGAGCCCCTCGGCGACGATGCGATCGAGGATCCGCTCCTGCTCCTCTTGAGGAAGCGAGATGAGCGGCCTCACCTGTCCGACAGTCACCGAACCCTCGATAAGACGCCGCTTCACCGCATCGGCAAGCGACAAGAGCCGCAGGGCATTCGAGATTTCTGGACGCGATTTACCGACCTGTTCGGCTAGCTGTTGTTGCGTGAGACCTCCCCGCTTCATGAGCTCGGCATATGCTTCCGCCACTTCGATAGGGCTCAGGTTCTCCCGCTGAATATTCTCGGTAAGAGCGACGAGATAGTCGCGTTCTCCTTTGTAAATGACCGCCTGCAGCTCCTTCATGCCCGCCACCTTCGCAGCACGATAGCGGCGTTCTCCGGCTATGATGCGATACCGCGTCCCCTCCTTTTTCACCACGATCGGCTGAAGAAGACCGTGTTCCTTGATCGAAGCGGCGAGCTCTTTTATCCGCTCTTCGTCGAAATGGGTGCGTGGCTGCTTCTGCGCGGGCAGGATCTGGTCGATCCGAAGCGTCACGAGAGCTTCCTCTTTGGCGGCGGGAAGCAGTTCGTCGAGCCCCCGTCCAAGACGGCCGAATGTCTGTGGTTTTTGCTTTCCCACGATGCTCCTCCTCAAAATCCCAATCGTTTGAGGTATTCTTCAGCGAGATCCAGATACTGCTTCGCCCCGACCGATGCGATGTCGTAAAGTATTATCGGTTTCCCGAAACTGGGCGATTCCGACAACTTCACATTCCGCGCTATCGTCGTCTTGAAGACCTGTTCGCCGAAATGCGTACGGACCTCGGTTTCCACATCGAATGTCAGCTTAACCCTTCGATCGTACATGGTGAGCAGAATGCCGTCGAGCGTCAGCTTGGGGTTGATCGCTTTGATGCGATCGACGGTCTCGATGAGACGCGAAAGACCTTCGAGCGCGAAATATTCGCACTGGATGGGAATGATGATGCCGTCAGCGGCGGCGAGGTTGTTGACCGTCAATATATTAAGTGACGGAGGGGAATCTATGATGATGAAGTCGAATCGGCGCGGAAGATGCTTGAGGATACGGCGAAGCACGAGTTCCCGATCCTCGACGCTGAGAAGTTCTATCTCGGCGCCGGTCAGGTCCCGTCCGCCTGGTATCACCTTGAGATAGGGCAGTTCGGTATCGTAGATCGCCTGTATGCGCTCGTCACCGAACATATCGTAGATGGTCCGGTAATCTTTAGCGGTGATGGAACTCATCGAGGTAGCGTTCCCCTGCGGATCCATATCCACAAGAAGCACCCGTTTCTCCAAAGTACCAAGACAAGCGGCGAGATTGACGGCGGTGGTCGTCTTCCCGACACCGCCCTTTTGATTCACGATAGTAACGATGCGCGTCATAACTGCCACCCGTTCCCTAAGGTATAGCGAAATAGACGATGCGGTGCCTTTTACGCAACGAATCTATCCACTTATTTATTTCGAGATGTTTCTGCTCTTCATTCGGTTCCGGTTTCCCAGCAAACACGCGTGCGATATGATCATCGATCACTGCGCGGGCAGAAAGCCTTCGTTTCACCAAACGGCGGAAGGCGGCGGGGGAAATCTGAAATTTTCTACAAAAATCAGCAAGATATGGCAACTTTTCATAGGTAGCGACCATTTCGTTGACCGCCTGTTCGCTCACAGAGATCGATCGCTCTCGCGCCTCGGCGAGAAGCATAATACGGACGACCAACGAGTCAAGAATCTTTTCCTTGAGGCTCGGCGAAAGAGGAGCCTCCATCGGAACGCCGTTTTCGAGGTTAAGCAATGCCCCTTCCTGCAGAATGTCGGAATAGAGAATGACGGCGTCATTCACCTTGGCAACCACGCTTTCAATGATGGTCTGCCCCATGAGCCCTGCTGTGGCGAAAAATATCAGGAAAGCGATTCGAGGATACATCGCCATACCTCTTCTTTGCCCATGCCGCTTATCGAGGAAACGAGAAAAGCATCGGATTCGCCGTGACGCAGGAGCGCTTGCTCATTGCGCGAAAGTTTATCGCCTTTAGTGAATATTCGCCGATAGGGAATCCGATGGTAATCCAGAAAGGAGGCCATCTGTTCGTCACTCGGCTGAGGACCGTGCCTGCCGTCCATGAGGAGAAACACGAGCCGAAGGCACGGGCGCCGAGTCAGATAGGTCTCGATAGTAAGACGCCACCGTTCCTGTGCATCCTTAGGGCGTTTCGCATAGCCGTATCCGGGAAGATCGACGAAACGCATGATCCCGTTGACGAGAAAGAAGTTTATGGTGGTCGTCTTCCCGGGTGTCTTGCTCGTCTTGACAAGGTTGCGTCGCCCGAGAAGCATGTTCATGAGGCTCGACTTCCCGACATTCGAACGCCCTGCGAACGCAAACTCGGGAAGGTCCTCGGGCGGAAACTGTTCCGGCAAAAGGGCACTCGACAAATATGTCGCTGAAATCACCTCGATCATCTCGATGCACGCTGGAGTTCTCGATATGCGATATCGCGCCGGAAAAAAGCACCATCGAACGACAGGCGTGACGCATTCTCGCATGCCCGTTTTACCGCCGCGGAAAGATCGTCGTCGTATGTCGTCACCATAAAGACCCTTCCCCCGGCAGTCACTAGGCGACCTTCCGTCGTACGCGCCGTTCCGGCATGAAAGAGCACCGTCGATTCATCGAGCGAATCGACGCCATCTATGGGGAGACCTTTCCGATAGGATCCCGGATATCCCCCGGAGGCAACGACCACGGTAACCACAGCACCTCTCCGGATCGAAAATGGTGCGGTATCGCGCAGGCGTCCGTCACAAACAGCCCGAAGATAGGGAACGAGATCGCTCTCGAGCGACACGAGAAGGACCTCGGTCTCGGGATCGCCGAACCGGACATTGTATTCGAGGACGAACGGCTCTCCGTTCACCACCATGAGACCGATGTAAAGAACCCCGCGATAGGAAACACCTTCTTTTCTGAGCGCCGTCAGCAGTGGTTTCACGATACGCTCCTCACATCGCGCAAGGAGCTTCGGCGTACCGATCGAGACCGGCGTATAGGCCCCCATGCCGCCCGTATTGGGGCCTCGGTCCCCCTCCAAAGCGCGCTTGTGATCCTGAGAAAAGGGGAACGCGCGCCATGTTTCGCCATCGGTGAGGAGGATGAGCGACAACTCTTCTCCCTCGAGGAATTCCTCGATGAGCACCCGTTTGCCGGCATCTTTGAACTTACCCCCTAAGAAATCGGCCAGCTCGCGTTCCGCCGCCTCGCGGTCGGCGACAATGCTCACCCCTTTCCCCTCGGCAAGTCCGTCGGCCTTGATAACAAGCGGATAGGAGAACGCGCGAAGTGCCTCTTTTCCTTCTTCAAACGACGAGACCTCGGCGAAGCGGGCGGTCGGGATGCCAGCGTCCGCCATGAGTCGTTTGGCGAAGATCTTTGAGGATTCTAGGCGCGCTGCCGTCTTGTTCACACCAAAAAGCGGCATTCCTTGGGCCGTAAAGAGATCGGCAATCCCCAGTGCCAGATATTTTTCTGGGCCGACAACCGTAAGATCGAATCTCTCGCGACGAGCATAGTCCAAAAGCGTTTCGGGATGGTCATCGGCGAGGGACGGTATCACCGCCTGTTCGACGATGCCGGCGTTGCCGGGAAAGGCATGTATCTCCCGCACCAGCGGACTCTGCGCAATCTTCCAGACAAGGGCGTGTTCACGGCCACCGCCGCCGATAACGAAAACCTTCATCAGCGCCTCCTAGAGGTGACGGAACGAACGGATACCGGTAAAAAGCATCGCGATGCCATGCTCGTCGCATGCAGCGATGACCTCTTCGTCGCGCACCGAACCTCCCGGCTGTATGATGACCCTGATGCCCTTGGAGGCGGCAAGATCTATCGAATCGCGGAAAGGGAAGAAGGCATCGCTCGCAACGGCGAGTCCCGCCACATTGCGACGGGATTTTCTCAGAGCGATATCGAGGGCATCCACCCGCGACATCTGGCCTGCCCCGACGCCGACGAGTTCCCTTTCGGCACATATCACGATCGCGTTCGACTTGACATGCTTGACTATTCGTTGACCAAACAACGCCATGCGCCGTTCTTCCACCGTCGGAGCTCGCTTGGTCACCACGCGAAGGTCGCCTTCTCCTACCACACGACGATCCGCCTGCTCAACGAGCAGACCTCCCGATATCTTCTTGAATTCCCAATCGCGGTCTGGCACCCGGCAGGGAACACCGAGTTCGAGGAGGCGCAAGTTCTTCTTGCGACTGAGAATCTCGAGAGCATCTCCCTCGAAGGAAGGCGCGACGATGGCCTCGACGAACCCTTTCGACACAAGGTGCGCCGTCGCTACATCGACCGGCCGGTTGAAACCGATGACCGAACCAAACGCCGAAACCGGATCACAGGCAAGCGCCCGCTCGTAGGCGTCAGCCAGAGAATCGCCCTCTGCGGCGCCGCACGGGTTGGCATGTTTCATGATGGCACAGGCCGGGCCATCGAACTCGAAGACTAGGTTCTTCGCCGCCTCGAGGTCGAGGTAATTGTTGAAAGAGAGTTCTTTTCCACCGAGTTGGCGTGCCCGTGCAAGCGTACCCGAAGGCGCGTCTCCATCAAGGTAAATCGCCGCCTTCTGGTGGGGATTCTCGCCATAGCGGAGCGTCTCTTTCCTTACGAAGTCGAGCATAAGGAATGACGCCATTTGATCGCGATCGTCGCCAGCGACGGTCCGTGAGAACCATGCGGCGATCGCCGCATCATAACGGGCCGTATGAACGAAGGCCTTTCGGGCAAGATCTTGACGCAGCTCGTAAGAGGTCGCACCACTGTGACGATCGAGTTCCTCAAGCACCAATTGGTAGTCGTCGGGAGAGGTGACGACGGCCACATCGCGGTGATTCTTGGCCGCCGCCCGAATGAGCGTCGGTCCACCGATATCTATGTTCTCGATAATATCCTCGTAAGGAAGGTCCTTCGCCACCGTTTCGCAGAACGGATAGAGATTGACCACCACGAGATCGAAAAGGGTGATGCCGTGTTCCTTCGCTGCGGAGAGATGTGCGGGGTCATCCCGTTTGGCGAGGATCCCACCGTGGATGAGCGGATGGAGCGTTTTGACCCGTCCCTCCATCATCTCGGGGAAACGGGTATACTCTTCGATGAGGCATACCGGCACCCTCTCTTTCTTGAGTAACACGTAGGTGCCGCCTGAAGCAAAGAGCACGACACCTCGACGGGCGAGGTCGGCAGCGAACGGCACCAATCCTCGCTTGTCGAATACGCTCAGTATCGCCGTGTGGATAGGACGCATGGATCCTCCGTCGAAACAGGTTTCAAAAGCCCCTTCTTCTAGCAAAAGGGGGCGCTAAAAGCAACATTTCAGCAGGTATTCGGCTCTTAGGCTATGCCGAGGCCGAAAAGGGCGGCAACGGGAGCGACATGGTAAAGGTCGATCCTTTTCCCGGCTCACTCTCTACCGTTATGCTCCCTCCCATCCGTTCGACAAGATTCTTGACGATGGAGAGCCCCAGACCCAAGCCGGGGCGCTTCCGCCCCGTTTCGTCAGCAAGTTGCAAAAATCCATCGAAGATACGATCGATGTCGGAGGCCGGTATGCCGCGCCCCGTATCGGAAACCTGTACTATAAGCAATGGGGTAGCGGATCCCGCATCGGTCCGATAATCGGCGAAGAGAGAGACTGACCCTCGGTCGGTGTATTTCACTGCGTTCGTGAGCAGGTTCACGAGGATCTGCGAAACGCGTAACCGGTCGCCGATGATCAACGGGGGGATACGATCCGAGACGGTAGCACCGAGAACCAACCTCTTCTCGAATGCCTGCGTGCGCACTGAGGCAAGAGACATGTCGACTACTTCCCGGAACGAGAAGGGAGCCTGCTCTATCACAATGCCGTGTTGGGTGACCCGCGAGAATTCGAGGACATCGTCAACCAGACGAAGAAGCATCTCGGCCGAACGCCCCATCATATGTATCATCCTTTTCCGCTCCTCGTCCTTCTCTTCGCTGAGGAGAATCTGCGAAAAGCCAAGTAGCGCGGTGAGCGGGGTGCGGAAATCGTGACTTACCTTGGCGAGGAGTACATCTTTCGCGCGGTTAGCCCGTTCCGCCTCCTCGCGTGCAAAGGCCATTTCGAGGTCGGACCGTTGTTTCAAAGACACTACGATATAGGATATCACCTGCCCCACTATGATGAGCCCCACAAAAGTAACCGAGGGGAACCCGGGCGGCGCCACCCACCACACCGCGATGGCAATGAACGACGTCGCGTGGATACAGAAAAAGAGAAGGTGCAAGGGAATGGTGAAACCGAACTTGAGCATGAAGGTCGCCGCCAGCAACTGCATGGTCACTGGTAAAGAGAACCGGTTAAGTATCGCTATCGCGAGAACCCAGAGGAACACCGCCGCAAAGAAAAAGTACAAGAGAGGAAGATACCACCGAGAAATGCTCTTTTTATCGATAAACGAGAAAAGCAGAAGAATCCCGCACAACCCAGAGAGAATGCCGCGAAGCCAGAGAGGGTCGTAGTAGCCTCCGCTCCCTGCCCACCAGTTGTACAAACCGAAAGCAACGAAACCGACCGTGCATATCGCCATAAAGACCCTGAAGGCATAGATGGTTTGGAAGCGTTTCTGATCAAGAATGCTTCCGATTAGCCCACTGTCGCTCTTCACACTTTTCATCGCTCCGTATCCTGTCAGGAACAATCTTTCGGTAGACCACCGGTGACATACCTTTTTTCATTCACAGAATCAACATTTTGCTCTCTTTTTGTTTTTATGCTATCTTCTTTTCGGAAGCAGAGAGAAGGAGGCTCCCGTGACCTGCGAGAAGAAACCGAAAATAACGATCGCCCGACACACGCCGATCATCGTGACAGGGCTCGAGAATTTCTTCGACAGCAAAGGGAACCGCCTCGAAACGAGACCGGTAATGGCCCTCTGCCGCTGTAACGAGTCAAAAAAGTTTCCCTACTGCGACGGCTCTCACGCCGAAAAAGGCCTTGACTGCTGTAAGCTGCCCGATCGCCCCAAGGATCAGATGCGTGCCTATGTTGGCAAGGAGATCACCATCCATTTCAACCTCGGGGTGTGCTCGCATCATGGGTACTGTCTCGAGCTACCGGCGGTATTCGACCTCAATCGGCGTCCGTGGATAAACCCTGACGGCACGTCGGTCGAAGAGATCATCCGCACCATCGAACGGTGCCCGAGCGGAGCGCTTGCCTACACCGACAAGAACGGCGTCTATCACGACCGTCTCGATCGTCCCCCCGCGATCCGCATCACCAGAAGGGGTCCCTTCGAGATAACGGGAGGCATCGTCCTCGAAACTGATGACGGTTCAAAACCGCAGAGCGATGAGCACTACTGCCTCTGCCGCTGCAACAAGACGCGCAACCAGCCATTCTGCGATGGCAGTCACCTGCCTGAAAAACTGATCCGATAGTTCACCGGTGAGACTCACTCGACGAACGGATTGTGCCGCCGCTCGTGGACGATCGTCGTCTCGTTCATGTGACCGGGTAAAACCCGGGTATCATCGGGAAGCGTGAATAGTTTCCCCCTGATGCTCGCAAGGAGAGTCGTTTCATCACCGCCCGGCAGGTCACACCGCCCTATTCCTTCGAAAAAAAGGGTGTCGCCGCTGAAAAGGATGCCGTTCCAAAGAAAACAGACCCCTCCGGGGGTATGACCCGGTGTATGGATCACGCGCAGGACACTTCCATCGGGCATTGCGACCTCATCACCGCCGTCCAAAAGGCGCTCGGGGACACCGTCATAGGAAAATCCACTCCCGAACCAGCCCGAAAGGTTGAGCGACGGGTCTTTCAAGAAATCTTTTTCCGCCGCGTGGATCATCACCGCCGCATCGGGGAATCGCTCTTTGAGCTCACCAAGCGCCCCGATGTGGTCATAGTGCCCGTGGGTAATGAGGATCACCCGTAACGACCGCTTTCCGATGGCCGATAAAAGATGATCCTCATCGCCGCCCGGATCGACAAGAACCGCTTCGGCAGGGAAGAGGATGAGATGGCAATTCGCCATCACCGGTCCGACCGGTATTGTACGAAGTGAGAACGACATGCACTCCTTCCCAAAAGCAGACTTTACGGCGCGAACTGCGCGTTGTAGGCATTTCCGGTGAAGTTGAGCGACCCAGCGATCGTCGAGCCGGCGGTCGTACCCGCCTGCGTGAGCGTGAGAGTTCCATCGGTCTCGAGGAAGAAGGCGCGCATCCAGTTGTCGATGGGATTGTCATTAGCATCATAGGTCGTTTCCATGACCTGCCCTTCGGCGCCACTCACCGTTCCGACGGCGTGCGATGCTATCGGCCAGAAGAAGAGGGCGTCGAGCTGTATCTTGGGCGGTCCGGCCTGAATGATGCGCGAACACTGGAGGACCCATACATTCTGCACAGTGTTCATTCCCGCGATGCAGGCTTGCTGGATGTTGGAAGTCCCCGCTATGGTGAGATTCACATTGTTGCCGGTCTGGAACGAGTCGACCTTCGCCGTGAAGTTCCCCACGATCGTGGCGATATCGAGACATATCGCATAAGCTCCGACCACCGAACAGTCGGGCCAACTCGTCCCGTTACATATCGTTTCGTTCGGCGCAAGGCAGTTATAGTGACAGTAACTGGTCAACTGATCTTGGAACACTTCGGCGCACACCGTTCCCCCATAGCAATCAGCATTGTCGTCACAGACCGCTCCGGGGTTCGCCGTCGCCGTATCGGCGTCAGGTGTCACATCGGGGTCGGGCTGAGTATCAGGCACCACATCGGGGTCGGGTTGTACATCGGGATCGGGTTGGGTGTCTGAGACCACATCGAGGTCAGGAGAAACATCGGCGCCCCCGTCGTCCACCGGGATCGTTGCATCGTCCTCTATCGGCGTTTCGTCCTCCCCCGGCTCTTCGGCATCGTCGCTCACCGGTTCCTCTTCGTCGATCGGGATGACCGATTCGTCTGATTCCACCGGTTCGGTTTCTTGTTCCGCCCCCTCTTCGGGCAGGATCGGCACATCATCTATCGACGGCTCTCCGTCGTCGAAAACCTGCCCGCCATCGTCGGTCACCGGCGTCGTATCGACACCGGCTTCGACACACTGGTGAGAGTTCGGATCGCAGACCTGCCCCTCGGGACAATCGAATGTGGTGACACAGGGCACCGCGGAGGGTTCACCTTGTCCGCAGGAACTACCGATGAGTGCCGCAACAAGGAAAAGACCGCACACCAGCCATACCGATCTTGTTCGCATACCCGCACCTCCTCCAACAAGCTTTCGATAAGCGGATATACTTTACGCTTCAGGGAAACGAAAAGCAAGGGCGGGCAACGCATCTTTTCTTCTGCGCCATTTCAGGAAAGATCGACCGAAAAGGGCGTTTCCTGTGAAGCAATGAAGAAATCACCGGTGAACGAGCAACGGTTCAGAGACTCGCATGTCACATGGCTCACCAGAGCCGGCGAGTTATTTTCTTCGGACAGGTGCGCAAAAATGACTTTACGAAGGCGCCCTCGCGGCAGTCGTTCGAGGATCTCGGCACACTGCTCGTTCGAAAGATGACCGTGGCTTCCTCGAATTCGCTGTTTAAGTTCCGGCGGGTAGTGCGGGTTCCGATAGAGAAGCCCCGGATCGTGATTCGCCTCGATGACGAGGTACTCGCTTACGGCGATCTGGGAAAAGATACGGTGGGTCACCATGCCGGTGTCGGTTACAATGGTGAGCCGTTCGCTGTTGGAGAAAATGACAGTGAAACCGAAAGGATCACGGGCATCGTGCATCACGGGGAAAGGCTCTACGGCAAAGGGACCGATGATCAGGCGGTCAACGGGAGAGATGCCCCGCAGGTCAGGTATCGTGGCTCCGAGATCGGAGAAATAGGCGATGACGGCAGGAGAGGCATACACCGGGATCCCCAGTTTTCGCGCGGTGAGCGGTACGCCGTTGATATGATCGAGATGTTCGTGAGTTACGAGAATCGCTTGGGCGACCTCCGGAGAAACACCGATCCGCTCGCACCGTTCCTTGAAGCGGCGGAACGGAAGCCCCTGGTCAATGAGAATAGCAACGCCACCGCTTTCGACAAGGAACGCGTTGCCTTTCGAACCGCTCGAGAGAATATGAAGACGGCGATCACTCAAGGCCGAGGAACCCCCTCAACGCCGCGACGAAGGTTTTGTTGGTCCGCTCTGCGAGAAACACCGCGAATATGGCGCGCATGATATGCTCGATCTCTTCAAGGGAGATGAGTCTGAGATGAATCAGTTCCTCGTCCTTCTCGTTCTTTCCGCCGGCAGGCAACTGCACTGACCGGATAGAGATCGGATAGGCGGTGAGCACAAAACGCCATTCGGCGGAGCCGCGCCACACCTTGACGCGCGCCGCGACCGGTATCCGGCCGACCCGGAGCGAGGCACGAACATCGTCGTGCTTGGCGACCGCCTGAGTCGTTATGGTCTCGCGGTAGCCCTCGCCCGTCAGCGACTCGAGGGTTATCTGCTCCTCGAGCACGAGGTCCACATTGTCGACGCCATGGTCTTTGAGATAGTAGTAGGTATCCTCGGCGCTCCGCCAACAGAGCCAGAGGAGGAACTCGGGGCCGAGGACAGGGAGCGACGATGCGTTTTCTTCCCGCTTCATTCTTCATCCTCTTCTTCCATCATCTCCTCGGGGGCTACGAGATCGGGCCAAATGTCACCGAGGAGCGACGCGATCTTTTGTTTCTTCCCCAACAGCGCTATTTCGTCGGCGAGCCCCGCTGGTTTGAGGGCAGCGTTGAAGGTCTGTTCGAAGAGCCGCTGGAAGACCTCGATCGTCGTTTTCGACTGCGAGAAGACCGAGAGCCGGTTGTCGCCGAGATTCCATGCCGTTTCAACGATCGTCGTTTTGGGAAGCGACCGCGACCGGGCCCGGCGGACCGCCTCCTCCCGGAGTTCCTTTTTTTGATGGCTGCTCACGAACTCGACCTTGTGCTGCATCTTGTAGTCGTGCACCAATTCCTCGAGAAACGGTCGAAGCTGTGCGGCGGAGAACTGGTACCGATCGATGCGAAGGGAAAAGAGGTAGTAATCACGGAAATAAGTGTTGGCGAACTCCTTCGCTTCGAAAGAGAGGAACGGATCGACCCAGCCTGCCGACTCGTCGCGCGGGTCGGTCGGTTCGAGCGGACGAAACCCGTGACGGCGGAGCATCTTCCGAAACTCGCCGATATCTGGCGGCGTGATGGCGGGAACGAAGGTCGTGACGCTCACCCGACCGGAAAGGAACCTGCTCATGAGTTCTCCGACGGCGAAGAGGCAACGGGGGGAAGGTCCCCTACCCCGATGACGGCGTTCTCGGAGACAGCAATGAAAACAGAGCCAGCCAGCCCGTTCTTCTCGAACAGACGGCGAAGCTCGGTGTAGAGAAGATTCTTGAGCTCCTCCTTGTCGGCGGTGTCGTACTCGCCGATCCATGTGTTCGCCGGCAACTCGAGGAACGACTTCTCCCCAGTTTGCACGATCCGGCGCAGACCGATCTCCTCGAGCTCATGAATGAGGGATCGCACCCCCTCGACATGTTTTTTCGTGAAGTGCACCGTGAAGGTGACGAAGTAGTACATCGCGACTCCGTTGACAGGCCGCCCGACCATACGCGAATCGGCGGGAGGTGTCAAGGATACGATAAGAAGGCAAATTTTCTTTTTTGACAATGAGAAAATCCCGTTTTATGTTTTTATCGATAAGGGGCACCAACACATCGGAGGAAAAGATGGGGTTTTGGCCATCTCTGCGTAGACCGCCATCTCTCATGACCACCGTGCTCTGCATCTTCTGTTTTTCATCCTGCGACTTCGATGGCAAAGACGAGAGCGACAGTGGCGGTTGCACCATCAAGATAGGTCCCGAGAACCTCTGCGGCAACGGGGTGCTCGATGACCCTGACGAGACCTGCGACGGAGGCGTGATCGCCTGCAGTGAGGTTCCCGGCGGCTACTTCACCGGCGGTACCGCCGTCTGCCTGAGCGACTGTAGCGGATGGGATACGGACACCTGTACGCTCAGCCTTTTGGTACTGCGACGCGAGATCGCGGCAGGAAAGGCGCACACCTGCGCCATAGGCAGTGAAGGCACCCTCTTCTGCTGGGGCGCCAACGACAAAGGTCAGTGCGGTACCGGTTCTCCTACGCCGGTGGTCGCCCCGACCAAGATCCCCGCGCCAGCAGGACAGCGGTGGGTCCATATCTCGGCCGGCGACTACCACACTTGCGCCATCACCGACCTCGGCATGCTCTTCTGCTGGGGAGACAACGCTTCCGGACAGATCGGCGACGATACGACCACCATGCGTTACGAGCCCACCCCTATCGCGAGCGACATCCGCTGGAGCGTCGTGTCGGCGCGTGACACCTACACCACAGCGCTTACCCAAGAGGGAACCCCTTACTGTTGGGGAACCACCGACAACCCCTGCTGCAGCAGTCCCAACAAGAGTGTATGGGAACCCATGGACACTTCAAACAAGTGGATCTTTCTCACGGGAACCTACGGCCTCACATCTGACGGCTCGATCTACCGTATCGGTGATGTCGCGGACGATTGGTGCGTGGCTTCGGTGGTAGGGGATGCGCGCCGTCCTTCCGACATGCTCAAGTTTCTCGGCACCGTCTGTGGCCTCAATTCTGAAAACCGTTTCCAGTGCTATCAGGATACCGAGAAAAAGGCTCCCTTCCCCGAGTCCATCAACCACTGGGGCGATCCTTCTTCCTCCCCCTCCGACGAGAGCTTTCCCTACCGTGCCGCAGACACGAATGTCGATCACCAATGCACCCTCTCGTCGCTCGGGACGCTCACCTGTACCGGCAACACCGCTTTTGGAAAGAGCGGCGCCGGCCTCTACGGTTCCGACTGGGAAGCAGTTGCCACCGGATATAACCACACCTGTCTCAAAAAGGGGGATCAGATTGCCTGCTTTGGCGCGAACAACAGCGGCCAGTGGGGGACGGGCGACTTCCGCGAGATGATTCCCCAACCGCGCCGCGTCGAATCCTCCTACCGGTGGGAAGCGCTCGCGCTCGACTATCGCACCTCCTGCGGTCTCGACTCGGACGGCCTCATCCACTGCTGGGGCTCCCTTGCCGACGGCCAAGAGACCGTTGAAGAAACGGGCACTTTTGTGCACCGCACCCTTCCAGGCGGCCCGGAGACCCCTCCTGCATCATCATTGGACACCACCACCCTCGTCGCCGTCCCCGAACCAGCCGCATGGCGCTCCATCACCATGGGCGTCACCCACGCCTGCGGCATCAGCACCGAGGGCGACCTCTACTGCTGGGGCATGAACGACGCGGCCCAGTGCGGCCTCGGAGCGCTCTGGGACACCTCGCCGCACCGGTTCACCCTTCCTACCGATTGAGCGGGCGGTTTCATTGCCTTTTTGCGCGACACTCGTTAGAACCGAGAGAACGATACTACGAGGGTGACGTGCCGCTTATCCGGATCTTCGCGGGGCTATGGCTCATCATTTTTTTTTCTTGCTCACGGGAATCGTCCACTCCTTCCGTCCCCTGTTCCCGCATCGTCTCGACGGCGCCAAACATCACCGAACTCCTCTTCGAACTTGGCCTTGGCCCTCGTATCGTCGGGGTAACGCGCTACTGCACATGGCCACCCGAAACCGAGCATATCGCGAAGGTCGGCGGATGGTACGATCCGTCTCCCGAGGCGATCGTCGCGCTGAAACCCGACACGCTCTTTTATTTGCCGGAACAACAACAGGTCGCCGACACGGTACAGAAAAGCGGCATCACACCGGTGGCACTTGCCGCGAAGACGATCGACGATGTGACCATAGCAGCACAGCGCATCGGAGCATACTGTCACTGCGAGCAGTCAGCCGAGCGCTTCGCCGCGCGCTTCAGCGAGGCGCTGGAACAGGCGACGGTGAAGAAAAGCGACAATCCGCGACCGCGGGTGCTTCTTGTCATCGGGCGATCGCCTGAAACGGGCCCCATCGGAACGCTCTTCGTCGCGGGAAAAGGCTCGTTCCACGATGCGCTCCTTCAGCGCGCCGGCGGGACGAACGCCTGCGACCTTTTCCTCCCCTACCCGCGTGTTTCAGCGGAAGGGGTCATCACAATGAACCCCGACATCATCATCGAACTCTCTGCCGACAAAGCCAACGCTCCCATTTCGCCCGACGACTGGAGGCGCCTCGACACGGTCACCGCGGTAAAGAACGGCCGCATCCACCGCCTCGAAGGCGACCGGTTCTTCATCCCCAGCCCGCGGATACCGCTCATCATCAAAGAACTGGTACACACGATCCATCCGGAGAACCTTCCATGATCGAGTCCGGCATCGGCGGCGTACTCGTTCGCGACATCGAGGTCGTCTTCGGCGGAACAACGGTCCTGCATGGCGTCACGCTCCGGTTGGGAAACGACGAGAGCATATCGCTTATCGGGCCGAACGGCGCGGGAAAATCAACGCTCCTACGCTGTATGGCGGGACTGCTCACCCCTACCCGCGGCGATGCCTTTATAGGCACCGAGATCCCCCTCGCAACCATGCCGGCTCGCGAGCGGGCACGAAAGTGCGCGCTCGTGCCGCAGGAGATGCACTTTGCGCTCCCCTTCACGGTGGCGGAACTCCTCGAACTGTCGCGCTATCCCGAACGCGGATCGTTCAGGCCGCTCACCACGCGGGACAGCAGCATCATCAGGAATGTCGTTGAGATGACTGGCATCGGGCCACTCCTCACGCGGACCGTGACCACCCTCTCGGGTGGCGAGAAACGGCTTACGCTCATCGCGGCGGCCCTTGCACAAGACCCGCAGTTTCTCTTCCTCGACGAGCCGACCGCCGGGCTCGATCCGAACCATCGTCTCCTCGTGATGAAGATTCTTACGCGCTATCGTCACGAATACCGCCGGTCGCTCCTCATGGTGACGCACGATGCGAACGATGCGCTCCTCCTCGGCGGCAAGGTCGCTGGACTCAAGAAAGGAACGCTCGTTCTCGGGCCGCTTCCGGTCGAAGAACTTTCACCGAAGCACCTCTCTGACCTTTTTGACACTCCCTTTACCCGCTGGAGCAGCCCCGCTGGTCGCACCATCTTCGCCCCGGAGACGACGCCATGAACATCAGACGGCGCTTCTTTATCCTTGCGCTCATCACCATCGCACTATTCGTCGCCGCGCCGTTCATCGGGCAGGCGCTTCCCGACGAGGAAACGACCCGCCGCGTGATACTGACCCTGCGCCTTCCGCGTGCCGGCGTCGCCTTCGCTGCCGGCGCGACGCTCGCCCTCTGCGGCATGATCTTTCAGGCGCTCTTCCGCAACGACCTTGCGAGCCCCTACACGCTCGGTGTTTCCTCGGGTGCCTCATTCGGCGCGTCGCTCGCAATACTGCTGGGAATTGGCAGCGTACCGCTGGCGGCGCTCCTCGGCGCGCTCGTTTCGGTCGCGATCGTCTGGCGGCTCTCGCTTCTTTCGCACCGTTTTGGCACCCAGACGATGCTCCTAGCGGGCGTTGCCACCGGCTTCTTCTTCTCAGGACTCACCATTTTCGTCCAATACCTCGCCGATCTCAGCCACAGTCACCGCATCATTCACTGGCTCATGGGATCGCTCGACACAGCGGCGCTCCCTGAGCTTATCAAGATAACGCCGGCGCTTCTCGTTGCAGGTGCGGCATCTCTCTTTCACCGCGAACTCGATATCCTCACCCTCGGCGAAGAGGCGGCCGCCGCCCGCGGTGTCGATCCGAGCCGCACTGCGCTCACCCAGTTCATCTTCACCTCGATCGCCGTCGCCGGCATCGTCGCGGTGACCGGTCCCATCGGCTTCATCGGCCTCATGGCACCGCACACCGCACGACTCATCGTGGGACCGCGCCACCGCATCCTCGCCCCCGCCGCGGCACTCACCGGCGGTGCGATCCTCACTCTCTGCGACACCCTTTCGCGAACGCTCATCGCCCCCGGTGAGATACCGGTCGGTGTTCTCACTGCTCTCATCGGCGGGCCCTTCTTCGTGTGGCTGATCGTCCGTCGGAAAGAGCACTGACTGCCGCACCGCATATCCTATCGACGGAGGCTCTTCTTCACTAGATTTCCATTCCTTGCATTTTCCCCGGAGAACCGCTAGGATGATGTTCGTCGGCATTATCCGCTTTTGAGGAAAGCGCATGAGAGCCATACTTGCGGCCGTTCTTTTCTTCACGGCGATCGCCTGCTCCGACCTCAATGAAGTTCCCTACCGAGGCACCTTCATAAATAAGTCGTCGCTTACCCTCCTCATCAGCCCTAACGGCCAGGATTGGGAATCGTTCACCCTCGAGCCAGGCGGTAAAAAAACCATTACTCTTGAGGCACCGCAGGTGCTCTTCGCTGTCGAGCCGCCGTCGGTCGTGTGGCTCTTCGACGAGGAGACGAGCACCATCACCTTCTATGACCGCGATCCCGATCCCGACGACGATACCCTTTACTACTGCATCGAAGGAGCGACCGCATGCGACGGCGTCACCGCTATTTACTACTGCGACGGCGGCTTCTGGAAACGACACTTGTGCGCCGACGCTTGTCACGATCTTGGCTACGCGACGGCGGTCGGGTGCGGCTATAGTTCAAATGCCGGGAAGGACCAATGCTTTTGCGAATAATTTTCCTCTGCGCTTTTTTCCTCTGCGCGACGGTAAGCGCCGAGGACGGCGATGCCCGCTTCGTTTTCGGCTCCTACGGCCGCGTCCAGCCTTCGACCGACCTCGAAGGCGGATCAGGGCGCCATACCAACATCGTTTCTCACGGCTCGCGGCTCGAACAACCGACCTACCTCGAACTCGACTTCGTCTACGATTTCGCGAACAAGCCGGAGGAAACCGATTTTCACCTCGTTACGACAATCGCCTTTGGCGAGTCGCTCTTTCACGACACCGGCAACTTCGACCTCATCAGCGCCATCCGCAATCTCTTCGTGCGGGCCGATCACTTTCTCTACAAGCCGCTCCTTTTCTGGGCCGGTAGCCGCATGTACCGCGGCGACGACATCTATCTGTTCGACTTCTGGCCGCTCGATGAAGTCAACATTTACGGCGCCGGCGCAGGGCTTCACTACACCGACACCGAGATAGACCTCCATGTCGGCCTCAACCGGCTTGAGACCGACTGGCAGGTGCAGAAGCGCGAGGTCCCCTCAGACACCTTCGGAACCGAAACGGTCGAGTGGATGGACCGCCAGCGCATCATCGCCGGCGCCAAGGCGACCCACTACTTCCTACGCACACCGGAGTCGCCATTTGCGCTCAAAGCAAAACTCTTCGGAGAGGTCCAGAGCATTGGCTCGGGTACCCGCATCAGCGAGTACAGCATCAACGCGGCGACCGAGCGGGACGAGGTGCATTATCCCGCGGACTTCGGCTGGTCGATCGGCGCGCAGTTCGGTGCGATCGGTTTCCTTCCCCACAGTTTCGCCCACCTCTTCGTCAAGTACTCGGGCGGACTCGCCGCGTATGGGACGCTTGGCGAGCCATTCGGATACGATGTCAATCACAAAACGACCGCGGCGCGCGAGTTTCTCGTCGCGCTCACCGGAAACGCCGAGTTCTGGCGCATGAGTACGATGGTCGGTTCCTATGCCCGCTATTTCGTTGACGCCGACCCGAACACGTACGACAACGACGACGGCTGGGAGTTCATTGTCGCGGTGCGACCGCATGTCAAACTGCTCGACTCGCTCGCACTCGGGCTGGAATTCTCCCACCAACTCAGAAAACCGAACGGTATCTCTACCGAAACGGCGCGCGAAACGATCCCGATGATAACCAAAATCTCTCTCTTCCCGCTCATCTACCGCGGCGAATCGCTCTCCTACGGCAGACCCCAGTTGCGGCTCGTGTACACCGCAAGTTTCGTGAACGACGACGCCCGAGCGCTCTTCCCTGAAGGCGACAAGCGGCGCGAACGGAAGGTTCAGCACTTCCTCGGCATCGGTGCCGAGTGGTGGTTCAACACGGAGTACCGGTGATGAGACGACTCTTACTTCTTCTTCCTTTGTTTTTCACCGCATGCGTGGACACGAGCAAAGTCGCCGGCGAAATGCCTATCACCAACCATGTTGACGATTGGCGTGACGAGATCATCTACCAACTCATCACCGATCGTTTCGCGAACAGCGACATCAACAACGACCACAACGCCGATCCGAACAACCTTGCGGCGTGGCACGGCGGCGACTTCCAAGGCATCATCGATAAGATCCCCTACCTCAAGGAACTCGGCGTCACGACGCTCTGGATAAGTCCGGTGGTGCGCAATGTCGAAGAGGACGCCGGCATCGCCGGCTACCACGGCTACTGGACGCAGGACTATCTCACCGTCAACCCCCACTTCGGCGACCTCGCCAAACTGCGCGAGATGGTGCAGATCCTCCACGAGAACGGCTTCACGGTCATCCTCGACATCGTCGCGAACCATGTCGGGCAACTCTTCTACTACGACATCAACAAGAACGGCCGCCCCGACGAGTCGGTGATGGGCTCCTCGATGGACTGTTATACCTACTGCCAGCGCATCATGAGCCTCCCCGAGGCCGACGGCGACGCCATCTGCGAACCCGAGTACGACGCTCCTTTCAGCGCCGGCGCCTGCTGGGGATCCGACGGGTGCGCCAACAAACAGTGCTTCGACACCTGTATGAGCCGTTGCGCCGAGGGTTATCCGCAGAAACTCGAAATAAAGCGCTACAGCGAATGGGATCCCGACTTCGACCCACGCGGCATCATGTCCTTCTCCGAGGCAGGTGAGTCGGGTCTCGCGCCGATCCGCTGGATCTACATGCCCGAGATAAACCGCGTTCCTCCCTTGCCGGTCGAATTCCAGAACGAGAACTGGTACAACCGCCGCGGCCGCATCGTGACATGGGACAGCCCATACCAAGTGGTCAAAGGTGACTTCCCCGGCGGTCTCAAGGACCTCGACACGACCCGCGACGATGTCCGCAAGGCGCTCATCCGCGTCTATCAGTACTGGATCGCGGCCGCCGATTTCGACGGATTCCGCATCGACACGATAAAACATGTCGAGCACGAGTTCTGGCAGGTCTTCACCCCCGCCATCCGCGAGTTCGCCAAGAGCATCGGCAAAGAGAAGTTCTTCATCTTCGGCGAGGCCTTCGACGGCAACGACGAACTCATTGGCAGTTTCACCAAGAACGGGGAGATGGACTCGGTCTTCTACTTCTCGCAGAAGTTCCAAGTGTTCGACGCGATATTCAAGTGGGGCGGCCCGACGCGCAACTTCGAGAACCTTTACAACGCCCGCGCCGTCAACTACGGCACCGTTTCGGGCGTCACCGACGCCGACGGCAATGTCCTCTCGCCCCAGAAACTGCTCGTTAACTTCATGGACAACCACGACCTTCCGCGCTTCCTCTACGACAAGCCCGACGAGGAGGCGCTCCGCAATGCGCTGTCGCTCCTCCTCACGATGGACGGCATCCCCTGCATCTACTACGGCACCGAGCAGAACTTCAATGGCGGCAACGATCCGGCGAACCGCGAGAACCTCGCCACATCCGGCTACGATACGACGAACGCCACCTTCCGCCACATTGCGACGCTTACCGCGCTCCGCAAAGAACTCGAGCCGCTCCGGCGCGGCGACCTCACGATCCGCTGGTCAACCGACCACACCGGCGACGAGTCGGACGCCGGCATTCTCGCCTTCGAGCGGACCTACAAGGGGAACACTGCGCTCGTGATACTCAACACCCACCCCACCAAAAGTTCCGAGACCTCGTTCGAAGGGACCGATATGCAGACCTCCTTCCCCGCCGGCACCGTGCTCCACGACCGCATTCCCGGCTCTTCGGTCACTGTCACCGTCGGCGCGAACGGCACCCTCAGGATGACCTTGCCCAAACGCTCGGTGCGCGTCCTGACACGGTGATTTTTCCCTCTTGACTCCAATCCGCTGAACTTTTCTTAACCTACTATCTTTTTTTCGCAACCGATATTTTTTGATTGACTTTCTTACTGGGGAATCTTATTCTTATTGCAGAATATCATCATCAAGACGAAGACTTTCTCATGAAATGGTTAGCATTCATTTTTGCCGTGTTCTTTATCGCGGTGTGTGACAAGACAGGCGATACCCCCTCCGATAACGACATCTCCTCTGAGAATGACATTTCCCCAGACAGCGACAATTTACTCTGCCGTACCGGAGACACTCGATGCGGTTACCTGGCTACCAAGGGCACCGTCATCGTCGTGTGCTCCGAAAACGGCTGGGAATATGTCTCGAGCTGCGATATGGCCATATACGGGTGGGACTGTTACGATCACTGGGACGATATCAATGGCAAATACGATGCACAATGTTTACAGAACACAACTCCCGAGGGGCCAGAGTGTAAAGAGAACGATACTCTATGCACTTGGAAAACGGTTGTCAGCATCTGCGTGAACGGCACATTAGAAAAACTGAAAGAGTGTAAAACAGACGGTACCGAGATTTGTTCCGAAACCTATAAGGACGGCGTTTACAGCGCAACCTGCCAAGAAAGAATCTGTTCGAAAGGAGAAAGCGTTTGCCGAACAGATGGCATCTATGTGTGCAATGATCTCGGAGAGTGGGTATTGAAAGGCGATTGCCCTCCAAACCAAGTATGCTACGACCATCAGGATGATGAAGGCAGATGGTATGCCCACTGCGAAGGGGTGGACGAAAAACCGAACATCTACCTCTACCCGACCGTGCCACTTACCGTCACCGTGCGCATCGGTTTCCCGCAGGGAGGCCACGTCACGGTGTCGGAGCCGCTCTACGACGACGGATGGACCGTTCGGGTGACTCCCGACGGCCTTATTGACGGACAATGGCGATTCCTCTTTTACGAAAGCGTCCAGCCGAGCGGCTGGCAAAAAAAACGGGGCTACCTTGTGCCGACCGATGAAATGGAGCAATTCTTCCGGAGCGACCTTGCGGCGCGCGGATTTGCCGGTCAGGAGATAGAGGACTTTATTGAGTGGTGGATACCGCGTCTTGCTGGCCCGCGATACCTCATCGTCTATCCGCAGGATGACACCGTCATCAGCACCCTTGAGACGCTCGAACTTTCCATCGCTCCCGACAGTATTCTGCGGCACCGTTATCTCATCGAGACAACTAACGAACCGGTCACCATCCTACCGCCCGAAGCGCCGGCACCCTTTGTGCGCGACGGATTCACCGTTACTGAATGGGGCGTGATACGGATCTAAATTATCAATCCTCTTGACTCACACATTTCTCCTTATATTCTTGTGTAAGAACCTTTAGAAGAGGATGCCATGCCTACCAACCTTGGCATTGACGACGCGCTACTCGCAAAAGCGCAAAAACTGGGGAAACACCGGACCAAAAAAGAAACGGTGAACACGGCGCTTGCCGCCTACATCAAGCACCTCGAGCAACTCAAGGTCACCGACTACTTCGGCAAGGTCATCTACGAGCCGAAGTACGATTACAAGGCCGAGCGAAAACGCTCATGAAGGCGCTGGTAGACACCTCGGTCTGGTCGCTCGCCCTGCGACGGCGCAAAGCACTTTACCGAAAAGAAGAGCGAGCGGTCATCGGGGCGCTCGCCGCTCTCATTGCAAATGGTGGAGCCCACCTCGTCGGCCCCATCAGGCAGGAGATACTTTCGGGCATCAGCGACGAAAAACAGTACGAGAAATTACGCCGGCATCTCCGGGCCTTTGACGACCTTCCACTGACAACGGAGATATGGGAGCGGGCGGCGCAGTTCTCCAACAGATGCCGTCGGGCGGGGGTGCAGGGGTCGCATACAGATTTTCTCATCTGCGCGGCGGCAGACAAATACCGCCTTCCCATCTTCACTACCGATAAAGACTTTGTCCGCTACGCAAAAGTGCTCGGGCTTTCCTTATTCGACGCAACCGAGGCTATCGGATAATTCTGGCATCTACCCCGCCTTGTTGTTGCGGTTGTAGAGCCACGAAAGTTCGGCGAGTCCCCACGCCGTCTCGTCACGGAGGTCATCGTAGGTGAAACGGAAGGTCCAGTTGTGCGGACCGACGGTCCCGGGGACATTGTAGCGCGCCTCGGAGCCCATGCCAAGGACATCCTGCAACGGCACGATAGCAAACTTTGCGACACTGGAAAACGCGAGTCGGATGAGCGCCCACGCCGGGCTGTCACCCCAGCGAAGACCGAGGTAGCGGTTCACCTCGCGACGGTCATGCTCATAGAGCGATTGATACCACCCCGTCACCGTATCGTTGTCGTGCGTGCCGGTATAGACCACGCAGTTCGGCGTCGTGTAGTTGTGCGGCAGGAACTCGTGCTGCGGCGAACCAAACGCGAACTGGAGCACCTTCATCCCGGGAAATCCAAAATGTTCGCGTAGTTCAACCACATCCTCCGAAATGACCCCGAGGTCCTCGGCAATGAGCGGCAGATCGCCGAACTGTTCTTTCAGTGTTTCGAACAGTTTCCTCCCCGGCGTCTTACGCCACTTGCCGTTCTCAGCCGTTTTCTCCCCCGCCGGCACGGCCCAACACGCGGCGAACCCACGGAAGTGGTCGAGTCTCACGATATCGTACATCCCGAATGTGCGGGCAAAACGCCTCCCCCACCATGCAAAGCCGTCTTCTTCCATCCGCTTCCAGTCATAGAGCGGATTTCCCCACAGTTGACCAGTCGGTGAGAAGTAATCAGGCGGCACCCCGGCGACATGGGTTCGTTTTCCCTCCTTCAAAAGGAACAACTCTTGGTGCGCCCACACATCGCTGCTCTCGTACGAAACGAACATCGGCATGTCACCGATGATGCGAACACCGCGCTCCGCCGCATAGCGCCGAAGGGCATTCCATTGTCGGTGAAAAATCCACTGAACGAACTGATGGAACATGATCTCGTCGGCCGCTTCCTGCGCGAAACGGGCAAGCGCCGCCGGTCGTCGCCCGCGGAACTCTTCCGGCCATGTACTCCAGTCGGTCGTCCCGAAACGATCCCGCAACGCGGCATAGAGAGCGTAATCGCCAAGCCAGTGCGCTTGAGCACTGCGAAACATAGCGAAATCGTCGAAAAAGAGACGATCTTCCCGGAACTTTGCGAAAGCAGAGCGAAGGAACACCGTGCTTAGGTCGCGGGCTCGATCGAAATCAACGCGCCGGTGATCCCCCCCTTTCCATCGATACGGTGTCGTGTCAGGAAGGAATCCGTCGGACGCAAGATCGTCCGGATCGATGAGCCACGGGTTCCCCGCAAAGACCGAGTGGGCGTTGTAAGGACAACCGTCGTAAGAGGTCGGGTTGAGCGGCAATATCTGCCAGAGCAACTGTTTGCCCACGGCAAGCCAATCGACGAAACGACGTGCCCCAGAACCAAGTGTACCGATGGGACCGGATCCCGGCAGGGCCGCCGGATGAAGAATGATACCGCTGGAACGGGATGAGACCATGGTGTTCTCCTATATCAACATACCGGCAATGTTCGCGGTGACGAGACTCGCGAAGGTACCAGCGATCATCGACTTGATGCCGAGCGCTGCTATCTCGCCGCGCCGCGACGGCGCCATCGTACCAATACCACCGATCTGTATCGCGATGGAGCCAAGATTGGCAAAACCGCAGAGAGCATAGGTAGCGATGACGATCGAACGATCGGACAGCCCCCCCGCCTTCATCGCCTCTGAGAGGTGGGCGTAGGCGACGAACTCGTTGAGTATCGTCTTTTCGCCGAGGAGCGCACCGACGCGGACCGCCTCATCCCACGGAACCCCCATGCAGAAGGCAAGCGGCGCCATGATCCAGCCGAGCACCTGCTCCATCGTGATGCCAAAGAACCCGAAGAAATAGTTGAAAAAGGCGACGAACGCGATGAAGGCGAGCAGCATCGCCCCGACATTGAGCGCGAGGTAGAGCCCTTCGGAGGCACCGCGCGCCGCCGCCTCGATCGCGTTGCGATCGGTCACCGGAATATCTATCGCGGTAACCGAGGCGGTGACCGGTGTCCCGGTCTCGGGGACCATGATCTTCGCGAACATGATGGCAGCGGGCGCCGACATGACCGAGGCCGCCATGAGGTGTCCCGCGCTTACCCCCATCCCGACATAGGCCGCCATCACGCCGCCTGCGATGGTCGCCATACCACCGGTCATTACGCACATAAGCTCCGACCGGGTCATCTTTTCGACATAGGGACGGACCATGAGCGGCGCCTCGGTCTGCCCGATGAAAATATTGGCCGCCGCTGAGAGCGACTCGGCCCCCGAAGTGCCAAACAATCGCCGGAAGACAATCGCAAATCCTTTTACAACCCGTTGAAGAATCCCAAAGTAGTAAAGGACCGTAAAAAATGACGAAAAGAAGACAATGGTGGGCAGTATCTTAAGGGCGAACGACCATTCTTTGAGCAATCCACCGAAAAGGAACTCGCTCCCCGCGTCTGTGAACTTCATCATGCGGGAAAATGCCCGATTGACCACATCGAAAAACCACTCGCCCGGAGCAGTTTTAAGGATAAGAAGCGCGAAAAGAAACTGGGAGACGATGCCAAGCACCGCGATACGCCAGTTAAAGCGGCGCCGATCCTCGGAAAGGAGCCACGCAAGAAGAACGAAAACGAAGATGCCAAGGAAACTCACAAAACGGAGCATGGCCCAACCTCCGGTTCCCGATTGATAGAAACTCATTATACTTACCGGAGAAAAGTGAGGCAAACTTTTCCCGATCCTCACGAAACCCCGCTCCCATCAATGTGGAAACATCGTCCAAAAAATCACCGAAAAAGGTTGAATTTTGAGTTCGTTCCGTTTAGAGTCAATCGGAAACGGACGGTTGTGACCATTATTCAAATGGAGAGGTAAGCGATGAAGACATTGGTAGCACTGCTTGTTGGCGGAACACTGTTCTTTTTCCTCGCCGCGTGCAGCAATCCCGAGGACCAGTACCTCAGCAAACTCTACAGCAAAGACTCACGGACATGGGCGATCAACCAGATCATCAAGGAAAAGGACAAGATCGTCAACAAAGAAAAAACCGTCAAAAAACTTCTTAGCCTCGACAAGACACCCGACATTCCCATGGCACTCAGCGCCGTCGGACAGATCGGCGACCCGGTGGCGGTTCCCCGTATTGCGGAGATCGTTGACGAATGCCTGAAGACGCTCAGTGTGCGCAACCTCAAGACGCTCGAAGCAGCGGCTCTCGCTCTGGGGCAAATCGGTGACCCGAGCGCCGCGCCGATACTGGGGAAATACTTCACCATCCAGACCCCCGAAGGCCTCGCCGCCGGACAACGCGAAAAACCGGAATCGGTGGCCAAGCGTGCCGCTATCGAGGCGCTTTCCAAGATCCCCGCGGCCGGGAAACAGTACCTTCCTCAGATCATGCAGGTCTTCGAATCGAAGTACGAAGATTTCGGCACCAAGTATACGGCCGCTGGCGTCATCGGAGAGTTCGGTGATCCCAGCGTCGTCAAACCGCTCGTCGCCGCGCTCTTTTACGAGGAACAGGGATTCAGCCTCTTCCCCGAGGCGCGCAAGTCGCTCATCCGTCTCGGCAAGTTCGCGGAAGATGAACTCATCAAGGCTTACAACAATCAGAATGTCGCGGTCAACGAACTCCTCGACAAATACCGAGAAAAGGCCAAAAAACAGTTCTGCCCCGAGTACATGGACCCCGAGAAGGAAAAGAAGAAGGAATGTCCCAAACATGATGAATATCAGGCGACCCTCGCCGGCATCGACGCAACAGGAAAGATAAAGACATCCATCATCCTCGCCGACATTCGTTCGAAAAAGGCGGTCGATATGATAATCAGGGATCTCGACGCCCAACTTTCGAAGGACCAGAAGCAGCCGTTCCTCGCCGAGCACCTCGCCGTTTCGCTCGCCAAGTTCGGCGACTTCAAGGCTACCGATGTTCTTCTGCGCATGGTCAGCAAGAAGTTCGCGCTCAAGGCGGCCAAAGAAAAGAAAGGCGCAAAGAAAGGAAAAGAAGAGAAGATAGCGGAAAAACTCGCCCTTCGTGGCCAAGAAATCTCCATCCGGATGAAGGGAGCGGAAGCACTTGCCATTCTTGGCGATCGCAAAGCGCTCCCCTATCTCTGGGAGGCGGTGACTGGTCCCGAGGACAAAGAGCAGAATGTTGAGGGCGATTGGATTATCTTCTACGAACCAAAAGTATGGGCAGCCGATGCCTACACCCGTATGCTACAGGATCCGAAAGCAGCAGAAGAGTTCATCAAGTTCGCCGACAAGTTCGTCGCCAACGGCAAAGCCTACATCAGCAAGGTCGAAGCGAAGGCCTCAGCGGAACTCGACAAGCAGAACAAGGGAAATAAGGACTACGCTTCGATGAAACCCGAGGATAAGGACAAGAAGGTAAAGGCGCAAGCGGCGCTCGACCCGAACTACGATTCGACCGTTCGTGCCGTAGGCCTCATGGAACGCTTCGCGAAACGCGCCGCCGCCGTCGTGGCGTGTGGTTCCGATCTCGCCTGTTATGTGAAAAAGATTTCCGACAAGGAACCGGCGGTCGTCGAACAGGCGATCTATGCCATCGGCCTTGCGGGCAAGATGACCCAGTACATAGAACAAATCAAACCGACTTTCAAGCACCTAGAACCCTATGTGCGCGTCGCCCTCACTCATGTGCTTCTCAAGAACGAGGACAAGGCGTTCATTCCCATCCTTCAGGAAACGCTCCAGACCGAAGGAGACAAGGTCGAATATGCGGAATCATCGAAAGAGTTCCGCGCGATCATCAGTTACCTTCAGTCGCTCTGACATCTTGAATCACCGCATGACTTTCCCATACCATCCGTGAACATCGCGCTTGTCACCATCGGCAGAGACTTAGAAGATCGCTCAATCCCCTACCACCTTCACACGACGCGCGCATTCCTCGAAAGCCGATCTGGTGGCCGTTTCCATGCCGATATCATTATCTCTTCGATCACCGAGAACCCCGCCGTCGTCGCTGCTCGAATCGTAAGCGGCGCTTACCGATTGGTCCTTTTCCATCTCCTCCATTGGAATGTCGATTTCTTCCACCGGGTGACCTCACATCTGGAAAAGATCAAGGCCCTCGTCGGCGTGTGGGGACACGACTCGTTCGCCTACCCTGACCACTACCTGAAGGGACCGGTCCGCTTCATCATCCCCGACGAACCGGAGCTTCCCCTTTACGAAATCGCCGCCCTACTTGATGAAGGAGGCGATGTCGGGAAAGCGGCGGATATCATATTTCGCGATGACATCGCCAAAACCTACCGCTACGGTACCCGTCGGGTGATCGAGCCTCTTGACCTCATTCCGTCTCCTTATCTTTCCGGATCCATACCGGTCTCTGACGACACATCGGTGTTCTGGGAGGTCTCCCGCGGCTGTCTCTTTCGATGTGATTTCTGCGTGGACTTCTCCCACGCCGCCCCTGTCCGCTATCATGGATTTCGATACCTCGAGGCAGAGTTGGCGTTGTTCCGCGATCGCGGCGTTCGGCATATCATCGTAGGCGCCCCCATTTTCAACTTAAGCCATCAATACTTCGCAAAGACCCTTGACCTTTTGGAAACATATCTTCCCGGGGCACTCGTCGAGATGCAGGTACGCGCCGATCTCCTTTCTCGTGAGGAAATTCGACGACTCTCCGAGATGCGGACGGTCCTCCACTTCGGCATTCCCACATTCAATCCGAAACTGCTCGAACAAGCAAGCACATCGACCAACACGGAGAAGACCCTCCAGAACATCCGCTCGATAAACAACTATCCCGATCTTCCGTTTACGCTCGATCTCATCGGCGGACTGCCCAGAAGCTCTTTCGACGATGTTACCAAGGACATCGAACAGGCCTTTGCGCTCTGGCCGATACGCATCAACCTCTACCGATTGTCCCTCTATCCGGGAACGCGGGTATACAACCGAATGAGGGAGTATGATCTCAAAGTAGAGCATGCCTACCCGTGGCGCCTCACCGAGTCGCCCTCCCTTTCCCGACGCGATCTCCAACGAATAGACGATCTTGCCGACGGCATCGAGACGCTCTACAATCGCGGGCGACTCGTATCGGTGTTTACCATGCTCGCTAAGGCCCTCGACACGACAGCCATCGAGCTCGTCGAGCGCTGGAATCGTTATCGAGCGAAAGTGGGCGTAGGCACCCCCGAGAAGGACGATTTCGATCTTCTCTACGAGAGCATCCTTGCGTTCTTCAGACACCTTTTCGAAAAGATGCAGAAAAAGAAGCTCTGGCCGCTTGCCGAAGATCTCCTTATCCATAACCGCTTCTATACACAATCGCTTCTTACACCAGAAGAGGACCGTATCACCTTCCCCTACCAATTGGAGTCCCTGTCAGACGAAACGAGGGTTGGCCTCAATCGTTCTGCTTTTGTACATCGTTTTTCCTACAACATCGAGGATGTGCTCGATGCCGGATATATCGACCTCCGTCGGTATGTAGCGGATTCTGAAAAGGAACACCTTTACGGCATCATATACCGCATCGAAGGCGGCGTTTTCACGCGAGCGATCTCGGAGGAGGAGGGAGCATTCTTCTCCCATCTCGCCAAGCACGGGGAGATGCCGCTGGGAACATTGCGTCACAAGTTTCCCGGCGTCGATGTCGAGACGCTCGTGACCGCATGGTGTGAAGCGGGAGCACTCTATCTCGCTGCCGATTAGGCAACGACCATACCGGGAATAATAAGGGTATCCTTCGCTTCGGTCGTCTTATCGGGATAATCTATCGTATAGTGGAGCCCCCGCGATTCCCTCCGCATGATAGCGCTTCTCACGATGAGTTCGGCTACCAGCGCCAAGTTGCGTAGTTCGAGCAGATCGCGGGTAACCCGGAAATTCCAGTAGTATTCGGCGATCTCCTGCCGAATGAGCGATATACGCTTGAGCGCCCGTTCGAGGCGTCGGTTGCTTCGAACGATGCCGACATAGTTCCACATACAGTGGCGAATCTCATCCCAGTTCTGTTTGACGACGACCTGCTCGTCACTGTCGGTGACCCCCTCTTCGCTCCAGAGGGGGAGCGGATGATGACCGGGGAGAGGCGTCCGGAGCCACTGGGTAATCTCATCGACGGCGTAACGCGCCATGACCGCCGCTTCAAGCAAGCTGTTCGATGCAAGCCTATTGGCGCCGTGCAACCCGGTATGCGCCGTTTCTCCCGCTACGAACAGACCGGAAAGGCAGGTCTTCCCCTCCGGCGTACTCTGGAGGCCTCCACAGAGATAGTGTGCCGCCGGAACCACCGGAATCGGTTCACGGCGCATATCGATTCCTGCTTCGAGACAACGCTTGAACAGGTTAGGAAACCGGTGTACGATAAAATCGGGATCAAGCATGGTCATATCAAGGAGAACGAAGTCGTCACCCCGCTTTTTGAGCTCGTGGTCTATCGCACGCGCCACGACATCACGAGGGGCAAGCGATTTCATCGGATGGTATCGTTCCATGAAGGTACGGCCGTCTCGCGTCTTGAGGACACCTCCTTCCCCGCGGAGTGCCTCCGAAATGAGCATGGAACGCACTTTCTCATGATAGAGGATGGTCGGATGGAACTGCACCATCTCCATGTTCTCGACCGGGACGCCGGCACGATACCCCATCGCGATGCCGTCACCGGTCGCGACATCGGGGTTCGAAGTATAGAGATACACCTTGCCGCATCCTCCGGTCGCCAAGAGCACCGCGTCCGCTTCGACGGTGATGACGAGACCTTCGTGTGAGAGCACATAGGCGCCGACGACACGGTTCTCTTCGGAAAGATGGAACTTTCGCGTGGTGATGAGGTCTATCGCCATATGGTGTTGCCATATCTCGATACGGCGGTCGGCAACGACACGCGCTTTGAGTGCACCGATTATCTCGGTGCCGGTCACATCGTCCGCATGAACGACCCGCCGTGCCGTATGACCTCCTTCGCGCCCCAAGTCGAAAGAGCCGTCTTCCTGTCGGGTAAACGAAACGCCGAGCGCCACGAGATCCTCGATGACGGCAGGACCACTGCGCACGAAAAAGTCGACCACCTCGGGACGGTTGAGACCGTCTCCAGCCGCCATGGTGTCATCGCGATGTTTCTGAAAACTGTCGCTGCCGGTATCCATGACGGTCGCGATGCCGCCCTGCGCAACATGACTGTTCGAAACTTCAATGTTTTCCTTGGTCACGACGAGGACGCGAATGCCGCGCTCCGCGAGAAGAAGCGCCGCATAGAGACCTGACAGACCACTTCCTATGACAAGGACCTCGGTGCGATATCGCCGCATTTATTCGACGAGATACCAATATTCTGAAATGAGGTTGTTGATCGCTTTCTCGATCTCCATCTTGTCTTCTTTATGAATCTCGACGAACTTAACGCTGATCCCCCAGAAATGTCCCTCCTCGCGCCGACCGACGACCTCGGCGACGCAACGGACGACCCGAGAACTTCCCGGTATCTGGAACTCGAGCTGTATCTTCGTGCCGGTTTCGTAAGGGGAAGGAGAAAGAATGTACATCCCGTTCATGCTGAGATTGGCGGTCTGCTGGAAATAGCTTGCCTCACCATCTATGTTACGCACCCACATCTTGACCGGAATGCGCTCCTTGGTGCGCCGTTCCCCCTGTCGCCGCTCGGCGTGACGATCGTCTTTGGGAAAACGCGCCTGATCTCCTTCGCGCCGATCCTTGTTACTCCGTCTCCCGCTCATCGGCATTGGCTGATCCTCCTTCTGTGAGACACTGCGCACTTTACTATAGCCAGCCCCCTGTCTTTGTCCACATTTTCCCCCTCCGTTCCGGGATGGTTTCTTTTCCAGGGTTGTAATCCTATTGGCCTTCGTTATAATCGCCCCACCACACGAAGAGAAAGGAGCTCTCCAATGAGTAGTTTTTCCTTCAACGAGGTGACGATCTTCGACGGGAAAGACTTTTTCCGCGGCTCGATCGTCGTTTCGGAAGGCCGTATCGCCCGTCTCGTCCGAAACGCTCCCCTACCGGAAGCTCCCTCTCCCATCGCAACCGGTGAGCGCTGGATCGTCATGCCGGGTATGGTAAACCTCCATACCCATGTACCGATGGCGCTTTTCAAGGGGGTCGCGGAAGACTTGCCTCTCTCCGTATGGCTCGAAAAGCGGATATTCCCGCTCGAGGCGAAATTCATCTCACGCGAGATGTGCCACATCGCTGGGCAATGGGGCATGGCCGAGATGTTGTTGTCAGGAGTAACCGCTTTCGCCGACATGTACTTCTTCGAGGAGGATATCGCCGCCGCCGCGAAAGAGATCGGCATCAAAGCGTGCATCGGCGAAGGGGTCATCAACTTTCCAGCACCCAATGAGATGGGACCCGACGAAACGATCGCCCACACGGCGCACCTCGCCGAGAAATACCGGAACGACCAATGGATCGTCCCTTCCTGTGCTCCTCACTCCCCCTACCTTACCGACGAGAAGTACCTCCTCGCACTCAGCGATATCTCGCAAAAATACGGCATTCCGTTCCATATCCACATGGCCGAGACGGAGCAGGAACAAAGGTCCTATCACGAACGCTACGGTATCCGCGAGTTTGAACGCTTCGCGCGACTCGGACTCCTTTCGGAACGCTTTGTCGCCGCACATTGCGTATGGGTGAGCGAAGAAGAAATGGACCTCATGGCACGCCACCGTGTCACCGTCGTCCATTGTCCATCGAGCAATCTCAAGCTGGGAAGCGGCATTGCCCCCGTTGCGGAGATGGCGCGGCGCGGGGTAAATGTGGCGGTCGGGACCGACGGATCGGCAAGCAACAACAACCTTTCGCTTCTCGCCGAGGCGGAGCTCGCGGCAAAAGTGCAGAAGGGCTTGTCGCGCAATCCCACCGTACTTCCTTCGATCGATACCCTCCGTATGGTGACCAGCATTCCCGGAGCGGCCCTCGGTCCATCGTTCGGGCGCATCGTCGAGGGAGGAAGCGCCGACTTAGTACTCGTACGGCTTGATTCCTGCGCCATATCGCCCGTGTATGACCCCGCCGCAGCGCTCCTCTACGCCTCCTCTTCCAGCGATATCGCCGCGGTGTGGGTGAACGGCCAAAAGGTGGTCGAAGAGGGACGCATCCTTACCGTCGATCTTTCCCTCCTTGCCCGAGAAATGGAACGAATGGCCACAGCTGTACGGAGACTTCTCTCATGACCGACAAAAAGCCGATACCGCTTCTCTCTCGATACCGCGACCTTCCTTATGCCCGTATCCTCGTCTGGTTCCGCGGCGGAAGTTCCGTTGAGGAGAACGAAGAACTCGGTTGGGCACACCTCATCGAACATCTCCTTTTCAAACTGAGACACCACGACATGACGATTGCTGAATTCATCGAGGCGACCGGCGGTTCGACCAACGCGTTCACCTCGCACGACGCGCTGGTCATCGAGGCAACGGTTCGAAACGAAGACGCGCATAAAACGCTCCGGTTTCTGGAAAAGATCCTCGAAAAACCACTTTCCACCATTGAAGAGCACGATTTCGAACACGAGCGTGCCGTTGTGCTCGAGGAACTCCGCCTCTACGAGGACGATCCCAACGAGAGGCTCTTAGTGGAAGTGATGCGCCACCGCTACCCGGGCCATCCCTACGGACGCGAGATCATCGGGACAAAATCTTCCCTTCAGAAGGCAACGCTTCCAGCACTCGAGATCTTCTTCCGCAAAAAACTCTTTCACGACCCCTTCGTGGTGATTGCCGGTGGATACCGCCCCGAAAAGTCACTCTCGTTTGTCCTATGCCCTCCTCCACCTTCCCCCAATATCGAATCATGGCCTTCGGACCGGCGAATAACCCTCTTCCACGAACAGAGCAAGAACTATCTCCTCGCGGCGTGGCGTCTCGATACGCTCGATCCCGCACATATCGCCGCTCTTCGATTGCTTTATACCATCGCCTACGACATGGAAGGAAGCCGTTTTCGCGACCGACTGGTCTACGAAAAGAACACTCTCGACTCTCTCTCGATGATCCTCGTGACCGGCATCTCCAGTGTGTCTTTCCTTCAAAATGCAGTCTTTCCCTCTTCCCATGCCTCATCTCGGATGCGACGATGGGCGATCGAATGGGAAGATCTCACCATCACCCAAGCGGAGATCGCCCGCGCCCGCGAGGTCATCCTGAGCGACGAGTGTTTCGCCGCCGAGGGGATCGGCAACCTCGCCGAGACCATGGGCATAAGTTGGCTCGCGGTCGGCGACCCGAACCGTCTCGAACGCGATGTGTTTTGGCACATTTCCCACCTCACGGCAAACGATCTCAACGCGTTCAAACGGGAGCACCTCTCCCTCGAGAAGGCGATCCTCGGACTTTCCTCACCCGTCAATCACCGCATCACTCACTTTCCTTCCCTCGATAAGAGCGACACGGTTGTTACTGCGCGTACCCGAGAACCGGCGACCCTCATCAAAAGTAAGCCGGGAGTACGCATACTCTTCCGTCACGCGAACCACGCACCGTTCGTCTCGCTCTACGCGCTCAAAAAGAGCGGCGTATTCGCCGATCCCCCGCGGCGGGGCGGCGCGCTGCGCCTCATGCTCGAAACGCTCGTCACCACGGCACACGGTCTCACCCGCGAGAAGACCGACGAATTCCTCGACCGCTTCGGCATCACCCTCGAACCGGTCTTCGGCAACAACACCGGCGGCATACGCCTTACCGTGCGAGACACATTCCTCCCCGAGGCACTCGACATTCTGAAACGAATCCTCGCCAATCCCCTTCACGCCGAAGACTTCGCGCATGAAAAGGAACACACCTTGTCCCGCCTTTCGCTCAAACGGGAATCGCCCTCGGCACTGCTCAAAGAAAAGATTCACGAAGTCCTCTTTTCCGGAACCCCCTACGACCACCCGCCAGAAGGAACCGCCGCATCGGTCACCGCCATTACCTTTGCCGATGTTCGACGCATCCGCACTGAATTCTTTCGAAAGGGACGCTGGTCGCTAGGCATATCGGGCGCCGTCGAAAAAGAGTTTGCCCAAGAGATAGCCGCGCTCTTGCCGGTCGCCTCGACATCGCTGGCCACATACTCCTGCCGGTCACGCGCCGTTCTCGATGACCGCATTATTTCTGTCACCGTTCCCGGTAGGAAACAGCGGCATATTGTGCGTCTCTTCAAGGCACCCGGCGTACGCGACGATTCGTTCGAGGTTATGCGATTCACTGAACAAGCACTCTTGGGGCAACGGTCGCCTCTCTTCCAAAGGCTTCGGGAAGAGGAAGGACTTGTCTACACCTTCGATGTTTGGGGAATGGGAGGCTTAACCGAAGGATACATGGCCATTTATGCGGTAACCTCACCGGAGAAGGCGACCTCTGTCATGGACCGTATCGAAAGGACGCTCGACGACTTCAGAAAAAGATCGCTTCACGCCACCTACTTCGACGAGGTGAAGAACGCTCTTCTCTTCGAACATGCCCGATCCTCGATCCATAACGAGTACCATGCGTTCAACCTCGCACTCGAAGATGCGCTCGGTCTCCCGCAGGGATCGTATCTGAAGCAACCGGAGAAGATCTCCGCCATCACTCTCGATGATCTCACGGCCTGCGCCGAGAACTACTTTAGTAAAGGACTGTGGCTTATCTCGGAGGACAAAGACCATGACTGACCCCGAGCGTCCCCTACCGCGCCACCGCACGGGGCGCCCTTCCTCAGCCAAGGAGAAGGAGAACGGAAAAAGCTCCGATCGTTGGTACCAAGTCTCTCTATCTTCCGACTCGCCGCTTGACCGGTACTATGACATGCCGGGATTCCTCGGTGCAGTGGAGCACGATGACCACACGATACTCTATTTTGAGGGGAAACCGGAGATCTTTCGACAGATAAAACACCTCCATCCCTCCATCGTCACAAAGGGGGACTGGGAGGAGCGATGGCGCGACTACTTTCGGCCGCTTCCGTTCGCCGGTTTCACCGTGGTACCCCCCTGGCTTGCCGATCAGGGAGACCTCATCATCAACCCAGGAGAAGGGTTCGGAACCGGCCATCATGAGACCACGGCACTGTGTGGAGATATGCTCCGATCGCTTCTCACCGACCGAACGATCTCCTCTCTTCTCGATGTCGGCACGGGATCGGGCATCCTCGCGATAGCCGCCAAAAAGATGCGCCCCGACCTTCGGGTCACCGCCATAGACAACGACCCCGATGCGCTCAGGAACGCCGCCGAGAATATCGAGATGAACGGGCTGACCGGTGCCATCGCACTCTCTACAACACCCCTTTCCCGTTTGCGCAAAAGGTATGATATCGTCGTCGCGAACATCATTTCTTCGACCCTTATCGCCCTTTCTCCGCACCTCCAACAAAAAACCTTGAGATATCTTTTACTCTCGGGTATCTTACATACCGAGCAGCGCACCTTCCCCGCGCTGATGAACTTCGACGGTTTCCGCCTGGCGTCCTCCGTCAGGCGCGGGGAATGGATGGCGTTTTTGTTCGAGGGGACCCATGGGCCAAGAGAAGATCGATCGTGACGCGTCGACGCAGGTGCTCGACATCACCGCGAACACCGCGCTCGATTTCCGGCGAGACCGCTACATTCTGCTCGAGATCTACGGGCGCAACATCGGCAAACGACTCGACATCGAAAAGGAAGGTATCGTCATCGGGAGATCGGAAGATGCCGACATCCCGCTCGACGATCAAAGCGTTTCGCGTAAACACGCCCGTATAACCAAACAAGGAAAGGACTTCCTCCTCACCGATCTCGGGAGTACCAACGGCACCTATCTCAACGACGTGCGCATCGAAGAGCCGTCGGTCCTTCGCAACGGCGACCGCATCCGTCTCGGCACCACCATTTTCAAGTTCATTTGGTCCGACGACATCGAGGCGGAATACCTCGATCAGCTCTACCAGTATACCATCCGTGACGGTCTCACCGGGCTTTACAACAAGAAAAACCTGCTCGAGACGCTCGAGAACGAATTTCAGCGCTGCAAACGGTATAACCGGCAACTCACCCTCATGATGATGGACCTCGATCACTTCAAGAAGATAAACGATACCTATGGACACCTTGTGGGAGACCGGGTACTCGTCGCGGTCGCCGAGGTACTCAAGAACTACTTCCGCACCGCCGATTTCATTGCACGATTCGGCGGCGAGGAGTTCTGCGTCATCCTCCCCGAAACGCCGCTTCCCGCCGCCCATTTGACCGCGGAGCGGATCCGCATGGCAATCTCGAACATCAAGATCGTCGACAATGGACGAGAGATAGGTGTCACCATCTCGATCGGTATCGCCGCTTTCGATCCGCGGATGGCCTCGCCACTCCTTCTCATCGAAGAAGCTGACCGAAAGCTCTACATCGCGAAGCAAAGCGGGCGTAACCGCGTCGAAAGTTGAAACGGATGCGCGCTCCTATCTCTTCACTTTTTACCCCTCAGTTCGTGAAGTTCTGTGTGGTCGGAGGATTGGGGCTCGTCACTGATCAGACCATCTTCTTCTTCTTGAGTCGCGTCGTGGACCCCGGCAGTCTTTTCGTGAATCTCGTGTGGATCGTCGGCTATGCCCTCGCAGTGATCCAAAACTATCTCATCAATCACTATTGGACCTTCAAAAGCGAGACACGCGACACCCACGCTTCAGGGAAAGGGCTCCTTTCGTTCTTCGTCATCAGCGTCACGGCGCTCATCCCCCGGTTTCTTGCTTACAAGGGCGTCATCCTGGCACTAGGAACCAGCCACTTGATCCTCAACATGGCCAATCTTTGCGGTATAGCCGCCGGCACCGTGGTGAACTTCTGGGGATCCAAATTCATCGTCTTCCGGGAGAAGAAGCGTGCGCTTTTATAAGTACCATACAGCGGGAAATGACTTTATCATCACCGATGAGCAATCGGTGACACCGGCAGACGCTCCCCGTCTATGCGATCGTCACATTGGAATCGGCGCAGACGGTATTCTTTTGCATCGAAGATCCGAGATCGGCGACGCCCGGATGATCGTCATCAACGCCGATGGATCGATTGCCGAAATGTGCGGGAATGGTCTCCGCTGTTTCTGTCGCTATCTCGTCGAGCAGTGCGGCTTCGATAAGGAGGATATCGCCGTGGAGACGGGAAAGGGTCTGCTCGCGTGCACCATTTCCCATCGAAACGGCGAATGGCTCATCTCCACCGATCTCGGTTCCGCTATCGTCACGGCACAGCCTGCCCCGGGATGTTGGATGGTCGACATCGGCAATCCTCACATCGTCGTGAGTGGCATTACTGACGAAGAAGCGGCCATCAGGGAAGCGGTCCGACTTCAGCAAGAATACGAAGGAAAGATCAATGTTGAGATGATTCTCTCGCTCGATGCGGCACGCCGCGCGGCCACGATCATCGTCAACGAACGAGGCGTCGGCTTTACGCGCGCCTGCGGCACCGGCGGTGGTGCCGTCGTGACCGCTCTCCGTCATGCCGGCATCGCGACCGGGAAAGAGGAATGGACACTCCGTTTCCCGGGTGGCGATATCCGGTACCGGTTCACCGAGAAAGGAACCATCATCATGCGCGGCGACGCCCATTTCGTTTTCTGCGGAGAGACCGATGTCCCGCCCCGTTGATCCGGCGCTCGTCGAACGGTTCCTGAGCCTGTGTGCCTCCTCAGACCCCTTTCCCGATGGCGAATTCAGAAGGCAACGACTCTCGTTCTTCCGCGCTGTGCTCGACGCGCTCGCCGATCTTCCCCCTGAGGTCGAACGCGACAGCCGGGTGTGCGAACGAATCGTTACGCTCCTCTCCGGCGCAAAGCGGTTCTTCGATATCGCGTCCCTCTATGCCGCCGCGAAGAAACGCCACGGGAACGGACGAGGACTGGACCAAGCGTTCCGTACCGCGCTCGCCGGCATCATCCACGAACTATTCACCGCCACCCTTACCTATCATTCGCCGGAACTCGATGTTCTCTTCTGCGAGACGCTCGGCGCCGACCGAGGACGGTTCATCAACCTGCTCGGCTCTCTCTTCGAAAAGCGGCGCCTCTATACCATGCGGCTCTCTCCGGCGATTCAGGATTTCTTCTATACCATGGCCGACGAGAATGTGCGCCGCTTCGTTCAACACGCCAATGTTCACTTCCTCGCCTTCTACCTTGCGACCTTACGCACCCTTCCCCGGCGCACCGACGCCCATCTCGACAAGTGGGTCTCCCTCTTCCTGGCGCCGACCACGGGACGCGACATCATCGAAAAAGCGCTTGAGGCGATGCGGATCAACCCGATCGCCGAGATACTCATCATGTTCCTTCTCCTTGCCCGTGATGAACAGCGTTCGACCGCGATCTCACTGCTTCAGACGCTTCTCGAACGACGCCCTTACCTGCTCCGAGAACAGCGCGGTGCGCTTGCCACGGTGATCGACCGGGCATTCGCCTCCCATTTTTACGACATTCACCGCGTCCCACGGGAACAGAAGAGCGCCCTTGCCAATCTTGCGCTCTTTACCGAGCACCCCGCCCCTTTCGAACGGATGCGCTCGCTCCTTGCCGAACCGAACCCCTTGCGCGACCCCAAACGGACCGACACCAAGAAGATCTGCGTCGCCGTGCTTGTCCGATTCGGCGTCAAAGAACCACGCCACATCGCCTATCTGCGCAGTTTGCTCCGTGACGAATCGCTCGAAGAAGGGGTTCGACAAGAGATCCTCTACCGTCTTCAGCAGATCGCCTCTCCGGAGGAGGGTTTGGCTCTTTTCGCCCCTCTCGAGTCACAGGAGAGCGAAGAAGAAAAAACGCTCGTCGTGCGCCCTCCCGAGTAGAATCAAAGGGCAGAGAACAATCGGGCATATTGTGCCGTGCGACGCGGACGATCGAGCTCGGAAAGGAAGTACTCCCTGATCGCGTCCCGGTACTTGTGGGGTTCGCGGCGTATCTCCTCCACGAATCGAAAGGCCTCGTCGGCATCTTTCGTGATAGCGCCCCACGGTGCTCTGATGTGGCGCCGCAGATCGGTCATCGGCGAAGAGAGGCACAACACTGGCAAGCCGGCTGCTGCATAGGCATAAAACTTCGAGGGGACCACGAGTCCTTCCGTTCCTTCCTCCATAGTAATGATCCCAAGGTTGCCGAGCGCATAGGTGTATGTGAGATCGGAACGCGGCACATAGGCATGGAACTGAACATTCTTTATGTCGTTTATCCGGCAGAAGAAACGGATGTTCCGCTCCTTGGGCCCCCCTCCGATGAACAAAAACAGCACATCGGGGTTACCGCGGTACCGACGCATGAGCTCGTAGAGCACCTCGAAACTGTGGGCACGTCCCATGTTCCCAGAGTAAAGAATGACGAATCCACTGGAAATTCCCCAGCGTTCACGATAAGGGTTCTCGGACGACCCGCGCGGCGCGATCTCTTTCCCGTCCGCCCAATTCTCTATGACCGTCACCCGATGTTCCGGCAATCGGGGATTGCTGGTAAGTATCCGATCGGCCATGACATCGCCGATGACGACTATCTTGTCGCAGAGAAGGTAGAGGACCTTCGAAAAGGGAACGAACAACGGCGCCAAGAACGAGGCCTTCACCTTGGCGGCAGCGAGCACCTCGGGATAGAGATCCTGCACATTGAGCACGAACTTCGCTCGCTTGACACGGGCAATGATCCATCCAACGAAGCCGATATACGGCGGCGTCGTAAGTGCCATTACGATGTCATGACGCCTGATGAAAATACCGTGCAAAAGCACCATGACATAGTAGGAGATCCAGTTGAGAAGCTTGGCCGGCAGACGAAGACTTCGGAAAGCGAAGGATCGCGTACGCACGACGCGCACGCCGCGGAGCACCTCACGCCACGGAGCCTTGACCCTCGTGTAGAGCGGGGGCCCCGTAAGCACCGTGACGACGAATCCCTGAGCCGCAAGATCCTCGGCGATGTCCCTGAGCAACTGGCCGGTCGCTGCGATGTCCGGATGGTAATGCTGATTGATGAAAAGTATCGAGCGCGCCACCGCTTCAGACCCTCGTTGTACGAACTGTCTTACTCAAACATCTTCGCGACGCCATAAAGACTGTATCAGTTTGTCTGCCTCTGTCAACGGGAAAAGACAAAAGTTGCGGAACTGCATGGTTCCTGCTACAATCATGCCGTGGTCCGCAGAGGACTTTGGATAACTTTTCGTGGAGGTTCTTTTTGGACCCACTTCCCAGCGATTCAAGTATTGTTCCCGAGATCGTCTCCGTTCTGGTGTGCATCCTCTTAAGCGCCTTTTTCAGCGCGACCGAGACGGCGCTCACCGCCCTCTCCGATACCAAGGTGCACCGCCTCCTAGAGAAACACCCGTACGCGGCGGCCCTCTTAAAGAAATGGATGGTGAAACCGAGCCTCGTCCTTTCGACCATCCTCATCGGTAACAACCTCGTCAACATCCTCGCTTCGGTCCTCGCCGCCGGCATCGCCCACCACTACCTTGGGTCCTATGCAGACGCGGCGGCGGTCGGTCTTATGACGCTCATCATCCTGATATTCGGCGAGATAACACCAAAGACCTATGCGAAACTGAATGCCGAACGGTTTGCTCTTCCTGCCATCATCATTCTCCGCATATTCGATGTCCTCTTCTCGCCAGTCGCCTTCGTTCTCTCAAAGATCTCGCGCCTTTTCGTCCGCCTCCTCGGGGGCAAGGATATGGGAAGCGAGGGGTTCGCCGTTACCGGGCACGAGATAGAATACCTCATCAAAAAAGGAAGCGAGCACGGCGTCTTCGAGGAGAAGGAGCAAGGAGAACTGCTTTCCTCTGTTGTAGAATTCAAGGAAACGCTTGTCAGCGAGATTATGATACCGCGTACCGACGCCCATTTCCTCGAGACGACCGATACCGTCGGCGAAGCGCTCAAAAAGATAGCGGAATGGGGGCACTCACGCATCCCGGTCTACGAAGAAAGCATAGACAATGTCAAAGGGATATTACTTGCGAAGAGTCTCGCTACTCAATTCGCGAAGGGGGCCATAGACCTCGACCAACCGATAGCCCCTTACCTTCGGACACCGGTCCTCTTCGCGCCTGAGAGCCAAAAGATAAGCGAGACGCTCAAGGCGATGCAGGCACGACGCATGCACATGGCCATAGTCGTTGACGAATTTGGCGGAACCTCTGGCATCATCACCCTCGAGGACATTCTCGAGGAACTCGTGGGAGACATCAAAGACGAGGTTGACAAAGAAGAGGATCCTATCACTAAGATGAAAGATAACATCATCAGCGTTGACGCGCACATATCTATCTATGACCTCGAAGAAGAGCTGGGCATTAAGCTTCCTGAAGACGGCGAATACAACTCTTTAGGCGGATTCATTACCGCTCAGGCAGGATTCGTGCCCCCGCCGGGATATAAGATCGAATACCAAGGACACCTTTTCCGCGTCGCCGAAAGCGACGATCGTCATATCACCCGCGTCGAGATACGGAAGCTTACCTAGTACCCGTCACACCGCATCTATTCGGGCTTTCAACACCGGTGTTGAGAGTCGACTTCGTTCGCCATGCTAAGTGCCTGACTCTGTGCGCCTTCCCACCATGCACCTTTTTTTGTGCAACGGGATAATCAAGAGATATCAAGGGATTGGAAAGGATAACACCACTTTTTATGTTGAAAACCGAAGACGCCTATTTTTTCCACACAAATTCGTTCCCTTTCCGATCGACGGTAATGGTGTCGCCGTCGCCTAGTTCCCCCTTGATGATGCGGGTCGCCAGTTCGGTCTCGATGACCCGTTCGAGGTAGCGCCGTATCGGCCGCGCACCGTATTCGGGCTCGAAACTCTCTTCGATGACAAGGTCTTTGGCGGCCTCGGTGAACTTGAGAGAGATATTCCGTTCGGCGAGCCGCTTGCCGATGTCGGAGAGCATGATCTCGACGATACGGTGGAGGTGTTTCTTGCCAAGCGGATTGAATATAACGATGTCGTCTATGCGGTTCAGAAACTCCGGCTTGAAGGCGGCGCGTACCCGTGCCATGACCGCCTCGCGCTCCTTTTCCGACACCGTGTCGCCCTTGCCCGAAAGAAGTTCGCTGCCCAGATTCGAGGTCATGATGACGATGGTGTTCCGAAAACTCACCGTCCGCCCCTGATTATCGGTGAGCCGGCCATCCTCGAGTATCTGAAGGAGGATATTGAAAACATCGGGGTGCGCCTTCTCTATCTCGTCGAGGAGCACGATGCTGTAGGGTTTGCGCCGCACCGCCTCGGTCAGTTGCCCCCCCTCGTCGTAGCCCACATAGCCGGGCGGCGCCCCGATGAGACGCGACACGGCATGTTTCTCCATGTATTCCGACATATCGATCCGCACCATGTTCTCTTCCGAATCGAACAGCTGGAACGCGAGCCGCCGCGCCAGTTCGGTCTTCCCGACGCCGGTGGGACCGAGAAAGATGAAACTGCCGATGGGACGCCGCGGGTCCTTGAGTCCGCCGCGTGAGCGGAGAATGGCACGAGCTACCGTCTCAACGGCCTCATCCTGTCCGACGAGCCGCTCACGGATCCGTTCCGGAAGAGCAAGTATCTTCTCGCGCTCACTTTCCACCATCTTGGCGACCGGAATGCCGGTCCAACGGCTCACCACCTCGGCGATCTCGCGATCGGTGAGCGTTTCGCTGATGATGCGGTCTTCCTTCTTCTGTTTGGCAAGGAGTTCCTTAAGTTCCTTTTCAAGCGCCACCATCTTCCCGTATTTGAGCTCCGCGGCACGGTTAAGGTCATACGCCCGCTCCGCCTGCTCGATGGCGAGTTTGGTCTCTTCTATTTCACGCCGGATGTGGCGTACCCGATCTATCTCGCGTTTCTCCTCCTCCCACGCCGTCTTTTTGACCTCGAAATCTTTCTTGAGATCGTTGAGACGGCTCTCGAGTTCCCCAAGTCGCTTTTTGCTTTCGGGATCGCTCTCACGCCGAAGTCCCGCCGCCTCTATCTCCATCTGCATGATGCGCCTCCGGATATCGTCGAGAGACGCCGGCATCGAGTCTATCTCGGTACGGAGCATGGCACAGGCCTCATCCACGAGGTCGATGGCCTTATCGGGAAGGAACCGGTCGGAGATATACCGGTTCGAGAGGGTCGCCGCCGCGATGAGCGCCGTATCGCTTATGGTGATGCCGTGATGCACCTCGAAGCGCTGCTTGAGGCCACGGAGTATCGAAATGGTATCCTCTTCGGTCGGAGGATTGACGAGCACCGGCTGGAAACGCCGCTCGAGCGCCGCGTCCTTCTCGATGTACTTCCGATACTCGTCGAGCGTGGTCGCCCCGATACAACGGAGTTCGCCGCGTGCGAGCATCGGCTTGAGCATATCACCAGCCGCCATCGATCCCTCGGCCTTTCCGGCGCCGACGATGACATGGAGTTCATCAATGAACATGATGATGCGCCCATTGCTTTCTTGGATCGCCTTGAGCACCGCCTTCAGGCGTTCCTCGAATTCGCCGCGGAACTTCGCCCCAGACACGAGCGCCGCAAGATCGAGTTCAAAGATCTCCTTGTTTTCAAGCGTCGAAGGAACATCGCGCCGCACGATGCGCTGAGCGAGCCCCTCGACGATGGCGGTCTTCCCGACGCCGGGGGCGCCGATGAGGACCGGATTGTTCTTGGTACGCCGCGACAGGACGCGGATGACGCGCCGTATCTCGGCATCGCGACCAATAACCGGGTCGAGCTTCCCGGCGCGCGCCAATCCGACAAGGTTGCGTCCGTAGCGCTTGAGCGCATCCTGCGAAGAAGGAGCACCTTCTTCTTGTGTGTGTTGCCAGCCGTTTCCCATGTCTCGAATCCTCCTTATTCCCATTTTTATCTTGTTTCATAAACATCTTCGAGGAACAATCAAGTCACCCCCCATTGGCGCACTTTTCCTTTACTTTCTTTCTCCCTCCATAGTATCTTTAGCCGAAACACTATCAGAGGAGAGAGCCGACCATGAAACAGTCCTTCGCGTTCCTCATACCGTTCGCGTGCGTCGTTTTTTCGCTCGCCGCACAGGAAACACCGGCACCAGCCGGCGAACCGGCGGCGGCTTCCGGAGAAGAGCCGGCGCCTCCGGCCGTCTCCGATGAGGCGTCGGCAAACGAGCCATCGAAAGAAACGGCACCGGAACCGATAGAACCGGCTCCCGCTCTACCGGCACCGGCACCACAGCCCCCTGCAGACTCAGAACGAGCCGAGACCCCTCCGCCTCCTCCCGCGCCGGAAAAGCCGACCACGCCCGCTCCTTCAGAGATGGCGCGTTCCCTGACGACATACACCATTTCGGCGAGCGCCATCCGCGATGCGGCCCCGCGCACCCTCGCTGACGCTCTCTTCGCGGTGCCCGGGATCGCCTTTCGCGAGCCGGGTGCGGCACTCGCCTACCCTCTGCTTCGGGGCATGCCCTCTGAGGCGGTACCGATCATCTTCGCCAATATACCTCTCTCTGGAACCGTCTTCACCGGCGGTACCGGCGCATGGCTTTCGCTCCTCGACCGCCGATTCGGCACCGAAACCTCGATCAGCACCGTCCCGGCGACCGTTGCGACGGCGGCAGGCGCCACCGGCGGCGCGATCATCGTTTCCCCCTTCACCACCGATGCGGTACGCGGCGTCAACGAGTTCACGCCAACCGGCCGCTTCAACACCCGGTTCTCGAGCGCCGATACGGGGCGCGACGCCCACGCCCGCCTTGCTGGTGGCTATGGTGACTTCGGTGCCATCGCGATGGGATCGGTCTCCTTCACCGACACCCGCACGAACGGCGCCCGCCAAGAACAGCCCTTCTCCGCCTACGAAAACTATGGCGCCTTCTTCACCGGCGATTGGGAAGTCGCCCGCACCTCTGGAAGCCGCTGGCACACCTCGGTAGGCTATCTTTTCGCACAAGGCAGCAATACTGCGGACACTTCCACTTTCACCGATGACCTGCCAGCCGTTCACTTTTACGATCGCTCCGCCCACCTCGCGTGGGGACGACTGGCCATGGCGCTGCCTGCGAGCGGCATCGAAGGAACCTTCACCGTTCTCTACCAGAACTCTTCCGAGAACACCGATACACTCCGTTCTTCGACCCCCTTTCTCGTCCGCCGCACCGACGACCGCGATGAACTCATGGGACACACCATCGGCATTCAGACCGACTTCGTTGCGCACATCATTCCCGAACGATTCGATCTCTTCTACGGCGCACTCTACTCCCATGACCTCATCACCGCCCGTCGTTACACCAGCCTCGACACCGCGTCGGGACTTGTGGAGAGCGGTGTTCCGATACTTTCCGATGGCGCATCGAGCGATCGCACAACCGGCTATGTGCGCGGCACCTACGAACTCCTTCCCCCGATGGGATCGCATCGCGTCCTCACGACCCTCGGCTACCGTTTCGACGCTCTCACGCTCCGGGCACCGGAACGAGAAGAGATCCCCGCCGTGAAAAACACCGATCCCGGCCACGGGATCGAAGCAGGGATCCTCTATCGGTGGCGCGAGAATTTCGGCACCGCGCTCACCTACGGGCACGGTACCCGCGCCGCAACGCTCCGCGAAGCGGCCTCTTACGGTATGCGCAACGGCCTGTTCCTCGTCCCGAACGGCGGACTCGACCCCGAGACGAGCGACACCCTTTCGCTGACCCTTTCCGGGAAAACCAAACGCATCTCCGCTCTCCTCTGCGGCTTCGTTACCTACCTCGACCACCGCATCGCTCTTGCACCAGCGCTCTGGAACGGTCTCTCGACGAAGGATGGCTACCCTGTCGCCGCCTACCAGAACAGCGATCGATCCCTCATCTGGGGGATTTCCGCCGAACAGCGCCTCTCACTCCCCATCGGCCTTTCGATAACGGGAGGAGCTACCTACCTGTGGGGGGAAGAGAAGCACGAAGGAACAGTGGTCTTTCTCGAAACCATCCCTCCGCTCCTCTGGCGGATCGTGGTACGGTGGGATTCGGAAGAGACGGCAGAGTATCGCGGATTCGCCGAACTTGCGCTTCGTGGCTCGACCGACACGCGCGCCGAAAAACGAACCATCGTTACCGACCCTTCCTTCGACGCAGCCCACGGCGGCCCTTGGCAGACCGTTACCCTTCGGGGCGGATTCGTATTCGAGGACTACATCCATGTGATACTTGCGTTAGAAAACTTGCTCGATCGCCAGTATCGACCGGTACTCTCCTCTATTGACGGCCCCGGCATTCAAGCGGTGCTCTCGCTCGACGCTGAATTCTGAGTAACCTTTGACACGGAGGAAGACGATGCACAAACTCGGCGTCAACATCGATCATGTCGCAACCCTGCGCCAAGCACGCGGCACCCGCTACCCTGATCCGGTTTTCGCCGCGCTCATCGCCGAGCAGGCAGGCGCATCGAACATCACTCTCCACATCCGCGAGGATCGGCGCCACGCACAGGAACGCGATCTCGAACTCATCCGACGCACCGTCGGCATCAAGGTGAACCTCGAGATGGCGCCGACCGACGACCTCAAACAGATAGCGCTCCGTCACCGTCCCCACTCCTGCACGCTCGTCCCCGAACGACGACAGGAACTCACCACCGAAGGCGGCATGGACCTCTGCGGCGACTCATATCCCGGCCTCGATCGCTACATCGCGGATCTTACCGCCGCCGGCATCACGGTGAGTCTCTTCATCGACGCCGACGAAAAACAGGTAACCACCGCATGCAAATTGGGTGCACAGGTGATCGAGTTCAACACCGGACGCTATGCCGACGCCCCCGATGAACAAAAAGCGGCAAAAGAACTCGAACGGATCCGGAACGCCGCGGTCTTTGCTCTCTCGAACGGCCTGCGCGCCCATGTCGGCCACGGACTCCACTACCACAATGTCCAACCGCTCGTCGCCCTCAACCTGCTCGAGGAATTCAACATCGGCCACGCGATCGTCGCGCGTGCGCTGTTCGTCGGATTTGAGCGGGCAGTCAAAGAGATGCTGACACTTCTTAACCCATGATCCGCGGCATCGGTATAGACATCGAAGAGGTCGCACGATTCCAGAGCGCCTCTCCCGAACTCTTGAACCGAATACTTTCCGAAGAAGACCGACGCTATATCGGTCGTTTTACCGAACCTGCGCCCCACATCGCCGGCATTTGGGCTGCCAAAGAGGCGCTCGTCAAAGCACTTGGCCGCCAAGACCTCATCTTCAATCAGATAGCGGTACTCCACTCCACTGATGGAAAGCCTTATTTCTCATTCTGTCCCGATGAAGGGAAACTCTTTCTCTCCATCGCTCACAGCACCAGTAGCGCCGTTGCGGTGGTCGTCTGGGAAGTATGATACTCAGAAAAGATACTTTATCGCGACGAATCCGAGCACGACGAGCACGACGAAAGCGACCGAAAGAAGGTCGAAGTAGCGATCTATAAAACGCTTGATCGGATCACCGAAAAGATAGATGAGCGTACTCACGAGAAAGAATCGCGCCGAGCGCGAAACCGCCGACGCAAGGACAAACAGCGGGAAATTCATCCCGAACACACCGCTTGCAATGGTGAAAACCTTATAGGGAATGGGGGTAAAACCGGCAATGAGCACCGCCGCGAATCCGTATTCGTTATACATGGCCTGTACTTTCGCAAAGACCTCCGGCGTAAAACCGGGGATATAGGCAAAGAAAAAGTCCGAAAGAAGGTGCCACAACCCCATGCCGATAAAGTAGCCGAACATCCCTCCCACCACCGATGCGATCGAACAAACGAGCGCGAAGTAGAACGAACGCTTCGGCTTTCCGAGATCGAGCGCGATGAGAAGCGGATCAGGCGGCACCGGGAAAAAACTCGACTCGGCGAACGCGAGCACACCGAGCGCCGGCGTTCCATACGGGGTATCTGCCCAGTGGAGCACCCAGTCGTAAAGCCTTCGCACGATGTTGCGGCGCGGAACCGATTGATCGCTCATGAAGTACTCCTTACAAAAGCAAGTGTTTGTTCATCAGTAAAGGCAAGCGAAAGCGGTGTTACCGAAATAGCCCCTTCCCGAACGGCATTGCAATCGCTTCCCGGTATGTCGGCAAAACCCTGTTGATCACCGCCGATCCAATAGTAGGGCCTCCCCCGCGGATCGGTTCGCTTTTCTATCTGACCACCGTAATTGCGCCGCCCAAGCGAGGTCCAGCGGATCTCTGGCAGATCCTTCTCAAGTGCCGCAAGGGGGATATTCACATTGAAAAGATGCGGTGTCTCATAGGCACCTTTCCCGCCGAACGGCCGCTCGATGAAGGGGAGAACTCGTTCAACCACCAGAGCCGCCGCCTGTTCGAACTGATTCTGCGTAAGATCGCCGACACCACCGAGATAAAGAGACACCGCCACAGCAGTCACCCCATGATAGAACCCCTCAATAGCAGCGCATACCGTTCCGCTGTAGGTGAGATCGCGGGCGAGATTGGCACCGAGGTTGATACCAGAGATGACAAGATCAGGACGCGGACCAAGCGGCGTGTCAAGGTAGAGGGTCACCGCATCGGTCGGCGTTCCGGTCACCGCAAAACGACTCTCGCCACGCTGACGGACGCGGAGCGGCTCGTGGAGCGTTATCGAGTGCCCGCTCCCGCTCCGCTCATGAAGCGGCGCTGCGACAGCATGTGGGATGGAATGCCGCGCCAATTGTCCTTCAAGTGCGGAAATCCCCGGCGCCGCGATGCCGTCATCATTGGTGAGTAGTATGAAAGATGCCGATATCATAAAAAAATGGTCGGGATGACTGGATTCGAACCAGCGACCACTTGAACCCCATTCAAGTGCGCTACCCAGACTGCGCTACATCCCGACCCAGCCAACAAATTCAGGATTTCTTGTTATTCAACCGTTCTTTGAGCACCTGACTGTGATGAAACGAAACGACCTTTCGCTCCCCGATGGTCATGGCGGCTCCGGTCTGAGGATTGCGCCCTTTTCGTTCCCGTTTCTGCTTGATGACGAATTTACCGAATCCGGAGATCTGTATGACGCCATCCTTGGCAAGACCGTTCTTCAGATCCTCGAAGAAAAGGTCAACCAGCTCCGCCGCCGTCTTTTTGTCCACCCTCAGGTGCTCGTACGCCATCTCTGCCAGCTCGATCTTGGTCACGCTCATGTGCTTTTCCCCCTTACTGTTTCTCTTTCTTCGTTAGACCGCCGCCTTAGCCGACTCGATGATCCGATCGAAGGCCGCCGGGTCTTCGACTGCCAGATGAGCGAGCACCTTGCGGTCAAGCGTTATCTGCGCCTTCTTGAGCATGTCCATGAATGCACTGTAAGTGAGCCCCTTCTCACGAACCGCGGCATTGATCCGCATGATCCAGAGAGCGCGGAAATTGCGCTTCTTTATCTTGCGGTGCACATAGTTGAACGCCCAACCACGTTCCACCGTCTCACGGGCTATTTTGAACGTGCGGCCTCGGCGCGAATAATTACCACGCGCCGCCTTGAGAATTTCCTTCCTCCGCCGACGAGCCTTGAATCCTTTCTTTACCCGCATGTCCTACTCTCCTTTGACCTTCACTTCGCCCCGTAGGGAAGCAGTCTTTTCACTTGTTTCAAATTGTTCTGTGCCACTGGAGTGTCCTGCCGAAGCACTCGTTTCCGTTTTCGTGACTTCTTGGTGAGGATGTGGCTTTTGAACGCATGCCAACGCATTGTTTTTCCGGTCGCCGTCGTCTTAAGCCTCTTGGCGGCGCCTTTGTTCGTCTTCAGTTTTCTCATATCGTTCTCCTTTCAACCTTTGGACGACAGTATCACCGTCATCCGTCGGTTCCTTATAACCGGGTCCCGTTCAATCGTCAACTTCTCTTCGCCGCCAAGTTCATTGATGATGAAGTCCACATTCGACATGGCGTTCTCTACGAACATCGTCTCGCGGCCCCGAAAAAAGACCGTCAACTTCACCTTGCACCCATCAGCGAGGAATTCTTTCGCCTGCCGAACCCTGACTAACAGATCGTGCGTATCGGTGTTGGGACGTATCTTGAGCTCCTTAATCTCGATGACCGCCTGCTTCTTTTTCACCTCTTTAGCTTTTTTCTTCATCTGATAGAGGTGCTTGCCATAATCCATGATCTTGCAGACGACCGGCGTGGTGTTTGGAGAAACACAGACAAGATCAAGCCCATAGGAAGCCGCCTTCTCAATGGCATCACGTTTCGCCATGATGCCGAGCATCTGTCCATCCGGTGCGATGACGCGCATTTCGTGGAACGGGATTCCCTCGTTGACCAGATGCTCTGGTCCCTGCCCCTTTTCCTGCTCGTTCGTCATCGGAAGTAGCGTCCTCCTTTGTTCTCGCGATCGATCTGTTCAAGGAACTCATCGAGAGACATCTCTTTCTGCGATGAATCCCTCATTCTTACCACTACCGTCTCCATCGCCGCCTCACGATCTCCGACCACGATGATATACGGCACCCGCTGGAGCGCCCAATCACGAACCTTGTAAGAGGTCGTCTCGCTCCGACGGTCGACAAGAACGCGAACATACAAAGATTTCATGCGACTTTCAAGTTTTTCTGCCACTTCGATGTGTCGGTCGGTCACCGGCACGAGAACGACCTGTACCGGCGCAAGCCACACGGGAAATGCCCCCTTGTAGTGTTCGATGAGGACGCCGAAGAACCGCTCGAGCGATCCCATCAGGGCACGATGTATCATGATGGGACGATGTTCCGTGTTATCAGCACCAACATAGGTGAGATCGAAGCGTTCCGGCAAGTTGAAATCCACCTGTATCGTCGAAAGCTGCCATTCACGACCTATGGCATCGGTGACCGCGATGTCTATCTTGGGGCCGTAGAACGCACCGTCTCCCGGATTTATCTGATAAGGGAGCCCCGTCTCCTTGAGCACCGCATCGAGCACCGCCTCGGCCTTTTCCCACACCGCGATCTCGCCGACGAACTCCTTCGCGGGACGAGTACTCAAATAGACCTTGAATTGCTCAAAGTCATAGGCGCGCAGAACAGAGAGCGAGAAATCAAGGACCCGCCTGATCTCTGCTTCGAGTTGATCGAGACGACAGAAGATATGGGCATCGTCCTGCGTAAAACCACGCACCCGTTTGAGACCATTGAGAACGCCCGAGAGCTCATAGCGGTAGACGGTACCGAGCTCGGCCCAACGGATGGGGAATTCACGGTAACTCCATTTGCGCCGCAGGTATAGTTGTATATGGAAGGGGCAATTCATCGGCTTGATGTAATAGTCCTCTCCCTCGATGTCCATCGGGCTATACATGTTCCCCTTGTAAAAGCCCAGATGACCGCTCGTTTCCCACAAATGGGATCGTCCGATATGCGGCGTGTAGATGATCTCGTAGCCGTTTCGATAGTGTTCCGAACGCCAGAAGTTCTCCATCACCGTTCGGATGACCCCGCCGCGGGGCGTCCAGAGAACGAGTCCGGCTCCGATATCTTCGCTCATGGTGAACAGGTCGAGCTCCGGCCCCACTTTCCGGTGGTCGCGTTCCCGCGCCTCTTCGAGCATCCGGAGATGTTCGTCGAGCTGTTTCTTGTCGGCAAACGCCGTTCCATAGATGCGCTGGAGCATCTTGTTCTTCGAATCGCCGCGCCAGTAGGCTCCCGCGACCGAGAGCAGTTTGACCGCCTTCACAAAGCCGGTGTGCGGCACATGGGGACCTCGGCAAAGGTCGGTGAACGAGCCATGCGTATAGAGTGATACGATCGGCGAACCAAGATCATCTATGATCTCTACCTTGTAGGTCTCTCCCTGTTCGCCGAAGATCTTCCGCGCTTCGGCGGCAGGCATCTCGCGGCGTGAGAATGGCAGTCTCGCCTTTATGATCTCGTTCATTTTCGCCTCGATCTTTTCGAGGTCTTCTGCCGAAAAGCGGTGCTCGGTATCGAAATCGTAGTAAAACCCGTTTTCGATGGCCGGCCCGATGGTCACCTTGGTACCGGGGAAAAGCTGCGTCACTGCATCGGCCATGATGTGCGAAGCCGAGTGACGGATGATCTCGAGCCCTTCGGGCATCTGGGAAGTCACCACGACGAGCGCGCCTTCGGATACCAGCGCACTCACATCACGGAGCGTGTCATTGATCTTGACGGCGATTGCATTGCGCGCAAGCCCTTGTCCGATCTCGCGTGAAATGAACTCGAACCACGACTCGCCTGTGCGCGCTTCCTTACGAGTCCCATCGGGAAGTATGACGATCATGCACCCTTACTAGACAAAAAAAGACATGGTAGGCCCGAGAGGGTTCGAACCTCTGACCCCTGCTACGTCAAAGCAGTGCTCTCCCAATTGAGCTACGAGCCCGCATGTCGAACAAGCAGGCGAATTCATAGCCGAAATCTCACGGATGTCAAAGAAAAAAGCTATCGTCATCACAAGGGGTTGAATCTACAGCAGAAAAAAACTATTTCTCCAATTCTTGATAACGAGACGGCGCTCCGGTATGGTAAAGGATCGGACAAGGCCGAGGCAACCGGTGTCGAAACTCTCGCCGCGCAAGATAGGAAAGAACGAATGGCGTGCGGCCATCACACTCGTATCGTTCCTTTTCCTCGCCAATTTCTGCTATGTGAATCTTCGCTCCGGCACCGATCCGCTCCTCGAGGCTCTTTCCCGCCCCCATCTCGTGATGATCAGTTGGGGGACACTCCTTTTGCTCTTCACGGCACTCGGCATCCTGTTGGGACCGCTCGGATGGGGGCGCGGTATCATCTGTCTTTCCGTGGCGATATTCTATCAATTCCTCAGCGGGTACCGGTTCACTACCAAATCGCCTTTCGATTTCTCGGTGGCAGCATACAACAGCGAGAGCACCTTTACCCTCGAAGCGCTCCTTCTCATCGGCGAAAGCATCGGTTTCCTTTCCATCTTCATTTCTCTCGGCTACCTTCTTCTTGCTTTCTTCTGGCGTCCCCTTCGCACCGTGCTTTTTTCCGCGACCTATCTGTCGGCGAAACGATTTCTCGTAGGAGGCGGTGCGCTAGGGCTCTACCTTATCCTTACCTTTACCCACCTTGCGCCACACGACGAACTCGGACAGTTTTCCCTGTCCGTTTTTGCGCACTACCGGACAAACGATGAATTCCGGTTCGCCGAACACTATCCCACCGGCACCTATCCGCTCATCCTCACCGAATCCTCACCGACGCCGCCGTCTCGGCGACCCCACATTTTCCTCATCGAGATAGAGTCGTTCAATCCACGATTCATTGAGAAGCGCAGTGAGACGGGCACCGAGATCATGCCGTTCTTCTCATCGCTCATTACACAGGGGCTCTACTGCGATCTCTTCTACGGCAACACCGTCCAATCGGCGAAAGGACAGTTCGCCTCGCTCTTTTCACTTATTCCCACCATCCGTCAAAAAGAGTTCATCCGCTATACCGACACACCACTCTACTCGCTCGCCGCAGCGCTCCGCGATGTTGGCTACACCACGTGGTTTGTCAAGGCCTACAAGAACATTCAGTTCGACAATACCGGCGTGTTTGCGCTTCGCCACGGCTTCGACCGCGCTTTCTCTATCCACGACTACCTGAAACCGGGCGACACTGACCGCCAGTGGGGCTGGGGCATCGAGGATCAACTATTCTACCGCAGGTTGTTCGAGCACATTGACACCCGCAACGAGGTGGCCTCCGGGAAGCAGCCTCTTTTTGTCGTGCTCCACACCGTCATGAACCACATGAAGTTCAACAAGACCCCCCCCGAACTCCGCTTCATCTATCCCGAACCGCGCACTATCGCCGAACATTTCGCGAACACGATACACCTCTCCGACCGGCACCTCGCGGTCTTCTTCGAAGAACTGCGCAAACGCCCCTACCTCAGCGACAGTATGGTCATCATCACCGGCGACCACGGCTTCCCGACGGGGGAACACGGCTATGATCACAACGAACTTTCCTACTACGACGAGTTCTTCCGCACCCCGCTTCTCATCGTCTACCCCGGCGTCGTCGAGCCGAGACGCATCACCGACAGCGCCTTCTCCCAGATCGACATCGCACCGACCATCCTCGACATCATCGGCTACCGCCCTGCCCGCCACCACTTCCAAGGACAGTCCATTCTCCACCCCGTCGATCCCGCCCGTCCCCTTTACCTCGTGCAACCCTACGCCGGCACCTACCTCGGCATCGTCGAATACCCGATGAAGTATGTGCGCCACCTTCGGAGCGGCGAAGAGTTCGTCTACGACCTTCAGAACGACCCTCGCGAAGAAAAGAATCTTACCCGCGAGATAGAACCGGCGCGCCTCGAACGCTGGCGCGGCCTCCTCGAGAACATCTACCTCACTCAGTACCTGCTGGAGAAAAAGCAGGTGTGGCCGGGGAAGTAACTCAGATCCTCCTCATGCCACCGCCCATTCCGCGGAGAGAAGCTCAGCCTGTTCCAGCACGGTTTGCGTTGCTTTTTCCTGCTTGTCGGGGGGATAGCCATACTTGCGAAGGATTCGCTTAACGAGCACACGGAGCTGCGCTCGCACATTTTCGCGCAGGGTCCAATCGATAGTGACATTGTTGCGGACAGTGGCAACCAGCTCGCGCGCGATTGTGCGGAGTGTATCGTCGCCGAGTACCTTCACTGCGCTGTCGTTCGTCTCCAGAGCATCGTAGAAGGCTAGCTCCTCTTCGGACAAGCCCAGATCCTCCCCGCGCGCGCTCGCCTCCCGCATCTCTTTCGCCAGCGCAATGAGCTCCTCGATCACCTGCGCAGCCTCGATGGCCCGGCTCTGATATCGGCGGATCGTCTGTTCCAGCATCTCGGCGAAGGATCGCGCCTGCACCAGATTTTTCTTGCGCCGCGTCGTGATCTCGCCTTTGATCAACTTCTGCAACAGTTCGACCGCGAGGTTCTTGTGCGGCATGCCTCGTACCTCGGACAAGAACTCGTCGGAGAGGATAGAGATGTCGGGTTTCTTCAAGCCCGCCGCTGCAAATATGTCCACGACACCCTCTGGAGCAACAGCGCGCGAGATGATCTGTCGGATTGCGTGATCGAGTTCATCCTCCGTCCGTGCCTCTCCCGGTGCGCGCTTGGCAAGCACCGCCCGTACGGCTTGAAAGAATGCCACGTCGTCACGGATGCGCAGCGCTTCTTTGTGGGGCACTGCCAGAGCAAACGCCTGCGACAGCTCGCGGACGGCGCGGATACAGCGATCCTTACCGTTCTGCTGCCGCAGGATGTGTTCTTGGGCGGCAGGTAGAAGACTCAGGCGTTCGGTCGGTGTGCCGGTCGCCCAGCGAGACCAATCGAAGCCGTGGAAAAGTCCACAGCAGATCTCGTACTTCTCCAGCATGAGAGCCACTGCCTCGCCCTGATCGAGCGCCGTTCGTCCAGTACCGCCGCTTTCGGTGTACGTTGCAAGTGCGGCCTTAAGTTCATGGGCCAGACCCAAGTAGTCCACGACAAGGCCGCCCGGTTTGTCCCGGAAGACGCGGTTCACCCGTGCGACCGCCTGCATCAGCCCGTGGCCGCGCATCGGCTTGTCGATGTACATGGTGTGCAGGCTCGGGCAGTCGAAGCCGGTGAGCCACATGTCGCGCACGATGACGACCTTGAACGGATCGTTTGGGTCACGGAAACAGTTGGCCAGCGCCTCGCGGCGCGGCTTATTGCGGATGTGTGCCTGCCAGTCCGCCGGGTCAACGGCAGAGCCGGTCATCACCACCTTGATCACGCCGCGAGCATCATCCTCATCGTGCCATGCGGGGCGCAGTTTCACCAGCTCCCGGTACAGCTCCACGCAGATACGGCGGCTCATGCAGACGATCATGGCCTTGCCGTCCATTACCTCGAGCCGCTTCTCGAAGTGATCGATAATGTCCTGAGCAACGAGCGCAAGGCGCTTTTCGGCCCCCACGATGGCCTCAAGCTGTGCCCACTTGGTCTTGAGCTTTTCCTTGCGCTCGACCTCCTCGCCCTCGGTGACCTCCTCGAAGTCCGGGTCGATCTTCGGGCGTTCGGCATCGTCGAGCGCGAGCTTGGCCAGACGGCTCTCGTAGTAAATCGGCACCGTCGCTCCGTCCTGCACTGCGCGCTGGATATCGTAGATGCTGATATAGTCACCGAACACAGCGCGGGTGTTGGCGTCCGCCCGCTCGACAGGCGTGCCGGTAAAGCCGATGAACGAGGCGTGCGGCAGGGCGTCCCGCATGTGCCGCGCAAAGCCGTCCACAAAGTCGTACTGACTGCGGTGCGCCTCATCGGCGATGACCACGATGTTCCGTCGCTCCGAGAGGGCCGGGTGCCGGTCGCCTTTCTCCTCCGGTATAAGTTTGGGATAGTTATAAAGACCATAGGCGGCGTGGGCTCTCGCCCTGCACCGTGAAGTTCCAAAGGCGCTGCGGAAAAAGGTGCCGCTAACCGGAACCCGAGTGTGTTACAGTGGCGCCATCCATTAATCAAGTTCGGTAATCAAGTTAGGATACTTTCTCTGAAAAAAAGAATAACCTTTGATAGATACTGTTTTCGCTGAGCAGTTAATCGCTTATATCCATAGTGCTCTAGCAAGGCCCGGTAGAGTTCTTCATCAGGCGCTCCTGGGGATAAGCGTAAGTGCCTCAGCACAGCCATCAGTTCGGATGGCGGTATCTCGAGCAGGTCACGTCTTCCGGCGGGCCTCACGTTCACCTCGGGCGCACCAGCAATGCGAAGGATTTGCCCCCTGGCGACCCATCTCCGAGCTCATCCACTTGGACGATCTCACCAGCCCGGAGCATCGCCCCGAGAGCTCGGTTCAGCACCTGCCGCACAACCTTGCCAACTCGTTGAAGGTCTGGACACCCTTCAACGTAGAGCCGATACACGGACGAGCGTGTGAGCGGACCGTCCCGCTTGATGATCTCTCGGAGGATTTCCTGGACGTTCGCTGCGGACGCCTCCCGAGGATCTGGAAACCCCGAGGCCTCCGAGTACCCGGTAAACGGCCCGACGATCGAGGACGAGACATCGGCCTCCACGGCGCCTCGCTCTGGATCCTCACTGGCGCCGGCCGTCTCCGCCAGGATGGCCGTTGGGCTGCCAGAGTCGGGGACAGGGGCTTTCGGCGGCTCGCGTTGAGGTTCGTCGACAAAGTCTACGGGCCGAATCCCGAGCTCTTCGCACGCCTCTATGACCGCGTTAATAGCTACCTGCCGGTTCGCATGAAAATCCGACTCGCGCACTCGCACGAACGTCCAGCCAGCCCGTTCGAGTTGCCGCTGGCGCGCCATGTCCCGCTCGTACTGTTCCGCACCGTGCCACTCGTCACCATCGCACTCGACGGCGAGTCGCTCATCGAGCCCTTCGACAACGAGGTCGATTCGGTAACCCGCAACGGCAACCTGGGGGCGGACACGGAACTTTCGTCGCAAGAGCTCGAGGGCGACGTCGACCTCGAACCAACTCTCATAAGGTTTGGGTTGGTTTCCGCGCCGCCTAGGCCCTCTGGCCGCCTGCTCAAGGCGGTCGAGATCCTCGAAAAGGACATCGACTGCCGCGGTCTGCGGACTCTCGAAGAAGGTAACCAGGCGACGCCTCAGGTCCTCAAATGCAAGATCATGGGCTTTGACACTATGGAAGAGCCACACCTGATCTCGCGCCCGGCTCATCGCCACGTTAAAACGCCGCTGGTCCGGAAGGCGCGTGAGAGCTCGATAATTCACGTTCGGGGCGATCACTAACGAAAGAAAGATAACGTCTCTCTGGTCGCCCTGAAAGGTGGCAGGTTCACCGCACCGCAAGCGGCGTACTTCGATTACCCGGGGATCCAGTCTTTGGGCGAGGAGGGTCTCAATGAGCTGGGCCTGTGCGTGCCCCTGCAATGCGATGACCCCCATGGTCTTTCCCTCATAGGCCTCGTCATCCACAAGCTTAACGATGGTTTCGACGATGGCCTCGGCCTCGGCGCGATTTCGCATCCTTTGTCCGTCTCCCTCACAGGCGCCTTCGGCGACGAAACGGGAAAGTAGGGGCTTAAGCCTTTCGGGAGGCGCCTGTCTGAGCGGGATTAGTGGTGCGTCGCGGTAGCACAGGTCGTTGCTGAAACGGATGATCTCGGGTACGCAGCGGAAGTGCTCGCGCAGGGTGATGTGACTCCCAAATGTTCGCTCCGCATGATCGAAAAGGCTAGCATCCGGGCGGAACTCGTCCCGAAATCGAAACGCGCGCAGATGCTCCCGAGCTAACCGTGCGATGTCGTCTTCCAGGACGCCGACCGCCTCGGGGCTGTTCTGTTTCTCATCGCCCACCACGACAATGCGCTTCGCGAGCAGGAGCAGCACCAGAGCGTCGACGCCCGCCTGCGACGCCTCGTCCACTATGACCGTGTCGAAGAGGCCGGGCACCGCATCGACCGACTCCCAGAGCTTGTGAAGCGGCATGATCCACGCCGGAATGCGCGGAACGCAATCCATGAGGTATTGTCGCGCTGTGCGTCGGTGGCGATAGGCGTGTTTTCCAGTACCCTTGCCGATCCGGTCAACAGCCCGTGTCCAAGCGTTCAGACTCTGGGCGGTTTTCTCGTCGAGCCGGTCGAAGAACGCTTTCCAGGCTTTAAACGAAACGAGAAGCTCCGTCGCCTTCTCGATTTTTTGCTTGAGGCGGTGGTAGTCCTGCACTCGGGCCTCATAGGCCGACGCGTTGGAAACTCGCTGCAGCCACGCGCGGGCCGCCGCCCAGTTCCAGGCTTCTCGAAGCTTGCGAACACGGTCCCGCCAGATCGGTTCGCCGCCGGTGTTGCGGAGAAGTTCCGCGAGACCCGGGCACGAGTCGTCGAGCCTCTCGAGCAGGGTCTCGTAGCGTGCGAGACGTTTCTTTTCCTGCCGGATTCGCTCTCGCTCCTGCCAAGCGGTGTGCCACGCGGCGATATCGCGCGTTCGAATGGCGCCCTCCAAGACGCGCAGGCAGGGGTGGGCTTTCGAGTCCTGCTGTAAGCCACGAACGATCCGGAGAAGCTCATTGAGCTCTTGCTGGGCGCCGCGAGCTTCTCGAGAGGCCAGTAGTGCATCGATGGCCTTCAGCCAATCGTTGCGGGCGCTGGGTGACGCAAGGGCCATACGGTTCGATCCCAGGACGGTCGCCAGCAAGCTTGCCTGCTCGGACTTGAAAAACGCCAGCAGTTCCTTGAGCTCTGCCGTCAGCTCCTCAGCCCGAGAAATGGCTTGCCTGGGGCTCGACACCTCCGCCAAGGAATCGCCCCATACGTCTCGCAGCTCGCGAACCTTGCGTCGCAGCTCCAAATAATCGCGAACGCATCGAAGCTGCTCGAGCTGTTCGATCTTTTTCCCGTCGACCTTACAACCCTCGACAATGTACCGAGTCTCCCGTACGACTCGGGGGGCAAAAACAGAAAAGCCTTTCCAGCCACCTGCCTCAAAATGCGTCAGACGCCGCTTGACATCCGCTATCAGCTGCTCTTCCGCAAGGCTGCCGGGAAGCTCAACCCGTGTCGAGCCGATCTCCTCGAGGAGGCGCGTCGCATCCTTCAGCAGAGCTTCTGAATGGGCCGCATGGCGAGTCCACCGCGCTCCAGCAGAAGCCAGCAGATCCTGGAGGATGGTCTCCGAAACCTCGCCCATGACTCGGCTAGCGCGAAGTGCCCGGTCCGTGAGCGTCTGCACGGCTTCGCGCACCCCGTGGAGTTGCTCAGTCCCGGCCGGCTCTAGGAACTCCAATTTTGTTCTGTCCACCCCCTGGCTCGCCCGCTGCGCCGCGCCCTCGGCCGCCGTCAACCGCACGACCAACGCCGAAAAGTCATCCAAGCCAGGAAGGACCGCAGCCCCGATCTCAAACTGCAGCGCGGCTCGGGCCTCGGCTGTAAGGGCGGTGTGCGCTTCCGCGAGGAAGGCGAGATCCGAGGGGTCGAGGGGAAAAGCTGCATCGGAAGACAGCTCTGGGAACCAGCCAAACTCCTGTTCTTGTTCGTTCAACATACGCGCAATTTGTGCCGCCGTTCCCGCGTAGCCGCCGTGCAGCTCGTGTGAGTGCGTTTCAGCCTCTCGGAAGGCCCGCAAGTCGCGCTCGACTCTGGCTAGTTCATCTTCGAGGTCACGAAGGTCGCCTTCTGCCTTCTCGATCGCTTGTTGTGCGGCGGTTGGCCCGGGCCACTCGTTCTTGCGCCTCAGGATCCCCCGGACGCTCTCTTCGAGAAGACGCTGGTCCTCGCGGGAGGAGCCCAGTACTGTTACGCAGAGGTCCCGAACGTCGTCGGGGAGCAGACCGCGCAGCACCGCGAGCGCCTTGGGAGCGTGTGCAGTTACCAAGACACGGTCGCCCTTGGCGAGCAGATGACAGATCAGGTTCGCAATCGTGTGACTCTTCCCTGTTCCCGGTGGCCCCTTGACTAGGACACATGGGTCAGTCTGGAGACGCTGGACGATCTGCCGCTGTTCTTCGTTGGTCGGCAGCGGAAAGAGAAGACGTTCCGCCTCTACGGAGCCACGTCTGTCATCTTCGAAAGGACCATTCGGATCGTTCCCATTGGTGCTCGAAGGCTCGCCTTCTCGAATCAAGCGATCCCACGGGCGCGTGGTTCGCAGCGCATTGCCGGTTGCGGCCCCGAGGAATTTGCAAACCAAATCCTCGTATGCCGTTGGCCGCCGCTCGCGAAGCACGAGCGCAGGCGCGAACGACAGCCGCGGACGTTCCTCGACCCGCTCGGCGCGCTGGAGCGTCTCCTCGACCTGCGCATCAGCGCGAAGACTATTCGCGATTTCGCGCAAGAGCGGAGCGACGAGGGCGGTGTCCCAGGCCTGGACGTCGAGCGCGTCGAGCTGTTTGCGGAGCGTATCCTCGTTCAGACCCGGGCGATGCTGGAGCTCGAGCATGTCGAGCTCTAGCCGGAAGCCATCGAACGACGCCGAAGGCCCCACGGTGAGCAGACCTCTCGGCGCGTCGAGTGTGAGTTCCGCTGGGGCGGTGAGAACGTGACGGCTGACGGGGGTGCCGGTCGGGTCCCGCCACTGCAGAAACCCGATCGCAAGCACAAGCTCGTACCGTTCCTCGGCCTCTTCGAGCCGGCGACGCATGAAGTCGAGGCTCTCGTAGACGGATTGCACCTCCTGCCATTGGCGCATCTCATCCGCCCATGGCTCCCACTTCTCGACGAGATACTCAAGCCAGGCCTCCTCGACCTCCGGGTAATCCGCCAGCCGGCGCAGCTCGGCGACCTCCTCGACGATCGTGCTCTGCGTGTCCTGGGACGCGTCGGGGCCCGGCACTTGCCGCTTGACGATGGCCGTGATCTCAGGAAGCAGTTCGGGCTCGTTCTCTGGCTGGTCGAGATCCTCGGCGCGGACCCAGTCTGCCACGACCTGCGGCAGCGGCGGCCGCGCGGGGATCCGCTTCTTGCGAACTTCCAGCCACAATTCACCTAACTCGTCTCTCTTGTCGGTGAGGAAGGGCGAGCGGCACTCGGCGCGATCCTTGGGGAGGTCCGCGAACCAGAGGACCTTGTCCTCCGAGCTGTAAGAGCTTACGCGCTTCCGCCTGAGAACGGCCGTCGCCTTCAGGAAGTTGAGAAGAGCTACTGCTTTTTCACTTGTCATACCCTATCCCCTTCAGGTTCTCGGCGATCGCCGCATCCAGTTGCGCCGCTTCGGCCTGCTGCATATAGGAAGATGGATGGTCTATTCCAAGATTCATGGCTACTTTTCCTCAGTGTCTTCAAACAGGCGCAGATACGGCTCGAAGCGAAACCGCCGGTTACGCGTGTAGCCGGTGATTTCCCGCAGCAAGCCAATTTCTTCAAGGCGTCCCACGATCTGGTTGGCGCCGGCCGGCGTGATGCCCAGCCACTCGCGCACGGTGGCCACTGTAATGATCGGCCGCTCAAAGAGCTTGTCCATAACCCGGTGACCGTTGGCAGCGGCGCGACCCAAGTGCTCAGTGATTTTGGCCCGGTATTCTTCACGCATGCGCAGGATGTGCGCCGCGGTTTGGGTCGCCTCTTCGCTTACTTGGGCAACGCCAGGCAGAAAGAATTCGAGCCAACCTTCCCAATCGCCTGTGTCGCGTATGGCTTGCAGGCGGTTGTAGTATTCGGTGCGGTGCTTCTTGAAGTAGTACGAGAGATAGAGCACTGGTTTGCGCAAAAGCCCTTTCTCTACCAGCAAGAATGTGATGAGCAGACGTCCGATACGGCCGTTGCCATCGAGGAAAGGGTGAATAGTCTCGAACTGGGCATGCGCCAGGCCCACCTGCACAAGAACAGGCAGCGACTGTTCGGCGTGGAGAAATCGCTCGAGATCGGCCAGCGTCTGGGGAACCTCATGAGGAGGCGGAGGAACAAACGTTGCCTCCGCGAGCGTGCAGCCTGCCGGTCCGATCCAGTTCTGGCTCGTGCGCAGCTCGCCAGGCGTCAATCGTCCGCCACGCACCCCACGCAGGAGCTCCGCGTGAATTTCTTTGATCAGGCGAACGGAAACGGGCAGTGTGGCGAGCCGCTGCAAACCGTGATTCATCGCTCGCACGTAATTGATGACCTCGCTGGCGTCGTCGGGTGTATCGGGGGCGAAAAGTTTTGCTTCGGCAGCCAACAAGTCTTGTAGCGAGCTTTGCGTCCCCTCAATTTGGCTGGAGAGTACCGCCTCCTTGCGCACGTACATGAAGACGAAAAGATCGGGATTGGGCAGCGTGACGATTGCCCCATCGAGGCGGCCCAAAGCATAGTCAGCCTCGGATAGCAATCGCTGGAGCGTGCCGCTTAGTTCGACCGGGGGGGCAGGTGGCAGCGGCCTGGGAACAAAGGCGCGGTAGCCGCCAGGCTGGCGGACGTACTGTCCTGCGCGGTGCGTATTGTCATTGCCTGCGTTTATCATGGCAGAAGTTTAGCTCCATGTGCAACGTTGCGTTTATTATGGACCCAAAACGTATCCATATTTAACGCTGGTTCCCAAAAAAGCCTAACTCTCTCAGGTTCCTCGCGATCGCGGCATCCAGCTTCGCGGCCTCGGCTTGCTGTTCGCGGAGTTGTGCAACAAGCCTTGACATCTTCTGTTCAAAGGGTTCATCGTCCTCATCCTTAACCTCGGCGCCGACATAGCGGCCTGGAGTGAGGACATAGCCGTGTTTGCGGATCTCCTCCAGCGTCGCGCTCTTACAGAAGCCGGGCACGTCTTGGTAGTCGCCTGCGTCCTTCTCTCCGCGCCACGCGTGGTAGGTGCGGGCGATCTTTTGGATGTCCTCGTCGGTCAGCTCGCGGTGGGTGCGGTCCACCATGCGGCCGAGCTTGCGGGCGTCGATGAACAGCACCTGGCCGCGGCGGTCGCGGAGAGGACGGGCACCAGGCCCGCCCCTACCGGAACGGTCGCGCGCCAGGAACCACAGGCAGGCGGGTATCTGCGTCGAGTAAAAGAGCTGGCCCGGCAGCGCCACCATGCAGTCCACCAGGTTGGCTTCGATGATGTTCTTGCGGA
>CAYQBN010000012.1:18110-72693 GCA_964415795.1 uncultured Spirochaetales bacterium | reverse complement strand
ATGGGTGACCTTCTCGCCGCCGCCGAGAAGGAGGCCGATGCCATCATCGCCCTCGTTGATAAGAAACTCTGACCGGAGCCCTTTCCTCGAAAATTTGCTTTCCCCCGTCGCTTCGATAATATGCCGTCGAGAGCGTGGATGAATGGTGAACGATGTATCTGCTTTTGTACCGTGACGGCGCGCACATATTCTCGTTTTACCTCAACAGCGCGAAAAAGAAGATAGTCATCGGCGGTGACGAGGGCGACATCCTATTTCCGCCCGACCTGCGCGGTCACGAACTCACCCTCAGGCGCGAGTTCGACTTCAAGAGCCGTCAGTATGTCTGGATGCTCTATCCTTCATCGAAGGGATTTCTTCTCAATGGCAAGGAGATGAAGGCGGGCGATGTCTTTGGATCCGCCGATGTCGTCTCCATTCGGGAGTACTCGTTCTCCTTTTCGGCCTTTTCCCATTTCGCTCCGAATCCTACGGAGCCGCGAAGCGATCTGTCAGGGCACACCCTTCTTATCGATTCCAGTGGCACCGCATGCAAAGGGATACTCGTGGAGGCCGATGGGATCAGCAAGACCTTTTCGTTCCGTCCGGGGCGCGAAGTGCGTATCGGGCGCAAAAAGAGCGATGTGGCGCTTTCCTATCCCGAGGTGAGCTCGGAACATCTTTTGCTCGTCATGAAGGAGAGCGGTGTTTTCTTTTGGAACAAAGGAAAGAACGGCACTTGGATAAACGGTGTCCGCGTCGAGAACGGTGAACTGCGCGAGGGAAAGTATCGCTTTCTTCTTGCCGGCAAACATCAGGTGAGCGTTACCGTACTCCGCGAACGGGTCGCCGAATCGTTCTACAAGGGATCGCTGGCACCGCTCTTCGAACAGGTGGAGTCGTGGATACAGCGTCCCGAGATATTCGGCGGTCGTCCGATCATCCTGTTTTGCGGCGAGAGCGGTGTCGGGAAAGAGGTCTTCGCCGAGTTCGCCCATGCGGTAAGCGGCCGGAAAGGAGAGTTCGTTACCTATAATGTGGCGGCGATACCCGAGACGCTCGCCGAAAGCGAACTGTTCGGCACCTGCAAAGGCGGTTTCACCGGTGCCGAGGAGCGGGCGGGTGCCTTCCTTCAGGCCGACGGCGGTACCCTCTTGCTCGACGAGATCGCCGAGATGCCCCTTGCCCTGCAAGGGAAACTTCTTCGTGTCCTCGAGGACTGGACGGTACGGCGCATCGGAGAGACGGGGCCGGGTAAGCGGGTGGATACTATGGTGCTCCTTGCGACCAACCGCGATCTTCTCAAAGAGATAGAGTCAGGTAAGTTCAGACGCGACCTCTACTATCGTATCGCCACGCTCAAGATCACTATTCCGCCGCTCCGTGAACGACGCGCCGACATCGTTCCTCTTGCCCGTCACCTTGCGTTCGCGCTCACCGGTCGTGATATCGTCGTCACCGAGAAGGCCGTTGCCGCGCTCGAAGCGCACACGTGGCTTGGCAATGTGCGCGAACTGCGATCGGTGATGACCCGTTTCGCCTACAGCGGAAAAACGGAGTTCGATGTCTCGGATGTTTCCTTCTGAGATAGGGGAGATATTTACCTCCTGATTTTTCTTGCGAAAAAAGTGTGGTAGCTCCGTTGCTACCGATTATGATTGATGCCTGTCCGGGGCAAAAGATTGACAAAGGAAAGCGGACTCACTAGGGTGTAACGACTCGTGCGGGGAGTTATGTTTCGAGAACATAGTGATTATCTAAAGGAGGCTGAGGTGACAGACCGATTGAAGATGGTGGTGTGGCTTGCCGCGCTCCTCTTCTGTCTCCCGCTTCTCGCTCAAGAGGGAGGCGATGACGAGGGAGACAAGGATGCGGAGGCGACCGAGGAACCGGCCGTCGATGATGCCGCAAAGAAGAAACAAGAAGAGCCTGCCGCCGCGGAAGAGGCGAAGAAAGAGGAGTCAACGCCTGCCGCCGCGGAAGAGGCGAAGAAAGAGGAGCCGATGCCTGCCGCCGCAGAGGAGGCGAAGAAAGAGGAGCCGATGCCTGCCGCCGCTCCTGCAGAGGGACCAAAAGAAGAAGCAACGGTTTCCGCCGAGGTGAAGGAAGAGGGTGAGCAAAAGAAAGAGGAAGAAAAGAAAGAGGGGAAAAAATACACGATTGGTCTTACCAATGTCCTTTCCCAGAATGTCAACGCCGATCGCCCCAACTTTGGATATGCGCTTACGGTGAACGGTAGCTATACGATGCCGTTGGAGATCACTCTCAGCGCATCCATCGGGTTCGCTTACAATCTTGCCTTTGCGCGAACGAGAGAGGCTTCGTTCGATGATAGCGGGTATGTCGATTCTCGGACGCTCAATCACTATTTGTTCGATGGTACGCCTCTCCAAGTCGAAATAAACCGCAGGTTCACCATCCCCACGGTCGAGATCGGCGTCACGCCCTCTCTCGGCTGGTCGCTTCCCTTCACGAACCGGATGCTTTGGGAGGTCTATACCCAACGATCGACGCTCAGTCCCTCCGTTACCGTGGACCGCGCGTTCAAACTGATGGAAGAAATGACACTTTCTCTCGCCTATACCTGTGCCTATGCCTACAACTTCGTTGAATACGATTGGGCGTGGGACAAGTACAATAATGAGCCGCTCGATGTCAATGTCCAAATGGCCATTACCAACATGCTGACGGTTTCATGGTCGTTCAAGAAATTCTCCCTCCGGATCGGTGCCGGCTATGAAAGTTCGCTCAAGTATGGCGAATTGGGGCAAGAAGACACGATCGCCAAACACCAACTGTGGGATCATAATGTCATCTTCCAAGGTGGAGCAAGTTACAATCTGCAGGGTTTCACCGAGAACGATAATTTCACTTTCGGTGTCGGCTTCACTACCGCGGGTCCCGAGTTCGAGGACGGCAACTTCGTGGATGCATCGTTGCCTGAGAAGGGAGCCTACCCGAACTACAAGAAAAGCGCCGGCTATCTTACGCCCTTCGCCGGCGAGTACACGAAAGTGTCGGCTACCATCGGCTACAATTATAGTTTTTAGGAGGACTAGGTCATGAACATCACACGCATCTTTGGAACCCTTACGGCGTTGCTCGCGGCGGTTCTCATCGTCGCTTGCACGACCGAACGGGAAGCGGTCGATAAGACCGACGAACTCGCCCTCGATAAACACCTTTTCGACGGCGAGTTCTTCTACCGCCAGACGGTGGTCGAGCTGCCCTACACCGCCGACTACTCGTTCATCGGCGAGTCGAACGACGGCAAGATCATCCGCTGGAAGATCACCAAGAATTGGCTCATCGCCTACAGCATCCACGACAAGATCAACATCGTGGATACTGCCGAGCAACTGGCGCCCAATGAGACCCCGATACTCGCCTATCCCATTCTTGACCATTTCGATATCCTTCCGCAGGAGAATCCGACGACAGGCGAGGCGATGCCGGTCTATGTTCCCAACCATGACCGTCCGTGGAACGAGCGGCGCTACTTCACCATCGATCAGTCGGGAAACGCGATGATCAACTTCGAACTCAAATACCTCTGGATGACGCAGGAATGGGACAATCCCTTCTACACGAGTGTCGTCACGGCGGCGACCGATCTCGAGTTCTATGCGCACGACGGTTCGTTCATCCCGCCGAAGAAGTACGCCGAAATGCTTGCTGCCGGCGACCCGGCCGATAAGGAGCTGGAATGGTTCACCTACCGGTCGGAAGAATACCTCATCTACAACAACAGCTGGGGCAACATCTATACATGGGACGATATCGAGGAGTTCATCAACACCGAACCGGCGCGTATCGTCTACCGGCACACCTTCAAAAAAGTGAATCGCGATGTGTATGGCAAGCGGCGTTATGACCCGGCGACCCGCCAGTTCGTCTGGGAGAAGGGCGCCAAGGACAACGGCTTCCGGCCGCTCGAGTTCCCTGACTATCTTTTCCGGAAGTTCGGTTACTTCACCAACCTCTTCAAAGGCTATGATCCCGAATACGGCTATCGTGACAAGGACTACCACGAACTCGCCAACTACTGGAACATCGCGTGGGCAAAAGCGGGGGATACGGCCGGTACCGCGAAGGATTGGAACTTTACCTGCGCGGCAGGACAGGGGACTGCGGCGAAGTACAACGAATGCCTTACCGATCTCAAGTACCAGCAAAAAATGGTCTTCTCCTCGTCCGCCGAGACGCCCAAGCGGATGCTTGCGGCGAATTGTGCCATTACCAAGGACTACAACCACGCGATGCTCGCGGCACGCTTCGCGGCAATGAACCCGGGAAGCGACACCCGCGAATTTGAAAAGTGGTATGTTGCTAACTACAAAAACGATTTCTTCAAAAAGGTAAAGGTTGGTTCGAAGGAAGTGACGGTTCGCGACCTCGAGTGGTATCTCAACCCGCCCGATGGCTGGGAACAGAAGTGCTTCTTCCCCGACAGCGCCGCCTTTATCCAGAGATGGAACGGCGACTTCATCGAAGACAAGTATCCGAATGACATCGTTGTCATGGTCAAGAACCCCGTCGAAGCCTACATTCCGTCTCGTGATGGCAAGCATCTTCCGGGCGCCGCGGGGTATGATAAGTACAAGACCGAGAACAACGAGAACGCATTCTTCATCTGTGTGACGCAGGAAGAAGCGGCGGCGGCCGAGGAAGGCAAGCTCGCCTACTTCGAGAACTGCCTCACCAACGAAGAGGAGATGGAAGCCCTCTATACGGAAGAATATGGCCGCGACACATGGAAAGGCGACCGCTACGACTGCAAGGTGCTCAAGAAGGACGAGACCTGTCCCGCTGGTTATGTCGAAGCGAAAGCGGCCTGCGAACTCACCGATCAGCGTTCCTGCAAGTTCTATGACGCTGGCGATGGCCTGCCGAAACTGCGCCACAAGTACTACAACGGCGACATGCGCGTCGCCCTCATCAACTGGGTCGATCAGCCGACCGAGTATGGTATTCTGGGTGTTTCTCAGTGGAATGTGAACCCCGAGACGGGGCAGACGCTCGGCGCTGGTTCGAACATCGCCGGATCGGTGCTCCAGTGGGTCATGAACCGCACGGTGGAGCTTGCCCGTATCCTCATCAGCGAGGACGATCCGGCGGCGTGGGATTGGGAAGAGCTCACCAATCCGCCCGCGTACAGCGATCGTCCGAAAGCGATATTCAATGGAAACCCCGGGCAGATGAAGCCCTATCTCGCACAAACTTCCCATCCCGCTGTAAAGAGGAACGACCTTCTTGATCCGGCGATCGATATCGCTGATCAGCAAGATAAGATCAAAGCGATCCTCGATAAGGTCACGGCGAAGTATCACAACTACAACCGCTTCGATCCTACCAAGCTTATTGGAACCAAGTGGGAAACCGAGATGGTTCCTTACTCGATGCGAACCGCCATGTTCCCGTGGACCGAAAGTTCGACGGGATCATGGGACTACGCCGAGGGTGAACGCGGTATCATCCGTCGTTTCGTTTCGGGCCCGGAAGCCTTCAATATCGAGATGCTTAAGTATCTTGAAGGGATGAAGCACGATTTCTACATGGACGAAACATTCCTTGACGGTGCCATCATCCAGTTCCTCAAGGAAAAGCAGACAGAACTTCGCAAGAAGTATCCTAAGTGGGACGGTGCCGACAAGGAAAAGTATGTCGAGGCGTTCGTCCGTGCTATCTATGACGAGCTCGAACCGCTCACTTATAAAGGCGTCGCCCAGCACGAGATGGGACACAGTGTCGGTCTGCGTCACAATTTCAGCGGATCGGCCGATCAGATGAACTATCTCGACGGCTACTATGCCCCCGAGAACTATCCGACGCTCGTTGAAAAGATAAAGGAGCGGGTGCAGGAGCTTTATGACGAAGGGGTTGACCCGGCGCTCATGGGCGGGGACATCTATGACCTCAAGCGTTCCTTTGAATCGAAGATGAATTACTACACCTACACCTCGTTCATGGACTACCAGCGCGAGGCGTACATTCATGCGGTTGGCCTCGGTAAGTACGACTATGCGGCGCTCAAGTTCGTCTATGGTCGCTCGGTCGAGCAGTACAAGACCGATGAGGAAGGCTTCGTTGAGATGGATACGACCAACCCGATACGCGATGCGCGCTATCCTTTCCCGGTTCTTATCAACAAGCCGTTCATAGACGGGACCACCGGAGAACTCATACCGGTCAGCGAACCTAAGGAAGCCATCAAGTACACCGACGCCGAGAAGGGTGCGGTGATACGCGTCGTTCCGGCTGTCGCGCGTGACGACCTCGGGTTCCCGGTCAAAGATGTCGAAAAAGAGGTCTACAAGCCGGCGAACATCAAGTACTTCGTCAATGACGGCAGCCTCCACAAGTACATCTTCTTCTCCGATGAGATGCAGACCGATGAGCCGATCAACAAGGTCTTCGACGGTGGCTACTGCGGCGCCGATTCGGTCCGCTTCATGGCGAATACCGAACAGTCCTTCTACTACACCCGCTTCTTCAAGCGCGGCAATCCGAAGTTCCGTGAGTTCCGCGGGCGCACTTGGTATAAGATGATACTCGACACTCTGCTCGACAAATATAAGTATGTCCACTACCTGCTCGACTTCAACTACAATGCCCTCCGCGGTGGCTGGTTCGGTCATGTGATCCAGCTCTGGAACACCGATGACGGCTGTGGTGAGATAGAGTATCCGCTTAGCATGTCGCTGGGCGGAGAAAAGCTCGCGATCCCCGACCAACTCTGCAAAGATTACCAGAAAGGCATCCGGGGCATCGAATACTGGATAGAGAACGGTGAACTGAAGACCCTCACCCCATTCGGCCCTGGTGACTACATCGTTGCCGGTATGCTCGGCGTGAACTACTTCATGAACGATGTCCTCTACCGTCCCGACGCCAATGAGTATCTGAAGATGCGCATAGATGACGGCAATGATAAGACGATGCCTCTCAAGCTCGAGACGGGTCAGGAAGGCTACTGGATCTCTAATCCCTATGTCATCGATGGAGAAACCATCGAGAATGGCGAGGTCAACATTGGCATCTCCGCCGATGACCTCATGTATGTGAGCCCGGTGTACGGTCGTTATCACCGTGACCACTATGACATTCAGGACGACCCGGCAACCTACTACGACCATGTCATCCGCCGTGGATTCACCGAGGAGAAGGCGGTTGCCATCTTCGCCATTTCCAATCAGGGCTGGCTTTCGGGCAAGTATCAGCGCGAGAGCATGGCCAACGGCCTTGGCCAACTTGCCGACGGTGTGAACAACCTCATCTTTGCGATGTTCGGCGACATCGCCAACGAGGACTGGCTGATCTCCTTCTCTCCCTACTGTGTCAAGAAGGGAACCAACCAAATAGTGAAGATCGAGGTGCCGGTCACCACTTATCTCCACTTCCGTGGCGAACCGCCGCTTCACACGCCCGACGGGAGCGCTCGTGCGCCATACTTCGCGAAGGATCTTCCCAAGAACCTTTGTGCTGCGGCGAAGGACCCGAACGATCCGTCGGCGGTCTTCGAGCCGGTACACGCAGGCTGGATCTACTTCGACAAACTGGCGCCGCTTTACTGGGGCATTGGCAATGTGATGAACGCTTCGGCCGATACGAGCGTCCTCCTCAAGTTCGGTACCTTTACCTACGGCACCTACCGTACCGATGTGCGTCCGCCCGATGTGGACGAGATCGAGGTGCTCAACTCGCTCGGCAACATGTACTACCGCGCGAAACTGCCGCAGAGCGATCTTTCGGCGGTGGACCGTGCCGATCTCGCGTGGTGGAAGGAGCGCAAGGCTGCGGGGGCGACCGATGCTGAAGCGCTCTGCGAGTGGAAGAATCCGCCAGAGTTCGGTCAGGATGGCTCACTTATTACCGAGAAGGAATGTCTTACCGACGGTGGCGGCAACTTTGTGCTTAAGTATGCAAGCCGCGATGCGTTCCGTCAGTACCTTGAGGACACCTATATGCGCTTCGCTCCGGCGTATCGTCTGGTCAAGGCGCTGAGCATCATCAGCAGTCAAGGCACCGGCGGTGGTCAGCAGTCCTCCGACCCGAGCAACTACAAAGTGACGGTCATGGAGACGACGCTCGACCAGCTGAACACCTTCATCGCAGATCAGTTCGGCACTGCGATCATGTATGCCTACTTCATCTGATCGCATGAACCGTTTCCGTTTGAACGGGGGGACCTCAGGGTCCTCCCGTTCTTTTTTTGCGGCGATGGCATTCTTGCTTCTTTTTTTTACCGCAGTATCCGCCGAGACGCTTCCGCGCGGAACCTCAGATATGTCGATCGTGCTGACCGGTGGCGGTATCGTGCGTCAGGGGATCTTTCTCCCGGCGTTCCATGCGTTGGGGGCAAGAGACGAGCTTTATCTTGGACCTGACATCTTTGCGTCATTCGATGCCGACCTGTCGTCTGACGGGATCGTTCGGTGTGCGATGTCGGCAGGAGTGCGGCTGGTAAAGAGGGTGCGCTGGACAGAGGCGGTATACCATTTCTCGTCCTCTCGTCCGTCGCTTGATGTGGCACGGCGTCTTGCCGACTGTCCCGGGATTCGGTGGGTCGAATCGGATTTCTACCGCCCGTTCGAACGGCGCGGGTATAGGCCTGCGGACCCTTTTTTCCCGAATCAGTGGTATCTCGAAAACATTGGTCAGACGGGTATCGCGGAGAACGATGCCCGCATCGCGGCGGCATGGGAGTTTCTATTCGAGAAAGGGCTTATCCCCGGGCAAGGGGTAGCAGTGGGCATCATTGATGATGGCTTTGACCTTGCCCACCGCGACCTTGCCGACGCTTTTTTGCAGGGAATTGACCTTGCCGATGGTGACGATATCCCGATGATCGGTCCCTATGACCTTCACGGCACGGCGGTCGCCGGTCTTCTTGGCGCCCGATGGAACAACGGCATCGGTATCGCCGGCGTTTGTCCCCACTGTCTTGTCGTACCGGTGCGGGTGAGTTCCGATCTCATCAACGGGGCGACCGAGATAGAGGCCTTCACCTACCTTCTCGACCGGGGTGTGGACATCATCTCGAACTCGTGGGGGCCGAGCGATCATGGCGGTCCGATGGAGCTGAGCGAGACGCTCAAGGAGATCTTTGCGACAGCGGCGGCCAAAGGTCGCAACGGTAAGGGAACGATCATCCTCTTCGCCGCTGGCAACGGCAACGAGGACATCTCGTCGCCGGAGAGTTTCGACGGGTTCGCCGCCAATCCATGGGTCATCGCGATCGGTGCGGTGAACGCCTCGGGGGTCAAGACGCTCTACAGCGACTGGGGGAAAGATCTCGACCTCATGGCACCAAGTTGTGACACCGACCTTGACGATTTCGAGGATCCCTTCGATATCGCCATGATCCGCGACGGCATCTGGACGACCGACAACACCGGATTCGACGGCTACGACGCCGGTGACTACACCCCCGGTTTCTGCGGCACCTCAGCGGCGACTCCGATAGCGGCAGGGGTCGTGGGGCTCCTCCTCTCCGCCTCGCCCGACCTCTCGTGGCAGGAGGTGTACGACATCCTCACCACGACCGCCGACAAGGTGAGCCCACGCGACGCCCGCTACGACGAGAACGGTTTCAGTCTCCGCTACGGTTATGGCCGCATAAACGCGATCGCCGCGATCGAAAAGGCCTGTGATCTCTTCAGCTGTCCCGGGCGTCAACCGGTCGCCGAAGAGCCCATCGAACCGCTCGAACCCGATGCCCTCTTCGTGGAAGCGATGGGAACGCTTTCCGACGATGATACCCCGCTTGCGGGGGAAGGGCCGTCGGAAAGCTCGGGAGGATGCGCTCTCATGGCGCTCTAGTTGACTTTCTCCTTTCAATAAGGTATAGAACGCTTCGAAGCGGGTGTAACTCAGTGGTAGAGTGCCAGCTTCCCAAGCTGGAGGTCGCGGGTTCAAGTCCCGTCGCCCGCTCCAAATTTTTTTGGTAGGGTGATGTGCAGAGAGTACGATTCCTTTCCATCGTTCTTCTGCTGTTCCTTGCATCGCTCTTCGTAGCCCGGTTTTCGTTCTATCCGCTTCTTCGTTCTTATCTCGACTTGCGCTATGGAGTGCGGATGGATCTGTCCGAAAGCAAGGTGTGCGGCCTTGCCTGCCTCAATTTTCCTGCCGTTTCGGTCGAGCTGCCTGGGGTATTCCGCCTCTCGGTAGAGGAGGTGCAGGTCGCAGTGACCGTTCGTCCGGGGGAATGGTTCCGCTTTTCGCCGTTCATTTCGCATTTTTCGGTGTCCCGTGCCGAGGTGGAGATCCGTGACCCAGACAGGTTGTTCGGCGGGGAAGGGTCCTTCTCGTGGGAGGATCTGCCGGAGTTTCCCTTCGGTGAGATAACACTTGACCGGCTCGATGCGCGCATTGCGATCGGGGGGGGCGATCTGTGGCTGGAACAGGTATCGGTCACGGGGAACGAACGCTATACGCTCTCGGTCGGGGAGGTCTCATACCGCCACCCGCGGCTTGCGAATCCGTTCTCTGGGAAAGGTTCGCTGGTCATTCGCGCCAAGAAAAAAGAGTACGTTCTCGAGTCGCTTGCATGGACCGGGGACGGATTCTCGCTCGACGGTGCTGGGGAAGATGGCCAATTCGGCGGGAGCGCGGTATTCGACCTCGAGCGGATCGTACACCGCTTCGACGATCATCCGCCGACCGGCGCGGTGACGGTCGACTACCGCATTGCAGTCTCCGATGGAAAACCGCGGCTTGCGGTACAACTTCGTGCCGACCACCTCCGCTGGCAGGACTTTCGCATTTACGAAATAACTTCTGACTTTGCAATGGATCCGCAGGGGCTCACCGTGGAGCGACTTGTCCTTTTCGATCGTGGTGCGCCGGTCGTTTTGCTCGACGGCACTATGACATGGAAAGAAAGGGTGATGCGTGGGAAAACGCGCCTGAAGGACCTTGATTTTCGGAACACGCTCACCCGCTTCGGGGTCCCTTGTTGGGTTGACATGTGGCTCTCGGGATCCATCGATTATTCGTTCTCGTTCGAGACGCTTGTCGCTGATTATAGAGCTGACCTGTCGGTACGCGGGTTTGGGGTGCACACCGACGACCGGTTCGCGATACTCGAACTCGCCGACACCTATCTCGTCACCGGCCGCGGCCAGATACGTCCTGATCGGGTGGTCCTCTCGGCGGCAGAAGCCCGCCTTGCCGACGAGGCGACCCATGTCTTTCTCCATGACTGTTGGTTCGATTTTACTGACAGTTTCCAGATACTCATCTCGAATGCCTCGTGGATAGATCTCGGCCGCGTTCGCATGATCGCCGAACTGGCGACGGCGGGGAAAGGGGCGATAGATGTAAGCATTACCTCGAAATACGAAAATCCTCGTATCGTGGGGCACTTCGTCGGCAACGACTGTTCGGTCGCCGGTTTCGACACCGAGCGGTGCGATCTCACGGTGGAACTCAAAGACCTCGTCCTCTCGTTCCTCGGGAATCAACTCACCTATCGCTCCATAAAGACGAATGGATCGCGGGTGGCGATCGATTTCAATAAGGATCCAATAGCGATCTCGTTCCTCTTCAATCAGGTCAGTGGCGCGGTCGCCGACCTCGGCGGTGTCCTTCGTACGAAACTGTCTGATCTTGGCGGTCGGTTCTCGTTCACCGCCGAGGGAAGATATACCGATCATCTTGCCTCGCTTGTCGGCTCGGGACAGGTTGAGAAGACGCAGTGGCGTGGAACGCTTCTCGCTGATCGGGTCTCCGTTTCGTTCACCGATGAGGGCGACCTGATCAAGATAACCAAAGGAATCGTGTCGCGCGGCGACAGTTCCTTTTTCCTTTCCGGGGACATGAACCGTCGGACTTTCTTGCTTGATGTACACGCCGACCTCAACGCGTTCTTCCAGAAGGATTTCCCCTTTCTCACCGATGTCGCTTTTACCGCTCCCCGTGTTGCGGTAGCGGTGAGCGGGCCGATCTGGGAACCGCATGTCGAGGCCGATGCCTTCTTCGGCGGTGTTTCCTATCAAGGTATCGCCATGGGTAATTTTGCGGGGCACCTCGTATATCGGGCAGGGGACAACCGCATTGAAGCGAACGGGAACCTCGGCGATGCGGTCTCTTTTCGAGCCGAGGTCCGCGGCCTCGATCCGGCTAGCGCGAACGCGAAGATATCCGTGCGCGACTTCGTTCACAAGAAAGGGGATTTCTTCTTCAAGACTACCTTCGATTCCCAGATAGCCGAAGGAAAGATCTCCGCGCGGTTCGCGAAGCTGATCCTCGAAAAGCGCGGGTTCTTCGTGAGGAACAACCGCTCCTTCACCGTGAGCGGCGACTGGGAGGAACTAACGGTCGAACCGGTCGTCTTCGGCGGCGAAACGGCGAATGTGCTGGTAAAAGGGAGCATCCGACGAGGACTTCCGTACCTTGAGATGACCGGAACGCTCTTTCCGGCGGCGGTGAGCGCGTTCGCGGGTATCGGCGGGATTTCCCGCATGGCCGGCAACGCGTCGTTCAAGATGTCGCTCGCCGACAAGGATCTCTCGGGAGAGTTCGTCCTGCGCGAGGTGGGCTTTTTCCTTCCGGCGTATGAACTTGCGGTTGCGCAGATGAGCGGCGGCATCTCGTTCGACAAGGGAACATGGCACATCGGATCGCTTTCCGGTTTACTGAACGGGGGGAAGATCGTCGTCTCGGGTTCCGGCTCTTTTGTTCCCGCATGGGAAGGGCAGGTGAGACTCGCCGTCACGAATGCCGGTATGCGCAATCCTGCCGTCGGTCCGTTTTCGTTTTCCGCCGATGTGGATACCTTCATTGAGCAGGGCTCCGTGTCTTTGGTGAGCGGCGACATCGAGATAAAGAATGTGTCGTATCGCAGCGATTTCAGTGTCGCCGAGACGCTTGCGCGATCCCTCTCGGGAAAGGGGGGACGCTCAAAGAAGGAAGACTCGCCTTTTGAACGCCTCGATCCCCGCCTCGATCTTCGGGTCACGGGGCGCAACGCCCTCCAAGTCTCCAATAATATCTTACGCGCCGATCTCGTCATTGATACAAGGGTTACGGGGACCCTCTCTCGACCGGTTCTTGACGGTTCCCTTCAGTTGGCGGGCGGGGAGATCACCTTCAAACAGCACCGCTTTTCGCTCGATCGAGGTATCGTTACCTTTGAACCAGGGGAAGGGATACGGGCTTACCTCGATATACAGGGAACGACCCGAGTATATGCTCGGTCCCGGCAGACCGAGTACAAGCTCGTCCTTTCGGTTTCCGGGTATGCCGACAATCCGGTGGTACGTCTCTCTTCGATGCCGCAACTCGAGGAGACCGACGCCTATTCTCTCCTTCTGTGGGGCGATTTTTTCGATCCGAATCAAACAGGAATCGAGAATCTGGCGATTGTCGCGGCGACCGATCTTCTCGGTCTCTCGGAAGAGGTGAAGAAAAACTTTCGTCTTACCCGTTTTGAACTTACCCCCCGCTACTCAGAGATAGATTACAAAACGGTGCTCAAGATAATCGCCGTGAAGGAGATATATCCGTTCTTGCTGGTTTCCATAGAATCGAATCCCGCCGACCCGGCCGATCAGATGTTTGGACTCACCTACCGGGGCGGGATGTTCGATCTCTCGCTCGATTGGAAGTATAAGAATAAACTCGAGGCCGATTACGGCGGCGTGGGACTCAACTTGGTGCTCAATTTACTGTTCGAGTAGCGCGATGCGGACGGTTCTCTTCTCGCTCTTGCTCTTGTTTTTCTTCGCGGTGCAAGCGGCTATCGTGGAGAGGGTCGTATGGAAGGCACCGGTCCCTATCGAAGAGTATCGTCGTCTCATCAAGGTGCATACCGGTGACGAACTTTCGGTGGGCAGCGTTCGCCGCACCGTTCGCCTGCTCTACGCCACCGGCCGCTTCGAACAGGTAATAGTGACGATGGCGCCCGGTACGAAGGAAGATCAGGTGATCCTTACCATTTCGGCACAGCCGGTCCTTTTGGTCGAAGACATCGTCATCTCGGGAAATCGGGCCCTTTCGGACAATCGGATAAAGCTTGTCGCCAACCTTCGACGATATGCGCCCTTCTTGGAATTGTCTCTCGATCGCGTTCGGGAAGAGATCGTTTTCGCCTATCGAAGCGAAGGATACTTCGACGCCGCCGTTAGCATTGAGGTGCGCCGAACATCCGCCGCGACAGCCGAACTGCATATTTCGGTGCAGGAAGGGGAACGCCGCCAGATCACGCGTGTTCAGGTCGAGGGAGACATCTTTCCCTCCGAGAAACGGGAACTGGAGAACATGCTCACTTTCTCGGATGCCTTCTCGCCACTCACTGAGGAACGGCTAAGAGACATGAACGACCGTGTCGAAGAGTACTATCGGAACCGCGGTTACCTCGATGTTTCGGTCAAGCGGGTGACGCAGGACGATGGAACGGTCATCATGACGGTCAACCGCGGTCCCCGTTACCGGCTGGTGTTTGAAGGGAATGTCGCCTTTTCCGACAACACCCTTCGAGAGGTGGTGACGCGCCGTGAGCAGTGGCACCACGATCGGGAAGAGACGAGGAAGCGTCTTTTTCGCTTCTATCAGGCAGCTGGATTCCCTGATGTTCGGGTAACCCTGACAGTGACCGAGGATCGGAAGGAGAACGAAGTGTCGACGGTTGCCACCGTAGAGGAAGGCGCTCGCCGGTTTCTCGACGGAGTCGTATTCAGTGGTCTTGTGGAGGGCTCTCCGCGTGAGATCGAACGGGACCTGTTTGCGTTCGTAGAAGAGCGTCTTGCGGACGAGGGCTTTCCCGATCCGGTCCTGAATCGTACGCTCCTTGGGGGAGGCTATCGCGATACCGATGGGACCCGCATCACGACTCTGCGGCGTACCAATCGCGATCGTGCGGTTCTTCCCGCAAGCCGCTACGCGATCCCCGAGGACTATACGATGGATATCGCGCGTCACATAGAGTCGTTGTGCCGATCACAAGGTTTTCTGGAGGCAAAGGTTGAGCGTGTCGCACTCGTACGGGAAGCCGATCTTCTGTACCTCGACATCTCTTTGGAGGAAGGGCCACGAACCACGCTTGCATGGGTCGGTTTTCGAAGCGGAGATCCGCGTCTTGACGAGGAACTGGAGTCCGAGATGGATATAGCGACCGAGGTGCCGTTCGACCCTGCGATGGTCGAGCGAACGGCCGCAGACATAGAGTTTTTTTTGCGATCGCGCGGCTACCTCTTCGCACGGGTCCGTCCCGAGCAGGTCACTGACGGATCGCGCGTACGGATCACCTTCTTCGTAGAGGATATCTTCCCGGTCACGGCAGGGGAGATAGTCGTGAGCGGCAATGCGCTCACCTCTGAATCGGTCGTTCGCAGTGTGGTGCGTATCGAACAGGGAAGCCTTATCACCACGCAGATGCTTCACGATGCGCGCCAGAACCTTTTGATCACCGGCGCATTCGATGCGACCGAGATCAGGATTCTTGATGAGGACACCCCGGCTTCCGAGAAGGATATCGTTGTTTCTGTGACTGAGGCGTGGCGTTTCCGCTTCGATCTAGGGGCCGGCGTAGCGACCGACGAGGGGGTTCGTCTGTTCGGTGCCTTCGAATACAAGAACATATTGGGTAAGGTGCTCACGCTCCAACTCAGTTACAAGCTCGCCTACAAGATACCGTGGTTCATGAGCGCCGGATTCCGCGACTATTTTCTTCACGAGATAGCGTCGTTCGAGCGAATAGACCGCTCGGTGAACGGCGTGTTCATCGTTCCTGATCTCTACTTTCTCCCTTTCTCTCTGGGATTGCAGACCGAACTCTTCCACATTCACGACACCCGATCGGCGAGCGGCGTTCCGTACCTGCTCGACAAGAACGGTCTCACCTTCACTCTCTACAAACGCTTCGGCGATCACTTCTTTCTTTCGCTCGATGCTGAACTTTCGCGACAGGACGAGGAAATGTTCCATGCCGACCTTTCCGGCGACGACCGCTTCGCGCGGGCGGGGCGCTACCTTTTAAGCCCTGGTATCGAAGGATGGGTCGATTACCGGAACAGCCCGGTGAACTCCTATCAGGGCTGGAAGATAGGTCTTCGCCTCCGCAATGTCACCTCGCTGTTGGGAACGGAAACGAAGTACACTCTCCTTGAGAACTACCTGTCCGGTTATCTGCCGCTTCGCTACCAGCGCACGGTCTCGGGGGACTACGAACCGCGGGATACGCTCGTGTGGCATTCGTTCCTCCGTTATGCGGCTCTCTTTCTCCATACCGGGACGCTCACTGCCGACGACACGCTCAAACTCGGAGGTTCGACCACCGTGCGTGGCTTTGGGCAGAACACCATCATCCCCAACGACGACGACGACGGTGTCCCGGAAGGGCGCTACTCGATTTTCTGGCGCAACGAGATGCGGGTGAAGATCGGCGATCGGCTCTATGTGGTCGCCTTCTTCGACGCGGGGAACCTTTGGGAGCGCATAGAGAATGTCGGCAAGGGCGACCTCTTCCGATACGGTGCCGGCGGCGGATTGCTCTTCGCCTCGCCGATTGGAGCCGTCAATCTGCAAGCGGGAGCGAACCTCTTCCCGCGGGAAGACGCGATGCGCGATTACAAAGAGGACCTCTGGAGTTTCCACCTCTTCATCTCGTCGTTTTGAGAGGTGTCAGGAAAGGAATCAGGAAACGAGCGCCGTTATCCGCTCTTTAGCATAGCGGATCCCTTCTTCGATGAAGACGCGGTCGAATGGACCGTTTGCCGTGGGCATCTCGTAGATGCGGTCGGGGGGACGGAGCGCGTCCAGATCGAAGCCGTGAGCAAGTTTGAAGGCGTACTTGTCACGATAGATCTCGCGGCCGATGGACCGGATCTCTTCGTCGGAGAATCCGTAACCGGCGACTGCGAGCGCCTCGCGCACCACCTCCGGGGTGTAGATGCCTCGTGCGAAGAGACAGATGCAAAGGCTCGTGAGCACCTGTCGCCACATCTCTTCTTTCATGAGCTCGTCGACGATCTGTGGTGCCGAGATCCGCTTTCCCTCTTTAAGCAGTGTTTGATCAAGACTATAGCCGGCGTTGTCGAGGTGGCTGTGACGCGTACCGAGGAGGAACCCGAGATAACTCGCTGGCCCGGCGGGATAGCCCGGCATCTCGTTGCCGCCGAATGAAAGGGCGAACTCCTTGCCACCGTAGATCGAAGCGGCATGTGCCGAACCCTTGGCGAGAGCCAGATAAAAGTCGTTGGCGAGGGTAACGAGATGTTCGACGGCACTCAGATAGGCCCTCCAGTCTCCCCATGTGAGACGAAGACCATTCGTTTCCTTCTCCGAGATGATCCCGCGTTCCATCGCCTCGGTCGCCCACGCGAGGCAGACGCCGGTCGAGATGGTATCGAGCCCCGCCTTTTCCACAGCGTCGATGAGCAGGAGCATCCCCTCGGGATCACCGATGCCGAGCAGCGTGCCGAGCGCATAGATGAGTTCCCAATCATAGCTGACCATCGTCGTCTTGTAGAAATAGGGTTCGTTCTCGTATGGCTCACGCACTGCCGCGATGTGGATGCAAGCGACCGGGCAGTGGGCGCAGGCAAGCCGCCGTCCGAGATACCCTTTTGCAAGTGCCTCTCCCGAGAGGGCTTCGGCGTGCTCGAATCGACCTTCGCGCAGGTTGCGCGTCGGGACGGCGCCGATCGCTTGCATGGTCTTGACATTACCGGCAGTGCCGAGGTCGTGGTATTTCTTCATCGCTGGCGACTCTACCGCTGCCTTGAAGATGTGGTCGTAGAGATCGCGGTATTTCTTCTTGTCTTCGATCGGTATCGAGCGTTCACCCGATACGATGACCGCCTTTATTTTCTTACTGCCGAACACCGCTCCGAGGCCAAGACGACCAAAGTGCCGATAGGTCTCGGTCGTCACCGAGCCGAACGACACGAGATTCTCGCCACCGCGTCCTATTCGCATGATCGAGCGGACGCCGGCTCCCGGCTCCGCGGCGCGGATGATGGACCCGGCGGTAAAGAGACTGCGCATTCCCCAGAGCGATGTAGCGTCGCGGAAGTACACTTTTGAGCCATGGATCGCTACGCACACCGGTAGGTCGCTCGCTCCGGTGATGACGATGGCGCCATAGCCTGCCATCCGGATCGCCTGCGCTGCCCGTCCGCCGGCGTGGCTTTCGCCGAGGTTGCCGGTGAGCGGCGACTTGAACATGGCGACCGTTTTTGAAGCGAGCGGGAAGAGGCTCGTGAGCGGACCGACTGAAAAGATGATAGGTGCCTCGGGCGCATAGGGGTCAACGCCGGCAGGGCAGTTCTCGTGAAGGAGTTTTATCGCTGCGCCGGTACCCCCCAGAGACCGGGCGAAAAGTTCAGGCCGCTCGACAGACCGGAAACTCTTTTTGGTGAGATCTATGTAGAGCACTTTGGTGGGATAGGCGTGAGTCATGGCCGCACCTCCGTTTTTTCCAAATCGAGGACGCCGTGAGGACAATACCTTACACAAGTCCCGCAGTGGACGCAGATAAGCGGTTTCTGTGTCTCCTCGTTCCAGAAGACCGCCTTGAGGATGCACGCGGCCCGGCAGGCACCGCATCCGATACAACGATCCGGATGGAGTCGCACTCCTCCATCGGGCCTTTTTTCGAGAGCATCCACCGGACAGGCGCGTGCACAGGGAGGGTTTATGCACGAACGACAGACGACCACTGTGAATCCTTTCGACATGCCACCGGAGGATTTGACACCGATACAGGAGTTCGATAGACCGCCAATACCGCTCCTCCGTGAGCAGGCGAACATGCAGAGTTGACAGCCGACGCACCGCTGAGAGTCGATGACTTTGATTTTCATGAAAGACCCCTTGTTGTTGATGCTTTTCAATCATACCGTTTTCCGTTCTCTCGGCAACATTTTTCGGCGAAATCGGGAAAGAAGGGGATACTTTCCGTGTAATTTAGTGTGGGTAAAGGTTGACAAGGGACTTTGTTTAGGTTAAGGTAAAAAACACCTGATTTGAAATGAGGGGCCTTACAGGAGGAAAACATGGTGTTCCGGTATGTGCTTTTTCTTTTCGGTGCAATGATGGCGACCGGCACCTCTTTGAATGCGGCGGGCGGGGAAGGCGATGTGTTCGATGCGGCTCAGTTCTTTAAATCGGTGGCCGAAGCCGATGCCATCTTCATCGGTGATTACCTGCAGGGAGGACAGACCAAGGCCCGGGTACGCAAGGTGAAGGTGTTCACGGGAACGGTTCCCGACGAGGCGATCGTGACCGACATAGACAACCAAAAACACTGGCGTATGCACCGCTTTACCTATCAGCCGCGTGCTCAGTATATATTCGTTGCCCGGAAGACAGGTGACTCTTTTGCTCTTCATGCGGATTCGATATCGGTCCCCGTCATGGGAGACAAGGTGAACTTCTCCTTCTCAAGCCCCTATCGCACCAATTTCTGGCAACTCTTCAATGTCGAGCTCTTTGAGGCGGTAACGCAAGCTGTGCGCGAGAAGGCCACAGGCGGCGTACAGCAGGGGAGCGAAGAGCGACTGAGGGAATTGTTCAAAAAATACATTGCCGCAAAGGAATTGAACTCGCTCAAGGCGCTCATTCCCGCCGCCGCGTATCTCTCGGTGAAGTTGGACGACGAGGAATATGCGAAGCTCATTCCTCAAGCCGACATGATCGGGTGTCTGGCCGTCAAGTTCTCGGCCCAGGTGATGGGAGATTTGTTCTTCAAGAAGCATGTGCTTTCGAAGATAAAGAGTCTTTCCCAAGATTCACAGATCGCGGCAGCGAAATGTGCCGCAACGACGGACGCGAAAGAGGCCGTACGCGAGCTTTCCGATCTCCTTCGTACCGACGAGATGTACAATCCACCGTCAAGCGAGTGTTTTCCTGTTGATTCGCCCGAGTCGAACAAAAAAGCCTTTTTGCAGGCGATCATAGAGCTCGATACGCCCGACACCAAAAAGATCATCCAACGCGAACTTGCTACCGAAGATGTCCGGTGGCTTTCAGTTATCCTTTCGACGCTTTCAGAGTATGAAGGAGCCGACCTTATAGAGTTGGTTCTTGCTGCGTCGGTGAACGAACGCTCGAGCGAACGGAAACTTGAGTATGCGGCATACTTCGAGCGCATCAAGTCGAAGGATTCGGCGGCGACGCTCATCACTTTGTTCGACAAGGACGAGAACCTGTTCTGGAAGAAGATCATACTCTCCACGCTCGGGAAGTATGGCTACGAAGAGTCGCTTCCCTTCCTTGTGAAGGTGATGAAGGATTCGCCTAACGAAGAGGTCCGCTCGACTGCCGCCATAGCGGTGGGAGCCCTCGACAAAAAGGAGGGGGTGGTACCGCTCTACGAGTTCGTGCGGCGAGAGAAATCGGTGCTTGCCAAGTCGATTGCCGTTGATGCAATGGCGCAGATCGCCGACAAGAGCGTTCAGGAATATTTGAAGAAGATAATCACCGAAGAAGACAACAAGAAGATCCGTGAACAGGCTGCCAACGCGATCGAGGATAACCTTTTCATTCTTCGCTACGGCCGCAAAAAAGAATAACGCTGCGTTTTCTTTTCTTCATGACTGAAAAAGAAACGAACATCCCTCAGCCATATCGGCGTGTCGTCGAGTTCCTGAAGTGGCAGAACGGCATCAGTCCGCTTCCTTTTCCTTCGGAAGTGGCAACCGTCGTCCCGCGGCGCGAGGACGAAATGGCCGCGGTTCTCCGAGAAGCTTTCGATTGTCAAGGTTGCCGGTTGGGAAAGACGCGCACGAAACTGGTCTTCGGCGACGGCAACCTTCATGCCGATATCATGTTTGTCGGTGAAGGCCCCGGCGAAGACGAGGATCTGCAGGGAATACCGTTCGTAGGGCGGGCGGGACAGCTTCTTACCAAGATCATCGAGAACGGCATGAAAATTCCGCGCAGCTCGGTCTATATCGCCAACATCGTCAAGTGCCGTCCTCCCGAGAACCGTGAACCGCTCGCCGACGAGGCCGCGGCGTGCATCGGTTATTTGAGAAGACAGATCGCCATCATACGGCCCCGCGCCATCGTGCTGTTGGGTAAAACGGCACTCAGGTATCTTTTGGGCCACGACAAGATGAGCATTCGGGAAGCCCGCGAAAGGACCTTTGACTACGAGGGGATCCCGGTGTTCGTCACCTATCATCCTTCGGCGCTTCTCCGTAATCCGGACTATAAGCGTCCGGCTTGGGAGGACATCAAGCGGGTAATGCGTTTTCTCGGGATACCGGTTTCGGCCGACTAGACTATCTGCGTTCTTAGCCAGCGGTCACTCCGATAGAGCCGGAGGAACAAGAATGCGTTTGCGGCCATGGTGAGCGCAATGGTCGCCCAGATACCGGCCGCTCCCAGCCCGCAGGAGACGGCAAGAAACCAGGCAAGCGGTATACGAGCGACGGTCACGGGAAGGCTGACAGTGAAGCTCGGTCTCGTATAGCCTGCACCGGTGAAGGCGCCATCCTCAATGAGGATGAGCAATGATTGAAGCGCTTCAGCCGGCATAACGATCCAAAGGTAAGATACGCCGTGGGAGACAAGTGCTGGATCGTTGTTGAAGAGCGCGACCACGGTACTGGCTCCCATCATGACCACCACCGTATAGACCGTCGTGGCGATGCCTACCGTTCTTAAGGCGTATCGAGTCGCGGCAAGCGCCCGATCGCGATGCCCTGCACCGAGGTTCTGTCCCACGAAGGTAGAAAGTCCTACCGCGAATCCGAACGCAAAAAAATAGGCGAGCGACTCGACCCGATGACCGATCCCCATGGCGCCGACCGCCGCATCGCCGAAAAGGGCGGTGACGCGGGCGATGAAGAAGTAGATGAAAGAAAACATCATGCTGGTGAGCGCAATTGGATACCCCAGCGAAAGGTAGCGTCGCAAGGAGATGAGACCGTCGGGAAAAGAAGCCGGTCGTACCACCCATTTTCGCCGGCGCATGACGCGCCAGAACCATGCACAGGCGACGAGATACGAGATGATGGTGGCATACGCGGTCCCCTGCGTTTCAAGGCGCGGTATGGCTCCCCACCCGAACATGAGAAGCGGAGAAAGAAGGATATTGAGCAGGAAGGTCGTCCCGTAGACCCGGAGAGGTGTGGTGGTGTCTCCACGGGCGACGAACAGAGAATGGAGGGAGAACAAAAGGAATATGATCGGGGTGAAGATCGTCATGATACGAAGATACTGGATACCGGCATGAGTCGCCGTTTCCGACATTCCCACATAGGAGATGAGGAAGGGGATGAGGGGATAGGTGATGGCCGCCACGAGGATGCCGAAGCAGATCGCGTAGCGGAGCGCCCTCACGGAGTTGGCGATGGCTCGGTCGGTCCGTTCTTCGCCGATGTTCCGTGACACACCAGCGGTAATACCGGTGGTGATGAGATGCGAGAGGCCGTGAATTGCCCACACAAGGAAAATGGATCCCGAGACTCCGGCAAGATAATCGGGGCCGAGCCTTCCGATCCAGAACATGTCGACGATGTTGTATCCTGCCCTCAAAAGGTTGAGTGCCACGACGGGGATCGCGAGCGAGCGAAGGGTCGGCGCAATCGGCCCGTTGAGAATGTCGGTGGAAGAGCGTTCGAAGAACATGGCGTTATTTCTAAAAATCGTGGCATCCTATGCGGAAGAGTGGGTGTTTGCAAGAAAAGATGCGCAGGTGTTCCTCGTTCTGCGAGCCCTGTTTTCCTCTCGTTGAAAAGCCTCAAAAATTTGACTTATCGCCGGTGCCCACTACGATACCTCTTGATTTTACGGCGGAGATTTTTGACCGATGGCTGATCGCATGCTCAGCCTCCCGCGCCTCTTCGGGAAGTATTACCTTTTGGAACTCATCAATGTCGGCGGCATGGCCGAGGTCTACAAGGCGAAAATGTTCGGCGTCGAAGGGTTCGAAAAGATCGTCGCCATAAAGAAGATCCTTCCCGAAGTCGCGGAAGATGCCGATTTCATTCGTATGTTTATAGACGAGGCCAAGATCGCGGTTCAGCTCCAACACCCGAATATCGTTCAGATACTTGAGCTCGGCAAGATAGAGGATTCCTACTTCATCGCAATGGAGCTCGTCAACGGCAAAGATCTCAAGACGATCCGCAAGCAGATGAAGAAGGTCGATCTTCTCATGCCGGTGGAACAATCGGCGCACATCATTGCGCAGGTGTGCGACGGGCTCGACTATGCCCACCGCAAGACCGACGAGAAGATGAACCCGCTCAACATCGTACATAGGGACATATCGCCCCAAAACATCATCATTTCCTATGAGGGAACCGTCAAACTGATAGATTTCGGCATCGCCAAGGCGAAGTCGAAATCTACCAAGACACAGGCCGGTATGCTCAAAGGCAAGTTCAGTTACATGTCTCCCGAGCAGGTGGCCGCGATGCCGCTCGATCGGCGTTCCGACATTTTTTCGCTCGGTGTCGTCTTCTTCGAGATGCTCACCGGCAAGAGGCTCTTTTTGGGGAAGAACGATGTCGAGACGCTCGAGAAGATACGCAAGGCGGAGGTGCCGCCTCCATCGTTGTTCAATCACGATGTGACGCCGGAACTCGATAGGATCGTTCTCAAATCGCTCGCGAAGAACCGGGACGACCGTTACCAGTGGGCGAGCGAATTCGCCGAGGACCTCCGTCGTTTCATTTTCGCCAGCAATCGCAGGTTTGATCGGCAGGATCTCATGAATTTCATGAGCGAGTTCTTTGCCGCCGAGCTCGAAGAGGATATGGCGAAGATAGAGCGGTACAAACAGCTCAAGATGCCCAAGAACTATACTCCGCAACTCGTTGCTTCTCCCTCTTTTTCGAGGGATGACGAGGATGAGGAATCGGTGATCGTTATGCCGGCTGGCCGATCGAAGACGAGTGCGTTCCTTGTTTCGATAGCGGTGGCCGTACTGATCGTCGTTCTCGGCGCGGTGGGATGGCTCGTGATTCGCGAAACGAAGCGGGCGGCGACGCTCATCGTCGAGTCCAATGTGTTTGGGACATTGGTGAATCTTGACCCCGGTACGATGCAACACAAGCGGTGCGAGACCCCCTGTAAGATAGAGGGGATTATGCCCGGGCAGCATGAGATAGAATTGCGCCGAGAAGGGTACATTACAAAGCAGGAGACGATCACCCTCAAGGAAGGCGAGACTCAGACCAAGGTCGTTACCATGGCGCGTGTCGGCGAACAGAAGGCCTTCATTACCGTCAACTCCGATCCCAGTGGTGCCCGGATTTTCGTCAACGACAAGGATTCCGAGAGACAGACGCCGTTCATGGTCGAGATACCGGTGGGGGTCGAGGTGGTGATCCGTTTGGAAAAGGAAGGGTATCAGCCGGTTCAACAGAACCTCGGAGTGGTAACGAGTGCCAACCTGCAGCCCCGAGTGGATCTCATTCTGAAGCCGCTCAAGGGAGTGAAGATCGTGCACAAAAAGGAGGAAAAACCACAGGAACCTCAAGTCGAGCAGAAGAAAACCGCAGCTCCCGAAGAGGGCCTGAGGCCTGACCGGGCCTATCTCACCATCATCACCACCCCTTCGACTTTCGTTTACATTAACGAGAAACCCATACAAACTACTCCGCTCAATAAATACGAGCTTCCGCCGGGCGAGCACAAGATTCGGATCAAGAATCAGACCTACAATGTCGATCGTGTTATCCCCGTCGAACTTAAGGCGGGGCAACACGAGAAGATAGTGCGCAATCTTTTCCAGTAGGGTTCTATCCGCAGGAGATCACGATGGATAAGAAACAGAAGGATCAGCATTCTTCCCCTAGTGTCCCCGATCGTAAACGAGGACGATTAAGCAGCGCTACCGCAATGATCGGGAAATCGGCGACGCTCGAGATCGCGGCGAAGGCGAAAGCGATGAACGAGCGAGGCATCAATGTCATCAGTTTCTCGGCCGGTGAGCCGGACTTCGACACCCCCAAACGGATAAAGGAAGCGGCGAAGAAAGCGATAGATCTCGGTTTCACGAAATACACCGATTCGTCGGGCATCAAGGAGCTCAAGACGGCGATACGCCAAAAGTTCCTGCGCGAGAACAATCTGCACTACGAGGAAAACAACATCGCGGTAACGCCCGGCGCGAAATACGCCATCTATGCGTTGCTGCAGTCGATCGTTTCACCCGGAGATGAGGTGGTGATACCGGCTCCCTATTGGGTGAGCTATGTGAGCATGGTAAGACTTTCTCGCGGCATACCGGTCTTCTGCTATCCCAAGGAGGAGTTCGGATTCCGTCTCCGCCTCGATGATGTCAAGGTGGTCCTCACCGAGAAGACTCGCGCCGTCGTCATCAATTCGCCGAACAACCCGACCGGTGCCGTCTATCGGGCGGCCGATCTCGAGGAGATAGTGAACTATCTTGCCGAACGCGACATCTATGTCATCAGCGATGAGATATACGAACGGCTCACCTATGACACCAATACGCACATCTCTGCCGCTTCGGTGGTCGGCGAGAAACTGCGGCGCAATGTCATCGTCGTGAATGGTTTCTCAAAGGCGTACGCCATGACCGGTTGGCGCATCGGCTATGCCGCAGGGCCACGCGATGTTATGGACCGCATGAAGCACTTCCTCGATCACACGACTTCGAATACCAACACCATAACGATGCATGCTGCGGTCGAGGCACTCAATGGCCCCCAGACCGATGTGGAGGCCATGGTGGGCAAGTTCGATCGTCGTCGCCGATTCATTTACGACGAGATAGCCAAGATACCGCATCTTACCGCAATCCGCCCCGATGGCGCATTCTATCTTTTTGCTAATTTCCAGAGATATCTCGGCGGGATGCTGGGCGATCGGACCATTACTACGACCATTGATCTGGCCAACCTCCTTCTGGACGAAGCGCATATCGCCGTGGTTCCCGGCGAGGCGTTCGGTGCGCCCGGATATGTCCGCTTTTCCTATGCGACAAGCCTAGACAATATCGCCGAGGGACTCGAACGACTCAAACATCTTCTCGGCGAGATAGCGATAGCCGATCAGTAAGGATATTCTATCGTGATCTTTCTGCCGCACCGGCGGCAGGATATCGCACGGGCTCGAAACAGAGGCGAAAGGTTTATGATGTTGCCGCAGGAACAGGAGAAACTTTCCCACTGTTCGCCCTTACGGGTATAAACGAGCGGCGTTTCCTCAACGGAAGGGTTGTTGCTCGTGTTTTGAGGCGCTTCTCCAGAATCGGCATTCGGCAGGAAGAGCAGGCGCCCGCATCGAGGGCAGGGAAATCCGTATGTCCCGATAGTCCCCGGTACCTTGACTTTCAATCCACACGCACAGGTGAGGAACGAGAACCCGGCCGCCGCGAGGGCGATGTCTCGCAGATCACGCCGTTTCTGAGCGCGCGAGGGCTCCCCGGCAAAAGGTGGGGGAGTGCGCAACGGGATCGGTGTCTTGTCACGGAGCATCCGTTCGGGAATGAGCGTGGCCTTTTTCGTCACTTTCATGAAAGCACCCTCGTAGTCGCGGTATCCGGCGCCGGTAAGCGATCGCAGGATGCGTATTCGCTCCGTGACCGGCGGGTGAGTGGACCCGGCCGCGAAGAATGAAGAACGAGTCTCTGAGGAGGTCTCGAAAGGATGAACGATGAAAAGTGGCGCGGTGAAGCGATTGTAGATCTCCATGTCGGTAGGCGTGGCGGAGATCTTCTCGAGCGCCGACGCCAACCCTTCAGGGTAGCGGGTGAGGCGCACGGCCGTCGCGTCGGCGAGATATTCCCGTCGGCGAGAGGCGGCAAAGTAGAATATACGGGCAAGAAAAGGAGCGAGGATAGCGAAGACCAAGGTCACGAGCAGTACAATGGGGTGAGTGCGACCGCCGCCGCGCAGCCGGGCGCCCCGCGAGTTCTTTCCGTAGATGAATCCGCGCAGGAACCCTTCGCTTACCATCGCGATAGAACCAAGGAGAACCCCTGCGAACGACATGAAAAGGACATCACGGTTGATGATGTGCGCCATCTCGTGGGCGACGACGCCCTGCAGTTCCTCGCGATTTAGCCGTTCCACCAGTCCTTGTGTAACGGCGATGGCCGCTTTTTCGGGGCGGATCCCGGTGGCGAACGCATTCGCGGAATCGTCCGCGATGAGGTATATCTCGGGCATTCGCTCGAGTCCTGCGGCGATTTTCATTTCCTCGGTGACATTGTAGAGTTGAGGATGTTGCTCCTTCGTAACGAGGATGGCGTGGCTCACCGACATGACGATGTCGTCTCCGGCCCAGTAGGCGATGGCGCCGAGGACCAGTGCGACGATGGCAGCGATGGCGGTGCCGATCCACGGGCCGGGACCGGAGAAAGGCATGTCGCTGGGAAACATGGTTTCGCCGATGAGGAAGCCGAGCGAGAGAAAAATCAAAGAGAGCGCCACGAACAACCACAGTGCACGGCGCTTATTGCCTTCGATGAGTTCCCACACCGCCGTTTATCACCCTCGTCAAAAGGTCTGTTAGAATTTGACTTGGGGTGCCGCGCGATCGGCCTTGTCCTCGAGCTCGAAAAAGTCCGACTTGGTGAAATTAAAGATGCCGGCGATGATGTTCGAGGGGAACATCTCTATCTTGTTGTTGAGCGCCATGACATCGTCGTTGTAGGCCTGGCGGGCATACGCGATTCGGTTCTCGGTCGAGGTGAGTTCCTCTTGCAGGCGAAGGAAGTTCTCGTTCGCCTTGAGTTCAGGGTAGTTCTCGACGGTGAGCAGGAACTTGGCGAGGGCTTCGGAAAGCCCCGTTTCGGCCTGTGCGATGTCCCGTACCGATCCGGAGCCGGCGCCCATCGCCTTGGCGCGTGCCTCGGTGACGCGGATGAAGGTCTCCCGTTCGTGTTGCATATAGCCCTTCGCCGTCTCGACGAGGTTCGGGATGAGATCATGCCGTCGCTTGAGTTGTACCTCTATCTGGGACCATGCGTTCTTTACCCGGTTTCTGAGGGCGATGAGTCGGTTGTAGATCGCAACAACCGCAAGAAACAAGAAAACGATGAGGGCCAACAATGCAACGACGAAACCTAAAATGACCATAGTTGTCCTCCCCTAATGATTGGGTATCCGTGAAGCGAACATCTCTTTTACCAGTGCCACCGCGGCAGGAGCTGCATTACAAGAGGGAGATTCAAGAAGTCGCCGGAGTTCGTCCGCGTCGAACCAGAATCCGTGTCCTCGAGGACATCGGTCGAGGATGAGTCCGGGCGTCTTCTCTTCGAGACCGCATTTACTCATGGTTGTCCCACAAATGGGACAGGGTCTTTTTTGCTCGACACACCGTTCGCCGGCGTCAGTCAAAAGCCTGTTGAAAGAGTCCTCCTTTTCGGGGTCGTCGAGAAGGAGTCCGATCTCTCCGGCGTCGAGCCATACGCCGCCACAGGAGATACAGTGATCTACTTCGATGGCGTTGAGTTCGAGTATGACCATCTCCGTGTGTTGACATACGGGACAACGGAGCACCGATGTTCTCTCCTGACAGGTATCAAATTTTAGGTGAGCGAAATGTTCTGTATCACCATCTTCACGATGGTTTTGAAGGTGTCGAACACCTTTTCTCCGGTAATGGCGGAAGCGATGAACTCGGGATATTTGCCGTGGGGATTAAAGATCTTGCGCATCTCTTCGACCGAGGTGGCATTGGGAAGGTCGGTCTTGTTGTACTGGATAACGAGCGGGACCTTCTCGAAAAGAATCGAGTTCATGAGGAGATTCTTCTTGAGGTTGGAGAAGCTCTCGATGTTCGCGTCCATCCGTTCCTCTTGAGCGTCTACGACAAAGACGAGCCCGTCCACATTCTTGAGGATGAGTTTGCGCGAATGGTCATAGAACACCTGTCCCGGCACCGAGTAAAGATGAACGCGGATGTTCATGTCGCCGACCTTGCCGATGTCCACCGGCATGAAATCGAAAAAGAGGGTCCGTTCGGTTTCGGTCTTGAGCGAGATGAGCTGACCGCGTTTGGCCGGGTCGACCTTTTTGTAGATGTACTCGATGTTGGTTGTCTTCCCGGAAAGACCTGCGCCGTAATAAACGATCTTGATGTTGACCTCTTTGGCGATTTTGTTGATGAATGCCATCGCCTACTTCTCTCCTTTGAAGAGGTCGTCGAACTGCGCGTCCAGCGCTACCTGTATCTGTTCGATGTCGAGGTCGCTTATCTTCACTTCACTCGCGGCCACAAACTGGGAAACCGGGTCACAAAGGCTCCTCGCGATTCTTTCGAGATGCATCTGGAGATAACCGAGTCGCCGCTTCTTCGGTGCGATGGTGAGCAAAAAGTAGTGCTCTTTGATGTGGTGGAAGATCAAGAAGCCTTTTTCCGTTTCGGTCATGAGGAGCGACGCTGTTCCTTGGGTGAAGAGATCGGAGAGCATGTCAAGGGCGGTAAGGATCCCGCTGGTGAGCGATCCGAGCGACTCGAGGTTGACGGCGTCTCCCTCCACGGTAGAGGCGAGGATGAAACCGTTGGTGCTCTCGAAAACGACGAGGTCGCTTACTCCGAGAGTCTTTTTTTCTTCCGCGATCCGCGCGGTTATCTGTTGCACGATGTCCATGATGTGCGCCTCTCCTCTCCGGGTAATGCATCATACTGTTCATTGGCTCGTTTTTCAATTTTTTACCGAGCCGTCAAAAATTGACTCTCTTCTCTTGCTGCGGTATAGTTCTTCGGCTCGTTTAAATCAGACATCGGGAGGAAAAGCCATGGCCATCAAATCCATCAAAGACATCGCTATCCGCGAGAAGCGCGTTTTCATCCGCACCGACTTCAATGTACCGATGGACAAACAGGGGAACATCACCGATACCACCCGCATTGAGGCGGCCATTCCGACCATACGCCATGCGCTCGATCATAATGCGAAGGTCATCGTCGCCTCGCATTTCGGCCGGCCGGAAGGCGAACGGAAACCGGAGTATACGATGGAGCCGGTCGCCGCGAAACTGGCTGAACTCATGAACATCGAGGTGGTCTTCTTCGAAGACTGCATCGGCATGGGGGTACAGCAGATGATCAGAGAGCTCAAGCCGGGGCAGGTGCTCGTGCTCGAGAATCTGCGTTTCTATCCCGGCGAAGGGGACAACGATACCGCGTTCGCGAAGGAATTGGCCAAGCTCTGCGATGTGTACATAAATGACGCTTTCGGCGTATCGCACCGCAAGAACGCTTCGGTCCATGCCCTGCCGCTTCTCATGGAGACCAAGGGAATGGGCTTTCTGATGGAAAAGGAGATAACGGAACTCGGAAAACTGCTCAACTTCAAGCACGGCGACGGGTTCACCGCGATACTCGGCGGCGCGAAGGTCTCCGATAAGATCGGCATCATCCGGTCTCTTCTCGACTCGGCCGACACGCTCCTCATCGGTGGGGCGATGGCCTATACCTTCCTTGCGGCGAAGGGAGTGAAACTCGGCAAGTCGCTCATCGAGCCCGATAAGATCTCCGTGGCACAGGAGGTTCTCAAAGGCGCCGAAGCGCGCAAGGTGAAGCTCCTTCTGCCGGTCGATCATGTCGCAGCGTCCGCCATGGAAGCGACCGAGACCAAGATCTTCGGCAACGATAACTTCCCGTCCGATCTCATCGGTTTTGATATCGGACCGAAAACGGTGGCACTCTACGCCGAAGAGGTGAAGAAAGCGAAGACCATCTTCTGGAACGGTCCGATGGGCGTGTTCGAAAAGGAACCGTTCGCGCAGGGGAGCATAGCGCTGGCGAAGGCGGTCGGCGAAGCGAAGGCGCATACCGTCACCGGTGGTGGCGATTCGATCGCGATGATGAACAAAGCGGGGGTAGCCAACCGGATCGGTCATATCTCGACCGGCGGTGGGGCGAGTCTCGAGTTCCTTCGCGACAAGACGCTTCCCGGTGTCGAGGCGCTCAAAGAATAGCAGAAAAAGAACAAAATCGAAGACATCGAAGAGGACATCAACGGCATGAAGCGCACGAAGTACATTTTTATTACCGGCGGCGTCGTCAGTTCCCTCGGGAAAGGAATCGCCTCCACCACGATAGGGGCACTTCTCGAGGCGCGTGGCATCAAGGTCAATCTGCTCAAGTTCGATCCCTATCTCAATGTCGACCCCGGAACGATGAGCCCGTTCCAGCACGGGGAGGTCTTTGTGACCGACGACGGGGCTGAGACCGACCTCGACCTCGGTCACTATGAGCGGTTCTGTAACATCACCGTCGGTCGCAACAATAACTATACGACGGGGCAGATCTACGACGCCGTCATCCAAAAGGAACGCCGTGGTGAATACCTTGGCAAGACAGTGCAGGTCATCCCACACATCACCAACGAGATAAAGAGCAAGATATCGCTTCTTTCCGATACGGCTGACATCATACAGGTAGAGATCGGCGGTACCGTCGGCGACATAGAGGGGCAACCGTTCCTCGAGGCGATCCGCCAGTTCGCTTACGATGTCGGCAAGGAGAATGTGCTCTACGTCCATCTCACGCTCGTTCCCTACATCAAGGCGGCGGGCGAGTTCAAGACGAAGCCGACCCAGCACAGCGTCAAGGAGTTGCGTGCCATCGGCATCCAGCCCGACATCCTGCTATGCCGGTGCGAGACCGAGCTCAGCGACGAGATACGCGAGAAGATCGCGCTCTTCACCAATGTGAAAAAGGAGGCGGTCTTCTCGGCGGTCGATGTGAAGAACATCTACGAACTGCCGCTCGTCTATGCGCGACAGGGCGTCGACGATATCATCGCGAAGTACCTCAACATCTGGTCGCGGTCGGCGGGGCTCAAGAAGTGGGAGACCATCTGCGAGCGGATCAACAATCCGAAGGGAACGGTACGCATCGCGGTGGTCGGCAAGTATGTCAACCTCAAGGAGTCCTACAAATCACTCAATGAGGCACTGCACCACGGCGGCATCGAGAACAGTTACCGTGTGGAGCTCGTGTATGTGGATTCCGAGAAACTCGAACGCGGCGAAACGCCCATCACGGAGCTGAGTGCCTGCGACGGCATCCTCGTCCCGGGGGGGTTCGGCCAACGCGGTATCGAGGGAAAAATCATGGCGGCCCGCTATGCACGCGAGAACGGGATCCCCTATTTCGGCATCTGTCTCGGCATGCAGATCGCCACTATCGAGTTCGCGCGCCATGTGTGCGGCATGGAGAGAGCACACTCTACCGAGTTCGATAAAGAGACGCCTTTCCCGGTTATTGACCTCATGGAGGGGCAGAAAGGGATCCGCGCGCTCGGCGGCACCATGCGACTTGGTGCCTACACCTGCGCCGTCGAAGAGGGATCGCTCGCTTATGCCGCCTACAAGAGCCGTATTATCAGTGAGCGGCATCGTCACCGGCTCGAGTTCAATCCCCGTTTTGAAAAGGATCTGACCGCGAAGGGGCTTCGGATAACGGGGCGCGACAAGGAGACGGGATTGGTCGAGATGATAGAACTACCGGGACACCCGTGGTTCCTCGGTTGTCAGTTCCATCCCGAGTTCAAGTCGAAGCCGTTCGCCCCGCATCCGCTGTTCGCCGCCTTCATCGCTGCGGCGGTAGAAAACGGGAAGCGTCATGGCAGAGAAGGATAAGATACCGATCGAACCGGTGACGGCGGCGGCACCTCGCGTCGCAACCCAGTTGCGTCTTCAGGCGGTCGCGCCCAAACGGCGCCGGCGTTTCACCGCCGGTGACGAACTCCGCGCCTTCGTCTTTCTCTTAATGGTGCTCCTTATGCTCGTAATATCGGTCGTGTCGCGTACCGAGGACCCGGTCGCGGCTTTTCTTGGATTGTTCGCGCCGTTTCTGCCTTAGAGGCTTTTGAGTTTTTTCACAAGGTCTCTGCGGTCTCCGGACGACAGTGAGAAGAATGCATTTCCCGTCACCAGAATGTCAGCCCCGAGAGAGACGACCTCATGGGCCGTCTCGGTGTTTATCCCGCCGTCCACCGAGATGTCGAACGAAAGTCCGTGCTTCTTGCGAAACGCGGCGATGTCGGCGATCTTCTTCCCGGCCGCCGGAATGTACTTCTGCGCACCGAACCCGGGGTTGACCGTCATCACGAGCACGAGGTCCATGAGGTCGGCGACCGAGGCCATCCAGTCGAGGCCAGTGTGCGGGTTGAGCGAAACGCCCACCTTCGCGCCGAGCGCCTTTATCTGCTGAAGCGTCCGGTGCAGGTGCCGTTCGGTCTCGACATGGACCGTTATCCAGTCGCTTCCGGCGTCGCGGAACGCCTGCAGGTACTGCCCGGGGTTCTCGATCATGAGGTGGGCGTCGAGCGGAAGTTTCGTAAGGTCCCGTATCTGTTTCACGATGAAGGGACCGAAGGTGATGTTTGGGACGAAGTGGCCATCCATGATGTCGAGATGGACGATGTCGGCGCCGCTCTCCTCGATGGAGCGTATCTCCTCGGCAAGGCGCGTGAAATCGGCCGACAGTATCGAGGGCGCTATCTTGACCATGACGGTTACTCTCCTACCAGTTTTCGTATCCCTTCGATGACGCGCGGTTCGTCGGCGTCGGATGCCGCGAAGGAGTCGAGTTTGATGAGTTTCGGTTTCTGTTTGAGAAGGCCGGCGCGCTCGATGGTCCGCTCGACGGTCGTTTCGGTGCCGGCATTGCTCTTGGCGACGGTGATGCCGACGCGATTTGCGAAGGAGAGCGTCTTTTCTATCGCATCGGCGAGTTCCTTCCCGGCGCTGTCCCAGTCGTCGCCGTCGGTGCCGTAGAAGACATAGATGTTGTAGTCAACAGCGAGCCGCTCGATCTCGACAATCTTGTTGACGAGCTCGAAAGCAGGGGCGCAACGGGTGCCGCCTGAGACGCTCGATTTGTAGTAAGTATAGAAATCGGGAACCTCTTTTGCCTCGGTGTCGTGGAGAATGAAGCGGGTCAGCACATTGTTTTGATACTGGTACATGAGCCACGCATAGATGAGGAGGTGCTGGAGGCTCACCACCTCGGTCGGACGGCCTTCCATGGAACCGGAGTAGTCGCGCAGGAAGAAGACGACCGCCTGTGTCTCGAAATCCTTTTCGGGCGACAGGATGCGATAGACCTGATCGCGCGGTCCGACGACGAGGTTCTCGGGGTGTATTGGCTCGCCGGGGGAGATGGTGCCGAGTTGAATGTTGGTCTCGACGATGCGGCGGATGGTCGCTTTCTTGTCGAGCAGTTGTCCGAACCCGCGGTTGCGATCGGTGAGATCGTAGGTGTACTTGTTGAAGGCGCGCTTCTTTCCCTTGTCCTTGATGTTGGGCAGATGGAACTTCTCGGTGAGCACTTTGCCGAGGTCGTAGGCCTCGCTCGTGAGGTCGTGCTCTCCTCCTTCTCCCTGTCCCGCGCCGGTACCCTCGCCCTCCTGCGGCTCGGCGGGCGCCTCGCCGAGGACATCGCCCTCCTTGCCTTCGCCTGATCCGCCCGTCGGGCTCCCCTCGCCGTCCTCGGTCACCGAGTCGTCGTGATAGAACTTAGGTTCGGTCGTCGTCGGGACCACCACCACCTGCGCTTTTTTGCCGGGGAGCGGCTTGGTGAGCCGTCCCAATCGGATGCGGCGCGGAAAACCGTCGGACTCGCGCTGTTTGTCGTGCTCGAGCAGTTCGTCGAGCGTTTTCAGAAAGAGCTGTTCCATCTATCTGTCTTCGTTAACTTGCGTCGTCCTGCGTGCAGAAGTACTCGATGGTCTTCTGGGCGCAGGTGGGGCAGTAGCCAAGTTTTCCAGTCATCGTGGCGATCATGCGGTTGTAGAGTTTCTGGTTCTCTTCGTTGGTGCGGTTGGCGAGCGCGCCGACGAGCGAACCGGCACCGGCGATGTCGGACTTGAGCCGCACATCGGTGACCGCTTTCACGAGGTCGTTGTTATCCATGAAGTTGTAGTTCGGGTCCTTGACCACCTTTTGACCGTAGATCTTTGCGATGGTGGTGCGGTAAGACTGTTTCTGTTCCTTGGTCTTGAGCCCCATCCGCTCCTCGACGCTGTTGATGAAGGTCTCGTCTATTTTGAGCGAAACGAGCTTTCCCGTCTGCGGATCGCGGTAGGTCCACAGTTTGTCGGGGCCGAGGTTCTTCGCGTCTATGCCGATGATCATGTTGACATAGTTCATGACATCGCGCTCGACCGCGTTCGGTTCGTCCATGTAGGCGTTGAAGATCGCCGTCATCACCTGTTCGCGGTAGAGGCCGCGCGCTATCTTGAGGTCCTCAAAGTACTTCGTTCGGTCGTTGGCGTCCTGCACATAGTCGAGGATGACGCTCTCGATCGCTTTGAATGCGTCGCCGGCGTACATGCACTTGCCCTCTTGTGTCTCGGAGCGCTCGAGGAGCACCTGTATCGCGCGGCCGAGGTTGCGATGGCCGAGCCCTTTCTGGCCGAAGCGCTTGGTGATGTCGGGATCGGTGTTGAGTTCAGCGATGACCTCGGCGAGCGTCTTGAGCGATTTCTCGCCTGCCACCTCGCCCGCGGCGAGTTTCATCATCTCGACTGGCGTGAGTTTGTCGGAACGCGGCATGCGCGAAAGTATGACCGAGACCGACAGGACATAGTTGAGGTTTGGATCTATGTGCAACCCCTGTCCGGTGAAGGTGGTCTTTTCGATGCTTCCCACCGCGAACGAGGTGAGCTCTTTCTGAAGTTTGAAGTTGGTATTATGCGACATGTAGCAGAGTCGGCATCGGTCTACGATGGGAGCCTGTTCCTTCTCTTCGAGGAAACGGGCGAACTCGGCGTTGTTAGAGGTCGCGATGATGAGGGTGTCTATCGGCCATTTGAATCCTTCGATGTCTATCGTGCGATTTTGGATAACGCCGAGGTAGATCTGCACGAGGTCACGCTTGTTCTTGAATATCTCGTCGGCGAAGTGGATGCCGCCACCCGCTACGCGCGCCAGAGCGCCGCGGCGCAGGTCGAAGCGATAGGGATTGTCGGGGTTCGCGAGGTGAAGGATGCGCGTGATGGACTCTTCGCCGAGGAGATCGACCGCTGATGAGGTTATTTTGTCCTTTGCCGCATATTTGCCAGTGATGACGCCGCGCGACTCGCTCACCGGCACCGGCACCACCTCGATGAAATCAAGCATCTTCTCGAGGTCATCGTCGCAGTATTCGCGGATCTGGTTCCAGATGTAGTAGGTGCAGGCACCGAGCGGTCGGTAGTTCTTCCAGAAGGTCGCTATTTGTTTATCGTTGGCGCCATGTTCTGTGAGGAACTCTTGATTCTTTCCCTTTTCTTCGAACAGATTCATGAGAAGGATCATCGGATCCTCGAAGGTCTGCGACTCGATGCGTTCGATCTTGCCGTAGCCGCCGATCTTGTCCAAACCAGCGAATCGGAAAGTGTACCGCCGGTTCTCTGGTTTCATGAGGAATTGACGATAGAGACTCGACAGAAAATCGACAAAGAAGGTCTTTCCGTTCCCCGGTTCGCCGATGAGTACGAACGCCATCTCTGCCGACGAACCTCCCTCGGCGGCGTCCTTGACGAACGAAACGAAGGAGTTGATCTCGTCGAACATCCCGATGATGTGTTTTTTTCCTTCACGGAACACCTTGAAATCATAGGTGGGACGGCCATTGACCGTTACTTTCTCTATCTTCGAAGGATCGCCGAGGATCATGCGGGAGACCGACTGGAAGACATTCTCGAACCGCCGCTCTCCTGAAAGGACTGCGCTGAGATGCTGCAAGAGCGGCGTGTTCGAAGAACTTGGATTCGTTTCTTTTCTCTTGGCCATGGGCTTTTCCTCCGTGTTCGTACCGATTGTTCTCTTGCGACGAATCCATCGTAAAGGTTCGACGATGTGAAGTCAAGAAGAATAGGGGGAGAAAGCCACAGACAAAAATTGTCTTTCCTGCGCAGAAAATTAAAATGATGCCGGTCACCAGATACTTTGTTTGAAGGAGGTAACGATGAACTTGTTCCGCATGACGGCTCTCTTCGTGTCGAGTTTCGTGTTTGCCCTATCCTGTAGCGATGGGTCGAAAAAGGCAGAGAACGATCAAACGATGGTTCCCGATACCGCGGTCACTGACGAGGTGGTGACCGACGAAGCGGTGACCGATACCGCGCAGCCTGATGAGACGCTGATTGATGAAGCCCAAAACGATGAAGCGATGAGCGATGATGTGGCGACCGATGAGGCGATAACTGATGAGGTCGTTACCGATGAAACGATAACGGATGATGGGCAACCCGACACCGAACTGCCCGATGAGGATATTCCCGCCTTGTCTCTTACCGGGACATGGGCGATGCTCAACTTCACCACCTCGAATGTCACGACAACCATCCCGGTCCTCGGCGAACAGCACAGCGTTTCGACCACGGCGGCCTACGCGCTTGCTACGGTGACCGACACCGGCGATGGTACGGCGAATGTGACCGCCATAACCTGCGACATCACGATAGACAGCGGATCGGACCTCGTCGAGATCATTATCGGCGACAACTACATCGCTCATCTCAAGCCGACCGATTGGGTGTTCATGATCGGTGCGGGACGGTTACCGAATGAGGTGTCCGCAGAGGGTGTCCTTACGCTCAATGGAGTCAAGGACTTGGTGGACCCCTATGCTGATCCGCTTCCCACCGATAAGAACGATCCGCGTGTCTACGATCAGGATGAGGATGGTCACCCCGGCATGACGGTTGACTGCATAGGCCATATCCCGATGGTCTTCAATGGCCCCGGCACGATGTACACCATCCAACGCACCATCGTGGGCATGTTCGGCGAGATACAGAACGACGACACGGTCGCGGGGTCGCTCGTATGGGAGAGCGAACAGGTGGTGCTCGAGGCCTCGAACAGCGCGCTTACGAGTGAAAAAACCATCGAGCCGGACCTCGCTAACAGTTGGTTCAAAATGGTTCGCATTCCCGAAAACTGGACCTGCGCCGAGATCAAGGCGAACGAGGAGACCTTGTTCCCGCAGTGAAAAGAACATTGAACAACCGTTCAAAAAATGTTGTGTTTCGTTTTTCGTTATACTACACTAAATCGTCCGGCATATATGGTTGATTACTGAGAGGAGGAAAATGATGCGTCTGTTCGTAGGTTTGATGTTCGCGGTCTTCTTTGCGGTCGCTGTGGCGCAGGAACCGGCGCTTGTCCCGGTTGCCCCGGCAAAGAAGGAAGAGAAGAAGGCCGAACCGAAGAAAGAGGAAAAGAAAGAGGAAGGCACCGACTACCAGCAGCTCTACCAGCAGTATCTCCAGAAGTATAACCCGAATGCTGCGCCGACCCCGGCCCCTGAACCGGCTCCTGCCCCTGCTCCGGCGCCGAAGCCGTCCCCAGTCCCTGCTCCAGCCCCGGCTCCTGCTCCTGTTCCGGCCCCGGCCCCTGCTCCGGCTCCTGCTCCAGCGCCGATGCCTGAACCTGCTCCAGTAACCGCGCCGGCGCCTGCTCCGGTTTCCCAGCCCGAACCTGCTCCGGTGGTCGAACAAACTCCGGAGCCGGCTCCAGTTCCTGCGCCTGCTCCCAAGCCGGTGGTTCCCGATCATTTCACCCTTTCTATGAGTCTCGTGGGGCAACTGGCAAATGGCATAACGCTCTTTGGCGGAGATGTGCTTCATAACAGCTATCAGTTCGAGGTGCCGCAGGCGGTCGTCGATCTCAAGGGAGGCACCGATGCGTTCAATGTACGGCTTGCGATTGACTTCATTGATGGCATCGTGAAGCAGAACCGCGTCATCACGCCGAACTATGCGTACGACAAGAATGTCACCGGATCGAAGCCCGATATCGCCAACCTTGCCGATGTGGTGGACATGGTGAAAGACATATCGTTCCACTTCCCGAACATTGGCGGTTATTACATCGAGGTCAAAGGCGGTAAGTTCGGTATGCCGTTCGGCGTCGAGAACACGATGTACGATCACGAGATCCCGTTCTACTTCCGGCCGCTCGCCTTCGAGCGTTATCTCGGTGGCGGCTTCAATGATCTCGGCCTCCAGCTTGGGGCCAATGTGCCGCTTTCCGATACGATGCGCATCAAGGCGCGCTATTTCCTGTTCAACGGGCGCAACGAGACGCAGCTTGACGGTGGTCAGTACATCCAAGACCCGGCGCACGGCATAGACGTCCGTTTCGAAATGAAGGAGGCGTTACACACCACGTCCGCATTGTCGCTCATCATCGGGTCGGCCTACCACGATATGGATACCGAGAACCCAAACGGCATCATCAAGACGGCGCTCAATCGCACCGATCCAGTTACGGGAGAACCCTTCGGGTATCTCTATGATGTGCCGGGACAAGAGGGGGCACCGGTTTACCTTGAAGATTTCATCCGTAATAAGATGAACATCCTCCTTACCCTCGGGACCGATCTCGGATATACGCTTGATGAGAACATGGATTTCGGGATGGCGGCCGAGTTCTACTATTCCTATCGTCAGCTCTTCAACCCCGAGAAAGTGATCGATCAGGATAGGAACCCCGCGACGACGAACGACCTGTTCTCCTACCGCTTCCTCGAAGATGCGAGCGGCAACTACTATGGCAATTCATACTACCAATCTTATGGTTTCTTCGCTGCGCCCTATGCCCACCTCTGGGACTTCGACGCGATGGTGCGCTTCAGCTACTCCAAACAGCCCTACCTGTATACCTTTGTCGAGGACCAGAAGAATTCAGTACTCGGTCTCGAGGTGATGGTGAACTACAATGTCACCAAGTACTTCCAAGTTGGTCTCAACTGGCGCTGGATGCAGGAAACCTTCTACAAATACGATCCGGCGATCGACCTTGCCGACAACGGTGTCCTCGACTACAACTATGTCAAGGATACCTACAACACCCATCTGTTACTGCTTCACGCCGGCTTCAACTACGACGCGCTCCTCGTGAAGTAACTCTCCCTTTCACGAGCTCCTTCTGACGCCTTTTCCCGCTGAGTGTTCGTTCGACGAAGATCTCTTCTCCGGTGAACGGGTTTCGGCCCGTCACATACATGAGCGTCGAGAGCGTCGAGGGGGTTGGGGTGAATATCTGCACCTGTTCGGGGGAAAGACGCAATTCGTCTCGGCAGAAACGGGCGAGCGCTCGCATGTCGGCCTCGGTGCACCCCGGATGGGCGGCGATGAGATAGTAGGTGAGGAATGCCTTGTTCCCCGACCGGCGCAGTATGTCTGCAAAGCGTTCCCTGAAACGCCGGAGCGTCTTTTTACCGGGCTTTCCCATGAGGGCGAGAACCGTATCCTCAGTATGTTCAGGAGCGATCTTCATTTGCCCGGAAATGTGCTGGCTCACAAGCGTTTCGAGATACACACTTCCGTGCTGTTCGTCAGCGAGCACAAGATCGTGACGAACGCCACTTGCCACGAATACCTTCTTGATACCGGGAAGAGCGGCAACGCGAGCGAGAAGGCTCATCTGCCGCTCATGGGAAACGGGAAGATCACGGCACACCGAAGGAAACAGACACCGTCGTTTGGGGCAGGATCCTTCTTTTTCTTTGTGGGGGCATTCGATGCCGTACATATTGGCGGTGGGACCGCCGAGGTCGTAGATGATGCCGGTGAATCGAGAAAGGGTGGTAAAATGAGCGACCTCGCGGAGAATTGACTCCTCAGAGCGCGAAACGACACGCCTCCCTTGGTGGATGTGGATGGCACAGAAGGAACACTCGCCGTAGCATCCGCGGTGGGTGGTTACCGAGAATTTGACCGTTTCGAGTGCCCGCACCTCGCCGTGGGCCGTCTCGCTCGGGTGTGCCGCGTACTCGTAGGGCAGTTCGTAGACCGCGTCGAGTTCCTCGATTGTGAGCGGCGGTTGCGGCGGATTGTGGATGAGCCACCGATCGCCATGCCGTTGACAGAGCCCGCGCGCCGTTACGGGGTCGTTGTTGCGGTAGAAGGTAAGAAAAAAGTCCTCGAAGGTCTTTTTGTTCTCGGCGACTTTTTCGTACGGTGGTAAGAGGATGAACCCCTCTTTGGATTCATTTGCCGCGTAACAGATGCCGCGGATATCCCTCCAGTCGAGACCGTCACGGAGTGCCCGCGCGAGTTTGAGCACCGTTCGTTCGGCCATACCGTAGGCGATGAGGTCGGCCTTCGCGTCGAAAAGGAGACTCCGCCGGATCGTGTCTGACCAGTAGTCGTAGTGCGGCACCCGCCGGAGGCTTGCCTCGATGCCGCCGAGAACGATGGGAACGGTGTTTTTGAAGAAGCGGCGGATAAGATTGCTATAGACTATGCTCGCGCGGTCGGGGCGACGGTTATTGACGCCGCCGGCGGTGAGGTCATCCTGCCGCCGCGGTTTTTTGAGCGGCGTATAGTTGCTCACCATCGAGTCGACCGAACCGGCGGTCACGCCCCAAAAGAGGTGCGGCTCACCGAGACGAGTTATATCGTCAGGGCTCGAAATGTCCGGCTGTGCGATGATGCCGACGCGAAATCCGTGTGCGATGAGCCAGTGTCCGATGATCGCGGCTCCGTTGTAGGGGGTATCGAGATAGGCGTCGCCGCTCACGATGATGATATCGAATGCTTCCCAGCCGAGCCGGGTTGCTTCCTCGCGGGTGGTTGGGATGAACATGACGCCTCTCGTTTCGCGGAATCAGTATCGACCCCGTGCGATTCCTTGTCAACAATATCGCCGGCATCTCCTCTTTTTTATTGACAATTGCACTCTTGTCGTTATAGTGCCTTCGTTTTGTTCGTTTTTTGTCTGAAACAAGGAGGCGACGATGCAACCGACATACCGTCCAAGCCGGGTTTCCCGAAAAAGAACCCACGGATTCCGTAAGCGCATGCGTACCGCCGACGGCCGCAAGGTGCTCCAAGCCCGCCGCCGTAAAGGGCGCAAGCGCGTCTCGGTCGAGATCTACAAGAAGTAACCTGCCGCGATCGTGGGAAACTGCTCGTTTTCGCGCGCGGAACGGATCCGAACGAAAAAGGAATTCCAAGAAACGAAAGCAAGGGGGTCAGTATTCAGAACAAAGCGTCTTTTGTTCAATTTCGCTCCCGTACCAGAGCGCTCGCGCCTCGGCGTCATCGTGACGCGACAGGTGGGGGCGGCGGTGTGGCGCAATCGGGTCAAACGATGGATCCGCGAGGCATTTCGCCAACACAAGAGAGGGTTTCCCATGCCGATCGACCTAGTCGTTATCCCTCGGACCTCCGATCTCTCGTACGCCCTCATTCTTCAAGATCTTCTTTTTTTTCAGAAGTGGTGCCATGAGAAAGATCGCAATTCTGCTCATTAGAGGTTACCAGCGCTCCCTTTCGCCGCTTCTCGGTCGCCGGTGTCGCTTCCATCCCACCTGCTCTGCGTATGCAATTGAGGCGATAGAGAAAAAAGGGCTTGTGCGGGGAATGCTACTTGCCGTGTGGCGCATCCTCCGGTGTAACCCGTGGAACCGCAACTGCGGCTTTGATCCGGTCCAATAAGGAGTTTCTTATGAACAAAAATATGCTCCTCGCGGTCGTTCTTTCGGTCGTCGTTCTGTATCTCTGGGGAGAATTCTTTGCTCCCAAGCCTCAACCATCCGGCTCAGGCGAGGACTCCGTCATGACGAACGGTCCGGACGATCAGCGGCCTGCTCCTCAGGAAAAGAGCGACGCCACCATTACCCAAGGGGCCGTACCGGCGACAACGGTGGACGAAACGGCCGCGCCGGGAGACTTCTTCCGCAAAGGTACACTTATCCCGAGCAGTGAGAACCCGATTTCGCGCGGAGTGCTCAAGGGGGCGGCGGTGGACATTCGTTACACCACCGACGGCGGGCGCGTGGAATCTCTGCCGGTGATCGGTGAAAAATACCGTGAGAAAGGGCTCGATATGCTTGCTGCGCTCAAGGAGGGGGCGCGCTTCCCCGAACTGTCGTCGGCATTCGAGACCGAGCCGCGCTATCTCGTTGAGAATGCCAGCGAGGATACGGTGACCTTCCGTTATGAAGAGCACGGGGTCATCGAACAAAAAACGATACGCCTTTCGGGCGACTATCTGCTGACGATCTCCAAAAAGATCACTAACCATGGAACGACGCCGGTTACTTGGCGCCCCGCGCTCCGGTATTTCTCGATATACGAGAATAAGGAGGTGTTCAGCTCCTATGGCAAGCGTTTCGAATTCCTCGTCAAAACCGACGGGGAAGGAATGAAGGAGCCCTCGAGCGGTGAGAAGCTTGCGGAAGAGGTGCAGGGAAGACGAGTCCAGTGGGTCGGTATCAACTATGGATTCTTCCTCTATGCGGTTCTCGCCGGCGAGAGAGACCTTGCGGTGGACGGCCTCATAGATTCGAAACAGAACCTTACGGCGCTCACTGTCGCCTATCCCGTGTACACGATTGCCCCCGGTCAAAGCGCCGAGGCTTCCTTCACGGTATTCTTCGGGCCTAAGGAGATACGCGTTCTCGACGAGGTCGGCAATGACCTCCGTTCGGCGGCGAGCCTCGGCTGGTTCGGTTTCCTTGCCGAGCCGCTCCTCTGGATACTCAACTTCTTCTTCGACTTCGTGAAGAACTACGGTATCGCGATCATCCTTCTCACCATTCTTGTGAAACTGCTTCTCTGGCCACTTTCCGATGCATCCTACAAATCGATGGCGAAGATGAAGAAACTGATGCCGAAGGTCGAGGAGCTCAAGAAGAGGTACAAGGAAGACAAGGAGACGCTCAACAAGGAGATCATGCTCCTCTATCAGAAGGAAGGGGTCAACCCCCTCGGCGGATGTCTGCCGATATTCATCCAGATGCCCATCTACATCGCCCTCTACTCGATGCTCAACAATGCGGTCGAACTCTACAATGCGAAGTTCCTTCCTTTCTGGCTCACCGATCTTTCTGAGAAGGACCCTTACTTCATCCTGCCGGTTTCGCTCGGTGTGTTCATGTTTCTCCAACAGAAGATGACCCCGTCGCAGATGGACAGTCAACAGGCGAAGATCATGCTCTATGTCATGCCGGTCATGTTCGCCGGCTTCATGCTCTTTTTGCCCGCCGGGCTTAACCTCTACATACTCGCCAACACGCTTCTCGGTATTCTCCAGCAGTGGATCGTGAACAAGCGTTATGGTTGATTTGTTATAATCGAAGGAGACGATCATGGGGTTTTGGGCGGCACTATGGGATATGATACGGCCGAAGAAGACCGTTATCCCCGTTGAGTTGACACCGGAGAATTTCCACGCGTCCATTCAGAAATCGCCGGTTCCGGTACTCGTTGATTTTTACTCGCTCACCTGTATCCCATGCCGACAGATGGCGAAGACGGTGACCAAGTTTGCCACCGATTTCAACGGCCGCGTCAGGGTCGGTGCCTTCAACACGGCGCTCGATCAAGAGGGCAAGATACTGGGACCGCTTCGGGTGCGGGCGGTGCCGACGCTCGTTCTATTCAACAAAGGGCGTCCGGTGGAGACCTTCGTCGGCATCACCGGTTACCTGAAACTTGCCGAGGCACTCGAGAAAATAGAAAAAAGCACGGCATCGAAGGGTTAGTCGAACGATATCGTCACCCGATCTCCCGGCGCGAGATCTTTTCCTTCCTCCCAGTTCACTTCGAGCACATAGCGGGCCGCTCGCTCGCTCGAAAGTGATTCCACCGAGTTCGGTTCCCCCCGTTTGACCGAAACGACCCGGCGATCTTCGCCGATGAAGATGATGGCGAGCGGGATGGTTGTGTGATACATCCAAAAACTGCGTATCGTCGTGTCGGAAAAGATGAACAAAAGTCCATGGCCCTTTGCGAGTGCTGGACAGTCCATAAGTCCTTTCTGATGCTTTTCCGGCGTGTCGGCGATACCGGTGCGAAAGACGCGAAGGGTGGTATCGGAGCGTGTCAGTGTGACGAATGTCTTGACTGGGTAGCCGCACGCGGTGTCAGCGGCTGAAATGGTTCCACACAGGCAAGCGAGCAGTGTCGAGAGGCACGCCGCCGGAACGAACGATGACTTCATGGCTCCCTCTTTCGGTCACTATACCTATCTCATGCCATCCCGGCATCGGGGTGGGGGCGGTGACAATGAGGAAGAACTCTTCACCGCCGGCGAGCAGAAGATCGCTGACGAGGAGCTTTTCCCGCGCTGCCACAAGTGCCACCTCGTGATGGCAGGGGATCGCATCAAGATTTATTTCGATGGAGACGCCGCTCGCGTTTGCCAGAAGCGTCGTTTCAGAAAAGAGCGAATCGCTGAGATCTATCGCGGCGTGCACCTCGCCGGTGGGCACCGGGTAGGCAAAGGGATCGGGGTAGAGGAATCGCTGGTGGGCGGTTGGACAATCGGAGTATCCGCGCCGAAGGGCACAGAGCCCTGCCTGCGATAGGCCCGGTTCGGCGGCAATGAGAAGCCTATCCCCCGGCCGTGCACCGCGCCGTTGCCATGGGTGCTCGGGGGCCGGTGCGAACATGGTTGCGCCGACGAAAAAGGAGGAAGCCCCGGTAGTGTCTCCTCCGATACAGACGATCCGATACTGCCGACAAAAGCGGATGATGCCGGCGATGATACCGTCCGCCTCGACGATGCGGTCCGGCGGAAACGCGAGATTGAGCGTACAATGGGTCGGTTTTCCGCCCATGGCGAGAATATCACTCGCGTTTGCGGCCATGAGCCGCCAGCCGACCGCTTCGGGAGGCATAAAGGAAAAGTCGAAGTGGACCCCTTCCACCATATGATCGGTCGTAACGAGCATGCGAGGGCTGGTCAAGAGGGCACAGTCGTCACCGATGAAAGGACGAGAGGCGTCGTCGAGGATCGCTAGGGTGCGTATGATGTCCCACTCGCGGTTCTTGAGCACCCTAGGCCCTCGTTCCGCCGAAAAGCTTCTCGAATATTTCGTGATAGTCGGAGACGAAGGTGACGGCGATTCCCTCGCGCACCTCGGCGGGAATGCTCTCGTAAAGTTGTCGGTTTTCGGTCGGAACGATGACCTCGGAAAGACCGTAGCGTTTGGCGGCGAGCATCTTCTCCTTGAGACCGCCGATGGGGAGCACCTTCCCGGTCAGGCTGATTTCGCCGGTCATGCCGATCGAGGGAGGAACCGTTTTCTTGAGGAAAAGGGATAAGAGGGCAGTCGTGATGGTAATACCGGCCGAAGGACCGTCTTTCGGTACCGCACCAGCAGGGAAGTGGATGTGGATGTCTTTCTTGTCGAGAGAGAGGTCCTCGGGAAGGCCGAATGCTTCCCAGTTGCTCTTGAGATAGGAAAGCGCTATGCGCGCCGACTCCTTCATGATGTCACCAAGGTGTCCGGTGAGAATGAGTTGGCCGGTCCCTGGCATCATATTGACCTCTATTTTAAGCGTGGCACCGCCGTGCATGGTCCACGCAAGGCCCGTGACCACCCCGATGCGCTCTTCCTTAAGGAAGTCTTCCTCGCTGTAGGGAGGGACCTTGAGATACCGCTCAACGACCTTCGGTGTTATCTTCTTTGCCAATTTGTCCCCTGAGGTCTTAAGGGTGATGCTCTTGCGGCAGATGGCACCGATCTTCCGCTCGAGTTCACGGACGCCCGCCTCGCGCGTATAGCGACGGATGAGAAACAACACCGCGTCGTCGGAGAACTGCAGTTCGTTTGGGGAAAGGCCGTTGTTCTCGAGTTGTCGTGGGATGAGGTAACGCCGCGCGATCTGTATCTTCTCGAGATCGGTGTAGCCCGAGAGCGTGATGACCTCCATTCGATCCTTGAGCGGTGCCGGGATCGTTTCTTCCCAGTTGGCAGTCGCGATGAAAAAGACCTCCGAGAGGTCATAGGGAAGTCCGAGATAGTTGTCGGTGAACGAGAAGTTCTGTTCCGGATCGAGCACCTCGAGGAGTGCCGAAGAGGGGTCTCCGCGCCAGTCTTTTCCCACCTTGTCTATCTCGTCGAGCATGAAGACCGGGTTGACGGTGCCGCAGGCCTTGATCCCCTCGAGTATCTTGCCCGGCATCGCACCGACATAGGTGCGCCGATGACCGCGTATCTCCGCCTCGTCATGGAGACCGCCGAGACTCATCCGATAGAACTTGCGGCCGAGCGCCCGAGCGATAGACCGGCCAAGGGAGGTTTTGCCGACACCGGGCGGTCCGATAAAGCAGAGAAGGGGAGACTTCGAGTTCCCTTTGACCTGTCTGACGGCGAGGAATTCGAGTATCCGTTCCTTGATGTCCTCGAGGCCATAATGGTCTTCTTCGAGTATCTGCTTGGCTCGTTTGAGATCCTTGTTGTCTTCGGTCCGATCGTTCCACGGAAGTTCGAGAAGCGTGTCGAGATAGGTCTTGAGGACGCTTACCTCGCTTGCTGCCGGGTTCATGGCGCGGAGACGGGTGAGTTGCTTTTCGGCTTCGGCGCGCACATTGTCGGGAAAATTCTTTGCGGCAATCTTCTGGGCGTACTCCTCGAGTTCGTAATTATAGGGATCGTCGGCACCGAGTTCCTTCTGTATCTGTTTCATCTGCTCTTTGAGGAAATACTCCTTCTGCGCCTTTCCCATCCGCTCCTTCGCCTTGTTACGGATGTCGTTCTGGATCTCGAGGAGCGACAGTTCACGTTCTATGAAGTCGTTCACAAGGGTAAGTTTCTTGAAAAGGTCGTTTTCTTCGAGCACCTGTTGAGAAAGCTCTACCGAATTGGAAAGGTGACTCACCACCAGCTCGGCGAGCCGCGCAGGATCAGTGATGCTGTTGAGTATCGCTACGATGTCGGGCGGGAAGTTTCGATCACCGAGGTTGGTGAGTTTCTCGAGGCCGTCGCGGATGTTCTTTACGAGTGCCTCAATGTGAACGGTGTGCTCGGTCCGTGGCTCTTCGATCGGCTCGACAAGGGCATAGTAGTAATGCTCAGCGGGGTCTTTCCCCAATTCTCGGATCGTCGCCTTTTGGACCCCCTGTACGAGCAGTTTGATACGACCATCCGATATTTTCTGCATCTTGAGTATCGAGGCGACGCAACCGACCGAATAGATCGTGTCGGCATTAAGCTCCTCTTCGCTGGGATTGCGTTGGGCGGCGACCAAGAGAAGGCGGTCGCTGGCAATCGCCTGATTGACGCTGGCGACCGAGAAATCGCGACTCACGAATATCGGCATGATGATGTAGGGGAACAGTACCGAATCTTTAAGAGCGAGAACCGGCAGTCGCGGAGGGATGCGGATTTGATCGGGCGAAATGGGGCGGGAATCTTCCATGTGCTAATCCTCTAAGGAAATGATTTTCTTACCTCTTTTCTCAACCACGAGCGGCAGGCGGATGGTTAGGATACCGTCCCGGAGAGACGCGCGAGCCTCTTGAAAGTTGACAGAGTGCTCTATGTATATGATCTTCTTGAATTTTCCGTTTGTCCGCTCGAGCCCGAGGCACGATCTGTATTTGCGTTTGACGGTATCCTTCTCTCCACTTATCTCGATGAACTTGTCCATGCCTTCGATCCGTATCTGGTGTCGCTCGAGCCCCGGAACTTCCATTTCGACGATCAGTTCATTTCCCTCAAGATAAAGATCGAAGGGACACGAGACATCCTTTTCCGAGTCAGGGGTGATAGGCGTCAAAAGGGAGTCGATGATACGCTCGATCTCCGCTTTGAGGTCGTTGTAGCGACGAAGCGAACGAAACTGATTGTCGTGGGGTTCATTCATATGCGGTCTCGCTTCGAAGGTGGATCTGGGAGAGAATATAGGCAAGGAAGGGGGAAGTCAAGGTTTGAAGCCGACAGGGTACAAAAAGGAAAGGGCCCCGGGAAGGGCCCTGTTCGTGAGAGACCGGCGTGCGAAGAGAATACGCTCCGGGACTCGCATATGGTAAAGTAACTCGGAAGAGCATCGTTTATTCGGAAAGTTTCCCAGATATTAGTCATTATTTTGATATTGCTAGGGAAAATGTTTCGTTAGGAGGTGGACAGCAGAGTGTCGAAAATCTCCCGTCGCACCGCTTTTATTCGTTCCCGCCAGTGTTCTTTCTCGGGATCGGGGTGCGTTCGGTTGGTCAGGACGACCGCGGCTCTGCCCCGTTCGGGGTCAAGGAGAAAGGCGGTGCCGGTGAACCCCAGATGTCCCAGCATGTGGGCATGAGCGTTCATGCCGTAGTGTGAGTCAAGACCTTCCGGACGATCGAATCCCGGTGCGCCGAGCGTCTTGATGGCGTGCCGAAACCACGGTTTTTCGAGAAGCGTCATGAGATAGCAGGCGGTCGTTCCGGCGGAGGCAAAGAGACCGGCGTGCCCCGTCGCCGAGCCGAGATACCAGCAATTTTCGTCCTCGACTTCGCCATGGCAGATCCGGCCGCGGACCTTGGAGAACATGGTCGCCGCGCAGTGTTGTTTGAGAAGAGGACGGACGGCGAAGAGCATCTGTCCCGACGGGAACCCCACCTCGTCGAGAAGGTCGTTGAGGACCATGTCGAGGCGCGTTCCCCACACCTTTTCGAGAACGAAGCCGAGCAAAAGGTAATTGAGGTCGCTGTAGACCGGAGGTTCGATTTCTCTGATTGCCGCTATGCGGAAAAGCACCGAGGAACGGCGCTGTTCATGCCCCAGTGCCCCATCGTCCTGAAAGAACTCGCGATAGGAAGGATAGCCCGATGTGTGGTTAAGCAGGCGGAGAAGGGAGACCGGTCGCTGGTCGGGGAAGAAACGGTCGAGAGTATCTTCGGGATGGAGCATGTTCCGGTAAAAAAGAAGGTAGAATGCCGGTGCGGTAAAAAGCGCCTTGGTGAGAGAGGCAAGGTCGAACATGGTGTTCTCGGTCACCGGTACGCCCTCGTCAAATGCGGTGGTGCCTTCGCTTCTTATTTCGATCAGTCCATTGTGGTCGGAGATCGCGTATTGGATGGCCGAAAAAAAGCGCCGGGAAAGCTCGTCACGGTATCGCATGAGCCACACTATATCCGCTAGAGCGACAGGGCGCAATTTTTATTGACTTGCCAGGAGGCGGTTTCTATACTCGCCCTGAGTCTGCACATTAAGGAGAACAAGAAGAGAGGTACTATCATGAGAAGAATGCTGGTTGTCGTCGGGTTGTCGCTTCTTGCTGCCGTAGCGTGTTCAAGCAGGCACGATGCCGAGAAAACCGTTGAGAAGTACTACGATCTTATCAAGGAGAAGAAGTACGATGCGGCGTGGGAACTCGTGGACGAAGAGTCTCGGGACATCGTCGAGCAGGAGCTTTGGCTCAATGACGCCCGGAAGCTTAACTCGCTCAAGATGTACCTGAAGCTTCTTCCGGTCCAGATCGATAAAGAAGGAACGAAGGCGGTGGTGCCGACCGAATACACCGGCGCGAAGGCGGCGATGAACAAGGTCCCCGAAGCGCAGATACGGTTCCATGTGGTCAAGAACAATGACAAGTGGCAGATCCGCCTGCAAGAGCGCATAGACGAGATAAAGAAACAGCGTGAATACGAGGCGATCGAGATACCGATAGACGAAACGCTCATCAAGACCGCCCAGCAGTATAAGGACAAGATCATCGTTGAGAATGTCCGTAACGGCGCTGTCCAGTATGAGAACGGCCTTGAGCAGTACATGATGGATGCCACCATCACCAACAAGAGCGACAAGCCCTTCTCCTACATCGGGGTCAATGTGAAGTTCATGGACGATACCAATACCAAGGTGCTCCTCGAAAAGGTCTTTTTCCTCATTTACACTCGTCAGGTGCAGGGCATCTATCCGCTCAAGCCGGGAGAAAAGCGCGATGTCATCATTCCCGGTTACGCCGCCGAGGACATCTTCGAGAAAACCGGCGTCGAGTGGACCGGGAAACTGCAGTGGGAGGTCGAGGCGGTCAAGATAGCGACGCCCGAGGAACTCATCGAACTCGAGTAGCCAATGGATATCAAGGGCAAGATCGAGGAGGTGGCCGTTACCATCCAGCGCCTCGATCGGGCCTTCAACTTTTACTTCACTGGATTTGATAAGAAGCCGCCGCTCAAGATGTACGAGCGCCTTCAGCGTGAGGTGAAGCGCTTGAGCGATGTGATAGACGACATCAAGAACACCGCGGTCCGCTATCATGCGCAGATGCTTCTTTCCCGTTACTCGACCTACCGTCTCAAGTGGGAACGAGGGCTTCGCGCCATAGAAGAAGGTCTACTCAAGCCGGGAGAGGGCTTCTTCGCCGGTCTTACGAAGGAACTCAGGAAAGAGTCGAAAAAGGCCGGCGCCCCCGACTTCGACGATCTCGCTGAGAAGGGAGAAAAGGTTGACGAGGTGATCCTGCGGCTTGACGATGCGGCAAAACGCTATGTCGCGCTCGCCCGAGCGCACATGGGAAAGGTATATGATCCTGCCGTGATAAAGGAGACGCTTGAGGCGAAACTCCCCGAGGTACGCAAAAAATACGGCGAGGATGTCGATTTCGAGGTCTATTTCGATGGCGAGAAGGTCCGGGTAAAGCCGGTGTCTCTCGCAAAAAGAACAGGTCGCTAACTATTCTGGAGAAGGGACATGCACATAACGGAAAAAGACATCGCGGCAGTGTACGATCTCGCCGCACTTAGCGGCGACGACCGGGAACGCGCCGCGATGAAGGACCATTTCGAAAAGATGTTTCGTCATCTCGAAGACCTTTCGCGGGTGCCGGTGAACGGGGTCGAACCGTACTTCCTTCTGCCGCACCGCGAACTTCCTCAGGAAAGCGACAAGACTGTTGTGCCTCGGTCGGCCGACGCGATCCGCCGCACCTTTGTGCAGGAGAGTGAGGGATTCCTTGTGGTACCGCGCGTCGTAAACCGGGGGGCCGAGGCGGAGGGCGAGGAGGAATGATGAAACGGCTTGGTATCAACGAAACATACGCCAATATCACAGCCCGCAACGGTGAGCTCAATGCTTATCTTTCAGTCGTCCCTGTAGATCGTCTTGTGTCGTCTGAAGGGCCGTTGGCGGGCGTGACGCTCGGCGTGAAGGACAACATCGCGGTTGCAGGATTGCCACTCACCTGTGGTTCTCGGTTTCTCGAGCACTATGTTGCACCATATACGGCGACGGTGGTCGAACGACTGGTTGCCGCAGGAGCTGTCGTCGTCGGCAAACTTAACCTCGACGAGTTCGCGATGGGATCAGCGAACACCTATTCGGCGTACGGTCCTGCCCGGAATCCGTGGGATACCGAGCGGGTTCCCGGAGGCAGTTCAGGGGGGAGCGCCGCGGCGGTTGCCGCGAAGATGTGTGATGCAGCGCTTGGAAGCGACACGGGAGGTTCGGTGCGTCAGCCGGCTGCGTACTGCGGTGTATATGGGTACAAACCGACCTATGGGGTTTTTTCGCGCTATGGTCTCACGGCGTTCGCGAGTTCTCTGGATCAGATCGGTATTCTTGCACGGCAGCCGGAACAGATACGAGAACTGGCCCGGATTGCGGCAGGCCGTGACGAGCACGATGCCACCTCCATTGAGCCGCCTTCGTTCGATCCAGTCATCGCTTCCCCGCGAGGAGTGCGTATCGGTGTCATAAAGGAGTATGAGGAGAAAGTGGGGCCAGCGGTTGCCGCGGCCTATGAGCGGGTGGTGGCAGCCTTGCGTAGTGCCGGTGCGACCATAGTGCCGCTCTCGTTCCCCGAGTACGAGACGGTCATCTCGGTCTATCAGGTGATAGCGACCGCCGAGGCGAGTACCAACCTCGCCCGTTTCGACGGTATCCGTTATACCGAACGGGTCGTGGAACCCTGCTCGTTCCGCGATCTCATCGCGCGCAGCCGGGGACGGTTTTTCGGTGCCGAGGTAAAACGCCGCATCCTTCTGGGCACATGGGTACTTTCGCGTGCCTACTACGACTCCTATTATCTCCGTGCCGCGAAGGTTCGTACTCTCATCTTCGAGCAGTGGCGTCGATTCTTTACGGAATGCGATGCGGTCCTTTCTCCGGTGACGAGCGATGTCGCTTTCCGTCTCGATGCGGTCCCCGACCCCTTCTCGCTGTATCTCGAAGATCTCTTCACCATTCCGGCGAACCTGACCGGTATGCCGGCGCTCGCGTTCCCCGCGGCGGTACACGAAAGTCTACCGATCGGACTCCAGTTCACCGCCGACCGGGGGAGGGATGCTCTCCTCTTCGATCTCGCCACATGGTTTGAGCGGAATGTCTTCGACTTTTCGGCCGTCGAACGGGGGTGTCGTCATGACGCAGTATGAAGCGGTCATCGGACTCGAGATACATATCCAGATAGAAACGGCGACCAAGGCGTTCTGCCGCTGTCCTTCGGCCAGTGACGCTCCGCCCAACACACTCGTCTGTCCCGTCTGCACCGGCGCTCCCGGGGCGCTGCCGGTGCTCAACGAGGAGTTCGTGCGCCGCACCGTCGCCTTTTGCCTCGCCGTGGGGGCGCGGGTGAATCTCGTGTCGAGCTTCGACCGCAAGAACTACTTCTATCCCGATATGCCGAAGAACTACCAGATAACGCAGTTCTTCACCCCGATAGGCGAGGAAGGACATCTTTTGGTAACGGGAACTGATGGCAAAGAGCGTTCCATCGGGATCGAGCGGATACACATGGAAGAAGATACCGCCAAATCGGCGCACCTTGGTGAACGGACGCTTCTCAATTTCAATCGCGCTGGCGTGCCGCTCATTGAAGTGGTGTCGCATCCTGACCTCCGGAGCGGCGCCGAGGCGGCGCAGTACTTCAAGAAGATCTACGACATCGCGGTGAAGTATCTTGGCATCTGCCGCGGTAACATGGAAGAGGGAAACCTCCGATGCGATGCGAACATCTCGATACGACCCGTCGGCAGTACCGACCTCAACACCAAGACCGAGGTCAAGAATGTCAACTCGTTCGCTTTCATCGCCAAGGCGATAGACTACGAGGTGGAACGACAGATCGCCCTCGTCGAGAGCGGAAAAGAAGTGGAGAGCGAGACGCGCCTGTGGAACCCGCGTCTCAAGCGGACCGAAACGATGCGCAAGAAGTCGGGACGGAGCGATTACCGTTATTTCAACGAGCCCGATCTCGGTCCTCTGCGCATTACCGCTGAGTTTGTCGAATCGGTGCGGAAAACGCTCCCCGAACTCCCCGATGCCAAGCGACAGCGGCTTCGGGACGCATATGGGCTCAATGAAGAATTGCTCGATCTTTTCGTGGGCTATCCCGCGGTCGCCGATTATTTCGAGAAAGCGGCGATCCTCTATCCTGCAGGCGGTCGTACCATCGCGACGCTTGTCGCGGGTGAGCTGCTTCGGGTCGAGGACAAAGAGCGGATGGAGGAGGTCAAGATCCCGCCAGAACATATCACGGCGCTTGCCCGACTTCTCGATGAACGGCGAGTCACCGGTCCTCAGGCAAAGGATCTGTTCGCTCTGATGAGGGAAACTGGAAATGATCCTGAGGACATAGTAAAAAATGACACGCGGTTCCGCCAGATGGGTAGCGAAGAGGTGCGATCTTTTGTCATAGCAGTTCTGGACGAAAACCCCGATGTGGTCGAGAAGTACTTGTCCGGGAAGGAGAATCTCCTTGGGTTCTTCGTGGGGCAGATCATGCGCCGCGCGAAGGGGGCGGCATCGCCCTCCGCGGTCACCGAAATGGTCAAAAAAGAATTGACTCGCCGAAAAAAATAACAGAAAATAGTCTGTTCTGTGGGAAAAGAGAACTGCGTCGTGCAGGAGGCTCCATGAAGTTCGAGATTTTGTTTCCGTCGTCCGAAGGATCCCGGGAGACGATCGTTCGCGAGGAGGCACCGAACTGGTTCAGTGCCCTCGAGAGCGCGCTCAAGGCGGGCGGTATGGAGCAAGTGCTCAATAACATCCTCTGTGACAT
>CAYQBN010000012.1:0-18098 GCA_964415795.1 uncultured Spirochaetales bacterium | reverse complement strand
AAGATGACGGGTCGGTCCATGTCACCGACACGGTGAGCGGCAAGAAGTTCCTTATCCGTCCCTTCGATCCAAATCGCGTCGCGAAAGAAGAGAAGACGATCGGCCGTACGCTCAAGAAGCGTGACCCGAGCGAAGTGCTCGCTTCGGTCTTCGAAGAGGTGCTCGACGGGTTCGACAAACCGGAGCAGGAAGGGATAGAGTTCTTCCTCGACCTCGCGATGAAGCATATCCCCGCCGATTCGGGATCGGTGGCTATCGCACCGCTCGCCGCACGCGAACTTACCTTCGTTGCCTGTCGCGGCCCCAAAGGGCACGAGGTCAAAGGGCTCAAACTTCCGATGGGAAAAGGGATCGCCGGATTCGCAGCGCTCCACAATGTCCTCATCGCCGTCTCCGATGTGCAGAAGGACCCGCGTTTCTTCAAGGACATCAGCGAGAAGATCGGTTATCCGACCCAATCCATCGTTGCTTCTCCCATATTTTATGGCAGTCTTACTTTCGGCATGGTGGAGCTCATCAACAAGAAGGAGTCGTCCTCCTTCGATGAAGACGACATTCATATCCTCCGGTTCATATCCGAGAAACTCGGCGAGTACCTCTATACCTTGTGGGAATCTCGCAACAACGATCTCGAAGAGAACTGAGACACTCGTGTCATTCATCTTTTTCTCAAGGAATCCTTTCATGAAGATGTTCTTTTTGATCGTGTTTTCGTTCCTTGTGGTCCCCGCTTGCGGTCCGGATAACCGGAAGGAAACCTTCACCGCCGAAACGATAGACGGAAAAGAGGTCATTGTGGGCACGGTGACCGGCCTCATGTGGCAGAGTTACACCGAAGGCAATGTCATCACCTACTTGAAGCAGGTTTCCTATGACAAGGCAGAGCAGTACTGCGCCGATCTCGAGTGGGCTGGCTTTACCGACTGGCGGCTTCCGACGATAGATGAACTGCGGACCATCGTCGAGGGCTACGACGATGTCGAACAGTATGGCCGCTGTAAGGTGTCGGAAAAGTGCCTCGAATACGCGTGCAAAGACAAGGGAGTCGATGACGAGAACGACCATCCCTGTGCGAACAACGAGAATCCGGGGACGGGACCGGGACCGGGGGGATGCTACTGGGAGACGGTTTGGCACGACCGGTTCTGCGGGCCTCACTGGTCGACCTCGCCGGTGACGACGGCGCAGAACGAACACTGGATCCTCGATTTCTACCAGCCGGCCATTTACGATATCTTCACCACGGGAAGCACCGCCTTTCCGCGGTGCGTGCGCGAGCGGTGAGCCGTCTTGGGGCCGTTCTGGGCCTCTACCGTCTGGATGTCGCCTTCATCACCTTCTGTGCCGCTCTCGCGGGGCCGTATTTCTCGCACGGTTCGTTCGCGTTGGGCGATGTAGGGAAGGCGTCATTCGTCTCTGTGGTGCTCTATTACTATGTCTATGCTCTCAATGCCATTACTGACCGAAGAGAGGATACGGTGAATCACCCGGAGCGGCCGCTCCCTTCGGGACGCCTGTCGATGAAGGTCGCGATTATATGGGTAGCGGTGCTTGCGCTTGCCTCGGTTGCCGGCTCGCTCATGCTGTTCCGGGGGAATGCTCTCTTTCTTTCTCTCCTTGTGGTGTTTTTCGGTACTCTCTATTCCGCACAGCCGTTCGCGCTCAAACGATTTCCCCTTGTTGCCGCTCTTCTGACCGCGTGGGGGCTTATGCATCCCTTTTTTGTCACTGCCGATCCGGCGATCGGTTGGCGGGGAGTTGTCTTTATCCCTATCGCGGCCGGCGTCGTTCTCTTCAAAGACCTTGCCGATGCCGCTGGAGACCAATTGGGAGGACGCTCCTCGATGGTGGCAGTTCTGCCGGTGTCGGTGCTGTGGGTGGTGTCGCTTTTCTTGCTCGCCGGAGGAGGCGCGTTGTTGTGGATCGTTGACCTTGATCTGGCGTTACCGCTTCCGATCGCACTCATCGCGCTCATTGTGTGGCACCGGCTCTTCGTGCCTCTTGCCGCATGGAAGGAAGTCATCTATACTCGTCTCATTAGAGGAGCGCTCGCGGCGCTTGCGCTCATCGCGTTTCTCGCGATAGGAGGAATGCTCTCGTGGTAGTCCGTCTTGCCGAGCGGTGGAAAAGGCTTTCGCTTTCGTGGAAGATGCTCCTCATGTTCTTCCTTTTCGAGGTTATCGCCGGTGCACGCGTCTTTGTCGAGATGCAGATACTTGCCTGTAATAATAATCTCATGACGGCGGTGCACCGCCTGTTGTGGTACACCTATGTTTTTCTCTTCTTTTCTGTCTGTTACCGGCGCATCCTCGGGGTGCCCTTCGAGAAGATCATGTATCTCGCACTCGGCGGCGTGATACTCTTCATTCCTCCGCTCTATGCCGCGGTGAGCGGACAGGAGTTCCTGATGAACTACCTCGTATCGCGCGATCCGATCGAGATTGCCCGGGAACTGCTCACGCTTCACTACGGTCATCCGAAGAACTATTTCATGTTCCCTGAACTCCTCGTGCTCCTTGTTGGCACCCTCGTACTCTCATGGTATTTTTCGCGGAGCGTTCCCAAGACGCTTCTTAATACGATCATCTCATTTTACGGTGCCTTTCTCACGGCGGGGCTCTGCTGGTTCTCGGTGGAGCCGCATCACGATGCGGTTCTTCGCCTCCGGGCGATGTTCCACGCCCAACAGTTCTATGCATTCCAGTTCCTCAGCGGGATAGTGGTGCTCTCGTTTCTTCTCTTTCTTCCTGAAGTCATCGCATGGGGGCGCCGCACCAGCCTTCCCCGCATCGCTACCGTTGCGATTCCCGTTGCTGTCGTGCTCTACGCATTCTTCATCCTCTTCATCGTGCCGCAACACGACCGGCCGCTCGCGATCGCCGATCTTCTTGTCGTCCTTCTGCCGCTCGGCTGGTGTTCGGTGATGCCTCTCCTCGTTGCCGATCGTTCCGTCCCGATGGCGGCAAAGGTCTATGCAGGATGGTTTGTGTTTTTTGCGCTTGTGCTCCTTCTCGGTGTCTTTTGGGAGCCGGTGCGTATGGTCATGCGGCGGTGAACCATGCGGCGTGACGGAACGGTGTTCCTTGCGTACCTTCTCTTGGGGGGGCTTCTCTTTCTTCAGTTCCCGCTCAACGCGGCATTGCCCGGCAACTGTGACTCATGGCTTCTCATAGCCCTCGCTCATCAGTATCGTCTCTTGTTCGAGCGATGGTTCGATCCCTCGATCGGTGTTGCGATGTATCCGGTGTCGCAGGTGTTCTCCTACGGCGAGGCGTCGCCGGGGTGCTGTGCGTTGTTTTTGCTGCTCAAGGTGTTCGGACTCGATGATGTCTGGACTTACTATCTCTATTTGACGCTCATTTTCGGTCTCACCGCATGGGCGGTCTACCGTTTCGCACTTCTGTTCATGAAACCATTTCCCGGTGCTCTTTTTGCCGGGTTCGCGTTCTCGTGTTGCAACATGACCTTCGCCCACATAGACGATTCGATCATTTATTTCTATTTCATCCCGCTGACGGCGGCGCGGTCCCTCATCCTTTTTCTCCGGGAGCGTCGCCCTTCCTTGCTATGGGCTGCGATGGCTCTCGGCGGTCTTCAGATATACTTTTCACTCTATGTGTTCGTCTATCAAACGGTGCTCTTGACGGCTATCCTGCTCTTCTTCGCGTGGTGGAGGAAAGAGCCGATACCGTGGCGTCAGATCGGTAAGGCAGTAACTCTCTATGTGTCCCTGCCGCTCCCCTATATTCTTTTTTACCTCAATACGCTCCTCTTTCTTCATTACAACGACCCCTTCAAACTCCTCTATACAGCGCGGATGACCTCACTCATGCCGTTCGACTTCGTCGCGGCGCTTCCCGAGAATCTCCTCTACGGGAATCTCATAGATTTGCCGCAGAACTGGGGCTTTGTGCGGCACCGCAACTTCATCGGCTTTCTTCTCATCGGCCTCGGGTTATATGGTTTGCGGAGATGGAACGAGCATCGCATGCTCTTTCTCTTCGTCATCATCGGCGGCCTTCTCTTCGGCATTGGGCCGAACTTCATGTACCACCCGCAGGCGAAGGTCATGCCACCGGCGCCGCTCTATCCATTCTACACATGGCTTCCGATCCTTTCCTACCTCCGCGTCACTCACCGTGCCTATTTCCTCGTGCTTCTCGCCTTCTCGCTCTGCGCCGGTTTGTCGCTCGAACGCATATTCTCACGGGTGCTCGCCACGCGTCGCTCGATCGCTTTCGTGGTCGCGGCAGGGGCATTCCTCATCCATGGTATCGAGAATATCCCGATGCCCTTCAAGCGCTGGCCGGTAGGTGAGTATATCCCGATCCCCGCTGACTATCGCGAGTTCGCCGCGTCGGTCGGCCCCGAAGAGGTCTTTCTCGATGTGCCCACCACTTTCACCATGGATTTAGAAGATCTTGCGCTTTGGGAGCGCCTCGACCCGCGCGAGTTCGTGGAGCGCAAAGCGGGCGATCCTCGTCCCCAGATGCGGGAGGTCTCGATGTTCACGAGCAGTTGGGACCCGCTCTTCCAGTACAACCGAGAACTCATCTATCTCTACTGGCAGTCGCAGCATCGCCACTCGACGGTGAGCGGGCTCAACGGCTACTTCCCGACGCCGCGCGTCATCTACTACCTTTGGAGCGTTCGGTTGCCCGAGCCGGAGGCGATCGGACGCCTCAAGCGGTATGGCGTTACGGTGCTGGTCTATCACAAGGGCATGGAACTCAAGAAAGACCGCGTAAGTCTTCGGGTGCTCGAGTCGTCGCCGCTTCTGCGCAAGGTGTTCGAAGGGCCACATACCGTCGTGTTCCGCTTTGCGGAGTGAGGATGGAAATGGGTGTACTGCGTCCGCTTCGATTGCCTGAGGCACTGCTCGTTGCAGGATTCACCTTTGTCGGGACGATGTTTTCCGCGTCTGACGGATCCTCGCTTCTCACGGTGCCGGCGGCGCTCTTCTTTCTTGCTTCGTATCTGGTCATCGTCTCGATATACGCTTTCAACAGCTGGGCCGGATTTGCCGAAGACCTTGCCAACCCGCGGCTTGCCCTTTCCCCTGTCGTTTCACGGCGGCTCTTCGCGTTCGTTTCGGGCGTTACGCTTGCGGCGTCGTGCGCGCTGTTCGCTGTCGTTGCGCCGCGTGCCCTCTGGTATGCGCTTCTCGTGTGGCTCTTGTGGGGTATCTACTCGTTCCCGCGCCGGGGGACGAAGTATGTTCCGGTCGCCGGCACCATCACGCATGTTTTTGTCGGCGTCGTGCAGTTCCATCAAGGATGGGTGTGGAGTGGCGACCCAACCGGAGCATCGTTCCTTCTTTCGTTCTATTTCGCCCTGCTCCTCGCCGCCGGTCATCTCACCCATGAGGCGATAGATCACGAGGCCGACCGGTCCGCTGGCCTAGTGAGCGGCGCGGTGCGCTTCGGGCTGAAGCGGTGGGCGTGGGTGCACCTTGCTGTCGCTCTCGCTGCGCTGTTTGTGCTGTTTTTTGCGGCATTCTTTAGAGCAGTTCCTTTCCTCCGGCTTGTGCCCTTTTTCGCGGCATCACTTGGGCACTGTGTCTCTGCGGTGAAACTCGTCTCCTCTCTCGATCGTGATTCCTTTGCTTTTGTGCGGCACCGGGCGCGGTACCGGTTGCTCTTCGCTCTCGCCGGGGTCGTTTCTCTCGCGGCACTATTGGCATAAAGAAAGTTGGTGCTCGAGTCTCTCTCTGGGGAGAGTACGGCAACGGTGAGGCGCCGCTCCCTTTTTCCGTCAGCGCGTTGTGAAGAGACGAAACCCCGTTCGGATCTTTGCAAGGAGATCCCGCGGCGAAGAAACCTCGCGCAGACGACGGAAGATGTAGGAGGGACGCCCGTAGAATCGCCGGTATATCCGTCGCCTGAGTGAGAGCAGTTCGCCGCGTGAAAGACGCTCTTCCCACAGCGGGGGACTGAACTCCTGCCACGGATCTTCAGCGAAACGGCGCCACACATCGTCGCGGAGCATACCGCGTTCGAGCATTTCACGATAGAGGGGGGTTCCGGGAAACGGCATGAGGACGGTAAGATGGAGATAGTCGGGATCTATGCGGGCGATGATCTCCTCGGTGAGCGCGACGTCTTCCGGTGTTTCACCGGGGTTGCCGATCATCAGGTAGGCGAGCGTTTGCATGCCGAGGCGACGGGTGGCGGCGCATACGGAGACGATGTGCTCGATGTCACCGCTCTTCGCGAGGCGTTCGCGCACCCTCGGCGAGCCCGATTCGATACCGTAGTGCATCGCCGTACAGCGCGCGTCGGCAAGAACGGTAAGCATCTCCTCGTCAACTAGATCGGGGCGGGTTCGAATGGAAAAGGGAAGTGCCGGGAAACGCTCCTTCTTGAGCCGGCAGAAGGAAAACACTCGCTCGCGGTCAACCGTAAAGGTGTCGTCGTAGAAGACGATCTCTCTCGCACCCCGATCGACCGCGGTGCTCATGTCGGCGATGACCCGCTCGGGGCTCTGCGCGCGCCAGCGGTTCCCTTTGAGAAGCGGGCGATCACAAAACGTACACCGAAAGGGACAGCCGCGCGAGGTGACAAGGCTGGCGATCGGCTGTCGTTTCGCCAAGATCGAACGGTAGCGTTCGAGATCAACGAGATCGAACGCCGGGGGAGGCAGATCGTCGAGCGGATCCGCCATCCACCGCTCGCCGTTCGTGACGAAACGGTCGTTTTCCCGTCGGCCAAGGCCGGGGACTGTTTCGAACGATGCCTTTCCCGTAAGGGCGTCGAGGAGCATACGAAGCGGCTTCTCGCCTTCGCCGGCGATGACGAAGTCGACCGTTTCCTGCCGAAGCGTCTCTTCGGGAAAAAGCGACGGGTGGGGGCCTCCCATGATGACGGGGATGGCAGGAAACGCCTTTTTAATCACCTCAGCGGTTCGCAGCGCGTCGAGGAGGGTATGGGTCATCACGGTGATCCCCACCGCCTCGGGAGCGATCGCAGAGAGGCGTTCTGTCAAGCGGTGTTCGGGCAGCCGTTCGGCATGGACATCCAAGATGATGGCCCGGTGGATGGAAAAAAAACGAAGATATGAGGCGAGATGGAGGAGCCCGAGCGGCGGCATGATCTCGGTCCCTTCGCCGAGCGCCGACGGTAGCGGCCCCGGCACGGGGTCGCGGACCCATGGATTGATGAGCGCGATACGCATGGGTGACCTCTTATCGCGATGCGAAGAGAAGCGCGGCGGCGAGATAGCAGACGAGGGCGGCTGCCATGGCTCCGAAGAATCCGGTGGCGGCGATGAGCAGATAGAACAGGACGAAACCGAACGCAGTCCCGATAGTGTCCATCGCATAGCAGGTCGCCGAGTCGGCGGCAGCGGCGGCGGCAAGTCCGGCGGGGAAGAAAACCCCCATTACGGTACCGGGTATCGCGACCGCTGCGCATATCCAAAGGACTTTCAGCGGAATAGGCGCTGCGGGCGGCGTCGTGGCAAGCAGCAAAAAGAGCAAGAGGAAGCCGAGAAGAGAGAGCGGAGCAAGGAGCCGAGGCGGTATCTTGTCGTGGAGCACTGTCCCACCCGCTGTAGCGATGAGAAGCATGCCGATCGCCACGCCGCTCGTTTCGACATAGCCGCCGAGCGTCGCGCGGAGAAGGTTGATGATGGCGAGCTCGGTCAAGATGAATCCGATACCGATGAGCGTAAAGAAGAGCATCCGGCGGCGTTGAGCGTGACGCAGGAGAACAAAGACAAGAAACGCTCCTATCACGAACAACGCCGCAAGGAAAGGAATCGTCTGACGCCAATCGCGCAAATGAAGAAGCGGGCGGTCGTCGGTCACGGGGCGCGCTTTGTCGAGTATCGCAAGAAATCCCGGTTCTGCCGACCACTCTTTGGCACCACTCTGGCTCAGCAGTCCGCGCCATCGCTTGATGACACCGGCATCGCGCGAAGCGACGGCAAAGACCACCTTCACCTCCTTGATGATCGTTGCCTCCGTGCGAAACACTGCCCAGTGGACATCGGGCGGGTAGGCCTTGACGAACCGTTCGGTCGGGATGAGGCCGTAGGTGTGATAAATGATGAATAGACCGCCAGGGCGAAGGTGCTCGAACACGAGTGTGATTCCCTCGACGGTGTAGAGATAGTTCTCCATGTTCACGAAACTCTTCTCCGAGTTGGCGAACACGAATTCGGGTGCCTCGTAGATGATTGCATCGAACTGTCGGTCAGTTGTCTCGAGGAAAGCGCGGCCCTCCATGGCGTAGGTCTCGACACGGTGGTAAATGCGGTCGTTGTAATCGGCGAGCGGGCCTTTGAGCGTCTCGACCACGCCCGGGTCGAGCTCCACGGCGGTTATTGAGGAGGCAGTGGTGAGTGACAGGAGCCCGTGGCCACCGCCCGATCCAATGACGAGCACATCACCTGTGAGGTGGCGGTAGATCTCGCGCCGTATCGGAAGGTCGTGTTCGGTGTCGCCGGTCGCCCACCACTGAATGCCGTTATAAAGGCCGGCCAGTTTATGGTCACCGACCCGATAGAAATCGAGTCGCGCGTAGGGAGACCAGAAACCGACGAGGCGTGTCCGTTCGGGTCCACTGCTCCAAATGAGCGGCTCACGGCCAAACAGGTCGAAGAGCGTCTTGTCAGGGTTGGCGGCGAAAAGTGCGACAAGGAGCGTTCCAGTAAGAAGGACGAAACGGAGAGGCGGCAGAAAGGCAAAGGCGGTTATCGCCGATGCGGCGATGATGAGATTCCAGATACCGGTGTGGGTGACAAGCCACGCACAGCCGACATATCCGATGAGAAAGGAGACAGAGGTGCCGGCGACGAGCGCCTTGAGAAGCGAGCGATCGGTCTCGAGAATGGTGTGATAGAATCCGCCGGTAAGGGCCCCCATAAGGAACAGCGGTGCGGCAACGATGAGGGCGGCGAGCGGAATGGTCGCGATGGTGCCTGCCGGCAGGAGCGCAAGCACATGTTCGAGCGTCACCGAGAACATCGCCTGCTTCGGCAGGAACGAGCCGAACGCCATGAGGAGAAACGAACAGAGGAACAATATCCCGGTTGCCACCATGAGTGGCATGGTGAACAGGCGAAGGCGTTGCGCGAAAAGCGCGCCCAGACCGCTGAAGAAGATAGAGAATGCGGCGATGAGCGAAACGGCGAATATCATCTGGAACGGGAACACATAGGAGAGCATGCGCACCGAGAGCACCTGCACGGCGGCTCCAGTGAACGCGTACACAATTGCTCGGAAAAGGGCTTCGTGGGCTCTCTGGCGGTTCGTTTCGATGTTCATTCCAGTCCCTCGCGCGGTCCGAACAAGTATAGCGGTCGGGGAGGAGTAGTCAACCGCCGGTATGGTGATTCCCCCTGCGTTTCTTGAGTTTCTCGAGTGGAGGCGGCATAATGCGAGAAACTAAGGAGACGACAAGCGATGCGCGGTCGCTACGATGTTGCCATCATCGGGGCAGGACCGGCAGGACTCGCCTGTGCCGAAACGCTTGCCGGCGCAGGCTGTTCGGTGCTCGTCATTGAGCGGCAGAAGGTCATCGGTCCCAAGCCATGCGCTGGTGCGCTCTCCCGCCTTATGCCGGTGGACTTGGTTCCGCCATCAGCGCTTCGTTTTGACGAGCAGATCATCGAGGTCAAGGGAAAATGTCATCGCTTGCGACTGGAGACACCGCGATTCACCGTGTCGCGTGAAACGCTTGCCTCTTTTCAGTTGGCGAAGATAGCGAACGGCAGTAACATCGAGTTCCTTCTCGGATCCCGCGCCATCCTCCTCGATCGTTACACGGTGGCGACTGACGATGGCTCGAGGTTTTCTGCTGGGATGGTCGTCGGCGCCGACGGTGCCTTCTCTTCGGTGCGGCGGTTCCTCGGATTGCCGACCGAGCGAACGCTGGCGGTATATCGCGAGGTGCGCGCCGTGTCTGGCGATTACCTTCTCGTCCTCGACGCGCACCGCTGGGGCAGTGGCTACCTTTGGTCATTCCCGCACCGCGACCTTGTCAATGTCGGGTGTTATTTCGACCCGGCGAAAAGGGAGACACGCCGGATGGTCGCCTTACTCGTCGAAGAGATCGGGCGGCGATTCCCAAACGCGCCGGCTGGTCCGCTCAGGAGCGGATGGATACCGGTCGCCTACCATGGGGTCGAACACGGTAACCTTTTCCTTGCCGGAGACGCCGCAGGGCTCGCCTTCCGGGCGACCGGGGAAGGCATCTCGGCGGCGGTCGTGAGCGGCCGCGAGATTGCCCGGCGGATACTCGATCCCGCTTATCCGATGCCGGAACTGGCTCGTATCGTCGCGTTCAAGAAAAAGCAAGAATGGCTTTTTTCCCTCCTCGAGCGGTTCCCTGCGGTGCAGGATGTCCTCTATTCCCTCTTTCTCGTCGTCAAACGTTTCCCCGCTGGCCAGCGCCTGCTGGAACAGTAAGGGACTATTCCTCGAGCATCCCGTCGGGGTAGAGAGACGACCGGTGGAAAGTGCTGATGACCGACCCCCTAATGCGTAGTTCGTAGATGGGTTGAGCGGGGAGCGAATGAGTTACCTCGAAGATACGACTGACCACTTCCGTCGTTTCAGGATCGGGGGTATTGCTGAATATGACAAGAACATTTCCCGTCTGAGGGAGGTAATGGACCCCGCCGAGTGTCTTGACAAAGATAGGATTCGCCTCGTCGGGATACCACTCCCACACCTGCTCGACGGTCATGAGGGTTTCGTCGATGCGGTATTCAACCGCGCGGCTCCAATTCTCTTCGTCGGGAACCGGGGGGTCGAAGGGCATCGCTTTGAAGTTGCCATTGTCGAACACAAGAATGGTCCCTTCAGGCGTCACTACCGGGTAATGTTGATACCATTGCCAAGAGAAAGGTGATCCGATTGGCGTCAAGAGGTACTGAGCGAAGACAGGATCCCAATTATCATGGTTACCAAGTATCCAACGAATATCTCCGGTCTTGCGATCGTATTTGACAAGGCACGACTGGTGTCGCAGAGATACGATAATGCTGTCGTCGGTGGGCACCGGAAGCACCCGATTGCTATGGCTCCACTGATAACCGGGGATGAGATCGTAACCGAAGCGGTAGGGATCGAGCATGTCAAGGAGATGTCGTTCCTCAACCATAGTGCCGTCGCGGGTGAACTCAACAATGGTGTCGGCGCGTAAGGTCACCGCGTCTTTTGGAGCGTTCGGATCGGTGTCGCTGGTGGGATAGTCTTCCATGACTCTGAAATCGTCGTCAAGCGTGACAATGGTATTGGCCGCGGTAAGCGCCACGGAGTGGTGAAAACGGGTAATGCCCGGTAGAAAGACCGTAAGCGGTCCTCCTTCGGTGCCTTCCGGGCGCCATTCGCCGACGACATCCCCGAACAGATCGATCTCGCTTATTTTCAGGTTTGACTGGAGAAGAAGATGACCGTTTGGAATGTCGTACATGCCATGCTGAGTTTCTTCGGCATCGTGTGTCCACCGAATGCGTCCTTTATCATCAATGGCAACCACTTGGAAACAAGGGACCGGCGTAGTGACCGGTACGCTGATCGTCGCAAAGAGATACCCCGGTTCGCGTTTGCTCTCCGTCTGGTGGAAGAAAAAGCGAAGATCGGGAAATTCGGGATGCAGGGAAGGCGTAACGAGCGTGAAGGTTCCCGGATAGGCATCAACGCCCTTTTCTGCCGTTTCAGCGGAAACTCTCACGGTGTAGGTGTGATCGGGCAGAAGCCCGAGAATCGGCAGGCGGTGTTCTGTGGCGAGTTGGGCATAGCGGAGGGTTTCGGTTCCTTCGTCACTGTTGAGTGTTGCCCGCAGGCGGGTTGGCTGTGAAGTCGTTGCGGTAATGACGCCGACAAGCGGTGCTGCCTCGTTCGGGTTCATCGTGACCGAGAGCGAGAGAAATAAGGGTTCCGTGACGCTGTCATCGTCGACGGTTTCGTCTAATGAAGAATCCGCTCCTATGCCGTCGGGAAGAGTACTGTCATCTTCATCGGACGGAAAGGAATCGGAAGTGGTGTTGTCCGTTTCTTCCGTGTCTTTCTTGTCTACCGCCGTATTTTCGTTGTCTTCTTCCTCTCCATCCTCAAGACTACTAACGATGTCATGATCAGGAGAGAAACTATCACAGTCAGTGGAGTGATTTTCATTTTCGGAGCATGAAGCACAGAAAAGGAGAAACAAGAAAAGGGGCGCGGCAAGCCGCGCCCCTCTCGTTGTGTCACGACTCACTGCTCATAGGCCCCCATATCCACTGTTTCGTTCTGGATGCGCGGATCACCGAGGATGTCAACAGTAAGGTTTTCCGGTACGAGGTCGTTGCTTCCGGTGTCGATGCACGGGGAGCCGCTCTGGAGATCGAGCGGATCGCTGCCGGTTCCGCCGACAAAGAGCGGATCGGCGTCTATGTTGCCGCCGCCGTCGGTGCCGAAGGGCAGGACCCAACAGGGATCGCTGCCGCCGCCGCAGGTGTTTCCACTCCCGCCGCTTCCCTGTACGTCGCTGTAGGAGAATGTCGGGTTGCTCGGCGGGAAGGTGTAGGGCCCCGCAGAGGTTATCTGAATGACCTCATCCCAGATAATGGCGTTGTTGACAAGGGCATTACTTCCAACGAAGGCGATACCGTCACCGTCAACTCCGGCAGTGTTGCCCTCGAAGGTGCAGTTGATAACAGTCGGCGCAACCATAAGGAACGTCGCTGCACCGCCCCAGAAATTCGCGTGGTTACTGTCGAAGAGCGAGTTCACGATGGTCACGCTCGGCGTGCCGGACATACCGTTTAGGAATAGTGCGCCGCCGATGCCGACAAAGCCGCTGCCGGGCTGGTCGGCCGCGTTCCCCTCGAAGCGGCAGGCGTTGATGGTGAGAGATCCCTCTCCATTGCAAGAAACGGCGCCTGCGTTCACCGCGTGGTTGTTGGAGAAAACGGTCCGTTCGACAGTGGCCCCCGATCCCTGCAGGGAAAGAGGCGTTCCCATGTTGTCGGTAAACATCGCATCGGAGATCGACAGTGTGGACTCGCGAACATTGAAGGTCTTCATCTGGTCTCCGCTGTCGGAACTGGCGTTCCAGATGAACTCGACATGGTCTATGTTAGCGGTGACAGTGTTCAAAGACATGGCGGATGCTTTGATCGAGGAGATGTTCTGGTGAAGGGTACCGTAAGACATGTCGAGAGTTCCGAAATTGAGGGCGATGGTGCCACCGTCATAGTTACCGGTTCCGGTGACGGCGTTCACATCGAAGAAGCAATTGTATAGCGTCAAATCGCTATCATGTGAGGCGATGGCGCTGCCGCTGGAGGTTGCCTCGTTGTGAATGAAGTAGGCGTCGGTAATGTTCAGTGAAGAGCCGTTGTTGAGCCATATCGCGCCGCCGGAGCCGTCGGTCGAGTTTTCCATGAAATCGGTCGTGGTCACCGTTGCGGTGCCGTTCGCGACACTCAATCCGCCGCCGCCGAAGTCGGCGTGGTTGTCGATGAAGGTGCAGTTCTCGATGACCGGGTCCATGTTCATGAATGACGCACCGCCGCCGCCGCCCGCCGCGTAGTTGTCTCTGAAAGTGCAGTTGCGGACGATGGGCTCGCCGGCGGAGTCGGCGTTGTCTGTGGCTTGGAGACCGCCGCCGGCGCCCTCGATGCCCTGCGGGTCGGTTGCGTCGGCGTTGCCTCCGATAATGGTAAATCCGTCGAGAATGCCATCGGCGGAGAATTTGTTGTCCACGATGAGTTGGACGACATGGTAGGCGTTCTCCTCTCTGTTGAGCCATACCTCGTTGACGTCATCCCACATATCGTCGTCGTTCAGGTCGCCCGAGAGGATCGTCTGGTTCGTCTCCCAATCGCGCTCATCGCGTGAGGTCTCGGTGCCGGCAAAGCCGCCGTAGATGGCGACACCCGCCGGAAGGGTAAAGGTGCGGTTGCGCGGTCTCTGGTCACAAGTCTCCTGCGCCGTGGTGAGGCACTTTGATGGCACATAGGTTCCCATAGCGACCCAGATCTCCTGTCCTGCCACCGCATTCTCCAGCGCTGTGGTAAGATCGGTGAAGGCATCCTCCCACGAGTAGCCGGTGTTCATGCCGGTAGCGGCATGATTGACATAGACGATCGGACGCAGTTCACAGGTGCCGGTCCCCTCGTTCCAGAGGTACTGATAATCGCATTCCCAAGTGCAGGTGTCGGCGGCCGGTTCCCATGAGTCGCCGTCCCATGTTTGGTCTATCTGACCATCGGCGTTGTCGCCGGTGCCGTGCGCGTTCGCCGGTATGTTCGTGCAATCGACGCGCTGGGTGTCGGCAACGCACAGGCTCCCGTCCCATGTGTAGTGTTCATTGCATTCCCAAGCGCAGTCGAAGGTCGCCGGTTCCCACGAGTCGCCGTCCCATACCTGCTCGAATTTGCCATCGGCGTTGTCACCGATGCCGTGCGCATTCGCCGGGATGTTCGTGCAGGGCACGCGCTGGGTGTCGGCCGCGCACACCGCACCGTCCCATGTGTAGTTCGTATCGCACTCCCAGGTGCAGTCGAAGGTCGCCGGTTCCCACGAGTCGCCATCCCATACCTGTTCGAACATGCCGTCGGCGTTGTCACCGGTCCCGTGCGCATGTTCCAGCGGGATGTTTGTACACCACTCGCGCCGCGTCTCCGGTTCGCAGAGATTGCCGTTCTGCAGATAGTGCTCGTCGCATTCCCAAGTGCAGGTATCCGCCGGCGGTTCCCATGAGTCGCCGTCCCATACTTGGTCTATCTTCCCGTCGGCGTTGTCGCCGGTGCCGTGCGCGTTCGCCGGTATGTTCGTGCAGTCGACGCGCTGGGTGTCGGCGACGCACAGGCTCCCGTCCCATGTGTAGTTGAGCGCGCATGCCCACTCGCAGTCGAAAGTGGCCGGTTCCCACGAGTCGCCATCCCATACCTGCTCGAATTTCCCATCGGCGTTCGCGCCGGCATAGACCGCATGGTCCGGTATCGCATTCTCGCAGTCGACCCGCCGTACGCCTGCCACGCAGGTCTCGCCTTGCTTGTCGTAGTTGGCGTCACATTCCCACGCGCAGGTGTCCGCCGGCGGTTCCCACGAGTCGCCGTCCCATACCTGTTCTATCATGCCGTCTTCGTTCGGCGCCGCCCAGTGACCATTGTCGGGAAGCGTGTTCGTGCACGCCACTACCTGCGTCGCCGCAAGACATTCCTTCATCTGTTCGTCCCAAAGATAGTTCTCGAGACATCCGCAGACGAAGTCTTCGCCCACTTCGGTGCAGGTGCCGTCGGTGTGCGCGATCGCCGCACAGGGATCCGCCGCGCACGGTCCCAGAACCACCTCGTCGGTGTCCGGTTCCACCTCGCTTTCGTCGGTCGGCTCTCCGTCGTCGGTCGGCTCCACTTCGACGAGGTCTTCGTCGGTCGTGTCAGTGTCAATAATGTCCTTGTCCACGATGTCGCCGTCCTTGATGTCGGCATCCTTGATGTCGAGATCGGTCTCGTCGGGCTCGACATCCTCCTCCTCATCGGGGATGAGTTCGTCGGTCACGAGGTCCTCATCGGTGAGGATGCTGTCGTTACCGGGAGTGTCGGCATCGGCCTTTTTCCCACTGTTTCCGTCACATGCCGTGAAGAACAGAAGGAACATGAAAGCAGAAAAGATCGCGAAGAAACGCATGATCGCCTCCTTATGCACGGATACCTAGGATGTTGAGAATGGCTACTCATTACCTTACACAAATGACAGAAGATGTCCCGGTTTTGCTTCCCGTGAGAGTCTCTCCATAGAGAAGGTCCACCTGCCACGCCTTTGTCGGATCGGCATCTGCCGTGGTGGATGTCCAGAGCGTAAGCGAGGTAATGTCAGGGAACTCGGTCGCCGGGTTGCTCACCGAGCGGTCAACGATGGAAAGGATCTCGTTGATGTTCGGCAGGCGCCAGTTGTCCATGTCGCCGTAGTCGAGCCCTTCGCAGTAGGCGAGCGCTTCCTGCCAAGTCTTGCCGCTTGTCGTACTCTTTGTCCAGAAGAGGCCGGTGGAACCATCGGCTACCGTCACATCGCCCGACACGGTCCGCTCGACGAACGCCGGTGTCGGTTCGTATGTCCCGCGGACGCACTGGACGAGATGGCCTGTGGTCTGCGAGGCGAGGGAGACAGCGCCTTGCAGATACTCAACGAGATAGGCGTTGGACCCGAGTGTCGTAGCGGTCCAGTAAGCCGCGGCGGTGACATCGGTGAAGTAGGTCTCATTGACTGCCGGGGTGTTTCGGTCATAGGAAACGATGAGCGCTGCTTCCGCGGCGGTTGGCAGATGCCAGTCGTCGTAGCCGGCGTACACAAGATTATCACAATAGGAGACCGCTTCGGCGTAGGTGCAGAGTGAGCCTGCAGAGCAGCCGCTATAAGTTGGCGGCAAGGTTTTCTGCCATGTGGTCCCCGTATCTTTGGGGCTTATGTACTGTTCAGGGACGGTACCGTAGATCTTGTAGTTTCTTAACGGATAAGGATACTGCGCGTTCTGTCCATAGAAAGCGCTTCCCGGCGTGGGACAAGCGATTTCTCCCACATTATCGTAACATAGCGTTTGTGCGGAGGAAAGCACCCGATTTGCAGGAACAAACCCGGAACAATAGTAAAGATCGAATCCGGAGCAATCGGCCAGACACTCGGCGGTGCCGGAGGTGTATCCCGGATTAAGGTCGGCACAGTTTGCGGTATTGCCGTCGCAGATCTCTCCATTCGGAATCTGCACGATGCCGTCACCGCAGTAAGCCGACGATCCGGTCGCGCAACCGGGATTGCAGTGGCCGTCGAGGCCGTCATTGATGCCATCGTCGCAATTTTCGCCGTATTCGGTCTGAACGATGGCATCGCCGCACCAGACCGTCATGCCGGTCTTGCAACCGGGGTTGCAGTGGTTGTAGGAGCCATCGTTGACGCCGTCGTCGCAGTTCTCGCCATAAGCGGTGTCAACAGCGCTGTCGCCGCAGTAGGGCCCCATTCCCGACATACAACCCGGCTTACACTCATTATAGAGTCCGGTATTGATGCCATCGTCGCAGTTCTCTCCGTATTCGGTCTGCACTGTGGCGTCGCCGCATCGCGGCGCCCAGCCGCTCATACATCCGGGGTTGCAGTGGTTGTAGGTACCGTTATTTATGCCGTCGTCACAGTTCTCGCCGTAAGCGGAATCGACGACGCTGTTGCCGCAGAAAGGCCCGAGGCCGCTCATGCATCCGGGGTTGCAGTGGTTATAGGAGCCGTCGTTGACACCGTCGTCGCAATTCTCGCCGTATTCCGGCTGGACGATGACATCGCCGCATCGCGGTGCCCAGCCACTCGTACATCCAGGGTTGCAGTGGTTGTAGGTGCCGTCGTTGACGCCGTCGTCGCAGTTCTCGCCATAGCCGGAATCGACGACGCCGTCGCCGCAGATCGGTCCCATGCCTGAGGCGCACCCCGGTTTACAGTGATTGTATGAGCCGTCATTGACGCCGTCGTCGCAGTTCTCGCCGTTCGCGGTCTGCACGATGCCGTCGCCGCACCAGATCGTCATGCCGGTCTTGCATCCGGGGTTGCAGTGATTGTATGAGCCGTCGTTGACGCCGTCGTCGCAGTTCTCGCCATTGGACGTTTGTACGATGCCGTCGCCGCACCAGATCGTCATGCCGGTCTTGCATCCGGGGTTGCAGTGATTGTATGAGCCGTCGTTGACGCCGTCGTCGCAGTTCTCGCCGTAGCTGGAGTCAACGGTCGCGTCGCCGCAGTAAGGCCCCATGCCATCCATGCATCCCGGTTTACAGTGGTTGTAGGACCCATCGTTTATGGTATCGTCACAATCCTCTCCCGCGAGGACATCCACGATCCCGTCTCCGCAGTGGGCGGCCATGCCCGTTGAACAACCGGGATTGCAGTGACCGTATGAACCGTCGTTGACTCCGTCATCGCAGTTCTCCATGAATTCGGTGTCCACCACGCCATCTCCGCAGTAAGGACCGAGCCCTGAGGTGCATCCCGGCTTGCAATGTCCATACGAGCCGTTGTTGACGCCGTCGTCGCAGTTCTCGCCGTTGGCCGCTTGTACGATGCCGTCGCCGCACCAGATCGTCATGCCGGTCGTACAGCCGGGGTTGCAATGGTTGTAGGAACC
>CAYQBN010000011.1:35059-110189 GCA_964415795.1 uncultured Spirochaetales bacterium | reverse complement strand
GTGTCGGTGCCCGTGTCGGTGCCCGTGTCGGTGCCCGTGTCGGTGCCCGTGTCGGCGCATTGAGCGACATTGTTCACCTCGACACACGCCTTGTTGACGGAAGCGCAGTCGAAGAGGTCTTTCCACACGCCGCCTTCGCACTTCAGGATGTGAGCGTTGTCGTCGCACATCATCGCGCCCTCGGTCGTACAAGTCGTGCCGGCGAGGCCATTGCCGCCGTCGTCACTCGAACAGGCGACCGCGAAAAGGATCGCCGTGAACATGATCGCACTAAGAATCCACTTCATCGTTCTTACCTCCATGATAACGGATGATAATGGGTTATTCTCAACCACATGCTGATTCTATGAAGTCTTTTACATAAATGTCAAGGATAAAATACCCCCTAAAATACCAGAGAACAACCGCATCCGCCCGAACCGCTTCCTTCCTGCGGGGTACGCGGATAGGTGCAGTCGGGGTTACAGCCGTCGCCGGGAACTAGGTTACCGTCGTCGCATTCCTCGCCCGCTTCGATGATGCCGTTGCCGCAGACCTCGTTGCCGGTAGAGGTGAGCGTACAATCGGGGTCACAGCCGTCGCCGGGGATAAGGTTGCCGTCGTCGCATTGTTCGGTTCCCTCTTTGATGCCGTTGCCGCACTCCTGCGGGGTCGGAGTAAGGGTGCAGTTCGGTTCGCACCCGTCACCGGGGATCATGTTGCCGTCGTCGCAGGCCTCCCCCTGTTCCTTGACGCCGTTTCCACACACGGCGTTCGGGTCTTCGGTGAGGCAGGCGGCGGAGCAGCCGTCGCCGCTCGTCGTGTTGCCGTCGTCGCACTCTTCTCCGGTTTCTTGGATGCCGTTCCCGCACACGGCGCTCGGTGTCTCGGTCGTGCAGTTCGCGGAACAGCCGTCACCGCTCGTCGTGTTGCCGTCATCGCACTGTTCGCCGGTTTCCTTAATGCCATTGCCGCAGACGGCGGTGGTCGTCTCGGTCTTGCAACCGGCGGAACAGCCGTCACCGCTCACGGTATTGCCGTCGTCGCATTCCTCGCCCGTCTCTTTGATGCCGTTGCCGCACACCGGGGCCGCAGAACCCTCCAGTTTGCATTTCGACGAACAGCCGTCGCCGCTCGTCGTGTTGCCGTCGTCGCACTGTTCAAGAGGATCGACTACCCCGTTACCGCAAATGATCGCGCCATTGACGCAGTCGTTGACATCGAAGGCGGTGCAGGTGCTGTTACACCGGGCGTAGTAGTTCTTCGGATAGTCGCCGAGCGTCTCGCAGGAAGTCAGTTGCGAGTCGCAGAACTCGTTGCCTTCCTTGACACCGTCGCCGCAGACGGTGGCCGTACAATAATTGGTGTTATAGCTCATACAGTCGTCGCTGCAGGGGGCATTTACACCGCCGACATACTGACCGAGTTCGGCACAGTCTTTGTAGTCTCCTGCCTCGCACACCTCGGGGGAGAGGACGAAACCGTCGCCGCATTTTGGTGTGCAAACAGAGGTGTCCCAGTAGGTGCACCCACTGTTGCAGGGCGCGGCGGTTCCCGATTCGTAATGACTGTCGATGAGGCCACAATCTTTCGTTTGACCGGGACTGCAGTAATCGTCTCCGTCGCCGCAGATGCCGGAACTTAGCAGGCCGTGTCCGGTGAACTGCTGAACGATGCTCTCTATCCATGAACGGTACTTGAGTACCCAAGTGTCATAACCACCATGGTCCGCATAGCAGTATTGTCCGCCGAACGAGGTGACACCCGACACGACGAGTTGCCCATTCTGGGTCGTGAAGAATGGGCCACCTGAATCGCCTTGACAGGTTCCTGAGGGATCACCGATCTCCAGCAGATTGGGCTTGCCCATGAGAGTCCCTTTCTGGAGCACGCTCGCATAACCCCACCGACGGGTTCCCGAGTCGTAGGCGTTGGTGCTCGTGATACCGTAGCCGACGATGATGCCTTGTTCCCCAATCGATTCCTCGGGATTGTTGCGGATGCCATAAAAATCTATCGAGGTGATCTTGCGGTCGAGTTTGATGAGCGCGAGATCGGTGTTCTCGCCCCACGTATTTATATCGCCGGTCCACGTCGAGTGTTTCACTACCTGTGACGCGTTCGCCAGTTTCGTCGCGCTCCAGCCCATGATGGAGCTGCCGCCGTATATCTGCACCGAACTCGGGTTGGAAACGGCGTCGTACACCAGAACGCCGTTCTCTTTGAGATAAACGCAGTGCCCAGCGGTGAGGAGTACCTCGGGATCAATGAGCGTCGAGGTGCAGATCGCCTGACCCTGAGAGGTGTTCAGAATGAGGCCGACCACCCCTTGATAGAGGCTGTCGCCGGTTTCCTGTCCGTTGACGATGAAAGGTTGAAGTTCGCCATCGCCGTTCGGATCAAGAAACTCGTTTCTCCACGAATCGAAAAGGAACTCGGGTATGGTAAGTGACGGTTGCGGTGCGGCGAGGGGAATCTCCTGTGCCTCGAGCAACGAAAAAAGAACAATGGTCAGGGCCATGGCCCGAATCAGAGAACTACCGCTCATACGACACCTCCATATTATTCTGTGGCATTTTACCATGGTCTTCATTCTGTCCTGCTCTCTCATAAAAAGCAAGCCCTTTGTGCCTAGCAAAATAGAATCCTTTATAAAAAATCAAGCAATAACAGAATGTTAGATGTTCTTTGCGCGGACCATGTCTCTTGCAGTACTGCTTGGGCAAAAAACTTTTTCTTTCTTCTTCCTCTATTATAATCGCCCTGACCATCGCAACGGGGTATAAGACATGGCTGGTAAGACAGCGATCATCACGGGAATTACGGGGCAGGACGGCGCGTATCTTGCCGAGTTTCTGCTCGACAAGGGCTATACGGTGCACGGCATCAAGCGGCGCTCGTCGCTTTTCAACACCGACCGGATAGATCACCTCTATCAGGATCGTCACGAAAAGGCGGTCAAGTTCTTCCTTCATTACGGTGATCTTACCGATGCGACCAATCTCATTCGCATCGTGCAGGAGGTTCAGCCCGACGAGATCTACAACCTCGCGGCGCAATCGCATGTCAAGGTGTCGTTCGAGACGCCCGAGTACACGGCGAATGCCGATGCGCTGGGTACTTTGCGGCTTCTGGAAGCGATTCGGATATTGGGGCTCGAAAAGAAGACCCGTTTCTATCAGGCATCCACCTCGGAACTCTATGGGCTCGTGCAGGAGACGCCGCAGAAGGAGACCACCCCGTTCTACCCGCGCAGTCCCTACGGGGTCGCGAAGCTTTACGGCTACTGGATAACGGTGAACTACCGCGAGGCATACGGGATGTTCGCCTGCAACGGGATACTCTTCAACCACGAGTCACCGATCCGGGGAGAGACCTTCGTTACCCGCAAGATAACCCGTGCGGCGGTCCGTATAGCGCTCGGGCTTCAGAAACGGCTCTATCTCGGCAATCTTGATGCCAAGCGCGACTGGGGCCATGCGCGCGACTATGTCCGGGCGATGTACCTCATGCTCCAGCAGGAAAGGCCTGATGACTTCGTCATTGCTACCGGACGGACCACTGCGGTACGCGATTTTGTCCGGATGGCCTTCGCCGAACTCGGTATCACGCTCGAGTTCACCGGAACAGGGGTAAAGGAACAGGGGATCGTTGCCGCGATCGATGAGGCGCGTTTAACGGGGGCTGGCGGGGTGGCAGGAACGGTAAAGAAGGGCGATGTAGTCGTGTGTGTCGATCCGGCGTATCACCGTCCGACCGAGGTGGACTTCCTCATTGGCGACGCGTCGAAGGCGCGCGAGAAACTCGGCTGGGTTCCTGAACATACCCTCGAGGATCTTGTGAAGGAGATGGTGGCCTCCGATATGGCGGAGGCACGCCGTGACGAACTTCTCAAACGCCACCACTACCGGATACGGCCAAATCTCGGAGATTGATGCGATGGAAAAGAATGCGAAGATCTATGTGGCAGGGCACCGCGGGCTTGTCGGCGGCGCACTGTGGCGGCGACTGGAGCAGGGGGGATATCGTAACCTCGTCGGTCGTTCGTCGCGAGAACTCGACCTGCGCGATCGCCGTGCGGTTGACGCTTTCTTCGAGACCGAGAAGCCAGAATACCTTTTTCTCGCGGCGGCCCGCGTCGGCGGCATCGTCGCGAACAACACCTACCGGGCCGCGTTCATCTATGACAATCTCGCTATCGAAGTCAATCTCATTGATGCTGCCTATAAGCATGGGGTAAAGAAACTGCTTTTTCTCGGCTCCTCGTGTATTTATCCTAAATTTGCACCTCAGCCGATTCCCGAATCGGCACTTCTAGCGGGCGAACTCGAGTACACCAACGAACCTTATGCGGTAGCGAAGATCGCGGGGATAAAACTCTGTGAGTCATATAACCTCCAATATGGGACCAATTTCATTGCGGTGATGCCGACTAACCTCTATGGCCCCGGTGATAACTTCGACCTGCAGACGAGTCATGTGCTTCCCGCGATGATACGGAAGTTCCACGAGGCGAAACTAAAAGGCGATAGGGCGGTAACGCTCTGGGGGACCGGGAATCCGCGACGCGAGTTCCTCTATGTGGATGACCTCGCCGATGCCTGTGTCTTCCTGATGGAGAGAGTGAACTTTTCCGATCTCTCAAAAGGGATGAAGGAGGTGCGCAATACCCATATTAACATCGGAACCGGCGAGGATCTCACGATCAAAGAGTTGGCTGAACTGGTGAAAAAGACAGTCGGTTTCAAAGGCGACATTCTCTGGGACACCACCAAGCCCGACGGGACGCCGCGTAAACTGCTCGATGTGTCGAAACTGCACGCGCTCGGATGGAAACACCGCGTTCCCCTTGAAGAGGGGGTGCGCAAGACCTATGAATGGTACCTCTCTGTTGGTAATACCGAGGCAAGGAGGAACACATGAAAAGATTCATGGTGATTGGTGTGTTCATTGCGGCGATCGTGATGCTTTCCTGTGAAAGCGGCTCGGAACAGAAGCCGCAGAACGATGAAGCGGGAATCGCCGACGACATCGTCGTCGTTCCCGACGAGGACACGGTCATCGTCGATGAGGTAGAGGTGGAGGACGATCTCATCGTGGACGAGGCGCCGGTCATCGACGAGACGCCCATCGCGGACGAAACGGTGGTTCCCGATGTTGAAGGGTTCGAGACGATAGGGGACTTTGCGCTCAACTTCAACGGGCAGGTCAACACCGACCTCAGCAACTACATGAACATCAAGGGCGGGAGCGGGACGGTCAACTTCAACTACCGCGGTATGCCCTTCTCATTTGGTGAACTCACCGTGATTGTCGTGAAGCTCTTCCCGCTTGCAGTACTCCAGCAGAACAATGTCGCGGTGATGTGGCTCGACAAGGCACCGGGGCTCGCGGCCGAGGTGCGTCAGGTGTTCGGGTTCACCTTTCCTTCGACAATACAGCCGGGAGAGCAGACGATGGAAGCGGCGCAGGCGTTCGCCTTCTACGGCGACATCAATGTCAACCTGCAGGCGGGGCAGTTCGATATCAACTGTATCCGGGCGGTGGGGTATCAAGGGTTCATCAATGTCATCTCGTACACCGGGAATATGGTGAACTTCATGGCGAATGGGACGCTCCTCGATCCCTCAGGTGCAGGAAGTCGCTTACCTTATCCGGAATGTCCGGAGTAGGCACAGGCGGGATAACTACTTTTGGAACGCTGCCTTGAGTTCGTTGCAGCAGTAGGTGCGGGCGCAGGCGATCTCGGCGTCATCAACGAGATTGTCGCATCCATGGTTGTCCATGCAGGTGTTGAGCGCGTTGAAGGCGGTCTCGCAGGCCGAGGTCATCTGGGGCTGACAGTTGCTGTCGCAAGCTCCCATACATGAAAGACATTCCGTCATCTTGTTGGGATCGGCGCAGGTGGTCATGCAGTCTTTGATGAAACAGGCGTTGAAGCACTCGACATAGGGACAGCAAACGCCATCTTCGCACTGATCGGCGCTGTAACCGCATTCCGGTGCCGTCTGTTCGTCGGGCGTTTCCTCACTGCCGCCACAGACGAGCGCCGGCGCAGCGACGTTCACGACCGTGACCGAGAATTCGCCGTTGATGGTCTTAGTGACATTGGTCGCCTCGTTCTTCACCTTCACATCGGTGAGTTTGCCGGTAAAGATATCGCCGATCGTCGAGGGACACTCGTCAAGCGAGACGGTACCGCTCTGGTAGATGTAGAGGTTCGCGCCGTCGGTGTAGGTGAGTTCGTTGATCTTCAGGTTGCCGGGCAAACTATGCCCGTCGTTGGTCTCTCCGACGATGTGGATGATCGCCGTGGGACTCGTCATGAGATAGATGACGATAGTGCGATCGTTGATGACCGCCGAGAATTGATTGGGAACCGCCTCGTCATTCTCGTGAGAGACCGGCTGACCGTCAATGGCGCCGGTGAAACTCGCCGGATCCTCTTTTTCCTTGGAGTCGCCGCACGCATCTATGGCGAACATGGTTGCCAACGTGAGCAGGGCGACGAACATGATGCGCATTCTCATAGGGACCTCCTTCTCCCAAGTTAACGGGTAGGAGTAACTATATCTCTTTGGTCGGGTCGAATCAAGAAATTTTCTTGTTATTTCAGAAACATCTGCTCATTTTTCCTGTGAATTCGCGGTGCTTCTTTTCCTCTGCCAGTTGTTTCTCGTCGGTAATCGGATAAGCAGGGAACCGCCGCAGCACCGCCGCACCGAACAGCCCCGGTGCCGTGCCGATGAGCGTCGTTCCGTCAGGAGCATAGACCTTCGCATCGGAAAGGGCGCACGACGGGGAACGGCTCTTGAGGATGAATCCCGTCACCTCGGCGGGATCGAGCGACGAGAGGAATTCGTGGCAGAATCGTTCCATCGCCTCGGTGAGGTCACGGTTGGTGCCGGTCTGCACCATGCGGAAACGGGCACCGTCAAAAATGAGTCGTATCGGATCACGGGGAACCCCAAGACCTATCGCGAGTTCGGGACACACAAAGCGGACCTGGGCCGAAGAGAGGATCGCGGTAAGGTGAGGGCACGAAAGTGTTTCGCCATCGTAGCGGCACCGATCGGGACCGAAGCAGGCGCTCACGATGAGAAGCGACCCTTTTCCCATGGCAGTCATCCGAGCGCTACATCGAGGAGCATCATCACGGCGAAGCCGACTACCGTTGCAAGGGTGACCCAGTCATCGTGTTCCGAACCGCGTTGTGCTTCGGGGATGAGTTCCTCGACCACGACATAGATCATCGCGCCGGCGGCAAAGCAGAGGGCAAAGGGAAGCACCGACCGAAGGTGGGTGACGAAGTAGGCGCCTAACACCGCCGCAAGAGGCTCTACAAGCCCCGAGTATTGGCCGATGAGGAAACTGCGGGTACGGCTCATTCCCTCGCGGCGGAGCGGTACCGAGACCGCCGCTCCCTCGGGAAAGTTCTGGATGCCGATGCCGAGCGCGAGTGCGACCGCTCCCCCGATGGTCGCCGCATCGAGTCCCGCGGCAACGGCGCCGAAAGCAACCCCGACCGCGAGTCCCTCGGGGATGTTGTGGAGGGTAATGGCGAGGACGAGCAGTGTCGAGCGTTTCCATGAGGTCCTGGGTCCTTCCGCTTCGGAGGTCGGCATGCCGGGGTGCAGGTGCGGCAAAAGACGGTCAGCAAGGCTGACGAAGAGCGCTCCGCCGATGAACCCGACCACCGCGACGAACCACGCCGGAAGGTGAAGCGACTCGGCCATTTCGATGCCGGGGGAGAGGAGCGACCAGAACGAGGCGGCGATCATGACGCCGGCGGCAAAGCCGAGCATCGCGTCGAGCAGTCGGCGGTTTATCTCCCGAAAAAGGAAAACGAGCGCGGCACCTGCCGCCGTCATGGCCCATGTGAATAGTCCGGCAAGGAGGGCTAGTGTTACTGGGCTCGTGTCACCGGAGAACACATTCATTGGTTCTTAGGCTGTGACTAGGCGCCGCAGCACTTCTTGAACTTCTTACCGCTTCCGCAAGGGCACGGGTCGTTGCGTCCCGGTTGGGGGGCGGCGTGACGCACCGGCGTCTGAGGTGCTTCGCGTCCGTCCTCGAAGTACCAGCGCCCTTTTTCCATCGAGAAAGTGGCTATCTCGTGATGGCGATTGTAATTGCCCTTCTGGGTGTAGGTAGCGATGAATTCGATCTCGGTCTTCCCGTCGACCTCGCGCTGGTTCAGTATCTCGAGTTTTTCCCACTGTGAGGTGACCGCCCACCGGCGGGTTTCCTCCTCGTTGAGCATGGTGCGCGTTTGGGGATGGGTCGTTTCGACGATGTAGGATATCTCAGCCTTTGCAAACGCCGAGTACCGGGAACGGAGCAGTTCTTCGGCGGTCGCCGGTCTTTTCTTTCCTTTTATGAACGGTTCACAGCAGGATTCGTATGGGCGGCCGCTGCCGCAGGGACACAGGTCCATGGGGAGACCTCATTCGCCAAGGATGTCGTCGAGTTCTTCCATTTCGCTCTTCGACTTCTTTTTCTTCTTTTTCGGTTTTTCCTTGGCCTTTGGTTCATCCTCTTCGAAGACAGGCTCCTCTTCTATCGCCTTTTCCTTCTTCGGTTCATCTTCCTCGAAGACGATCTCTTCTTCCTCTACCGTCTTCTTCTTTTTCTTCTTGGGACGATCTTCGTCGAGCGACTCCTCTTCGGCGGCGCGGCGCCGTTCCTCTTCGAGGCGCTGCTTCTCTTCCTCCTTTCGGAGGCGTTCTTCTTCGGCGGCGCGGCGCCGTTCCTCTTCGAGACGCTGCTTTTCTTCCTCTTGCCGTCGCCGTTCTTCCTCGAGGCGCTGTTTTTCCTCGGCCTTCCGGCGTTCCTCCTCTTCACGGCGCAGGCGCTCTTCTTCCTCTTTTCGTCGCTTCTCTTCGGCGATACGCGCCTTCTCTTCTTCCTCTTTACGCTTTATCTCGGCCTCGATCGCCGCTATCTTGTCACCGGTCTCCTTCTTATCGTCGCACGCCTCGGCGCTACCAGCGAGACACCCTTTTTCATAGAACGGAAAGGCCTCCTTGAGATTTACCAGTTCCTCGGCGCGCGAGAGGAGGTAATCGCCCACCAGTTTGCACATCTCGGCCTCGTTCGCCTCGCAGGCCTTACGCATGAAGGGGTGCGCCTTTTCGAGACCGACCAGTTTTTCGTTGAATTTGAGAATGAGATTGCTCAACTTGACGCAGGCGGGAATAAGGCCGGAGTTGCACGCTTTTTCATAGTATTTCTGAGAATTCTCGAGCTTCTCTTCATCGTTCGAATACTCTTCTACCACATCGGCGATCTTGAGGCATATCTCGTTCTTGCCTCCCTCGCAGGCACGCGACCAGTACTTTTGCACCTGCCGGTAACCTTCCGGGTCGTCTATCCGTTTGAACCAAGTGTCGCCCATGTCGGAACAGGTTTCGATATCGCCGTAGTCGCAGGCCTTGTCAAAAAGCTCCTTCGCCTTCTCGACATTCTTTGCCATCCCCAGTCCTTTGGCGTGCATCTCGCCGAGCGACCTGCAGGCCTTCGCGAACTTCTTTTCACAGAGTTTCTCGTAGTAACCGGCGGCAGAAGAGTAGTCTTGGAAGACGCCGCTTCGGCCGTAACGCCACATGTCGCCGATGGTATTGCACGCCTCGTCGTAGCCGCCGTTGCATGCCTTGTCTATGAAGCCTCGACCTTTCTCGTTCTCGGCGCTCGGCGCATCGCCGGAAAGCCAAGTAAGTCCCGCTTTATAGCATCCCTCCATCGATCCGTCATTGCAGGCCGACTCATAGAAGGCCCGAGCTTTTTCTTTGTTGACCGGAAGGTAACGGTCGCCTTCGGCGATCTTCTCTTTTGGCGTCGTCGCGCAGGAAACGGCGAGAAGACCGAAAGCCCCGATGAAAAAACAAAGCAGATTCCTGTTCATGAGCTCTCCCCTCTGTCTCGTTCTCTCTTCGAATTTCCTATATGAATTTCTTATCTTCTTGGCAAGTTTATTTTCCTGAATGTTCTTGGAGGAGGCGCACGATGTACATCTGGCCGCGCGCCTTTGCTATGAGTTCGGCGTAGAGACCGTCCTTGCGCTTGATGTCGGGATCGGCTCCTTTTTTGAGCATGTCCTTGATGATCGTACTCATTCCCTTTTCGATCGCCAGCATGAGCGCCGTATTGCCTTCATCGTCTTGAATGTTCATGTCCATCGGCTTGTTCATCAGGAGCCGAACGAGTTCACGGTCGTTCTTTTGGATCGCGATCATGAGCGCGGTCTTACCTTTGGCATACTGGAAGTCGAAGTCCGCGTCGGCGTTGTATTTAAGAAGGAGCTTGGCGAGGTCGAGCTTTCCCGAAGCGAAGCAGAACATGAGAAGCGTGTGACCTTTCGCGTTCTTGATGCTCGGATTTGCCTTGTAGTCAAGCAAAAGTCGCACCATCGACTTGTCGTTCTGCTCGATCGCGATCATGATCGGCGGGCGTCCTTCATAGTTCGGTGCGTTGACATTGGCGCCGCGGAGAATGAGTTTGCGAGCCGCCATGGTATCGCCTTTGATGACGGCGGTCGCCAGTTCGTCGGGCGACACCTCGAACACCTTGAGTATCTTGATGACCTCCCGTTGGCGGTTTTCGACCGCGTAGGAGAGGGCATTGCGTCCCTCGCTGTCGAGTTGGTAAGGATCGGTCTTCTTGTCGATGAGCCACTTCACGACCTTGACGAGTCCTTTTTCGGCGGCGTACATGAGAGGCGTCTTTCCCCGATCGTCGGGGGTCTGTCGACCCGCGCCGCGTTGGAGCAGTTTGATCGCGAGATCCTCGTTCCCCGAGGCGATGGCGTGCATGAGAGCCGTTTTCCCATCAGGTCCTTTGAGATCGAGTTTTACTTTTCGGGAAAGGAAGAAGTCTATGAGTTCGTTCGAGCCGCTGGTAACGGCGGTGATGAAAAATGGCCAGCCGTCCTCGTCGAGTCCGTTGATGTTCGCGCCTGCTTTGAGCGCGGCCTGTGCCTTTGCGACATCCATTGCTTGTATCGCAAAGAGGAGTTTTTCGTCGGCGGCCGGGTTCTTCTTGGCTCCGGTGATGGAAAAGGTTATCAGCGTCAAAAGGGCGAACGCGACGACACGCGGCATGTCACCCCTCGTCGATTTTGTCGCCGGCTACCCGGTTGCGTCCCGACTCTTTCGCTTGGTAAAGGTACGCATCGGCGCGGGCAACGAGTTCCTCGGGAGAAGCGGTTATGCCCGAGAAGGAGGTATAGCCGACCGATGCGGTCACCGTGATGGTTTTCCCTTCGTGTTTCACCTTTGTTTTTTCTATGTTGCGGCGAATCCGTTCGGCCACCTTGTAGGCTCCCTTGCGTCCCGTCTGGAGAATGACGAGAAACTCCTCTCCGCCGTATCGACCGGCAAGGTCGGTTCCGCGGAGCGCGGAAGAGATAGCACTCGCCACTGCTTTGAGCACCGCGTCTCCGGCTTGGTGTCCGTAAGTGTCGTTCACCTGCTTGAAGTGGTCTATGTCCACCATCGCCACCGAGAGTTTCGTGAGCGGATCGAGCCGGGCGGTCCGGATGCGGTCCTTGAGCGTCTTCATGAGATGGCGTCGGTTGGCGAGTCCGGTGAGCGGATCGCTGAGCGCCTCGACATGGAATTGCCGCTGATTCAAGATGGTGACGATCTGACCGATTGTATAATCGAATACTCGGTGCTGAATGGCATAGAGCGTCGGGTTTTGGCGAGAAAGATGGCAGATGATCGCTCCGTGAACGAGCATATGTTCGTCAAAGAGAGGGAACAGTTCCCACTCCTCGGGGAAGTATTTTTCGTCCGTATAGATCTTCCGCAAAGCCTCTTCCCAGTCAGAGGATACGAAGCCTCGGGTAGCGGTGACGGTGATCCGATCGGTGCCTGGCTCGGTGAGCGCGACAACAATGCCTTCGAGCGAAAGTGAATCATGCAGTTCGAGGAAGACATCTTCGAGCCGTACGGTGTTCTCGTTGAATGCTTTGATGAGTCTGTTGCTTGCCGAAAGGGTGGACATCTCGACGATCTTTTCTTCGACCTCGCGCGAAAGGATCTTCATCTGGTAGAACGAAGAAACGAGCGTCGAGAAGAGCGACATGAACGATTTTTCCTGCGGGGAGAACGGTGGCTTTGCTTCGTGACGCGTCGCAACGACGAGGAACGATCGTTCGAAGAGGGAGAAAAACGAATAGATCTCCCGTTCTTCTTCGAGGATCATCGTTCCCTCGAAGGTCGGTATCGAATCGAAGTCGGCGTTGGTCTTTCCCTTGGCAGCGAGCACTTTCCATCGTCCCTCTTTGAGATCGAATTGAAGGATGCCTGCGTAGGAAAGATCGAGGAACGGTTGGGAGAGGAACTCGACGATATGCCGGGGGATGTCATCGGGGCGGGCCGGTTCGAGCGTGATGGCCGCAAAATTCACGAGTGCGGTCATCGCGTCCAAGGTCCACTGGTTATAAAGGGCTAATCGGTCGGGCATATCTTCCCGATCCGACGCACGAGCGCGGGAAACATCGTTCATGGTCTCTGCGAGCCTCTACTTAGCGAAGAGGACTATAGCAAAAAGGAAACGGCAATGCAATGTTGAGAGGAGGTTTCTTTCAGAACGCTTCGAGTAAATTGAAATAGAGCTTCAGATAGGGGCGTTCCGCCGACATGCCGAAGTCGAAGCGAAAGTTGATGTTGTTCTTCGTGCTCAGCGTGACGCGGAGTCCGGCGCCTCCGGCGAACTTGAGGTCGTCGAAAAGGTAGCGCGCGAGGCTTCGGTCAACGGTGCCGATCCCCGCGAAAAGGACGGCTCCGAACCGCCACCAGATCGGCACACGCCATTCGACCTGAGCCGCCACGGAGGTCTTGTCACGATAGCGGCCCTGCGGATAGCCGCGCATGAGATTCTGGTTCCCCAAGGAGGGGAGATAGGGAAGAGGGGCATCTCCGGTGATGATGGTGTTCAGTGAGAACTGCCACGCAAGAATGCTTTTCAGCGGCAGAGGATGGTAGTGACGATGATCGAACAGAAGGGTGGTAAACGAGAAGTCGCTCAGGAGCGCCTCGTTGAAGCAGGTGATCGAAAGGACGGTGAGCGATCCGTCACGCGGGTAGAGCGAGGCATCGCGGGTGTCGCGGGTGAACTTGACGCCGAGTCCCGAGAAGAAACCGCTCGGCCTCGTATGCGCCACATAGTCGGCCAGTGGTCCGTCTTCTTGGTAAGAGAAGAGCTTGTGGTACCCCTGTAGGACACTGAGCCCGCCGTATATCTTTTCCCACAGGCGCATCGAGAAGGTGACTTCACCTCTCACCGTAAGCGGCGTGTATGTTTCGGGACGCCACGGGCTATGAGGGCCGATGCCGTAGAACTCTTCGGGGTAACGGGAGACGACCAGTACCAGATCGGCTTTATACTTTCCTTCATCGAGGTAGAGGGTCCCGGCGTTGGCATTGAGTATCTGGTTGTTGAGCGTGTAGAAGAGCACCGTTGTGAACGAATCGCTCCGCTTTTCCTCGTCGGTTTCGTAATTTTTACGGAACAGGATGGCGGTGCCGCCGAAACCGAAGCTCGTGTCGGAGGTATAGAAGGCGATCGGAAAGGCGACGATGCCCGAGTCTTTTTCTTTTTCTTGGTCCGATGGGGTGACAGGATGCTCGTCGGCGGGGCCGGGATCAGTGCATTGTCCCGAGCTGTTGCGCAGAGGGATTTCCGCGGATCCGGCGGGATATGCGGCATTCAGAGGTCGTACAAAAACGGACAAAACGACCACGAGGAAAAGAAGCGTTCTCATGGAGAAAACATAGCCAAGAAATCGGATGATTGCAAAGATAAAGTTGAAGGAGCTCGTTTTCTGTGGTAGGTTCGATCGAACGATCAATCGTCATCGAGGTGTTTCATGGGGCGTCTCATCGTTTTCTGTGCCGCGCTTTTCTTGTTCACTGTTTCCTGCGCGACGGGGGAAAGGTCGTCGGCAGTCCCCGAGAAGGGGCCCGGTGCCCCGTTCTGTGATCTGGCCACCCGGAAGGGCGGGGAGGAGGTCTCGTTGCTTGCTGACCTTTTCTTCGGCGTCGGACCGCGTCCGGGTGATTTCGATCGCATCCTTGCGGTGACGCTTGAACGGTATCCGGGCAATCATGAGGTGCACGAGATGGCCTCGTGGTGGGCGCTCGTGCGCGGCGATCGCCGTGCTGCCAACGAACATCTTGCTCGCGCTTTGTGCGATCTTTCCAACCCTCATGCCGATCTGGATATCTATCAATTGAGCCGCGATCTTTCCGGTGGAGAAAAGAAACGCTTCGTCCCCCTGTTCACCCTGCTGGCGGAACGACATCCCGATCCGTTCATCCGCTCTATGGCGGCGGCAGTGGCGGCTGACATGCTCCTCGATCTCGGACAGATACCCGAGGTGCGTCGGATAGCCGATAAGATCGGATACCTCGGGGAATGGATGGTCATAGGAACTTTCGATAACGATCAGGGGAAAGGGTTCTACGAAACCTTCCCCCCGGAACAGGAGATCGATTTCAGCAAACGATATAAGGGGCAGAATGGTGAAGTCGGCTGGATGCGGCTTCTCCCAACGCGGCACGATCGATTCCTCTCCCTCAAGAACCTTCTCTACCCTGATAATTGGTCGGTGGCCTACCTCGTCACTCATGTCGCGGCTTCGGAGGAGCGCGATGTCCTGCTTCTCATCAGCACCGGCAATCCCACCGCGGTATGGTTGGGCGATAAGCAGGTGTATGCCAACGACAAACTCGAACGCTTCTTCTATGACACCATCCGCATCCCCCTTCGGTTGGCGAAAGGCTGGAACCGTATTCTTGTCAAATCGGCGGCGGAGAGCGATTCATGGCTCTTCGCGGCGCGCCTTACAGCACCCGACGGAACGCCGCTCACGACGCTCCGTGCCGCCGCTGATATCGGCGGGGAGCCACTTGCGGTAGCGGTGGCCCAGCCGGTCGTTCCGGAAGAGGTCGAGATGCTTCGCTCAACGATCCCGGAACAGAATCGAGCCTTTTTCCTGCAATCGCTCCGTGCCGAGCGAGAGGGGGATCGGAAACGGGCAAAGCAAGCGGTGCTTTCCTTCTATGAGGGGAGTCCCGACAATCCTTTTGCGATGTTCCTCGCGGCGAGGATCTTCTGGGAACATGACGAGGAGGGACAACTCATAGACCTTCTCAACAGAGCGATAGAGGTGAACGGCATCCGTACGGCAGGGTTCTTCGTGCAGCGGGGCGAGTTCTACCGGCGCAAGGGGATCCGTGATAGCGCCGAAGAGGACTATCGCGCCGCGCTGGCGCTCGAGCCCAATGCGGAGGGAGCCTACTGGGGGATCGCCGAGGTGCTCGGTGAACGCGGTCTCTCCAAGGACCGGTGCGATACCTTTGCGGCGATGGCGGCGCGCTGGCCCGACGATGCCGGCATCGTCGTCGCCGAGGCCGATTGCTTGGAAGCCCAAGGTTATGAACCGGATGCCGAGAAACGATTCCACGCCGCGCTTGCTGTCGAGCCGGGACGGCTTGCCACGATACGGCGGCTCGTCTCTCAGGCACGATCGCGGCAGGATTATGCCGGTGCGCTTGCTCTGGTGAACATTATGACGATCATCTCGCCCGATAACCCCGATTATCCGGCGGAACAGGGAGAACTGCTCCGACGCATGAAACGCTACGACGAAGCGCGACGGGCGTTCGAGCGGGCGGCGGCATTGGCGCCGTACGAGCCACGGGCGTACCAGAACCTCGGGGACCTCGCGTGGGAGCGCGGCCTGCGCGAAGAGGCGATCCGTCGTTGGCGCGAGGCGCTCGACCGTAACCCGCGCAACGCCTCGCTTGCCGATAAGGTGGCGTACCTTACTGCCACCGCCGAGAAGGATCCTACAGAGGCGTTCGTCCCTGATGATGAGGAGATAAAACGCCTCATTGTTGCCGCTCGAACCGTTACTCCTGATCCGGCAGCGAAGGCGCTCATGGTTTACGATCATGCTGTCGTACAGGTCAACGATGACGGCTCGGCCAAGTGGTACATCACCGAGGTGAAACTAGTCATCAACGATGCGGGGAGGGATATTCTCATCAACGAAAATCTTCCCTACACCGGATCGGTCAAGATACGTAAGGCGTACTCGATCGATCCGAACGGTGTACGACAGGAGGCCAGTTCCATTCGCGGCTCACAGATACGGTTCCGCCAACTGGAGAAGGGATCGGCAACCGTTGTGCAGTATATCCACTATAGTCCAGCGCTCCGGTTTCTCGAGAACCACTTCCTTGCCGAGTGGTATCTGCAGACGACCTACTACCAGATGCTTCACAGCGAATTGCGACTCATCTACGATCCGAAACGCGATATGGTCTTTGACATCCAAGGAGATGTCGAAGAAAGGACTGCATCGTTGGGAACTCGTACCATGAAGATATTTATCGCTCGGAACCGGCCACCGCTGTCTCCTGAGCCGATGATGCCGCCGGTAGGTGACCTCCTCGAGAAGATCACAATAAGTTCGGTGAAGAATTGGGAAGAGTATGTGAACTGGGAGCGAGCGCTGCTTAAAAAGGCCTTCGTTTCCAACAAGGAGGTTCGCGATCTCGCGGTTCGTCTTACGGCAGGGAAGGAAACGCTACGCGAGAAACTCGATGCCCTGTTCCGTTTCGTTGCGCAGGAGATACGGTATCAACAGGATTATGAGACGACCATCGCCGGTGTAAAACCACACACGCCGACCCAGATTCTCGAGCGGCGCTACGGTGATTGTAAGGACAAAGCGGTGCTTATGATACAATTGGCCAAGGAGATAGGGATCAAACTCGAGTATGCCATCCTCCGGACGCGCGACAGCGGTAAACTGCAGATGAAGATACCAAATCAGCAGTTCAACCATGCCATCGTACACGTACCAGTTCAGCCGGGGATCGAAACGGACTTCTTCATGGACCCGACCGTTGACCTTTTGGAGATCGGCACCCTTCGGTCCGATGATCAGGGAGTCATGGCGCTCGTGATGGATCCCGACACCGCCGCGTGGCGTTTTCTCGAGATACCCTACCAGCCCCCTGCCTTCAACTTCGAGGAACACGATACGGTCTTCACCGTGAGCGAGAACGGGACGGTAACGGTACGCTCCCAGATAACCGTTCGCGGTCCTACCTCGTCGTCTATCCGGCGAACCCTGAGAACGCAACGCGATTCCGAAAAGCTGTTCCAAGGGATAGTCAACAGCCTTTTTCGTGGTGGCACGCTCAGCAAAGCAGAACACAGCGACATCGAAGACATCTCGCGACCGCTTACCCTCACTATTGAGGCTGATGTGTCAAATCTTCTCTCGCCACAGGATGGGGGTAAGCGCCTTCTTATCCCTGCTTCGCTCATTGGAGCAGGCACTGCGAAACTTACCACACGTGTTCTTCCCATGGACCTTGGTATCAAAGGTTACCTGACGATGGGGGTGCGTATCCAATTGCCTCCGAAAGCGAAGATCGTTTCTCTTCCCAACCCCTTCAGGACGGAGGGGCCCTGTTTTACCGTCGAGCGAACGATTGCTCCTTCGGGGAATACCATTACCATGAAAACGGTGTACACGAAGGAGTGTACCATGCTTCAACCTCCGGAGTACCCTTCTTTCCGGATGGCGGTGCAGGAGGTCGTGAGCCGGCAAGAAGATTACATCGTATTTAGATAGACCTCGGAACCATTCAAAAAGATTGACAGAGGCCTCTTTCTGATTATAAAAACCGCCGCATGGTGGGGCTGTGGCGCAATTGGGAGCGCACTTGAATGGCATTCAAGGGGTCGACGGTTCGAACCCGTTCAGCTCCACCATTTTCGATGTCAGGAAGGCATACCATACATTGACGGAGGAGACACATGGGACGAGGTGATCGGCGGACCAAGCGTGGCAAGATATGGCGCGCATCTTATGGCAAAACGCGCCCCCGCCCGGAGAAGGTCAGGCAGCTCAAGAAAAAGAAGGACGAATAGTCCTTTCCCCGTTCTCAGGCCCGTTGCAGAGCCTTTTTTTTATTTTATTTCTTCAAAGCCGGTCGCGGCTCCGGTCGCGAAGGTCGCGAGCCAATGTTCGCCGCCGTAGCCCGATTCGTTCATGTTGGCGAATCCCTGTGTACAGTGGTGCGCTGCGAACCGTCGGTAGGCGGTGATGCGCGGATCGCGAGGGGGCAGAGCCCGTGCAATGCCCGTGAAGCTCCACGCGCGATGGAACATGAGGCCGATGAGGTGCCCGATTGCATAGTCTTTTTTGTCGAGCACAACCGGCGGCTCGGTAAGATTCTTGAATGCGGGAGCATGGGGATCGGGGAGAAAGGCGGTGAGCCATGCCGAAAACTCTTTCTGCGGCAGAACACGGCGCATGAGGTCGGCCTCGGCAAGGCATGGTGAAATGAAGTCAACGCCCGATGGTTCGTATGCGACCGGACAGTCGGTATCGTGAAGGTAAAAGTCGAGGGATCGTGACACGATGATCCGCTCGAGTTCACTGTCTTTCACGGTGCGGGCGTAGTCGAGCATGTGTACCAGAGAGAAAGCGAGGTTCCCATGAACGCCGGTGCGTACCGGAAACGAAAGACGCGGAAGATAGTCCCGTGTCTTTTGGGCAATGTGCCGGGCGAGCGGTCGGAGTGCCTCGCGCCACTTCACGGCGTCGGGATCGTCCCATGTCTCGAGCTCGGCGGCGAGTCGCAGAAGCCACGCCCAGCCGTAGGTTCGCTCGAATGTCTTACCGGCAGGAGACTGGAAATAGGCGAGTTCAGCGGCGATCTTTTCGGGTCTCAGGTGCTCCGAGAGTTTTGTTCGCACCGCGGCGGCGTTCGGCATATCGGGGAATTTCTTGAGCAGTTTCACCATCGTCCAGTGGCCATGTACTGCCGAGTGCCAATCGAAACAGCCATAAAAAGAAGGGTTGTTGAGCCGTGTCGGTTTGAGGTCCCCTTCCTTTTCATAGATGTAGCACTGTTTGTTCGGATACTCGGTGTCGCTACATTTCAGCGTAAGCGAAGCGAGTTCCGCTGCCTTTGTCGCGTCGAGCGAGGGACAAACGGAGGCGGTGCTTGTCGGGCGATCCTCAGGGGATGTGGCGCGTTCACAGGCACAGATGATCGCAAGACACGCCATCAAGAGTCGCTGGAACATGGATCCTCCTTCAAAGGATCTGATTAAGACGACGGAGATCCTTCACTTCTCTTGTCGCACGCGGTGGTGTGGTGAGCGCAGGTAGAGCAATCGTCAGAGGCACAGGGCTCTACATGGATCGTCACTTCGGCTCGGGGAAGGGCTGCAACGATCTCCCTTTCTATCGCATCGCAAATGCGATGTGACTCCTCGACGGTAAGGTGGCGTGGCATCTCGAGGTGGAGGTCGATGTACTGCGTGTTCCCGGAACTGCGGGTGCGCATCTCGTGAAAACCGATATAGTCGTCGGTATGTTTGGCTATCGCGTTCCGGATCGTTGCGAGCTCGGTATCCGAAAGTCGCCGGTCCACGAGCGGCGCGAGCGACTTCTTCGCCATCTGCCACGATTCATAGAGGATGAGGCAGGCGACCGCGGTGGCGACGATCGGGTCGAGGAGATGGATGTCGGTGACCCAGAGGAGGAGGAGTCCCAGCGCGACGCCGGCAGAGGTGTAGACATCGGTCTTGAGGTGGAGCGCGTCGGCCTCGAGAGCGAGCGATCCTGTTTCCCGTGCCACGCGGTAAAGGCGTCGCGAGACGAGGGTGTTCGCGACTGCCGAGACGGCCATGACGGCGAAGCCGGCCACTGGGAAACGGACTTCGATCCCGTCAATGATCTTATGAGCCGCCTCGTAGATGATGAGTCCGGCGGCGCCGAAGATGAGGATCGCCTCGATGAATCCGGAGATCCCTTCGACCTTTCCGTGGCCGTACGGGTGGTCGGTGTCGGGCGGCTGTTCGGAAAGGCGGACGCTGAAAAAGGCGATGAGCGCCGCGATGAGGTCGAAGAGAGAATGGATTGCCTCGGAAAGGATACTCACCGATCCGGTGACGAGGCCGGTGATGAGTTTGAGCATGATAAGGAGCGTGTTCGAGATGACCGATAGACGAGCAGTGGCGGTCTTCACGTTCATGGCCACGCTGCTTCTTACTTGGTGTAGACCGCGCTGGCCATCGCTGGCACCGAAACGGTGACGGTGCCGCCCGATACCGTTGCCGTCGCGCCGCTGACTATATCGGTGAGCGTGCCGGTGAGCGAGGTGGCGAGTTGCCGTTGGATCGTCTGATTCGAGCGATTGAGCACGACGAGCACCTCGTCGGTTCCCTTCTTCATGCGATACGCCCAAATGTCGCTCTCCTTGATGAGCGTGGTGCGGGCCCCGGTGCGGAGAGCGGCGTGATCCTGGCGGGCGACGCCGAGTTTCCTGATATGGGAGAGCGTTGCCTGCTGTTCCGCAGAAAGCGCCGCTCCGAAGAGCATCATCCGCCGATTGTCGGGGTCGTCGCCGCCCTCCATGCCGATGTCGTCACCTTGATAGACGAGCGGTATTCCCGGTGAGGTCATGAGGAAGGTCTGCGCCATGCGCAGCCGCTTGTAGGCATCGGCGGTGTTGCCTCCGGCAAGGGTGAGCGCACGCCGGACATCGTGATTGCCGAGGAAGTTCGACATGATGGCGCCGCTCCAGCGGTCGGTATAGTAGGTGTCGTTGGCGGCGACGAAGTCGGCGAGTTCATTGAGGCCGCGGCTATGTTGGAGCAGGATGTCGCGCACCTGAAAGTAGAGCGGGAAATCGAACTGGCCGTCGAGTTTGTCGGCGCCGACATACTCGGCGATCTTGTTCTTGTCGCCGTCGAAGGTCTCGCCGACCATGTAGAACGGTATGCCGGTGGTGACGACTTCCTGCTGGATGCGTGACCGCATGCCAGTCGTGAACGCCATGACCATGTGCTTGACGGCATCCATACGGAATCCGTCGAAATCGTACTCCTGCACAAGCCATACCGCGTGGTCGAGCACGAGATCGAGCAGTTCTTGGTTGCGGTAATCGAAGTCGGGAAGGTAGTCGGTGAACCAACACTCGATCGGGGCATCCCAACCGCAGTTGTAGCCGCCATTGCTGTTCGCCGGCTTGCCGTCGGGCGCCATGTTAAACCAGCCGTCGTCCTGGTGGAGCGCCCAGAGCGGGCTGTCGAGGTGGACATGATTGCCGACGAAGTCCACGAGGACGCGGATCCCCTTTGCGTGTGCCTTGCGTACCAGTTCCCGCAGTTCCGCCTCGGTGCCGAAGTGGTCTTCGAGCGGGGAGGAGAGAGCGCTGAGGGAATTCTCATGGGTCCATCCTGTCGCGATTGGCCAGTAGGAGTGATAGGCACTGTACTGATAGTCGTCGTTCATTCCCTTGCCCGACTTTTCGGTGTTCTTCACCGGTGACGATATCCACAGGGCGTTCACGCCGAGCGCATCGAAGTAACCTTCGTCGAGTTTCGCGATGATGCCGGCATAGTCGCCGCCCATCCAGTTGCGGATCGGCTCGACGCCGGCGATGGGGTTATCGTTGGAGAGGTCGCCGTTGAGGAATCGGTCGTTCATGATCTGGTAGAGGAAGGCGTCGCGCCAATCGAAGGGCGTTGTCTCGACCCAGAGCGGCACATAGAGCGTGTTCAGCGCCTCATCCTTGCTGTTGCGGCACCGGAAGAGGTAGGAATATTTCCCCTTTTGCGTGATGCCGCTCTTGCTGATGGTGATGGTGTTCTCAGTGGCGTCGTAGGTAAGCGTCGCGGTGATATCGGTGCCGTTGAGCGTCACGATGCTTTTCGAGAGGTCAAGGTCGTCGGTGCCGATGTAGCGCACCACAAATGAATAGGAGTCGCTGGTAACGGTAGGTGTGCCGTCGAGGATGAGGGCGCCTGCCGCATTGACGCAATAGTGGGTGAGGAGGTCGCACTCTTCGTTATCGGCGCAGTCGCTCGTTGCATTGCACCTTCCCGGGAGCGGTTCGCAGGTGTCCACCGCGCAGGTTTCCCATTCGGCGCACGCGGTGCCGCCGCAGTTCTCGCCGTTTCCCGATATCGTCGCGACGCCGGGATTTATGGCAGCGGAGGTCACCTTGCCGTCGAGATCGCAGTAGTACCACCCCTTGCCGCCGTTGAGCGAGTAGCGATAGAGATACTTGAACACGCCGGTCTTGGCGGTCGGGAAGTCGGCCATGTATTCGTGGTTGTTCCCGTAGGAGCCAGCGCCGGTGATGTTGAAATCGGCATCTATCCAGACGAAATCGGTCTGGATGACCGGATAGGTGAGCGTCTTCGTCGTGTAGCCAAGTTGCGAGATGACCGAACTGTTCTCTGGTTTTCCGCCGTCAGTGATGCCGGGAATGTAGATTTGGCTGTAGGTGCGGGTCGGTGCGTCGCCGACCGTTGCCTCGATCGCCGGCGGCCACTGGACATTGCACCAGTTGACCGGCGTGCCGGTGTCTGCGACGCAGGAGAGTCCTTCGGCCATGAATCCGTCGGGACAGTTGCAGAGGGGGGTGATGCCGTCCACTGAACAGACCCCACCGTTGCCGCACTCGACCGTGAGGCACGGATCGGCGATACAGGTATGGTTCGTCGTGTCGCAGATCTGCTGGACATCGCAGTCGGTCGTTTTGTCACAACGCCCCGGCTCGAGCACACAGTCGCCTCCTTGGCATTCCTTCCACTCGTCGCAGGTGACGCCGGCGCACGGATCGGTCACCGTATCGTCGTCGGGAACGAGGGAATCGTCGTCGGGCGTTCCGTCGGCGACACAGGAAAGACCGACCGCGTGGTAACCCTCATCGCAATCGCAGAAGACCTCGTCGCCGTAACCATAGCCGCTCTTGCACTCACCGTGCCCTGAGCAGTCGACTCCCTCGCAGGGGTCGTGCCACACGCAGGTGTGGTCCTCACATTCCTCGTTGGGACCGCAGTCTTCCGTCGTATTGCACTTGCCGGGTAGCGGATCGCAGGCGCCGTTTATGCAGGTCTCCCACTCGTCACAGGTCACCCCGTCGCAGGGGTCGGTGTCGGCGATGCACTCGAGAAGGCCGTTCGGATGATAGCCCTCGTCGCAGACGCACACCGCGCGGCCGCTCGAATCATCGCAGGTGCCGTGTCCCGAGCAATCGACGCCGGTGCAGGGACCGGCCGTCGATTGTTTCTCGCACGAGAACACGAAGATGGAAAGAAGAAGGAACATTATGGGGAGCATTCGGTGCATGGTGCGACCTCCTGTCACGGATAGACGCTCCATTGTCACCTAAACGGGAAGAAGAGTCAAGCGGAAAGGACGGGAGATCGTGCCGCGATGGTCCTATTCGGGACAGGCGATATAAGTGCTGTCGGCGGCGTTGAGGATGGCGTCGGTATCGGTGTCGATATCGCAGGTCTTTCCCTCGGAAAAGACGGTGTGTTCGAGGGTGAGAGTGGCGCCTCCGTCAATCCATGCTTGGCCATAGCCCCCGGAGCCACCGTGCATGATGTCGGTATAGGAGAAACGGTTGCTGGAACTGCTGGTGTTGTAGATGCCGATGTAGTTCCAGTCGCCGGCGGCGGGCGTGGTCTTAGAGCTCTTCACGGTGATGCGATTGTCGGCGGTTCCGTCGAGTATCAATGCTCCGTTGTCCGACACATCGATGATCTCGTTGGGCATGATCAAGAGGGTCGTCCCCGCCTCGATGGTGACCTCCGCCTTGAAGTTTATCCCTTCGAGCTCATAGGGGATGCCGAGGTTCTTCCAGAGGCCACCGACCGTGGGATTGCTGCCGTTGACATGGACGCGATCCTTACCGGCGGAGAGACCGGAGGTGGTGATCGGCGAGAGCGAGGGCACCACATTCCCGGGGACGACGATTGGATAGCCCGAGATGTTGCTGAAGGAGTTACCGGTAAAGCTCTTCAGATTGATGTCCTCCATTTCTATTCCGGGTCCCTCGATCTCACTGAAAGTACAGTCGTCGAAACTGACCGAAGCGCCCTCGTCGACCCAAACGATGCCATAGGTGCTGCCGCCGTGCTTGAAATCGACATGAGAGAACTTGTTGTTCTCGGAGGCGGTGTTGTAAATCCCGAGGTAATTCCAGTCGCCTGCCTTGGGGGTCGTTTTGGCGCTGATGACCGATATGCGCTGGAGAGCGGTTCCCTCCATGATAAGCGCACCATTTTCCAGCACATTGACGATCTCGCCCGGCATGACCATGATCGTGGTCCCCGGCTCAACGGTGACTTCGGCCTTGAAATTGATGCCTTCGATCTCGTAAGGAATGCCGAGGTTCTTCCATGTGCCGCTCTGGGTGACATGCGCGCCGTTGACATGGACGCGGTTGACCGCGGCAGGAATGTCTTCAGTGGTGATCGGCGAGAGCGAGAGCGCGATGTTCCCCGAGGTGATGACGGGGTTCCCGCCAAGGCTCTCGAACGAGTTGCCCACGAAACTGTGGAGGGTCGCACCGTCTTCGATCATGACCGCCGCCTTCTTGATGTCGGAAAAGGTCGAGGTATCGATGCGGACATCGGCGCCGCCGTCCACCCACAGCACGCCGTAGTCGCCGCCACCGTACTCGAAGGTAACGAATTCGAAGGCGTTGCCGGCGGACGCGCTCTCGTAGATCCAGATGCCTTCCCAGTCGCCCGGCGACGGAATGGTCTTCGCCGAGGTGAACTTCGTTTTGCAATCCGGTTTGCCTATGACGACGATCGAGCCGTCGTCGCGCACATCGATGCGGGCATTTTCTTCCATCCTGATGGTTGAGCAGGCCTCGATCGTGAGGAGAGCGTTTACGGTCAGCGTTCCTTTCACCGTGTGTGAGCCTTTCTTCCAGATCGTGGTGGCGGTGATGGTTTCATTCTCGTGAGTTTGGCTGATGGTAATGATCTCGCAACCGGAACCGAGAAACAGCGCCGTTGTGAGAAAAACAAGAAGCACCATTCGCTTTCTGTTCACCGAAACCATGTTGTCCTCCATGAAGGTTGTGACACAGATTCCCGGGAGAATCGCTTCATTATGGAGAAGAAAGACCTGCTGTCAAAGAAAAAATTCAAAAAAAGCCGTCGCGTTAGAAGAGAAGGAGCGAACATCCGCCGGAAGAACCTTTTTTCTTCGTGTCGGCGTCGGGGGTAACGGTAGCGTCTTCGGTCTCTTCGTCCGAGAGAAGGTCCTCGTCCAGTTCTATCTCGTCCTCGTTGCTGACCATATCTTCGTCAGGGGTGCCGCACTCGTCTGTGCTCGTCCGCGAAGCGGCGGCCGACGGAGAGACGACGATCCCTTCGCCGGCGATGTTCACAAAGTGGAGATAATAACGGTGACCCGGCTCGAGGCCGGTAACTACATAGGTGTTGTCCTCCGGTTCGAATACTGCGTCAACTGACACTGCTACCGGATAATCCTCAATGTCGTAGATGATCGGTTTGTCTTTGCGCACGAAGAGAAGGTAGTAAGGATCGGAGCCCGATGACCCCATCTGAGAATAGGCGTAGGGGGTGCCACTTACGGTAAGCGTATCCATGCACTCGGGAAGGTCGAAGTAGAACTGGACATAGGCGGGCGCTATCTCCATCTCCTCCCCTTTTACGTCGGCGGCGAACGATGTCGCTGGCATGCCGTAGCCGCTGTCGGTGCCGCCCGAGAAGATGTAGTCGACTGGGCGGGTGATGTCGCGGGCGCGGACCTTGCCGTAGAAGTTCCGGGCAGAGAGCAGTTCTGCGACCGTTTCGCTGATCGGGACGAACTTCGGGTCATTGTCCACCTCTGACTGCATGATATCGGCGTAATCTTCCGGCGTTGCCTGCGGATCGGTAAACGAGAGGAGCATACGGAGGAACAGCCTCGCGAAATCCTCGTGAGTGAGACCGATCTTGATTCCCTCTTGATAGAGCGCCCAGTTCATGCCGACGAAGGGGAGACCGTCTTCATGTGATTCTCCGGTGAAGTCCTCGTGGATGAGGTGATCGTTGTCGGCGCGCCGCATACAATAGAATCCTTCTTCATCAGGCTCATAGCCGGCGAGCGAAGCGAGGCCTTCCGAAGCGAATTCGCCAAGGCACGCATCGCCTGCCATGATGAACGAGAAACTGTCGGCGATTCCCTCGTTTATCGAGATGGGGACATTCGAGAACCCGTACTCGTCGGCGAATGGCATCGCTTCAAGCCCCGATGTTGAGGCCTCCACCGCATGGCCGAATTCATGGTAGATGACATCACCATCATAGGCAAAGTCGGTGTTCGTCCCCTGTCCGAAGACGAGCACATCGCCTTGATAGGGAAAGTTGGCGAAGAATATCTCGTTGAACCCCGGCTGATTCGGCGAAAAAAAGGCGTTGTCCATCGGCGAAAGACCACCATTCTCGCCCGGGAACTGGAAATTGGCGATGGCGATGAGCGGATAGGTTTGGTACCCGCCCGCGTTGTGCCCCGAAAGATAGTGGAACCCTTCCACCTCGAGATCGCGGAGGAATTTGTAGATCTTCGTCGCGTGGTAGTACATCGCCACCTCGGGATAGATATCCTCGGCGTCGAATTCGAACGCAATCCCCTTTGTCCAGTCCTCATAGACGAAGTTGCCGTGCTCGTTCTTGTCGGCCACCTGAGTCGGCGAGCATATCGGGAAGGTACCATAACCGGGAACGGTCGTCGTCTCGCCCTTGTCGAGACAATTCGCCGCGACGACGGCGCGAACGCCCTTCTCGTCGGGAGCGGAGGTCAGTTTGCCGTCATCGGGATCGACCCACGGGAGTTCCACCTCTTCCGGTGTCGGGTGCCGTTTAGGATTGGTGACGAAGACCTTCGCGAGGTCCGATGCCGCGAACCGCGTATCGGTACCGCCGCCGATGAGTTCGCCGCTGTGCGCGTCCACATAGGCGAAGCGGCCGTCGGCAAGGGAAATAGGCGGCAGTTTTACCTTCCACACGAGGTGCCACTGTCCGCGGTACTCGATGATCTGGAGGATGCTCCAGTACTGCGGCGTTTTTGCGGGTATTTCGCCGATAAGGGATGCGAGTGCAGTACGCGCCGCGTCGTCGCTCGGTATGCGAGGGGTAGTGTCGAAAGAGGCAGGAATCGGCTGTGCACTGTTAGTAACTCGATACAGTACGCCATTTCTCACCGCAAGCGCCGTCGCGGCCCCTACGACCGGGACGCCGTTCAGAGCGTAATGGTAACGGTAGATAGAGATGTCGTCGTGTTCCATGCGATGCGCGAGGCGGGGCGTCATTCTGGTCTGCGGGAGATATGCTGGCAGGAACGACCGGGTAAGCCACCGGTAAGCAGATGTTTCGCCGGCGCCGATGGAAAGATTCAGAGGGGTGAGAATCGTCGCTGTCGTTTGGGGGCTCGTTGCTTCTGCGCCGATAAGCGACACCGATAGCAGCACCACCGTCGTGCTAAAAAACATACGTAAAGCTCTCATGCAGGGTTCTCCGTCATAGGGGTTGATAAGAACACCTTTCTAGCGGCACAAAACTGCAAGGAGCGTTCCGTGGAAATTAAACAAATAGTGGCGGGGAGTTAGGAAAAAAGAGATCGTTATTGGGGGACGCAGAAAGAGCGGAGCACAGTGCTTTTGCACGCTCCCTTCAAGCCGTCGGGCGTCATGCACGGTTCGTCATCAGGAACCGCTGTCCAGTTGACTTTTGAGGCCTGATCGTCACCGGGTTTGCAAATCTCACAGGAATTGGCTGGGTTGAGATCGCCTCCTTGATAGCACCTATTTTCGATGACACAGAAGCCTTTCTGGATAAGGTGAATGCAGAAACCGTTTTCGTCGCACGCGTCATCGGTGCACTTGAGACCATCGTCAGGGCAAGTGCCATTATCGTTGAGGACGAATACTATCTTAGTTCCATTATCTTCCCCGATGCAGCACGCGTTGTCCACCTTCTGAGAACCGATGGGAAGACAGCAGGTGCTGTCCCACGATCCTTCATCAGTGCATTCTCCATTAAAATCAACGCGGTCGCACACTTTGCAACAGCCTTCGGGAAGCGGGTCCGTGGAGTTCTGAGGAATATCTTGGCAGAAGCCATCGCCCGGTTGAATGAAGCCGGTATCACAGACAACTGGTGATTTTCCATCACTGTGGGTCACGAAGGAGTCGTAAGAAAGTGTTCCGGTGCTCGGATCGCACCACGAGTCGAAACATGTGCCGTTGTTGTAAAGAGAAATGGGATTTTGGTCGTCGGGCCAGTTGGTAGATACCTCCCGCATAGTGCCTTCTGCTGCTACGATGCAGCGACCGTTGAGACAGGCATCGTGGGTACAAAGGTTATCGTCCCCTTCGCAGTTGGTTCCATTGGGAACATAACTATCCTCGGGGCAGGTCTTGTGAGTGCCGTCGCACTTTTCGGCAAAGTCGCAGGAAGGATCAACCGCAGGCCGACACTCATAGGTGTTAGGATGCACCGCATCGCCCGGACAGTCGTTCGAGTTACCCGGGCAGGTTTCGGCGATATCGCAGGGACCTTCGGCCGGACGGCAAACCACAGTTGAACCATATTTTACATCGTTAGGGCACTGGGCCGCGTTACCGGTGCAGGTTTCAGGGGCATCGCATGCGCCTTGCTGCGCACGGCATACTGTTGTATTTGGTTCAAACTCATTGTTCGGGCAGTCGGCCGAGTCACCGGTGCAGTATTCAGCCACATCGCATTCGCCTGTGGCGGCTCGACACTGGACCGTCTCAGGCTCAAACGCATTCTCCGGACAATCGGGACCGTCTCCGGGACAGTATTCGGCGACATCACAGGAGCCTGCTTTGCCGCGGCAAACCGTGTCGGCATCGGCAAAGGCGTCGTCTGGACAGTAGCGGCTATCGCCGGTGCAGTATTCTGCGGTGTCGCAGGAACCAGCGGCGGTTCTACATTCGGTGGTATTTAACTCGAGGTTCGGCACGCAGGTGCCCTCCCCATCGCAGGTGTCGGGATTGTCGCACTCGGTGTCGGTAGAATCGCCACAGGGAGTACCTTCTATCGCGTTATCGTGAACACACTCGTACCCATCCGAGAGTTCCTTACAGGAGTCTATGGTGCACTCGTAGGGGTCGGAACAATCGATAAGTGTTCCTGCGCATTCTCCTTGGCTGGTGCATTTGTCATCCTGTGTGCAGAAGAGGTGGTCATCGCACGGCGTATTGGTAAGGGGAACATTCTCGCAGATGTCAAGATCTTCGTTGCATGAGTCGGCGGTGCAGAATTCGTCGTCGTTACAGCGGGCATTGAGGTCGGTGTACTGGTGCACAAGACATTTGCCGCTCGCATTACAGTAGTCGAGACCGTTGCAGAACTGGTTGTCTTCACAGGATTTCCCTTGTTCGATAATTCCTTCAGCATCGGTACACTGGTTGACGCAATAGGGGCCCGCCGCGTAAAAATCCGCAGGACAGTTGCAGACCGGCACTCCGTCCTCGACCACACAGGTACCGCGTCCTGAACAGGTGATGCCTTCACAGGGGTTGGCCGCGGGAACGCATTCTAATCCGAAAGGAACATAGTTGGTGTCACAGACACAAGAAATACCATTCCTTCCCAGTACGCACGTCCCATGACCGGAACAGGTGATGCCTTCGCAGGGGTCCTCTTCCACGACGCACTGAAGACCCAGAGGAACGTAGCCTTCGTCGCAGGTACACACCGGTTGTCCTTCGACGAGCGAGCAGGTGCCGTGTCCTGAACAGGTGACTGGTGCACAGGGATTGGCCGTAGGAAGGCACTCCAGTCCAAACGGACTGTAATTTTCCTCGCATACGCAGTAAGGAGCATTGTTCTGGTCGACCATACAGGTCCCGTGACCCGAGCAGGTGACGCCGAGGCACGGATCCTCGATCGGTGTATCCTCATCGGGACCGGTGACCTCTTCATCTACAACACCATCATCGTCGATCGGCGACACATCTTCGTCGATTGGTGTGTCACTGTCCTTAAGAACATCGCTGTCTTTCGGCACATCGGAGTCTTTGACAGAGTCCTTGTCAACCGGCTCGGTATCCTCTTCTTCGTCGGGAACAAGATCATCGGTGACGATGTCGTCGGTCGTGCCGATAACATCGTTGTCCGTCTCTTTGTCGGTCTTTACCGTGTGAGAACTGCCCTCACAGGCGGCAAAAAACAGGGAAATGATAGCGGTCATTCCCCACATCGCAACAGCTCGCACCATCATACACCTCCATAACCGGTATAGTGTTTAGACACTAAACGACTCATTTCATTTTCTATTTCACTAATTGAAAGTCAAGCTTTTTGGTTTCTTGTAAGAGGCAGATGGGGGAGAGGAAAAATTTGCCAAAGCTCTTTTTTACCGTTACAACTCACCTGCAATGGGTGAAATGCGCATGATATAACCAGCACAGGAGGATCGCCATGGTGAAACGAGTTCACAATTTCTATGCGGGACCGGCGGCATTGCCGCTCGAGGTGCTTCAAGAGGTGCAGGCGGAGTTGCTCGATTTCGCCGGTACCGGGATGAGCGTGATGGAAATGAGTCATCGTTCGAAGGAATTCGAAAAGGTCATGAAGGACACCGAAGCCGATCTGCTCAAGATCCTCGGCCTCTCTTCCGAAGAGTATGCGGTGCTCTTTCTCGGTGGCGGCGCGACCCATCAGTTCGTCATGCTGCCGATGAACGCGCTCGAAAAGACCGACACAGCCGATTATATCGTGACCGGTCAATGGGCGGCACGGGCGCACGAGGAGGGCGCCTACTGGGGAAATGCCCATATCGTCGCCACCTCGAAAGACGAGGCGAAGCCTTACTGCCGTCTCCCCGAGATCAAGAAAGAGAACATGTCCGATAACGCGAAGTATCTCCACTTCACGAGCAACAACACCATCTATGGTACCCAGTTCTGGACCTTTCCCGAACCGAAGCCGGGGATACCGCTCGTGTGCGACATGTCGAGCGATTTCTTGTCGCGTAAGTTCGATGCGAAGAAGTTCGACATGATCTACGCCGGCGCTCAGAAGAACGTTGGTCCGGCCGGGGTCACGGTCGTTATTTTGCGCCGTTCGTTCGCGGCGAAGACCTTCACGAAGAAACTGCCCAAGTCGCTCGACTACAATTTCCAGATAAAGAAGGAATCGCTCTTCAATACCCCGCCATGCTTCAACATCTATGTCGTCGGTAAGGTGATGAAGTGGATCCTCGCGATGGGCGGTCTCGAAGGTATCGAGAAGCGGAACCGAAAGAAGGCGGAGATGCTCTATGCGGCCATTGACGCGCATCCGGAGTTCTACAAGGGATATGTGACCGTCAAAGAGCACCGTTCGTGGATGAACGTGAATTTCAACCTGCCGACGCCGGAACTCGACGAAAAGTTCGTCAAGGAAGCGAAGGCACTCGATATGATCGGTGTCAAGGGATACCGCGATGTCGGCGGCATCCGCGTGAGTCTCTATAACGCGGTCTCGGTCGAATCGGTCGAGAAGCTCGTCGACTTCATGGAGAAGTTCTACAAGGCCAACAGCAAGTAATCACCGTCTCGGGACGAAGATAGTCCCCGGCAATGTCTTTTTTCTCTTCTTCTCTCTCGAATCTTTCGAAGAATCTTCTTCCGTTTCTTTCTCTTCTTCCTTCTTTTCTGAAGAGGGAACGGACATCCTTGTTGATGTGGCGTCTTTCGGTATCGAGTAACGGGGCTCCTGTTGCTTGCGGGGGGGCTGTTCACGAGTTTCAGGATCCGAGTCGGGTGGTTCGTTCTCCGTTTGGGAAGAAAAAGGAACGACAGGGTGAGGACGAACGCTGGGAGAAGATGTGCGAGTCTTTTGAATAAGACGGAACCGGATCGCCTTTTTTACCGGTGTGGAGAACCGTATCGGTTTTCTCACCGCTGGCTGCGCATCAGAGTCTCCTTTCTGCGCAGGTGAGGGATACGGTTCCGATACCGTCGAGTCTTCGTGTCGTCGTTTCTCGTGTTCCCGGCGCCGTTCCTCCGCCTCACGATAGACAGTATCGGGCTCTTGTCCGCGATGGGCGGCGATGATGCGAAGGATGAGGAAATTGATGCCCGGCCTCGTCCCCGATCCCGTCTTGGCGGACTCCGTTGCTTCCTGAGCAGAGAGGCCGCTTGTCGGTACCACACACTCGTCCTCTTGCGCGGCAGCGGTCGCCGGCTCCTCGGTCGCCTCGTCGCCGGCCACTGCTCGGGCAACTGCCTCTATCGCCTGTTGGAAAGTGTCGGGATTGAACTTCTCGGTGGCTCCCGCGATTATCGTTTCAGTCGCTAGGTCGATGAGTTCTGCCTTGAGGAGATACTCTTCGCTGACTTTCAGGATGGTGGAAATGAGCGCTGCGTTCGCGGCGACGCGTTGTCCCAATGGCACCCGTTGCGTTTCATCATATTGGGCATCGTACGACTCTTTGCGCAGTTCGCGGATGAGCGCATGTTTCTCTTCGTCGCTCACCACGACGAATTTTCCTGACCGCACTACAAGGATGCGCAGATATTCGGTTGCCTGTCGCAGTGATTCCTCATCGGTATCGCCAGTGGTGTCCTCCATATCGAGCACCGCAAGGCGGAGTTTCTCCAGTTCGGGAACTTTGCTATTGGCATGTTCGGCCATAGGATGAGGCGCGTCCGATACCTGTACCGGCTTCTCCGCCGGCGCCGAGGCGCACGAGAAAAGAACAAGCAATGAATAAGCGAAGACCACGGCGTATCTCATGATCACCCTCCCGTGATGGCCGCTGCTGCCTCCTTACCGTCCAGAATGGCGTTTTCCATCGCGTTGTAGGTCCATCGGCCGTAGCGTCCGACGAGAAAGACGCTCTTTCCGCTCAGGTGATCGAGAACCGTCCGCATGTCGTCGAAGTACTCGCGGTGGAATATGACATAGCCGTTTTCGATACATCGGTAGTCTATGAAATCGATGTCCTTTTCGTCGTCCTCGATGAGCCTCATCACGCTGATGAGGCGGATGCTTTCTTCGATAAGTTTGTCGATGCGGGTGAATGTTCCCTGATGGGTGTATTCGACATAGAGCGATCCGGTGCCTTTCGGGGCGAGCGGTGGATGAATGTTACTGAAACTCCCGACCCGGTAGGGCATGAACTCCTCTTCGGGGATGTAGAACCAGTGTCCCGGATGACGCACCGGTTTTTTGAGCGCGATGTTGAGGTAACTGACCGAGGCGATGCGCAAACGGTCGGCGATCGTCTTGGCCGTGGTGGCGAAACTGCCGGTGATGAGGCCCAGAAAGTCGCGGAGGGGAATGGAGCTGACGAGGTGACGGTACCGAATCCTCTCGCCCGAATCGAGCGTGACGATCTTCTTGTCGATATCGATGGCGGTTGGACGACAGTTGAAACGGTAGTTTTGTGCACGCGTCCTCGCAAAAAGCCGTTTGGGCAGCTCACCGATACCGCCTGTTCGAGGATAGTGGAACGACGCGTTATAGCCGACCTTCCGTTCGGGCGCGGTGATGGCGCCTTCGATGACCTCTTCGAGTGTCGGCTTCGGCACATAGTAGTCGCACCAGTGGGATGCCATTTCCTTCGGGTGTACGGTGTAGATCTTCGAGTTGTACGGTATCATGAAGTGTTTGGCGATGCCTTCGCCGAGGTAGGCCATGCACCACTCGTAAAAGTTCTCCCGTGCCTTCGATTTGTCGGCGGTGTAGAGGGCCTTCACGAAGCCGATGACGCACTCCTTCACGACGGGAAGCGGCAAACCATAGGTGTTCGATTGGAATGGGTAGAGGGTGTAAACGCCATGCGAGAAAATGTGCGTCTTTCGTTCTATGACGACGGCGTCATCAGGGAAGAGCTCACGAAAGAGCGCTTTCGTTGGTTCCTTGGCGATATGGAGCCAGTGACCGGTCTGATCGAAAGTGAATCCGTTCTTGTGTTCCGATGTGCAGAGACCGCCGGGAAGGTCGTTTTTCTCGATGACGAGATGATCGCGATCACCGAGGTGATATGCGGTAGAAATGCCCGATAGGCCGGCGCCGAGGACGAGGACCTCTTTCTCGATCACGACACGCCTCCCGATGTGCCGATGGGACGCCGGGAAGGTTTCTTCGCGATCGTGCGTTCCACCGTGGTGAGCAACTCCTCGTCGGTGAACGGTTTGGCAAGGTACTCCTCGGCGCCTGCCTTGATAGCCTCGACGGCTCCCTCCACGGAGGCGTATCCCGTGATCATGATGAGCGCCGTGTCGGGGTAGGCCTCCCGAACAAGGCGAATGAGCTCTATGCCGCTAGCGAACGGCATATGGTAGTCGGTGATGACAAGGTCGAACCGCTGGCGCTCGAGAATGGTTCGCGCCTCGGCGACGCTCGATGCGGTCATCACGGCGTAATGGGCAAGTTCGAGATTTCGACGAATGAGTTCCACGGTGTCGGGAACATCGTCAACGACGAGGATAGTTCCTTTTATCAAGTCGTCAGGCATGGTACCCTCCCTCTTCAAGGCGGTTTGCTCTCGGCAACGCTACGATAAAGCGACTTCCCTTCCCCGGCGCGCTCTCGACCTCGATGCGCCCACCGTGGGCGGTCACGATACCGAGGACGACAGGGAGACCCAGTCCCGTTCCTTCGCCGATCTCCTTGGTGGTGAAGAAAGGAAGGAAGATCTTTTCTTTCGTTTCAGGTGTCATGCCGCACCCCGTGTCTTCAACAGTGAGGAACACCATGCGATCATCGTGGCGCGTTTCGATGGTCAATGTTCCGTTGCGTTCCATCGCTTGAATGGCATTCACCACGAGATTGACGATGACTTGGTGTATCTGGGCTTGGTCTGCGATGATGGGGGGCAGGGACTCTTCGAGACGAGTGATGAGACGAATGTCACTTTTGCGGATGCGCGGCTCGAGAAGATCGAGCGCCGAAGCGACCCGCTCGTTGAGATCGGTCATCCGTTTTTGCGGAGGCATTTGCCGGCTGAAGAACATGAGCTTTCGAATGATGTCGCGGGCATGTATCGTTGCTTTGATTATTTTGTCGAGATCGCGGCGCGCCTGTTCCGAAAGAGAGGCATCCTTCTGGATGAGTTGGGCGAAACCGAGGATGCTGCCGAGCGGTTCGTTTATCTCGTGCGCCATGCCGGCGGCAAGTTGCCCAACGGTGACGAGACGGTCGGCGTGGAGCAACTGCCGTTGGAGGGTTGCTTTCTGTTCCTCCGATTCTTTCTTCTCGATGATGGCCGATAGCTCTTTGGCAACCGCTTCGAGGAGCGACTCCTCTTCTTTCAGGAATGGTCCCTTGTCGAGCGTCGGCAGGTCGCTCGAGTAGCTTACCTCGACCGCTCCTCGCACCGTGTCGCCTATGCGGATCTCGGCGGAGAGACGATGTTTCGGGGGGGTGTAGCGCTGCGAGATGTAGGATCGCTGGTCAAGTATGATGCGGCACGAGATGGCATCCGAAAAGAGAAAGGCCGCAGGAATGATCTCTGCCGCTTCGCGAAGAAGATCGTCGAGGGAGCGATTCGACTCGGTTCCCAGTTTAGTAAGTCGATACACGCAGGAAAGTTCCTTTATCCGTTCGCGGAGGTTGAACTTCGCCTGACGATGGGCGCGTGCGATGCCGAGAACCAATGCGATGTTGTGGAAGAAGTCGTAGTCGTCGCGCTCGAAAGAGTGCGGAAGGTCGGCAACGAGCGTGAGAATGCCGAGCATTTCTTCCTCGTGGCGAATGGGGATCGCCATGAAAGACCCAATGCCGGCCGGCGCTGCGAGGGAGCAGAGACGGTGTTGTCCATCGAAAAGTGGAACGGTTTCTGTGGTGGCGTCGGTGACGAGGACACCGGCGTGTTGGGGCGCACCGGCGGGGGCGAAGAAGACAAGCCGTTCGAATGTCTCGATGTCGGTCGAATCGTCCGAAGGTATCAATAGCGGGTTCGTTCCGAAATGGGGGAGGGGAGAGAAGTGGAAGTTCCCCGAGAGTGCATTGGTGCGGGTGAAACGGTAGTACCGCGTGAGATCGAAAATGGTTATGCGGATCTGAGAACAGGCGGCGTACTCGATGAGAAGCCCCATGACCGTACGCAGGTAATCGCTGATGAGGGTTCCCTCGTCGGCCTGCTTGAGAATGGCGGCGGCGAGTTCCCGGAAGTCGCTGTTCGATGTTCTCTTTCGTCGCGCGGACATGGCGTCTCCCTTGGCCAAAAAATAATAACAGAACGACGGATGAATGACAACAAATTCATTACCAAGGTTGCAAACGGAAAGGTACAGTGATAAAATCGACCGTCCACTAACGGTGAAAGGAGTGACCCATGTGGCGTTCTATCGTTATGACGACTGCGATGTGTTCCCTTTTCCTTGTTCTTGCGTGCGAAGATGGCACGCGCCGCATTTACCCCAAGGATGATACCGCGGGTACTGGCGACGGAGACATCGTGCAATTCGACGGCGATGACCTGCTGGCCGATGGTGATGGCCTTCTCGCGGGAGACGACAACGAAGTGGTCGCCGATGAGCCGATTTCGGATGACGGTACCTCTCAGTTCGACGGTGATACAGGGTCGCCTGAAGGGGATATGATGCAACTTGACGACAATACGATACATCCGGACGGTGATACGATGGTGGCGGACGATGCTCCGATCGTTCCTGATGCCGACGAGCCTTCCTGTGTCACAAACGAGACACGCCAAATACCGTGTGGACTCAACGGGAATGGCCTCCAGTCGCAGATATGCATCGGAGGTGAGTGGCAGAATCAGGGAGATTGTGTGGATGATGATGTCTGTGTAAACAACGCTACCCAAGAGGTATCGTGCGGGCTCAACGGTCGGGGAAGTCAGACCCAGATTTGTGTCGATGGGCAGTGGCAGAACGATGGTGACTGCACCGATCCTGATGTGTGTATTGACAACGAAGAGCGGGTGGTACCCTGTGGTATCAATGATAGTGGCACACAAGACCAGCGCTGTGTATTGGGGCAGTGGGAAAACATAAGCGGGTGCCGCGTGCCGGGGCGCTGGGATTGCGTCTCGCAGACCTGTACTCCGGTGTATGGTGACAGTGGCTGTGGCAACGGCACCTGTTCACCCAACAACGGCGAATCACCGCAAAGTTGCCCCGCCGACTGTGGCGCGCTCGCGGAGCAGGACGGGCAGGGAAAGCCGTGCAGCGACGACATCGACTGTGCCTTTTATCTATGGCCCAAGAGCGGAAGAGGGTACTGGGAATGTCGTGCCGTTTCGGGCCAGGATTACTGTAATGCGATAGAGACGAGCAATTATTGCGGTACCAACGGTTTTGATTACTGCTACTACGGGACGGTCGGTATCGAGACGCCGGGGAGTTGCCCCGAGGATTGTGCCAATAAGCCGCTGGGGCAGGGGAACACCGGGATGCAGTGCGACAACGATCGCGATTGCATATTCCTCGACTGGCCTGAACAGTGATCCTTATTCCGGCGCCTGTTCGGGCGCCGTCGTCGCTCCGACGAGGTTCCTTTTCCATTTGAAACGCGCGAAGAATGTCGCCGCGGCGATCGCTGCGCCGAGATTGCTGAGCGCCATGCCGAACCAGAGCCCCGGCGTGCCGTAGCCGAGCCCGAAGGCGAAAAGCCACGCGAGCGGCAAGCGCAGTATCCACAACCGCAGAAGGCCGATGAGGAGCACCGGTCCGTTCTGTCCCGCCGCGTTGAAGACGGCGGTGATGCCACGGATGAGCCCGAAGAGCGGTATCGAGAGGCCGAAGTAGAGGAGGAAGCGGGATGTTTCGGCGATGACCCCCGGATCGTTCGGGATGAAAAGCCGCGCGAGCGGAGCGCGCAAGAGCACGACGATCGCCGTCTCGGCGGAAAGCACGAGAAATAAGGCTACGATGCCTTGTCTTGCCGCGTTTCTCGCGCGGTCGAAGCGCGCCGCACCGAGGTTCTGGCCGATGATGGTGCTGAGCCCCTGCCCGAGGCCGACGATGGCTATGGAGATGAGGCTGGTGAGTCGATTCCCGATCCCGTAACCGCCGAGTGCCTCGCGGGCATGCTCGACCCTTCCGATGATGGTCATCAAGACGACGAAGCCGAGCGCCTCGGCTGAATCGCCGACAGCCGCGGGGAGCCCTATCTTGAGGATGCGGCGTATCCACGAAAGGCGTGGTACGAGGTCGGCGAACGAAAGGCGGAGCGTGTTCCGTCCGTTCATGAGAAGGCGCAGGGCGAAGATACCCGCCATGCCTGCCGATACGGCGGTGGCGATGGCCGCCCCTTTGACCCCCATTGCCGGGAAGGGGCCGACGCCGAGGATGAGGAGCGGGTCGAGCGCCATGTTGAGGATGTTTCCTGAGAAGACGACAAGGAGCGGTAGGAAGGTGTTGCCGGCAGCCGCCATGAGTACGCGAAAGACGGCTCCGATGAAGACGAAAGGGAGTCCCGGAAGGTAGAAAAGCAAGTATGTCCGCGCGGTTTCTCGAAGGGCGGCATCTTTCGTGATGATCGGCATAACGAGAGGGAAGAGGAGCATTCCCGTGATCGCCGCGAGCGTACCTCCGATGATGACGACCGAGAGCACTTGTCCCGCCGCCTCGTTCGCGGTGCGCCGGTCTCCGGCGCCGGTATGCTGGGAAACGAGTGCCGTTCCGGCGACCGAGAAGTCGGCGAAGAAGGCGACGAGGAACCAGAGAAACGGAAAGGCAACCTGCAAGGATGCGACGGCCGTGCCGCTTTCGGTACCGGCGAGGCGACCGAGCCAGAAGGTGTCGGTCAGTTGATACATCGTATCGAGGAGCGACGAGAGCATGACGGGCCAGCCGAGGCGCGCCATGAGAGGAATCGTGCGCCCCGAAAGTATCTGTTCTCGCGAGAGCGAGGAGGACATGTTCATCGGATAGTACCTTCGAAGCGAAGGAGGCGCCGCTTGGTATCGAGGCCTCCTTCGGCAGAGAATCCGGTGAGTCGTCCATCCGTTCCGACGACGCGATGACAGGGGATGAGGAGAGGAAAAGGATTGCGCGCCATGATCATGCCGACGGTACGCGGATGGATGTTGAATGGAGAACCAAGCGTTTTATAGGTGATTGTCTCTCCCGGTCCTACGGTGTTCTTGAGCCACAGAAGAAGAGATGTCCACGGAGAGGGAAAATCAGGGAAAAGGAACCTTTCGTCGGGTATCGGCCTATGGGTGCGGTGCCTCCAATGGTCGAGGAATACCTCGATCTCATGCTGAAGGTCGATCGGGAGACGATAGGAGGAAGGGACTTTCGTCAATCGAACGGCGGTTATCTTTCCGTCGGTCGTTACCACCTCGAGAAAGATGCCGGGAAGCACCTCATGGCTCATGTGGCGTGCTTTCGAACAGGCGCCGCTTGAGCGCCGCGGTATATACCCATGCCGATTGGAGCGAGAAGAAGACGCTGATCCATAATAGGAGATTTCCCCAGAACGGGAGGTCCCATGTGGGAAATATCCTGCCACCTACGATAAGGAGCGGCAAGGCGAACATCTGAAAGGCCGTTTTCCATTTGCCTCCGGTCCCTGCCGAGATGACGAGCCCGTTCTCCACGGCAAGGGCTCTGATACCGAAGATGTAGAACTCGCGCGCGAGGATGAGAAGCACCGGCAGCAGCTGCACCTCGTGCTTGTATACGAGAACGACCAGCGTGAGGAGCACGATGAACTTGTCCGCCAGAGGGTCGAGCAGTTTTCCGGTGACGGAGATCGTGTTATAGCGTCGGGCGACCCAGCCATCGAAAAAGTCGGTGATGCTCGCGAGGATGTAGACCACTACGGCCCAGAAGCGCATCTCGCGCGAATCGTGGTAGAGGAGCCACAGGATGAGCGGCACCGCGCCGATGCGGATGGAGGTGAGCAGGTTCGGCAGTGTCAGCGCGTCTTGCCGAAAGTCGTGTATCCGTGACAGGATCTTCCGCCTTCCACCATTCCAAGGCATCTTGATCTTTTTTCTTTTCATAAGGTTTTTCCTGTGTATTCGGTATAGAACTTACGAATCTTGGCGATGTAGTCCTGCGTCTCGCGGAACGGCGGGATCCCCTCGTAGTAGACGACGGCCGCCGGACCGGCGTTGTAGGCGGCAAGCGCTTTTTCGATCGTTCCGAACTTACGGAGCATGTCGCGCAGATAACGTGCGCCGCCGCGGATGTTCTCTGCGGGGTCGAAGGCGTTCTTTACGCCGAGCATCTTTGCCGTATCGGGCATGAGTTGCATGAGCCCGAGGGCCCCTTTGGTGCTTTTAGCGTCGCGATCGAACTGTGATTCCGCTTTTACCACGCTCTTGATGAGGTGAAAATCGAGCCCGAACTCTTCGGAGGCGCGGCGGATGAGGTCGTCGTATTGTTGTTCGCGAGGCCGGTAGCCACTGCGGTGCCGCACTTCTCCCTTCGTCACGAAGAGCGGTTTGCACAGCCTCAGATCGGAGCACATGTTGGTGAAGGTATAGGAATCGTTGAGCGGATCATAGTAGTAATAGATGGCGGAACCTTCTCCCGCGAACGCCATTCCTCCGAGGAGTACGGCTCCCCAGAGGAGGTTATTCTTTTTCCTTTTTTCGACTGGCAAGAAATGCATCGACCTGTCTCAACCATGAAAGAGCCTTCTGTTCACCGGGGTAGAGCACCAATATCTCTTGAAGAGTCTTTTTGAGCATCACGATGTTCTTTTCCTTTTCGTACACATCGGCAAGTATGTAAAGGATCTCGAGCGGTAACGCCGGTTTGAAATCGCGGAGACGCTGGATGTAATCGCGCAGTTTCATGTATTTTTCTTCAGGGGTGGCGCGGCGGGAGTCTTTGATGCCTTTGGCAGCGTCTTCCTCAGGGCGACGGTTGTGATAGTAGGCGTAGATCATCTTCTCGAGGATCCACGGGGCCTTGGTGCGACCGTACATTTCGACATAGATCTTGTATGCCTTTCCCGGTTCGCCAACGCGCAACAATTGATCGGCGCGGAGAACGAGATCCTCGACCATGAGGAGTTCCTCATAACGCTCTTTCGTCCGAATCGGTCCGTACTTCTTAGTGAGCGCGATGATCTTGGCGCGGGTTTCGTCGTCCTTGAGAAGAGGATAGGTCGAGTTGATGATCATGAGGAGATCGTTCGCCCGGTCTCTCAGTTCTTCGGGCGCATGGGATATCCGATCGGGGTGGAGTTTCTGCACATACGAGAGATAGGTCTTGTGGGTCTCCTTTAGATCGTCTCCCTCTTTCCATTTGAATATGTCGAAAAAGGATTCCCGCTTGAGCGCCCATTTGATCAGTTGCGCGAGTTCCCGCCATTCGGGTGAGCTCATGACGGTCCTTCCGTCTTCGCCGTCCTTCCGTTCTTCGAGTCGTCGTTTTTCCTCTTCGGCGGCGCGTTGACGCTCGAGGTCGCTTGCCCGTAAGATCGCCGCGTCTTCAGTGAGAAGCAGAAAGTACAAGGTATGTATGTCTTCGAGGAAGATCTTTATTATCGGGAAATAGGGTTGACCTGCGAATGGGGCGAGCGGCTCTTTGAGAAAGGAGAAGCGTCCCGCCTCTGGTTTGATGGTAAGGTTATCGCCTTTGTAGGGTTCAAGCAGGCGGGTCAACATGTCGGCAGGATAGGCTTTGACGATCTCGTAGAGGAATTCATACCCGTCTCGGCCCTCCTCCTGCGGCGCAGCGGCGCTCGAAAGCGAAAAGAGCGCCCCTTGCATCGCGAAGGTGAAGTAAGAGGGGGAGTTCTTGGTGAAGACCTTTCCTCCCGAAAAGATGACTGCATCGCTTGCGGTTGCCGAGTGGAGGAACAGGGTGCCGACAAAATTGTTCTGGAGCAGGATGACGAACAGCTTGTCTCCTTTTATCTTTAACTTCTTTCCAGTGTTCACATAAGGAAGGATTTTCTCCCACACGGCCCCCTCCCTTGTTTCTCCCTCATTCGGAAGCGTAGATGTCATGCCTGAGACCTTCGAATATCGGGCGATTCACTTCATCTATGCGCTCCTGTTCCTCTTCACGGCGCTTTCGTTCGGTCAGTTCCCATTCTCTGCGGCGAAGCGAGGTCAGGTAACCGCGGGCGACTTGGGGAAAGAGGTCGAGGAGCAATTCTTCCTTTTCGTCTTGAGCAAGACGAACGCCGCCGTAGTCGGGGAGCGGGGGATTGTCTTCCTTCCGGTAGCAGGAGGTGTCATACGGTGTTTCTTCACGGGTCCCTGCGATGGCGAATCGAAACTCGGGATCGACAGGATAGGGGGTCTTTCCGTATACCCCCTTGACGAGATTGACGAACTGAGCCGACTTGGTGGTGTAGAACGGTTTTCCATTGTTGCGGTCTATGATGCAGTTGACCGCTTGGATCCCCACGATCTGGCTTGTGGGAGTGACGAGCGGCGGCAGGCCGGAATCGAGTCTGACACGCGGTATCGCAGCGAGCACTTCGTTGAGGAGATGGCCGAGCTTCGCTTGCTGAAGCTGCGCGAGCATGTTGGTGTACATGCCGCCGGGAACCTGCGCGATACGGACAAGGTCGTCGGGGGGCGGGAAATTGAAATGCCGTTCGATGGCCTGGGTGGTGCGGATCACGGTGGCGATGTCGTCTTTTTGCGCCGCTGCGATCGCCGCATCGAAGAGTTCGTTTATCGCCGGTTCGAGATGGTAGGCTCCCGGGTTTATGAGGCGCGGGAACATCTTATATTGATCGAAGTTGGCGAGTTCCCGGCGCACTTCCATGAGTTCCCGCTGAAGATCGGGTATCGCAGAAAGATCAACGCCGGTCTCGATGCCGAGTTTGTCGGCAAATATCTGAACAAGCTCGAACGCCGGTGCCGCTGGTCCTCCGGCGAATGGCATCATGACGGTGTCCACGATGTCAGCGCCGTTCACCATGGCCATCAGTACCGAGCCGAGACCATAGCCGGGGGTGCAGTGAGTGTGTAGGTCTATGGGGACCGATATCTCCCGTTTAAGTGCCCGGGTGAGTTCTGCCGCGGCCTTGGGGTGGATGAGCCCGGCCATATCCTTGATGGTGATAAGATCGGCGCCCATCTTCTCGAGCTCTTTTGCTTTCTCGACGAAATATCTGACGGTGAAAATGGGGCCGGGAATGCGTTTGCCGGTGATGCGTGCGCGGATGCGCTCGCCGATGCTGAATTGCGGGTCGGTGGTATAACACACCGCGCAGTCGGCAAGTGCTCCCTGTTCTTTGACGAAACGGATGGTGGAAACCTGATTGGACAGATCGTTGAGCGCGTCGAATATCCGCATGATGTTCACGCCGCTCCGAATGGCGTTACGGCAGAATCCTTCGATCACTTCGTCAGGATAGGGATTGTAGCCGAACAGATTCCGTCCGCGCGAAAGGGCGGTAAGGAGACTTGCCTCTCCGATCCCCTCCTTTATTTTCTCGAGTCGATGCCACGGGTTCTCATTGAGATAGCGCATCACCGAATCGGGAACCGCACCTCCCCAGACCTCCATGGCATAGAAGTGTGCCTTTTTGAAGAGGGAGAGGACACGATCGACCTGTCGCTGACTCATGCGGGTTGCGAACTGAGACTGTTGTCCGTCACGAAGGGTAAGATCGCGAATCAGTATCTTGCGTTTCATGAGATCCCGTCTCTCTTTTTCACTACAGCCCCGACCGCGTCTACGAGGCGGTCCCAGCCAAAATGCCTCAAAATCATATTCCGAGCTTTGTTCGATTGCAACTTATTCGACACCGAGGTGTGGGTGCGGATGGCGTCGGCGAGGGCCGATGGATCGCCGGAGGCGAAGAAGGTGGCGATCTCCGAAGGGAATATCTCGCGAAAAAGGGGAAGATCCGAGGCTATGATCGGTTTCCCCGCACCGAGCGCCGCCATGGCGGCTCCCGAACCAGTGACGCTGCGGTAAGGTAATACGATGGCGTCGGCGGCGGCGAAGAGAAGGGCACCTTCTTCATGGGAAAAATAGCGGTCGAAAAGGAGAAGGTTAGGGGTTTCCTTCGTCTTCTTCATTAGATGGGACCCGAGTTCTTTGTCCCATATTTCTCCGGCGATTATGCCGACAATGTGGTGAGGAAGCAGCGCAACGGCATCGGCGAAGAGATCAACTCCTTTGTAGGGACGAACGGTCCCGAAGAGGAGAACGACAGTCGGCGTCGAAGAGAGACCGAGACGGTTGCGCGCCTCGTTTCGTGAAAGAGAGGAAGAAAAATGAGGATATACCGGATGATGGACGATGACGATGTCCTTGCCTCCCATGTGCGAAACCTGTGTTTTCTCGTCAGAAGATTGGACGATGACGCGGTCGGCGCGTCGGAAGATGCGAGATGCTGCCCAGCGGGAGAGGTGACCTCGTAACCCTTGCTGTTCATGGTCGGCGGCATTGTGGGCGATGACGACACGAGGAATGGGCGCAAGGCGATCGAGAAGGGGAGCGAACCACGGGTACCAGAAGAAGGTCCACCACGGGACGACCACTACATCGGGAGAAAAACTTTTTATGCGCTTTAGCGCGGTAAGCCACGAAAAGGGGCGGTCCCATGAGAGCAGACGTTCCACGGCGTAGAGGATTCCCGTGTTCCCTTTCCGTGTCGCCTCGTCTTTCTGACCTCCATGCGTCGGCATCTCGTGGTCACCTTTTCCTGACGGTGTTGCCGTGTCTCCTGTCCCCGGCGGGTAGAGGAAGCGAGGATACTGTCGCTCGAATCCTACGAACAGGAGGTCATGTCCCTGTCGGAGCGCTTCGATGGCGAAAAAATGATTGTATTGGCCGATGCCGCCCTTGAATCGGGGGTCAGGGCCGAGGAGCGCTATCTTCATCGGATCGGGTGAGCGCGGCGCGGCGCTGGTGATACTGTATCTCTTCGAGCATCTTACGGTTTGCCGCGACGAGATCGGCGACGATGCCGATGAGAACGGTCTGGAATCCGGCTATGAGCAGTACGGCACCGAGAATGAGACTTTGAATGTGTCCGTCCCCTTCTCCAAGGAGGAAGTAGAAAAGGAATCGGGCGCCGAGAAGGAAGCCGGCACCGAAGATGATGCCGCCGGTGAGCGCGAGGAAACGGAAAGAACGGTAGAGAAGCAGGATGCGGCCTATGGTGAGTGCCGATCGCCAGACATAACCGGCGGTCGAGCGAAAGAGGCGCGAAGGGCGCATGGGGGGGTTGACGGTTACGGGGACGGTGGCGACGACGAGGTTCTTGAGGCCGCACTGGATGATGGTCTCCAGCGTATAGGAGTAGTCGGAGAACACCATGATGCGGAGAGCCGCTTCCCGAGAAAGGGCGCGGAATCCGCTCGGCGCATCTTCCACGCTCGTCCCCGAAGCGAGTCGGACGACGGCACTGCCGATCCGTTGGAGTAGTTTCTTAAGAGCGGAAAAATGTCTTATTTCAGTAACGGGGCGGACACCGACGACCATGTCGGCCCGCTTTCGGAGTACCGGCTCGATGAGTGCGGGTATGCATTCTCCGCGGTATTGGTTGTCGGCATCGGTATTCACGATGATGTCGGCTCCCATGGAGAGGGCGGTGTGAAGACCGGTCATGAAAGCGGCGGCAAGACCGCGGTTCTTGGTATGGCGTACGACGGAGGCTCCGAGCTGACGCGCGATCTCGGCGGTGCCGTCGGATGACCCGTCGTCCACCACGAGAACGGCGATTTCATCGACACCGGGGATCGTCTTCGGGATGTCGGCGATGGTGGTGGCAAGCTGTTCTGCCTCGTTGTAGCACGGTATTTGGATGACCAATTTCATGACCGGAACGAGCCTCGCAAGATCTCCATGCAGGGGCAGTGTATCGCGGATGGGGAAAAAGGCAAATTGAGGAGCGGCCAACTTTTTCCTTGCCCAAAGTCTTGTCCTCTTCTACAATCGAGGATGTCAGGATCATGTACGGGAGGAGCCAATGACGACCGATTATCGTTGCCCCAAATGTAAAAAATCGCTTTACAGTGCCGAGACGAGGAAACTTCTTCTCAAGGGAGTGCTTTCGGGAAAGCATTTTTCTGCCGAAAGCATGTTCGAACTGAATCACCAGCAGGATGCCTTTGGCGGTAAGCCGCTCGTGGGGAACATCACGGTGGAAAAGGGGGCCCGCGTCGATTTCTTCTGTCCGCACTGTGGGTATGATCTCACCTTGCCGGAGGATGAGGAGTTTTGCGAGATCCTCCATGTGGACGAACAGGGGAGTGAGAACTCTTTCCTCTTCAGCAAGATCGCCGGAAGGGAAATGTCCTTTTTGGTATGCAAGGAGAAGAAAGAAGTGCTTGGCTCGTTCGGGAAAGACTATCCTGACTACCTCTACCGCGTCCATGAGTTTTTTAACATGTGGAATCGTTTCTAGCCCTGCCATTCGCTTTCTTTCGGGAACGGCTTGTATCGTAAAAATGCTATCTTGCCGTAATGCTTGACTTTTTCTGGCACGATGCTAGTATCTTCTCCAACGGATCGAGGAGCCGACTATGGCACGGAAAGAGGGAATAGCCGCGAAGTTTTCTGAACTGGAAAAGATTGCTGAGAAGCTTTCGGGCGACACCGAACTCGAGGAGGCAGTGAAGCTTTACGAGAAAGGAATGCGTATCGCGGCCGAGATCCGCGAGTATTTGTCTCAGGCGGAACAAAAGATACGTCTTATTTCCGAAGGGGGCGCTGTCGAGGAGAAAAGACCGGATGAATTGGGAGAAAAATAAGTCGCACATAGCGCTGATAGACGAGATCCCGCATCATATCGAACGGGTCAAGAGCGCACTGGGAGGCACGTACACGCTCCAAGTGGTGTGCTCTCCCTTCAAATTGCTGTCGCTTCTCTGCGCCGAAAAGCCCGATGTCATCGTGATAAATTCGGCGATCGGGTGGTGCCGGACCGATTTCCTTTGCAAGGCCATAAACAGCGACCCGGTACTGGGCAATGTCCCGATAGTGCTCTATAACACCGAGAATACGACGGTCAATGAGCATAATATCGGCACATTTCATAACTGTCACATCACGGAAGATCCGCTCCAAGCCGCCGTAACGGCGCGCCGTCTTCTCGATCGCTGAGCGTTCGCATTCGCACGCCTTTTTGATTTGACTTCGAATGGTCCGAGGCTATGATGAGCGGCGTTTTCCGCTGATGTGAGGGAGAATGGATGATGCTCGAACAGATAAAGAACGCCTCGTACGAGGATCTCGAGCGAATCGCCACGGAGACACGGTCTCTCATTATAGCGACATGCGCCAAGAATGGCGGGCACCTCGCCCCTTCTTTGGGGACAGTCGAGCTGACGCTCGCGCTGCTCAAGGTCTTCGATCTCGAACGGGACCGCATCGTCTGGGATGTCGGCCATCAGGCGTATGCCTATAAGATATTGACCGATCGGAAAGAGCGCTTCCACACATTGCGTACATTCGGCGGCATCAGCGGTTTTCCTAAACGAAGCGAATCTCCATACGACTTTTTCGGGACGGGACATGGGGGGACCTCGATATCGGCGGCGCTCGGCATCAAGGAAGCGCTGTATGCGCGCGGCGGCCAAGGAAAGGTCATTGCGGTCATCGGCGACGGTTCGATGACGAGCGGTCTCGCGTTCGAGGGTATGAACAACATCGAACGGCTCGGACGCAATGTGCTCACGGTACTCAACGATAACGATATGTTCATCTCGACTTCGGTCGGTGGTCTTTCGCGGTGGTTCTCGCGAAAGTTGACCGGGCATGCCTATGCCGGGTTGCGTGCCGAGGTGAAAAGCATTCTTTCTCATTTGCCGCCCTTCTTTCGCAGTGACCGCATCATCGAGATCGTTCGCAAGGCGCTCGAATCTTCCAAATCGCTTCTCACGCCCGGCATTCTCTTCGAAGGGTTCGGCTTTCAGTATGTCGGTCCCATAGATGGTCACAATCTGCGCGAACTGGTGGAAACGCTCGAAGATATCAAGCCGAATGAGGAACCGATTCTCCTTCATGTCCACACCAAGAAGGGAAAGGGGTATGTCCCGGCGGAAGAGAATCCTCGCTTGTTCCATGGGATCGGGCCATTCGATCGGGCAACCGGTATACCGTACAAGAGTTCAAAATCGGGGTTTACCGAATATCTCTCTCGTTATCTGCCTCCGCTGTTTCGGCGTGATGGTCGCTTGGTCGCCATCACGGCGGCGATGCCTGATGGAACGGGCCTTGCGCCGTTGCAGAAGGAGATGCCGGAACGGGTCTATGATGTCGGCATGTCCGAGGGACACGCGGTCACCTTTGCGGCAGGCCTTGCGACGGAAGGTCTCCGGCCGCTCGTCACTATCTATTCGTCGTTCCTTCAACGAGCTTTTGATTCGATCATCCATGATGTCGCGCTTCAGCATCTGCCCGTCGTCTTTCTCGTAGATCGCGCAGGACTCGTCGGCGAGGATGGCGCCACCCACCACGGCGCCTTCGATCTCTCGTATCTCCGCATCATTCCGAACCTCACGGTGGTAGCTCCCCGTAACGAACGAGAGATGGTGTCGGCGATCGAGCGGGCGATACGCTCCGATGGGCCGTGGGCCATCCGTTACCCGCGCGGGAGCGGGACTGGTGTCGCGTTCGTCAGTGAGACGGAACCGCTCCCGGTGGGGCGGGGAGAGGTTCTTCATCTTGCCAAGAGTCCTCTTCTCGCGGTGACGGTAGGACTCGGCGATCGCTATGCGATCGATGCCCTCCCTGATTTCGAAAAAGAGGGTATCACTTACTCGATATACGACCTGCGCTATGTGAAGCCGCTTCCCGAGGATCTTTTTTCTCTCATCAAAAAGAATCGTGTCGGCAAGGTGATCGTGGTCGAAGAAAATGCTGTGGCGGGAGGGGCAGGATCGGCGATACTCGAGGAGTTTTCTCGTCGTGGCATGACTGTTCAGGCGGAGCTCATCGGGATCCCCGATCATTTTATCCCGCACGGGACACAAGCGGAATTGCGCGAGAAGTTCGGGCTAGGACCGAACGCATTCCGGGAAGCGGTGCGAAGGTTGGTCTCATGATTCGCCGCGAAAGCCGAACGATCCGTCTGGGAAAGACGCCCATCGGTGGCGGCCGTCCCCCGGTACTCCAAACCATGATCACGACGCCGCTCATCCGTTTTGACGAGGCGCTTACCGAGGCGAATCGTGCACTTGAGATGGGATGTTCCGTCGTGCGCACGGCGGTACGGGACGAAGAAGATGCTCGCCTGCTTTCTCGCTTTGTCTCTGCGTTCGACGGCGACCTCATTGCCGATATCCACTTTGACTATCGCCTTGCCCTTACGGCTATGGAGGCGGGAGTTGCCGGCGTTCGCTTCAATCCGGGGAACATTGGGGGGAAAGAACGAGTAGCACTTCTCGTTGAGAAAGCACGCGCGCGAGAGAATCTCGCGCTTCGGATAGGAGTGAATGCCGGTTCGCTCGAAAAGGACATCCTCGCTCGCTACGAAGGGCCGACGGCGGAGGCGCTTATTGAAAGCACTCGACGCTGGGTTACCTTTCTCGAACGGGACCTTGGTTACCGGAACTTCAAGGTTTCGGTAAAGTCTCATTCCGTTGCTGAAACAATCACCGCCTGTCGTGCTATTGCCTCGTTTACCGATGCGCCGCTCCATGTGGGGATAACCGAGGCAGGTGGCGGCACCGGAGGTCGCATAAAATCAGCGGTCGGTATAGGGGTCCTCATTCATGAGGGCCTAGTGGATACTTTCCGGGTGAGTCTCACTGCTCCTATCGAAGATGAGATCGTGACGGGAATGCACATCCTCAAGGCAAGTGGCCTTCTTGAAGGGGGAGGAGAGATCGTTTCCTGTCCCACCTGTGGCCGGACGCATGGGGCGCTCTTTTCTTATTATGAGAGGTTGGAGCGTTTCTTCGACGAGGCGCGTTGGTGGCTTCGCCCGCGTCTTACCGTGGCGCTCATGGGATGCGAAGTGAACGGTCCCGGCGAAGCGAAAGAGGCAGATCTCGGGATCGCGCTCGGTCACGGTTCGGCGCTCTACTTCGAAAAAGGGACGTTGAAAAAGAAGTTTTCCAAGCAAGACGAGGCGTTCGCATACCTCTTAGAGCAAATCAAACGCAAGTGGGGTCTTAGTTCCTGAAGTTCTTACGGCCCGCAGAGAAGAGGCCGTTCTGACGCATACCACTGAGAGGCACGATCCAAAAAGTGTCCTCCGTCGGTCGCAGGAGTGGTCATGCATTCTGCCCCAGCGCCAAAAAGCACGCCGAGCGATCCGGCTGCAGCAAATTCCTCAGGATGGTCGAAAACGTAATCAACGCGATTGTCCTCATACTGGTCGCATATGTTGGGGAGCCCAAGGTGTCCGTAGGGGACCTGCCACCAAAGAGAAGGAAGGCCAAGTGTTTCGCTCATGTGCTGGACCCATCCGATCGCTTGGTGAAAGTGGGGACGCGTCATGTTGGTAGGGTCCCACCACCGTCCGTTGAAGCCGGCATCGCGATCACTCATCTCGACGACGATGAAATCGCCTGCGTCCGCTCCCAAGGAACGAAGATAGGTGGCAGTCTCTTCGGCATGAGCATTGAGATCGACGGAGGGGTCGGTGGTCATGAGGGCATCATGGCCGGCACCCCACGCCGACGCGTGGAATCCAAGCAGCACCTGTGGCGCCTCCGTTCGTACAATGGTGAGGAGACACTGAGCGAATCCGGCAAAATGGTTGCCTAAGCCACTGCACGCAGGGATTCCTGCGGAGGAAAGCGCTACCGGGATGAGAGTAGGATCTTTGTTGACCTGGTGACCATATCCCCAGAGATCCGGTTCGAGGTGAAGGAAAATGGGGATGGCAGGGTATTCTCCGAGAATAGAGCAGAGGAATCGAAAATCGGCGAGATAATCCCTTACTCGGTCACCGTTTTGAAGTGCGGCGATTTCGGGCGCGGTTTCCACATCGCCGGCGACAGAGAACCACACATAGTAGGTGATGAGAGGAATTGCTCCCGAGGAGTCGACCTTTTCGATAAAATCGCGCACGAACTGTCCCGGGGGGATCTCATCCCATTGCCAGCATCCCCACCACGCGCATCCTCCATCGGCGTTGGCGCAGGATTGTCCCCGAACACTGCAGTCATGTGCGCAGGAGAGACAGGGGCCGTTGACGGGAACATCGCCCGCCAGATACTGGTAGCGCATATCGAAGGGGGCTACGGAGAAATCTTCGTCCCGCATAGATCCGCCGATGATAAGGTGGTTCCGATGGATCCTCTCTCCGATGGCCGCGGCGGGACAGAGGAACACAGCATCATCGTCAGCGGTCTCTTCGACGATGTCGAGATCGGGAGAGGACTCGGTGACCGATGTTTCGTCAGAGATCACGATGTCGATGTCGATGTCGAAGGTCTCATCGGGGATCTCTGCTTCGTCGACGATAAAAGAAGCATCTTCTTCAAAAAGGATTGGATTGTTGTCTTCCGGTACTAAAGGAACATCGTGATCCGCGGCTGGCGTGATGTCGCTTTCATCCTCGGGCGTCTCTTTTTTGCTCTCTTTCCCGGTACACGCGGAAAGACAAAAGAGCGCCCATGCACAACCAAGGATGGCACTAAGAAGCGCTCGTCTCATGGTGATCTCTTGAGAAAAAAGTCAGTATTTTTCATGGAGGCGGTTGTCCAGTGCATAAAGAACGATCTGGCGTGCCCCTTCGGGGGTATAGCGGAAGCGGCTTTTGAGATTTTGCAGGAGGAGCGTTACATCGCGGCGGAGTCGTTCGTCGTAAGTGTTGAATGTAGAGGTGCCGAAATCGAGTATCGCACGGCGGAAGTTCTCGTTTGCCGCATAGGGGGTGAGAATGTTCTCGCGGAGCCGCCGGGTATAGCGTTCTAACAGGCGCTTGAAGAGTTCCGTTTCTTCGATTCGCTTTCCTTCCACCTGCATTTCTTGAGCGATGGTAACTGAGACATATTCGGTCCGCGTCTCGGTACGGAATTCGGTGCGGCGTCGTTCCGATGCGTCGGGGGAAAGGAGGAACGACTCCATGCCCCGAAGGTATTCTTCGGTTATGGTCACCGTGTCTCCGGTCGCAGGGCATTTCTCGACGGCGCCGATATCGTAGTTGAGCGCGAAGAGATAGTTCTTGAGGTCGCGTATGAGCTGTTCTTCATTGAACACCGACAGCGCCGTCTTGACCTCTTGAAGCACCTGATAGTCGTAGAGATCGGCGACTGCCTCGACGAAGCCGTCGGGTATTTCACTGAAGAGCGGATCGTCGGTGTGACTGAAGAACTCGAGCACCATGTCCATCGTGATGGGGCGGCGTTGTTCCCCGTAGCGTGTGATGAGGCGTGAAAGGATGTTGAGGGATTGTCTGCCCGAAACGCCCTTGAAACCTTCGTCTTCCGCTTCGGTCAGGACCTGTTGACGAAGTGAGCGGTCGAAGCGGCGGAAATCCTCTTCGGAAAGCCATTCGGGTATGTGGCCGGTGTAAAGTTCCATCTTGAGAAGGAGTGCATCCTTGTCGAGGTACTTGCGGTACTTCTCGACGTCCGGTATCCACGCGCGTATCGTCGGCGATTCGCGGTTGAGGCGGGAGGAGATGATGATCTTGGCGATAGCGGTGATGACCCCGGGAAGAAAGAGTCGGTCTATCTGTTTGCCGAACTTGTTGCGATAGATGGTCACCTCGGTGTTGTAGTCGAGAATGTAGGGGATGCGCACCGTGATGATGCGGTCTTGGAACGATTTCACATTCTCGTAGTGGACCTTATCTTCGGGGTTCACCAATCCGACGAAAAGCGATTTGATGCGCTCTTCACCGAGTTCTATTTTGTGGACTCCGTCGCTGATGATACCGTGGAGATCCTTGAGCCGTTCGATGTTGTTCTCCTTGATGTCCATAAGGGCGTAGACGCCGTTATTGGTCTTGGCGAGTACCGAATAAAGGAATTCAACCCCGTCGTTCTTGAGAAGATCGCTGATCATCCGTTGGAGACGCGGGTTGGTAAGCGGCTTGCGTACGAACGGATCACCGGGGTTGAAAATGGAGATGCCGCTGCCGAACTGGCGGTTGAAGTGGATGCGGCGGGCGTAGATCATGTTGAACACCTCGAGCGGGTCGCCGAGGATGTCGAGAAGGATCTCGTAGAGCGAACGACAGATCGCGCAGGGGGTTTCCTTGAATACCCACTCGTATTCCTTTCGTTGGAATAGTTTTGTCTTGAAGAACCCTTTCGGCAATAGTTCGTCGAGAAATTCGCGGCGATTCGCCTTGGGGATCTGGAGGATCGGGTGATCGCCGTTGGGACAGGAGAAACTAAGGAAGCGCTTGGGAAGACGGGGATCGGTTTCCTTCCATTCATTCAGGCGTTCGTTGAGTTCTTCGTCGCGTCCGCGGTCGGCGGCGCGCCGGAGCGGCGGTTCGATGTTCTGAAATCCGCCGAGTCGTTCGATGTCGAGTTTCCAATAGGTCTTGAAGTAAGCCCCCTCTGGCAGGCGGACATATTCTTCCATGCGTTGCAGGATGTTGTTGAGGAAGGTGCTTTTCCCACTGCCTGGAGGACCTTCGAAGAGGATAAGGTGGTTGTTTTGTACCCCCTTCTCGAACGAATCGACGAGCCCCATGAGCCGGTTGGCGAAGAGACGGTCGGCGAAGAAGGGGTTGTCGCTCCCTTTCACGAACAGGTCGGTGCAGTCCCAGTTGACGAAGCCGACCGATTCGGGGTCGCCGCGGTATTCGTCTTTGCCGCCCTTGACATAGTGGTGTACCATGTCGTGGAAGAGACGAAAGATGTCGCGGAAGACGAGTTCAGGCCGTTCGGCCGCAAGACGGAGGAATTGATCGAAGGAAAGCGGTTCGCGCCGCTCTTTGCCGCGCAGGCGGGTGCCCAACGCGATAAGCGCCGGGATCCGTTCACGGGAAGGCTCGGCGACATCGACGATATGATGAGGAACCACCTCTTTGAGCCGTTTGCGGTTCTTTCTTTCTTCGGGGGGAATATTCTTTGCGCTCATCAGGAGGGGCCGGTTCCCGGTTTGAATTCTTCGTACTGCCACTGGAAGTTATCGATGAGCACCGCGGAATTGTAAATGTAATCGGTCGATCCCCACGGACCAGTGTCCCAAATGATGAACCGCAACTCTATCACTTCGCCGCCTTTTACATTGCCGCGGGTCGTAAGCCAACCGGTGCCGCCGTAGGTCTCGAAGCCGGTCCCTTGGAGTTCGTCGGTGCCGACGCAGGTCGTGATGACGGTGCCGCTGTCGCTTGTTCCGTTGGTGCATTGCTTGAACAGCCCGGCGGGAGCGAGATTGACGCCGACCGGATTGGGGTTGTCATAGGCATCGAACCACAAGGCAAGGTTCTTGTCAGGAGGATTGGCAAGTTCGGGATGATCGGCCGGGGGTTCGTAGCTGGAGTCGAGGAGCGTCAGAAGGAAGTCGTTGTAGTCAGAGCACACATACTTCACATATTCCTGCGAGAAGAAGTAGAGGTTGAAGCTGAACGACTTTGCCGCCGCGGGGGTGCAGATGCGCAGACGGAGCATGACGGCATCGTTGACCGACCCGGTGATGCCTGAACCACCGCAGGCGGGAGATGTCGGGAATTGGTTGTTGTTGGCGGTGAGCCAATCACCGGGGGCAGTGCTCATCGTTTGCTGTTTCCCGCCGAACTTGTTGCTGTCGAACGGGTCGGCGGCGAAACCGGTAGTCAACATGATGAGCCGCGACCCGGCTTTTGGCGTAAGGACATTGCCGAACTTGGTGAATATCGCATGACTTTGGGCGTGCGGATCGCCAGCGCCGGCAGGAAGCAAGAACTCGGCCTCGGTGACGCCCCAGTCGGAGCAGACCGCGCCGATGGGGAGCCCGGTGTCGGAGGACTCTTTGCAGAGACCGATCGCCTTGGCATAGTCGATCGGTGCGTCGCTGGTGATGCTGTCGTCACAGTCGTAGAGGCCTTCATCTATCTCGTCGTTGCAGTTGTCGTCGAGACCGTTCGGTATTTCCGGAGCGCCCGGGTATACATTCTTCGGATCGGGGCACCCCTCTTCACCTTCAGTGGTGGAGCAGCAGTCGAGGCCGCCGCACTCGGTTACTCCATCCTCGTCCTGATCGAGGTTGTCGGCGGTCCCGTCACAGTCTTGGTCTATGCCGTCATCGCAGAGATCCCATGCGGGGAGCACCTCTCCTGAGCAGGTTCCCCAAGTGCCATCTTGTTTGCATTTCCGTTTTCCCGCCTTACAGGTCCCTACATTTTCGGTGCCCGCGGGGCCGGTATAGGGACACGCCTCCTCGGAGTCGGGGATACATTCCATGCCGTCGGTATCCATGTCGATGTCGGGAGTATCGTCGCTATTGTCGGTATCGACCATGTCGGTATCAGGGAGCATCTCGTTGTCGAGACCCTCTTCTTTTTCGGGCAGACCGGTTTCAGTGGGAGGGACATCACCTTCGGTCTCGCTGATGTCGTAATCGGATTCTCCGATCGGTTCGCAGGTGCCGGTGGCTTCGTTGCATTCGAATCCGGCGGGGCATTCCTCGGAACACGCTGATGAAGACCCGCCGTCGCAGGCGGTGACAAGCACAAGCGTGGCAAGGGCCGCAGAGAAAATAAAAAACCGCATCACGACCTCCTCAGTTTCATGAACGCGTTTAGTGTAGCACAGCGGGCAATAAATTGCAAAGGAAAGAAAGCGCTCTCTCAGGGGGCCGGTGTAGTGCCACGGGTACGGAGAAATCGGACGATAACCGTCGCGTTGGGACGAGAGAGAATCAGTACATGTCTTTTTTCCCAGAGAAGACTTGAAAACAACGCTTCGTTCTCTACCTCGTTCTGGGGACCAATGACGCCGGTCACAAGCGTGCGGCGAGGCGCGAGCGTTGCGACGAGATCGGTTATGTCGCCGTGCCGAAGTATGCCGGGGATCCGGAGCGCGAGTTCGCGGGCGAGCGCGGCGTCAGCCGTTCCGGAGGGAATGAGCGAAGAGGGCAGTCCGTTAAGGACGATCCATCCGAAACGGTCGTCACGGTGTGCGGCAAGAAGCGCGGCAAGCGTTGCTTCTGGTCCCTCGGCGTAGAGCCCGACCACAGTATCGTCCCCGAAGCGTTCGCGAAGGTAAGCGAGCGCCGCGAGAATGTCGGTGGCCTGTTGAGCCGCTGCCGGTATTCCGGCGACGAGTGCGGCAATGGCGCCGCGCCTTCCTCCGACGGGACGAAGAAGGCGGTCGAGAAGGGTACCTTCTTCCATGCGGCGGAGCGACATTTCCAGAACAATGACACCATCGGTGAGAAGATCGGCGGCTATCTCCCGCGCAAACGCGCTTCCTGAAACCACGATTACGGTATTCACTGCTCGGGAAGGGGTCGATAGAAGAAGGGGGATCCGTACGCCGGGATCGGATGCGAGGCTAAGGGATTCGATGCTCGTGTTCTCCTCATGCGCGGTGTGATGGACGCGGGGATCGAGGGGCGGTGGCGTGCCCCACAGACCGGCGCCGGCAAAGTCGCGGATGACCTCGGCGATCTCTTGGCCATAGAGCGCTGGACCTATTTCGTCGCGTCGGGATCGCGTCATGTCGCGAAAAATGAGCGCTTCTCGGCGCGCTAATTCTTCGAGCGAGATGCTCTCGAGATGCCGAGGATCATCGGTTACCTCGTCAGAAGAGGGAATGTCCTCTTCTTCCTCTTCTTCGACGGGAGGAAAGAAAAAATGTTCCGTGAGAAGACCATAAAGCCTTCGACGGCAGGGGGTTGAAAGGATCTTCCCTTCGCAAGGCTCTTTCGTGACAAAGGCACCGGATCCGCCGAGGAAGCGATAGAACTCTTCGGTGCGTCTCATCGTTTCTCGGTGCGGTGCCGCATATTTCGACGATGCTGGCGAGGGAGTTAACAAAAACGGGCGCGGGGCGATGAGCGCAAAGAGATGATGGAGCGCAAAACTCCGGTAAGGGAGCACCGGAATATCTGTTGGTTCACCATGCGCGGCGAGCGATTGAAAAGATGTCGTCGCGGAGAGTGCGGCGACACCGGCGATCGTGTCGTCGAGCGCAGCCGTATACACGGCGGCATCGGCGAAGGAGCCTGTCCCGACAAGGAAAATGCGCGATGATGCGATCTCCGGTTGCTTTTTGAGAAAGGAGACGGCGCCGCGTTGTTCTACCACGAGTGCCGCAAGAGGGGAGAAACCGGTAAGAAAGAGCGTCTCGGGGTGGCTTCTCTTTGTCAACCCGCCGTTCCGGTCGATCATATCGAGGGTCATGACCGCGACGCCGGTGGAAGCAAGAGTTGCTGCGATGATTCGAACCGATGTGGAGTCAATCTCTTCGTCTTCTGGAGAGAGAAGGATAGCCGGGTAGGGAGGAGAGCCGTGTGTCGGTATGTAGAGGGCGGCGGCAACTCGAATGCCCGGAAGCGTCTCGAGAGAAAGGGAGGTTACCCGGTATCGTGTATGGTTGGATACGGTTCCACGACGCTCGAGTGATTCCTGTTCGGGAAAGAGGTCAATGCCGAGAGCGTGTGCAACCTCGCGGAGGTAGAAGCGGCGCGACTCTTCCCATTCCGATCGTTCTTGCGGTGGTGCCAACGCCTCAGGTGGTGACCCGGCAAGAAGGCGATCGATGAAGGCTTTTCCCTGTCCGCGTATGTCGAAGGGGTACGAGAATCGTTCATCAAGACGCGTGGAGCGGAAGAAGGGGGAAAAGAGGAATACGGTAAGGGCTCCGGATCCGATGAGTAAAAGGAGAACTGTTCTCATGCCGAGTGCGTAAGCCGCTCGCGAAGGCGAGAAAAGAACAGAAGATTGACAAATACGACCGCGGCGGGAAGCAAAAGGACGAGCGTTACGGCGTCGCGCGGAAGGAAGTTGTGGATATCGAAGAAGAGGGTGAGCGGGAACACGACCAGTCCCCACCGAAGCCATGTTGCGGGGACGCCTTCGGCGAAGAGCGGGAGGATTGCGATGAGGTACCATGCATGGAAACGAAGCGCGGTGAAGCAGATGACGAGGGTCATGATGCGAAGAAAGACGAGATAGGCGCGATCACCGCGGTAGAGGAGACGGTATGCCTGCCACAGAGATGCGAAGCCGACCAGCGCGATGAGCACGGCGCGAATCATGTTCTCCAAAAGCGGCCGCACCGACTCTGCGGACGGTACGATCGCGACGATGCCGTAGGGAATAAGATAAGCGGCGTTGTTCATAGGTTCTTCCCAAAAGAGCGGGCCATATATGGCTTTGAGGGTATCCCATCCCCTCCAATAGGGGTAGTGAAGCAGAGCGGTCAGTGCGGCGGCGCCGAGCATCGCCGTGGCGAAGAGCACCGCTTCCTTTCGGGTGTGGGGAACACTGCGCCACCAGACGATGAGAAAGAGGGCGATGAGCGGAAGGATGTAGAACTTCACTTGCAGGGCGAGGGCAAGAAGCAGGAGCGCAAAGAGGAAACGGTGGTATGCGAGCGCAAGTAACGCCGCGGTGAGAAAAAGGGCGGCAAAGAGATCGTTATGGCCCTGTCCCGGTCCTTGGACCCAGAGAATGGGGCAGAGGAGGATGAAGGGGGCCGCGGCGCCGTGCTCGGTGCCGAATCGGCGCAGGAGCAGCGCTGCAGCATCGCAGAAAAGTAAGAAGGCGGCGAGGGAAAGCACTTTCCACGCGAAGATGCCGGCGATCGGTGTTTTTCCACCGATGAACGCGGCGAATTGGGCGAGAGAGATGGCGGCTGGGCCGTACTTGCAGTAGGGGCCATCAGCCCAGATGGCTGGGATGAAAGGATGATAGGTCGTTTCTTGCAGAAAGGCTTCGTCGAGGTAGGGATTTATCCCGCGAAGCGGCGCTTCCCCACACGAAAGATAGATGAACATGTCGTTCGAGAGGATCGGGAGCGAGAAAAAGGAGATGACGCCGAGCAATTTTGCGAGACGCACCGTTTGTTCGAGAGAAAGCCTCCCTTCTTCTCCCGGTGACACGGCGTTCCGGTACCCATATAGGGAGAGCGCAACTGCTACTGCGAAGAGGATGCCGAGTCCTTCCGCGAACGGGCGCGGAGGGAACGCGGCATCGAGCGCAAGATTTCCGGTGGCGGCGAAGTGGAGATACGAGATGAGGGTAATGAGAAGGGCTGCAATGATAAGAGGGAGATGCACGCGCCGATGAAGCGTACTCATATCGGGCGTCGAGAGATCATTTGTTGCTTACCATTTCGCGGAGGAAGGTGGGAAGCGCGAGTGCGCCACGATGGAGACTAGGATTATAGTAACGACACCGTGCGGCGATACGGCGGCTTCGTTCTTCATCGAACTGTTCGATGCGGCAGGTGTCAGAAGCGGCGGTGATGGTCCAGAAGCCCGAAGGATAAAGAGGGATCATCGCGATGTAGGTTTGCACATGGGAGAACACCGCCGACATCGCGGTGGTCATCGAGCGGATCGTCTCCTCGTAGTACCACGGGCTCTCGCTTTGAGAGACCATGATGCCGCCGGGGCGGAGCGCCTTTTTGACGAGACGGTAGTAATCTTCTTTGAAAAGCGCTACGCCCGGTCCAACCGGATCGGAGGAATCGGTGATGATGACATCGAAGGAGTTCTCGTGTCTCTCCATGAAGGCGAAGCCATCCTCGAAATGACAGCGAACGCGCGGGTCCCTGAGGCCAGCGGTGGTTCCCGGGAAATAGGTTTCGCAGATGCGGGTCACCCGTTCGTCTATCTCGCAGAGAACCGCCTCTTTTACGGTGTCGTGGCGCAGGATCTCACGGATCGCGCCGCCGTCGCCCCCACCGACGACGAGTACGCGTTCCGGGCGAGGATGAGTGCAGAGCGGCACATGGGTGATCATTTCGTGATAGACAAACTCATCACGCTCTGAAAGCATGACAAGACCGTCGAGGACAAGGAGGTTGCCGAAGGCCTCGGTTTCGTAGATCTCGATCTTTTGAAAAGCGCTTTGTTCTTCATGGAGTTTCCGTTTTACCTTAAGCCCGAGGGCTGCTTTGTCGTCATAGCGTTCATAGAACCACATGGGATTCCTCTTCTCCTACTTAGATGTTCTTTTCGTTTTCCGTTTTTGTTGTGTCCGTCGTTTCCTGCGCATCTGCTCGTATGCGCGGTGAACTGCCTCGTGACCGTAGGTCCGCTCGAGCCGTCGAATGGTGAAGTGTGCCTCGGCGAGTTCCTGATAGTGATCCATGAACAGCGCGTTGAGAAGCGCTCCTCCTGCCGCTCCGGCAAGGGGAAGGACGCGGGTGGCGGCCAATCGTGCCACGGTTCCTCCGAAGTGTGTCGCGACACGGGAAGCGACTGCCGACATCACCCGGTTGCCGAGAGAGAACCCTTTTCCGGTTATCACCCGTCCCGCATGAGCGACGGTGCCGTGAAACGCAATGCGCACGGCGTAGTAGGTCGTTCCCGCCGTTTCCGATGCCGCGCCAAGCCCGGACAGAGCGAACACCTCCAGACAGGCGAGGCGTGCCTCGGGGGTGGAGAGATCCTCTCCGTTCCGCCGCGCGATGTCGGCGATCCGTCGAAGCATGAGAATCGTTGTCAGCGGCAGTTCGGCGATGAGCCCCGGGATCCCGGTGGCGCCGCCTGCGGCTCCCGAGAGAGAAGCCGCGATCTTGTGAAAATGGCGGGCGACCGTTCCCTCGGTTCGTCCCTTGCTTTCCTCTTTCCCCAGTGTTCTTATCGCGATCGCGAGCGCCCCCTCGAGCGCCGGCTCAAGCATCCGTTCCGTCAGGTGGAGCACCTGTTTCGAGATGGTCCCGTGTGACTGGTCGTGGTGCTCGAAAGAAAGGCGGGCAAGGCGCGATGCGAAGGTGTTTTCTTCAATGGCGGCAAAGGCCCGTTCAAGTTCGGCGTAAGCAGTACGGGTGAGTCTTTTCCCCGGTCTTCTCGCCGTCATCGAAGGGTTTCTCGCAATAGATCGTTCATGGTGTAGAGTCCCGGCCTCCTTTTTTCGATAAGCCAACCGAGGGCACGCATAGCGCCGGCGGCGAAGAGGTCACGACTATGGGCACGGTGGGTCAATTCTATCCGTTCGGCGTCGCCGAAAAAGGTGATGGTATGTTCACCGACCACATCTCCCTTGCGCACAGAGGTAATGGCGACATCGTTCACCCCGCGTGCGGCGGCGATGACCTCGCTCAGTTTGAGTGCTGTTCCCGAAGGGGCGTCCTTTTTATGGCGGTGATGCATCTCGGTAAGAGCCACATCCATCGAGCGTGTCAACTCTGCAAGTCGCGGCAGGATCTCGGTGATGATCGCGACCCCTATGCTCATGTTGGCGCTGTAGAAGACCGGTACCCTTTTCGCCGCCGATGCGAGGAGACCTCTATCGTCATCGGTAAGTCCCGTGGTGCCGGAGAGGAACGGTATCCCAGCTTCCTGCGCCCGCTCAAGCGCCTGTCGAAAACTTTCCGGAGATCCGAAGTCGACCACGGCGGCACAGGAAGTGATCGCCGGATCGGTGAGCGTCGTCACCAATACGCCGGCTGGCGCCATGCCGCAGGCGATCCCGTAGTCCTTTCCCTGTGTGGGATGGGAGGGAGCTTCTATCGGGAGAAGGGAAAAGTGGGCGTCGAGGAGCCGTACGGTGAGAGCTCGGCCCATGCGGCCACAGGCACCGACAAGGGCGATACGAGGTGAGGTGTCAAGAACCATAGCCGTATATCTCCTCTTTCAGACTGCGTGTCATGAGAAGGCCGATCGCATCTCGAAGATTGAGATCCTCGTAAAGGATGCGGTACACCGTCTCTACGATCGGCATCGTCACCTCATGTTTGCGGGCGAGTTGATACGCCGCGACAGCCGTGTGGACGCCTTCGGCGACCGTTTTCATGTCACGCATGATCTCCGTTATCTTCTCGCCCCGTCCAAGCCGAATGCCGACCTGCCGGTTACGGGAAAGATCTCCGGTACAGGTGAGAATAAGGTCTCCGAGCCCCGAGAGTCCCGAAACGGTGAAGGGGTTGGCCCCCAGTTTCACCGCAAAACGGGTCATTTCGGCGATGGCTCGTGTCATGAGCGCCGCCTGACTGTTCCGCCCGAGTCGCATACCCTCGACGATGCCGACGCCGATGGCGATAACGTTCTTTATCGCTCCGCCTACCTCGACACCAATGACATCGCTGGAACGATAGACGCGGAAGTAGGGGAGCGAGAAGAATTCTTGAAGGAAATGCAACTCTTCTTCGCTTTTTCCGGCGATAACCGCCGCGGAAGGCATCTTCATGCCGATCTCGCGCGCGAAGGTAGGACCGGAGAGAACGAAGATGCGTTCCGAGGAGTTCGGGATGATCTCTTCGACCACTTCGTGCATGAGCTTGAGGGATTCTTTTTCTATCCCCTTTGCCGCGATGATAAGGCGGGCATCAGGGGCGATGGCGGGTAGTGCAGTGGAAAGAGTGTTCCTTAGGTGTTGTGCCGGTGTCGCAAGGATGATCGTCTTGCTTTCAGCCACTGTCTTGCGAAGATTGGTAGTCGCGATGAGCCTTCGATCGAGCGCGATGCCGGGGAGAAAAACGGCGTTCTCGTGGCGTTGATTTATCGCGTCGGCGACTTCCGGTTCACGGCACCAGATGATGGTTTCTCCGTTCTTTTCGGCGACCATCGAAGCAACGGCTGTTCCCCACCCACCACCGCCGATGATGGCAGCATGCGACCATGAGGACATGAGCGATACCTCCTATCATGTTGTCTGCCTACGCCGTGGCGCCGGGCGACACATCATCTAACCACGGACGCCGCTTTTTGCAATAAAATTATGGGGATTATTGCTGTTGACGCGCAGGAAGTTACCCGTTAGGATAGCACAAAAGGAAATGGAGGATGCCATGCGAGTCCTTTTGGTTACCCCAACACGGGGAGAGCGTTTTGCTGTTACCGGTGCGGAAAAGAAGATCGCGATGCTCATCTCGGCATTGAACCGAGTGCCCTCTTTTTCGGCAGAAGTGCTCGATCTCGGATCGCTTGTGCTCGATGGCGACAGCGTGGGGGCCGTACTGACAGCGCTCGAGAAGAATCGCTCACGGTTCGCCGAGGTCGATATCGTTCATTCGTGGAGCGCGGTTCCCCTCTTTTGGCGTCCGTTGTTCCCTGCGCTTCTTCTCGTAACGGTAGGAGGAGAAGATCCGCTTCTCCAATCGTTCTGGCCGCGTGACGGGGAGCCGGGTATTGCGGTGGTTGCCCCTGAAGAGTGTGATGATCCCGAACGGCTGGCTCGGCGCTACCGGTTATTTTTCGAGAACAACCGATCCCGTGACAAGCGACCGTGGGGATACTGGGAATCGCTCCGTCTTACCGGTACCCATAAGGTAAAGCATATCTTCGTCGCACCGGGCGAGAAACTCTCGCTCCAGTATCATACCCGTCGCCGCGAGGTATGGACCGTCGTCGAAGGAAGCGGTGCCATCACCGTGGGCGACGAGGTGCTCGAGGCGCTCCCGGGGAAGGTGTTCATCATTGAGCAGGGGGTGAAGCACCGGGCGGAAGGTGGACCGGAAGGGCTTCACTTCATCGAAGTGCAGAGCGGCGACTATCTTGGTGAAGACGACATCGTTCGTCTGGAAGATCGCTACGGCCGTGCGGGATAAATGAGATCCGCTACTTCGGTTCCCAGATAAAGGTCACGCCGAAGGAGATGAAGGTGCGGGTAAAGAACACCGCGGCATAGACGCCGCCGCCGTCTTCCTCCTTCTCTTCCTCGGTTTCTTTTTCGGTCGGCTTTCCATCGGCGTCCTGTACCAATTTCTTCACCTTGACTGTTCGCTCCTTGTAAAAACCGACCCCCGCCGTCTTGAGGAGATCGTCGAAGGTGAAATCGCGGGCGAAAGAACTGGTGTTTGCTCCTATCTGCGCCGAGAACCACGAATAGCGGAATTCAAGGCCGGTCGAGAAGTCGGCGTAAGTGACGAACGGGCGGCGGTCGGGCACCTTCTCCTCACTATGGTCTATGTGGTACCCTCCGGAGAAGTGGAAGATGAACATCCGCTTGTAGATGTCCCACGCGAACTGTCCAGCAATGCGCATCGGTAGATTCTCGCCCAGCGGAACGAAGTCGGAAAATGTTGCTCCGAAATAGAGAATGTTCTTTACCTGTGCCGCGAAGCCGACCTCGGTGGTGAACGCCTGCACCTTGCGTTGGAGGGGGAAGTAGGGCCCCGAAAGGAACTTCAGGTTGAAACCGAGAAAGAAGTTCTCGCCGATCCGGAACGCGGTGTTCGTCTTGACGGTATCGAGCCGACCGTGCCGATCGTACATGAGTCCGCCGGCGAAGGCACCGGTCTTACTGTCGGAGACCGCGAGAGAGAACGATTCAAGAAAGAAATAGGAGGAAGTGACATAGAACTTCTTTTCGATCACGCTGAAAGAAGGATTTTCACAGAAATGGGCAAGGTTGGTGAGCACCGCGCCGCCACCCTGAGCAGCGTTGCGGGAGTCTATCGAAAGAGCTTCTATTTCGCCGCGTTCCCAGCCGGCGACGGCGATGCGCCAAACGAAAAGGAGAGCGAGAAATGTCCTTCCTGTGCGGCGATATCCCACGAAAATCCTCCCGTGTATGCGATGAGTCCGATGATGAACAATCCCATCCCATTTCCGTCGGTACGACCAAATTTTTGAAAAGGTCTCCGCAACACCGCCTTGATTCGTGAGTAGGGGAATCGGTAAGGAGTATTGTTGACAACAGCGACGGATCGATTCGAGGCAGAAACAATGATATGCTCCCCGCCACTCGAATGGATCATCAAGTTCAAGAGTATCTCGTCGGTAAGCGGTTCAACGAGACGTGCGGGGACTGAGGAGAAAGAAGAAGTGTCTCTCGTGTGGTCCACCACGATACTTCTACCATGGCGGCGAGCGTTTTCGGTAATGTGGAGGAGGAATTCCTCTACTGGAACCGCTTCCCCCAGGGGAAGGTCTTCCTGAAGAAGGTGGCCGATGAGGTTCACTTGTTTTCCTAAACGGACCCCTTGCTCTGTTCGTGTCTTGAAAGTTGCCTCGGAAATGAGTTCGTATTCACGGAGCGGTGAGAAAAGGTTCACGATGTCGTGGCCGAGTCGTGAAAGAAAATCGGCGCCACCAAAGCGGATTAGGGAACGCTCGAGAACCTCATCGGGGGCCGCCTGATCAAGGAGTAGGAGATGCTTGGGGAGCATCTTTCGACGAGGGTCGTTGGATGAAATGAAGAAAATGTCAGTTTCGAACAGGCGTTTTTTATCAAGAGCATTGGGATCGAAGATGTTGTCTGCCTCTACGGCAAGCGGGCTATCGGTGAACGCTCCGGTAGCGAACCAGCGCTCACTCATAGGAGAGCCCCACGACGGACATCTTGGCTCCTTGGAGGAGACGGAGGGTCATCAGCGACAGATTCTCTCGCTCTTCGATCGACGCATCGTTCCCCCGCGCAAGGATGATCCGTGCCGCGTCGGCGGGAACCGTTCCAAAGGTCGGATCGGCGCTTGTCCAGCCGTTCCCCGTATACGCCTCTATCCACTGGTGGAAGAAAAATCGTCCATTATCAGTGAGTACAAGTCCGTAAAGATTGCGTGCCGGAACGCCGAGCGCGCGAAGGAGGGCCACGGCGAGCACGGCATGTTCGGTACAATCGCCGGCTTGTGCCGCGAGCGCCTCGCTTGCCGAAAGGGTGCCGTGACGGTAGTTTTTATCGGTGATATGCCTATGAACGAAGGAAACCACCTCGCGAAGAAGTCGGGACCGGTCGGTAATGCCTTTCCACTGGGATGCTGCCTTTGTAATTGCCGGGTCGTCTTTGTTCTCATACAGTGTTGCCGCTTGGTCATCGGGCCCGAAGGTGCCGGGACACGGACCGCTAATGGTCGTTACCGCGATCGTATCTTTTTCACGGGTGCTAACCGTTTGGCCGCAAGCTTCGGGCAGTGAAGGGATGTTACCATCTATTTGGACCGTGAGACGACGAACCTCCCGCGGGCGTGTGACTCGCAGTCCTTTGTTTTCTAGCGCGGTTGCCGCGAGAATATCACGGGATGGCTGGGAAGAAGAGTTGACTCTTTTTCCTTCGTTTTCGGTACTAAGGTAGTAAGCGATCATTCCGCCGTTCATAACGGTGGAGACGACTACCGGTCCGCGTACCGAAAAGAGCAGGGATATTCCTTCATAATTCACCGTGACCTCGATCATGTCACCAGCCCGGCGTCCTTCGAAAGAGAGCTTCCGCTCCACGACGCCTTCTTCCGAGATAGCCGGGACCGTTCCTTTACCGAGAAAGAAGTCATGGGAATATTTCCGGAACAACATGCCGAAAAAGACGCTTTCTTTGGCAAGATCGAGCCGTTTCTTTTGAACGGCGCCACCCTTTTCAGCCGTGACGACAAGGTGATCTCCCTCTCGTGAGGCGGTGGTGGTGAGCAACGCACCCCCTTCGTTGCGGGTTATACGGAGCGACCGGGGACGATAGGTGCCGCAATCGGCCTCGGTGACGCTAACGGTACCGATCGAGAGATCGTTTTCGCCGCGCGGTATGGAGAGACGCATGGTGCTCGTAAGTCGCACGACACACGAACCGTCAACGGTATGCTCTTCCCAAATATCTTCCACCGTACCGACGGGCATACCGGCCATGAGCACATCGTAGCGGTACTGCTCGCGGCTCGCCGCGTGTGGGGAAGGGAGGGAAAAGAAAGCGATGAGGAAGAATGTGAAAAGGTGCCTGCTGGAGATCGGGCCGATACGCCGGGCCACGGTCACGACATTACTGACCGTCGTACGCGTAGCAAGTGCCGTCAACCGTGTTGTCGGTATTGGTTACCCATGTTTCAAAGGTTCCCTCGCCCCAGATGGGGGTGTCGTGACAGTAGGCGAGATCGAACTTGCAGACCTTATCGAGGTACGAAGGCTGATTCTTTACAATGGCGTCTCCCTGCCACAGTGTGTTCTTGCGAGCGGGAAGCGACTGGTTCCAAGTGATGAGATCGAGGACGATCCACTCTTGGGGGTTGATCACGAAGTCTATACGGTTAAGCGGGTTCTCGTCGGCGTTCCCTTGGTTGTCTCCTTCGCGCGGTGCCAAGTCTCCGTCCACGAATATCTCGACTCGGCCGTGCACTGCATAGTGGCTGCCACCGGGTTGGCATGCCGACTGGTCTTCATCTTTAAGGTTCTGGCACCTATTGTAGTTCACCACGACGAGGTAGTCGTCGGAATAAGGATTCACGTCCGGTTTTCCGTCCTTATCGGAATCTTCGATTGGGCCGAGGTTTATTGTTTCGGGACTCGTATAATCGGCACCACCCCAAGTATTGTCAAGGTCGAGAGAGGCATGCCACGCGATCGTTTTGAAATCGCCGCTGCACCCGGTCCACTGATATTTTCCATTATTTCCGAGATCGTTGAAATGGCAATCGTCGTGCGTCGGCGAGGGGGTGAGAAGAGAGGTTCCCATCGAAGTGCACATAAGACCGTCGGCTCCTACCTCGGTGCCGCAGGCATCCATGCCCTTCTTCTTGATGAGATGGAGATCGACATCCACTGCGACCCCTTCTCGGCGGTCAAGGGCCGCCGCCGTTGGCAGACCCTCTTTCCATGTCAACTGGACCATGACGCGCGCTGCGGGGATGATGTTCGGTGCGTCTATCTTATCGGTGATGTCACTCTCGAGATCGGTTTGTTTGTCCACGGTTACGGCCGATATTTTGACCTTATAGTAGATTTCCTTCCCATTTTTGCGGACCGGCGTGATCATGTGTGCCCGGAATGAGGCGAGCGTCGGATCTTCGTCACCGCACGCGGAGTACCACATGCCCTCACCGCCATCTATGATGTTGTCGAGGGAGATGCGCGTCTCTTCGGCGAGCGGCGTCGGCGTCTCGACAAGCTCCCAGCGGTACTTGATGCAGTAGAAATCTTGCCAGTTCGGGAGGCAACAGGTGTTCACGAAATCGGTCGGCGACATGGTTTCACTGCTTGCCACATCGGAAACGAGCGTCTTTTCACATTTTTCGACCGTTGCCGCGTCGATGTCGTCGCGTCGTGGACAGGTAAGGTGAACATCCATGTTGACCGGGTCCTTAATAACACGGTAGTCTTTATATCCGCTAATAGGCATCGTGTATTGGAGCCCGATGAACGGCTGCGGCGGCAGGTTGGGGTAGCGGTAAATGGGGACCTTGAAGGATGTTCCCTCGGCACATGTCGGACTCGTTGTGTCTTTGCTGGGATCGTTGGTGCAGAACTCAACGGCGAAGTTTCCTTTATCAGGAAGGTTGCGCTGGAGCATATCTTTGTAGATGGCGTTCTCCAACTGCTTATAGTTCACCTTTATCTTAATGAAGCGGTTGTAAGAGGATGCCTCGTATCCCCGCTGGCATTCGTTGATGCACCGATTGGGGTCTCCGGGGACCTGACGACAGGTCGTCGTATTTTCCTTCGTTTTGGTGTAACTGTATGCCGTCGGGTGAAGCGGATCCTTGAGAGGACAGAGCGGTGCGATTTGAAAGGCGTTCGTCGCGTTGCTGTAGTTGTCGAATGAAAAAACAGGTTGACCTTGACCGTCCTCAACCAAGGTATATCCCGTGACTTGATAGTTACCCTCTGCATCGAGTTGCGGATTGTTGCTGTCATCAACGAGGATGTTGGTGATGCCACCGTTCCTTCCTTGGGTGACATTCGAGTACTCGAAAGAGAAAAGGCGGGAGATATCAGGGTCAACGCCATATGATCCGATGATATGGCCATCCGGCGTGAGGAGATTGATGGCGAATATCTGCAGTTCACCGGTCTCGGCCTTGTTGCTGATGACAAATTCCTGCCATGTCTTTTCATTATCTTTAAGATCGGCCGTCCGCAAGATATAATCCACCGACCAGTTCGGGGGCGTTGCTACGATCTCGGGGTTCCCTTCGACATCATAGCTGTTGCATGCCGCCGCGACGAGCGCAAAAACGGCCAACCATACGAAATGCTTGAACATCACAACCTCCGCTTTGCAAGATATCCGTAACTTTTTCGGGAACGACTATAACATGGCAAGAACAAAAGTCAACACGACATTCTCCTTTTTTTATGGAACGAAAAAGGAACCTCGGCGTGGTTCCTTTTTTCAGTGTTGAGCGCTTTTTCCCGCTCTTCGAGAAGAGGGCAGGACGATGGGGTTGACAATCGAGAATAGCTGGTTAAGATGCCTCCGCGACAACTAAGGAGCCGCGGATGTTTCGAAAGATGCTCAAGTCGAAGATCCATCGGTTGCGGGTAACCGATGCGAATCTTGACTATCACGGCAGTATCACGATCGACGAGGACCTTATGGACCTCGCAGCCATTCTTCCCTATGAGTTTGTAGATGTGTGGAATATCTCCAACGGGAAACGCTTTGAAACCTACGCAATACCGGGAAGACGCGGCAAGAGAGAGGTCTGTGTCAATGGGGCGGCGGCGCGTTTGGTGAGCCGTGGTGATCTTATCATTGTAGCGAGCCACCGTTATATTTCTGAGGAGAAAAGTGAGATCCCCGCTCCGCATCTTGTTTTCGTGGATGACGCCAACAATCCCCTGCCGATGCCATGATCGCCGAACAACGCAAGTTCAAGCGGGTCCCCATCTCGATAAAATTGAGGCTCCGTGAATCGGGGACCGATGTCGCCGCGTCGTTTGATGGTCGTGATATCAGCGAAGGCGGCGTTTTCGTTCGATCTTCTCTTCTCTGGGAACCGGGGGACCACTTCGAACTTCGATTCGTTCTACCGGGGACCGACCGTGAGATCCGGGTGAACGGCGAGGTGGTTCGTGCGGAAGATAAGTATGTTCTATTTCCCGCGCTTGCCGATCAGCAGCCGCCGGTCCCGGGGATGGGGATACGATTCCTTGACCTCACCGACGCAGACCGTTGTCTTATTCGCGAGTTTCTCGAACGATCGGAGCGTCGTTAGGTTTTCCCGTTTCTTTCCCGAGAGCGGTAGTCGGCGATCTTTTGTCCGACGAAATTTAGAAGTTGCTTAACGCCGTGGCCCGTGGCGGCGCTTATCTCGAAGAACGGTTTTCCCCGTAAGAAAGAGGTGATTTCTTCCCTTGTCTTCTGTTCTTCTGGTCCATAGAGGTCGCACTTGGTTAGAACATATACCTGCTCTTTCCGGGCGAGGTCCTCACTGAAAAGCGCGAGTTCTCGGTTGAGGATCGCGATGTCTTCGAGAGGGGACCTCCGTGCCGGTGTTATCTCGAAGAGATGGAGAAGTAGCCGCGTGCGTTCGATATGGCGTAAGAAGCGAAGTCCGAGCCCTGCCCCAGCATGTGCTCCCTCGATGATACCGGGAATGTCGGCGACCACATAGGATTGAAAATGAGAGCCTTCGACGATGCCAAGGTTGGGGACGAGAGTCGTGAAGGGGTAGTCGGCGATCTTGGGGCGGGCGTTGGATATGACCGAAATGAGGGTCGACTTTCCGACCGACGGGAAGCCTATGACGCCGACATCGGCGATCAGTTTGAGCGAGAGACGAATGAGACGCGTTTCGCCCGGTTCGCCCGGTTGAGCGATCTTGGGTGCTTGTCGGCGTGCGTTCTTGAAACGAGCGTTACCTTGCCCACCGCGTCCTCCCCGCGCGACGATGCAGGACTGTCCATGAGTGACGAGATCGGCGATAACCTCGCCGGTCTTTTCGTCGATCACGAGCGTTCCTGGCGGAACGCGGATAACGGCCTCCTCACCGGCGCGGCCGAACATGTTCTTTCCCATGCCCGGTGCGCCATCTCCGGCGCGAATCTCTCGTTTGAAACGGATATCGTAAAGGGTACCTAAGTTCTCGTCTGCGATTACAATTACATCACCCCCACGTCCCCCGTCTCCTCCGTCGGGACCGCCGAACGGGATGTATTTCTCACGAAGGAAACTGATCGCTCCGGGACCCCCGTTCCCCGCGCGAACCAGCACAGTCGTCTCATCAACGAATTTCATCGACGAAGACCTCGATGAGCAAAAAAAAGGAGCAGCCGCGGCTGCTCCTCGCATTTCCTATCGAACATCCGGTCTACTTTGCGCCCGCCGCGAGAGGATCGACATGAACCCGTGTCTTCTCGTGACCGTGGCGGCGGTAGGTCTGGTATCTGACCGTTCCGTCAACGAGAGCGAACAAGGTATAATCGGATCCCATGCCGACATTTTCTCCGGGATGCCACTTCGTGCCGCACTGGCGCACGATGATGTTCCCGGCTCGCACGGTCTCTCCGCCGAACTTCTTTATGCCGCGACGCTGTCCCGGACTGTTGCGTCCGTTGCGTCCGCTCGTTCTCTTGGAGGTCATAGCGCTTACTCCTTATTCTGATAGTAGGTCACTTCCTCACGATCTCCACCACCTTCAACGCGGTAACCAGTGCACGATGGCTCTTGTGCCGCCGGTAGCCCTTGCGGCGTTTCTTTTTGAAGACCATCACCTTTTTCCCCTTGAAGTTGTCGAGGACCTCGAACTTCACCGAAGCGCTGGGGATATAGGGTTTCCCTACGAGGACCGTGTCGCCATCGGCGATGAGCATCACCTCGTTCTTCTCAAAAACGGTCCCTGTTTCTTTGTGTTGGGCATCCACAAAGACCTTCTCTCCCGGGACGGCTTTTATCTGCTGCCCTCCGAAGTTGACCACAGCGTACATCATATACTCCTTCCGGTATGAAAACTCGAAATCGAGCGTTTACTATATCCAGAGAAACCATTCCGTCAAGGTTTTTCTCTTCAACATAGTTGACTGGTGGCAAGAGGAAGGTCATGGGACGGTGAACTCGAGATGAGGAAAAGTTGTGCTACGAAGAGATTCCTCTTGATTTTTTCGTGGTGAAATGCTCTAATGCTCCTTTGGTGGACGATCGTGTCGGACGAATATCGCTGATGGAGGCATTGATGGCCAAAGTATTCCATGTTTTTTCGGTTTGTTGTATCCTCGCTTTCTCTTTCCCGATCTGGGGTGCGGAAGGCACTCTCATCGGAGGGGATCCCTACGAGAAGTGGGAAGAGGGCGGCAACGATTTCTTCGTCATGTTCAACTCGCTCATCGACGACCAACGCACCCTTTCCGGAGAGACCACCAACCGGCAAGGAGACACCTGTATCGAGCAAAGTTCATTCGAACTCAACAGCATTTACACACCGGAAGATGCGATGGTCATCAAGGCCTACCTCGTCTGGATGGGAGCGGTAGACCCCAACAAGTTCAACGAACCGACCGACAACGCGGTGCATCTGAAATTTTCTCGGAGCGATGGCTATACATATGAGGAGGATATTATCGCGGGCGACGCACCTCGGATGCTCGGGGATACCTCGAACGAGTTCGAATTCCAGAGTATCAGATTTACCAGCGATGTGAGTGTAGGGTGTTCTGAAACAAGTCCTGGTACCAAGGTGAATAGGGAGGTTGCCTATTTTACTTATCGAAAGGACATCTCTTCTTTTTTCCAAAAAATATTCGACGATAACCGGAACAGTGAAACCCCGTTGTTGGATGGCGTCGCGCTTCACGGAACCTATACGGTAAGTGGTCTCGATTGTACGAATGACGAGATCTACCTTTGCAATACCACAATGGTTTCTAACTGGTCTATTCTTATGGTGTACAAATCCCAACAGATTCGGGCTAAGAAAATATATTTTTATCCCGGTTTTGCATGGTCGCAGGGAGAGACGACAACAGCAACCGTGAGTGGATTTGAACTGCCACGCAAACCGATCGTCCGCGTCATGAACATGATCGCCGAGGGTGACCCGGCGCTCGTTAAGGCGACCTTGCCTCCTGAACTCATTTACATCCGCGGGCCTAATGCGACGAGTAACTATCTGCTCACCAATGAGTGCAACCCGTATGTGAACGAAACTATGAGTTACGAGGTGTATAACTCGAATTCGTCGCTCTACGGCTGGAATCCGGATCAGGTTGACCTTATGTGTGTGACCGGCGTGACCAGCGGCCCCACCTTTTTTGGTATAGATGCCGACACCTTCCTGCTTGATTCAGAAGACGATGTCAATTTACAGGAACATCTTGCGCTCGGAGGAACGAGCCTCAATGTGACGCTTTCGGTCAACCAAGATGCTATTCTGACGAATTATCTTCTCGTTTCGATAGACACCAAGACGCCGGCGTTCGATATTCCACCGGAGGCCACCTCGTGGCCGTATGGCCGTGAGAAACATTTCTGCTCGTGTCGTAAGAACGAGGATCCTGCCGATTCCTTCTGTGCCAACCGACCAATGTACTATCTTATCAAGGTCCAGAACTGGGGTACCAACGATGCGATGAATGTGGTGGTCATCGACGATCTTCCATCCCAAGTTACCTATGTTCCCGGTACTACCGAAATGGCCTCCGAGTTCGATGAACAAGGGAACGGCACCTGCTGGGTCCCGATTCCGGATAAGGCGGGAAATGACAACGATCCGAACAGCAAATTCCCGCTTTCTGGAGAAGGCTACAAGGTTGCCGACAAGATGGAGGTCTGCAACCAGAACACACTTTATTGCAAGGATACCCGCCTCATCCGATTCAAGGTAGTGCCGAAGCCGGACCTTCCCAAGAACACCATCATTCCGAATCATGCCCTGATCAAGGAGCAGGGAAGTTCCGATGCTTATTACACCAACACAAACTTCGATCTGAGCCTTCGTCTCGGGACTTGTGTCGAAGCAGCGTTGTGTCCTGAGCCGGGGCTTGAAGACTGCGGCGGCATCAATAAGTGCGTTGCCCATGAGTGTGACGAAACGAAGCCGTGCGAATCGGGGTATGTCTGCGATACGGAGACCGATTCCCAGTATTCTGAGAATGATTACACCTGCAAACCGGACAAGACTCAGACCTGTCTCAATGCGACGATCACCTATGAGGAGGGAGGCAACTCCCCGGAAAACGAAGCGATGCCGATCATCGTTCCCGCCGGTGCCCAGAACCTCCTGCTCGCCCAGTTCAGGATCCGCTCGGACAACTGCGATGAGAGCAAATACTACAACTTTGTCTCTGTTCACATCAAAGTGGACAAAAAAGACACCAAGATAACGGTCGGCGATCTCAAGATCGTCCACGACCGAAATGCCAACGGTATATTCGACGCTGACGAGGAGGTCGTGGGGACATCCGTTTCCTCGACCGGATCGGTCGAATATTTTGTCCTTGATAGAAGCAAGTATCGTTTTGCCGGTAAACAATGGCATTATTTCATCGTGCTGGGGACCCCCGGTTACACCACTACGCAGGTGCCGAACGGGGCGACTTTCAACCTGCTCATCGAGAATAAATCGAGCTTCTCATTCACCGATGCCGGCGAGCCCTATGTGGATGGCGATCCGCTACCGTTTGCGACCTTCCAGATCGAACCGACGGCGAATTACTTCATCGTTACGAAGGGAATGAACGATCCGAAGGTTCCTTCTCCGGACCAATTGCGTCAGGATATTCCGATGCTGCAGCTTCGTACGAAGGCGATGGATGCCCCCAACAAGGTCATGAGGATCATCGTCAGTGCAGTTGACGGTCATATTCCCTTCGGTGGAAAGGACGGTATCCGGTCGGTCTCGTTGTATCTCGACACCAACGGCGACGGTCTTCCGGACGGTGAACCGATCGCGCAGGCGACCTCTTTCGACGATCCGAATTCCGTGACCTTCGAGGGAGAGGCACTCAGCAGCCTGCTCGACTACGACACCGGTGAAGAGATATTCCTCGTCGTCAATTGTGATCTGAGTAAGGTCCCCGAGTCCCAGCTCTCCACCGCCGGAGCTCAGATCATGGTACAGCGTGGCGGGGTGCTGGTCCAGAACACTTCCAAGAGGGTCGAAGGCTTGCCGGTCTATTCAAAGATCTTCAACACTTCCATGCCGACGACCGACGGGGATGGGGTCGAACCAAAGTCCGATGGATGCGGATGCTCGGTCATCGGATGGTAGCGAAACGGGATTTTCGATGAACAATCAACCTGATAATCGTGAGGTAAATCCATGAATGTTATCATTGCTAAGGCGTGTGTGCTTGTTCTCTTGCTGGTCCCGTTGTGGGGTACGGCAAAGGAGATAGGTCCCAATGTCGCCGTGTACCGGGGCGAGGAGCTCAAGTGGGAGGAAGGTGCCTACTCCTATTGGGTCATGTTCAAGTCGCTTTTGTCGAACAAGGATACGAGCAATGACTATAGCGGTGGACTTTACAATCCACAGGCGGACGATTGTCTCGATTCATCCGCCTATGTGCTCGACATGACGAAGGTCCCGCTGGATGCCCAGATCGAACGCGCCTTCATCGTGTGGAGCGGCGCTCAGCCGGTCGCAAAGCTCAACGACTTTACCGACAATGTCATCAGACTTGATTTCGAGCATAACTCCGAGCCGGCGATGAACAAAGGACTCGATGTGGTTGGGCGGCAATCGCGTCTTTCCGATGCGCAGGATTTCGAATTCGGCGCTGAAATAAAGAGCGATACGAGCGGCGATCGAGGTTATTTTACCTACCGCGTT
>CAYQBN010000011.1:0-35029 GCA_964415795.1 uncultured Spirochaetales bacterium | reverse complement strand
TGTTACGAACTTCTTCAAGCAACTACAGGAGACGGGTCGTTCGCTCGGGCTGTCGGACGGAACGGTGGACGGTATGTCACTCTACGGTACCTATACGGTGTCCGGGCTCGACTGTACCAAAGACGACATCTATGTCAGTTCTTCGACCATGGTATCGAGTTGGGCCATTATTCTCGTTTATGTGTCGGCCGAAGTGACGCCAAAGAAACTGTACATTTATGACGGCTTCAAGGGATACTTCCACGAAACATCGATGATTCAGATCACCGGGTTCGAGTTCCCCGACAAGCCGGCAATTCGCCTTACGCTCATGGTCAATGAAGGGGACCCCGGTCTTGTCAATACGACGACCTCGATGATCCCCGAGTCGTTGCAGATAAAGGGAGACGGCGTCAATTTCGAGCAGTTGTTCAATTCGTGCAACTACCTCGCCGAATATAACAATATGGGGCAGCCCTTTTATTATACCGAGATATTCAACTCGATATCGTCGGAATACGGCTTCGATGCCCTCGCTGGGGAGACTTGTCTCGGCGGGACGCCGCCCAACATAGATACCAACACAATGGAATATGGTATCGATGTAGATACCTTTTACATCGATCAGGCAGTTGATGCCAAGTGGGCGAACCAATTTTTCAAAGGTGGTCAACAGATCACTTTGCAATTGAACGCCAACCAAGATTGGGTACTTACCAATTTCCTGATCCTCAGTCACGATACGCGAGCGGGGAACTATGACATCCCGGCACATCAGGGGCATCCTGAGGATGTGGCGGAAAAAGGTTTTTGCGCCTGTGTCCCCGAGAACGAGAAGAATGCCGTCTGCTTTACGCAAGAATACATCTATTACCTAAAGATACAGAACTGGGGGGACGATATCGTTACCAATGTGAAGGTCAGCGACACGCTTTCACAGTATGTGAAATATGTTCCGGGAACCACACAGATCGCTACGAAAATTCATGAGGATGAGCACGGCAACTGGATCGGTGAAGATTGGCAGGTCATTCCTGACGGTCCGGGTGGCGAATTCCCCCTTGCTCAGTGGTATCAGGTTGCTGAACAAATGAACTATTGTGAGAATACAGCGGCCGAGTGCGCGGGTGATCATGACCGGCGCATGGTACGCTGGAAGGTGAAACCGGTAGACGACCTTCCTAAGAATGCCGTTATCGAGAACCTTGCGCTCATCGGCGATGCGGCAACTTCATCGAAACCGTATAAGACCAATAACTCCGTTCCCCTGAAGCTCCACTCGGGGACCTGTCAGTCGCTGGCGACCTGTGAGCAGATGGATCTTTCTCCCTGCGGCGGACCGTGGGATGCCGATACGCCGGTTACCGATGTAGACAGTGGCACCGATGCCGATACGCCGACATCTTGTTCGACCACCAGCGCCGAGATAGAGTTCGCACTCGGCAAGAACAGCCCCATCGAGTACATCGTCATTCCGAATCCCAGAAACAGTCTTGTCATTGGCCAGTTTTCTCTCATCGGTAAGACGGGAAGCGACAAGACCGACTGCACTTTCAAGGTAAATCGGGTCAAGGTACGCTTCGAGAAAGAGCAAACGGTGACGCTCGCGAATCTCAAACTGGTCCACGATCAGAATGGGAACGGTGTGGCCGAGGGATCGGAGCCGGTCGTCTCTGAAACGGCGACGCTCAGCGCCAACTATGCGACCTTCGATCTCCTCTCGACAAAACGGGACTTCTTTGAGAACACCACCCACTATTTCCTTATCGTCGCCGACGCATCGGTCTCGTCCGCTTCGGTTGCGCCGAACACCTCCTTCCAAGGACGGCTCGAGGGCGCCGCTGCGTTCGAGGTAGACGAGAACGAGGGCTCGGTCACGAGCACTAATCCGGTATCGTTCGCCGAATTCATCTTCGAGCCCGACAGTAAGTCCTTCATTGTCACCCGCGGCGAAAAGGATCCTGCGGTGCCCGCTACGCTGCAGGAGATAAACAGCGACATTCCGGTGCTTCATCTCCGTACGAAGGCAAAGGGAGATGCGAACAAGCTCAAGACGCTCTCCCTTTCTGTACCCAGCGGTGCCGTGTTGTTCGGCGAGGGACTCCAAGGTGTTTCCCTGTGGCTCGATGCGAACGGTAACGGTCTGGTCGATACCGGGGAGCAGAAACTTGCAGAGGGAAGTGGAACGAAGGGTGAGCCCAACCTTACCCTTACCTTAAGCCAGCCGCTCTCTTATGGCGCCGACGAGGAAAAATCCCTTGTGCTCAAGGCTGATTTCGACCTCTCGGGTAGCCAGAAGGGGCGCATTCAGGTCAAACAGGTTTCGCTCGACTCGAATGTCACCGTGTTCAAACTTCCGATCACCTCCAAAGAATTCCAAGCCTGCACGGATCCCAACGATCCGAACTGTGCGGTCGTTACGGATGAAAATGGTGGTGGTTGCGGGTGTAGTGTGGTAGGTTCCGGAAGCGCGAGCGCCACCTCGGCGATCTTTGCGGTGCTGCTGAGTCTTCTTCTCCTTATGGCATCGCGGCGCCTGTCGGGTGACCGCTGATTCTTCTCCTCTTCTAGGGATCTGTTCCTGTTCTTTATTGATCGGGTCTCTCTGATGCGTCTTCTTTCCGTTTTGCTTTTCAGTTCCCTCTTTTCCTTCACGATCGTTTCGTGCCATCAGGAAAAGGATGTCGGTATGGCATCCTGCGGCGGAGTTCTTCTTGTTCTTGAAGGGAGTGCGACAGACGAGTGGTATGTGCGCGGATCGTTCAACCGGTGGGATCTTTCGACGCCGATGATCTATCGGAATGGCCGTTGGGAGGCGGAAATCTTTCTTCTTCCCGGTGACTACGCCTATGCGTTGTATGAGAAGAGGGCGGACACGTGGATGAACGACCCACGCAATCCGCTCGCCCGATACGAGAACGGACGACGCTACAGTCGCCTTATTGTTCCTGACTGTCGGTATCCGCGGCTCGAACTTGCCGGAAAGTCGATTGCCGACCATTCGTCGCTTACGGTACAGGTGCGTTTTGTTCCCGGCGCCGGCGGTGCCAGCCCTGATCTGGAAAAAAGTGTGGTCACCGTAGGAGGAAGGGTCGCCGAGCCGTCGTATAACAGCAAGGAACGGCTTTTCACGATCGTTGCTTCAGGCCTGACCGCGGGGAAGTATACCGTTGTCTTCTCGGTGCGCGATACCGAGGGATTCGCTGCCGACCCGATCTTCGTTCCCGTATGGATAGAGTCTTCTCCCTTCGATTGGCAAGGGGCCATCATCTATCAGGTGATGACCGATCGCTTCGTGAACGGTGACGCGACCAACGATGGACCGATAGACGGAGTCGTTCCGAAGGCGAATTGGCAGGGAGGCGATTTCCGTGGCATCATTCGCAAGATCGAGGAAGGTTACTTTACCGATCTGGGAGTGAGGGCCATCTGGATCTCGTCGCCACTTGCCAACACCCAGAGGGCATGGAAAGGGATGGGGAACGACCCCCGCCTCTATGCCGCTTATCATGCCTATTGGCCCGTTGCGACCGGTTGGAGCGATCTGACGCCCATACCCGATCTTGCTTCGCCGATAGAGCCGCACTTTGGGAGTGAGTCTGAATTGCATGAACTCATTGTCAAGGCACATGAGCGGGGGATTCGGGTCCTGTTCGACATTGTTCCCAACCATGTGCATGAGGAAAGTTGGCTCTGGCGCACTCACCGTTACGACGGTTGGTTCAATATGGCGCCGGAAGCGCTGCCCACGAATGCGCTCGGGGGGTACACCTGCGGATGGGAGCGGCCGGAGGTCTGCTGGTTCACCGATTACCTGCCTGACATCGATCACCGAAATCCTCAGGCGATGGATGCGCTCATCGCTCATTATCTGTGGCTCATACGCACCTTCGATGTGGACGGGTTTCGCATAGATGCCGTGCGGCTCATGAATCTCGACTTTGTGAGGACTCTCCGTTATTTCGTGGAGCGCGAGGCGGTGGTCGGTGATACCCCGTTCTTCATGGTCGGCGAAACCTTCACGGGAGACTACGGATGGGATGAGATCGGTTTTTATCTCGGCCCCGATAAGCTCGACAGCCAGTTCGATTTTCCCCTTTTCCATCATGTGGCACGCAGTTTTCTCACCGAGACGGAGGGACTTGACGAATTTGCGACATTTCTCGAAAGCCATGACGGCCGCTATCAGCGCGACTATCACCCCAACGCAGTGATGGCCACCTTCCTAGGAAATCACGATTTATGTCGTGCGCTTTCAAGTGCCAACGGCGATTTCGATGGTACTTCACAAGGGGGTGCCGTGGCCCATGAGCGAGTTTGGGAGAATGAACCGGAAACGCCGCAAACATCGTTGCCTTATGAAAGATTACGACTTGCGTGGGTTTTCCTCTTCACTTCCCCCGGCATTCCGACTATCTATCAAGGTGATGAGTTTGGGATGCCGGGGGCTAACGATCCTGACAATCGGCGGATGATGATTTTTGGTGAAGAGTTGAATGAACATCAAAAGGAAACGCTTGCATTCGTGAAAAAACTTGCCTCGGTTCGTCATGAGCATCCGGCACTCTGGAAAGGGATGCGGAACACGGTTCTTCGGGAAACGGAAGTATGGGCTTATATGATGAGCGATGGGGGAGAGACCGTACTTGTTTTCTTCAATCGGAGCGATGAATTCTTCTCGCGGCTCCTCGAACTACCGCTCTCGACGGGAAAATACCGTGATGCGCTCAGCGGGAAAGAGGTAGTGGTAGAAAAAGGCGTGGCTGAGATATCGCTTCTGCCGCGATCGGCGGCGATCTATGCGATTACGAAATGACTATTCTTCGCAGATAGGAGCGGGAAGGTTACTGCCCAGTACGGCCGGGTCGTAGAGTTTGCCGTTTGCTTCTGTCACATGGATGGTGCCATTGCCGGTATCATCGGCAAGGGTAAAGGAACCGTCGCTTGACATGGAGCGGATGCACTGGATCTGAGCTCCGCCACCGGAAATGGCCATATCACCATACATGGCGACCGCTTGCGTTGACATCATTTGTTTGGTTCCCGGTGTATTCTGGGTGTCGGGAAGCGAGAATCCGAAGAAGTGAAGAGTTCCCCCCATCGAGAAGCTTTCGATCCATGCAACCATGATGGTGTTGCCGTTCTGGATCGTCGCCATGGGGAAACCGAAGTCGCCGAAGACGCTTATATGGCTATAAGTGAACTGATTACCGAGATGAGAAAAAGTGGCATCGCCCTCACCTCCTTTGAGTTGCATCGGATCGGTGGTCGTATTGATGGCGCCGCTAAACGCGAAGGAAAATGTCCCTGTCTCGGTGAGCGTATCGAGGACGCACTGCCCTGAATTCCAGTGATAGCCCTCGTTACATACGCACTCGGCGCCGTTCGGCCCTTCCTCACAGTGGCTGTTCTCGTCCTCGCAGGTGATGTCGGCGCAGGTGAGCGGTGGCGTGTCGTTATCAGGCGTCACCGAACCGTCATCGGGAGTGACGGGATTGTCGGGAACGACGGTGTCGGGCTTTTCTTCGTCGGTGATCATAGCGTCCGTCTCTTCTTCGTCGGTGACGATCTCGTCGGTCACGATCTTGTCGGTGGTAACCTCGTCCGTTTGCACAAGGCCATCGTTGTCGTTCGTCGTCGCTGTGTCGGTGACGGCGGTGTCCTTGTCGGTCCGTGACCGGCTGGCATCGTCACAGGCCGTGATCATAATAAAAAGTACTGCCACCAACGACATAACGATCATACCATGTTTCATCATAACATTTCCTCCCGTAGTTTGGTGACTGAACCCACTAATAAGGCATTCTAAAAATGGGATTCGGCAAAGTCAAGAAGGATGTTTGTGTAGGGATGGGGCATGATAACTTTTCGTAATTATTACACCAAACACAAAGGAATGAGTCTTGCTACTTCTTAATGAAAAAATAAAATAGGAGCAAAAGACATTTTGTTGAGGGGTAAGGAACCATGAAAAAAGGTGTTGTGCTTCTGGTGATTGTCTTACTAACAGCAATGACGGCAGCATTTGAGTATTCACCGGTGAGTGGGCTCAACGAGGTTGAACAGTGGCTGATGATGCGAGGGATCCCGGTGGTCTCGGTCGGCGAGAAGGTGCCGATGATCGTCAACGGTACCGAGACCGGCTACAAGGTGTTCCGCGGCGTCGTCGGGCTTGTGATGACGGTGACGCAGAATGGGATGGAGGGACAGGGGGCTTGCACGGCGTCGCTCATTGACCCCGAGGTTCTTCTCACGGCGGGGCACTGCGTTTATCTGAAAGAGAATGGGCAACTGGTGCTCGATGCTGTTGCCGATCCATCCAAGGTGGTGGTGCGCAACGGCGCCAACATGTTCGCCGGCGACGCGCTGGCGCAGGCGCAGACCATCAAGAAGCATGATTCATGGACCGGCAACATCAGCAGCTGGGGAGAGAACGTCGACATGGCGGTCATCCATCTCGACCGCAAGATATACCACCTCGACATCTACGGCATCCGCAACAACCCCGCCGAAGTGGTGGGCGATCAGGGGAAGATCGTCGGCTACGGCATCACCGCGAGTGATGCCTACGATTCGGGCATCCACCGCATGGGCGACGCGAAGATACTCAAGCTCAAGCCCTACGGACGCAACATCCTCGAGATCGGCAACCCGTCGGGCAGCTGTCAGGGCGACTCGGGCGGTCCCTTCCTCACGACCCAGAACGAGGAGTATGTCGTTTCGGGCATCACCTCTTTCGGCGGCCAGACCTGCTATCCCACCTACGGCAACTATTACACCTATGTCCTGCCCTACCGCGACTGGATAAACGCGGCGGTGGAGGAGTTCACCGGCCACGGACTTGTCGAGACGCTCGTCTGCGGCGACGACGACGATGTCTGCACCGAGGGCTCGGAGGTCGACTGCGGCGATCAGGACCCGAACTTCGTACCGGGCATCATGGCGCCGTGCCATGAGGGATGCTGGGGCTACGACCTTACCGTCTGTCAGGAGAAGCCGCCGGTGTGCGGCGACGGCAAGATAAAGGATCCCGAGGTGTGCGACGGGAACGAGAATGACTGCGCCGCGCTGGGACAGTTCATCGGCGGTACGATGGCCCCCTGTAACGACACCTGCGACGGCTGGGACACCACCGGCTGTGTCGCGACGGTATGCGGCGACGGCAAGAAAGAGGGGAACGAGTTCTGCGACGGCAAGGGGACCGACTGCTCGACGCTCGGCGACTACGCCGAGGGGATAGAGGCGCCCTGCAAGGAGGATTGCAGCTACTACGATACGACCCCCTGTACCGAACCGCAGCCGGTCGACAACGATACGACGACCCCCGATAACACCGTCATCCCCGACGACGCGACGCCGACCGACAACGGCGGGGTTACCGACGAGGTCGCGGTGACCGATGACACGACGCCGACCGACGAGGAGACCGGTTCCGATTCGGTCATCGTTCCCGATACCGACACCAGCCCCCGTAAATCGGGCAGCTCCGGCTGCAGTCTGACGGTGATCTGAACCGCGTTTCAACTTTCTGGCAAAACATTTCTCTTGTGATATACTGGCGGTGGTTTCTGGACAGGGGGATTTCGTTTGGGGCGGCGTAGGATTTTCTCGAAAGGACTTCTGAACATTGCACTTCTGGGCTTTCTTCTTTTATTTTGCATGGAAATTTTGGCTGACGATTCTGATGATGTCGGATGGCATGCATATATTGAACGCCTTGAGAAAACGGCAGATCCTTACTTGACATGTAAGGATGGCAGCGGAAATAAGTTCACAATGATAGGTTATTGTAACTCAGGCAGTTTTTATGGCATTGTCAGTATGGGTTCGATATTTAGCATGGAGTCTCGATTTCAATTGGCACCGTTACAATTGTCCGTGGTGAACCTACATAGATATGGTGTTCTTTTAATTCAGGCAAACATGCTTGGCGTCAATGCCGGGACCCTTGCTGTTGCTCGATTATCGTTAGTTGACCTGTCTTATTTTGAAATATCCTTATTGCACATAGGCGCGGTCTATCGTGGAGATGACACATATTCGTTATTTAAAATAGACACTATCAAATCGACTTCCAAACGTACTCTTGTGTCTATACTCCAACTTTCGCTTTTAAACGCGGTGGGATTTGATTCTTTTAAAAAAGCATGGGACCCGCCAAAAGAGGTGTGGAAGGCTAGCAGAAAAGAAGACGGATTCAAAGGTCTTGCACAAGCTGGCGTGATGAATCTCACTTACATTTTCAGAGGCTTTGTGCAAGCAGGGGCTGCCTTTTCTTACACGGGGACCTTCCTTGGTCTCATGCAGACGGGTTTCATTAACAGTGCCGGATATGGCAGCATAGGATCTTCGCTTGTTATGACGCAGGAAGAAGAGTTGCCGAACGAGACCGTTACAGACAAGAAAACTAAAAAAGTGACTGAACTGGGCCAAGCGCGTGAAGGGTTCAAGGGTGGTTTTCAGGTGGGTGTCTGGAATACCGCGACGAGGTTTGCCGGTATCGGCCAGATCGGCCTCCTCAACATGGCGCAGACGATGAAAGGGACGCAGACCGGCGTGGTCAATGTGGCGCGCACCGTCTACGGCGCGCAGATCGGCCTCGTGAACTACACCGGCGACCTCTACGGCTTCCAGATAGGCCTCGTCAACATCGTCCGAAACAACAAAGTCTTCTTCATGCCGTTCCTGATGGCGAGTTTCTGAGAGCGCGACCTACCCCTGCCAGGGCATCTTGAAGCAGGGTTCATCGAAGAGCGAATAGTCGGCTTTGCCGTTGACGACGAGCGTCTTGACGAGCGCCGCATCGGTGAGGAGTTCCTTCGCCGCGTTCAGCGTCGCGCCGGTCCGCGACCGGTCATCGACGATGAGCAGCCGTTTGCCGCGGTAGGGGAAGGTTATCGGCCGCAGGAGCGCCGGGCATTCGCGGCACGGCCTATGCGTCTCGTCGCGGAAGTTCATCCAGATCGTTGCGAGATCGCAGCCGAGCCGCTGGGCGACGAGCGCCGCCGGGACGAGGCCGCCGCGGGCGACCGCCACCACGAGGTCGAACTGCTCCGGTATCTCGATGGTGCGCAGACGCTCCAGAATGAGTTCGAAGGGTTTGGTTTCCATTATTTCTTGTCGAGGTCGATCAGTTCGTAGCGGGTCGTGCCGAGCCCGATCTTCTCGCCGTATTCGAGTTGCGGTTTCCCCGATACGCCCGAGTGTTTGGCGAAGGCATCCTTGGTGTGGGTCGCCGCGTTCACCAGATCGTGCGATGCGGCGTCGATGGCGAGCATATCGGTCGAGACGAGTATGCCGATGTCCTTGGTGAAGGGCTTGGCTGCTCCCGCCATGCAGTCGCAGTCGGGCGAGATGTCGGCGAGGACATTGATGTAGACCAGGTGTTTGTTGTCGCTGATGATCTTGGCGTACTCGACCAGCTTCTCCATGAACGCCGGGGTGTCGGTCGATCCCCACGGGACGCCGTAGACGCGGGTCGGACAGACGCCAATGCATTTGGCGCAGCCGATGCATTTCTCGGGGTCGATGACCACCTTGGGCTCGATGGTGATGGCGTTGCCGGCGCATTGCGGGACGCAGAGGCCGCATTTGGTGCACTTCTTGGTGTTCACGGTCGGTATGGTCGAGGCGTGCATCGCCATCTTCCCGGCGATGGCGCCGAGCCCCATCCCGACATTCTTTATCGCGCCGCCGAAGCCGGAACCCATGTGTCCCTTGAAGTGCGACAGGACGACGATAGTGTCGTAGTTGGCCATGTGCGAGCCGACGATCGCCTTCTTGATGTGCTTGAGTCCCTTCGCCGGATATTCGATGGTCCCTTCCGAATCAAGGATGTCGATGGGGGCGAAGGTGAATCCGTGTTCCCTGGCGAGCGCGATGTGGCTGTCGGTGTAGCGCCGCTTGCCGGGGTAGAGGACGTTGGTCTCGACGAAATTTGCCTTGAGCGAAAGGACGAGGTCTTTCATGAGCGCCGGTTTGACATAGTATTTGTTCCCCTCCTCGCCGAAGTGGACCTTGAGGCCGATCCGCGTGCCGGTGACGGCGGGGCGCACCCTCTCGAAGGCCTTCATGAGGCCCGCCGGGGAGAGATCACGGGTGAAATACACTTTGACCGGCCCAGTGGTGGTTGGCGATTTTTCATTGGCGGGCACGGTGCCTCCCCAAACCAGTAAACATAAGAGCATGATAAAAAGGCGACTGTTCATGAGAGAAGCCTAAGTAAGTTTCCTCATTTTTGCAAGGCGTCGTTTGGCCCACTCCTTGCCGCGTTCAGTGGCGAGGTAAGTAAGAAGATCCTCGGCGCGATGGAAGATGCGTCCCGAAAAATTGCGCAAATCTGGACCGTGACACTCTTCATTCGTCGTTTGGGGGTAATCCCGGCATATGAAGGGACGGTCGGCGTAGATGCGGCAAGTACCGTCATCAGCGAGCATCCGGCAACGCCCCGTCACAAGGAGCGACCACTGACGTCCCTCTTTGAGGATTTTGGTATGCGGGTTGAAGAGGAACCAGAGGATCTCTTCGAAACTTTTCTCACTGCGCGGCTCATTGGGTATGTCGATGATGACATAACGACAACAGGCGCTCCCGCAGGCGAGGCATTGGGGTAAAGAGGGTGAGAACGATTTTTCTGTCTTCGGCGTCATGGCGATCCCTCGTCTTTATAAATGATCGATGCTTGCTCTCTATAGCGAAACATGACCGAGAACACAAGGGTTGGGGGATTTCTTCGATTGACTTGGAATAAGAGGAGGATATAATAATGCTGTCCGATGAATTCCGCGAGAGGAGGTACCGATGAGATGGTTTGCCCTTATGACAGTGGTGTTTCTGGCCATGGCGTGCGAAGATGGTACCCGCCGTATCTACCCGCTTCCCGATAACGGAGCGGGTACGGCCGACACCGATGACCTCTTTGACGGCGATGCCTTGCTATCGGATGATCTGATCGAAACCGATACCGAACCGCTCGTGAACGATGACGGCCAATTGATCAATGACGATGGGCAATTGATCAACGATGACGGGGAACTCATCAACGACGATGGTGAGCCGGTGAATGATGACAGTAGCGTGATAACCCCCGACGACACCGTCACCGACGACACCGTTACTGATGACACCGTTACTGATGACACCGTCACTGATGACACCGTTACCGATGACACCGTTACCGATGACACCGTTACCGATGACACCGTTACCGATGACACCGTTACCGACACCCCGATCACGGACGACGCTGTCGTGGTGAATGACGATGGTGTTGTGGTCACCGACGATCAATCCGTGATAACCGACGACGGTCCGGTGATCACCCCCGATGACGGCGATGTCGTTCAGCCCGATCTCGATGTGGATATCTGCGAGTGCTCCACCGGCGCCTGTTGTGACGGGTGTCATTTCCGTCAACCGACCTATGTATGTCGCCCTGCCGTGGACGAGTGCGATGTGGCCGAATACTGCACCGGTGACAATGATTCCTGTCCCTCTGACGAGTTCGCCTCTCCCGATACTGTCTGTGACGATGGCGTCTTCTGCAACGGTGAGGACTCATGTGATGGTAACGGCGGATGCACCATACATCCCGGCAATCCGTGCGGCGACTTTGTCTGCAGTGAGAATCAAGGTCAATGCTGCGATGCCGGCTGGGCGGGAGCCGACTGCGAAATATGTGTTCGATTCGTCAAGACGGGGAGCACTCCTTCGGTGCCCGACGGACTGTCGTGGGCTACGGCCTTCGGTGATATTCAACAGGCAATAGACTCGGCGAACAATGCGAGTGCCGCGACCTGCGAAGTATGGGTGGCGGAAGGGACTTACTATGTGTACAAAACAGCGACGAGCGATGTGATACAGTTGAGAGGAAAAGCGCCGCTCTACGGCGGCTTCGCGGGGACCGAATGGGTGCGAGAGGACCGTGATTGGTCTTCCAATGCGACCATTATTGATGGTCGTCAGTCTTCCTCGAGCGGTAACCGTGTCTCACACATCATGTTTGGCGACAATAATGCGCTCGTAGATGGTTTTACCATTCAGGAAGGACGGGCGGTGACCGGTAACGCCTCCAACTATGTCGAGGGTGGGGCGATGTACATACGAAATATCCCCGCCATGACCGTACGAAACTGTGTGTTCACGACGAATACGGCGATCGTACAAAGTGACGACACCTATGCCCGCGGCGGTGCCATAAGCGCTTTCAACTCTACGGCCACCCCAAATAACCTAACTATCGAGAACTGTGTGTTCAAGTACAACGCGGTCACCATTGGTCCCGGTGACCTAGGATTTGGCGGGGCCATCTATGCGAACGGCCCCGGTTCGCTGGTCATCCACGACTCCATCTTTGACACTAACAGCGTGGTCCAAAATGCCAACGGAAGCACCGAGGCGAGTGGCGGTGCGGTGAATGTCTATAACGGACGATCCCTTACGGTGGTCAATTCGCTGTTCCATGACAACTCGCTCGTATCGTCGGGAACCGCGAACGGCGGAGCGATCCGCGCCAATGACGACACGGGGGCCGCTGATACGAGCATGACGATAACGAACTGCACCTTCTCGCAGAACGGTGCGAAGAATGGTGGCGCCATTGCGAATTTGGGGATGACCAACACTACCATCGTGAATTCCATACTCTACGCCAATAGCGCGACGAACACTTGGAACAACACCCGTCAACTTTACGACGATAACGGCAGTGGTGTCATCACGGCGACCTACAGTGATATTCAAATGACCAACGCCTCGACTTTCACCGGTACCGGGAACATCAATCAGGATCCGCTGTTCGTGGACGCCAATAACAACAATTTCCATTTGACGGCAGATCCCATCGGCATGCAGATCTCGCCGTGTATCGATGCGGCGAACGACAGTGTAGCCCCGGCGGCCGACCTCGAGGGTCACGCGCGTTACGATGTGCCGGTATACGGTTCCGGCGTCGCCGATATGGGCTGTTACGAGTTCGTTTACTGAGATCTCGGCGGGAAGATGCCGCCGAGGTGCTTCTCTACATCGCCGGCGATCTCATCCATCTTCACTTCCCCATCGAGTCGCACCACGCATACGCGGTCGCCGTATTCGAGAATGACCCGCTCATAGGTGTCGAGCAGTTTCTCAAGGAACACCCGCTTTTCGAACAGTTCGGTCTTTTGGCGGGTAGCGGCGATGCGCGCACAGGCGGTGTCGAGACTCACCCCGATATAGATGACCACATCGGGGATCCGCGCAAAGCGGTTGATCTCCCTTACCCATTCATAGGGAAGAACCGATGATTGATAGGCGAGCGAGGAAAAGAGGTAGCGGTCGGTGAGCACCGTCTTCCCGGCGGCAAGCGCCGGCTCTATCTCGTCGGCAAGATGACGGAGCCGGTCGGCGGCGAAGAGAAGCGCCAGTTCGTGGTGAAGGTAGGCGCGGTCTTCGTCGCCGGCGAGGAGCGCCCGTATCGCACGACCCGAATCGCCGCCGGTCGGTTCCGAGGTGCGATGCACCGCGTAGCCTCGGCGCCGAAGGAAGCGTTCTATTTCGGTGACCGTCGTGGTCTTCCCGGATCCATCTATTCCTTCGACCGCGATGAACATGGTATGCCCCCTCTTGGTTACTCTATTGCGAAGATACGCAGATCGTCGAAGAATGCCTCGCTTTCCCAGTTGGCAAGGCTTAGGTAACGGTATTCGTCGTTTGTCGAAAGCGGTTTCGGATCGTAGTAGGCGAGGAAGATCTCGTCATTGACGAACCACCAGATTTTCTCGCCGAGGCGAATGACCTTGATCCGGTAACGCTCTTCCGGTTTGAGCCGCGTCGAGCGATCCTCTACGCGATTCCTCTCGTGCTCATCGAGCCGCGCGATGACCGATACGCGGTTTTTCCATCCACCGAGGATGAAACTGTACCCGTCACCGTGGTCGTGAACCTTGCCGTCGCCCCATGCGTTGAACTTGACATCCACGAACGGAGATTTGCTCCACAGCGTGAGTTCGATGACCGCGTTGTCGGGAAGCGGCGCGCCGGTGAGGACAAGGTTACGGTTGTGCGCGGAGGGAGAGTAGACCGTCCCGTTCTCGATGCGCCATTCGCCGCCTTGCACCTGCCAGTTCGGCCCGAATTCAGAGCGCTCGAAGTCGTCGCTGAAGAGCGGCTTGAGGGACTTACCGGCGAGGATCGTATCAGGAGATGCCGGTGTCTTCTCCCAGATGAGCCCCGTCTCGACTCGTTTCCCTTTTGTGAAGAAGGCGCTCTCCCCTTCCTTCGTGCAGGAAGAGACGCAGAGAATTCCCAGTGAAACGATGGTAACGAACATCGTCCTCATGTGCTATCCCCGATAGGCGATGGTTTCTATCTCCACGAGCGCTCCCTTCGGTAGAGCCGCGACCTGATAGGCGGCGCGTGCCGGAAAATCGCCGGAAAAGTGACGCGCATAGACCTCGTTCACCGCGGCGAACTCTCCGATGTCGGTGAGGAGCACCGTCATCTTTACGATCCGATCGAACCCGAGACCCGCCGCCGCAAGGATGGCACCGATATTCTTGAACACCTGTTCGGTCTGTTCCGCCGCCGTTGATCCGACGAGGTGTCCCGTTGCCGGGTCAAGGGCGATCTGACCCGAGATATAGAGGGTATCACCAGCCCACACCGCTTGACTATAAGGTCCCACCGCCGCGGGCGCCGTCGGTGTCGAAACGATCTTCTTCATGGCTTTTTCCTCGCGCCGTTCCTCATGTGTCAGAGTCATCCTATCGGGAGGAGAGCGAAAAGCAAGGGGTTTCGATTGACGCACTCGCCGGCGCGGCTATACTGAACCATCACGCAACCGATGAGGGAGAGGTGGTTCTCGTGGTCCGACGCTATGAACCGGTGGATGGCGAGCGCCGTGACGATCTGCCGGTGCGTCGGCGTGGGGAAGGGGAAGATGACCTCGATGCGATGTTCGAGCGACGCTTTGTTGGGGGCGCCAATCGGCGGCATGGCCGCGACTGGCTGTCGCAGTATCCCGAGCCACCGGTCGACCCCGACTTGACGGAGCGAATCACCTTTTTCAAGACGATCGGCGAAGGTGTCGAAGCGCGCCTCGTGATGGCTACGGATCTTCATCTTCCCGATTCACCGCTCGCCGCACGCTTCCGTGCCGATCTCAACGAGACGCAACTGATCGCGGCGACCTACACGGGAAAGCCGCTCCTCGTCATCGCGGGGGCAGGGAGCGGAAAGACGCGGGCACTCATCTACCGGACCGCATGGTTGCTTGGCAGAGGCATTTCTCCTCAGGAGATACTGCTTCTTACCTTTACCCGTCGTGCCGCGCAGGAGATGACACGCCGTGCCACTCTCCTCATCGGCGGGACCGAAGCGGCGGCAATCACCGCCGGGACCTTCCACGGTTTCGCCGCGATGCTTTTGCGGCGACATGCGGCGGCGGTCGGCATTTCTCCCGACTTTACGATCGCCGACCGTGCCGATGCCGAGGACATCATCGACCTCATCCGCCGCGAACTGCGTCTCGATGCGAAGGGAAAGTCTTTTCCGCGCAAGGGGGCGATCGAGGAGGCCTTTTCCCGCGCCCGTCTTCTTGATATCCCGCTTTCCGAGGCGGTGTCGCGATTCAGTCCCTCGCTCGAGCCGTTCCTCGAAGACCTTGCGCGTATTCGTGATCTTTACGGCAAATTCAAGAAGGCTCACCACATCCTCGATTATGATGACCTGCTCGAGATCTTGTGGCAGGCGCTCCGCGATAACTCCGCATTTCTCGATGCGGTGCAGGATCGCTGGCGGCATATTATGGTGGACGAGTTCCAAGACACCGACCTCATTCAAAAGCGTATCGTGGACCTCATCGCCGCTCGGGAGCGGAACATCATGGTTGTTGGCGACGACGCCCAGAGCATCTATGCCTTCCGCGGCGCCAACTTCGAGAATATCCTTCGTTTCCCCGAGACCTATCCCGATTGCCGCGTCGTTCGGCTCGAACAGAACTACCGGAGCACCCAGCCGATACTTGACCTCGCGAACGCCGTCATCGCGGATGCCCGTATCGGCTATCCCAAGCGGCTATTCTCCGAGACACCCTCAAGTGATCGCCCGGTAGTGCGCTCCTTCGGCGACCCAGAGGCCGAGGCGGCCTTCATCGGGGCCGAGATACAGTCGCTCCTTCAGCGAGTTCCTGCGTCGGAGATCGCGGTGCTCTACCGGGCCGCGTTCCATAGCAACTTCATTCAGGCCGAACTCATGCGGCGCGGCATACCCTTCGTCGTTTACGGCGGCCTGAAATTCGTTGAGCGGCGCCACATCAAAGACCTTGTTGCCTACCTGCGCATAGTGCAAAATCCGTTCGACGCCGTTGCGTGGAACCGCGTTCTCCTGCTCCTGCCCGGCATCGGCAACACGACGGCGGGGCAGGTCGTCGAGAAGATAACAGCGCAGGAAGGCGAACTTCGTTTCGACTCGTTCAAGGGACGCCGCTTCTATCAGCACCTCAACGCACTGGGAAAAGTGCTTACGACGGCACGGAGCGCTGATGGCGTCCCCGCGCGACTGCTCGCCATCGTGAAGGAGCACTACCTGCCTCTCTTGCAGTCGCTCGAGGCCGATTGGGAAGAGCGTCTGCGCGACATAGAGATACTTGAACGCATCGCCGGGAACTATGACGAACTGGGGAGATTCCTCTCCGACTTCGCCCTCGAACCGCCGTCGCGTCATCTCGCTTTCGATGACCGACCACCCGAGGAAGGGGAGGAGGAGCCGGTCGTTCTCTCGACCGTCCACTCGGCCAAGGGACTCGAGTGGCACACGGTCTTCATCCCCCATCTGCTCGATGGCCTCTTCCCCGCGGCGCGCTCATGCAAGCGCTTTGAGGACCTCGAAGAAGAGCGGCGTCTGTTCTATGTCGCCTGCTCGCGGGCGAAGCGGCGGCTCTATCTCACCTTTCCAGCGGCGGCGGCGTTCTGGGGCGGGGCGCTCACCCTGCCGAGCCGGTTCATCGCCACGATCGATGAAGGATTGTACGAGCGTTAATTCTTAAAAAAAGATGGTGCAGAAGGGGGGAGTCGAACCCCCATACCTTGCGGCACAAGATCCTTAGTCTTGCGTGTCTGCCAATTCCACCACTTCTGCACCGTATCGGTGGCGTATCGCCTGTAAAAGAACGAACTGCGCTCTTACTGTTGCGCAGGCGCCTCTGCCGGAGCCGGGGCCGGGGCGGGTGCCGGGGCCTCGGTCGGCGCCGGTTCCTTTTCCTCGCTCTTCGGCGCGGTCATCGTGGGTGTCTCTTTATCCACGATCGACTTCTTACTGCTCGAGAGATGGGCGAGCCAGATCGAGTTCAGGAAGAAGAGGATCGCGAGCACCGTCGTCACCTTCGCGAGCAGACTGGCGGCGCCGCGGGCACCGAAAATGGAACTCGACGAGCCGCCGAATATCGCGCCCATGCCCCGCTTTCCCTCCTGCATGAGGATGACGGTGACAAGGAGCACCGAGATGATGATTTGCAACACCGCGAAGGCCTTGAACATGACGCTCCCTCCGGAGTCCGGTAAAAACAGCGTGTTCTATAGTCTGTTTCATCGCATTGTCAACATTTTTGTCCTTCTGCTGGAAAAAGAAATCTGCCTCTGTTAGAGTAAGGCGCGTTACAGACGAAAAAGGAGTCGCTCATGAAAAAGGGCCACTATCGGGTCGGGATAGATGTCGGCGGCACCAAAATACACGCGGCCGTGGCATCGGTTGAAGAAAACGGAACGTCGGACATCATCGCGGAAGTGCGGATCCCCACCGATGCTGACGAATCCCGACGGCGAGTCTTCGAGAATGTCGCTCACTCGGTCATTTTGGCCTGCAGGGAAGCGGATATCGAGACCAAACGGATAGAGCGAGTTGGCATCGGTGTCCCCGGTCCGGTGGACTATAGGACCGGTATGGTGCGTGTGTGCCCCAACATTCCGTCGTGGAAGAAAGTGCCCATTCGGTCATGGCTTGAAGAGCGTTTCAATGTGTCTGTCTCTGTGGAAAACGACGCGCGGACGGCGGGCCTCGCCGAAGCGCTGGTCGGTGCCGGAAAGGGCTATGAACGGGTCTTCTATGTCACCGTTTCGACCGGCATCGGCGGTGCGTTCGTTCACCGTGGCCATGTCTATCACGGAGCGCACGGGGTAGCGGGCGAGATCGGACAGACGCGGTTCCCTGATGGAACTGTTTTCGAGCGGATGGCCGCCGGGCCGGCGATAAAGCGGCTCTTTGGCATTAGTCCAGAGGAGATACCGGTGCTCGTGCAGAAAAAGGATCGGCGTGCGGCGGCGGCTCTTGACCATCTCTCTCGCCTCATCGGCCTCTGGCTTGCCAATGTCGCGACGCTCATTGATCCCGATGTCATAGTGATCGGCGGCGGGCTTTCCAATTTGGGACCGCTTTTGCTGACACCGCTGAAACAACGGCTCCGTGAATCTGCCTTCAGCGAGAGTAAAAAGGTAAAAGTGTGTGCCGCGCGTCTCGGAAACCGATCGGGCGTTGTCGGCGCGCTACTCTTGGAAGACTAGGCGAACTTCCGGAGGTTCTCGAGACGGTCCTCGAGCGATGGGTGGGTCGAAAAGAGGGTGAGGAGTCCTCTTCCGATGCCGGCAGGGGTGATGAACATATGGGCCGTCGCCGGAGAGACCTCGGCAGGTATCATGCGGGCATCCTCGTGGAGGCGTATGAGTGCGTTGGAGAGGGGAGTACCGCTTCCCATAAGCTTCGCCGAGAAGTCGTCGGCCATGTATTCGCGAGATCGCGATATCGCAAGTTGCACGAGGAGCGCTGCGATCGGAGCGATGATGGAGACGAGAAGCACCACCAGCAGGTTGCCGCCGCCCTCGTCGTCGTCGCGGCCGCCGAATATGGCGCCCCACTTGGCGATGTTGGCAAGCCACATAATGGCACCCGCCATTGCCGCCACGATCGTTTGAACGAGCATATCCCAGTGCTTGATGTGGCCGAGTTCATGGCCGATGACCGCCGCGATCTCCTGCTCGTTCATCCGTGCAAGAAGCCCCTCGGTCACCGCAACGACCGCTGTAGAAGGCGAGCGGCCGGTCGCAAAGGCGTTCGGAGCCGCCATCGGCACGATATAGAGCGCTGGCGGGTGGGGGAGCCCCGCACGCGACGAGAGGTCATCGAGTATCTCATAGAGCCGGCGATAGCGCTGAGGATCGGCAGGGGTCGCCCGGTACATCGCGATCACGATCTTGTGCGCGAAGAAGTAGGAGACGAAGTTTATCGCGAGTGCGATGAAGAAGAAAGTCGTTGCTCCGTCGGGGCCGCCGAGCAGGTACCCGAAGAAAATGAAGATGGCGAACATAACGACCATTAGAAGGCCGCTTTTGAACACATTGTACATCGAAAACCTCCCTCACTTTTTCATCGAGCTCTTTTTAGGCACCGGTGGGAAAAAGTCAACAGCAGATTATTGGGTCATGATTTCGTCGAAGGCCTTAAGAAAAGCGTTTTTCACCGCGTCGTTCTCGCTATAGGCGGCGCCGCGCGCCGATCCGCTGTACGCGCGGATCACCTTGTTCTCGGTGAGCGAGAGATGCTCAGCCTCGACCGCGACGGTGGCGTACCACTCGCCCTCGACATTCTTCGGGGCCTCCGGCTTTATCTTTATCACGAGGAAGAAGGCGGCGTCGGGAGCTTTTTGAGCGAGCGTTTCGGCGGTGTAGGTCCCGCTCACCGTGTCGGCATCCGGCTTGAGGTTTATCTTCTTGACCTGCGCGAACTCCTTCGCCAGCCGCATCGCGTCGCCCACCAGATCGTCACGGGGAGAGATGACCGCCCACGCGCAGAGCGCCTCTATTTCCTTGCGGATCCGAGAGATTTCTTCATCAGGGACTCGGATGAGCACCTTCGCGTCGAACTCGATCTCGCCGCGATCCCATTTCTCCACATAGGCGCTCTCGAGTTTGTAGTCCTTGATGCGGATCGGCGCGCCAGTGAGTTTGTTCTTGACCCCGATGTCATAGGAATAGACGCCGTTCGCCTCCCGTTCCTGCGATATGAGTTCGCTCGAAACCTTCACGCCGAACTGGTTCGATATCTGGGAGAGGCCGTTGAGAAGCGCTTTGGCGCGGGCATCCTCCTCGGTGCGCGACTTCGACGACTCGCCGACGAAGTACCAGTCACCTCCCTTTCGGGCGTAGCCGGTGATCGAGAGCCACTCCGGCTTCGACGGCGGATTCGTTTCGAGAAGCTTACCGGTTCCCGGTGATGCCGCGCCGCCTCCCGTTGCGCAGGAAACGAGGAATGCGGCTGACAGGAGAAGCAAAGCGAAAAGGTAACGCATGAAAGTCTCCTTATTGGTCATAGATCCTGTATCTTGGTCACTTCACGCACCAGTTGCGCCGTCTCGTCTTTCAGTTGCTGGGCGGCCCGGTGCACCTCTTCGACGAGCACGGTGTTCTCCTGCGTAAGGCGGCGTATCTCGGCAAGAGAGACATCGATGCGACCGACCTCGCCGACATGCCGCTCGATCACCGCATTGATGCGTCCCATGCGTTCCGAGATGCCCTTGAACTCGTTGATGACCTCGCTGATGAAGCGGGCGCTGTTGTCCACCGACGATTTCCCCGAGTCGACCTTCTCTCCGGTCGCGTTCACGAGTGCGCGGATCGAACTCAACGATCCGGCGGTCTGGTTCGAAAGTTCTCGCACCGAGTCGGCTACGACCGCAAAACCCTTGCCCGCTTCTCCGGCGCGCGCCGCCTCGATGGCTGCGTTGAGCGACAGGAGATTGGTTTTGAAGGCGATCTCGTTCACCACCTCGGTGATGTTTCGGATCTCGGCGGCGGAACTCGCGATGAGATCCATCGCGCGCACCGCCTGCGCGAGGACCGCGGAACTCTCGTCGGCCTTCTCGGCGATCTTCGTCACGATGTCGTTCATCGCGACGACCTGCTTGCTGGTCTCATGGAGTTTGCTCGATATCTCGCTGAGCGTCGAGGAAACGAGGTCTATCCGGCTGTAGGTCTCGCTCGAGCGCTCGGCGGTGGTGGCGGTTGAACGGTTGAGCAGTTCGGTGATCTCGGTGAGCCGTTCCGACATGTTCTGGACATGGAGGATGATGTCGCGCAGATCCTTCGTACGCGCCTCGATGATGCGCGCCATCTCGATCTCGCGGTTCTTTATTTCGCGCGCCTTGAGACGGATGTAAGCGGCGACGGCGCCGGCGATGAGCAGGACGAGGAGCGTTCGGAACCACCATGTTTGATAGAAGTAAGGCTTGAGGTAGAAGCGGTACACGATGCCTTTCTCGTTCCACACGCCATCGTTGTTGGCCGCTGTCACGCGGAACACATAGTGACCCGGTTTCAGGTTGCTGTAAAAAGCGGTGCGGCGGGTCCCAGCCTCGATCCAGTCCCTGTCGAATCCTTCGAGTTGGTACTTGAAAACGATTCTGTCGGAAAAGAGAAACGAAAGCGCCGTGTAGTTGAACTCCACCGTGGTGACGCCCGGGCCGAACTCCGGTTCGGCTTCCGCGGCGTTGAAGGGAATGATCTCCTTGTCTATCACCACCGCCGCGATGTCGACCGGCGGCGGCACCTCGTTGATGCGTATCTTCTGCGGGTCGAGCACCGCTACGCCTTTCGCGGTGGCGAACCACAGCTTTCCCTCCTTGTCGCGGAAGGTGTTCCCCTGCGAACCGCCGTTGCATTCTGCCGAGAGCATGCCGTCGGTGACGCCATACAGCTTCGGCGAGACCCGCTTTATCGTTCCCTCGGTGAACAGGCGTACCTGCTCCTTGTCGAGAAAGATGATACCTTTGTTCGAGGTGAGCCAGAGATTCTCCTTCTCGTCGAGGAGCACGTCGAAGATGTTGTCGATGGGAAGCCCGTTGCGCATCGAGAGATGGTGAATGTCATCCTTGTGGAGGATAAAGAGGCCATTCGAGGTCGTTACGAAGACCGATCGGTCGGAGCCTTCGGCGATCGAAAATATCTGGAATCCCTTGAGCTTCTCGTATGGATACGAAAAGCGACCGTTGTCCCATTGGGTAAGTCCGTTCCGTGTGGCAAGGAAGATGATCCCGTTCCGCGTCTCATAGACATGGGAAACCTTGTTGGTGAACTCTCCTTCGGGATCGAGACGAGCGAACGAAGTGCCGTCATAGTAGGCAAGTCCCGCCTCGTTGGTGCCGACCCAGATGCGTCCTTTCGAGTCGCGGTACACTGCCGATATGTTGTTGCTTGGCAGTCCGTCGTCGGTGGTGAACAGTTTGCCTTGTCCCCCGTCCCAGCGGAAGAGCCCCTTGCCGTAGATGCCGGCCCAAAGAATGCCATCGGGGTCTTCTACCAGCGAAAGGACGATCGAATCGTATGTGACGATATTCTGGAAGGTGAACGAGGTGACCTTGTTGTCTTGGTATTGATAAAGTCCTCCGCCGAACGAACCGAACCACATGCCGCCGCTCTTCGAGCCATAGAGCGAGAAGATGATCTCGTTGCGGAAGACGCCGGGGCCGCCGATCGTCATGAACTTTCCTTCACGGAAACGGAAAAGACCGGCACCGCGCGTTCCGATCCAGAGAGAACCTTCGTTGTCCTCGAAGATGGCCGATATGCTCGTAAAGTAGGCCTTATCGTCTGGAGAAATGCGCTTTTTCTTATCGCGGATGCGGAAGAGCCCCGCCTCCTCCGTGCCGACCCAGATGTTCCCTTGGCGATCCTCGAACACGACCGTGGCCGAATAGTTCCCGAGCGCATCGGGTTGCACTGACTGGAATTCGTCGCTCCCCTCTTTTTTCGCGAAGAGACCGCGCTGGGTCGCCACCCACACCGTCCCCTCGCTATCGGTAAATATGTCGGATATCTGCGAGTCGAAGGAGTCGAGGATGGTGAATCGTTCTCCGTCGAGGTAGCCGATCCGTCCTGCGCGTCCCCCGACCCAAAGACGGCCCCGCGCATCCTTTCGCATCGCGCGCAGTTCGTCGGTGGGAAGCCCATCTTTCTTTTGGTAGATGCGCTCCACCTTACCATCGCGGAAAAGGCAAAGCCCCTTGCGTGTCGCGAGCCAGAGCGAACCATCGTCGTTCTGCAGGATGCGCAGCACCATGTTGTGCGGAAGTCCTTCCCGCTGCGTGAACACTATCGTCTCGCCGCTCCGGTAGTTGAAGCGGATAAGACCGCCCCCATCGGTCCCGATCCACAGGATGGGTTCCTTCGCATCTTCCACGATGACATTGGTGTGGTGGTTCTCGAGCGGGAGATTCCCCTTATCGAACACCGTGAACGAGATGCCGTCGAAGCGAACGAAACCCTCCTCGGTCCCCATCCAGAGGTAGCCGGTGCGCGCCTGCACCATCGTCAAGACCGAGTTCTGTGGCAGCCCCTGTGTCGCGGTCCAGTTGTCCGTCATCAGTTGTGAGAGGGAGATTTCACTGCCGAGTGCCCATAACGACCGAACAAACGCAAGAAGCAGTACCGTCAAAAGAAAGGATCTGCGCATGACACCGCACCTTCGTGTCGTTGACCGACCATCCGGTTCGATACTAGAAAAAAGAACGCAAAAACACAAGAAAAGGAAAAAGGGAAGAACCGGCACGAAACTTGACAGTGGCGAGGCCTCTCCCGATACTGGGAAGGTCATCTCACCACGGGAGGCTCTCATGGGGAAGGCACACCGCATTTTCCGTATCCACGAAATGATCAAACAGTCGCGTAACGGGCTTTCGCTCGCGCGTCTCGCCGAGGAACTCGAGGTCTGCGAGCGGACGGTGAAGCGTGACATCGACGAGATGCGCCATTTCATGAAGGCACCCATCAGGTACTCTCGGGAGAAGAACGGGTACTACTACGCGAAACCTTATGACCTCTTCGATTATGCCGACGAGAAGATGCTTCTCTTCTACCTCTTCGCGCAGGGGATCGCGCGGAACCTTGCCCTCATGCCGGTTGTCTCGCGCGAACTGCTTACCACTATTGAGGATAAGTACCTGAAGGATTACCAGCCGGTCCTCAAGCGGATAACCTATGAACTGGCGAGTCATGACAAATACCGTCCCGGCGTCGTCAGTCAGGTGCTCGACGCGATGCGCTCCGAAACGGCGCTCGGCATCATCTACGAAAACGCGGCGGGAAAGCGTTCACAGCGCTTCATCGAGCCGTGGCACCTCATCAACTATTCCGGGAAGTGGTATCTCCTCGCGTGGTGCCGCACCTCGGGCGCCCTCCGCACCTTCCTTCTCTCGCGCGTCGTGGAACTCATGTCCACCGAAGAACCGTTCGAAAAGGAGTTCGACGAACGCCTGCTCAAACGGTACCTCGAGGAAAGCTACGGCATCTTCAAACTGCCCGACACGAAAGAGATGACCATCCGCTTCCACGAACCGATCCTGCACATCGTCCGCGACCGCGAATGGCACCCGAAACAGCGGCTGATCGAGACTACCTGCGACGGGAAACCCTGCCTTGAACTCACCCTTCCCGTCGCCGATCCCATCGAGATAACCTACATGGTCCTCGGTTTCACTCCCTACGCTGAAGTGGTCGCCCCGAAAGAGTACCGTGCCTACTGGCTGGGGCGCCTCAAGGAAGCGGTGAAACGGTGGGGATGAAAGACAACGGGCAGGATCACCACCGAACCGGCACTTGCGAACTCGTCTCTGTGGGGGAGTTTCAGTAGAAAAGTAGAAGGGATTCTTCAAATTATATTTCTCGTGTACCGAAATGCCTTGAAAGCTTTTGCAAATTCAACTTTTGGGTAATGTCAAAGGGAGGGCAGAAAGACCCGGGAAAAGAATACGGACTACTGGAACCTGATGGCTTCTTCTCTTACCTTCTTTGCAGAATCCTTTTTGCCTAATTGTTCATAGATGGCGCCGAGGCAGTTAAGTGTGCCGGCTAGGATTGGTCGGTAGCGTTTGGGGTCTCTCGTGGCAAGTGTTCGGTAGAGAGTGATTGCTTCTTGGGTTGCCAGAAGCGCTTGGTCTTGAAGGTTATTTGCAACATAGGTAGTACTAAGACTATTGAGCGTGCCTGCTAGGATGGGAAGATATTTTGCCGGGTCTTTTTCGGCAAGAAAGCGGTATATTTCGGTCGCTTCTTGGGTCGCCTCTAGCGATTTGTCGTGATGACCAAGTTCCCGGTATGCGGCGCTGAGGCTGTTGAGCGTCCCAGCGAGCGTGGGCGAGAAGACAGAAGGATAAGGTAGCGGCGCTGCGTCTCCTCTTTTGACAGCGCCGGATCTTTGAATGGAGGGGTCTATGTTCGGCGATACTCTGGGGGCGTTGAGGCTGATCAATTGGATGTTCGATCCCGCGCACCGGAAGGTCTGCGTGGACAACGATGATCTGGGGGCGTTCCTGTCGTTCGCCGAGGAGGGGTGCGCGGTGGCCATCGGTTTGGGCGAAACGGCGGAAGAGGCGCTGGATGAGGCAACGATGGATGCGTGGGAACAGGCGAAGCAGGCGCGGCTGTTCAATGGGCCTCCGGCGGCGAGTCTGATCTATTTCTTCGGTGGCGGGGTATCGATGGGGGATATCGATACGGCGTTGCAGGGATACGCCAAGGCGGTGTCGGATAGCCATCGTCTCTGGTGGGGGTATTCGGATAGTTGCGCTCCGGTCTCGTTCCTTCTCCATTATTACTCGCGGATGATCAACGACGGGAAATATGACGATATGCTCTCGCGAATGTGGGGATGGAGAGTAACGGAGGAGCAGCGCCGGGGCGGGTGGTATGCGGGATCGCTTCTTGCGGTTCCGACCGGAGAGAAAAAGAAATGGGAGGAAGTTAAGAGGGAGGGAGTGGCGGTGCTTTTGTTTTGCGGGAGGTGAAAAGAAAAATTGCATCGGGGAAAGAGAGGGGGTAGATTATCTCGTGTTCAGGAAATTAAAAACAAAGGAGAATCAGCACCATGGCACATCAAGTTAATTTTACCGTTCCGGAACGCGACCTTGGCCCCAAAGACATTTCATTTAAGGTTATGGTGGATGACGAACTTCTGGGTACTCTTTATATCTCTAAAGGCGGCGTTCAGTGGTATCCACGAAAAACAAGTGTCGGCCATAAACTCAATTGGCTCCAATTTGATACGGCGATGGTAGAGTATGGTAAAAAAGCGGCTCGTCGCAGCCCAATGATGAAAAAATAACGAGGAGGCAACATTCGTGAGAATATACCAAGGCACCGTTTCTTCTTTCAAGGAAGACGTGGTAAACAATGTCATCGCCGACAAGCTCTCGGAGATTTTCCACTATAATAAGATAGCCTTTGACACCCCCGAATACAATTCCTGGAATGTTTCCTTGCGGGTCCTGAAGGATGCCTTGGACGATACGGAATTGCGCGAGAACAGGATCATCGTAGAATATCGCCTTCCCTATTCCGACCGTCGTATCGATGTGCTTCTTTTCGGGCAGGGACAGGACAAGGTCGACAAAGTCGTTCTGGTCGAACTGAAGCAGTGGTCAAATGAAAAAGTCCATGATTGCGAGATAGAGGGCAATGTCGTAGTTGATTACGGAAGAGTCAAGACGCAGAGAGCGCACCCTTCATTGCAGGTGGAGGGCTATGTCCTTGACCTGAAGGACTTCATGAAGGTCTTCACCGCCAAGCCGGCGGTCGATCTGGAAGGTTGTGCTTACTGCCACAACTACGCCCGGTCCGGCGACGGAGTACTGTTCGCGGAAAAGTTCTCCAAGGCGATAGAAAAATATCCTCTATTTTCAAAGGAAGAAGCCAAGGCTTTCGGTCAATACCTCAAGAACAAGCTCTCTTCCGACCCGGGCTTGGAAGTTTTCAATCGGTTCGTCGTGAGCAGTATCGGTCCCTCCAAAATGTTGTTGGATCACACCAGCGAAATGATCAACAAACAGCAGATATTCCATCTGATCGATGACCAGATAGCCGCCTACAACGCGATAATGGATCGGGCGAAGAAGCAATCGAAGCTCGGGAGGAAATCGGTCATCATCGTGAAAGGTGGCCCGGGAACGGGCAAGTCGGTCATTGCTCTTGAAGTGATGGGGGAATTGTTGCGGCTTGGCAAAACAGTCTTTCACGCCACCGGCTCTTCTGCGTTCACGAACACTCTCCGAGATATCATCGGGAAAGAACGAAGAAGTGCCAAAGCCTTTTTTAAATTCTTTTTTGCATTTACTAAAACGCAGGACAACAAGATTGACGTGATCATCTGTGATGAGGCGCATCGAATTAGAAAAGATAGTAATGACTATGGTGTTCATCGCGCGTTTAAGTCTAAAGCACCGCAGGTCGACGATCTTATCCGCCCGGCCAAACTGGCGGTGTTCTTCATCGACGAAAGACAGGCGGTGCGCCCCAATGAGATCGGAAATATCGAGCTGATAAGGAGCGCCGCCGGAAAACTGGGAGTGGAAGAGCGCGACATTTATGAATTCGAGCTTAAGACGCAATTCCGTTGCTCCGGTTCGGACGCTTACTTGCAATGGGTCGAGAATACCTTGCAGGTACGAGAAACCGAAGTGAAGGAGTTGTCCCGAAGCGTCAAGATGGATTTTCAGATACTGGACTCACCGCAAAAGCTCTACGAGAAGATAAAGGAAAAGAACATCGAGAAACCCAACTGTGCGCGTATCGTGGCTGGCTTTTGTTGGCCATGGAGTAAACCATTGCCATCCGGTGAGCTGATCAAAGATGTAAAGATAGGCGACTTTGAGATGCCTTGGGAGAAAAAGGACGAATTCTGGAAATGGGCCACCCATACCAGCGGCATGGAACAGGTCGGCACCGTATACACCTCGCAGGGTTTCGAGTTCGACTACATCGGCGTTATTTTCGGGAATGATCTGGTTTATAGAAAGGATGAGAAGAAGTGGGCCGCTATACCGGAGAACTCTTTTGATGGCACCGTCAAGCGAGGAAAAGAAAGCTTCGCGGAGCATCTGAAGAATGTCTATCGCGTCCTTTTATCCAGAGCACACAAAGGTTGTTATGTCTATTTCATGGATAAGGAGACCGAAGAATTCTTTAAGTCATGCATAGAGCCGGAGATGGTCGCGGTTCAAGAGCGGCCGCGACTTCGGATCCTCGAAAGGGTGGTCGACACACAGAAGTATACCGAATGCCTTCCCGTCTATTCGCTTCAGGCAGCGGCCGGTTACTTCGGACATGGTGAAGAGGTCACGGAATCGGGTTGGGTCAAGGCGGACATTGGTCGCAAGCTCGACCGGCTCATGTTCGTTGCGAAGGTCGTTGGGCGCTCGATGGAGCCGATGATCCCGGATGGCAGTTGGTGTGTGTTCCGAGCGAATCCCGGCGGTAGTCGGCAGGGAAAGATAGTCCTCGTTCAGCATCACTCGATAGACGACCCCGACACCGGTGGCAAGTACACTATAAAAAAATATATGAGCAAAAAAAGAGAGAACGAACACAGCAACTTGGAACACGAAGAGATCGTATTGCAACCACTGAACAGCGACTACAAGCCCATCGTGATACAAAATGCCGACGACGGCGAGTTCCAAGTCATTGCCGAATTTGTCGCCGCATTATTTTGAAAGTTTCGGAGGCGGACTTCTATGGAACGGAAAGAACTGCTTGACAACATGGCCGTTCGCTATTGCAAACTGTTGAACGCGATTGATTGGAGCGATAAGTTTTTCATAGCCGGCCTGCGCGAAGGGCTGAACAAATTCCTCTCCAACACGATGATCGCTCTCAACGGCGGCCCCAAAAGCAAATACTGGATGGGCGACTATTACAGCGATGCTGCTTTGGTGAAGATAAAAAACGACGATGCTAACGGTCTTGTCTTCGAGCACATGGTTCCCAAGCAAAAGCATATTCAGGATTGGGCCGAGGGAGAGGCGCAGAAGAGGAAGATAGAGGTTGGTCCGGTGAGGGAGAGACTTGAGAAATATTGGTGGCTAGCGGTCATCACCGCCGAAGAGGACAAACAACTGACAAGAACGAAGATGCCTGATGGATGGGACAAGGACCCCATTAACATTTTTGCCCGCTATGAACAAGCAGGGATAAAACTGAAAGAACGGCCGGTCTGGTGAATTATCAAGGTGTCAATGTATAAGGTCAAAAGAGGAGGTCTTATAAAATGAACTCGAAACACCTTGGAGATTCCTACGACTTGGTAAAACGAGTTTTGCTTGACGTACTCAAAGGCTTCGGCAAATGGTCTGTACTTCATATGCCGACCAACAAATTGGATATCGCTAGTTACGAGAAGCTTCTGGGAGCAAAGGTGTCTAAAACAGACAAAGGAGATCTGTTTGTTGATCCAGACAATGGGATCGCTCTAAAGAAGAAATCCCCCAAGCATATTCTTATTGATACCCTGATCGCGGAAATTGAATCACGGCCCGATTCGCTCATTCTGGTTTTTGATCAAAGTTTTTCCCGTGGCAAGGAAAAGGAAGGACGCAAAAAAAAACAGCGTCGGCTTAGGATGGCTGGAATTTATAGCTTCTATTATGGTTCCCATGCTTCTTTCCTTGTTGCTGGAAAAAATAAAAAGAAAGTTGAGCAAGCCCAACAACGATTACTTGGCCTCGGAATACCACAAGAAAAACTTTCCTGTATAGCTTGAGTGGAGAATCCGGAAAATCAGGTCAATACGACCGAGATTTCCATAGTTTGAGAGCCCATAAAAAATTGAGGAGGGACATCCATGAAAAAGAAAGTTCTTAAAACCATGTACGGACCTGTCATCAATGAGAAAGGTGTCGAGGTGCTCTTTTCAAAGATTCACGATCAACTTGGGTTTCCCAGAATTGACAATCCGGCAACCAGCGGATTTGACATGGAGGACATAATCTACATAAAGAACGAAAAGCCATTTACTGTAACAGTGGAGTTTGAATATGAATCGAGAAATTTTCTGACTCACGGCCATCCGTTTGAAATGGAAAAGGGGAAAAAATATGTGCTCGTGTGTTGGGAAGATAATTGCAACATAAGAAAGGCTATGTTCAGGGAACATCGTAAAGAGCTGTTCGATGTTATAGAGTTAAAAGACCATGTCACCTTGGAGCAAAAATATTACGACAGCAAACAAGATGACGAAGAGAAGGTGGGCTACATCTTACTTTCTTATAACAAAAAAATGGCCTACTACGATTTCTCGGCATGGCAACATGTTCACTGCTTTCGAGTAAAAACCACCGAAGGGCATAGGAAATTTGCTAAAGACCACCTGTCACGAGGAACGAAGGCGCTTTTTGCGCAAGAGGGATATATCATAGGCGGCTTTACTGTTGTAAGATACGAGGTTATAGACTGTCCTCGGACTAGATCTGAGAAAGAGCTTTACAAAAAACTTATGGATTATCCTAATTCTCTTTTTGAGCATGATTTAAACGAGCATTTCAATGAAGAAACCTTTTATCGTGGTCATATATTTTATGAGAACTTATTTGAGATTAATGTGAAACTAGATTGGAAGAAATATATAACGGACAAGGGCATGAAAAATGATGGCTACATAAAGATAACCAAGCAGCAGTATGAAAGTTTTCAGATAAGAATTTAACTGCCTTCCGACCTTCAGAACAGCACCTTCCCCGCGTCGGGCCGCGCCCTTGGCACCTTCGCCCCGGAATCCTCACGCAGAGCGATAGCGCCCTTCTCATCGAACCAGATGACCCGCTTCGGTCCCAGCACCAGCGCACACCGGTAGCGCCCAAGCGTCGCGCCGCGCGCGAAGAATAACATCTTCTCCTCGGAATCGTATGCCGGCGGGATCGCGATCCGCTCATACACTGCGGCGAGATACCGCCGCACCACATACGGCCTGAACTGCTCTGACATGATTACCTCCATTTTTCCTTCTACCTGTTGAGGGAGAAGGTCGGGATGAGGGTTTCTCTTAACACCCTCACCTCATTCCTCTCCCTCCATAGGGCGAGGATAGCGGCAGAGAGGGACGCCGGGCGTCCCTTTCCATAGGGTATGCTGAACCGTAATTGGAAAGGAGGCGGTGATGTCAAACAATGCCTTTGAAGTAGCGGTACTCATCCAGCGTGGAGAATCCGGTCGAACTGGCCGGGCGTTCCGGATTCTCCTGCCGGTTACTGCCGATCCTCCGCACAGTGGTAAAGCGCTTCGGCGTAATGGATGACGAGGTCCCGCTTTGCCAGCGGATCGAGCCACCGTTTCGGGATCGCCTCCTCTCCGTAAAAGGTGCCTGCCAGCTGACCACAGACTGCCGCGGTAGTGTCGGTATCATCCCCGAGCCGGATGGCGGCAAGGATGGCCTCTTCATAGGAATCGGTCGTATGAAAGCACCAGAACGCCGCTTCCAGCGAGTTCACCACATACCCCGATCCACTGATATCCGCCGCTTTTTTGTCAAGATAGTTGCCCTGCGCGATGTCGGCAATGCGTGGCGACTCCACTATCCCCGGGTCAAACAAAAAAAGATCCTCTTTGGAGGCACCGTCGAGCGCCTTCACGATGGCTGCGGCAAGGAGACGGCACCCGTCCACACATTCTGCGGCGCCATGGGTCGTAATGGAGCTTATGCCGCTTTTCTCAATCGCCTCTTCCTGCTTCCGGTGATAAAAGAGGGGTACCGGCGCCAGGCGCATGATGGAGCCGTTGCCGGCGGTTTGAGGATCCCGCGATCCTGCCTGCGGGTTGCCCTCCAGTAGATACCGATCAAGCGCTCTGCGGGTGGTGACGCCGATATCGAAACAGGAACCGGTGCTGCTCATATACCCTTCTTTGTACCAGCGGCAGTAGCGTTCTATCTGGTCCCGCAGGTCGAATCCCTTCTTCTCCAGGAGACTGTCGGCAAGACAGAGCGCCATAGCCGTGTCGTCGGTCCATTGCCCCATCTTGAGCCCGAACGGTCCGCCCTCCTGCATTTCAGAGAGGACCTCTCTAATGGCATCTCGGTTCGCGAACTCGAACGGCGCCCCCATGGCATCTCCGACCGCGAGACCGAGCAGACAACCCCGATAACGACTCAAGAGATTGACCGCCATTTCCTTTTCCTCCGTCAAGACAAAAGAATCTACACCCGATCTATATGGTAATCAAGATGATTGGGGGTCCTCAATATTCAAGACCTCTCCTTTTCCCTACTACCTTATACATGTAAGGAGGGGCAAGCCGCCGATCAAAGCACCCTTCCCGCATCGAGTCACGCCCTTGGCACATTCGCTCCCGACTTCTCATGTAGCACAAGTCCCTTTCCCCATTTCCGCATCTGCCACTGCCAGACGGTGACCTGCCGCGCGCCGGCGGCATCGGCCGAAAGCGCCAGCACCGCTCTTGCCTCATGTGCCATGAAGGGAAGGAACGGGCGCGGGCGTGGCGGATCGCCCGGCCCGGAACGGTCGATCCCGACGAGGAGCACCCTCATCTGCCGCTCGAAGGCGAACACCTTGAGTTTCAGGAAGTCGAGCCGCATATCGGCGAAGCGGGAGTTGAAGTAACGCTCCGAGGCGGCCTCCTCCCAACAGTCGATGACCAGCCCGCCAAGCGGCGCGCCGCATTTCCGTTCGTACATCGCGCATTGCATCGCTATATCGCTGAACGACAACCTCGATCCGGCACCGACCTGCAGATAGAGTGTCGGGGATCCCCCCGCTATCCAATCCGCCGCGATGGTGCGGGCGAGCGATGAGCGTTCCTCGCCCGGCGGCCCGATGAGCAGCGAAACGAACCCTTTCAGAGCGAACCGGGGGATATCCGCTGCGGTGAAGAACGGGATCCTCGTAATAGTGATGGGAACGGTCATGGACACCTCCGTAAAAGTTCCGGCGCCTCCTTCTGAACTGGCGGCTATCACGGCTCTCTGACACATTCTTCACCCAACGCACGCAGGGCATCTACCAGAGCGGATACCCCGGTCCATGAAGCCGGCGGAGTGATCCACCAGCGAAGCTCCAACGCGATCGGGTATGAATAGATTTGCAGGGAATAGGTGATGCCGTCGAGCCCCATCATCGCGGGCGACACCCCGTGGATGTGCAGACCGTCAATCAATCGTCTTATACAGGCAACCTCCTTCCCTGACAGTTGCCGTTCGACTTTCCGTGGAGAGCGAAAGCCATCATGGGTGACCGTCATGTACCCTCCCTCCCCGGCGGATTGAATTTCTACGAACACCTCCCGATGATCATCAAAGGAGGGTTCGACACGGAGGGTTATTGCCGTTTCCTGGTTCATTCAAAACCCCATTTTTTTCTTCTCTCCTTTTTTCAGTGACGTCTCCTCGGTGCAAAGCGCCTCAAGCCGTTCGGGGTCGGGCTTCCCGCTGAAGAGAGTGTCGACGATATAGCGACGCGCCACATTCTCTATCTCGCCCCCCGAGAGCGGGTGTTCGGCGAGCGCGAGCGCCTCGGTCTCGGTCAGTTCGGTCAGTTTCGAGCGCCATATCCGTGCCCGTATCGCCGGTGTCGGCTTCGGGAACTCCAGTTTATAGAGGAAGCGGCGGCTGAAGGCATCGTCGAGCATGCTGGTGAGGTTGGTGGTCGCGACGAGTATCCCTTCGAACTTCTCCAATTCCTCAAGCAGGATGTTCTGCATCGTGTTATGCATCGTCTCGACCGAGGTGCGGGCATCCATGCGGCGGGTGAGGAGCGCGTCGGCCTCGTTGAGGAGGAGGATGGGACAGGCGGGCATCGCCCCGGCGAGGGTGCGGTATTCGGTGAAGATGGCGCGGGTCCGTTTTTCCGATTCGCCCACCCATTTATCGCGGATGACCGCCATTTCGACCTGCAGGATATCGCGTTTGACCATGCGGGCCAGTTCGTGGACCGATGCGGTCTTGCCAGTGCCGGGAGCGCCATGGAACAGCGCGGTGAACCCGGTCGGCATCCCCCGTTCCTTGAGCCGTTGGGAGAACAGCCGCCGGCCGTCGCCGGAACGGGAAAGGGCGCGCGCGACAGTGCCGAGTTCGGCGGCGAGCGATCCATCAAAGAAGAGTTCGGGTCCTTTGTCGCGCCAGGGGCGGAGAGAGAAGATGCCGGGGATGTTGAGTTTTTCCTTGCGACCGTTCTTCTTCGCGCCGAAAAGCTGCATACGCGCTTTTGGCGAGAGGGTGAACTCGGGCGCCCGGGAGAAGGGATCGTCGCCCCGGTCGTTGAGGATGATGAGGCCATCCTTTATTATCTCGATCTTGCCTTGCGTCACATCGCGCAGGAAGGCGGCCCGCTCCTTGAGCACCCCGAAAAAGGTACCGGCGAATTCGCGCACATCGACACCGTTGCGGTGGGCGGTGATGTGGTCTATCGCTGCGACGGCGAACATGATCTGCTCGGCGAAAGGGAATGGCGCGGTCAGTTCGCGCAGGGGATTCCCTGCGTTCATTTTCTTGAAGACGATCTGCGCTTCGTCGGAGAAATAGCGCGGCGTTATCTCGTTCTGCTCTCGCTGTTCCCACAGATCGGATATCGCCTGTAACAGCGAGAACGGGTCGGCCGGATCGAATGGCTCCATCCCCAGGTCGCCCTGTACGAGCATCTTCATCAGGAACGGTTCCACCGCGCAGCAGAGCGGGGATGCGTTCTTCCGGTAGGGGATGGGGACGATCATCTTCTTCTTGACCAGCGTGAAGTATTCGTTGAGGAGCGTCCGGTAGGGAGTCCCCGTGATACCGTAGCGTTCGGCGATATCGGTGAGGCTCTCCTGACGGTCCTCCATCTGCGCCGCGAAGACGAACATGAAGATGGCGGCGCCGAAAGAGCTCACCTCGAAGTGCTGCATAAGGAGCCGCTGTTGGGGGCCGGGGGTGGCACGGCCGATGAAGAGCCGTTTACCGACCGTCGTTTCCTGTATCGCTGTTATGGGGTCGAAGGCGTTGGGCATGGGATCCTCCGTATCGTTGTGCGCCATTTCTCAACCTAGCATGACCGGTGGGACACGGCTTGTCCCCGAACTTGACAAAAGAGACGCAAAACGCGATACTGATGCGTTCTATTCACGGGAGGGGACCATGTCCGATCAGGCACATCGCGCCTTTGCCATTCATGAGATCATCAAGCGGCGCAAGGTCGTTTCGCTCAAGGCGCTTGCGCAGGAACTTGAGGTCTGCGAGCGGACGGTGAAGCGTGACATCGACGAGATGCGCCATTTCATGA
>CAYQBN010000010.1:46586-110812 GCA_964415795.1 uncultured Spirochaetales bacterium | reverse complement strand
CGCATTTGAGGGTACGGGTCGCATCCCACGAGCAGATGAGCCCGTCGCCGGCGCACGGTTCGCCGACCTCCGCAATCGGTTCGTCGCCGCCGCCCGAACAGGCGGCAAACAAGATGGTGATAATCGCGCTGAACAGTAAAGGTACCCTCGACATGGAATTATCCTCCGTAACGGTTGATCTCGCTAACCTCAGGGCCAGTATAATTCCTTCAGAAAGGAAATCAACAGGTTTTTACGTTGGGATGAGGAGGACGGAAGCACTGCTTGACAGTCGATATGTTTGCGGCGTATGATGCCATGTTCGAGTGAAAAGGAAACGAGAAGCCGATGGAGCATCGCATGAAAAAAGAAGCGGCTAAGCGGGCGATTTATCCCGGGAGCTTCGATCCTATCACTTACGGTCACATTGACATCGCCCAGAGAAGCCTCAAGATATTCGATGAAATCGTTATTGCCATAGGGGACAATAGAAACAAAAAGCCTCTCTTTACCAAGGAACAACGGCTTGCTCAGATCGCCGAGATATTTGCCGACAACCCCGCAGTACGTGTCATGGCGTTCGAGGGTCTTTTCGTTGACTTCGCGCGTTCGCTCAATATCTTCACCGTTATCAGGGGATTGCGCGCCGTCTCCGACTTCGACTACGAATTTCAGCTTTCCTGTTTCAACCGTCGCCTTGAGCCGCGTCTCGAATCGTTCTTCATGATGACGAGCGAAAAATACTTCTACATTTCCTCGAACATGATACGGCTTGCCAACGAGATGAACGGCGATATCAGCGACTTCGTGCCGCCTAATGTGCTTGCCGATCTGCGGGGTATGCGTAAATGAAAGAAAATCTCCTTTCTCCTGCCAAGATAAACCTGCGGCTTGATATCATCGGACGCGATCCGGCAACCGGGTACCATTTCCTTGAGATGGTGCTTGCGCCGGTGACGCTGGCCGACGAGATAATAATAGAAGATGCTGACCGATTGACGGTACGTGTCGAGAACTGTGAGGAATCCATACCGCAGGAACGCAACATCGTCTATCGAATGATCCGGGCGGTTGAAGCGGAGATCGGGAGATCGCTTCCGCCGCTCGCCGTGACGATTCGAAAGGATGTGCCGACCGGTGGCGGGATGGGAGGCGGATCGAGCAACGGTGCTGTGATGTTGCGCTATCTTGATCGTCGATTTTCCCTTTCCTTAGGTCTCGATCGTATGACGCGGATCGCCGCCTCCATCGGCAGTGATGTCCCTTTCTTCCTTTATGGGGTTCCTGCCGTGGTTTCAGGTTTTGGTGAGCGGGTGACGCCGGTGAGGATAGCCGATTTTCCCTTTCATCTTCTTCTTGTGCATCCCGGCTTTCCAGTCGATACCCGGGCAGCTTACGCGCTTTGGGACAAAAAAATGTTGACAAAAAGGGCACCTACGGCTACAAAACTCGGCCGTGTGTCGGCATTGAGCTCTTTGACGGAATGGAAGGATTTTCTGAGAAACGACTTCGAGTCGGTCGTCTACGGCGAATATCCGGCGATCGCCCTTTTGGCGCGTCGGCTATGCGACGAGGGGGCCGAAAAGTCGCTTCTCACCGGCAGTGGTTCCACAGTGGTTGGTTTTTTTACCGATGCGGAGCGGTGCGATCGAGCATATGCGCGCTTACGGGGCGACTACCGGTTTGTGCGGAAGGCCGAGATCATTGAATAGCGGAGAATGGGGCGTCGTCAAGCGGAAAGACTCCGGATTTTGATTCCGGCATACGGGGGTTCGAATCCTCCCGCCCCAGCCATTTTGTGAGCATGGAGGAGAAACGATGGAAACGGTATCATTGACAGTGTTCCCGAGAACGCCGGGTAAGCGATATGTGAATGAGGCGCGTCGGAAGGGATTGATCCCCATTAACATCTACGGCAAGACGATCGAAAAGAACATCACGGGATCGGTCGAACGGGGAAAGGTGATAAAGGCGCTTCTCTCGCCCAAGGGACGCAATGTCCTGCTTACCCTGCAGACCGAGGGTAAGAATCTTTTGGCCTTGCCGCGGGAGATAGACATAGATCCGGTAAAGGACACCGTGAGGCACATCGATTTCCTCGTCATCGCCGAGAACGAGCCGGTCGTCGTGAATGTGCCGATCATCAAGGAAGGCCGCTCTCAAGGAGAGATCCTCGGTGGTCATGCGCTCGTGGTGCTTCGTGAGATCCCGGTTCGCTGTCTTCCCGCAAAGATCCCGGAAAAGATCGTCGTCGATGTCACTCCTCTCGAGATAGGTGGTCGAATAATGCTAAAGGATCTGCCCTATCCCGAAGGGGTTACCCCGGTTCTCCGAGAGAATGTCCCTGTTGTTGTCGTCAACAAGGGACGAGGGCAGACTGCTGAGGAGACGGTGGCCGAGGGAGAGGCGAAGCCGGCTGAAGGCGAGGCGAAACCGAGCGCCGAAGGCGCAGCGAAACCGGCTGATGGCGAAAAGAAGGCCGAAAAGCCCGAGAAGAGTGGCGATAAAGAGAAGAAGAAGTAACCGTCAGGTCACTGCCCGATGCCGTTCCTGCTTATCGCGGGACTCGGCAATCCCGGGTTCCGATACGAAAAGACCCGTCACAACATCGGTTTTCGTTTTCTTGACGCCGCAGCGGTGAACGCCGGTTTTCCGCCGTTCTCCTATGAGCGGAAGTTTCTCGGCTTTGTGTCGCGGCGCGATGAGGCCGATCGGCGCGTAATCCTGCTCAAGCCCGATACCTACATGAACCTTTCGGGCAACAGCGTGCAGGCGGTCGTTCGTTATTTCGGCATCGCGCCGGAAGAAATCGTCGTTGTCCACGACGATCTCGACATCCCGTTCGGTACTCTGAAGATAAAGACGACCGGAGGTGCGGCAGGACATAAGGGGCTCGATTCGATCATTGCATCGATCGGAACGCCCCAGTTTGGGCGCATACGCCTTGGCATAGGGCGGCCGCCCGCTGGAATGGAGGGAAAGGATTATGTGCTTACGCCGTTCTCGGCCGACGAGGAAGAGGCGATATCCCGTCTCTGGGTGCCGATATGGTGTGAGCTGTTCGCGGTGATCCTGCGTGAAGGGCTTACGGCGGCGGCGAATCGTTTCGCGAACCGTTCCTGCTTGCCCCCAGTGCCGAAGGAATCCGCAGGGAGCGTGTCGTGAAAGCCAGGGAGGAACATCCGCTGTTCCGTATCAGCGACCGATCGCTCATCGATCGGTTGGTAGGGCGCATTCTTGACGCCGATGCTCAGAAGATCGTCGAACAGGTCTGTGCCGCGTTCGCACGGATGCCCTACGAGAATCTCACCAAGATAATCAAGCGTAAAGCTGTCATCGGGCCGTCGAGCGCGCGGCGTCTCCCGGACGAGGTCATCAGCGATCACTTGCTTTACGGAACCGGTGGCACCTGCTTTTCTCTCACGGCGGCGCTCGTGGCGGTGTTGCGTCATTCCGGCATCGAGGCGCATCCCGTCCTTGCCGACCGCCGCTACGGCCCCGATACCCACTGTGCCGCGCTCGTGCGGTTCAATGGCTGTTGGTGTATCGTCGATCCCGGGTATCTCATCCATCAGCCGCTTCCGCTTCCGGGAGACGCTCCTGTCCATGTGGAGAATCGCTTCAATGTGGTCGAGCTCGTTCCCGAAGAGAGGGAACGGGTCGCTCTCTACACGCGGAGCGGGAGCGACCGAAAGTATCGGCTCACTTATAAAACGGTTCCGGTCGATGAAGAGACCTTTGGCGTGGCGTGGGACCGTTCGTTCGGTTGGGAGATGATGACCTACCCGGTTCTTACCCGGACGACGGCGGCGGAGCACTACTATCTGCAGGGAGGGGAGTTGAGGGTGCGTCGCGGCGACCGTACCGAGCGTCGGTGGCTCGAGAGAGAAGAGAGCGGGAATTTTCTTTCCTCCACAATGGGGGTGGCTCCTCACATTATCGAACATGCGTTTCGTTTGGTGAACAATGGCGCGCCCCGTTCCCGTTGAGGCGGTCAAATACTTCGTCGCGGTGCTCTACCGCGATCCGGCGATGTTCGAGCAGGTGCGCGCCGAACTGGTGCGCCGCTGGGGAGCGATCGACTATGAAGGATCCGCCCATTCCTTCGATCTTACCGATTACTACCGCGACGAGATGGGGGAGGGGCTTGTGCGCCGTATCGTGGCGTTCGAGCGCCTCATGCCGCCGACCGAACTGGTGGGGATGAAACATGCCTGCAACGAGATTGAAGATCAACTTGCCATTGAAGGACGGCGACGAGCGAACCTTGATTGCGGCTATGTTGACCACCACAAGGTCGTGCTCGCTTCGATGAAAGGGGCGGGACACAAACTCTACCTCGCCGATGGTGTTTGGGGCGACTTCACCTGCCGCTGGCAGAGAGGTGCTTTCCAGCCGTTCGAGTGGAGTTTTCCCGATTTCAAGGAGGGCCGCTACCGCGACGAACTGGCCCGTATCCGCGAGCGACTGCGCGCCCAGCGGAGGATTGCCCGATGAAGAACGCACGCAAGTTGCGGCCGAACCTCGAGGGGAAGGCCTTCCTCAACCTTCACAAACGGCTCGAGACCGCTATCAAAGACTACGATATGGTGCATCCCGGCGATCACATCATGGTGGGATTGTCGGGCGGGAAGGACTCGTCGCTCCTTCTGGCGCTCCTTGCCCGGAAGAAAGTCGAAACGACCAACGATTACAAACTCTCGGCGATATTCGTGCACATGGGGTTTGAAGGCGACGATGAAAAGAGGGCGTATCTTCGAGAATACTGCGCCTCGCTCGGCGTGCCGTTCCACACCGTTGACGAGCCGATATTCGAGACATTCGAGCGGGAGAAGAAGAAACCTTGTTACCTTTGCTCGCGCAACCGCCGCATCGCGATATTCAAGTATGCGAAGACCGTCGGCGCGAATGTCATCGCCTTCGGCCACCACCGTGACGACTTCATGGAGACCTATCTTCTCAACATCCTCTACGGCGCCTGCACCGAGACGATGAAGCCCAACAACCCCTTCTTCGGTGGCGAGTTCCGCGTCATCCGTCCGATGCTCTACATGGACGAGAAGGCGATAGCCGCCGAGGCGAAACGGCGCGGCATCCGCACCTTTCCGCAGGGGTGTCCCTACAGCGAATCGAACGAACGCCGCTTCGTGAAGAACCTCATCGCCGAGGCGCAGAGTCGCCACCGCCGTGTCCGCAAGAGCATATTCCGCGCGATGTTCACCGTCCGGCCCGATTACCTGCTCAAGGAACCGGGCCGCAAGAGCGTGTTGTAGGAGGTCGTCATGAAGATCCTCGTATCCGTCGGTACCCGGCCGGAATTCATCAAGATCGTGCCGGTCATCCTCGAGTTACGCCGTCGCGGTGTGCCGACGCACTTTCTCTACACTGGTCAGCATCGCGACCTCTGCCGGCCGCTCTTCGACTTCTTCGGCGTCCGTCCCGACACCGACCTCGACATCATGAAGGAGAACCAGTCGCTCGCCCACATCACGAGTTCGATACTCATGCGGATGGATGCGGTGCTCGATGCCGAGAAGCCTACCCTCGTCATCGTCCACGGAGACACCTCGACCACGCTTGCCTCGGCGCTTGCCGCGTTCTACAAAAAGATACCGGTCGCCCATGTCGAAGCGGGCCTGCGCAGTTACGACCGCTACTCGCCGTTCCCCGAGGAGATGAATCGGATGCTTGCCGACCGCATAGCGGTCTATCATTTCGCTCCAACGACGCTCAACCGCGACAATCTGCTTCGCGAGGGAGTTTCTCCGGAAGGTATCTTCGTGACCGGCAACACGGTCATCGATACCGTGAAGATGGTGGCGGCGCAGGTAAAGCACTCAAAGAAGAAGCAGGTGCTCATCACCGCTCACCGACGCGAAAACTTCGGGGAACCGATGGAACACATCTGTCGCGCGATAGCCGAACTGGCGCGTCTTTTCCCGGAATACACTTTCCTTTACCCGGTCCATCCGAACCCCAATGTCCGGAAGACAGCGAAGGCTTTGCTTATCGGCATCACGAATGTCAAATTGATCGAGCCGCTCGACTATATTTCCTTTGTCACCGAGATGGCATCGTCGGAACTTGTTCTCACCGATTCAGGCGGCATACAGGAAGAGGCGCCCGCTTTCGGGATACCGGTCGTCGTCATGCGGCGCGAGACCGAGCGGACCGAAGGGGTCGAGGCAGGGACGCTTTTGCTTGCCGGGACCGCGCAGACCGATATCGTTGCGGCGGCGAAACGGTTGCTTACCGACCGCGATTACTATGCCTCCTTCGCCAGTGCGCGGAACCCTTACGGCGACGGTCACGCCGCCGAGCGGATAGCGGATATCCTCCGTGCGCCGAAATAGCCCCTTCCTATGAGCACATTCCGCATCGTCGTCGATCGCTCCCTTGCTGATCTGTCGCTTGCCGAAAAGGCGGTGGCGCGATACGGTTCTTCCCTTGAGCGTTTAAGCAAAGACGACCTGATCGCCGAGATGGTGTCACTGCCGCTCGACGATCGCTATCGACGGGCAAAGCGGACGCTTTTTTTCACCCTGCGCAAAGGGCCGTTCCTCTCGCCATGTCGCTGCCCCGCCGGCGCCGACTACCGTTGCTGTGGCTATCACACCATCCAGAGCGCCTCAGGGTGCCCGTTCGACTGCTCCTACTGCATCCTTCAACAGTATCTCGCGAACAACCCGTTCATTTCGATATTCGCGAATCGTGATGCGGTGGAAAAGGAGATCGCGGTTCACCTTGAAGAACACAGGACTCTTCGGGTAGGGACCGGCGAGCTCGCTGACAGCCTTGCGCTCGACGACTTGCTCGACGAATCGGGATTCTTCGCCGCGATGATAGCGCGCAACGGGTGGCAAAAGAAGGTCACTTTTGAGTTCAAGACCAAATCGGCGGTGGTCGGGAACCTCATTACCGCGAAGGAGCGCTTTCCCGACACCGATCTCGTCCTCGGTCTTTCGGTCAATATCGAGCGGTTCCATAAGTCGGAAGAGCGGGACACCGCGCCGATGTCCGAACGGATAGCGGCGGCACAGCGGTTCATCGCCGTCGGGGGCCGCGTCGCGCTCCACTTCGATCCCCTTATCATGCAGGAATATCTGCTCGATGAATACCGTGCACTTGTTGATCGACTCTTTTCCGACTTTGACCGCCGTCGCATCGCATGGGTGAGCCTCGGTGGTCTTCGCTATCCGGTACCGATGGCGCGGCTCGTGCGCGAGCGGTGGCCGGAGTCGCTCCCGCACCTTGGCGAGCTTTTTCCTTCGCGGGAAGACCATAAGATGCGCTATTTTGCTCCGCTTCGGGCTCTCTTCTATCGGGAGCTCGTTGCGCGGATACATCTTCACCGGCCTGATGTTCCGGTGCATCTGTGCATGGAAAAAGATTTTATGTGGCGGCGTTCCGGACTGGCTACTTGACCATCCCGGCGAAGCCCATGAAGGCGAGCGAGAGGAGACCAGCGGTGATGAGCGCTATCGGCGCGCCACGCATCGGCTTGGGAATGTCCACGAGGGCGAGCCGTTCTCGGATGCCGGCGAAAATGACGAGTGCGAACGAGAATCCGATGGCGTTGGCGATCGCGTAGACGACCGCTTCGGGAAGCGAGAAGTTCTTCTTTATAACGAGAAGCGCCACGCCAAGGACCGCGCAGTTGGTCGTGATGAGCGGCAGAAAGATGCCAAGCGCCTGATAGAGCGGCTGACTTACCTTTTTGAGGATGATCTCGACCATCTGGACGAGCGCGGCGATGACGAGGATGTAGACGATCGTCTGCATGAATCCGATCTCGAGCGGCACGAGCACATAGCTCTGAATGAGGTAGGTGACCGTCGTCGCGAGCGCCATGACGAACACGACCGCCGCCCCCATACCGACGGAGGTCGAGATGCGTGAGCTCACGCCGAGGAACGGGCAGATACCGAGGAACATCGCGAGCACGATGTTGTTGACGAATATCGATCCGATGATGATGTTGAAGTACGACATGAGGTGCCTCCCTTACGCCGCTTTCTTGATGAACTTGTTCACGAAGGCGATGAGAAGACCGAGCGCCACGAAGGCGCCGGGCGGCAGGATGAAGATGAGGACGGTCGTCGGGTTGTCGCCGAAAAGCGGGATGCCAAAGAACTTCCCGTCGCCCACAATCTCACGGATACCGCCGAGGATCGTCAGCGCGATGGTGAAACCGAGGCCCATCCCAAGGCCGTCGAACAGGCTCGCGACGATGCCGTTCTTCGATGCGAACGCCTCGGCGCGGGCGAGGATGATGCAGTTGACGACGATGAGCGGGATGAAAACGCCGAGCGATTCGGAGAGGGCTGGCGTGAAGGCCTGCATCGAAAGGTCAACGATCGTCACGAACGACGCGATGACGACGATGAAGGCAGGGATGCGCACCTTGTCGGGGATGAGATTCTTGAGGAGCGATATGGCCACATTCGAGCAGACGAGGACGAAGGTCGCCGCGAGTCCCATGCCGAGTCCGTTGAAGGCACTGCTTGATACGGCGAGCGTCGGACACATGCCGAGCAAGAGCACGAGGATAGGGTTCTCTTTGAGGAGCCCTTTGGTGAATTCTTTGAGCAGGTTCATCGCTCACCTCCCTTCTTGAAGGCGTCATACGCTTTTTGCACCGCTTCGGAGAAGGCGCGCGAACTGATGGTCGCCGCGGTGATGGCGTCCACCTCGCCGCCGTCCTGCCTTACCTTCAGGTTGTTCGTCCCGGGGTTCTTGCCGTTGTACTGGTCACGCCACGGCGTCGCCATCTTGGTCCCCAGTCCCGGCGTCTCCTTGTGTTCCACGACCGCAGTGCGGTTGATCGTTCCGTCCGGTTTGAGGCCTACCATGATCCAGACATTGCCGGAGTAGCCGCGCGGAGAGAAACTCTTCACCGCCGCGCCGACCAGTTGGCCTCCCTGCTTGGCAGGATATATCTCGAGACCGTCGAATCCGGCGGCGGTGTATTTCTCGCCGAGCGGGTCGTTGTCGAACTGAATTCCGTCGAGCACCTCGCGGATGATCTTTTCCTGCTTCTTCTTCGTCGCCGCCTCTATCTCGGGGCGGGTCTTCGTGTAGGTGAACCCAAGTGCGAAAGCGGACACGATGCCGATGGCGAGGAGTACGATCAGCATGTTGCCGAAGGTCGATTCGAGTTTCTTAGCCATAGTTCACCTCCTTCCCGAAGCGGGTCGGCTTCACATATTTGTCTATGAGCGGTACGAAGGCGTTCATGATGAGGATCGAGTAGGAGCATCCTTCGGGGAAGCTGCCGAAGAGCCGGATGAGTCCGCACAAGAGCCCGCCGCACACCGCAAAGATGATCTGTCCCTTCACCGTCATGGGGCTCGTCACCATGTCGGTTGCCATGAACCATGCGCCGAGCATCGCGCCGCCAGCGAGCACATGGAAGAGCGGATCGGCATATTTGGTCGGGTCCATGAGCCAGAAGATGCCGGTGATGACTGCCAGTGCGAGAAGGTAGAAGACTGGGATGTGCCATGTGATGATCTTTTTGTAGATCAGGTACGCGCCGCCGATGAGGATCGCGAGCGCACTCACCTCGCCGATGCATCCGCCGACATTGCCGATGAAGAGGTTGAAGTAGTCGAAGAGCTCCGGGCGGTTCGCGGCAAGGGCGCCGACCGAGTCGCCCATCTTGACGCCCTCTTTGAGGAAACCGAGCGGCGTGGCGGCGGTGGTGCCATCCACCGTTTTGCCCATGGTCCAGAGCCACTGGGTCTTCACCGGTATCGGCCATGTCGTCATATCCACTGGGAACGAGGCGAGCATGAAGGCACGGCCAAGGAGCGCCGGATTGAAGGGGTTACGGCCGAGGCCGCCGAAGACCATCTTACCGATAGCGATCGCGAAGATCGAGCCTACGACGATCTCCCAGAGCGGAATGCTCGAAGGAACGTTGAAAGCAAGGAGGATGCCGGTGACCGCCGCTGATCCGTCGAATGCGGTGACGGTCGTCTTCATGAGATACTTCTGAATGACGAACTCGGTGAGGATGCAGGCGATCATAGCGACGAGCGTCACGACGATCGCCCGGATGCCGAAGAAGTAAGCGGCGAACCCGAACGAGGGGAGGAGCGCCAGCACGACGCCCCACATGATCTTTTCTGTCGAGAGCGGCCCCTTTTCGTGGGGCGACAGCGAAACGATGTATCTGGTCATTTCTTGCTCCGTTCTCTTCTGATTCTCATGACCGTTGCCTTGGCGAGCCGTATGTTGTCGAGAAGCGGCCGTGCGGCGGGACAGGTGAACTGGCATGAACCGCACTCGACGCAGTCGGCGGCGCCAACCTCTTCTGCTTCATCCCAGCGAGAATAATCGGTGAGTTTCTCGATGAGGTAGGGCTCGAGACCCATCGGGCACGCTTCGACGCACTTGGCACACCGGATGCATGCCGACGGTTCGCGCCGCTTGGCTTCGCTTGCGTCCACGAGGATGACTCCCGAGGTTCCCTTGGTCACCGGTATGTCGGCGGAGATCATCGCCTTGCCCATCATGGGGCCGCCGTTGATGAGTTTCGTGGTCCCCTCCGGTGCGCCGCCACAGGCCGCAATGAGTTCGCTTATCGGGGTGCCGATGCGCACGACGAAGTTGGCGCGCTTTGTCATCTTCTTGCCAGTGATCGTCACGATACGCTCGAAGAGCGGCTTATTTTTTTGCACCGCTTCGTACACTGCCACAACAGTGCCGACATTGCTCACCACACAGCCGACATCGAGCGGAAGTTTGCCCGAGGGAACCTCGCGGTTGATGCACGCTTTGATGAGTTGCTTCTCTGCCCCCTGCGGATACTGCACCTTGAGCGGCTGAACGGTGATGCCCAGATGATCCTTCGCCTTCCGCTCGAGGAGCGCGATCGCATCGGGCTTGTTGGCCTCGATGCCGATGATCGCTTTCTCGACGCCGAGCGCTGTCATGAGGATGCGGGTGCCGACAAGCAGTTCGTCGGAACGCTCGAGCATGAGCCGATGGTCGCTCGTGAGGTAGGGCTCGCACTCGACGCCGTTGATGAGGAGCGTGTCAATCTTCTTTCCCTCGGGGACCATGTACTTGACATGGGCCGGGAAAGTGGCGCCGCCGAGCCCGACGATGCCCGCCTCTTTGATTTTCTCGACGATCGCCTTCTTGTCGAGGGTGATCTCTTTCTTCAATGTCGGCGTGCGGTCGATCGCCGGTTCCCAATCGTCTCCCTCGACATCGATGATGACGGCGGGGCGCTTGTAGCCCGACACATCGGCGACCGGCTCGATGCCGAAGACGGTGCCCGACACCGAGGAATGAACGTTGGCCGAGATGAAGCCCTCGGCGGTCCCGATGAGCGTACCGACCTTGACCTTGTCGCCCTTCTGGACGACCGGCTTGGCCGGCGCGCCGAGGTGTTGGCCGAGGTGGATAAAGACCCGTTTCGGCAGAGGGGCCGCCTCGATGGGAACCCCTGCCGACAGTTTGTTCTCCGGCGGATGAACGCCGCCGATCTTGAAGGTTTTGAAACTCACGACTATCTCCTTATGATCAATTCATGATTCTTCGTTATGCCGCACTCGTCGGTTTTGGTGCCTCGCCGGCCGGTGTCGGCGCAGGCGCCTCTACCGGTTTCGGCTTGGGTGGTTCGAAGGTCGCGTGGATCGCCTTGGTGGGGCAGACGAGCACGCACTTGCCGCAGGCGATGCACTTTTTCGGGTCGATGTAGGCGAGGTTATTTTGGAGCGTTATCGCCTGCACCTTTTCGGGGCATTCCTTCACGCACTTGCCGCACCCGATACAGGCCGCCTTGCAGTACTTCATCGCGACGGCTCCCTTTTCGGTGTTCACGCAGTTCACCCAGACGCGACGGTCTTTCTTGCCCTTGGGGCGCATCTCGATGATCTTGCGCGGGCAGGTCTTGACGCAGGCGCCGCAAGCGACGCACTTGGCAGGATCTATCACCGGCAGGCCGGTCTTTTCGTCCATGTACATCGCGCCGAAGGCACAGGCCGCGACGCAGTCGCCGAACCCGAGACAGCCGTTGGGGCACCCTTTCTCACCAACGAAAAGGCTGTGAGCGATGACACACTTGGAAGCACCATCGTATTGAAGTGTCCGTGGTGCCTTCTCGTGGGTACCGCCGCACCGGAGCACCGCCACCATCGGCTCCGCCTCGGTGATCGCTATGCCGAGCACCTCGCCAATCGCTTTCATCGCCGCCGAACCGCCGGGAGGGCAGTTGAGCCCGGAAATGTCTCCCTTGTCGGCTGCCTTCACGAGTGCCTCGGCGAGCCCTCGACAGCCGGCATAGCCACAACCGCCGCAGTTGGCGCCGGGGAGAAGTTCAGCTACCTTGTCGATGCGCGGGTCTTCTTCGACCCGGAATTTCTTGGCCACCAAAAACAGGAGGATCGCCGAGATACCGGCGACTGCTCCCAGCGTTACGATCGGATAGATGATTGTTGCAGACACAGAGCACCTCTACTCACCAGTTGATATTTTTTTTGCATGGAATACGACGGAACGAAAAAGAAACTTTCCAGTGAGGCGCAAAAGGAGAAAATAGCACCCTACTGCACCAAGCGCTGCAATGCCAGCCATCGCTTCGTGATATCCGGAAGAAAGAAGGGAGAAAAGAACGATACCAAAGAGTATCATGGGAATAACAAACGCGTAGAGAATTGCTCGCCATGCGACTCCTTCTTTGACCGAAACTATGACCTGATCTCCCCGGACGAGCGGCTCATCGGCGATCGCCTCGATTTCCTTCTCGGCCATCTCGAACGAGGAGCAGATACCCTTCGCGTGGCAGGCGGCACAGGCGCTTTGTACGGTAATGAGGACACGAACGCGGCCGTCGGCATACTCTTTCACTATCCCTTCCCGGCAGATGTCGTTCTGGCTATTGTTCATAAATTCTGTGGTAAAAAACGCAACGCGGCACCGTCCTACTACAGAAGGGGGAAGTTGTCAATAAAACGGATGTGTCCTTTCTATCCGATTTCTTGATTTTGTCCAGCCGGCCACTAGACTCGCGCCGGGTTATTTGAATGGAGAGATGACGATGAGGCCCAAGACGCTGTTCCTCGATGGAGAATCGCTCACCATCGCCAATGTGTACGAGGTCGCTCACGGCGATCGACCGGTTGCCGTCGCGCCATCCGCGAAGAAGAAGGTCGAGAAATGCCGCCGGTTCGTCGAGAGGATACTCACGAAAGACCGGCCGGTATACGGCATCAATACCGGTTTCGGGATGCTCAGCGAGGTGGCTATCCCGAAGGACCACCTTGACGAACTGCAGGTAAACCTCGTCCGGAGCCATGCGATCGGGGTGGGGGATCCATTCGACCGTGAAACGGTGCGCGCGATCATGCTCCTGCGCGCCAATGTGCTCGCCAAGGGCTTCTCGGGGGTTCGCCTGAGCACCCTTGAAAAGCTCATTGAATTCCTCAATGCCGACATCGTCCCGTACATCCCGCAGCAGGGTTCGGTCGGCGCGAGCGGCGATCTTGCCCCGCTCGCGCACCTTGCGCTCGCGCTCTGCGGTGAGGGATACTGCCTCGGTGAACGAGGGGAAGCGGTGCCGACCGCGAAGGTGTTGGGGAAGAAAAAGGTGACGCCGATAACGCTCAAGGCGAAGGAGGGTCTTGCGCTCATCAATGGGACGCAAGCGATGACCGCCGTGGCGGCGCTCACCATCCGCCGGCTCTTCACCATCGTCAAACTCGCCGACATCGCGCTCGCGCTCACCGTTGATGGGATGATGGGGACCGATCGCGCTTTCGACGAAAAGATAGGCCGGGTGCGACCCCACCCGGGGCATTTCGAGGTGGCGCGCAATGTGCGCGTGCTCCTCGCCGGATCGGCGATCCGCGAATCGCATCGTTGCTGTACCAAGGTGCAGGACGCCTACAGCCTCCGTTGCGCCCCGCAGGTGCACGGTGCGGTGCGCGACGCGCTCACTCACGCCGCCGAAGTGGTGACGATCGAGCTCAACGCAACCACCGACAATCCGCTCATTTTCCCCGAGGAAGAAGAGACCATCTCGGGCGGCAACTTCCACGGAGAGCCCATCGCGCTCGTCATGGATTATCTCACCGCGGCGGTCAGTGAACTGGGGAACATCTCGGAGCGGCGCATCGAGCAGCTCGTCAATCCGGTGTTCTCGCAGGCGCCAGCGTTTCTCATCAAGGACAAGGGACTCAATTCGGGGTTCATGATCGCACAGGTGGCGGCGGCAAGTCTCGTGTCGGAGTCAAAAGCGCTTTCGTTCCCCGCTTCAGTCGATTCGATACCGACCTCGGCGGGAAAGGAAGATCATGTGAGCATGGGAACGATCGCTGCCCGCAAGTGCGTACGAGTGACCGAGAACACTCTCTCGGTGCTTGCGCTTGAGGTGCTTGCCGCCTGTCAAGCGCTCGACCTTCGTAAGCCGCTCAAGACGAGCCCGGTGCTTCAGGCGGTCCATCGCCGCGTTCGGCGCGAGGTGCCTTTCCTCGAACGAGACACCTTCCTTCATCCGTTATTTGTCAAGGTGCGCGCGATGGCGGAGGATCTTGTCGCTGTCGTCGAAAAAGAAGTGGGGCCTCTCGGCTAGTTCGATTCTTCCTTTCTCCGGCGCATTTTCTCTTGTATGCGCTCCAAGAAGTCGAGTGTCGTCGCGCGTCGCTCTTCTTCGGTGCCCGGCGTCGTTCCCGTGAGGCCTGCTTCGGCGAGGAAGATAGAAGGGGAGACCACCTCGCTACGGCTCCGTACCTTCACCATACGGGGAACCGACACATAGAGCCGCTCGCGCGCACGCGTGAAGGCGACATAGCAGAGACGCCGCTCCTCCTCGATACCTCCTTCTTCGAGTGCAAGACGGTTAGGGAATCCTCCTTGATAGCAGCAGGGGACGAAAACGACATCGAATTCGAGTCCTTTGGCGCTGTGAGCGGTGATAAGGGAAACCCCCTTCTTCTCTTCTTCGTCTGCCGCTTGGAGAAGAGAGGTCGCATTGATGAATCCTATCCAGAACTCAAGCGGCGGCGCCGATGGGTGTTCGGTACGGTGGTAGGAGACGGCGCTTACCAGTTCTCGGATGTTCTCGAGACGAACGCGTGCCGCATCGTCGCTCTCGCTGTGCTTTACCACTGCTGCTTCGATTCCGATCCTCTCGATGAGCCGTTCCACGAAGAGGACCGGGTCGGCGTGCTCAATATCGTCGGATAGATGCCTATGAAGCGTCGTGAATGCCGATATCGCGTTCTGGTGGGATACCGAAAAAGCTGAGTAAGCGGCGGCGCGCGTGGCGACCTCCAGCGGTGACGATTTCTCGGCGGAGGCGATCTTGAACAACGTTTCGATTGCAGCGGTACCGATACCGCGCGGCGGATAGTTGATGATGCGCCGCAGGCTTACCTCGTCAGCGGGATTCACGAGGACCCGGAGGTAGGCGAGGATGTCCTTGATTTCTTTGTTCTCGAAGAACTTCTGGCCGCCGATGACACGGTAGGGGATGCGGGACCGGGACAAGGCCTTTTCAAAGGGGAGTGTCTGGGCATTTGTCCGCACGATGATCGCGATGGAGGTGTACCGTTTCCCCTGTGTCGCGAGCGCGGTTATCTCGTCGGCCACCTGCCGCGCCTCGTCCTGCTCGTCGGTCGCATAGCGGAGCACGACCGGATCATATCCTTCAGCCGCACGGCGCGCGAACACCTGTTTTGCGGCTCGATTCTCGTTGAATGAAATGAGGCGCCCGGCGACCGATACGATCTCGCGTACCGACCGGAAATTCTCCTCGAGTTTCACTACCGTCGTACCGGGAAAGTCGTTTTCGAACTCGAGGATGTTCTCCACCCGTGCCCCACGCCAGCTATAAATGCTCTGATCGTCATCGCCGACGGCACAGACATTGCCGTGTACCGAGGACAGGAGACGAATGAGGCGGTACTGCGACCGGTTAGTATCCTGATATTCGTCCACCATGAGGTATCGCCACTGAGAGGCATATTTCTTGCGGAGGTCGTCATCGCGTTCGAACAGCAGTATCGTCTTCTGGATGAGGTCGTCGAAGTCCATTGCGGCAGCTGCTTTGAGCGCCCGCTCGTAAGGGTCATAGAGACGGCGGGCGATCGCGCGTCGGATGTCGCCGAGGAGGGTTCGCGATGTCTCTTTGGCTATCGACTCGTTCTTCATGGCGGAGATCGTCTCGATGAGCGTGTGCGGCGAGTATTGATCGCGGGAGACATGCTCTTCGTCCATCACTTTTTTGAGCAGCTCGACCTGTTCGTAGGGGGAGTAGACCACGAAGTTGCGTGGATAGCCGATGGCGGCGTGCTCCCGCTTGAGGATCATAAGGCCAAGCGCGTGGAAGGTGCAGATGGTCACTCGTCGCGCCACCGCGGAATCACCGAGAAGGGTTCCGGCGCGCTCGCGCATCTCACGCGCCGCCTTGTTGGTGAAGGTGACCGCCGCTATCTCGTCAGGAGAGACCTCTTTTGCACCAATGAGATAGGCGATGCGCGCCGTGATGACACGCGTTTTCCCTGATCCGGCGCCCGCGAAGACGAGCAGAGGTCCTTCCGTAGTGGTCACCGCCTTATGTTGCTGGTCAGTGAGACCGAGACGTGCGATGTCGAAGGAAGAATTCACGCCGGGAAAAGCAAGGGGAAAGAACTAGGCGACGCCCTGCAGGAGAACGATGCCGCCGACCATCGCGAATATCGCGAACGATTCGACGATGCCGGGGCTCGCGAAGGCCAGACCGGCGATGGAAGGTTTCTTCGCAACGGCGAGTATCGCCGAGGAACAGGCCTTGCCCTGATAGATGGCGCTGATCATGAGTGCGACGCCGCATGCGACGCCGATGGCAAAAAGAGAACTCGTTGATTTGCCCGCTGCGTGCAGAGCCGCGATCTTGTCGTTCATGAGGATCATGAGCACGAACCCATAGATCGTCTGCGAGGCGGGCATCGCAGAGAGCGCAACGAAAAGACCGTGTCCTTCGTCGGTCTTCGACATGATGCCGTGCGAAGTCATACCGGCAAGACCGCACCCAATGGCGCTTCCGCATGCCGCAAGGCCGAGACACAGAATGGGGCCGAACGAACCGAGATCGGAAAACATCGCATCCTCCGTATAGTTATTCCCTGTGTTCGTATCACCAAAGAGCCGCCGCCATCATACTCGGAACGAATGCGAAAGCAATAACGGGTAAAAACAAGTCATTCTAAATGGTTGGACGGTTTTTGGTTATGTCGGGATATACTCGTTCTTGTCGGATCTCCACACGAGATAGTCGCGGTATTCTTTGTCTATGACCTCGGCGTTGCCGCTATTGTAGATGATGATGTTGCGGAGGAAGATGAAGGCATCGAGTTCAAGTTCGCCGAGTTTTACTGCGAATCCGTCGGCATCCTTGCGGACGACGGTTCCGGGTACCTTGACCTCCATCTCGGAGTGGCGACTTGCCAGTTCAAGATGCACGGTAACTGAAGCATTGAGCGGTAGGTCAGGTCCTTTTGAGAAGTAGATTCCCGAGAGACTTACATTCTTTACTTCGGCAGGGTAATTGGTTCCTTCATGCGTTATGCGGGCGGTTATTTCGAAGGTGACCCGTGAAAGCATCCGCTTGATCATGGCGTTTTTCCTCTCCAAGAGGGTGAGTCAGAAAACTCATATCTCATCGAAGATGTCCTTTTCGCGAGTGGTTTTGAACATCTCCTGCGGGAATTCGGTCCGTTTTTCTATCTTGCCGGGCCAGAGATAGAATGGTTCCGAGGTGGCATCGCTTTGACCGCGCCAGCGGTCTTCGCTATAGATGATGTCAATGTGTTCGTCCTTGATCTCGACGAGTTCTCCGCGTCGAATCAGATAGTAAAGACCGTTCTCGTGACACACCGTTCCTTCGACGATCTCAGCACATTCACCAGTAAGGTCGAATCTGCCGCCCACCATGGCCGAGAGAACTTTGTAGGGGAGAACAATACCGAATAAGTTAAGGGATATCTCGGGCCACGGGTGCGGAGCTTCCCATGCTCCATCAAGGAAGATGTGGGCGTTCATGCCGTCCACTATGACCGTGGCGCCGTGGGTGTGGAGGAACCCGAAGATGTCGATACGCCATAAGGCGGGGGCGGCACGGAACATTTCGTAGTCAACTTTGTGTCGGTCGCCGTTGTTGATGATGGAGACGGTTCCCTCGGCATAGAAGGTATCGAGTTCACCGTTAAGGGTGATCTGCGCCGGTTTCCACTCGTACTGCCGGGAGATATCTATGCGTGAGACAAAACGGGGACCGCATGCGGTTACGACGAAGAATAGCGAGAAGGAGAGAAAGAAGAATCTCATACGGAGCTTCCCTGCGGTAGCGGGGTCGTCGAGGCCGGTGCAGGGGTGGATTCGGAAGAGGGGAGGGGATCGCCTTGTTTTTCCGCTCCCTCCTCTGCGAAAATCTCGTCGAGTTCTTTTTTCTCGAGGGTCTCTTTTTCGATCAGGCGTTCGGCGAGCAATTCCACTTTGCTGCGATGACGCTGAAGGATCTCGGTCGCCTCGCGGTGAGCGATAGCGATGATGTCGTGTATCTCACGGTCTATCCGCTCGGCGGTGTATTCGCTGAGATGGGCGCGTCGGGTTATTTCGCGTCCGAGGAATACCTCCTCTTCCGGTTCACCGTAGTTGACCGGCCCCAGTTCTTTACTCATTCCCCACCGCATCACCATGTTACGGGCGATCTGCGTTGCCTTTTCAATGTCGTTGCCTGCCCCGGTGGTGATCTTCCCGAGGAATATCTCTTCGGCACAGCGTCCGCCCATGAGGATGCGTATCTTGGCGAGGAGCTCCTCGCGATTCTGATCGTAGCGGTCCTTCTCGGGAAGCATCTGGGTGACGCCGAGCGCCCGACCTCGCGGTACGATGGAGACCTTATAGACGGGATCGGCGCCGGGAGTAAAATAGCCGACGACCGTGTGTCCCGCTTCGTGGTAGGCGGTAGCCTTCTTTTCTTCGAGCGTGAGGACAAGACTGCGGCGCTCCTTGCCCATGAGCACCTTGTCCTTCGCCTCTTCGATTTCCGCCATCGTCACCTTGTCGCGGCCACGTTTTGCCGCCAAGAGCGCCGCTTCATTGAGAAGATTGGCGAGATCGGCCCCCGAGAATCCGGGGGTCCCGCGAGCGATACGTTCAAGGTCGAGATCGTCAACGCGGCGCAGTTTTCGGACATGGACCTTAAGTATCTCTTCACGCCCTTTGACATCGGGCATGGGGACATAGACCTGACGATCGAAGCGCCCGGGGCGAAGGAGCGCCGGGTCAAGGACATCGGGACGGTTGGTCGCCGCCATGACAATGACGCTCGATTCAGTGCCGAAGCCGTCCATCTCAACGAGGAGCTGATTGAGCGTCTGCTCCCGTTCATCGTGACCGCCGCCGAGACCGGCGCCGCGCTGGCGACCGACGGCATCTATCTCGTCAACGAACACGATGCAGGGGGCCGCGGCTTTGGCGTCGTTGAAGAGGTCGCGGACGCGGCTGGCGCCTACCCCGACGAACATCTCGACAAAATCGCTCCCCGATATGCTGAAAAAGGGGACATTCGCTTCACCGGCGATCGCTTTTGCGAGGAGCGTCTTCCCGGTGCCGGGCGGGCCGACGAGCAGGATACCGTGTGGTATCTTGGCGCCCATACGGGTATAGGCCGATGGGCGTCGAAGGAAGTCGACGACCTCTTCCAGTTCCTCCTTCGCTTCGTCCACCCCAGCCACATCCTTGAAGGTTATCGGATTCTTGTCTTTAGTGATGACGCGGTGTTTCGATTTGCCGAAGGTGAACGCCTTTCCGGTACCGCCCTGTAGCTGCCGCATGAAGAAGACGAAGAAGACGATGAGGACGATCATCGGAAGCCACGAAGCGATGAGCGCCTGTAAGAAAGAGTTGTCCTCCGGCTTCTTGTAGCGGGCGACGACCTGTTTCTCGGCGAGGATCTTCATCACTTCTTCACCAGAGGGGCCGATGGCGATGAACTGTTTGCCATCCACGAAGGTGCCCCGATACTCGAAACCATCTATCTCGACCTGCTTCACTTCGCCGTTCTTCACCCGATTGAGGAAGGTGGACATATCGATCTCTTCGATGGTCCCCTGTTGGGAGAGTTTCGACAGATTGAATATCACGAAGAGAGCGGCAAGGAGCACGCCCCAAATGATGATACTTTTATAGTTGATCTTCATGCCGCGATTCCTCCGGCGTTTTTCTAAGCCGCTTCATTATAGTGGTCACCAATGATTTTGCAATTCTTTCCCCATGCCGTATCGAACGCGGTTTGGTGGGGGATTTTAGTCTTCCTCGCCGCCGGAGGATTTCCCCGGAACGATGATGGCGACGCTCTGGGTGTCGAGGATCGTGCCGGTCACCTGATCCACGACATCTATATAGGCGATGAAGAGCTTTGCTTGGGTCGTTTGAGGCTCATAACAGAGGTCATTCTCGGCATGGACGGTGAAGCGTAGATGGGAGCCTTCTTTGGATGGATTGGAAGTGCCTGCCGCGAAGTTGCTAAATCCGTTGTTGTAGGACGAGCCGTTGTAAGCGGCCGGTTGAGCGACCGGTGTGCAGCTCTTCTCCGGCTCTGCCGGCGGTGGTACAAACTCGAGCGATTCCACCCGCTTCAGGAAACAAGAGGTATCGGGGGTGTTGCCGTCCCCATCGTCCTTCGGTGATGAGTAGACATTGAAGGTGGTGTATTTGACGATGGCGTCGATGCCATCCACGACCGAGGTTCCGAGGCTGCTCCCATCTTCCGGTATCTGATAGCGCAGGGTGCACCGTCCGTTCGATGGGGCGACTGCGCCGCCGTTCAGCGTGCAGCACATGTCCGCACCGCAACGCCAAGTCGTCTCTCCTGTTTTGAAGGCGCACACGGGTACCTGCGCCCCGGTCGAGTTTGAAATGTCGGTGAGTTGTGTCGCCGCATCGGCGTCATATTCGGTGGAGAGGGCGGATTGTACCGTGATGACGCGGATTCCTAGAGCGACGAGCGCATTCACGGCATCGTCACGCGAGTGATGCCCCGTTCCGCCGTAATCAGCGGGAAGATGGCTCGGCGCGTCGGTGACATGGACCGCGATCGGGAGCGCCTCCGCACGGAAGCCGACGCCGCCCTTTCCTCCGCCGGTGTAGGCGGCGATGGTCTGTGTTTCATTGCAGTCGCCGCTGCAACCACCCCCTGACGCGGTTATCGTGAAGGTTCCGCCGGCACCGGTGGCGAGCTGATAGAGAGATTCGTAGCCCGACTCCTGAAAGTCGTCGCCGTTGCCGAGTGCGAGCGAGTTCACTGCATTCTGGGCGACAGAAGCGTCGGTTGTCGGACTCTGGACCAATTTCCAAGGAAGATCGCTCCCGCTACCGAATCCGCAGACGGGAAAATCGTCGAAGTAGGAAACGCCGAAGGCGCTATCGGCAACGCGAGCCTTTGCCTCGGCTATGATGGTCTGTAGTCCTGATTTGATGTTTTCTATTTCACCTCCCATGGAACCGGTGGTGTCTACATTGAAGTGGACATCGGCTTTCTGGACCGTTGGGGTGAAGGTAAGCACATCGGTCTGCTCGGGCCCTTGGTAGGGAAGGACGAAGTAGAATTCGAAGATGTCCTTGACACCGTGTGCCGGGTCGCAGAGGTCGGATCCGACCGCCCGTTCGGCGAGGTCGGTGTACCCATCCTCGTCGGTATCGGCAAAGAGACGGGAATCCTTCCCCAATCCATCGCATACCTGCTCCTGTTCGTCGGTGAGCCCGTCGTTGTCGCTGTCGCCATCTCGGAAATCGTAGTGACCATCGCTGTCAGAATCGGCACAGGGGAGAGTGGGACATTCGATGCCGTCGGCTATGCCGTCGCCGTCAGAATCGTCGTCCCAGTAGTTCGGCAGTCCATCGCCGTCACCGTCCTTGTTGCTTTCGTAAAGGTCGGGTGCTCCGTCGTTGTCGCTGTCGCCGTCGAGGAAGTCGGCCGTTCCATCGGAATCATTGTCGTGGCAGGGCATGTCGGGGCACTCGATCCCATCGGGTAGGTTGTCGCCGTCGCTATCGGTGTCGCGGTAGTTGGCTGTCCCGTCAGAATCGGCATCGCCGGTTCCTTCGATGCTATCAGGTACTCCGTCGTTATCGCTATCGGTATCTTTGAAGTCGGGGGTCCCATCCTTGTCGGTGTCCACCGGTATCCCGCTCGGTGCTTCGATGTTGTCAGGAATGCCATCACCGTCCGCGTCGGTGTCTTCGAAGTCAGGCGTGCCGTCGCCGTCGGTATCACCGGTCCCTTCGTTACCGTTCTTTACTCCGTCGCCGTCGGCATCCTCATTGTCCCATGAGGTCGGGTTGTCGTGGTCGGTGGTATCGTTATCGTCGGTCGGCGGCGTATCGAGGTCGCCCGGGATATCATGGTCGTCTGGTTTGACGAAATCGTCACGAATGTCCGGATCGTTAGGGTCTTCACCACCATCCTCGTCGGTAACGGCGATGCCGTCGGTCTCGCCGACCGGATCCTCGGCGCAGCCTAAAAGCAACACGAAGATAGCAAGAATGATCGTCTCGTAACGAAGTGTCCTCATAGGCTCCTCCATAGAGCATTCCCGTAGAGTAAGTGTATTCCGGGGAGAGAAAAAAGCAACCCGTCAGTTCTTTTTCAGAGCTATTGCCCGTTCGTAGAGGGAAAGATAGACCTTTGCACTCGTTTCCCAGCTGAAGTCTTTGCTCATCGCCGCACGACGCATGAGAGCAATGTGCTTAGGTCGGTCGTACCAGGTACTTACCGCCCACCCCACGGTATCGTAGATCGCTTTCTCGGAGAGGTGAAAGAACTTGAATCCGGTGCCCGTGCCCGCTTTTTCGTCGTACTGTTCGACCGTGTCGGCCAATCCACCCGTCTCCCGGACGATAGGAAGGGTTCCGTAGCGGAGCGAGTATATCTGGTTGAGTCCGCACGGCTCCCAGCGCGAGGGCATAAGGAAGAAATCGCTTCCTGCCTCAATGAGGTGGGAGAGTTCCTCGCTGTAGCCGATGTAGGAACCCGCCTTTCCCGGCAACCGTCCTGGCAGGGTTCCGTAAAAGTGCTCGAGTCCCTTGTCACCGGCACCGAGTACGACGAACTGCACTGCCATGTCGTTAAGGATGCGTTCGATGACGGTGGCGACCACATCGAGCCCCTTCTGTTCCACGAAGCGGCTCACGACACCGATGATGGGGATCTTTTCATCCACCGCGAGCCCCATCGTTTCCTGTAGAAGCCGCTTCGCGCGTGCTTTGCCGCTCAGGTCATTTGCCGAGTAGTGGTGCGGCACATAGGGATCGTTCTCGGGAGACCAGCGGCTGTAATCGACACCATTAAGAATACCGATGTAGCGATCGCCCTTGGCGGCGAGGAACGGGGCCATTCCGCAGGAGAGGGGGCCGGTGCGCGTCTCTTCCGCGTAGGTCGGACTCACGGTGTTCACCATGTCGGCGAAGTAGATGCCGCCTTTGAGGAAGTTCATGCGTCCGTGGTCCTCGAAGATCTCTGGCTTGAAGTTATCCCACTTGAGGCCGGTATAGTCTATTGTGTCGGCCCCGTAGATGCCTTGATAGGCGATGTTGTGGATAGTGAGCACGCTCGCCGCCTTGCTAAGGATAGGATCGCTCCAGTGCCACACTTTGAGGAATGCGGGCGCGAGGGCCGTTTGCCAATCGTGGGCGTGAACGATGTCGGCGATCCAGTAGCGGTCGCGCAGGAGTTGAAGCGCCGCGCGGGTAAAGAACGAGAAACGCCGCGGGTTGTCAGGGAAGTCGTTGAACCATGCGTCATGGTAGAGACCGTCGCGTTTGAAGTAGCGGTCGTGTTCGATGAAATAGACGGTGACTCCTTCTCCGAGGGGAGCCGTTTTGACGGCGCACCACTCGAGAGTGTTGCCCATCCATACGCCGAGTTGGTCCATGAACGGCATGATACCATGTTTTGCGATGTCGACCGAGGCGTAGAGCGGATGAATGACGATGACCTCATGGCCGAGTGCCGCAAGCGCTTTGGGAAGCGCGCCGACGACATCGGCAAGCCCACCCGTCTTGGCGAACGGGACGCATTCTGAAGCGATCATCGCGATCTTCATGGTGCGTACCCCGAGATCCTCATCAATGTGTACATATCGATCGGTTGTCACTGTAGCGAGGGGGAAAGAAAGGACAAGCCTTTTTTATTCTCCGGCGGATAACCTTTTGTTCTTGTTCGACAAAAAGAGCGTCTGGTCAGTGGCCGAAAAAAAGACGAAAACGATCCGTTCGAGCGGTCCAGGTTCTGCTACCTCGCGGACGAAGCGCCAGACGATGAGGGCGGCGCGCTCCTTCGGGAAGCCGTAGACGCCGGTCGAGATGGCCGGGTAGGCAATGCTCTTTGCGCCGAGTTCGACGGCGCATCGATAACTGTTCGCGTAGGCGGCGTAGAGGAGGTCATCCTCGTTGCTTTTTTCGCCGTGCCACACCGGCCCGACCGTGTGGATCACCCACTTCGCGGGCAGGTTTCCCGCCGTTGTTGCGACCGCCTCTCCGGTCGGCAGGCCGTCGGGATAGCGTTCAATCCGTATCTTCCGGCACTCTTCGAGGATCGCGGGACCGCCGGCGCGATGGATGGCACCGTCCACCCCGCCGCCGCCCATGAGCGACGAGTTCGCCGCATTGACAATGGCGTCAACGGCGACCTTAGTGATGTCGTCGGTCAGTGTCTCGATGGATGCGGACACGGGAACCTCCTTCAAAAGTTGCAACTCTTTCTCGGTAAAGTATATTCTTTCGTGACACCTGTCAAAGGGGGAAGGAATGAAAAGACGCAGTCTTGTTACGCTTCTTTTTCTCGTGTTGCTTGCCGCGTGTGACGGTGGCGGCAATGGTAAGCCGGTGGGATCTGAAGGAGGACCGTGCTACGATGACGGCACCTGCGATGGGACGCTCACCTGCGTCTCGAAGGTCTGCGTCGACCTGAGCGAACTCAACGACTTCGACCAAGCGCTCGCTGACGATGCTACGCTGACCGATGATGCGGTTTCCGACGGAGTGCTTGTGCCGGAGGAGAGCGTTGCTGACATTGAGCCGGCCGATGAGGAAGAGGTACCCGAGATGCTTCCTGATGATGATTCCACCGAGGAGGAAGCGCCTCTCCTAGATGACGACCTTTTTGAATGCGCCGATGGGGCGACCGAGACCGAGGATTGCGGCGGCGGAAGCGTCCGGATGCGTCGCTGTGAGGGGGGCTACTGGAGCGAGTGGTCGTCGTGTTTTGATATCACGGCAGAGGTCATGGCGATCGCTGCGGAGTCCTCCTGCGCCGACTACTTTTGGGAAGACCGCGGCGACGCGCCGCTCGCCTACATGAAGGGGATGGCGCTCGTCTTTGCTGGTGCCGTATGCCACAGCGACCGCTCCGATGTGCTCCTCGTTTCAGCGGCGAAGACGGACGACCTCGAACATGATGCTCTCGCGTGGTATGACGAGATATTCACCAGCCTCGACATGAATAACGACAGCGCCGGTCTCGACACCCTGCGGCACGCCTACACGCTTCTCCTCGGTCTCGGGATGCGGGAGAGTTCGGGTGAGCACTGTTGCGGTCGCGATCTTTCGGCCGACAACGTCACTGCCGACACCGCCGAGGCGGGTCTCTTTCAGACGAGTTACAACTCGCACATCTTCAGCGAGGAACTCGACATTCTCTATGAGTACTGGAAAACGCTCTGGAGCGCCGGCTCGGAGAAGTGCCTGCTCGCCGTCTTCTCGGAAGGGGTCACCTGTAGTGCCGCCGACTGGGAAAACTACGGAGTAGGGGAAGGGGTCACCTTCCAGCAACTCGAGAAGGAGTGTCCCATCTTCGCTGCCGAATACGCCGCGGTGATGCTCCGCGTCTCGGGCGGCTCGCTCGGCCACTATGGTCCGCTTCGGCGCCATGAAGCCGAGGTGCGCCCCGAGTGCGACGCGATGTTTGATGCGGTCCAGACGCTCGTTGAGGAGCACCGTAATTTCTGTCCGTTTTTGGTGAATTACTAGCAGGGGAAAGGGAAACTTATAGTATCTTCTTGAAAAGCGCGAGGATGCCCTGTTTCCACGCGACGCGGTGGGAGGTGCCGGTCTCCTTGGCGATCGTCTCCTTGTTATCGAGATACCATTGGTAGGAGCGAATGAGTGCCTCTGATTCGCTGTAGCGCGGTTGCCAGCCGAGCGTCTTCTGCGCCTTTTCGATGGAGACAAAAGAGTCCTTGTGCGCCGTGCCGTACACCCACTTGTAGAGCGGCGAGAGGTGGAGCGCCTCAAAGAGTTGTAATACCGGGATCACGAGCCAGACTGGCGTATGGATAATGCGGGCGCCGCTTTTCGCATATTCGCAGAGCGCACCGACATCCTCGTTTACCGTGCGGAACTCGGCACAGCCGACATTGAACACATCGTTCGCCTCGGGGCCGAGGTGGCGGTAGGCCTTGAACACCGCGTCGCAGAGGTCGTCAACCTCAAGCAGTTGATAGCGGTTCGTACCATCGCCGATGATCGGTATCTTGTGTCCTTCTTCTATCCAGTTGTAGAGTATCTGGAAGACGCCGAGCCGGTGGGTGCCGATGAAGGTCTTGGGGCGAATAACGGTAATATACAGGCCCTTCTCCCGCGCCTCTTCGCAGAGTTTCTCGGCTGCTATCTTCGACTCGCCGTAAGGGCCGACGCCGATCCTTTCGTCGGTCTCGTAGAGTGGGTGATGGTCGGGAACCCCATAAACGGCAGTAGAACTGATGAAAACGAAGCGCTTCACGCGGTGTTTGAGTGCGAGGTCAAGGCAGGTGCGCGTCCCGTCCACATTGGTCGAGAAGATCTCTTTGCGTGACTCGAGCGGAAGCGCTGCTGCAGCATGGATCACCACATCGGTCTGCGCGATGAGCTTGTCCATTTTTTCCGCGTCGCGGACATCCCCGCGAACCAGTTTCACCGAGGGGCCATACTCGTCGGGGCGATACTCGGCGATATCGAGGAGCGTCACCTCTTCGCCTTCGGCGACGCATTTTTTTGTCATGTGAAGGCCGAAAAATCCGGCGCCACCAGTGATGAGCACTTTCATGAAGTCACCTCATGTACACAAGAACCACGAAGGTAAGTATCCAGCACGCGATGGTCAACTGTAAGAAGCGATCGCGCAAAAGAAGATCGGTCGGTTGGCTGCTCCGACGATAGACGAGGGTGAGTTGCAGGTAACGAAAGAGACCGAGAATGACAAAGAGGGCGGTGAGATAGACCTTATCGGTGCCGAAGAAGCGGCCGACCGCCGGATCGAGGGTGTAGAGGATGTAGGCGAGGATGATGACGGCGGTCATCACGGCCAAGGCGTTGTTGATGAATTCGAGGTTATAGCCATGGGTCGCGTGGCGCGTCTTTTTTCCTTCACCGGCGAGCAGGACATCGTCGCGCCGCTTGGCGAACGCGAGGAAGAGCGCGAGCAGGAAGGTCATGAGGACAATCCAGTGAGAGGGATGTATTTCCTCAATACCGCCATATTCAGTTCCGGCGATGAGCCGAAGGAGAAAGCCGGTCGCGATGACGAAAATGTCCAGGAGAGGAATTCGCTTAAGGATGAGTGAATAGAGAACATTTATCGCGCAGTAGGTGGCGAGGATGAGGAAGAGCCGTTTGCTATAGAACGAGGCTCCCCCAAGGCCGATAAGGAAAAGAAATGCTGCAGAGAACACTGCTGTCACCGGTCCAACCGCGCCGCTTGCGAGAGGACGGCGGCGCTTGTCGGGATGTTCGCGGTCCTCACTGAGGTCGCGCAGGTCGTTGATGATGTAGATAGCGCTCGCGGTGAATGAAAAGAAGAAGAATGCGGCGATTGCTTTGGGAAGAAGGGTAAGATCGGTTATCCGGAGCGCGAAGAAGAGAGGGAAAAAGACAAGGAGGTTCTTCACCCACTGGTGGATACGGATCAGTCTCAGTAGTGCCATGGTCTTCTCCTCGCGAGGACCTCTTTTTTCACCATACTGAAAGAGAACTGTGAGTCAAATGGAGAAAGTTAAGGAAAAGTGAAGAATGGTTAACATTCGTAACCGGCCGGACAGTCTCCGAAATTATCGGCATTTTGGCCGTCGCTATAGCCGCATTCTGACCACTCGGTCCACAGGCAGGACCCATTGTCGCATTCGCGAAGGCGATAGAGGTTGCCGCCGCATCCGCCGCCGCCTGCCTTTCCCAGACAGTACTGGTCGTTCGACTGGTCGCACTCTTCATAGGGAGTGTCAACGACCCCGTCGCCGCAATGAGAGCCAAGGCCGGAACAGTCGGCGGCACAGTGGTTGTAGGTCCCGTTGTCGGCGCCATCGTCGCATTTTTCTTGGGGTTCATCTATCGTTCCGTCGCCGCAGTGTGGCCCAAGTCCGGCGCAATCGGTAGTGCAGTGACCATAGGTGCCGTTATCGGGGCCGTCGTCACAGAACTCGTAGCCGATATCAGTGACGCCGTCGCCACAGTATGATCCGTCACCGGAACAGGATTCGTTGCAATGGCCGTAAGTTCCGTTGTAAATGCCGTCATCGCAAGTTTCGTAGCCGACTGTTACCGTTCCATCGCCACAGTAGGGACCTATGCCAGAACAGTCACTTTTACAGTGGCCGTAGGTACCGTTGTTCTCGCCGTCGTCACAAATCTCGGGGCCGCTCACGATTCCATCGCCGCAGAATCCGACGAAAGTGTCGTTATCGGGGATCGTATCGTCGCTCTGGATAGTATCGGTCACCGTTTCGTCGGTGATCGTCTCGTCAGTTTGGGCATCGTCGGTCTGAGTCTCGTCGGGGAGCACCATGTCCTTATCAGGGACGATCGGCGCATCGTCGCTGATGACGGTATCTGTCTCGGCAGGAACGGTGTCATCCTTTGGAGCGACCGCATCACCGCCATCAGGGAAAGGCGTTTCATCGTCGGTCATCTCGTCGGTGAGAAGATCATCGCCATCGATGGATATCTCGTCGCTACCGAGCGGAGCATCATCATCCTTCGGTACAATATTACGCGAAGTGTTGCCGCATGAGGCAAAGAAAAAAATGATCGCCAACACGACGACTGTCGTTGCCGAACGCATAGGTGCCTCCTTATGGTAACCTGCCGAAGACAAGTATAGACAAATTGACCCAATAGACAAGAGGAAAAACGCAGAAAGATCCGATCACAGGTCGTTCTCCGTTCCTCCGATTGCTTCCCCGGAAAAACCACGGTTGTGAAGCCGTCGGCGGTTCTCTTCTGGCGCCCAACGCATCTTTTGGGAAAGCTCACGCGCTATCTGGCGCTCCTCTGCAAGAGGGTAGGCGACGCGCAGTTCCGTTTCGTCAAAAAGTCTCCGCGCATCCCGTTCCATGAGCTTTTTAAGAAGCAAGAGGAATCCTTTTTGGTGTCGTTTCATCTCTTCGGCAAAAGCAGCGAGGGCGCGCCGGTCGTCGAGATAGCGCATCTTCATGAGCCGTTCGATCGTCGAGGCTATCTCTTGCCCCGAAAATCCCTTTTCTCTGAGTTTCTGTGCGAGTTCGGTCGAGAAATGGTCGCGGCGCGCAAGGAGGCGCAGTGCGGTGCGCCAGCAGGGGTCGGCACTCCGGTTATCCGATCTCAAAGTCATCGTCGGAGATGCCCTTCCCTTCGGCGGCCGGATTCTTCTCGACCTTCTGGCCGAACTGGTTCCCCTTGTCATCGAAGGCGCTCCAGTCGCCGTCGCCCGATATCGCGACCCCCTTCATGCGAAGGACGAGGTCATCGGGCGAGGTGGCGTTATCGAGCGCTTCCTTCTGCGTGATATGACCGTCTCGGAACAGTTGATAGATGGACTGATCGAACGATTGCATACCGTAGTTAGTATGGCTCCGTTCGATGATGCCCGGCAGTTCCTTGAGCCGCGGCGGGTCAAGGATGATCTCTTTGACGAGTTGCGTATTGAGGAGCACCTCCACCGCCGGTACGCGGCCGCGGCCATCCTTGTTTTTGAGGAGACGCTGGGAGATGGCGGCGGTGAGCACGGAAGCAAGTTGTTGACGGATCTGCGGCTGTTGGTGAACTGGGAAGGCACCAACGACACGGTTTATCGTTTCGGCGGCGTTGAGCGTATGGAGCGTCGAGAGGACGAGATGTCCCGTCTCGGCGGCAGTTAGCGCTATCTCCATTGTCTCGAGATCGCGCATCTCGCCGACCATGATGACATCGGGGTCCTCGCGAAGCGCCGAACGGAGCGCTCGTGAAAAACTTTTAGTATCTATGCCGACCTCACGCTGGTTAATGATAGATTTTTTGTCGCGTATGAGGAATTCGATGGGGTCCTCGATTGTAACGATGTGGCAGGTGCGGTTTGCATTGATGTGTTCGATCATCGCAGCGAGCGTCGTTGACTTGCCCGAGCCGGTGGTGCCGGTCACGAGCACCATCCCGCGCCGTTGGAGCGCCACCTTCTTGAGAATGGTAGGCAGGAGCAGTTCATCGAGCGATTTGACCGAGAAGGGTATGATACGAAACACCATCCCGACACTGCCGCGTTGGTGAAAGACATTGACGCGGAACCGTCCGACGCCGGCGAGACTGTAGGCGAGGTCTATTTCGTTGTTTTCCTTGAAGGAGGCTCTCTGTTCTTCATTGAGTACCTCGGCGAGGATCATCTCGATGTGCTCCGGCTTGAGCGCTCCGAACTCCTCGACCTTTACGAGGTTCCCGTTGATGCGGAACACCGGAGGCGAGAAGGTCTTGATGTGGATGTCGCTCGCCGCGATCTTCGCCGCGAGGGCGAGTATCTCCTTTATCTTCGCCGCCTCGGTCGTCATCGTCTATTCCCCCCCCTTCTTCTTGCCTTTGGCCGGCTCGATTTTTTCCTCTTTGGGAGCGGCGGGCGGTTCATCGGAGGCGTCGCCGTCACCCTTGAGATTGTGTTTCTCGCGTACCTTCGAGATGATCTCTTTGATGATGGCCGGTTTCTCGCGGAGCGCCTGCGCGACATTGCCGATTCCCTGACCGAGCCGCTCGCTTCCGTAGGAGTACCAACTGCCCGACTTTTGGATGATGCCGTCGCGCTCTGCCTGCCCGATGAGATCGCCGAGCCGATCTATGCCCTTCCCGAAGAGGATGTCAAATTGCGCCTCCCGGAACGGTGGGAACATCTTGTTCTTTATCACCTTCACCTTGACCTGTGAACCGACGACCTCTTCCCCTTCTTTTATATTGGCGATACGGCGAACATCGAGCCGCACCGAAGCGTAGAACTTGAGTGCGTTGCCCCCGGTCGTTGTCTCGGGGTTGCCGAACATGACACCGATCTTCATGCGCAGTTGGTTGATGAAGATGAGGCATGTCTTCGACTTCGAGACGGCGCCGGTCAGTTTCCGGAGTGCCTGCGACATGAGACGCGCCTGAACCCCGACCTGACTGTCGCCCATCTCACCCTCGATCTCGGATCGCGGCACGAGCGCCGCGACCGAGTCTATGACAACGACATCCACTGCGTTGCTGCGAACGAGCGTCTCGGCTATCTCGAGCGCCTGTTCTCCGAAGTCGGGCTGCGACACGATGAGCGACTCGACCTGTATGCCGAGTTTCTTGGCATAGGTGATATCGAAGGCGTGCTCGGCGTCTATGTAGGCCGCTGCGCCGCCTCGCTTCTGCACCTCGGCGACCGCGTGCATCGCAAGCGTCGTCTTGCCCGAGGCCTCGGGACCGTATATCTCGACGATGCGACCGCGTGGATAGCCACCGATGCCGAGCGCGATGTCGAGACTCACCGAACCGGTCGGGATGACCGGGATGTCGGCCTGCGTCTCGTCTCCGAGGAACATGATGGAACCTTTTCCGTACTGTTTCTCGATGTTCTTGAGCACTCCGTCGAGCACATTCTTGCGTTTGTCGTCCATGGAATCCCTCCTGATGATCGAAAAGTGATGCTGTTCAGACCTTCTTCTTTCGTTGCGTGTGGAATATCTGGTGCATGGTGTCGGTCATGATGACGGTGCGGCGGTAACGGTTCTCCTCGTTCTCGAGTATGACGCGCCAGCCCCATTCATCCTTTGCTTCCGAGACTACTTTGGCGCCGTTCTTGATGTCATGCAGGACGCCTTCGAGCGTTTTCGCCTGTTTGTGCACCGTACGGCCCCGCTCGGTCGAGAAGAACTCGAAGTGGCGGTTACGCGCCACCGTTCCGTTGAGAAGCAATGTGATGAGCGTCGCATCGTCGTAAGAGGCGAGGTTCAAGGATTCTTCGGATGGCATGGAGACCTCCCTTCCGCGCCTTCAATAATATAGCGCGCCTCTCGGCGTGTCAATGCGATGCGTTCCGTCGGCACCCGGCAGGTAGATTGCTCGCTCCGTGGCGGCGCCGGGAGAAAGGTGGCTCTTGTCGCCGACGACGAGCCACGGGCCGAGAGAGGCGACGCCGGTCATCTTGCAGTTGTTCCCGATAGCGACAGGCGGGTTTATGGGAACGGCGGGAGCCTTCACCCGTTTACCGAGGAGCACGAGTTGATCGGAGGAGAGGCCATAACTTTTCTGGAGAGCGGTAACGGGGTAAGAGAGGGTAAGGTTACTGAGGAGGTCGAAGGATGCCGCCACCAGCGTTTCGGGCGTTCCGGCGTCATGCCAGCGACCCCCGATGAACTGACCGCGGATGTCGCTTCGCTCGTGAACAAGGCGCTGATAGACATCGCTGGTGATGGAGTAGAAGATGCCGGCAGGAAGATAGTCGAAGAGTCGCGGTTCGATGAGATGAATGCCGGTAAAGACGGCATTTGCCGATGGGAGGGACGGCTGGGATGTCCCTTCGAGAAGTCGGATGACCCGGCCGTCGGCATCGACGGTTACCACGGCATGAGGATCCCCTTCCTTCGCTTCCACGAGGCCGAGCGTGACGAGCGCTCCTTCTGCGATATGGCGGTCGACAAAAGCCTCGAGATCGAAATCGCAGATGACATCGCTATTCATGACGAGGAACCGTTCCGAGACATGGGATTTCATGCTTGCGATACTGCCGCCGGTGCCGAGGATCTCCTTTTCGAACAGATAGGTGATCTTCACTCCGAAGCGTTCTCCGTCGCCAAGATGTTCCCTGATGCGGTCAGGGAGGTGGTGAAGATTGATGAATATCTCGGTGATGCCGTGATGCTTGAGAAATGAAATGCCATATTCGATGAGCGGTACATTGAGCACCGGGACGAGTGCCTTGGGCGTCTTCTCGGTTATCGGGCGAAGACGGGTACCGAAGCCGGCGGCGAGCAGGAGCGCTTTCATTGAGAGACCTCTCCGAATTCAGGTATGAACGGCGAAAGGAGGTCGAGCATCTCTTGCATGTCGAGGCGGCAGAGCGCGTCGCGCACCATGAAAAGAGTAGGGCGGACGAAGGGAAGGAACCATTGTTTTCCCTTCACCTGATGCAGGTAGACGAAGCGCCCGGCATCCTTCATCTTGCGTTGAACGGTCTGGAGGAAAAAGAGACGATAGAATTTCTCTTTATCTCCCAGCACCTCGCGCGCCACCTCGTTGTACTTCCAGTAGTGATCGAGGAGATGGAACAGCTCCTCCTCGGTTATCGAAACATAAGAGTCGCGCAGGAGCGCCACGAGATCATAAACGAGGGGCGCTTGAAGGGCATCCTGAAAATCTATGATGAATATTCCTCGTCTGGTCTGCATGAGGTTCTTTGACTGAAAATCGCGATGAGAGACGAGATAAGGGGCGACGGACAGTTCACGAGAGATCCGGGTGAAGCGTTTTTCGAGTTTGGGCCAAAGGTTTCGCCACGAAGGATGATAAACCCGTTTTTCGATCATATACTCGTAGAAGTGCTTGAACTCCTCCATGAAGAGCGCCTTGGTGAACGATCGCGCATCGGCGGGGGTATCGAAGTTCTTACGGCGCCACATGGTCCTCTGCCAAGTGATGAGCAGATCGAGCGCGGCGCGAAGCATCGGCATCTTTTTCGCAGGATCCGCCTCGATTCGTGCAAAAAGCGTTTCGTTGCCGAGATCTTCGAGAAGCGCCCTCCGTTCCTCCTGATCGACATGAAATACGGCGGGAACGCGAATTCCGAGGTCGTTGAGAGCCTTTTGCATGGCAAGGAAGTCTGTCCACGAATCTCCGCGTCCGAACTCGCCCGGCTTCGTGTAAGCCACCGTCATGAGAATGCAGGAGCCTTTTGCGAAACGGAGACGATGATAGAGACGCCCGGACGCGTCGCCGAAAAGCGGCTCCACGGTGAAATCGTAGGTCGGTTTTCCCTGCCACGCGGTAAGCAAGGAGAATGCGGCATAGAGAGTAGAGCGGTCGTTCACGCGGCCTCCCATTGTTCGAACAGTTCCTCGATTATCATGATGTAGTAGGGAAGAAAGAACGCCATCGGCACCGCCGCGATCCAGCCCCGTTCGTCGAAGAGAAGATATGCCACGGTATAGAACGCGGCGATGGTGAGATAGAGAAAAGCCGAGACGAAGAACAGAGACAAGCGGTTCTCGCGGCCGCTTCGGAAGCTTTCCATGCAGGCGTCTATGGCAAACTTACCGCGCGCCACGATGTGGTGGAACGAAAAGAGGAAGAGACTCCAGAAAAAGATGGAGGGGAGAATGAGCGCGACAAATCCGGCAACAAGGAGCAAAAGGAGAAAGATCATGAGGACGAAACCGTTTTTGAAATAGTGCCACGCATGTTCGTGAATGATGCTTCCGAGCCGAGGATATTCTTCACGATCGCATCGGTGTACTGCATCAGTGAGGAGGAGGAGAGCCCACCCCTCGAAAAGGAGGAGAAGAGCGATCCCCAGTCCGACGGAATGAAGAAAGCCGAGTGGCGGCAGGACGGCTGCGACGCCGAAAGGGAGGAGACGTCCGATGTTCGCGCGATACTGTATGCCGGCTTGCTCCATCGCTCGCGCAAGATTGAACCGAAATCGAAGGTCACTCTCTTGGTGCATGGCGGTCTCTCCGAAACGAATGCATTATTTTACCTTATATGAAAAGGATGGTCAAATTTATCGCCGTCTCTTTCTTATTTCTGTTGCGCCCTCTTCTTGCATGGGTATAATGGCTCTCCGTGTGGTGTCGTTAGGTCGTTAGGAAGGAAGGAACGATCCGGATGAAGAACCACATGTTACATTGTTTGTTTTTCCTTTTTACGGTGGTCGTCGCGTGTACGGCCACAGAAGAAGGTGCGCCGGTGGTGGCCGGCGATGAAGATGAGACGGATCAGGAGATCGTCGCTGGCGATCAGAGCCTTCCTACTGAAGAGGGCAAGGCAGACGATCCGCTTGAATTGTTTGACGAGGTTGCCGAGGAGACGGGGGCCGATGCCGCCGAGGAGGCACCCGACTTCGATGAATCGGCGATCACCTTCGACCCGCCCGATGAACCCGAGGATCCTGTTGCCTACATTGTCACCGTGGAGATGCTTCGGTATGAGTTCGAGAAAATGGCAGTGCTCCATACGCTTCTTGGTGTTCCCACTGCGGTGACCACCATTGAAAGCATCTGTGGCTCTTTCTGTGACGACGATGATCCCCGCAACGATACGGCGGCGGCGATAAAAGCGTGGGCGATGGGGCGTCCCGGCATCCGGTACCTTATTCTCGGTGGCGACATAGAACTCGTTCCCTCGCGCCCCGTCCATGACCGCTACAGCAACCTCGTCGCCGGTACCTTCGAGGAGGATTTCAAGAGCGATCACTACTTTGCCGATTTCTCGGAATGGGACGGCAACCACGACGGCATCTATGCACAAGAGGGGATCGACGCGCCCGATCTTCTTCCCGAGATCGCCGTTTCGCGGATCCCGGTCTCTGATACCGACGAGGCGACCCGTTATTTCGAGAAAGTGCGTCGTTACCTCACCGCTTATCCGGCTGCCGATGCCCGGAAAGCGATACTCCTTGCCAACATCGCCACGACCTATAATGGTATCGCGATACATGCCGGGTACTACTTCGAAGCCGAGGGACGCACCGCGTCGCTCATCCCGCCCGAGTTCGCCGTGAGGCGGCTCTACACCCCGACGATCCCGATGCCGAGCTTGCAGGCCGAGGTGCTTACGCTCGAAAAGGAGCGGCAGGCCCTCGAGGCAGGTGTCAACCTCGTAGTACATAATGGTCACGGGTTCCCCAATCTTCTTACCTGCGAACAGGCTGACGATTCTCTCAACTTCACTGGGGAGATGGCCTATAATCTCTTTAATCAAACGCCACTTATCTTCCTCTCGTGTGCCTGTCAGGCAGGGCAGTTCGAGGCGCCGTTCACATGGCACTACACCGACAGCGAAGGGAACCCCAAGGAGCGGGTCTTCATCGAAGATGCGGCGGGCGAGCGCCTCATCAATGCGCCTCATGGGGGAGCGATCCTCTACCTCGGCAATACGACGACCGGCCTCGGGCTCGCCGGCGGCAGTCAGCTGATAGACGAGGTGGTTCGGTATTTTTTCATGCAGGAACGACCAATCGTCGGCGATGCGCTCGTTGCGGCGCGACTGGTGCTCAAAAAGAGTGACACCTTCACTCCGCCGGTCGTCAATATGCCGCTTCCGGTCGTTGACCCCGAAAGTTGGGCGTGGACCCAGAAGGCGGTGGTGCTCCTCGGCGACGCGCTTCTCCCGTTCTGGCGCGCCGAACTGCCGCCGTCGGCCGTACCGTCTTTCACGGTCGAGCGGGTGAACGGTGGTGTTCGGATGGTACTTTCTCAGATCCCCCAAGGCGCGACGGCGCGTCTCCACTTCTGCGGCAATTACTACACCGTTCCCGCGAGTGCCGCCGAACTGACCGTCGTCGCTCCCGGCGATTGCCTTACCGCCGAAGCGGCACTCTCTGCGCCGACCACCCAGTGCTGGTACGAGTCGGTTCCTACGGTACCGTGAGACATTTCTTCGCTACGGGGATCCCCCTCGATCGGCGAGTCGAGAGTGACGACAAGGGCGCGGGCTTCTGTTATCGTGCGTAGAGACCGTCTATGAGTTCACGATAGTGTTCGAGAATGGTGCGTCGCTTGAGCTTGAGCGTAGGAGTGATCTCACCGTTCTCAATGGTGAAACGGTGATCGAGAATCTGAAAACGCTTGATCATCTCGTGGCCTTCGACACGGCGATTCACCTCATCGACGCACTGGCGGATACGCTTCTGTACCTCCGAATGGGCGACGAGCGCGGAGGTGGTCGTCGCCTCGAGGCCTTGCTTCTCGGCCCATTCGTGAATGGCATCGAAGTTCGGGACAAGGAGGGCGCCGAGGTATTTCTGCTCGTCACCGACGACGCACGCCTGTTCGATCCACGGTGTGGCGACCAGCATGCTCTCTATCTTGGCAGGCGCCACATTCTTGCCATTCGCCATGACGATGATCTCTTTCTTTCGGCCGATGATCCTGAGTTTGCCGCTTTCGGTAAAAACGGCGAGGTCGCCGGTCTTGAAAAAGCCTTTGTCGTCGAACACCTCTCGCGTCTCCTCCGGTTTGCCATAGTAGCCTTTCATTACGATCGGTCCGCGCACGAGAAGCTCACCGTCGGGAGAAATGCGGACCTCGAGCCCGGGAAGCGGCTGACCGACGGTGCCGACCTCTCGGTCGTCGGGCAGATTGACACTCACCACCGGCGAGCATTCGGTGATGCCGTACCCTTCGACGATGGGTGTGCCGATGATGTTGAAGAAACGGATGATCTCTGGTTGTATAGCCGCGCCACCCGATATGAAGAGCTGGATGGAACGCACCGTTCGATTGCGTATCTTGTCGAACACGGTGCGTCGGTAGAATGCAAAGGCGATATTCGCCGGGAAGGGGACGGGATCGTTCTTTTCGAGATACCGGTAGATCTCCTCACCGAGCCGAAGCCCTTGATGAAAGAGCGTGCGGGTGAGAGGACCGGCGGCGTTCACCTTTTGGAGGACCGAGTGATATATCTTCTCGAACAGGCGTGGGACCGCACATGAGATGGTCGGTTTCCCTTTTTCGATGTATTCGACCGCCCGCGCCATGAGCGGTACCGGGATTATCGTACCTCCCATCGAGACGACCGTTTGTATGACGGTGAATTCGTAGGCATGACTCAGCGGCAGGAGCGAGAGATAGCGTATGCCGTCGATATAGTTGAGCACCGGCTGGAGCATATGGACATTGCTGATGATGTTCCGGTGCGAGAGCATAACCCCCTTCGGTTCGCCGGTGGTGCCGCTCGTATAAATGAGAACCGCCGTGTCCTCGAACTCGGGAAGTCGCGTCATGTCGGGATCGAACGCCGGATCGCCGCCGTGCTCGAACTCCATGAGAGATCGGCAGTGAGGAGACCATTCTGGCGCCTTATCGAAGAACACCGTTCCGAGGAACATCTGCTCGGCGATAGAGCGGATGTTGCCGTAGAGCGTCGGATTGGAAACGAATCCGAATCGAGCGCCGCAGTCCCGAACGATGTACTCCTGTTGTTCTTTGCTTGCCGTCGTATAGAGCGGTACGGCGACGGCGCCGGCTCGCATGATGGCGTAGAGGGCGAGATACCATTCCGAACGGTTCTCGGAAAGCAGAACGACGCGATCGCCCTTTGCGATACCAGCCGCGGCGAGTGCCCCCGCCATTCGCGTCACACGGTCATGTGCTCGACGGTAGGTTACTTCTTCGGTCGTCCTCTCGCGTACCGTAGCAGTAAAGACCGCGTCGGCACGATGGAGAAGGTTTTGTGCGAACAGTTCATAGAGGTTACGATCCACCGGAAAGATCCTCCCTACTTTGTGATTGACAGCGTCGTTCGGTTCCGCTACAATGAAAAGAGCCTGCCGGGCTCGTGATGTGCTGGAAAGAGTAGTTTCTTCCGTGACTACGTACCGGGGCCGTCACCGTGCCGTGACTGTAAGAAAGTAGCGGCCGAACATGCCCCACCTGTGATGCACAGGTAAGAAACGATCCAGTCACACGGCCACGGCGGGTTTTTGTATTGTCTACCGCGATTCTTTTCATGCGTTGTTCTTTTGTTTCGTCTGCTTTTTCAACGCGGCGATCTCTTCCTCGGTGAGTTCGCGCCATTCACCCGGCTTGAGACCGTGAGCGGTCAGCCCCGCAAAGGAGATGCGTTCCAAGGAGAGAACGCGGCTGCCGATCGCCTTGATGAGCTCCTTGACCTCATGTTTTCGTCCTTCCGTAAGTGTCATCTCGATCGTCACGGTGTCGGCGTCTCGTGAGACGATGTGCACCGCCCGAGCACGGCAAAGATTCCCTTTTATATCGACGCCAGAGACCAGCCGCTGAGCTTCTTTGCGGGAAAAAGGTGACGCGGCCACGACCCGATACACCTTTTCTATACCGAAGCGAGGATGGGTGAGTCGGTAAGCGGTCTCGCCGTCATCGGTGATGAGAAGCACGCCGGTCACCTCGCAGTCGAGCCGCCCCACCGGGAAGAGCCCGTTGGGGGAGGGGAAAAGGTCGAGCACCGTCTTACGACCGCGGCGGTCGCATACCGCCGAGAGGATCCCCGCCGGTTTGTGAAGCAGATACCACCGTTTTTCCTGCGGTAAAACGGCCGGTTTGCCGTCCACGAGGATCCGATCGATGTCGGGGTTCACGATCTGTCCGACAACGGCAGGTTTCCCGTTTATCGTGACACGCTTCTGGGCGATGAGCAGGTCCGCCTTGCGGCGCGCCGCGACGCCCGCCTCGGCAAGAAAACGATTGATGCGAATGACACGACTTCCCTTCGTCAATCGTAGATTCCTTTACCCATACAACACCGTTTGAACTTCTGTCCCGATCCACAGGGGCACGGGTCGTTGCGTCCGACCTTGGGTGTCTGCCGCTTCACCGGCTCTTTTTCGACCGGTGTTTTGGGGCCGCCGCTGTGCTGAACCTCCTCTTCACGCTTCGCCTCCTTCTGCTCGAACTTCTGGAGCGACTCCTGCGTGACGACCTGTACCGCGAAGAGGCGGCGGACTGACTCGATGTAGATGTTGTTCATCATCTCGACGAAGAGTTGGAACCCCTCGCGCTTGTACTCGAGTTTCGGGTTCTTCTGTCCGTAACCGCGCAATCCGATGCCCTCACGGAGGTGATCCATGGTGAGCAGGTGACGGCGCCAGAAGAAGTCGAGCACCTCGAGGACGATGTGCCGCTCGAGTTCGCTCGTGAACTGAGGAGGATACTGTGCCATCTTTTCTTCGTACTTGGTGACGAGAAATTCGTAGATGGCTTGAGCGAGGTAACTGCGCGGGTCGCCCTTATGGGCACCCGAGGCGATGCCGGGGGCGACGAAATCGAAAGTCTCCGGCGGCATGAGGGTTATTTGGCTCAGGTACTTGCGTACTCCTCCATATGACCATTGTGCAGGAGGTTGCCCTTCGGGAATGGTGTCACGGACGACGATGTTGGTCACCTCTTCGATCATAGAGAGGACGGTCTGCCGGTTCTTCTCTCCGCCGGTGAGGATGTCCCGCCGCAGGGCATAGATCGCCTTGCGCTGTTGGTTCATCACATCGTCGTACTCGAGGACATGCTTACGGATGCTGAAATTATGCGCCTCGACCTTCTTCTGCGAGTTCTCTATCGCCTTGGTTATCCAGCGGTGCTCGATCGGCTGGTCTTCCTCGAGGCCGAGACGATCCATCATGCGGTAAACGCGGTCTCCGCCGAAGATGCGGAGAAGGTCGTCCTCGAGCGAGAGGAAGAATCGTGACGAGCCGGGGTCGCCCTGACGACCGGATCGGCCACGGAGCTGGTTGTCTATGCGGCGCGACTCGTGCCGTTCGGTGCCGACGATATGGAGTCCGCCTGCCGTGATCACCTCCTCGCGCTCACGGGCGCAAATGGGGCGGTATTTCTCGACGAGTTCACGGAACTTCGCCTCCCGTTCCTCCTCGGTAGTCGTCTCGCGGCCGGCGAGCCAGCCCTGCAATTCGGCTTTCGCGAGGCGCTCGGGGTTGCCGCCGAGCACGATGTCGGTACCGCGGCCCGCCATGTTGGTGGCGATGGTCACTGCCCCCTTGCGTCCCGCTTGAGCGATGATCTCGGCCTCTTTCATGTGGTATTTCGCGTTGAGCACATTATGGGGAATGCCTGCCTTCTCGAGAAGTTGGTGATAGACTTCCGAGCTCTCGACCGAGATGGTGCCGACGAGGACCGGCTGTCCCTTTTCGTGGCATCGCTTTATCTCGGCGAGGACCGCTCGCTCCTTGGAGCGTTTGTTCTTGTAGATGACATCGCCGTGGTCTATGCGGATGACCGGTTTGTTGGTCGGTATCACCACGACGCCAAGGTTGTATATCTCGGCGAATTCCGCCGCTTCGGTGTCGGCGGTGCCGGTCATGCCGGCCAGTTTCTGGTACATGCGGAAGTAGTTTTGGTAGGTGATCGTCGCAAGCGTCTGGTTCTCGCTCTGGATCGGCACCCCTTCCTTCGCCTCGATCGCCTGATGGAGACCGTCGCTCCAGCGGCGTCCCTCCATGATGCGCCCGGTGAACTCGTCGACGATCATGACCCGTCCATCCTTGACGATATAGTCCACCTCTTTGATGAACATTGCATGTGCTTTGAGTGCCTGCTGGACATGGTGCACCAGTTGCAGGTTCTCGGGGGCGTAGAGGTTGGGGACCCGGAGGAGCTCTTCGACCTTGTGGACGCCTTCCTCGGTGAGAACGGCGTTCTTGGCCTTTTCGTCTTTTGTGTAATGGACCCCTTCTTTGAGGTGATACATAACCTGATTGACGGTCAGATAGAGATCGGTCGAGTCCTCGGAGGGACCGCTGATGATGAGCGGTGTGCGCGCCTCATCTATGAGGATGGAGTCCACCTCGTCCACGATGGCGTAGTGAAGATCGCGCTGTACATAGTGATCGAGCGAGAACTTCATGTTGTCGCGCAGGTAGTCGAAGCCGAACTCCGAGTTGGTGCCGTAGGTGATATCGCAGTTGTAGTTGTCCTTCTTTTCTTTGTTCGATTGACCGTGCAGGATGACGCCGACCGAAAGGCCGAGGTATTTGTAAATGTTGCCCATCCACTCGGCATCGCGCTGGGCGAGGTAGTCGTTGACGGTGACGAGATGGCATCCTTTCCCCTCGAGCGCATTGAGAACGAGCGCGAGCGTCGCCACAAGTGTCTTTCCTTCGCCTGTCTTCATCTCGGCGATTTTCCCCTTGTGAAGGGCGATACCGCCGATGAGCTGCACATCGAAGTGGCGCATCTCGAGCGTCCGTTTGCCTGCTTCGCGGACCAAGGCGAATACCTCGGGGATGAGCGTGTCGAGCGCTTCACCGTTCGCGACCTGTTGTTTCAGTTCGGCGATGCGGCCCACCATGTCGCTGCGCGTCATCTTCGATATGCGCTCTTCCAGTTCGTTGATGCGCACCACATAGGGACGACACATACGGAGGAAGCGCTCATTCTCGGTCCCGAATATCTTGCGGACTAGGTATTTCAGCATGACAATCCTCTTGTCCAATGTTCACCACAACAAACCAGAAAAGCGCAAAAAAGCAATAGTGAAAAGCGTTTCGGCATTCTTTTTGTTGACAACAGAGAGATTATCTATTAAATGCCTGCGCTGTTATTACTCGTGCGGAGGAAAACATGGTGGCCGCAGTTCAAAAGAAAAATGAGACCGCCGTCACGCGGCGTCCCATCGTCGAGCAGTGCGTCGGGTGCGGGCGCATAGTGGAAAACGAGGGTGCAAAATTTTGCACCAAATACGCCGACCCTTCTTTTCACTGGGAAGACAACCAGATATGCCTCATGGCGACCCACAAAAAGCGCGAGGTGGTGATCGTTAAGAAGGTCATCAACCCCCTGAAGGCGTCGAAACGGATGGCCGGGAAGAAGAAGAAGTAGCGGTTCCATTGAGACAGTTCCGGCTTCTTGCCTATCCAGAACAGGTCATTTCCGCGGTGCGCTCCGGTGTGATGCCGGTCGTTCCGCTCTGGTTTCCCCGCGACGATCTCAATCGCATCGTTCCGTGGTTGACGAGAAAGGGTACCTCGTTCGGCATCGCTTTCGAACGGCAGCTCGTTGCGCCGGAACGCCTTGCCGAAGGGCTTCGGAATGCCGGCATGCTCCTTTGTTTCTCCCCAGATACCGCCGAAGAAGCACGGCGCTTGCGTTTTTCCGGAGAGATCGTCATTCTCGCGAACAGTGCCATGCTTTCGTTCCCTCGCTGGTTTCGCGATCTTGCCGTTCGACCGGTGGTAAAGGACAGGACATCGTGGGAGGCGGCGCGCGACCTCGATCCATACTTTTTTGTCACCACAAAAAGTTGTGTCGCCGAGTGGGGGGCGTGCCGATCACGGAACGGTCTTCTTCAGCAGTTCATCGCCTGTGACAATAGGTGCCGCGAGAAGACGCGGGAGCGTTCCTCGGTCGATTCGCCGTTGTCGATATCTCCGGTGACGAGGTTCCCTGAAACGGCGACGGATCTCCTTCTTTACGATGAAGAGAACGGGGCGCTTCTCGCGCCGCGTGTGGGAAATCTTCCCTCCGATGATCTTCACGAAGCAGGGGGCTATGTGTGGCCGATAGGGCACCGCATCGTTACCGAGGGGCACCGGACCAACGATGGGCGTTTCTATTTCAATCTCCATGCCGAGGAATCGAAACTGTGGGAAGAAGGACGTATCCGTTTCTGGGCATATCGCCGCAACCTCTATGACGGGGGGTGGGCCGATACGGCGAGGGCGACCCGTGCTAAAGGACGCTTGCTTGTCTCTCTTCCTTCTCCTTCGCCGGCGCGCAAGTTGCTCATGGTAGAGGTGAGGACGGCGGGGCAGTACGACGAATTCAAACGGGCGCGACATCAGATATATACCATGCCGCTCGATGGGATGTTTTCTTCTCCCGAGACCAAAATAATAAAGGATGAAGGCGGGGGAACGACACGATCGGAACCTCCGCGGCGAGTGACGCTGGTGCTCGACGATCTTGATCATCGCTCCTTCTTTCGAAGCCGCGATATCGCCCGAGTGGCGCTTCTCTATACCGGTGGTCCAGTGAGCCGGTTCTTCGACCATTATCTTTATCTCCCTTTTCCGGTAGCCGAGGAGATCCTCCGAATGCTCGTCTCTCATCGACGCCTTCGAGGTTTCGTCGTCCAAGATCGCCTGTTCCGGCGTAAGCTTGAAGAGATGTGTCGCGGTGAGAAGGAGGTTTTTCTTCACCCCATGTTTCTCGAGCCGGAAGAGACAGGACCTTCCTGCATTGTTGCCTGCGAGCAGGCCTTCCGATCCCGCTATCGGGTCTCAGGTCGCGCACGCAAGGGTTGGGCGGGCCTTCGCATCAAGCCTTACCCCGTAGAGCAGGGGACGCTCTTTTTGAGAGAGACGCCATGGTTCCGTGAGGGGGATCTTCCCGAATTATGGGTCGATATCATCGGGGCTCTCGATCCCGCCATCCGCGCCGTCAAGGTTCGCACCGAACAGATGCTTCGGGGAAAGCAGCACCCGTCCGAGTGATTTTTTCTTGAAAAAAGCGCATCAGCGTGCGTAAAGTGTATCGACGGATACCGAATGACCATGCAAAAAGGAGGATCCTGTGGCCGAGAAAGTGACGATGCTTCTGGGGGACGAGGCGATCGCGCAGGGAGCGATCGATGCGGGCGTGTCGGGGTTCTACGCCTATCCGGGAACCCCCTCGACCGAGATCATGGAGTATGCGCAACAATCGAAAGAGGCGGCAGCGCGCGGTATTCACCGACAGTGGTCGGCGAACGAGAAGACGGCGATGGAGTCTGCGCTCGGCATGTCTTATTGCGGCAAGCGGGCGATGGTCTCGATGAAACATGTCGGGCTCAATGTCGCGGCCGATCCCTTTGTCAATTCGGGTGTCACTGGTGCGAATGGTGGCATCATCGTCGTCGCGGCCGACGATCCCTCGATGCATTCGTCGCAAGATGAGCAGGACAGCCGCATCCTCGGCAAGTTCGCGCTCGTGCCCATCTTTGAGCCGTCGAACCAACAGGAGGCCTATGACATGGTCTTTGCCGGCTATGACCTTTCCGAGAAGTATAAGACGCCGGTACTCATGCGGCTCACCACCCGGTTGGCGCACAGCCGTGCCGGTGTCCTGCGGAGGGCACCGCGGTCCCAGAATGCCCTCAAACTGCCGGAAGACAAGCGGCAGTTCGTTCTTCTTCCCGGCATCGCGCGAAAGCGCTACCGAATGCTTCTCGAAAATCAGGCGAAGTTCGTGGAGGAGTCGGAAAAGAGCCCGTTCAACCGCTATGAGGACGGTAAAGACAAGAGCCGTGGTATCATCGCCTGCGGGCTCGCCTACAACTACCTCATGGAGAACTATCCGGACGGGTGTCCTCATCCGGTGGTGAAACTGTGCCAGTATCCGGCTCCGAAAAAAATGATAGAACGTCTCGTCAATGAGACGAAGGAGATCCTCGTCCTCGAGGACGGCCAACCGATGATCGAGGAGTTGCTTCGCGGCCTGCTCGATAGAGATGTGAGGGTAAAAGGGCGCATGTCGGGCGAACTGCCACGCGACGGAGAGCTCAATCCGCTCCATGTCCGCCATGCCCTTGGGCTTCCCGAACTGCCGAGCGATGCGGTGCCTTCCATCGTTGTTCCCCGTCCCCCGTCGTTCTGCTCGGGGTGCGGTCATGTGGATGCCTACAACGCCATCAAAGAAGCGGTCAAGGAGGCTTATGGCGACGGTCACATATTCAGTGACATCGGATGCTACACCCTTGCGGCGCTTCCGCCGTTCGAGACGATCAACTCGTGTGTTGACATGGGGGCCTCGATCACGATGGCAAAAGGAGCGGCCGATGCGGGACTCTTTCCGGCGGTCGCGGTCATCGGCGATTCGACCTTTACCCATGGCGGTATGACGGGCTTGCTCGACTGTGTAGTCGAGAACAGCAATGTGGTCGTCTTCATCCTTGATAACTCGGCGACCGCGATGACCGGCGGCCAGGATTCTCATGCCACCGGCCGCCTGAAGGAGATCTGTAAGGGGCTCGGTGTAAAGGAGGAGCACATCCGTATCGTGACGCCGCTCAAGAAGAACCATGAGGAGATGGTGAAGGTCATCAAGGAAGAGATAGAGTATAACGGCGTCTCGGTGATCATTCCCACTCGCGAGTGCATCCAGACGCTCGGCAAGAAGAACAAGGCGAAAGGAGGCGAGTAATGAAGTGCGATATTATACTTGCAGGCGTCGGTGGCCAAGGCATCCTCTCTATCGCGGCGGTCATTGGGCAAGCGGCGCTTTCGGCAGGACTTCACATGAAGCAGTCGGAGGTTCATGGCATGAGTCAGCGCGGCGGCGATGTGCAATCGCACCTGCGCATCAGTGACCGACCAATATACTCCGACCTTGTGCCGCATGGCGGCGCCGACATGATACTTTCGGTCGAGCCGATGGAGGCGCTTCGCTATCTGCCGTGGCTTTCGAAGCAGGGATGGGTCATTACCAATTCCCAACCCTTCGTGAACATTCCCAACTATCCAGATATCAAGACGGTCGTCGCCGAAATAGAAAAAAGGCCGAGGCATATTATCGTCAATGCCGACGAACTCGCGAAGGCGGCGGGAAACTCGCGCGGCATGAACATGGTCATGGCAGGTGCCGCGTCGCTGTTCATCGACATCCCACAGACGACCATGGAGGAGGCCATATCGGCGCTCTTTTCTCGTAAGGGGCCCGAGATAGTCAAGGCGAACATCGCCGCCTTTCGTTCCGGACGCGAATTCGCCCAGAAAAAACGAGGGTAATCGGAAAGGGACGGTTTGTCGTAACAGGGTTGCTCTGTGGTCTTTAGTTCTCCTGCGTTCCTCTTTGTGTTCTTCCCAGTGGTTACCATTCTCCATGTGCTCTTGCCCTCACGGTTCAGAAACCTCTTTTTGTTCCTCCTAAGCCTCCTCTTTTACGCCTATGGCGAGGGCTGGTTCGCTCTCCTCATGCTTGCTTCCATCGTCGTCAACTGGGCCGCCGCTTTGCTCATCGCCAGTGTCGCTCCCGGGTGGCGGCGGAAAGGGATACTGGCGGGAGCGCTCGTCGCGAATGTCGCCGTGCTTTGCTTTTTCAAGTATGCGGTCTTTTTCGTGAATGAGGTGAACCGGTTCCTCGGCGCGGCAGGAATGTCGTTGTGGCCGGTACCCAACATACATCTCCCCCTCGGCATCTCCTTTTTCACCTTCCAAGCGATGAGCTATGTCATAGACTGCTATCGTGAACGGGTGGAGACGACGCGCGATCCTCTCAAGGTAGGTCTTTACATCGCGCTTTTTCCCCAGCTCATCGCGGGTCCCATAGTTCGTTATGGCCATATCGCGGCGGCTATCGTGCAGCGCCGCGTCTCTCTCGCGGCGTTCGTCGGCGGTTTACGCCGATTCATCATCGGCCTTGCCAAGAAGGTGCTCATCGCCAACACGGTCGCCGCGACCACCGATCGCATCTTCGCGCTCGCGCCTCATGACCTTACGACCCCGCTTGCGTGGCTGGGAACCATCTGTTTTGTCGTACAGGTCTATTTCGATTTCTCGGGCTACTCCGACATGGCGATCGGTTTGGGGAAGATGCTCGGTTTCCGGTTTCCCGAGAACTTCGATTATCCCTACATCGGTCGCTCGGTGCGCGAATTCTGGCGCCGCTGGCACATCTCGCTTTCGTCGTGGTTCCGCGACTACCTTTACATCCCGCTTGGCGGGAGTCGCGGCGGGGAGTGGCGGACGGCGCTCAACCTCATCCTCGTCTTTACGCTGGTCGGCCTGTGGCACGGCGCCGCGTGGACCTATATTCTCTTCGGCTTTATCCATGGGAGTCTTCTCGCGCTCGAACATGCCGGTTTCGGTGCGATCCTCAAACGGGGCGGGGCACTCATCGGGCGCATCTATTTCTGGCTGGTCATCACCTTTACCTTCGCGCTGTTCCGATCCGCCGACCTGTCGCAAGCGTTCGCTTTCTGGAACGCTATGATCGGGCGCGGTGCATCGGTGGAGGTGTCGATGGAAAGACTCCTCGCGCCGGGAACCGTGGCGGCGCTTATATTGGGATCGTTTTTGGCGGCACCGCTTTGGCGCACGATCGTCTGGCGTCTCGTGGCGTACCGTGAACGCCTTGCGTTCCCTGAGAGGCGTCGATTCGATAGAGCAAGCCTCGTTCTTTTTACCGTGGGTTGTTTCTTTCTTCTCCTTTCCGTGGTGGTGCACGGCTCGATGGAATCCTATAACCCCTTCGTCTATTTCAGGTTCTAGATGATACGGTGGAAGAGCGATCTTGACACGGTTCCGTGGAGGCTGCGTGCCGGTATGTTGGTGGCGGCTTTCGTGCTTTTCCTTGTGGTCGCCGAAGGGGCGCTTCGCATCTTCCATGCCCGGGATGTGCGCAACGACATAGAATACTACATCGCCCGTACTTTCTCGAGGGAAGAGTGGGAGGTCGCGGCGAAAATACGGGACACCCTTCTCGAGGTTGACCGGCGCCCGTTCTGCGAAAAAGGAACGATACTCTATAGGTATCGTCCGTTCAAAACCCCTTACATTTCGATCAACCGTGACGGTTTTCGCGGCCCCGAGGTGACCCCTAAAGAAGCGGGAGAGTATCGCATCGTCATCACCGGCGCTTCCATCTCGTATGGGCTCTATTTCCCAGACGACCAGACGGTTCCTGCGCTGGTGGAGAAGAACCTTCGGGAACGGTGCCCCTCGTGCCGTATCACCGTGTACAACCTCGGGATCGAAGGGTACGAACTGCAACGCGACATCGCGCTCGTGGAGCGGCTCTTCGACCGGATCCAGCCCGATTTTGTCGTTTTTTACGCCGGCGGTGCCGATGTGAACTATGCCTATGTGTGGGGCTATCGTGTCCACGAGCCGTTCACTCACGACGGTCCATTCAACGAGGAACAGATCGAGGCGCTTCAGCCGTTCTATCGCAAAACATGGATCGACTACCTGCGGGTCACCCGTCTCATCGCCACGGCGGTAAAGAGCGAGCGGGGTATGCTTCCCGAACCGGTGGTTTTTGCGGAGACCTTCAGCACCGTTCTCCCGCCGAATCTTGCCGAACGGGCGCACGAGTTCGGTGCGCGATTTACCGACGATATGGAGCGGGCGGCGAAGATGCTTTCGGAGAAAGGTGTGGGATCGCTCTTTGTCTTCATGCCGAATGCCGTGTATAAAAATCCCCTATCGCCGCTCGAATCGTCGGCGCTCAAGGTGTTCGATACCCTATACCCGCACTACGGGGCCTTCTCGCTCGCCGCGCTTTCTGCGGTACGGCACGAGGTGGGAGCGCGCCGATTCTCTCTGTTCCGTGACTTTTCCGATATCTTCGACGGATCTTCGGATGACATGTTCTACGATTTCATCCACATGACGCCGCGGGGAAACCGTGAACTTGCCCGCAAGATGGCCGAACTCCTTATTGCAGAAGGGGTGATCGAGAAGGCACGTGTTGCCGCTACTCCCAGTCCTTCCAAACCGGATCGAATCCCCGTTCCCTGAGCGCCCCAGCGACGATCGAGGGTGGACGATTGTCTACCACCTCGAACTGGGCGAGATCATTCCCTTTGTTAGTGTAGCCCCCCGGAGCGGTCGAGCTGCCTGCCGAGATGTTGGTGAACCCAAAGGGGATGATCGCATCCCGGAAGGCGGGAGATTCTCTGGTCGAAAGTGACATCGGGGTGACAGGAAAGAGAAGCCGGAGCGCGCACACCAGTTGGATGAACTCGCGATCGGATACCGGTTGTGGTCCTCCAACGACGCCGGTCGCGGTCCGGATCCGGGGAAAACTGATGGAGAATTCGGTTTGCCAGTAGTGCTTTTGGAGAAAAAGAAGGTGTGCGGCGAGCGCGATGGCATCGAATCGCCAATCGCCAAGGCCGAGGAGGAATCCAATCCCTATTTTTGGAATACCAGCGCGTGCCCCACGTTCTGGGGTAGCGAGCCTCCACGCGTAGTTAGCCTTGGGACCGCAGTGGTGAGCGGCATATACCGTGGGGTCATAGGTCTCTTGGTAAATGTAAAGACCGTCGAGATGTGCGTCGGTGACGAGGGAACGGTATACTTCTTCAGAAAGGGGAGCGATCTCTATGGAGACCGAGCGGAACCCCATTTCGTGAAGGTCGCGGATGATCGGCACGAGGAACGCGGCATCGGCGCTTTCAGGGTGTTCGCCGGCGACAAGGAGCAGGTTGGTGAAACCTTGCGCACGGATCGCGGTGGCCTCTTCTCGTATTTCATGACGGGAAAGTGCGCGCCGCGGGAGCTTGTTGCTTGCGTTGAAACCGCAGTAATCACAAAGATTTATACAACGGTTGTCGTAGTAAAGAGGGATGTAGAGGGAGAGCACGTAGCCGAAACGGATCCGGGTAAGACGGGCACTCTCGGCCATGAGTTTCTTGAGGAGGTCGTCGTTCATGGCGGGCGAGAGGAGTACCGCGAAATCCTCAAGCGAAAGATGCTCAGTGCCGAGTCGCAGGGATAAGTCGCTTTCGGTCGATGCGAGCGATCGTTTCACGAGGCTCGCCGTATCCGAAGGGGGCGAGAAGAGGAGGTTGTTACTCATGCTTCTTACTCTAGGATAAGAATGTCTCTTGTCAACCATCGGTGAATAAAAATGTGAGTCCACTGTCTTGATGCATTGCTTTTTGACTCTTTAATGGTAAAGTGAGCGGTGTTGTCATCGAAATGTCTTCTTAATGTGGAGGAGATCATGCAGATGTCGAGAACGGTAAGTGCATGTGCCCTTGTTCTTCTTTTACTTTTTGGGGGCGGTTGTGAGAAAGATTCGACAAAACCCGAATCGGTAAAAAAGATTATCAAGGCCGAGGAGGGAGGAACTGTCGAGACGCCGTCGGGAGATGCAAAGATAGAGATACCGGCAGGTGCTCTTGAAGTGGACACCGAGATCACCATAGAAAAGACCGATAAAAAAGGTGAGAATCTCTACAGCGCGGTGTGGGATTTCGGTCCCGATGGCCTTGAGTTCAAGAAACCGGTGACGATGACCATAAAGCTTTCGGAGGCAAAAGAGGAAGGGGCAGTGGCGGTCATTGCGGTCGAACGCGACGGAGCGTGGCACTCGGCCGGCTACGGCAACGGCCTCTATGCCGTAGGCACCGCGGCAGCAGGAGATCCTATCATGATCACCGCGGCCGGTGATCCCATCATGGCAGGTGATCCCATTATGGCGGCCGCAGCAGGGGACCCGATCATGGGACAGGCTCAGCACTTCTCCAATTTCGTGGTATATGTCGTTAAACCGGGCGACGGGAACTGTGTTGAACTCATAAACTGTGCAATGCCGTGCGGCATGGACCTTGTCTGTGCAAACCATTGCCGATCTCAGGGAACATTCGAGGCCCAGAAACAGTTCGATGCCCTGCGAACCTGTGCTGCTGAAAAGTGCGGTGATCTCTGCATGTCGGGTCAGCTGACCCAAGAGTGCCAAGAATGTGCCGACAGAGAGTGTGAAGCAGAAGTCGTTGCTTGTGGTCTGCACGACAACGACGATGATTCGATAACGGTCGATGAGCCGATGCCTCAGGACGACGATCTCCTTGAGCCAGAGGGGGGGGCCGATACAGCTCCTGACGAGTTCGCCGATGATGTCTCCGACGAGACTCCCGATGAAGATGTCGTCCTTGATCCGCAGGATCTGCTCGGCGAATGGGATTTCAACGGTGGTGCCGACCATATTTCTATCATGTACGATAGCCGCAGTGCGGCCTACATGATAGACATGAGTTTCAACCAGTATAGCGAGTTCTATATGTCCCATGAGGGAGGTGGTTTTTCAGGGCACACCTACACGGGACAGTATACCTATTGGGAGGGTAACACTCAGAAGTTCGGCAACATGACGATAGTCTTCACCCTTCATACCGATACGGGGCTTCTCGATGCCGATATCACCGCCGATGCGCCGCTGGGGAATCGCACCCTTACCGGCGGTATGAAATGGGTCCCGGACGACGACTTTGTGGTGCCCGACGATGATATTTTCGACGATACGCCCATGCCAGACGAGGATGTCTATGTCCCGGTGTGCGGGAACGGTATTCTTGATGTCGGGGGCCCGAATCCGGAAACCTGTGACGGTGGCATGAAGAGTTGTGCCGATATTAATGGCCAGTTTACCGGAGGGTCTGCTTCTTGTAACTATTCGTGTGACGGCTACGATGTAAATTATTGCATCTACGGCGGCCAGACCTGTTTCGGGGGTACAGCCTATGTTCTGGGACCGGAGGGAGGATGTTATCTCAAGGGTAACTATATCCCCGACACGGCACAAATGGGCTGTTTCAGCGACACTGGCAATCTCGACCCCTGCCCACAATCTGGTTCCGACTTCTACGGCCAAGATGCCCTGTACGGTGGCGCTGGCAAGAACATCGCCATGGTGGTTACCGATGTGGTCGAGGATGCCTATACCGGTCTCCAGTGGCATCAGATGGTGCCACAGGTCTATAGCGACTGTGATGGCCAGTCCTATTGCACATGGGATCAGGCGATGGCCTACTGTGAGAATTCGATGACGGGAGGCTACAGCGACTGGCGTCTGCCGACCGATAAAGAACTTGAAAGCATCATTGACTACAGTGGCGTTTCTCCAATGGTTCCCGAGAGTGCCTTCATTATGTTCGAATCAACTTATTTTTGGACCGCCACTGAAAATCAGGCCAATCCGACGACGAGCGCATGGGCGGTCTATTTTGCCATCGGTACGATCCAGCCTGCTCCGAAGACGAACCAGTACAAAGCTATCTGCGTTCGCGGAACATTCTTCCCGGCAAAAGGCGGCGGCAAGACCTTTACCGAACAGATGCGCGGTGGCGCGAAGGTCTTTGTTGACGACGAGACCGGTCTCATGTGGACCGGCGACTACTGGTATAGCGAGGTGACGCCGGTGAGCGATTGGAAGGGTGCGCTCGATTACTGCGAGAACGGTACCTTCGGAGGATTCACCGATTGGCGCCTTCCCAATGTCAACGAACTGCGGACGATGTATGACCGGACATGGCCCACCATCCCGGAGAATTTCCCCGGTCTTTCCTCCTATCCCTTCTGGTCTTCTACCACCCGTCCCGATGCCCTCGGAGCCGCGTACTATGTGACTATCGGCGGATCGGTCGGTTCTCAAATGAAAGGTCTGGCTGGCGCCGTTCGCTGTGTGCGATAGTCCTCGATCCTCTTAACCGACTTCTCACTTTTCTCTGGTGTCCGAAAAGTTGCTTTGGTCCGCTTAGCCACTATAATCGCCCCGTTGGCAACGGTACACCTCTGACGAAAGCGAGTTATGACACGGGTGGTTGCGGTACTTCTTGCCGCCGGAAAGGGATTGCGGATGGGGGTAGGGATCCCCAAGCAGGAACTGGTGCTCAACGGGAAGGAGATATTCTTTATCACTGCCGAACGGTTCGCGGCGTTCCGCTGTGTGGACGCTATCCTGTTCGTTACGCCCGCGGGCCGTTCCGGTCCCTACCGTGAGCGCCTCGCCGGTCTTCCCAAATTGTTTGGGGTGATCGAAGGTGGAGCCGAGCGTCACGATTCAGTGTGGAACGCGCTTGAGTATCTGCAGGAGGGGCATGGGGATTCGGTGCTTCTCATGCACGATGTCGTGCGTCCGTTTGTCTCTGAAGTGGTTGTCGCGGAGGTGGCGCGCGTGGCTCAAGAACAGGGAGCGGCGGTCGCCGCGGCGCGTGCCGTCGATACCCTTTATGAGGTCGATGGTGGAGAGGTCCTCCGGATACCCGACCGATCCCTCATGTGGCACGCGCAGACGCCGCAGGGATTCCGATACGGCCTTCTTCGGAGAGCGCACGAGCATTTTCGCGAGCGAGGGGGCACTACAACCGATGATGTCCGTCTGGTTCTTGCATTGGGAGAGCGAGTATCTGTGGTAGAGAGTGGTCTCGATAACTTCAAGATAACCGTGCCGGTCGATCTGTCGTTCGCCGAGGCATTGTATCGTCAGGGGAGGATCGGGTAAAATGGATGCCATCCTGCGAGATAAGGATCGTGCCCTCGTGAAACCCCGCACCGACGGTCAGGATGCCTTTGCGGAGGCGGTCGAGCGGCACGAGATCGTTTTTGTGGATGGTCCCGCCGGAACGGGGAAGACGTTTCTTGCCGCTGCGCTCGCCGTGAAGTTCCTTCGGGAAGGGCGCGTCGATCGTATGGTCCTTACGCGTCCCGCGGTCGAGGCAGGGGAACGGTTGGGCTTTTTGCCGGGATCGCTCGAAGAGAAGATAGACCCATACCTGCGGCCGCTCTTCGATGCGATAGAGAGTTTCTTTACTTTCGAAGAATCGGCACGGCTCATTCATGAACGCCGCGTAGAGGTCATTCCCCTCGCGTTCATGCGCGGCAGAACGCTCCGGCGTAGTTTCGTGGTGCTCGACGAGGCGCAGAACACCACGCCGGCACAGATGAAGATGTTCCTTACCCGCTTTGGGGAGGGAAGCCGCATGGTCATCGCCGGCGATTCTTCGCAGCATGACCTTGTGGGCAACGAGAACGGTTTGGTCGATGCCCTCAAGCGTTTCGAGGGAATCCCCGGGGTGGCGGTGGTGAGACTCGGCCGTGCCGACATTGTGAGAGCCGATATGGTAGGTCGCATTCTTGAGGCGTATGGGCAATGATGATACGCGCACCTTTTAAGCATGGCCGCGAGATGAACCGGCGATGGGAGAGTTTCAAGAATCGCTACTACGACTGGCTGCGGTTCCCTGCGCGTCGTACCGCAATTCTCGTTCTCGTCATTTTCTCGGCGATCGCCGCCTATCTAACCATTCCTGAAACGACGATCAGTTTCCTGCCGACGCGGGAAAGCGATGTCGGACGCGTCATGAAGTTCATCGTCCGTGCCGATCGCGATTATGAGGTCGTGGACGAGGAGGCAACGGCGCGAAACCGGGAGATGGCCCTCGGCAAGGTGCCGCGCAACTTTCTCTACCGTGACAACACCGATCGGTATCGAGCCATTCGTCGAGCCTTCGCCGCGATGCGCGAACGGGCGGTAGCAATGCTCATTGATAAAGGGGTCGGCAGAGGACACGAGGTCCCAGCCGAGTTCATGGCGGCCTATCGAGATGCTCTCGAACGGCATCTTCCCGATCTGATTCCCGAAAACCTTCGTGGGGCGGTGTTCATTATGCTCGAAGAGGAACGGCGCTCGTTCGAGAAGGCGGTCGGAGCTCCGGTGCCGGAGGAGATATTTGCGCTTTTGCGGTCAGCCTTCTTTTCGTACGAGATCGAAGAGGCGATCTTCGACATCGTGAGCCATATCGACAGTTATTATCTGTTGCGTTCCGGTATCGGGGAGGGATACCGACTCGATAAGATAATGGTAAGAAAGGGATCTGCCGCGCCGGTGCAACGGCCTCGGTATCGGGTGATTTCCGCATCTTCTCTTCCGGCGGAGATCGAAAAGGCGCAAAAGGCGCTCGGGCAGGAGGATCTCTTTACCGAGAAGGGACTTGCGCTTATTGCCGCCGCCGCTGAGATGTTTCTTGTCGATAACCTTGCTCTCGACGAGGAGGCTAACAAACAGGCGCGTGCAGAGGTGGAGCGCAATACACCGCCGGTGTTCATCAAGGTGAAAGACGGAGAGATAATAGCGCGGCCGGGGGAGCGCATCACCAAGCGTCATCTCGCGATATTTCGTGCCATTGTTGAACGGCGGGGAGAAAAACCCTTTGCCCTTTCCTTCATCGAACATCTTTTGTTCATCGCAGTCGTCGTGGTAATCGGGTATCTCGCATTCCGGAGAAGCGTTTCCAAGTTTAGCGTACGCAACAAGGATCTTCTCCTTATGGCGGTTCTCGCGCTCCTAGCTCTTCTTTTCAGTTACTTCATCACCGCGGTATCTGTCCCCTTCTCCCAATGGATAGGTACGGTGGACTCGCGAGTCTTCAACTTTCTATTGCCTCTCCCCTTTATCGTGGCGACCGTACGCCTGCTCATCAACACGGAAACGGCGCTCTTTTTCCTCATAACGCTTACGCTCCTGTTCGCCGCCGTGTTCCCTGACAACTTCTATTTTCCCGCCTACTATGCCGCCTCTTCGTTGTTTTACCTGTTCCTCATAACTCATGTGGAGCGTCGGAGCCACGCGCTGCGAGTGAGCCTTTCGCTTGCCGGCGCCCAAGTGGTGCTTGTATTCCTGATCTTTCTTCTTGACTCGTCCCTTCCACGGGAGAATATCGTCCGTGCCTCGGCAACCGCCTTCGCGAGCGGCATCCTCTCGGCGCTGCTCCTTCTGGGGCTTCTGCCGCTTTGGGAAACGCTCTTTGGATATACGACCGATATCACCTATCTTGAACTCACCTCGATGCAGCATCCGCTTATGGCTCGTCTTGTGTCGGAAGCGAACGGCTCCTATCAGCATAGCCTCATGGTCGGCGTGATGGTCGAAGACGCTGCGCGCCGTATCCGGGTCAATCCGCTCGCCTGTAAGGTGATGGCGTATTATCACGACATCGGGAAACTGCATGCACCGCACTGTTATACGGAGAATCAAAGCGGTACCGCGAATATCCACGATTCGCTCGATACTCTCGAATCGGTGCGTATCATCGTCCACCATGTGACCTATGGCCTCGAACTCGCGCGAAACTATAAACTGGGCGATCGGATAGAGGCGGCGATCCAACAGCACCACGGGACCGGTCTCGTGAAGTTCTTCTATGAAAAGGCGATCCAGCGGGATCCTCAGACGCCGGAAGAACCGTATCGTTATCCCGGGCCCAAGCCTCAAAGCAAGGAAGTGGCGCTCATCATGCTTGCCGACAGCGTCGAGGCGGCGATACGCAGCATGAAAGAAAAGACCTATCAAAAGATACAAGAAGGGGTGCACAATATCGTGGAGCGGATCATCAACGATGGGCAACTTTCCGAAAGTGCACTCACAATGCGCGATCTTTCGCTCATCAAGGAAAGTTTCGTGAAAACGCTCTCTGGTCAGTATCATGCCCGCGTAGAGTATCAACAACCGGTGGCGTGACATGCGGATCGGCTTCGCCAAGGAACGAGGAGTGAATTCCCCATTTGATCGGGACGCGATAGTAGGATGGGTGAAAAAGACCCTCACTGCGGAAGGTTTTCGTTCCGGGGATCCGTGGGAGGTGGCGATCCGTTTTGTCGAAGCCGATCACATGCGAGAGATGAACCGGGAGTGGCGTGGCATAGACCGGGCGACCGATGTCATCTCGTTCGCTGCGGGAGAGGGGGAAGGCGCCGGGTATGCGGGATTCCTCTTGGGGGACATTGTCATTGCTCCTGCGATCGTTGCGTCGCACGCCGCACGCTATCGAACGGCATTCGAACGGGAGATGGCCCGAGTGCTGGTGCACGGTCTTCTTCATCTTATCGGCTACGACCACGATACCGTGACGCGCCGCCGTATCATGCGTCGTCGCGAGAGAGAACTCGTCGCCATGCTTCTTCCTCGCCGGGGCCGTGATGCCGCGTAGTCTCGTTACCGCGCTTCTTGCTCTCGGTTTCGTGGCCTGCTATGGGCTCAGCTTCCCTCTCGTCATCCCGGGAGGAACGGAGCCGATGCTTCTTCACCGCTGGTTCGGTGCCTATACCATCTATGCCGTGTTTCCTCTTTTGTACCTGTTCCTCGATCGATTCGAGTCCCTGCGGGGTCGTTTGTGGTGGGGGTGGGCGGTCTGTGCCGTGGCAAGTCTTATCGTCTTCTACTGGGCGTTCTTTGCCATCTATACCTATGGCGGTATCGCACCGGTGTTCACCTTTCTTCTTCTTCTCGGCATGATGGGTGGAGAATCGATCCTCTTCTGGGTACCTTTCATTGCCATCCGTGAGTGGCTGATACGACGCGGTAAAGCGGCGCCGGTACTTCTTGCCGGCGTGTGGACCACCATCGAGGCGTCACGCAACTTCTTCCCCGTTGACTTCTTTTGGGCGGCGGTGGGGCACTCGCAGTACGACAACGCCTTCTTTCTTCAGTGGGCGGCGGTGGGATCGAACTATCTCCTTTCTTTTTTCATCGTGTGGGCTTCCTCCCTTTTTTATACATGGGCTTTCCGGAAAGAGCGGCGGGTGAAGGAAAGTGTGGCCATCGCGGTCTTGTTCCTCGTCATGACGGGGTACAGTATGTGGCGCCTCAGTGAGGTGCGATCCGCCGAGCCGGTGAGACAGATTCGGGTGGCGCTTCTCCAGCCGAACTTCGGGCAGGAAGTGGTCAACGCCAAGAGCGATCAGTTGCCGGTGATCGTCGGACGGTTCACCGATCTCTTGAAACGAGTGCCCTCCGATACCGACCTCGTGATATGGCACGAAGCGGCCATGCCGATCCGCATCCCGCGCGGATTTGACGATTTCGGGAAGTTATGGCGCCGCTTTTTCCCCGATGCTCCGCAGTTCCCCAAACAGATCGTCGGCCTCGACATCGTCGATCTCAGCGACCGTTCTCATCCTCTCTATTACAACTCGGCGGGCTTCATCGAAGGGGACCGCGTTGCGGCAGTGTATGACAAGATAAAACTGGCGCCGTTCGGCGAGTACCTTCCGTGGAGTTCCTTCATGGAATCGGTGGGGCTTACGACGATCGTGCCGAGTTCCGTTGGCTCTTTCGCGCGCGGTACCGAACATACGGTGTATGATTTTGGTATTGCAAAGGCGGCCGTGCTCATTTGTTACGATGGCACTTTCTCCGAGAATGTTCGTGACTTTGTGCGGAATGGGGCCGATCTCCTCGTCGGCATAACCAATGACGCGTGGTTCGGCAATAGTTCCGCTCCTTTTCAGCATGCGGCATTCTATCGTTTCCGCGCCGTCGAGACGGGCCGCACCATTGTTCGTGCGGCAAACACCGGGATATCAGGGGTCATTCTTCCTGACGGCTCAATGCCGGTGGCGACGCCGATATTTACCGAGCGACTGCTGGTCGAGACGATACCGATATATCGCCTAGATACCCCCTATCTTCTCTGGGGAAATATCGTCCTTTGGCTCATCGTGGGTGGCAGCTGCGGTACCCTTCTCTTCTTCCTCGTGGAAAATCGTCGTGCACGACCAACGCGCCGATAGGGCGTAAGGGTCAGTAGCAGTAGCCTTGAATACAGGGAAGGCTGCTGCAACAGACATCATGTGCACCGCACCGTTCGCCGGCGGGAACACAGGTGGTCACATTGATCATGCGGAGTGTCGATCCCGGGACGCACTGGGGGTTATCCACGCAGACGAAGTCGCTCTCGGCAGAACACTCGAAACACTTGGCGCGCGGGTCGGAGGAGTTGTAGTCGCGGCACTTGGTTTCGCCCACCTTGCAGGCGGCAGGAACGCACTGTTTGCCGTCCATGTACACTTGGCCCTGTGGACAGATGCCGCAGATCGAGAATGAGGTTGCCGTCGTGCAGGCGAGCGACTGAAACCCCTTCCCGGCGTAACAGCATCCGACGGCGCAGTTGGTTTCATTACAGGCGCCGTCCGAAGCGGTAGTGTTGAGGCAGCGTCCCAGTTTCTTGTTGCAGGTGGTGTTGGGATAGGCGGTGCAGTCCGCGTCACTGTCGCATCCTTCGGCGCACTTGGCGTTCACGCAGATGAAGGGTGCCCCGCAATCGCTATCGAGTTTGCAGTTCTTACCGAGCACCGGATTGTCTTCATCGGGGGGCGACGGGATGTCCGTATCACCGTCGGGGAGACAGCAGTCCTCGTCGTCGGGGGCGGGCTGATCGTCGATCGGAGGCAGTGCTTCCGATTCCGGGGGCATCGTTTCCTGATCGGGAACGATCGTCGTATCATGGTCGGAGGTCTGAAGCGGGACAGGATCGGTGTTGTTACAGGATACCGCGCCCAAGATCCCGATCAATACGCTGGAACATAGCAACATACTCGTTCTCATGGCGACCTCCTTCCTGTTGTTTTGTCGGATCCATGAGAATAGACCTGCACCGGAGAGCAAAAGTTGTGGAAGGTGAGAAAAAACTAGGGCAGGGGGCGAAGGAGCACGAAGACATCGTAACCACCGGCGTTCTTTGCCCCGAGATCACCGGTTGTACCTCCGGCGATGACAAGATAAGGCGGTGAAAAGCGCACCGTGAGGGCCGTTTCGTCGCGTGAGGTGCCGTAGAGGAAGTGTCCGCGCGGCTCTCCTTCACTCGAGAACCGCGAGATGAGAATGTCTTGGCCACCTCGGAATGTCGTGCCGTCGAGGGAAGCCTTCGCATAGCCGACGGCATAGATGTCTTCGGTGGGGGAGGCGATGAGAGCGTAGATCTCTTCGTCCTTGGCGGTGCCCCACTGATAGGTCCACTTGAGGATGCCGTCGGGCGAGAACTTCATGAGGAAACAGTCGAGCCCTCCGATGTTGGAGAATCCGCCGAGACCGCCGCTGGTCGAACCGGCGAGATAGAGATTCGCCGCTGCGTCAGTGGTAAGTGCATAGGAACGGTCTTCGCCTGATGATCCCCACTGGTGGGTCCATGCTATGCCACCGCCGGTGGTCGTTTTGGAAAGGAAAATGTCGTTGCCTCCGGGTGGTGACCCCTCTTCGATAACACCGTAGGTCAGCCCGGTGATATAGATCCATCCACTCGTCGTTGCCGCGATGCCGTAAGCGGCATCAATGAGACCGCTTCCCCATTGGATGCTCCATTCTTCAGTGCCGTCTTGATCGAAACGGGAGAGGAAGATGTCGCTGAACCCCTTGTTCTCGTTGTCGCCGACGGTGCCATAGACCCAACCGGTGACATAGGTTGTTCCCTCGGGCGTGGTAACGGCGCTCGAGGGGTGGTTGCTGTCGAACGATCCCCACTGTCGCCGCCAAACCTCCTTTCCATCGGGGGCGTGCCGGGCAATGAACATACGCCCGATTCCCGCGCCGGTAAAGGGATCGACGACCGCTTCGCGCATACCCGAAAGGTAAAGTGAACCATCATTGCTTCTGCTGAGAGTGAATGCCTGATCGAAGTTTGTGGAGCCCCACTGCCGCGTCCACTCGAACGAATGGTCGGGTGCTATTCTGGTGAGGAAGATGTCGCTCGAGCCGCTACTTTGATTGTCGAAGAGTTCTCCAGTAGTACCTCCCGTGACAAAAATGGTTCCTTCAGGTGAGACTTCGATGGCACTGGCTATCTCGTCACCGGGGGATCCCCATTGGAGAATGATCGTTTCCGACAGTTCGTCATCGTCGTTGAACAGAGGGTCCGCGCCCCAGTCGTCGCTGTCGGAGATGTCATCCTTATCCGGGGGAGCGATGGGGTCTTGATCGCGTGCGTCGCCGTCCAGAATGCCGCATTCGATCGATCGGTACACCGGACCGGGACACGCGGTACAGATGACGGCCGTCAGAGCGGCGAGTGAGAGAAGAAATCGTGGAATCACGGGGTTTCTCCTTCGTAACGGGCCGTCATTTCCAAAAGAAGCGTGTGACGATCCATAGTGTAGTTCACATAATCCTCCGGGTCTTTCCCGAAGTTGGAGAAAATGTGACGGTATGTGTAGGAAAGAGCAAGGTCAAAGTTCTTGGTGATGCGCCACAACACTTGTGCTCCCAGAGATGGAATATGCTCTTGTCTCCGTTTGCTCCATTCATTGAAGCGATCGTTTTCAAGCCACGCAAAGTATGCGTAACGCACGGAGGCCTTAAGAAAGACCGGCGCCAGATCGACCTTGCCCTCTATGAAGGCATAGGTTTTTACCGATCGATTTGAGATGGTGAGCGTGTCGGTGCACGAGGAAAGTACTTCGGGACGGAAAAAATAGCCCTCGAGACCGAGACCGATCTTCACATGGTCGGTGTATTCGGTCGGATAGTGCCAGTATCCTCCCTCGAAAGCGATCGCAGGGCCGGTGAGGTACCGCATTTCTTCATCGAAGCCTATGAAATAGCCGACGCGGGTCGTGCTGTACAAAGAGTGCCGATCGCTCATGTCCCAAAAAAGATCGGCGGAACCGAATAGGTCGAGAAACATGTTCCGGAGGCGCAGATAGTTTTCCGAGGCGTGGTGTATGAGGAGAGAGAGATCGAGCGAGAGGTCTTCCCTGAGGTCGAGGTGCCACCCCAACACGCCGGTTTCTTGGAACCGTGATTTCTCGGGGACATCGAGGCCGGTCTCCGAGAGGAGGGAAAGTCCTGCTATGAGGTTGTCTCCGGGGCCAAACCCATAGTCGGCACTTGCCGTATTACGAAAGAAGAAGCCATACCGTTTTCCCATGGTCAGGAAATCGACGATGGAGAGGTGCTCGATGTTGCTGTCGAAGAGTGCTCCCACGCTTCCCCGTATCGTAAGATGCCCGGCGAAAAGAAAAGTGGGAAGGAACACGATGAAAAAGAAGAAATGCTTACTCGATGCGACGATTCCGGTAGTCGCGTTCCTTTCGTTCCTCACGCAGGATCTCACGCCGTTCTTTCTTTCGTTTTTCGGCGTTATCGTCATCCGCCTCGGGTTCTTTGTCAACTTTTGAAGATGCGGATGGAGCGGGAGCAGCAGAGGGAGGACGATGTCCCGGTGCGGCGGTGGCTTGAGACGGCGTCTTCGGTGCGACGCCCCGTTCGGTAGAAGATGGAGATGTCATGACAGCGGAAGGGGAAGATTCCAAAGGAAGGGGTGCTCGTTTTTCAGGAAGCTGTTTTTTCCTGAGAAGGGTTTCCTTTGTCGTTCCCTTCGGAGGACGGGGATGCTTTTTCTCTGGTACTATCGCAGGAAGAGCGGAGTCGCTTTTCGAGTCGTGGTCGGGAAGGATATCCGTCCGTTCCGGTATAAGGAACCGCTGTTCCCAGTCGGCGGCGGCGATGCCCTCGATGATACGGACCGAACTTTTGAGAAGCGGTGTTTGCTCCTCTGCCGAAAGCGTCGAAAAACCCAGAAGAGAAACAACCGAAGAAAAAAGAAAGAAGAGATTACGGAATAGCCTCATCGAGTTCCTCGGGGGGAAAGTGGTACTGGGTGACGACCACCTTGTATTCGTCAGCTGAAAGGACGATGCGATGGCGGTGCCGGTATCCCTCGTACGAAGCGGTGGTTGAAATGCGCCAAGTCCCGGGGCGTTCAACGGTCACCACGAACGGAATGGTGTTCCTGCCTTCGGAGAAAGGACCACTCCAGCGAAGGCGTTTTTCGGAAACGATCGCTGGAATGCCGCTGAAGAAGGAGATCCCTTCCCCCAACTCGATGGTGACATCGACCTGCTGAAGGGGGTGCACCGCGTCATAGGCTACTTCGATGGTGATCGGTTCTCCTGCCTTGACCTCAGCACGCGAGACGAGCGATCCTTTTTCGGCATTGGTATCCGCTGAGGGTTGGTTCATGACGATCATACCTACGATCGTGGCAACGCAAATGAGTACCACTGCGACGGCGAATGCGGGACGGAATAGCCGGAGATGCCCCATCCATCCTGTTTTTCTCTGATGACTCGCTGCGGCGGTAAGCGTCAGGTGGATCCGTTCCTCGAGAGAAGGTGGTATCGCCGGGTGACGCGCGACCGTGTCCTCCAGAGCCTGTTTGAGACGGCGGGCGACTGCAAGATGTTCGGCGCATGCGGGGCAGGCGGCGCAATGGTTCTCAAGAAGCGAGAGCGCGGTCTCGTCGAGCATACCGTTCAGCCATGCGACCGTTTTTTCTTTCGTTTTCGCGCACTCACTCATAACACTGCCATAAACAACCACATCATAGACCGTCGATTCAGTAGAAAAGTTTCTTATGGGCCATTGCCATTTCCAGCAAATGTTCTCGTGCCCTGAAGAGCCGGGACTTCAATGCGCTCTCCGAGATGCCGATAAGGGCCGCGGCCTCATCATAGCGCATCTCTTGAATATCGACGAGGACGATCGCTTCCCGGTGCTCCGGTGACAGCATCCCAAGAACGGTATAGAGCGCCTCACGCCGCTGGGTGGCTGCAAGATCCTCTTCGAACGACCGGTCGTTCGAGAGGTGATGTTCGGGAATAGCGTCGAGTGGGGCGTTCTCAGCCGTTTTAGGACTCGTTCGGTAGTCGGCGAATTCGTTGCGCGCAATGCGCCAAAGCCAAGTGATGAAGGCGCAGTCACCACGGAATCGTGCAATGTTGAGGAACGCTTTGAGAAGCGTTTCCTGCAAGATATCGGCCGCCGCCGCGTGATCACCTCCGGTCATCCCGAGCGCATACCCGTAGAGCGCCTGTTTGTGGCGTCGAACGAGTTCTTCGAATGCCGCGACATCCCCTTTTGCCGCTTTCTTAACGAGTTCTTGGTTTATCGTGTCGATCATAGAGGAATTTGCGGTGGCGCATCACATCTTAAAGATATCGTCGGCATTGATCTCCGTTGCGGGGCGCGGCGTATCCGAGGTTGGCTGCGCTTCCTGAGCCGGCTCAAGGACCCGCACGATGTCATAACGTGATA
>CAYQBN010000010.1:40205-46576 GCA_964415795.1 uncultured Spirochaetales bacterium | reverse complement strand
GCGGGTTAATGAGGATGAAAAAGTAGGGGTCGCTTTCCCGTGTTACGATAACAATCCGATCATCTCGTTTGATTCCCATATTGGTAAAAAGAAGAATTTTCTCAGTGGGAGAAAGAACCTTAACTGCCTTGTCGGCGGAGAGTTCGAGGTATCGTTTCTGCAGACCTTCGCGGATCGTCGGGAGCGAGGTGAGGGGAAAACGGTTGACGATCGCTTCGTCACGGAACACCACCGATCCGTTCTCTATCGAGAAACGAATGACCCGCTCGGCCATTGAAAGGAACTGTTGGAGAGGGTCGGCGGCTCCCGGAGCGATCTCGATGGTTGGGCGCCCCGCCGCCGCGATGCTCGCCTTCATCGAGGCATATTTGCTCATATCGAAGAGAAAATTCTTGTACACCATGCGGCGGAACAGCGAAAGGGGGACATGAAAGTAGGTGGTCGTGAAGTCGGGGAAGATATGCTGGATCATGGCGCGCACCGTATCAAGATGGGCGGCGTTGAGAAAACCGAGGATGATGTCGCGGTTCTCCTTTTTGTAAGAAAGAGGGAACACGAGATAACGGGCAATGATGTCGGGGGTGAAGAACTTGAAGATATCGTCGCGCTGGAACGGAACGGTCCCTTCGTCGTAGATGACCGGATATCCTTCTTCTTCGAAGAAACGGGCGAGTTTTTTTTCGTCTATGTAGCCACGGATGAGGCCTTTCCATATCGGGTCTATGTCCTGTTTCATGTTGACGAGACGGTTAGCATTGTCGGAAGAGATGACCCCTTTCGAGACCATTTTAAGAATAAGGTTCCGAACCATGGTGCTCCTCCGTGAATGGTCGCGTTATTATACCGTGTACATCAGGAAAGCAACAAAACGGGAAGGGACTACTCGATTCTCATTTGGAGCACTTTCAATGCCGAAATGTTTACGCGGTTGAGTCCCTCCACGCCGCCGCCGGCGCCGCCATAAGATTCGAAGTGGGCGAAGTATGACATGTTCATGCCGTCGCGTATCACAAAGCGATAGGTTTTCCCGATCTCGATACGGACGGGTAGGAACGATGAATTTCCCCACCGCTCCCAATCGTTCGCGCCAAGGTGTGGCATTGCGACCGGGCCGCTCGCGACGAGCGTGTCGGTGCCATTCTCATAGACATCTATGAACTTTTGGCAGGCGGTGATGCCGGTGTCTATCGGACGACCGTTGCCGTATTCGATTTGAAGGAAATAGTCACCAGTCGCCGGAGGCGAAAAGGATGGGATTGTCAATGTCTCGTCAGGACGGCCCCAGTCCCGAAAGTGGAGTTTGCCATGCTCGAAGACCGCCTGTGCTGCTTCGGTGAACGCATTCGGTCCCAAAATGGTGATCCGTTCGATCGATTCTCCCCAATAGCATTGAGGGTTCGAGGGGAACGAATCGTGTCCTGCAGGAAGATATCGTTGGGAAACGCCGTAACAACAGGTCAGTGTCGTGAGACAGATGGTGTCAGCGTCTGTCCAAGAAAGAGAGGTCACATTCTCAGCGACGATCTCTCCGTTGCGGTAGATCGTGAAAGCGGTGTCGGTGTCAGGCTCGCCATTCCGTGACAGGGTCAGCGTGATATGTCCGCCTATCGAAGAGATGCCCGTTATGAGCGGCTCTTTCGGCGCAAAAAGGGTGCGTGGCTGGGTGTCGGAAAGCACCGTGGCGCCTGCGGTGCTCTCGTGATGGTCATCGAGCGTCAGTTCGATGAAGTTATCTTCCTCGAGTTCGGTGTCGGTGATGTCGAAATCGGTCGCGACACCGTTGAGAAGAACCGTTTCTGCAGTGTAGTAGCCGTCGTTCGCGTTGCCGACCGGTGGCAATGTGAGTTCGACGGTTATCTTTTTCCCCCGGTAGGGGATGTCGTGGAGCGTCATCCGGTCACCATTTACGAAAAACTCGTTGCGGGCTGATCGGGGAAGGAACGGTGAGAGCCTGATACCGTCGAATGTCGCTTCGAACCCGAACAAGGTGCGCACCACCATTGAAAGATACCCTGCAATCGACCACAGCTGGCGTCGCGAGTTGACCACCGGCCCCGAGTAATCACCGTCGGCAAAGTAATTGGCGAGCGTCGTGAATTCAAAGTTCTCCATGTTCGAGAGATTGAACGCCGCCCCGTATATGAGCGTAAGCATGTTGCGCCACACCACGTCGGCGACGCCGCATTGTTTTCCTGTGTCAAGAAAGAGGGCACTTACGAACGGCCATATCGCGCGATTGTGGTAAATCGGTGTCCATGGCTGCTCTGGCCAGATGACCGGCGCTCCGGCGATCGTGTGGGGCCACTGGGAGACCTGCTGCAGAATGATGTCATCCCCGAAAACTGCGGCAGGTCCCTGCCCGAGGAGCGCAATACCGAGCAGATCGTGACGGGGGATTGCGGCGTCGTTGAGTTCGGTCAGTTTCATGGCGCTCATGGGATCGGTGCCATTGGTCGGCAGGAACGCGGCGATAATGGCTTCTGCCAGATTGTCGCGCCACCCGGCGTATCTTGCTTCTCCTACGGTGTCTCCCTCGAATGATGCGAGCGTGGCTGCTATGGCGAGCGCCTGATGGTGAAGCAGGTTGGTCGAGAGCGTTTTTGACATGCCGATATGGACCGTATCGTTCTTTGTCCATGAGGGGTAACTTTGCTCACGCCAATCAAGGAACGAGGTCTCGCCGCGGTAGAGGCCGTCGCGCGGATCGTAGGCGACCAGCCGATCGGCCTCGATGGTGTTTTTGAGCGCGTCATAGGCATCGGTAAGAAAAGCGGTGCGGTCGGTGTCGCCAAGATATTTGAGCGTTTCATAGGCCCCGAGCGCCCAGACGACGCGGTCGGTCGAGATGGGCCACGATCCGCCGCTCCCGGTATCCTGCACGATCTGCGTTCCCCCGCCGCCGAGAGTGCCTTTCCTGTCCGACAGTTTGAATCTCAACGAATTCATTGTCCGTAACGGATCGACGAGGGCAAGGCCGAGATAAGCGGCGTAGGCGGTGTCACGGGTCCAGACATACGGCCACTTCTCGCCGGTGATGAGGCATTCGCACGGGATCGGTTGACCGCCGTTGAACGAGGCATCGCTTATTGTACTCACGCTGTTCTGCCGAACCTCTTGCAGGGCCAACGCGAAGAGGGCGTCGAACACGAGGTGGCCGCTCCGCAGACGCAGCTGTCCCGGTTCTTCGATGATGGTCACCTTTTTATCGGGCGGATAGTTGTCGCGGAGGATGTTGTCAGTTGAGAGTTCGTAGGTGCGGTAGGTATCTCCGGTAACGGTTACCCACGCAGTGATGCCGTTCCAAGTGATCGAGGATGTGTCTACGATCGGGTCTTCGTCGGAGAGAGGGACATCTGGATCGTTCTGGAGATCGTCCGAGGCGATGATCTCATCGGAAAAGTTGGGGAGCAGTTCGTCCCCGTCGGAGAGCTCATCGCTTGGCTCATCTCTGTCGTTTTCGTCCATTTCTGCCGTGTCTTTCGTTTCGCCATCTTGCTCATCGTTGATGACGATCATGTCATCAGGCAGATCGAGCGTGTCGCCGTCATGCAGCGTGCTCTTGCCGCCGTTGCAGGAAGACAAGAGAATAACCCCGAGAAAGGGCAGGAAAAAGCGTATCACGAGAGCCTCCTGTTCACTGAAGCCTTAGTCACGCGGCGTATTGGGCGGTAGGACACCGTGGTCGCGGAACTCGCGCACCGTTGGGAAAAGCGGCGTCTCGATCGGCGGGAAGAGCGGCACGAAGAATGGGTCAAGATGCACGGTGACCTCGTACGAAAACTCGGTGAGGTAAGATGCTACCGTTACCATGCCGTCGTAATTGATGAGGTCGGCGGTATCGGTCGTCTGATGATAGACATCCTCAAGGCCTGTCGTAACCATGACATCGGGAATGTTTTTGTCGCTGAAGGGGGCATGGTCTGAACAATCGTAGCCACATGATTCGAAAGTTTCGCCGAGACCATATTTGTCGGCCAGCGTAGAAAGCGTCGTGTCGGCCCATGTCGAGCCGTACGAATCGGTAAGTTCGATCGCATTGTTGCGCAGGTAGCCGACCATGTCGAGATTGAGCATATAGACAGTCTGATTCAACGGGTAACGAGGGTTCGCAGTGTAGTACTTCGACCCGCAGAGGCCATCTTCTTCTGCATCGAAGGCGATGAAGACGACCGAACGGGCGAGGTGCGCCTGTATCCGTTTGAGAGCCGCTGCTATCTCGAGCATCATCGCGACGCCAGAGGCGTTGTCGTCGGCGCCGGGATAATAGGTGCTTCCCGTTGTCCCGAGATGGTCGTAGTGGGCACCGATGACGAGATACTCGTTCTTGTAGGTGGAATGACTGCCTTCGAGGAACCCGATGACATTGTTTCCCGTGACCCAATTGTAATTGCAGTAATAATTGCTGAAACTCTGGACCCACGAACCGTTCGCTCCACCGGCGTTGAGCCCTATCGCGGTCATCCGGTCTATTATGTGCGTTCGGGCGTTGGTACTGCCGGTGGTGTTGTTATTGCGGCCGTTGCAGGTCGCGGAAGCGAGGTAGTAGACGGTGTCACTCATGCTTTGTTTGCTGATCTGCGCGATGGTCTCGGCGAGGAAATCGTCCGTCACGCAGGAGCTGCCGTCCCATTCGTAGTTGAAGGCGCAGGTGAACCGGCATTCGGTCGTGCTCGCGGTAGGATCGTATTCGGTGACTAGGTCGGCCGCAGGCGTCCATCCGGAGCCGTCCCATGTCTGTGGGTAACTAGACACGGTGTTCCAGACGGTTCCAGTCGCCGGTTTTGCCGGGCAGGTATAGGTCTTGGTGCAATTCCCGACCGGTTCGTAGCCGGTACAGTCGGTGTTGCAGGGAGCGGTGCCGGTCGCTTGAGGATCTCCCAGCAGCGTCGAACAAGCGGTGGCGATGGTGTCGCAGGTCTCTATGCCGGCAAGCACCACTCCGTCGCCGCAGACATTGTTCGTGCAGTCGTTCTTACAGGCGTCGGTATCGATCGCGTTCCCGTCGTCGCATTCTTCGGCGATCCCCGCCGAAAAACGCAGATCGTCTATGTACCAGCGATCCCAGTTCTCTGCCACATACTCGTCCTTGGTGTAGCGGAAACGGATCGTGTGCGTTCCCGGCGTGACGCTCCAACACATTTGCGTCCATGTCTGTTGCAGGCCGCTCAGAGACTCCTTCTGTACGCCGTCTATCGCGACGGTGAGGAAATCGTATCCCGTTTCCGATGAGCCTGTGCGCCAGTAACAGATGTTGCCGTCACTGAGACCCGTGAAGGTGATGGTGGCATTCGCGTTGTTGCCTATGGCGCTCGATCGGATCGAATAGGCGCCGGCATGCTTCTGGACGGTGGTTATTTCCCATCCGGGATTTCCATTGACGGCGTCAGAGGGTATCGTGCCGCTTTCGAAGTCATAGAGAAGCGCGGGAACGGGGCCGCCGGTTACTCCGTCGCCACAGATGTTGAGGGTGCAGTCGTTCTTGCAACTGTCGGCGTTGTTCGTATTGGCGTCGTCGCATTGCTCTCCAGCGTCGAGGGTGCCGTTTCCGCAACCGACCGGTTGGGTGACGCAGGTAACGCCGCTCCAGACTTCTCCTTCGGGACAGGTAAAGCGGCAAGAGGTCGTGCTGGACTCGGGATCGTAATCGGTCGTCGTATCGGTGGCGGGGACCCATGTGGTGCCGTTCCATGTTTGGAGATAATCGGAGACGCTGTTCCAGAGTGTTCCTTCCGGTTTAGGGGGACAGAGGTGCGTGCGCGTACAGTTGCCGTCGGTTCGGTAGCCGCTGCAGTCGTCGGCGCAAGGGGCGGTCCCTAGCGCGTCGGGAATACCGAGCACAAGAGCGCAGGCGAGTTCCTGGCCGATTTCGCATTGCTCGGGGGTGCACAGTATACCGTCGCCACAATAGTTCTCTGGTTTGACAAGGCAGGTCTCGGTGCATGTCGAACAGATATCGTTGAATGCTCCAAGGTCGCATTCTTCATAGGCCTCGACCACGCCATTGCCGCAGAGAGACACGGTAAATCCAAGAAGGTATTCTTCGGCCAAGTGGTTTCCGGCGAGATCACTCACGGTGGTGAGCACCCTCAGGGTGTAGGAGGCACCCGAGGTCAACGGATCGTGCGGCGTCAGCAGGGCGGTGTTTTCTTCGGAGATCCAGTCGATCGAGAGTGCCATTTCGCTCTCGCCGCTTCGTAAAACGAACGATCCCGCGAGACTCTCGGTGTCCAGTGGTTCAGAAAAGACGATCTCGATGACAATATCGACAGAAACGCCGGTTTCGTTTTGTCCCGGAACGGTTGAGAGAATAAGCGGCGGTGTTGTATCCTCAGGGAAGAGGTCGTTGTCTGAAAGAAATCCGTCGTGATCGG
>CAYQBN010000010.1:36615-40105 GCA_964415795.1 uncultured Spirochaetales bacterium | reverse complement strand
CTTCGTCGGTCGTTGCTTCGTCGGTCGTTGCTTCGTCGGTCGTTGCTTCGTCGGTCGTTGCTTCGTCGGTTACGATTTCGTCAGCTGTAGCATGTTCATCATTTGAACCGACATCGGCGTCTTTGCCTGTAGGACGCACTGAGTTTCCGCAAGATCCAATGAGGATCACGATAACGATCGCGTATAGGCGCAACATGGGTCTCTCCCTTAGACTAGATTATGCCGCTTCCTCATAGAGACGAAGATTACTCTGAAGCGCCCAAAGTTGCAATAGAAAAAAAGACCGATAATATGAAATCATGAATGCCACCTCTTTTTCTCCAGCGTCCTCATCGCTTCGTCGTTTAGCCCTTGAACTTATCCTCATTTATCTGTTGCCGGTGGCAGTGATCAAGATAGTGTGGGGAGATGTTTTTTTCTTTTACTTCCGTGCCTTTATGGCATTTTTCGTCTTCTGGGCGATCGTCTCAGCGGCGTATGGGCGGTGGAGTGGCCTCTCGTTTCTTGAGATGGGGTTCACGCGACGATTGCTTGGTTGTTCGCTCCTCGTCAACGCGCTTGTTACCGTGGTGGTGATCGGGGGTATCGTGTGGCTTGCCGCTCCTCGTCTTCTTACCCATCCGCACTTCCCGCGAAGCCTGTGGTTCCCTCTGTTCTATGTCTTTCTTTCCTGCCCCGCACAGGAGTTTCTTTATCGAGGGCTCATTTTTTCGATCTTGGAACGGGGGGGTGTACGGAATGGCGTGGTGTTGGTAGTCGTTTCGGCGTTTCTCTATGCCTCTCTTCATGTTTTTTTCACAAAGCCGTTCATGGTCCCGCTTACATTTCTCATGGGCCTTTGCTGGGGGACGATATATCTTTTTTTCCGCAACCTCTGGGGCATCATTCTTTCTCATGTGCTCGTGGGCCTAATTGCCATCATGGCGGGTATCGCTTAGCCGGTATTTTTTTGACATATTTGCTCCCTCTGTATATGGTAAAGGCCACTAAGGGCTTATGGTTGTTGAAAAGGGGGCTGCCTTGAAACAGGTGCTTCACATCGTTCTCGTGGCTTGTGTAGTTACTTTTGCGATGCCGCTCGCGGCTAAGTCGATCCTCTTTTTTCCCACCGCATGGCCGAAAGACAAAGACAAGGAGTTTGCGGCGGGCTTGGACGAGAACCTGAAGACGCTCTATAGCAAAGTCAGGAACGCCGACGCGCTTGGCATGGAAGACGCCTCCTCTGAGATTGCAAAGGCAGTTAAGAAATGCGCTGGCAAGATTACCTGCATTGAGAGAGCAGCAAAAGACCAGACAGATTTTGATCTGGCGGTTCTCCTTTCCTACACGAAGAATAAGGTCGAAGTAACCATTTTCAATAAAAAGGGGCGCAAAGTTGCTGAGGGGACGGTTGATGTCGAGGAGGACTCCGATCCCGAGGACATCGCAGGGCGCGTTCTTGGTACTGTTAATAAACTTGTGGCAAAGATAGGGGATGATGGGGCGTCGAACGAAGGGGCCGGAGACGAGTTTTCTGCCGAAGAGACTTCTCAGAAGCCCGCCGAACCGGTTAAGAAACTCTCTACGAGCGAAAAGAAAGAGGTCATGCGCGGCGCATTCAAGGCGTATCAAGGGGGTGATCTTGCCAAGGCGGCCGAGGGCTTCAGACAGGCCGACGAGACGGAACTTGTAGACGCGGCGAATGAGGTGAAGAAGCTGCTCGCCAAGGCGCGCGAGGCGGTGCAGGCGGAAGACTGGGCCGCGGCGCTCGATAACCTCGATCGTGCTGCCGAACAGGATGACAAAATCCGGGCGGCCGGCTACAAGGCGATCGTCTATACGAAGGAGAGCAACGAACGCTGGAAGTTCCGCGAGGGAGAAGATGACGCTTCCGGCTTTAAGAAACTATTCCGCGAATTCAAGGGCGAAATAGCCGATCACAAAAAATGGCGTGAGGATCAATTGCGAAAATTGGAGGATGAGCTCGGGGAGCTTGCAAAACTGAAGGATACCATCACCCGTAAGTTCGAGGCGGATGAAAAGGAATTTCGGCGTAAGGAAAAAGAATATGAGGAAAAGAACGCTGCCGATATTGACGCGGCGCGCAAGGACCTTGAGGGCGGCCTCGATGCCAAATACGAAAAGAAGATACAGCAACTCGACAAACAAATAGCGAAAAAAGGAGAGGAATACGCCAACGACAAAGGCTATGAAGAGGTGTATCGCGACGCCATCGAGCAGGATATGAAAGCGCTCGAGAAAAAGTACAAGGATCTTACGAAACAGATCGATCGAGACAAGAAAGCGGCGGCGAAGCAGTTGGAAGAAGAATCGAAGCGGCTTGAAAAGGAGACCGAAAAACAGCTCGCCGATCTCGATACCAAAGCGAAAGAAGTGGAGAAACAGATAGAGGCGCTCAACAAGGAGATAGAGAAGGACATCGAGAAATTCGACAAGAACGAGAGCAAATTGCAGGCGGAGCGGGACAAGAACATCGGCAAGGACGAGGCGCAGGACCGCAAGGACATCGAAGCGGTCGAGAAAGAGGCCCAGAAAAAACTCGAGGACCTCAATGCGCAAGGTTCCTCCTTCGACAAGAAAGAAGAAGAACTTTCCAAGGCTCTCGAAAAGGTGCAACAAGAGATAGATCAGTTCCTCGAGAAGCAGGAAAAACGGCTTTCCAAAATTCAGGAGAAAGCCGATAAGGAACGCGAAAAGATAGATAAGGAGGCCGACGAAAAGCGGCGCAAGGCAGAGGAGGAAGCTGACAAAGAGTTCGAAAAGCAGGCGCAGCGGCTTCAGAAGGATGTGGAGACGGTCGAGGCCGAAATGCGCAAGTTCGAGGAAAAATACAACAATTACGAGAAGAAAAACGAGTACAAGGACCTCCAGAAGAAACTGGCTTCGGCGAACAAGGCCCTTCAGTCGTTTGAAAAAAGCAGAGAATCGTTCATCAAGAGCAAGAGCGATCCGGTCGAAAAAGAGATCGCTGGTCTTCTAAAAGACCTCGAAAAGTCATTCCAAGAGACGAAGAAGAAGATCGATGGTGAGACCAATGCCTTCAAGACGCAAAAGGAGGGAGAGAAGAAGAACATCGAGAAGCAACTGGCGGCGATCACGAAGGAGCGGAAGGATTTTCAGAAGAAATTCGATTCGATGCAGAAAACGATAGAGGCGGAACGAGCGAAAAAGATCAAAGAGATCGAAGGCCGCCAGAAAAAACGCGAAGAGGATTGGGCTACCGAAGCCAAGAAGCGTCGTGCTGCGTTTGAACAGGAGCTCGACAAGAAGAAGAAACAGCTCGCCGCGCTCGAGAAACAGATGAGTGACTCGGCGAAGCAGGCCGAGAAGTTGCGCGAGAATCTCGCCAAAAAGCTCGACCAGATTCGTCTCGAGGCCGATAAGAAGATGCAGAAACTGGAAGAGGATGCGGTCAAGAAGGCCCAGCAGATGGAGATCCAGCAGGAAAAGGAAAGGCAGGCACTCTACGCGAAATACGAAGGCCTCTATA
>CAYQBN010000010.1:0-36570 GCA_964415795.1 uncultured Spirochaetales bacterium | reverse complement strand
AGATAAAAGACCTCGAGAATCAGATGAAGAACCTCGTCAAAGAGCGCGATGCTGAACAGGCGCGTCTCAAGGCGACCATCGAGAAACTCGAGAAGGACATTATCGAGAAGCGTGACCAGTGGGGCAAGGCGGCCAAACAGCGGCAGGCGGCGTTCGAGATGGAACTTTCGAAGGCTGGGTCGAAAGAGGCCGCAGCGAAGAAGGAGTACACCAAGCGGAAGACGCAGATAGAGCGCGACTTTTTGGCCCGTCTTGATGCCACGGCAAAAAAGATGATAGAGAAAAGCGCTGTAACTGCCAAAAAGGAATACGATATCGAACGGAGCCGTGATGTTGAGGCGACCGGTGTCACGAAAGAGATTAATAATCTCCGCATCACTGTTTATGTAAAACGGGCGCTTGCCAAGGCGAAGGACGGCGATTTCAAGGAGGCGCGAAAACTGCTCTATAAGGCGGCTTACTTCAACAAGGACAGTATGGATGTCAAGGCAGGATTCGCCGAGCTCCAGAAAACCGTGGCGGCGATGTTCGCCGAGGCGAGTCAGCTCATCACCGACGATCCTGAACGGGCCAAGGAGATCCTGCGTAAGATAACCGCGAATCTTCCGTCATCTGACGAATACTATATCAAAGCGAAGTTCCTTCTCCTCGATGAGGAGTAGGGTGAACTTTCAGGTGTTCGAGACCGTCATGCCTGTTGCACGCTTCTTCCTTCTCGGACTCGTTATGTTCGTTGTGACTGGTTGTATCGCTCTCAAGAAGGATGTCGAGGTGGCGAAGGCACAGTGCGTCGCGGAATCGGCGGCTAAACGGAAGGTGCTGGAGGAATCGCTGCGTGCCGAACTGGCAAAGATGAACGAACGACTCTCTGCCGTAGAGAAGGCGATCGCGGTCGAAAGGACGGCGCAGGAAAACCGCGTCAATCTTTCCTTCCAGACGCTTGACGAGTTGCGAACCACGATCCGCGAGATGTCTCGACGCCTCGATACGCTCGATATCGGTGCCAGTAAAACGGCCGCGGGAATAACACCCGCGATACAGCGTGTAGAAACGCAACTTGCCACACTTGCTCAGGAAGTCGCGACACTCAAAACAGAACTGGAGGAATTGCGCCCGGTCGAGCATGTGACGATAGACAAGGCGGGACGCGTTCGCCTGCCGAATGACCCCGAGAAAGCCTTTAGCGAACTTGCCAAGATGAGCACCGATGCCGCTATCGCGCCGCAGGTGCGTGAGGGATGGATGCAATACCAGAGTATTTTTCCTGGAAAGCATGAGTGCGAAGTCGTCTATTTCACGGGAGAGACCTATTTCGCCGAGAAGGCATGGACCAGCGCTATCGATCAGTATCGGCGCATAGATGCCGAGTTCAAGGACAAGGGGTGCCCAAAACACGAGGCCAGTTACATAAAGATAGTGTGGGCGCTCATTCACCTCGGTAAAAAGGAGCATGCTAAAAAGGTGGTCGAGGGGATGCGGACGATATTCCCTCAGAGCGAGTATCCCAAACAACGCTCGGATCTCGAGAAGATGCTCGGAGTAAGGCCCGCTCTTCCGTCGTCCCCCGAAAAGAGACCGCCTTCTTCTCAGGAACAGAAAGGCCCTAAGTCGCCGAACCCCGGTGGAGAAAAGAAAAAATGAACAAAACCAGCCTGTTCTTGTTCTTCTTCGGCATGGGCGTTCTGTTTTCTTGTGCTGAAAAGATAGATCTCGAAACGCCGCCTGAATCGGCGATATTCTCGGTGACCGACATGGTGCTTACCGCTGACGGAGGTTATTTGCTGATCCTTTCGAGCAACTTCGATCGTCGCTACGATTTCGGCCGCATATCGGTATACGATCTTGCTGAGAAGAAAGTGGTCTCGTCGCTCCTCGTCGACTCTATCGGCGGCCAGATGCTCCTTTCTCCTGACGAACGCTATGCGTATGTGACGACGCGGGAATGGGGACGGCTGCATGCGCTTACACTCAACCGGAGCGCCAAGGGATATCCGTCGCTCAGTTATGGGCTTTCGCAGAGTCTCGACGCGGTTTCCTATGGGGTACACAGGGAGCCCTACGCCATGGCGCTCAACGGTGACGGAAGCCTTCTGTTTGTCACCCATTTGCGAAACGGCGAGGTCGATGTCTTTCAGCAGGGAGATCGTGATCTTATGCCTGCCGGCACTTTCGAGGTCGACAACGCGGTCACCGCGCTCGTGTTCGATGCCGCTCATGAGGTTTTTCTTTCGACGCACGAATACCAAGATCACCTTGGCCTCTTTCGGATCACTGCCGACGAGCCCGGGTCGGTCGCGGCCTTTGTCGATACCCTTGCGGTCCCGGTGCTCAACGCAGGGGACGGAATGAGAGACATCGTTCCTTCCGGATCGGCCTCGCGCTACTATCTTTCTACGCGGAACAGCGATAGCGCGGGAAACGAATATCCGGTGGTCATGAAGATCGCGCTCGTAGAATCGTCAGGCGGGGTGCACGGGGAACTCCTCTGGGCGACTCCCCTCGATGGCGATCTCGCCGAGGCGGCGGTCGTGCCCTGTGGCAATGGCGGAGAGATACTTTTCGTCGCGGCGCCTGACGAAGGGGCGATCTTCTCGCTCGAAGGAACGGACGGGATGCCGGTGGCGAGCACCGAATTGGATGGGTGCACCCCTTACCAGCTCTATGCCGCACCGTTCGACGGGAAGCGGCGTCTTTTCGTCGGGTGCTTTGCGGAGAATCGCATCATGGTGCTCGATGGCGATTGCACGAGTGACACCTTCTTGAGCACGGTGCAGGAGATCCCATGAGGCATGCTCTTTTTCTGATACTTCCTTTTCTTTTTTTTGCCTGTTCTTCTTCGGCGACGAAGCAGTATCTTGACCTCCCCGGCGACCTGCGTGTCGTTCCCGGTGTTATCACCTGTCAGGATGGATCGGTTGGCTATGCGGCCCTTGTCGCCGATAACACCCCTTACGGTGGTAAGTTGAAACTCCTTGACGGCTGTACTGGGACGGTCGACGAGGATTTCAGTGACGGGACCAAGGGAATGGGGAAGGGGATCCTCATCGGGTCGCTCATCGGAGCGTTTGATATCATGGTGACCGAGGGAGGGATCGTCGTTGCCGCAGCGGTCCCTGACGAGCGACGACTCGCTCTCGTGCATCTCGATACTTCTTTCGATCGTCTTGGCGATGATGTTTCTGTCCCGCTCGCTCTCGTGGTGCGGACGGTAAATCGCATCGAGGAGTTCTTCGTGGTGATGGGGAGCGACTTCGTGGCAGAGCAGGCATTCCTCGTGTCGGTGACAGGAGAAGCGATTCCGCTGACCCTCGAGAAGCGTTATGACAAAATTGCCTGCGATGGTGAACATTGTGTCGCCCGATCGTCCGATGACGGGGCCGTGTATGTGGTGACGGTTGACCGTAGTGGTACCGTGCCGAGTCTTTCTTTTATGACGGATGCAATTCCTGACGAGGTGGCTGCTCTCTTTCCCGTTTCCGGTGTTGCTTCAGTCGGGGAAGAGCGGTTCCTCGTGTGGAACGAAGAAACGGCTGTTGTGTTCAATGCGGTCAAAGGGGAAGCGATCGCAACTATCCCCTTTCCCTTCGAAGGACATCTTTCTACAGCCACGGCGGTTTCCTATATCGCGAGCCGTGCGTATAAGAGTATGAGTTCAGAGGATGCGGCCTCTTATGCACTCATCTATGTCGAATCGTCAGACGAAGATACCTTTGTCGTAGAAGAGGAGACCTCTGACAATGACAGCGAACAGGAACCTTCTTCAGACGAAGAAACATCGGTTGCTGCGATAACTCTTGCTGCCGAAGCGCCGGATGCCGACATCGATGCCGATGCGCTCGATGCGCAGGAAGCCGCAGCGGTGTGGCTCTCCTTCGATGTCGGACGCGCGCTCGCGTATGACCTTGTAAGTGGCGGGTGGATGTATGCGCCGGTCGGCGAGGAGGAAAGCACACTTCCGATTCTCAAAGATGCCGGCGTGACCATACCGGAGGAGGGAGAAACCACCGAAGCGAACCGTCCGCGCGTCACTTTCGTAAAAGCGATCCGTGGTCTTGCCGTGTCGCTTTCCTACGAATTCATCTACGAGGCGCTGTTTTCTTCGTCGCTCGGGGATGCCGGCGAGTGGCGTTCCTCCGACAGCCTCTTTGTTGACCGTTTCGCCTCGTTTGATCGCATCATTACCGCGGAGCCTTCCCGGTATGCGGTGCTTCTTACCGAGCCGCCGTCTGGTGACCAGTGCCTCTTGCCCGCCGGAAAGACGGTGTCTCTCGAGGTGCGGGCGGTCGTGGATGCTCATACACTCCGAGTCGACGCAGGCATGTGGGGTGATGAGATCGCTTCCTGTTATGAGGGCGGCATGTCGTATGGCATTTACCCGAAAGGTGGCTATCTCGTACGAATCATCGGCCCTGTGGATCTCGTAAGGGAAGATATCGCCGCTGAACTGCCGGCATACGAGGGGCCCATTACGGTGCGGCAGGTTTCCTATCGTGATCGCTATGTGGAACTCGTCATACGGCGGCGTACCGATGATGTGGTGACCTCGCGCGGTCTTTCCTTCGCGTTCACCGTCGCACCATCGCTTTCGTTCTTTGCGCCGGTGACCGCCGATATCATCACGCAAATGGAACCGACGCCGAACGGTCATGTCCTCTTGGTTGCGCCGCTTCGGCGGTCGATCTATGAGTATTCGCCGGTGTTCGAAGAAACGGTGACCACTTACCACTGAGGAGAATGAATGATGCGTATGCGTCCCCTTATCTTTTTCTGTTTGTTTTTCTTTGCGTGCACCGTGGGTGCCAGTGACGGTGAGCTCCTGCTCAATTATGAATCGCTCAAGAGTTTCAAGGCAGAATTCAAGCAGGTCTTCTTCAATACGCTTACCAAGAAGAAGCTCGATCCGGAGATTGGTATCATCCAGTATAAGGCGCCATCCTTCATGCGCTTCGATTATCGGCAGGGAGGTAAGTCGGTCAAACAGATCTTCGTGAACACCGATGGGGTCGCCATTATAGATCACGACAAGAAAACCGTATCGCGAAAGAAAGGGCAAAGCGAGGCGAGTGACTACCTCGTTTTCCTCAAAGGAGTTGCCGAGATAAAGAAACGCTTCGCAGTGAAGAAGGCCGATGTCGCGCTTTCCCGGAAGGCGGGTATCGAGGTCGCTGAGGGGTGCGACATATTCAAACTCACACCGCTCTCGAAGATACCGCGGCTTCGGTATCTCTTTCTCGTCATGAAGGGGAAGGATGTCGTGTCGGTGGCGGTAGTTGACGAGATCGGTCATATCAACCAGTACTTCTTCACCGCGGTACAGTACGATCCAAAAGTAGAGACCGGGATCTTCACCTATACTGTCCCCGTCGGCTACGAGGTTTCGGATCTCTGATCATATGAGCGTTCCGCTCCGTATCGCGGAGATAGTTTCTTCTCCCCATTTTCTCGACGGCAATGCTCTTTACCTTCGTTTGCGGCGACCACTGGTGTTGTCCGTAACCCAGCAGAAAGGGTCGGCCATTGTTCGGGGAGTGGTCGATCTTGCGGAGCAGCGAGAAGTTTTGCTTACCGTTTCACGAGAGGGCGAACTTCTCCGCGCAGAATGTTCGCTTCATGGAAAGAAAAAGACGCTCTGTCCCGACATTGTTGCGGTGGCGCTCCGGTACAATGAACTGGTCATCACCGAGTCGCCGCCGGTTGCTCAACTGGCCGACCTTGCGCAACAGTGGAATCCCCATCGGGGGGATTCTCGCATCCCTGTCAAAATTAATCGTGATGGTTCCCTCGAATTTGTCGAGAATGACCGCAGTGAGCGGTCTCCCGTCGGTCGTTTTTTTTCTCTGCTCAACCATACGGAACGGCTCATGTTCCTCGGTGTCGTCCCTCAGTGCTTTAGTTTCGATGGAACTGGGGTTCGCCGTGGCGATCTGCCGGTGGAGGTGCGCTACCGGCGTGAAGGGAAATCTCTTCGTTTCTCGTTGCCCGATAGCATCTTTTTCGATGCGGAAAGCGCTCTTCTCTTCGACCGCGAACAGGCGACGGCACTCCTTTTAGGTCCCAACGAATCGTCGTTCCTCAGTCGTCTTCTTTCGTTCTCAGTTCCTTACCGAAGCGAAGCGATGTTCTTTTCGGCGCTGAGCCGCCTTTCGGAACAAGTAAAGGAGGTGTTCAGGATAACCGGTCACCTTGACGGTCGACATGATGTGGTTACCGACGTTCCGGCTATCTTTTCACTTGATGTCGAGAAGGGACAAGTGGTGCTCGAAACCTTCATCGTCCGGGGGGATCGGCGGGTGACGGTTCTTTTGCACCGTGAGGAGGCAGAGCAGGTCTATGCCGATGGAGAGCGTCTTTTTGTTCTCGCTCCCGACTGGATACGCCGTATCAGACAAACGGTTCGTGCGGCAGGCTTCAAGATAGCGAAAGGACATGTGACCGCATCGCTTTCGCGCCTTGGCGCCCTTCTGGGTGACGACTCACCGCTCCGTGAGGCGGGGATGGTGGAATGCCGTCGGTCAGTGCGTCGTCTCTCGGTCGAAGAAGGGGCTGCCGATGCCGCCGATGCCGCCATAGAGCTTCATCCTGCTGAGGGGTGGTTCTCTTTTTCGCTTCACCTGCCAGAGTCGGTGGTCCCGCTTCCCGTTACGGCGCTCGTTTCCGCTATGGAGCAGTTGAGACGAGGCATTGAATCGCCGGTGGTGCTCGATGCGGCGGAGCGTCCGGTGATCCTTGAGAACAGCATTCCATTTCTCAAACGACTCATGGAACGGTGTGCCTACGGGGCGGTTCTTCCGGGCGAACGGGTGGAAAGCCGTTTTCTGCCCCATGTGCTTCGGCAACCGGGAAGAAAGAAGCTGGTGTACTGCGATGGGACAAAGGCCCAACAGATTTCTTACGAAGAGATCGTCAGTGCCTGTTCGGAAGGAAAACTCCCCGAGATATCGCTCGATCCTTCTTTTGCGATTCTTCGTCCCTACCAGCACGAGGGGGTCAGGTGGCTTTCGTTTCTGGCGCGGCTCGGGCTAGGGGGTATCCTCGCTGACGAAATGGGATTGGGAAAGACGCTTCAGGCGCTTGCGGCGATCGTCGCCAATGCCTCTTCGGGCATCTCACTCGTCGTTGCTCCTAAAACGCTCCTGTGGAGTTGGGAGCACGAGATTCGGAAGTTCTTTCCCAATCTTCCCCGCGTGATTATGGATGGCATGCAGCCGCCAGACCGTGCTCGGGTGTGGCGCACGACCCATTCGGGGTTGCTCATCACCTCGTACGGTCTTCTCGTCAACGATCTTTCGCTGGTGAAGGAGCGCCGGTTCCGCGTTCTTGTTATGGATGAAGCACAGCATATCAAGAACGATGCGGCGAAGCGGACGCGCGCACTTCGCACCGTGAAGGCCGATTGCCGCTTTGCCCTTACCGGTACGCCGATCGAAAATCATCTCGGTGACCTCTGGAGCATCTGCGAGACGGTGCTACCGGGACTCCTTGGGAGGCGGCAGGATGTGTTGCGCGCCGAACGGGAGGGGGACAGTGTCTTTTTCCAAAAGATGGCAGCGCTTACCGCTCCTTTCATCTTGCGGCGCGAGAAGAAGTCTCTGTTGCCGGAACTGCCGCCGGTCATCGTAAAGGAATACCCAGTGGAGATGACCCCAAAACAAAAGGAGATATATCTCTCCCATCTTCTCCGGGGTCGTGCCGAATTCCTCGAGGCGGGTGGCGATGTCAGTCGAATGGATGCGCTCGCATTGCTCACGAAACTGCGCCTTGCCGCGAATCATCCGATGCTCGTTTCACCGACGGTGCGCGATCTGGAAGAGTCGGGAAAGATGGTACTTCTTCTGGAGATCCTCGAAGAGATCCGTTCAGCGGGTGGTCGAACTCTTGTCTTCAGTCAGTTCGTCACGATGTTGCGCCTTATAGAGCGAGCGCTCCGGGAACGGGGATTCACCCTCTTTTATATGGACGGCGACACGAAAGATCGTCGTGACCCGGTCGAACGATTCAACCGCGGTGAGGGTGAAGTGTTCCTTCTGTCGCTCAAGGTGGGAGGCTATGGGCTTAACCTCACGGGGGCCGACCATGTCGCTCTCGTTGACCCGTGGTGGAACCCCGCCGCCGAGGAACAGGCGTGGAGCCGAGCGCACCGTATCGGGCAGACGCGGGAAGTAGTGGTGGCCAAACTTTTTTCGCGTGGTACGGTCGAAGAAAAGATCCTGTTGTTGCAAGAGGAAAAGAAGGATATCCGTTCGTTTTTTCTCAAGAGAGCGCTTCATGAGCCATCAAAGGATTTCATTCGACTGCTTCTCGAGCGAGAATTGGGAGAAAACGGAAAAAATCTTTGACATCGGCAGACGATTCTGTTAGGAACTAGACTTGAATGTCAGTTTTTTGTGGCTGAATCGGAGGAATTATGAGTAAAATCGTTGTGTTAGCAAAGCAAGTCCCCGACACGGCGAACATCCGTGGAAAGGCGATGAAGGAGGACGGAACGGTGAACCGGGCCGCGCTTCCCGCCATCTTCAATCCGGAGGACCTCAATGCGCTCGAGACGGCGCTCCAGATCAAGGAAAAGCTGGGGTGGAAGGTCGTTCTCGTCACCATGGGGCCGCCCAAGGCGACGGAAATAGTGAAGGAGGCGCTCTACCGAGGGGCAGACGAAGGGTATCTCGTGACCGACAGGAAATTCGCTGGATCGGACACCTGGGCGACCAGTTATATTCTCGCCGCGGCGATCCGGAAGATTGGCGGTGTCAGAATGGTCGTGGCCGGACGGCAGGCGATAGATGGTGATACGGCGCAGGTGGGACCGCAGGTGGCCGAGCGTCTTGGTTTCAATCAGGTAACCTATGTGACTGCGCTCGACGAGGTGAGCGAGGACTCTATCGTCGTCGAACGGGATGGCGAATTCCAGACCGAGGTGATACGGACACCTCTGCCGGTGCTCCTCACCGTGACGGCGACGGCGAACACGCCCCGTTATCCGTCGGCGCGTCACATGCTTCGCTACTTCAAGGCCGACATCGCGACGAACGTTCCGCCCGAGAAACGGGAACTCTACGAACGCAACGGCTGGGTGATACCGGTACTTGACTTCGCCTCTCTCGATGTAAAAGAAGAGTTCATCGGTCTTAAGGGAAGTCCGACAAAGGTGAACGCGATAAAGGACATCGCCTTCAGCGGCGGATCGCTCAAGATGTACGATGCCCATGTCGAAGGGGTCAAGACGCTCGTGCGCGACCTTCTCAAAGAGTATGTTGAGGTGAACTCATGAAGACAGCGGTATTTGTAGAAAAGCGCGCCGGCACCGAACGGCTTCGCAATGTCACGCTCGAACTCACCGGCAAAGCGGCGGCGCTCATGGCGCCCTTCAAGGGGGAGGTGGTCGGTATCTATGTCGGCGACAGACTGCCGGAGGATGCGGGGGATCTCTTCGTGTACGGCATGAACCGGCTCGTGTTCTACCACAACGAGCATCTGAAGAATCTCCATTCGATAGCGATAAAAGAGGTCATCGTACAGTTCGTCCAGCGCGAGAAACCCGATATCGTCCTCTTCGGAGCGACTCACACCGGCCGCGACATCGCGCCGCTCGTCGCCTCGAAGATACATACCGGTCTTACCGCCGACTGTACGCAGCTGGTCATCGACGACTACAAGGACAAAGGGAAGATACTCTACCAGATCCGCCCTGCCTTCGGCGGTAACATCCTCGCGACGATAGTGACTCCCGATCACCGGCCGATGATGGCGACGGTGCGTGAGGGGGTCATGCCGCTTCCCGAGCACAAAGCGAACAATCCGGTAAAGGTCGAGGAGTTTCGTCCCGATTTTCGTGACGAATGGCTGCGCAACGAGTTTCTCAGCATCGTCCCCAAGAAGTCGAAGGTCGACTTCAGCCGTGCGAACATTATCGTATCGGGCGGAGCCGGCGTTGGGAGCCGGGAGAACTTCAAACTCATTTTCCAACTTGCTGAAGCCTTGAACGCCGAGGTCGGCGCGAGCCGTGCGGCGGTCGACTTCGGGTTCGTCGAGAAAGATCGGCAGGTGGGACAGACCGGATCGGTGGTGCGTCCGAAACTCTACATCGCTTGCGGCATCAGCGGCTCGATCCAGCATCGCGCCGGCATGGAGGAGTCGAAGAAGATCCTCGCGATCAACAAGGATCCCAACGCGCCGATCTTCGGCATTGCCCACATGGGGCTCGTTGGCGATCTGAAAGAGGTCATCCCGCTTATGATTAGATACCTGAGGGAGGAAGGCTAATGTCGGGAGCAAGCACGAACAAAGGGAACTTTTATACCGAGAACCGCAAGTTCTATCTCGAACGACTCGATCTTTCGGAGATAGTGGCCGATCTCGAGAACAATTATCGCGATGAAGGTCCGATGGCGCTTCACTGCTATGAGGAAGCGCTCCGGTGGTACGACATGGTGCTTCGTAACGCGGGAGACATCTGCGCGAACTTCATCTGGCCGCGCGCCGAGGCGGTCGACGAACAAGGTGCCTCGTTCCATGACGGAGTGGTCGAATGGGCGCCCGAGACGCAAGAGAACATGAGGATGCTCGCGCAGGCCGGTTACATGGGGGGCACCCTCCCGCGCCGGTACGGCGGCCTCAACATGCCGGTCACGATAAACAACATCATCGTCGAGATGGTCTCGCAGGGTGATGCGAGCCTCATGAACCTCTTCGGTCTGCAGGACATCGCGGTGACGCTCTACAAGTTCGGCAACGAGGAACAGAAGGAACGGGTTTTGCCGAAATTCTGCCGCGGAGAGGTCTCCGGTTCGATGGCCCTCACCGAGCCCGATGCGGGAAGCGACCTGCAGGCGGTCACCCTCAAGGCGATAGAGAAAAATGGACAGTGGTACCTCGATGGCGTCAAGCGGTTCATCACGAACGGTAGCGGCGATGTTTCGCTCGTCCTTGCCCGCTCGGAGGAGGGGACGAAAGGTGGACGCGGCCTCTCGATGTTCCTCTACGAGCGTTACCGTGACAACAACATGGTGGTGCGGCGCATCGAGAACAAACTCGGCATCCACGGCTCGCCGACCTGCGAACTCCAGTTCAACATGGCGAAGGCGGAGCTTGTCGGTCAGCGCAGGGTTGGACTCATCAAGTATGTCATGAGCCTCATGAACGGGGCGCGGCTCGCCGTTTCGGCGCAGGCGCTCGGCATCGCGCAGGCGGCCTACGAAGAGGCGCTCCGCTACGCCAACGAGCGGGAGCAGTTCGGCCAGAAGATCATCCATTTCCCGGCGGTCTTCCAGATGCTGAAGAAGATGCAGTCGGAGATAGAGACCTCACGGCTCCTGCTCTACCACACCGGTCTCGCGGTGGACTATCAGGACATGTACGAGCGGAAGGAGCACCGCGGCGAACCGGTCAAGGCTCAACTCAAGAAGGCGAAAGAACTTGCCGACTTCCTCACGCCGCTCTCGAAGTTCACCACGACCGAGATGGCCAACAAAGTCGCCTACGACGCGATACAGATACACGGCGGCACCGGCTACATGAAGGACTTCCCGGTCCAGCGGCTCTACCGCGACGCCCGCATCACCAACATCTACGAGGGGACGACGCAACTGCAGGTGGTCGCCGCGATCGGTTCCATCACCTCGGGACTCTTCTTCGGGTGGCTCGAGAAGGCGAAGGAATTGCCGGTAAGCGACCTCGCCGACGCGAAGAAGGAACTCCTCCGCTATGTCGAGCGCTTCGCCGAGGTGACCGAGCGGGTCAAGAAGGTCGAGAACAAGGATTTCCTCGACTACACCGCCGGCTGGCTCGTCGAGATAGCCTCGCTCGTCTATCGCTTCTACCTCTACCTGCCGGTCGCCGAGAAACATCCCGAGAAGCGGGAACTCTTCACCTTCTTCCGCACCGATTGTGACGCTCGCATTGACTACCTCATCCGCCAGTGCGACCTTGCGCTCCACACCTACGGCGAGAAGATAAGCACGCTCAAGGAAGACCTGCTCAAGAAGCACGTCTAGGGTCCTCCTAATTCCTGATGTCTTCCATGGGCGAAAATTATTGACTCCCCGCGTGCTCCCTACTATAGTTGCGCGTCTTGCGGAGAAAGAGGAGTCGGTGATGAAAAATCTCATTGTTTTAGGTATGTTCGTTATCCTTTCGCTTGCCGTGGTCTCGTGCACCTGTTCCCGCGAGAAAAAGGAGCAGGAACTTTCGACATGGCCCCAGTGCTCTCAGGAAGAGGTGGAGAAGGGGACCTGCGGCGAGAAGGGCGAGAAGAAGGTGAAGGGACCGCGAAAGTTCAAGTTGAGCCCCCAGCAACTTACCATCAATCGTGAATTGCTCAATCGCGCATTCAACGAACAACTCAAGGCTGAAAAAGTGCCGCCGCCGCAACAGCAACCCGCGGCACCACAGAAGGATACTGCGGCTAACACACCCGCCGAAGGACAAAAACCGGCTGGAAGTCCGGCGCTTCAGCAACAGCCGAAACCGATGATCCCGTCAAACAGGATACGCATACCGGTGAACAACCAGCCGTCTCGGAACACTGTCGCACCGGAGAAGGGGGCGTCCCGATGAACGATAGCCGGAGCGGTTCTTCGCCTCTTCTCGACGAGAACGACATCATTCGCCAGAAAAAAGAAAAGGTCACGGCGCTCCGTGCGCTCGGCATCAATCCCTACGACAATACCTATCGACCCGACACTTCGGTCGCGGCGTTTCGCACTGCGGCCGCTTCTTTCGCGCGGGAGGAACTGGAGCGAGCAGGTAAGGCCCAGCGGTATGCGCTTTCGGGGCGACTCATGAGCCTCCGGGTCATGGGGAAACTCGCCTTCGGTCACTTCAAGGACGAGACGGGGCGCTTGCAGGCGGTCTTCAGCAAGGAGTACCTCGGCGATCGTTTCGACTTTTTCAAGAAGTTCATCGATGTCGGCGACATCGTCGGCGTCATTGGGGAACCGTTCGTCACCAAGACCGGTGAGCTCTCGGTGCTTGCGCACGAGATGCGTCTCGTTACCAAGAATGTGCGTCCGCTCCCCGAGAAGTTCCATGGTCTCACCGACAAAGAACTGCGCTACCGTCAGCGCTATCTCGACCTCATCATGAACGATGAGGTGCAGGAGACCTTTCGGCGTCGCGTTCGCATCATCGCCTTCATTCGCGAGTGGATGAACCGTGCCGGATTCCTCGAGGTCGAAACGCCGATGATGCATCCGCTCGTCTCCGGGGCGGCGGCCCGGCCGTTCATCACGCACCACAATGCGCTTGACATGGACCTCTACCTCCGTATCGCGCCTGAGTGTTATCTCAAGCGGCTTCTCGTCGGGGGCATGGGAAAGGTCTACGAGATAAATCGCAACTTCCGTAACGAAGGCATTTCGATAAAGCACAATCCCGAGTTCACGATGATGGAGTTCTACTGGCCGTATGTCACCTATCGTGAGCTCATGGACTTCACCGAGGAGATGCTTGCGGCACTCGTACGCGAGGTGACCGGCTCGACGCAGGTCGCGTATCAAGACCGTACGATAGAGTTCGCTGCGCCATGGAAACGCCTTACGATAGAGGAGAGCCTCCTCGAATACGGCGTCTGTTCCGCCGACGAGCTGAAGACGCGAGAAGGACTGCTCGCGGCGGCGATTCGCGGCGGTCTCGACAAGGACCTCGTGGCACCGATGAGTTACTATAAGTTGCTCGTGACGCTCTTCGAGGAAAAGGTCGAAGAGCACCTCTGGCAACCGACCTTCGTGACACGCTATCCGACCGAACTTTCACCGCTCGCGCGCCGCAACGATGCTGATCCAGCGTGGGTCGATCGCTTCGAGCTCTATATCGCGGGCCGCGAGATAGCGAACGCCTTCTCTGAGCAGAATGACCCCGAGGCGCAGTATGAGGCATTCGCCAAGCAGGTCGAAGAGAAGCGAAAGGGGAATGACGAAGCGGTGGATATGGACAGCGACTACATCCGCGCGCTCGAGTACGGCATGCCGCCGGCAGGCGGAGAAGGGATCGGTATAGATCGGCTCGTCATGCTTCTCACCGACGCACCCTCCATCCGCGATGTCATCCTGTTCCCCTTGCTACGGCCGGAGCAGTGATGCGGTTCGAGTTCTTCGTCGGTTTACGGTACCTCTGGAGCACGCGCCGAACGCGGTTCCTTTCGCTCATCACGGTCATCTCGGTTCTTGGCATCGCCATCGGCGTCGCGGCATTGGTCACGGTCCAATCGGTCATGGACGGTCTCCAGAATCAGATGAAGCGTTCGATCCTCGGATCGAAGGCGCATATCCTCGTTTCGACGCCGGACGAAGCGTTTCCCGCATGGCGCGCGCTCCTCGAGAAGGTGCGTACGGTGAGCGGTGTCTCCGGCGTGACTCCTCTCGTCACGAGCGAGGTAATCGTGGCGGCAGGAGAGGATGTCTTGGGTGGCATCGCCAACGGCGTCGACCCAGCGACGGTCGGCGATGTCTTTCTCCTTCCGGAGCAGTTGGCACACGAAAAGAGCGATATCAAGTGCCTCGCCGCGATAGGGAACTGTCCCGAACTGCTCTCACGACGACTGCGCGACCCCGGGGCCGCGTTTCGTGAAGACCTGCTCGTCGAGCGGCCGCGCGACCTGCCGCCGGTCGTCATCGGGAAGGAGATGGCGCGCTATTTTCACATCATGCCGGGCGATGTGGTGACCATCATCACCCCGACCGGCGGAGGCATGGGGCCCACCGGTCCGTTGCCGCTCTCGAAGAACTTCCGTGTGGCGGGCGTGTTCTTCACCGGCATGTACGAGTACGACTTCGCGTCGCTCTACCTGCCGCTCCCCGAGGCGCAGTCGTTTCTGTCGCTCGGCGATAAGGTGAGCGCGATCGCCGTGAAAATAACGGACATGTATGATGTCGACCGCGTGGCGGCGCGAGTACGCGAAGCGGTGGGGAACGGCTTTACCGTGAAGACATGGAAGGAGATGAACAAGAACATCTTCAACGCGCTCAAGATGGAAAAGATCGTCATGTTCCTTATCCTCGGCTTTGTCGTGCTCGTCGCTTCGTTCAACATCGTCGCGACGCTTCTCATGCTCGTTCTTGGCAAGACGCGCGAGATCGCGATGCTCAAAGCGCTCGGCGCTTCGCATAGGGACATTATGGTGCTGTTCGCCTTTGATGGCCTCGTGCTCGGGACTATCGGGACCATTCTTGGATTGGTGCTCGGGTATGGTGCCTGTATCTGGCTTGATGGCATCGAACTGAACTTTGCGCAGGATGTCTACTACATGACCACCTTGCCGGTCGAGATGTCGGGCGGTTTGTTCATTCTCGTCGCGGCGGCGGCGCTCATCATTACCTTCGGGGCGACCCTTTACCCGAGTCGCTATGCGGCGCGCATCAGGCCCGCCGAAGGCCTGCGGTACGAGTAGGGGGAGGCATGCGGTTCGAGACCTTCGTGAGCCTTCGTTATTTCAAAAATACGCGGCGGAGCGGTGCCCTCACGCTCATCACGGTCATCTCGGTCATCGGCATGATGCTCGGCGTCGCGGCGCTCATATCGGTCCTCTCGGTCATGGACGGTTTCCTCTCGGAGATGAAGGAGAACATCCTTTCCTCGACGGCGCACCTTCATTTCCATAAGCTGATCGGCCGTTTCGAGGAGTATCCTCAGATGGCGCGCGACATCGCGCAGGTCGAGGGGGTCGTCGGAGTGACGCCCTCTATCGTCAACGAGGTGATGGTCGCGGCGAATGGTAAGGTGACCGGTGCCATCGCCAACGGCATCGAGACGGCGACGGTAGGAACCGTGATCGACCTACCGCGTCAGATGCTTCCCGGAGGGCGACTCGAGTGTCTCGACGATCTCACGCGCTGTCCTGATCTTCCCACGACTCGAGCCGAGGATGACCTTCTTGCCGAAGAGGGAGAGGCGCGCACGCCGCTTCTTCCGGTCGTGATCGGCAAAGATATGGCCGAGCATCTCGGCGTGAAGAAGGGTGACACCGTGACCGTCATCAGTCCTCTCGGCGGTGGCATGGGGGCCGCCGGTCCGGTTCCGGTGAGCCGCGCCGGCGTGGTGGTGGGCATCTTTCACACGGGGATGTACGACTACGATTTCAAGTTCCTCTACCTCTCGCTCGCCAATGCGCAGGAGTTCTTTTCGGTGAAAGGGATAGTGAGTTACCTCAATATCAAGGTCGTCGACATCTACCGCGTCAAGGAAGTGTCGAATCGCATCATGAACCTCGTCGGAGGGTTCCCCTACGGCGTTCAGGATTGGATGGACATGAACAAGACGACCTTCAAATTCCTCGAGATGCAGAAGATCGTCATGTTCATCATTCTTATCGTCATCGTGATCGTCGCCGCGTTCGGCATCATTTCCACGCTCGTCATGCTCGTCATGGGCAAGATCGCCGAGATCGCCATCCTCAAGGCTATCGGCGCCGCCGATCCGATGATCCGGCGCATTTTCGTGCTCGACGGTCTCTTTGTGGGGGCGAGCGGCACCCTCGCCGGCATGTTGCTCGCCGTCATCGTCTGTCTTCTCCTGCAACAAATAGAGTTCCCGCTCGCCAAGGACATCTATTTCTTCAACAAATTGCCCGTGCGCATGTCGCCGGGAAGTTTTGCGATCGTCGCGGCGAGCGCGATGATCATCAGTTTCTTTGCGACGCTCTACCCGAGTTGGCGTGCGTCGCGCATACCGCCCGCCGAAGGGCTCCGGTACGAATGAGGGCGCCATGACGCTTGTGCTCGAACACATCGCCAAGTCTTACACGGTCGAAGGAAAGGTCCTGCCGGTGCTTCGGCAGGTCGATCTCGAACTGCCCGCGGCAGCGCGCGTATCGCTCATAGGGAAGAGCGGCGCCGGAAAGTCAACACTCCTCTCGATTATCGGGACGATCGAGCGTCCTGACAGCGGGAGGATGCGTTTCGAAGGGATAGAGCCGTTTTCGATGGACGACCGTCGTCTCAGCCGCTTCCGCAATGCGATGGTCGGTATCGTATTCCAGTTCCATCACCTTCTTCCCGAGTTCACCGCGCTCGAGAATGTCGCGATGCCGCTCCTCATCGCGAGGCATCCGACGGCGGAGTCGTTCGCGGCGGCACGCGAGATGCTCGTGCGGGTAGGGCTTGCCGATCGGCTCGATCACAAGCCGGCCGAACTCTCGGGCGGCGAACAGCAGCGGGTCTCTATCGCACGAGCCCTCGTCCGACGGCCGAAACTGCTTCTCCTTGACGAGCCGACGGGGAATCTCGACGAAGAGACCGGGGCGGCGGTGCTCGATCTCGTCCTCGGGCTTGCCGAAGAGCATGGGCTCACCACCATCTTCGTGACTCACAACCGGCAGTTCGCACGGCGGATGCCGCGCATGTACGAACTGCGGGAGGGGATGTTGTGGCCGGTATGAAGTATTTGTTTTGCTTCGCGATACTTCTTTCGTGGTCTCTCCACGCGGTCGAAATAAAGCGGATCGTCACCGACGGGTGCAATCGTACCGAATGTTCCATCATCACGAAGTACTTCGAGGGGAGGACCGCGATGAGCGAGGGAGAGATAGACGAGGTGCTCCGGAAACTCTACGCCTCGAAACTTTACCAGCACATCGAGATCTACTATGACTCCGATACGAGCACTGTTCGGATCAAGGTGGTGGAGCAACCGGTCATCGTTTCGGTTCGGGTCACCGGCAACCGCAAGATAGACACCGAAGAGATCGAGAAGGTGCTCGACATCAAGAAAAATGAACTGGTGAACGGCGAAAAGATCGCACGAAACAAAGAAAAGATAACCGATCTCTATAAAGAGAAAGGCTACCTTACCGTGCAGGTGGTGGACGACCTCGTCGTGAACGAGAAGAACAACGAGGCATCGCTTACCCTCACGGTAACCGAGGGCGATCGGAGTCGCGTGCGCAAGATAACCATATCGGGGAACACCTTTCTCTCCGATGATTACATTAAGGAGCGACTCAACACGCAGGAGGAGGGTCTCTACAGTTTCTTCAAGGACGAGGGCTACAAAAAAGAACTCCTCGAGGAAGACCAAGCGCGGATCATGTACCTCTATAACGAAGAGGGGTTCGTCAATGTCCGCGTATCCCGTCCCCTTGTGACCATATCTCCCGATCGGCGCGACATAGATATCACCTTCGTCGTCACCGAGGGGGAACGATACAAAGTGAAGTCGGTGGAGCTAGCGGGAGATAAACTCGAAAACGGAGAGTATCCGGCCTTTACGCCGCGTCTTTCGACCGGCGTTTGGTATCGTCACAGCGACCTCATCGGCGACATCGAGGCGCTCAAGGCCTTCTACGGTGACGAAGGGTATCCGTTCGTGACCGTGATACCGGAGCGGGTGCCCGACGATAACGAAAAGACGCTCGCGGTGACCTACCATGTCCAGAAGGGAAAGAAGTGCAAGGTGGAGCGGATAGAGATAACGGGGAACGACCGCTCGCGTGACAAGGTCATCCGGCGTGAGATGCGCCTCTACGAAGGGGAACTCTACACTTATACCGGTCAGAAGAAGAGCGAACATTTCATCAAGCGGACCGGATTCTATGATGAAGTCACGATCAGCGTCCAGGAGGGGTCGCGTGACGACCTCGTGCGCGTTATCGTGAAGATAAAGGAGCGCAAGAGCGGCACCTTCAACATCGGCGCCGGGTTCAGTTCGTTCGAGTCGTTCGTCTTCAATGCGCGGATAGACCAGAACAATTTTCTCGGTTACGGACAGACGATCAGCCTTATCTCCCAGTTTTCAGCGATACGGCAGGAGGTCAACCTTTCGCTCTTCGAGCCCTATTTCCTCGATTACGATGTCTTTCTGAACACCGGTTTCTATTTCGTGAAGTTCGACTATTCCTCGCTCAGTTCGGCCTACTATGCCGACTACGAAGACAACCGTCTCGGCTACAGCCTCGTCTTCGGCTATCCGATCACCGACAACCTTTCGGTGTCGGGAGGCTATCGCATCGATAAGGTGTGGCTCAAGGGGGGAGCGAAGGACCAAATGAAGTTCCTCTTCCGTGACATGCTCTCGAGCGGTGTGCTTGCGCGCATTTCGTGGGACTCGCGCGACGATAGGATGTTTCCTACCAAGGGCATCTATACGAGCGCCGGCATCGAGATGTCGCCGCGCATCTTCGGATCGAGCGACGACATCCTCGCCCTCGACTTCAACTTCCGCTGGTATCAGCGTCTCTTCTGGAGACTCGTGTATCGGCTCAACCTCTCGACGGCGTGGAAGAAAGATTTCTCGGGAAATCGGCTCCCTGTATCGGAGCGCTACCGGCTCGGCGGCATCTTCTCGATCCGTGGCTATCCGTACAACTCGATCGGCCCATCTGAGGAGATTCGCGTCGCCGATACGCCGAGCGATCCGACGAGCGCCCTTTCTCCCTACACGATCGGCGGCGACAAGCAGATCGTCATCAACAACGAGATAGAGGTTCCGATCCTCACCGAGATGCGGATAAACCTCGTCGGATTCCTCGATGTCGGCAACGCGTTCAACGAGGACGAAAATTTCTTCTACATCAACAACAAGGGACACAACAAGTACCACCTGCCGCTCGCGATGTACTGGAGCGCCGGGTTCGGGATACGCTGGGTCACGCCGATTGCGCCGCTCTCGTTCGAGTGGGGGTTTCCCATCACGCCACGACCGGGTGATCCGGTGTACATGTTTGAATTCAATATCAAGAACTCGTTCTAAGAGGAGGTAACGATGAAACGGTTCGTGTTCGTGGCCATGCTGTTGGCGGCTCTCCCCGCCTTTGCGCTCGAGGTCGCCTGCGTCGACATGAAGAAGGTGTGGGAAGAAAGCAAGGAAATCAAGGCCGAAAAGGCCAATCTCGAGAAGACGCTCAAAAAAGCGCAAGAGGATCTCAAGAAGAAGGAGGCGGAGCTTAAGGCGCTTCAGGAGAAGGCGATGAAGGATGCGCCGACGATGACCGAGGAGGCGAAGCGGGCGATGCAGGAGGAGTTCCAGAAGAAGTACCTCGACTTTCAGGAACTCTACCAGTCGAGTCAGAAGATGTTGCAGGAAAAGGACTATACCGCGCAGACCTCTTTCATCGAGAAGGTGAAGAAGATCGCGACCGAGATCGCCAAGAAGAAAGGCTACGACATCGTCCTCGCCAAGGACAATGTCCTCTTCATGCAGGACAAGTACGACATCACGCAGGAAGTAATAGCCATCATCAACAAGTAAGTCGTCAGCTTCCCTCGTTTTTCCCATTGACAGCGAGATAAGAAAAAGAGAAAATGCCTTTGTGTGGCGCTTCATCGTCATCTGCATACTGTTGTGTGTCCTTGCTCTCAACTGGGAGCGGATCGCGCCGTATCTTCCCTCCTCGCTGCGAGAATCAGAGCGGCCGGTGCGCGACTTCGAGGAGGCGAAGAAACTGCTCATGGCGAAGGTCTACTACGACCATTGCGAGACATTCTATTGCGGTTGTCCCTTCGACGAACACAAGCGGATAGACCTCGCCGCCTGCGGTTATACACCGCGCAAAGATCCGAGACGGGCGAGTCGCCTCGAATGGGAACATGTCGTTCCGGCGCACGCCTTCGGCCAGAGTTTCGTCGAGTGGCGCGAAGGGCATCCTGCTTGTGTGGACAAAAACGGCCGTCCGTTCAAGGGGCGCCGCTGTGCGCGTCTGGTGAACGACGAGTTTCGTCGCATGGAGGCCGATATGTACAACCTCTATCCGGCGATAGGAGAGGTGAACGCCGACCGTTCGAATTATTCGATGGCCGAGATACCGGGAGAAAAGCGAGAGTATGGCGCCTGCGATATCGAGATAGAGGACGGCAAAGTGGAACCTCGAGAGGCAATCCGTGGCATCATTGCCCGCACCTATCTCTACATGGATGAGACCTACCCGGGGCACGGTATTATCTCGCACAAGAACCGAAAACTCTTCGAGGCGTGGAACGAACTCTATCCGGTCACCGACTGGGAGTGCGAACGGATGCGGCGCATCGAGTCGGTTCAGAAGACCGAGAACCGCATCCTCAAAGAAGCCTGCGCAAAAGCGGGGAAATAGCCTGCCGAAAAACTTGCCAACAGTGATCGAAATGATAGCGTCGAGATAGGAACCACAGGTAATGGAGGAGCGCGGTGATAGTGCGCACGATATTCTTGTTTGTGGTGGGAAGCCTTCTTTTTGTTGTGGCCTGTACGCCGGAAGAGGAGGATATCCCTTGCCTCAGTACCTTTGATTGTCCTGCGGGTATGGAGTGCTCCCCGGAAGGGGTGTGCGTGGAGGCGATCGGAGGAAGCGATACATCGTCGCCCTTGGACGATCATGTGTTCCCGAAGGATGATGTTTCCTTGGCCGGAGACGACAGTATGGAACAAGACGATGTCACCGTGACCGATGCGCAGGGGGATGGTACAGGATCGTCGGAGGATGAGGATGCCTCCGACGAAGACGAGATCTTTCCCCTCGATGAGGAAGAATCGTTCCCCGATGAGGAGAACGAGGTGATCTCGGATGATACGACGATATACCCGGACGAGGAAGAGGATGCCTTGACGGAGGACGATCTTTCTCAACCGGAAGAGGAACCCGTCTTTGACGAAGGAGTGGAGGTTACTGAAGTTGATCTCGCCATAGGGGATGATCTTCTCGTGGCGGACGGTGATGCCGCCTTCGACGAGCCCCCCGATCTGGTCGATGAAAGTGTGGTGGAGGACGACAGCGTTCCTGATTACGATGTCACGGAATACACCAAGACGATCGGTACCGATACCTTCACAAACACGGTGCCATGGTCGCCAAACTACGCGTACCGTTATTCGGCGGCCATCTATCCGAAAGCGCAGGTGTCGACCGTTCCCATCACCATCACACGGCTCGCGTGGAACAGCTCGACGAGCGGCACGAGCAGTGTGACCGCGAACATCAAGATACTGCTCAAAGAGACGAGCGATACGGTTATTCCTTCTCAAATCGCTTACACGACGGTAAAAGACGGCGCCGTCGAGGTGTTCAGCGGGACGCTCACCGGAACGCAGGGGTGGAACGAAAAGGTGCTCGATACGCCGTTTGCCTATTCGGGAACCAAGAACCTCATGGTGATTACCGAACTTACCGTCGCTTCTCCGGGGGCGCTGCGCTATTGGTACTTGAGCGGAACTTCATCGAACACGACCCACTCGTGGTACGGATCGAGCGATCCCGCTGCCGGCAATGGCATCAACAACGAGGGATTGCCGAATATCCGATTGACCTATTACTGAACGGCCGGCCCGGTTTTCGAGGTTGTTAGCTCTGCTTATCGAGCGAACCCCATCGCCGGAGATGATCGCGGTATCCGGGGCGGTAGTGATCGAGGATCTCGCGGAGGTAGGTTATCTGGCGTTCGATCGCCTCCTTGTAGAGGTCGGCGTCTATGCCCCACCGATCACGGAAATGGGGTCGCATGAAGCGGTTGACGCCGCCGAGTTCGGTCGCAAAGCGCCGTTTGGTTGTCTCGTAGAATGAAAGGGTGTTGAGATAGAGGTCTATCTCATTCTCGAAACCGGGCACCTTTCCCTCTTTGAATTCACGGTATAGGAACGAAAGTTTTTCGAGGTAGGCGCGGTCGGCCATCTGGCCGAGGAGGTCGGCGGTGCCGAGCATCATGCCGAGGTTTCGTACCTCGAACGAGCGGAATCGTATGTCGGCGATACGGACGGTGAGGCCGGTGCAGGCGAGCATGTCGCGGCAGTCTCGGATGTCGTCGTCGGGAAGCCCTTCGGCGCGAAAATAGGTCTCGAGAAAATCGGCGCTCCGTTCAATGTGGGTCTTCGTGTACTTGGCGCCAGTCCCTTCGTCGCCTTCCTGTTGGATGTACCCGACATCGTGGAGAAGGGTCGCCGCGATGGCGAGTTCTATCTCCCGCGGTGAGAGCGGCTGTCCCGAGCAGAATGCGCCGTGGAGCAGTCGCGCCATGGCGATCGTCGCATCGGTCGTATGCTGAAGGTTATGATAGGCGGTGTTGCACGCACGGTAGCCGGGGTACTTTCCAGCGAAAAGGCGGACGACATCGTCGAATACCTTTCGAAGAAAAGAGAGATCGAACGGGGGGTGCATGCGGAGTATGAGATGCTCCACCTCGGTCCTGACCGCCTGAGGATCCTCCATGGAGAGAAGTTGAGAAAGCTGAGGGGTGTCGGTGACACCTTTTTGAATCGCCACGCGGCGGCTCCTACGGGCGGATAGCCGCCACGATATCGGGATGCTCACCGGTGAAGCCGAGAATGGCCTCTCCCGCCGTCTGCTCGATACCGACGGTGGGAATGGTCCCGTCGGCGTTCATGCCGAGCGGCCCCGGTGCATTGTTGTAGATGATAATGGCTATAGCGCCGGCGTCGGCGGCGTTTTGTATCTTCTGTGAGAAGGTGCAGTTGCCCCGTTGCACGATGGTGATGAAACCGGAGGCATCGGTCTTGTAGGGATCGCATCCGTCGCCATTCTCCGTTTCAATGAGACCGATCGCGAGAAGCGGCGCCACGATGTCGGCGGTTATCGGCGGGGTGCCGGTGCCGCCGGATCCCGGTTGGGGTGCCGTTGCCGGAATGGCGAGGAGATTCCCCGGTACTGGCTGGGGATGAATGACATCTACCCTCAGGCCGCTCACCGCGGTAGGAGCGCAGCAGATGCCAGCGGCGCAGGGCGAATTCATCGGCGAGTAGTTCGGCGGACACGAGGGATCGCTCACGCAGACGCCACCGTCGGCATTGCACTGGTCAAGGGGAGGGGTGTCCTCGTCGGGTATCGGCGTACCGTCGTCTACCGGCGTTTCCTCGGCGGCCTCGTCGGGGCCCTCTTCGTCGGTGAGTAGCTCATCGGAATCCGCAGGCACCAGTGTGTCAGTGGGGGTGCCATCGGTGTCCGGTGTCGTCTCATCGTCGGTGGGAACAGCAGTATCGCTGTCGGATACTGCGGCGGCATCATCATCGGTCTCGACCGCGATGTTGTCGTTCATCGGTCGCTTCACCGTGTTCTCGCACGAGACGGTGAGCAATAGTGCGGCGATAAGGAAGATAACGAGCGACATTCTCATTTTGCGACCTCCGTATGTTCTGAACTCCGATGAAAAAACTCTATCGTATCGGTTTCTCTTGTCAAGAACTCTTTTGTGCCGTTCATTCTGCTCCCTCATACTTCTCCGGTATGAAGAAACTCTTGCCGCTGAGGAGGCTCTCTTCGAGCGTCACGGCGCGGCTTACCGTGTTCATCTGGAACGACTCGGCGATATCGAACGGCGGGAGCCAGATCCGCTCGTAGGTGAAAGAGAGAGGATCGACCGCTTTTCCCTCGCGGTAGACGCCGAAGTGAAGGTGGGATCCGGTCGAGCGACCGGTATTACCGACAGCGCCAATGATATCGCCCATGCGGACTGACGATCCGCGGGCCACATATACCGCCTGCAGGTGGGCATAGAGGGTCTTTATGCCGCCTTCATGAGCGATGAGGATGGTCGTTCCATAACCGCGTCGCGGCCCCGTCTCTATCACAATGCCGTCGCGTGCCGCGTGGACAAGGATGCCCCGTTCCGCCTTGATGTCGATCCCTTCGTGCATGCGGGTACCCTCGTTGAACGGATCTTCGCGGACGCCGAAGCGCGAGGTGATGCGGCCTGCGTTGATCGGGGCGCGGAAAAAGCCCGGAGGCGACATGAAATAGTCGCTCGAGGTGACATAGAATTCGCACGAACGGCAACCGGGCGGCTTGAGAAGGGTGAATTGGCCGTATCGGGCGCTTTTTATCGAGAATCCGATGAGATCGGTGAGATCGACGAGTATCTTTTGATCGAACAGGCCACGGATCATGAAGGAAACGGTGTCGCCGGGGAGAAGGTGATGGAGGAGGCCCCAATCCCACTGCATGGCGGGGCGTATCGTTTCGTAGAACTCGGGGAAGTCCCTTGAGAACTCGTCGCGTACCGAGAAGGTCTTGATCATCGTTTGTTCGGCAAGGATGAGGGGGCGTCGTGAGAGTCGCCATTCTTTCCCGGCGCGTCGAAGCGATGTCTCGATGCCGTCTGCGCGCGAGGTGTAGTGGTGAAGGCTGATACGCCGCATCGTTTCACCTTCCTTGGTGACCGCGATGATATCGCCCGGTGCGAGGAGCGCGATGCCGGCACGCGTACGAAGAAGGTGTTCGACTTCGTGCCAAGTCGTTTCCCCAAAGACTTCAGAGAGGAGTGTGGCGTGGCCGTGGGCGGGTACCATGACGACGGTGACATCGAGGGGGGAGGGGGCCGGCGTGGAACTGTCCCAACGGATGGTCAGGGGAAAACGGCGGTATTCGGACGAGAAGGAAGGATAAAGGAGGAAGACCCCGAACAACAGCACGACAACAAAGAGAATGATTGGGGCGAAGCGCTCCACCGATCTCCTCACCGATGACCAGCGGCGATTGTAAAGGTTGCGGCGCGCAAAGTCAACGAATAGTTCCGCCCTTCCTTAGGCACATCTCAAGATTCCACTCATCGAAGTTTTGTTTGCCCTGACCACGAAATCGGATAGCATAGCGGGAAGCATACGGTCTTCGATGTCGGACATCATGAAGGACCCGGTGGGCATCTATATTCATATCCCGTTTTGCGTGTCGCGGTGTACCTACTGCGATTTCTTCTCGACGGTCCCGGAAGATACGGCGGTGAAAGATGTCTATGGGGAACGGGTGCTCGCGGTGCTTCGCCGAGAGCTGGAGACGATCGATGTGCGCTCGGTCGTGTCGGTATATCTCGGTGGCGGGTCTCCTTCGACGATGCCGCGGCGATTTTTCCGGGGGCTTGGGACAGTATTACGGGAACGCGGCGTTGCGCCAATCGAATTCACCGTTGAAGCGAATCCGGCAGATCTTACCGGCGAGTTCATCGAAACGGTGATGTCGTGTGGCGCGAATCGGCTGTCGCTCGGCATTCAGGCGGCCGACGAAGCGACGCTTGCGGCGATGGGGCGGCGTGCGTCGCGAACGACTCTGGAAAAAGTGTTGCCGCGGGCGCGCCGAGCGTTCGACAACCTCTCGTATGACCTCATCTATGGGTTCGGAAAGCAGGCGCGTGACCTCGATGCGGAACTTCGGTGGCTCTTCGATGTCGCGTCGCCCGACCACCTCTCTGCCTACAGTTATACGAGACCGCGACGTCGCGGTGCGCCGCCGTGCGCCGATGAGGAGACGATAGAAAATGAGGAACACGCGATTCATCACTTTCTTCAGAAGCGGCGGTTTGTGCGCTATGAGGTAAGTAATTGGGCGCGCAGCGGTTTCGAGAGTGTTCATAACCGACTCTACTGGACGTGGGGGCGTTATGTCGGAATCGGTGCGGGCGCCCACGGATTTGAGCCGCAGAAGGGTATCCGCTACCGGTATCCGGAGAAGGTTCCTTCGTTCATCGAACGACCGCGAAGGATCGTGGAGCGTTTGCCGCGTGAGACGCTCATGAAAGAGTTCGTCATGCTCGCTCTCCGGACGAGGGAAGGAATTTCGTTCGCACGATTCGAGAAGCTCTTTGAAAGCGATCTCCGTGCGATGATCTCGCCGCTCTTCCGGAAACGGTTCGTCGCGACGGGATATGTGCGGCTCACTGCCGATCGTCTCGTGGCGACCACGGAAGGGCTCTCGGTGCTCAATACCCTTACCGCGGCGCTTTTCGGCGACATCGAACGTTATGGAGTGGCCCATGGAACGACCGATTGACGATCTTTACCGTTCCCGGGGCCTTGCGGTCGTTGGTGTCGATGAGGCGGGGCGTGGCCCGCTGTGTGGGCCAGTCGTCGTCGCGGCGGTGCACCTTCTCCGGCCGGTGGAAGGGATCGACGATTCCAAGAAGCTTACCGAGCACCAACGCGAGCGGCTCGTGCCACTCATCATGGCGAATAGCCTCTGGCTTGTTTATTCGGTCTCTCCCCGGGTCATTGACGAGAAGAACATCCTGCAGGCGACGCTCTGGGGGATGCGGCAGGTCATCCGTAAGGTGGTGGCGCGCCTCCCCGGTGAGGTGGTCGTTCTCGTGGACGGTAACCGCTGTCCCGGTTGTCACCCGCGTGAAGAGGCTATCGTCAAGGGAGATTCCCAGAGTCCCGCAATAGCCGCCGCTTCGATCCTCGCGAAGGTGCACCGTGACCGCATCATGGTGCGCTGGGATCGCCTCTACCCGCAGTACGGCTTCGCGGCGCACAAGGGCTATGCGACCGAGGAGCACTACGCGGCGCTCGCGGCGTACGGGCCTTCACCGATCCATCGCCGCAGTTTCCGCCTTCGACCGTTCCCTGAGCAGGAGCGCTTGTTCTGACCGGGCGCTCATTGCGCGGTGATGCGTATCCCGGCGCTGTGGGCGGCGAATTCGGGGGCGTACAGGCATTGTGCCGTCGCGATTCCCGCCGAATAGCTCCCGGCAAGCGTCACGGTGAGACGGTATTCGAGCACATAGGTTCCCTTGACGGCGCGGTGGATGAAGAAGTTGGTCGAGGCGTCCTTCGTGACGCGGTAGAGCCAGAGGCCGTCGCGGTAATCGTGCCCCGACAGCACATCGACCGGTTCGGTCCCCGCCGGGCGGCCGTCCTTGATATGGAGGTATTCCATGTCGCGGTCGACCTTGAGAACAAGCCGCACCACGATCCTGTCGCCTACTTTGAGCGGCGTCTTGTCGCTTATCGGTTCGAGCACGGGGCCGCTGCCCTCACGCTTTTCGCGCAGTATCTGCCGTTCGATGGAAAGAGGACTTTGCGCGGCGGTCACCTTGTCGAGATCCTCGAAGTACTGCCAGTAGAGGGCGCCCCACGCCGGGCCGGGATTGGGATTCTGGACCGTGACCTGTGCCATCGCGGGGGTCACCTGCGCGCCGGGCCATGAGGTCTTGAAGTAGCCGGTACCTGACTCGGGTGCCTTTTCTCCTTCTGCCGGTCCCGCCTTCTTCCCGCCGACGGTGATCGTCGCGAGTTTCGTGCCGGCGAGCCAGTCGCCGCCGCCGTAGAGCAGCGCATAGACCGCGTCGGCGGTCGCCTTGCTGGTGCGCCAGTTCTGCACCTGCTTCATCTTGATGAGCCATATCTTCATCTTATCGGCCGAGGTAGAGTCCTTCGCCACCTCTTCGAAGGCTTCGATGAGCGCCGCCTGCGTCTCTATCGGGAACTGGAACCAGTAGTAGCCCCCCATGTTCTCTTTCCAGTACATTCCGAGTTCGTCGGAGTGGATCGCCCGCTCCTTGAGCGACGCGACCATCTTCGCCGGCGTCGCCGTGTCGCCAAACCGGAAGAGCGCCGTCGCGGTGAGCGCGGTCATATAGGGCGTCTCCTCCAGCCAGTAAGTCGTTGCCTGACCTTTCCAGTACTCGAACGCTGTTTTGTGCCCGTCGGTGACGGGGATATCGGTGAAGAAGCTGCGGGTGTAGAGGTAGTGTCGTCCGAGGTATGAGATGTTTTCTTTCGACAGGTCGACCTTGGCGCGCAGGAGTTCCTCGTAGTCCCGTGCCATCTGCCGGTCGAGGTAGGCGACCGCCGCACGGGTCATTCGGTCGATGTCGGGGCCGACCGCAATGCCGAGTTTCTTCAGCTTGCCGAGCCCTGCGGTGATATGTTGGGTGATGTAACGGTCCTCGGGAAGTCCGGGGAACCATGGCCAACCACCGCTTGCAACCTGCAGGCGCCGCAGTTTGTCAAAGGCGTTCTTCAGTTCGTTGCCCATCCGGTTGAGGTCGAAGAGCAGGGCGACGCGCCGCTTGGAGGCCGCCTCGTCCTGCGCGTCGAGCACCCACGGCGTCTCGGTGAGGAGCGCCGATTTGAGTTCCTCGTTCTTCATGAGGTTCGAATCGAGCGCCGGCGTTCCCTTCCACTGCTCGAACACCTTGGCGATGCGCGGGTTCTTGGTCACGATGTGGCTCGCGAGGCTGTTGGCATAGTAGCGCGAGAAGACCTGCTCGGCGCACTCGTAGGGATACTCGATGAGGTAGGGGAGCGCCTGCACCGCGTACCACGCCGGGTTCGAGGTGAACTCGAGCGTGAGCCGGTGGCTCGTCAGGCTCGTCGAGGCGCTGTTCTTCAGCTTCTCGAGCGTGAAGTCCTTCTTTTCCTTTCCGTTCACTGGGAGCGGCAGGGTCTCGGTGATGAGCATCCGGTTGGAAAGGACCGGAAGGGTATTCTCTTCGCCGTCGCCGCGATCGCCTGCCTTTGCGACGATGCGCCAGATGACCGGATCGGTGCGCTGCGGCACCGTTATCTGCCACTGTACCACGGCATTCCCTTTCGCAGGGGCGCTGAATGCGGCCGCTGTTTGGGTGAGGCCGAAATCGCCGCTGATGTCGCTCATCGTCCGGGCGTCGAACAGGTGCAGTTCGGCGCTTCCGTTCCGTGCCGTGTCGGTCAGGTTGCTTACCTTCGCCGAGATGACGAGAGTGTCCTTTTCGCGCAGAAAGCGCGGCACATTCGGGGCGACCATGAGGTCCTTCTGCGTTCGCAGTTCGTTGCGCAGTATCGTCGAGGCGAGATCCTTGGTGTAGGCGAGCCCCAGCATCTTCCATGTCGTCAACGCCTCGGGAACGGTGAAAGAGACGATCACTTCGCCCTTCTCGTCGGTGTGGAGTTGCGGATAGAAGAAGGCGGTCTCCTGCAGGTTCTTCCGTATCTGGACCGGCGTGGGGGAGGGGCGCGCCAGTTCCCCGGTGATATCGGCATCCTCGAAGTAGTACTCGGTCTCGTCGCCGGCGACCGCCTCTTTTGCCGGCGCTCGTTTCGCCTTTGCTCCCGCGGGTGCGGCGGCAGGCATTACCGTTCGTGCCACCGTTTCTTCGTCGGCGAAAGTCGCTTCTTCGAGTCTCGCCGCTCCTCGTCCCATCACCATCGCACCGCCGTATCCACCTTCCCAGTAGTTACGGTAACCGTAGTAATCGGTGTATATCCCAAAATAGTTGATCCGATCGGTGGTGAACAGTGGCCACTGGATGACGGTGTTCCAGTCGTGTTCGAGCGGCTGTGCGTAGCGTATCTGGTTGCCGTCGTGGAGGAGCCATGCGTAGCGGGGGACATGGGTGGGAAAGAGCGAGAAGGACCAGTTGTGCGGGAGGAAGGCGTCGAGCGACCCGTCGTAGAGCGCCGCCGCGAGCTCGGCCGCGACCGCCTCGCCTTTTGGTCCTGTTATCTTTATCCGCCACTCTTCCTTTTCTCCCGGTTGGAGCGTGCTTCGGAATGAGAGGAACTCATACTTCAACTGCTTGTTCGTCCACGGCACCGGGATGGCGCGATACCCCATGAAGGGGCGCCCATGCTTGATGAAGAGGTAGCGCACCGAGATGTTGCCGCGGTCCTGTTCGGTGATGGGAATACGGATGATCTTTTGCGAGCGGTCGAGTGCGATGACCTGCCGTTCTTCCTTTTCGCTTCGTACGATGTCGAGGAGAAGCGTCACCGCCTCGGCTCCGGAGGCGACGGAGAGTTCTGCCGTTTCTCCCGGTTCGTAGGTCTCCTTGGAGAGGACGATGTCCTCATACACCGGGCGGGTGAAAGTTCCCTCGACGCGGCTGCGTATTGTGACGAGCGATTGGGTCCTTACCGGCTCTCCGAAGGGGTCGGTGGCACTTGCCTCGATAAGGTAGTCGCCGGTGGGCCACTCGGTAGGCGTTATCGTCAGTTTCTTTGTTGCTCCAGTGTCGAACGGTATCTTCAGATATTCCTTTTCCTTTTGCCGCTCTGCGCTGTCCTCGTCGCCGTAGGGGTCGTGCGGGAACTGTTTGACGAAGGCCGTTTTGTCGAGAATGAAGCGATCGGGGCGCTCGTAGAAGAGCCGCCGGCGGAGCAGGCGCTCGCGATCCTTCAATCGGCTGATCGTTATCGTTCCCTTGGCCGGTTGAGGTTCCCCGCTCAAGTTCGTGGTGACAACCTCTATGTCGAAGGGGGTGCCGGGAGAACCGTTCGTCGCACCGCCGATCGTGAGGTTGAGGGCGCTGTAGGCCGCCTGCACGATCCGCTCTGCCGCGTGGGTCTCGCCGTTGAGGTCGGTCACTTCGGCGTGGACGCGGTAGGAGAAGAGCGGCTGGTGCTCTTTCGGTACCTGTCTCTCGGGCCGCGCGGTAAAGGATATCGTAAAGCGTCCGTCGGGGCCGGTCGTCGTCTCGCCGTGGGCGATCATCGCCTTCTTTCCGTTCCAGAGGGCGAAGAACGAGGCGTACTCCCACCGCCCGAAGAAGTAGGGGAAGCGTATCTCGCGTTCGACATACCAGCGCACCTTCGCGTCGGTGAGCGGAGAGCCGGCGTATGAGGTCGCTCTGCCATCGAGCGTCACCGTGTCGTCGAGCCGATACGTTCCCTTCGGTGGCTCGATCGCCGCCTCGAACAGCGGGCGTTTGTACTCTTCGACCGATACGGAGAGCGAGCCGGTGCCGTTCCGTATCGTCATCTGTCCGTTCAATGCTCCCGACGGCGCGGTGAAACTGCCGTGGAAACTGCCGTAAGCGTTCGTCGTCAGCGAGAGCGACCCTACTTTTTGGTTGTTCGTGTCATAGAGCTCGACGGTGCCGGTCCGCCCCGTGACGAGCGTCGGCATCCCGTGTGCATCGTGCGAGACAGTGATACCTTTGAAGTATATCGTCTGTCCCGGACGGTATATGGCACGATCGGTGAAGAAGTAGGTGCGCGTGATGGCACGCTGGTCAGAGCGGTAGGGATAACTCCAGAGGTAACTCTTGATGCGGGCACTGCCCTGAACGATGGTTGCGGCGAAACCGTAGGAGTGTGAGGCACGGGTGAATGCCGGGGTATGGAAGATACCGGTGCGGTCTGTCTTTCCGCGAAACAGCATCTCTTCGCGGTAGGTGCCGGTGTGGTAGTCGTACCGCAGGGCGGCGAGTTCCACTGTTGCTTGCTCGACGGGACGCCCGCTTTCGCGGTCGGCGACGAAGAACTCGAGTCCTCGCTCGTCGGCGCGTTGCTGGAAGGCGAGTGGGGTCACCTGCACGATGACCCAGTGGAACGCGTTCTTCTGGAAAGACAATGAGGGATCGGTGCCGACGAGGATGGCGAATTCGCCCCGTTCGAGCGGCGGGACCGCCACCTCGACACGGTGCTCGCGCCGGTCGCCGTCATCGGGAAGGGGAACCTCCCACGCGTGGCGCGGCGGGAGAGCGGCAAGTTCCTTGGCGATCTTCTCCGGTTCGTACTCGCTGCCGTACTGGTATCGTGCCGTCAGCTGGTTGGCGCGTTCCGGAGAGAGTTTCACGGTGCGGAAGTAGAGTTTCGGCACATTGCGGTACTTCACGAACACGAGCGAGGGCCGTTCGGGTGTTATCGCCGGCTCCGCCTGTATCTGAATGGACTTTCGTCCTATCTGCGACGAAAGGGCGCGGCAGAGTTCCGCCCCTTCGCTGTCGGGCCATTTGAGGATCACCGAGGCACAGCGGTCGATCGCCTTTCGGAATCCCATCCGTTCCTCTTCGGGCATTCCCTCGCGCCACCCGTTCGCTTTTTCGTAGTGGAAGAGGGCCGTTTCGTAACCGATGCGCGCTGCTGCCGTTCGGTGTGCTCCGTACTGCATCTCGAGGATTTCAAGCGTCTTCTGGTAGATGCCGTCGCGGTTCTCGGCGGTGTGGCGAGAGCGGACGAAGGAGAGCCGCTTGAGCTCTATCTCGACGAGCGCTGCCGGGTCGCTGTCGCGGAGGTGTGCCCGGGTCAGTTCCTGCAGTATCTTCAGGGCGTGCCACGCGAGAGAACGAGTATCGGTGGAGGGAAGCGGCAGGACGGCGAACCGTTCGGCGGGAAGCAGATAGGCGATGTCACTTATCTCGAACGGTGTTTCGCTTTCGGTGAGCGCCGCCTCGTCGTTCATGAAAAAGTCAACGGCGCGGTGTGCGAGGAGATCGTAGAGCGTTGGGCGCAGGGCACGAGAGCGTGTCCCTTTGACGATGATCTCGTCGAACAAGGCGATGGGTATCCGGCGAAGATCTTCGGGGCGTTCGAGCGCCGCGTGGTGGTGCGCCATTATCGTTACCATTAGTTTGTGCAGACTCCATGATGCGATGTCGTTTCCTTCGGCGGTTCCTTCGGTTCGCTCGTAGAACCGCCACCGGTTCATCTCGAAGTAGTGCCGGTAGAGATCGGCGACGATGGAGTGAAGAATGTTCTTTTCGGGGAACTGTGCCGCCGCGATCTCTTTTTCCATCTCTGCAATCTGCTCATGGGATTGCTTCTCGCCGATCCGTTGTTCGAACTTCGTTTTTTGAATGAGTGCCTTCACGATCTGCGGAACATTGCGCGTGGCACGGGCGTTGGCGAGTATCTTCTCCACCTCATCAAGAGCGGTGCGTAGCTTTCCTGCCTTTTCCGCCGCCTCGACCTTTTTCCATACCTCCGCGAAATCGTCATAGCGGTCCGGAGGGGTGAACGGCGGTTCTTGCGGGACAGATTCTTCGGTCCCTGTCGGCGATTCGCGATCCGGGGCTGTGCTCTTCGATCCACCGCAGGAACCGATGAGAAGAACGGTGATCAAGGAAAACAGAAAGAAGGATACACGCATAACCAACCTCCCCCGATAAAAAGAACGAAATAGGAAGACTAAGCTATAGGTTGTTCAGAATGTTCTCGATGTCAGCACGGTCAGCGGCACTGATGCGCGCATTGAGCGCCTTCTGATAGTATTCGCGGGCCTTCGCTTTCTGTCCCTTCGCCTGATAGGCATAGCCGAGACCATAGTAGGCCTGACCATTCGCAGGATCCAACTCGATAGCCTTGAGGAAAAGATCGATGGCGCCGTCATTGTCGCCCTTATCGGTCAGTTTCCATCCGCGGTCAACAAGCGCCTTGACCGAACCGCCGCCTCCCTTCTTGGGTGCCTCGGTCTGTCGCAGGGGCGTTGCTGGGACGCTTGCCTTGCGGGGTGGCTCTTTCTTCGTTGTTGCCTGCTGTGGCTGACGGCGCATGAGTTCTTCCTGTTCCTTGACGAGGTCGCTCTTCGGCGGTTCTGCCGTGGGTTGCTGCATGGTCGTCGGTGCCGGTGCCGGCGCCGGTGTCGGTGTCGGTGTCGGTTCCTGCTTTGGTTCGGGAGCGGTCGGCTGTTCGGTCGGTATCTCTTTCCGCTCCGCCGTCGCTTTCGGTTCGCCGCCGGTCTTTACGAGGAGAAGAATGAGAATGGCGATGCCGACGATGCCGGCAACGGCGGCAACGATCTTTATGTTCACCTTGAACGGTTTTCGAGGTGCTTCGTCTTCATCCTCGAAGAGCTTATTGAACTCATCGTCTTCTTCTTTCTTTACCTCCGCTTTCGGCATAGCCTTAGGCTCGGGTCTTTCTTCCTGCGGTTTCGCGCCGATCGCGTCGAGGAGCGAGTCGCTCGGCTTTTCGGGGGCCGGTTTGAACTCGGCTTGCGGGGCGGCGCGGCGGTCGATCGTGGTCATCTCGCGGGGCGGTGTCGTCGCGGTAACGATCTGGTCGCTTTTCGGTTTGACGGACTCCTCGGAAATGAGAACGGTGGATTTTGGTTCACGCGACTCGCTTTCCGGCGTGATGAGCGTCGGCCGCTTGGGCCGTGCGGCGAAGGCATCGCGGAGCGTCGTGAACGTTGAAAGGGGATACCACTCGGTGCCGTCACGAGAGACCTCGGCCGACTCGGGGATCTCTCCGGAACGTATCTTGTATATAACATCGGTGCTGCTCGCAACGCGGAACGATGCACCGCCGGGTATTCGGATGGTTGCCCCCGCGAGGAAGCCTTCCTCATCGCCGACGACGACGAACATTGTGCCGCACTTTTTGCACTTGACCTCGGCTCCGGTCGGAGGGAGATTGGCGGGACGTCGATAACTTGTCCCGCACGAGATGCAGGTAATGACGTCTTTTTTCTGCTCCATACTAAATACTCCGTGTTTGCGAAAAGTATTGTATGCATATCAAAGATTCATGTCAAATATAAAAAGGGCACCTTGACTCGCCGTTCTTATCCGCATACAACACCACGGTAAGGTGACCGCAACGAAGCAACGGGGGAGTCGAATGAGACACGATGAACGGTACGCATGGGAAAAAGGGGGAGCGGTTCTGCTGGTTCTTTTTTCGGTGCTGTTCGGTTGTTCCTGCGAAAGCGCCGCGTCGCAGAAGGCGCAGGCGGAGCGCAACCTCGCACTCCTTGAGGAGAATACCGCCGATTCCGACTTCACGAAAGGGCGTTCCCTCGTTCTTGAAGAGAAGTTCGGGGAAGCGCTTCCCTATCTCGAAAAGAGCGGCGAGCCGGAGGCACTCTTCTTCCGGGCGCTCGCCCTTCAGGGGCTTGGACGAAAAGACGAAGCGGTGGCGCTCTTTGCCCTCTGCGTACAAAACGGGATTCAAGTTGCCGAATCGCTCTACAACATCGGGCTGGTTGCCTATGAAAGCGGCGACCGCGAGTCGGCGATTGCGCGGATGAACGAGGTGCTTGCGAAAGAGCCGGGGCATGCCGGGGCGCACTACTTCCTCGCTTCCGCGGCCTACGAAAAGAACGATATGGCGACCGCCGAAACTCATTTCCGCGCTGCGGTGAAAAGTATGCCACAGAACGGTGCTGCGTGGGAAGGGCTCTTCTACGCGCTCGTTTCTCAGAATAAGTTCAGTGATGCGTGGGAAACGCGGGAACACCTCGACCTCGCGGCAGGCGATAACCTTGCCAATCTTCTCTTGGTCGGCGAGAAAATAGGAAAGCCCGCCGAGGCGCTCGCGCTCATCCCAGCGGGCGAGATCCCTCCCGCGGCGAAACTCCGGCGGGTGGTTCTCGTTGCGCAGACGATCGGCCTTGCCGCTGCGATCGCCGAGGCCGTAAAGTTGCCGTCGGACCTCACCGTTGACACTGGCTATGTCGTGCTCGATCGCGGTACTGACGGCTCCCTCGAATGGGGTGTCTCGCGGATCGTGACGGGCGGTATGGTCACCCTCACCTGCTTCACCGACCCGAATGCGAAGCCGACGACCTTCACCCTCTCGGTGAGCGACACTGGCGTCGCCGTCAACAAGAAGAGTTACCCATTCGACAGGTTCCGAGCCGCTATTCCTGACATCTGTAGGGGAAAGTGAGCGGGGCACCGGGACAACCGGCGTCCCGACAGAGAGGTATTCTTTTTTCTGCAAACGCCCGTGAGGATGTTTGACAAGGGGGAGATATTTTCTACCATGAAAGGTATCGAGCCGTGGAGGAGCGGGATGGCGAAAAAAAGAGAAAAAAAAGGTAACGCCACGGGGGCCACACTCGGCTTCGAGGCTAAACTCTGGGAGGCGGCAGACAAACTGCGCAACAACATGGATGCTGCCGAGTACAAACATGTCGTTCTTGGTCTCATCTTCTTGAAGTACATCTCGGATGCCTTCGAAGAGCACCGCGCGAGACTTCTTGCTGACGCGAAAAATGGCGCGGATCCGGAGGACCCCGACGAGTACCGTGCCGAGAATATCTTTTGGGTTCCCCCGGAGGCGCGCTGGACACATCTGCAGGCGCAGGCGAAGCAGCCCACCATCGGCCGGCTCGTCGATGACGCCATGGCCGCCATCGAGCGCGACAACCCCGCACTCAAGAGCGTGCTTCCCAAGGACTACGCCCGCCCCGCGCTCGACAAGCAGCGCCTCGGCCAGCTCATCGATCTTATCAGCAACATCCGGGTGGGC
>CAYQBN010000009.1:53334-121743 GCA_964415795.1 uncultured Spirochaetales bacterium | reverse complement strand
CCCGCGCCGGTTCCTGCTCCTGCCCCGGTGCCGAAGCCAGCCCCCGCGCCGGCTCCGACGGCGACTTCACCGGCCAAGGCGGAGACTGTTCCTGTTGAGCCGGTAAAGCCGGTGACTACGACGGAGAAAGAGAAAGAAAAGGAGAAAGAGAAGGGAAAGGAAAAAGAAGAGGGGAAAAACGACAAGAAGGAAAAGAAAGAAGACTATTATGAACTTTATGAGCGGCTCAAGCGGGAGGCGGAAGAAAAGAACAAGAGCGGAACGGGAGGTGCCCAATGAGATGCCTTTCTCTTGGAGGTGCGTTGCTCCCCGTCATTTTCATCTTTCTCTCCTGCGTGACCGGTGAGAAGATACAAAACGAGATCAATGTAGAGAAGTCGCGTCTGGCGGTTGATGATAAGCGCGGTGCGCGGATGTGTGTTCCGTACGATCTCGCGATGGCGCGGGTCGAGGTGGTCGCGGCGCAGGCCGAACTCGATGCGGGGAACTATCACCTTGCCGAAGAGCATCTCCTTCGCGAAAAGGGATTTGCCGAGCGAGCGACGAAGCTCGCCGATTCCTGTATCCCGCGTGATCGGGACGAAGACGGGGTCGAAGACAACACAGACAAATGTCCGACTCAGCCGGGACCGGCGCAATTCGAGGGCTGTCCAGACACCGACGGTGACGGTATCGCCGATCGCGACGATCGCTGTCCGCTCGTTCCCGGCATCCGGGAGCTCGGCGGATGCGCTCCCGCTGCCGATACCGATGGCGACGGCATTCCCGACAATAAAGACCGATGCCCATTCGATCCGGAGGATAAGGATACCTTCCAAGACGAAGATGGCTGTCCCGATACCGACAACGATAAAGATGGAATTGTTGACGAAATAGACAAATGCCCCGATCAGCCGGGGCCTGCCTCGAACCAAGGGTGCCCGTTCTATGACAAGGACGGTGACAGTATCCCCGACGATCTCGATAAATGTCCGACCGATCCGGAAGACAAGGACAATTTCGAGGATCAGGATGGCTGTCCCGATCCCGACAACGACAAGGACGCCCTTTGTGACGATAATCCGGAGATTCAGAAGAACATCGAAAGATTCAAGGCTCTTTGCTCCGGCTCTGATCGTTGCCCTGATGACAGAGGTTCGAAAGACAATCATGGATGCCCGTTCCTTGACCGCGATGGCGACGGGGTGCCCGATGTGGCCGACAAATGCCCCGACGAGAAAGGGGCGCGCGAGAACGACGGGTGTCCGATACTTGACCGTGACGGTGATGGTATCGTTGACAAAGAGGATAAGTGTCCTGAGGAGAAAGGCCCGCGAGAAAATAACGGGTGTCCTGTTCTTGACCACGATGGCGATGGTATCCTCGATAAAGATGATAAGTGTCCCGATGAGCCGGGTGTTCCCGAAGAACAGGGATGTCCGAAAAAATATAAACTTATTGTGGTCACCGCCCAGAAGATAGAGCTTAAACAGACGGTCTTCTTCAAGACGGGGCAGGCGATCATCGAAAAGAAGTCGTACGAAATGCTCAAGGAGGTCGCCGACGCGATAAAGAGCGCTCCTTACATCAAGAAGGTCATTATCGAGGGACACACCGACAATGTCGGCAGCCGAACGCTCAATGTGAAGCTTTCTCAGTCTCGTGCCGAAGCGGTACGGGAGTTCCTCGTTGACGAAGGAGTGGATCCTTCGAAACTCGAAGCCATAGGGTACGGTCCCGATAAACCGATCGCGCCGAACAAGACCGAAAAAGGTCGTTCTCAGAACCGTCGCGTCGAATTCAAGATCGTGCAGTAGATGTTACCTTATTTCGGAGGTACGGAGAACGCCAGTGAGTCCCGAGTACGATGAAACACAGAAAGACGGTGTGGTGTACTCACGCCAGCGAAGCGACAAGCGCATCGCCATCCATATAGAGGTGACCCTTTCGGGGCCGCATAACTTTTTCCGCGGATTCACCGAGGACATCAGCAAGGGGGGGCTCTTCATCGCGACGCATCGGATCCTTCCCATCGGTGCCGAAGTCACCGTGACGCTTGTCCTTGAAGGGCACGAGTTCACGCTCCCGGCGCAGGTCGTCTGGGTGCGCGAGCCGAATCCGTTCCTTCCGCAGGGTATCGAGCCGGGGATGGGGCTTCAATTCGTCGGACTTACCCCTGATCAGATCGGGGCGATAGAGGAATTCATTAAAAAGAAGGAACCGATTTTCTTCGATGCCGATTTCTGACTTTTCCGCTGGGGAACACACACGAGCGTGCCGCCTTCGCCAGATCCGACGGCGAAAGCAGCGGCGAGGAGTATCGCGTGCATAAGAATCTTTTGTTGATAGGCCTTCTCCTTTTCACTCTTTTTCTTAACGGCGACATATTCGATCGCCTGTTCTCTACCTCGAAAGGGAACTCCATAACGCAGGCGGAAGTGACGCTTTTCGCGCTTCACGCGATCCAAAATCGCTATGTGAACAAGGCGAAGCTTCAGCCGGAAGATCTCCTCGATCAGGCACTCGATGCGATACAGGAAGATTTCGCCGAGATCGTGGCACGATTCGAACGAAAAGAGGGAAAGGTCAATTTGCAGATATACAACAACCGCCATGTGATCGAAGTGAAGCGGCTTAAGGACATATGGGATATCGCCGTTGTCCTGCGACAGGTGTACGGACATATCGAAAAGGAGTATCGTCCTGAAGGTGACCGAGAGATCGGCGATGTCGAATATGTCGCCGTCAATGGCATCCTCAAGAAACTCGATCCGCACAGCTACATCTTCACTCCTAAGGAGTTCGAGGATTTCACTTCTTCTACCGAGGGTAATTTCGGCGGACTCGGCATGGTGCTTCAGACCAACGAGGATGGTGAGATAACCGTGGTTTCTCCGATAGACGACACTCCTGCCCAGCGCGCCGGTATCGTTGCCGGCGATGTCATCGTCCAGATCGATGACGAGTCGGCCATTAATATGTCGTTGAGCAAAGCGGTCGAAAAGATGAGGGGTGAACCGGGGACCAAGGTCACCATTTATGTCAAGCGCAAAGGAGTGCCATCGGTGCTTCGATTCGACCTTGAACGGGCGATCATACGCATTCAGTCGGTCATTTCTGCTATGCCCGAAAAGGGTATCGGCTATATCAAGCTGACCGGCTTTATGGAAAACTCTTACGATCAGATAACTGCGGCGCTTGCCAATCTGCGGAAGAAAGGCATGAAAGCCCTCATCTTGGATATGCGGGGGAACTCGGGAGGTCTTCTCCAGCAGGCTATTCGCATCTCCGATCTGTTCCTTGACCGTGGTGTCATTGTGTCAACGGTCGGTGAAGAGGATCGCGATGTTTCCGAGGCATCAAGGGATCCATCGGATATTCTCGATATCCCCATCGCGATCATGGTCGACGAAGGATCCGCCTCGGCTACCGAGATCGTTGCGGCAGCGCTCAAAAAGAATGGTCGTGCGGTGGTGGTGGGGCGGCGTACATTCGGTAAAGGGTCAGTGCAGAACCTGTTCCGCATCCCGCGGGGGGGAGGCCTCAAACTCACGATAGCGCAGTATCTTACCCCGGGCGATGTTTCGATACAGACGATCGGCATAACGCCAGACATAGAGTACCAGCCCAGCTATGTGGATCCTCGCAAGATGAGTCTGTTCAAGACGCGGTCTCACATTCGCGGGGAAAAAGATCTCAAAGAGCACCTCATCAGCGCCTACCTTCCCAAGGAGCCTGAAAAACCTCTTTTGACGGTCCACTATCTCAAGCCTTACAAGACACCGGAGGAGCTTATCAAGGAGAGCCGTAAAGAGCAGTACGGTACCTTCAGAAGCGATGAAGAGATTCGCATGACGGTAAGTTTTCTCCGTGCGCGGCTGAACCAAAAAGAACCGCTGCTTTCTTCGGCAAAGCGACTATGGGAAGAACAGAGGAACCTTATCATCGCCCAAATGGAGAAACTGGGGATCACTTGGAAAAAAGAGCCTCGACCGGTGCCGCCCAACCTTGGCGCGCTCAAGGTGGAGGTCGTGGGAGGATTGCCGCTCAAGGCTGGCGCCGACAACAAGCTTGTGTTCCGAGCCACCTATCCGGGGGAGATAGATAATCTCGAGGCGGTTCTTGATACCGATATCCCGCCACTGCGCAATCTGGAGATACCATTCGGTTCTTTTTCCGGTCAGGTAGAACGAGCGGTGCCGGTGAGCGTTCCGGAACATATGCCGTGGCGTCGTCAGACGGTACGAATGGATCTCTCGTTCGACGAGTTTCGTACGGTGGCGAGGAGCGAGACCCTTGAGATGGAGATCCTTCCGCTCGATGCCCCAACGGTGGAGTTTTCCTATGTCGCGGAGGACAGCGTCGGTTCTCCCAATGGGCTGGTGGAAGAGGGAGAGGAAGTGGATGCGCACATTGCGGTGCGCAATACCGGCAAGGGGCCCATACTCGACGGGCGTCTTCAGCTCATCAATGTCAACAACAGTCCCGAGGTGTTCATCAGTAAGGGAACCGAGCCGATCGTGCTGAAGCCGGGCGAGGAGAGAGAGGTAACGCTCCGCTTCAAAGTGTCCGCGCTTCGTTCTCCGCAATCCCGTATCGGTATTGCCGTTTCCCTGTACGACTACAAGACCAAATACAGCGCTGGGTTTTCTATTCCCTTTGGTCAGAAAGACTTTTCCTGCCGCTTTTCCGAGAAGAAAGGGGGGCAGGTGTTGGCACCGACGGGAACGGCGCTGTACGGCGATATCCGTTTGAGCGATCCTATCGCCACGACAGGGACCGATGCCGTGTTCCGTGTCGCAGGGCAATGTGGTGATACTGCCCTGCGCGTGGAGGGGGGGTACTGGGTCCGAATAAACGATGTCAAGCCGACGGCCGTCACTGCCGGATCAGCACCCGCTATCCGTCGCCGTTATCCGGTCATCATGCCCGACATAACGCTTGATCGCGATCCGGTGACGGTCGCTTCACCGGAGGGCAAGGTTTCCTTTTCTGTGTCGGTCGGAGAGGTGCAGGATGTGTTTGTATACCAGAACGATCGAAAAGTGTTCTACTACCGGTCCGAGCCGAATACGGTGCGGCGCCAGTTCTCTGTGCCGCTCCACTTCCGTGAAAAGGTCAATCGAATCGTGGTCCTAGTAAAAGGTACCGATCGGGAACGGGTGAGCAATGCCGTCAAGTACTTTTTTTATCCTGCAGGGACCGATGAAGAGGAAAGGAACATCCGCGACGATGAGGAATAGTTGAGAGGAACAAGACTTTGGAAAGGGGGAAACGATGAAGTGGCTCATTGCTGCGCTTGGGATGGTGCTTTTTCTGACGATGGGCTGTAGTTCATCGGGGAAAACGGTCACCACGGCAAAAGAGGTGGTGCCTCTATCATCGGCTTCGAGCGTCAAGACGATAACGGTCACTGCGAAGGGGGGGCTTTTGAACCTCGATTCCGCCGATTACTTCACGCGCGAGTTCGACCGCAACGGTGACAAAAAGCCCGATATCGTCAATGTCTACAAGAAGAACAAAAACAATGCGCCTGAAGAAGGAGAAGAAGCGCTTTTGTTTATAAAGATCATGGATCTCAACCTCGACGGCAAGTACGATGTGTACCGCTTTTACGATGAGGCGGGGGCGGTGGTAAAAGAGGAACTCGACCTAGATTTCGATGGCAAGATAGAGACGACCGATACCTATCTTGGCGGTATCGTGATCCAGAAAGAAATAGATTCCCAGTTCGACGAGAAAACCGATCTCTGGAAGTTTTATGACGAAAAGGGGGTCCTTATTCGCTTAGAAGAAGACCAAGATGGCAACGGTCGGGTCGATTACTGGGAATTCTACAGCGGGGGGGTGCTCGAACGGGTTGAAAAAGATACTGACCATGATGGACGTCCAGACATCTTTAAACGGGCCGGTGACCAGAAGTTCACGACCATCATTCGGAACGACGGTCAATTCGGGAGTGATATGGGGCCACAGACTCCCGATGGAGATCAGCAGAAGACCGCAACTCCTCCTTCTCCAGCCAGTGTTTCTTCTCCAGAGGCGGAAAAGAAAGAACAGTAACCGATAAAATCACTCTCGGTTTATTTTGTCGGGAAGAATCCCAGAAAGAACGCCTAGGCTTTGGTCACCTTACCGGTGCGGAGGCAACGGGTGCACACATAGCGGGAATGGATGGTCCCATTGCCCTCGCGGATCTTGATTTTCTGGATGTTGGGGCGCTGGATCTTCTGGGTTTTGTTGTTCGCGTGGCTCACATTATGGCCGAACATCGGCTTTTTGCCGCAGATCTCGCACATCCGTGACATGGCGTTCTCCTTTTCGTGACCATTCACAAACGGAGGCACTTTACTGACGAACGCCTAAAAAGCAACCTTTTTGTTCAATAAGGGAGTGCCGCGGAAAGCGCGGATATGGTTATTTCATTGAGTTTATTGATGTTTTCTGGTGTAATGGTAAGCGGTGGAAGCCAGTAGATCGTGTTGCCGAGCGGTCGAAGAAGTGCCCCGTGCTCTACGGCGTGGCGGTACACACGGTAGCCCGTGCGGGGCGTCTTTATAAGCTCCGGTCTGATGTCGGCGGCGACGATCATCCCAATAGCGCGGATATTGGTAAGCATTCCTGTCTTATCAGCGACTTTTTGCATGGATTGGCGGAGAAGCAAGGCGGCTCCAGAGATCCGCCCGGCAATGTCTTCCTCTTCGTATATCTTTTGTGCCTCTAAGGCGGCGGCGGCGGCGAGTGCGTTGCCCGCGTAGGTGTTCGAATGAAGAAAGTCGCGACCGGTGCCATAGTCGGCATAAAAAAGGTCGTACATATCACCGCTCATAACGACCGCTGACATCGCCGCCCAGCCTGCGGTGAGACCTTTGGAAAGGCACACGAGGTCGGGGGCGATACCCGCATGGTCGCAGGCGAGTCCCCTTCCCGTTCGATAGAAGCCGGTCATGATCTCGTCGGCGATGAGATATATGCCGGTTTTTTGGGTCCAGATGCGGAGGCGGCGTAGAAGGTCTGCACTGTAGATACGCATACCGCCGGCCCCTTGGACGACCGGTTCAACGATGAGCGCGCAGAGCGTTCCTTTTTCTCGTTCGAGTTGCCGTTCGATGGTAGGCCACACCGTGCTGCAGTCGTGAAAAAGGGGGTCGTCCGTTCCCGTGCAGTAAGGAATTCCTGTTATCATGGGATATTCGGGCGCGAGTTCGCGGTAAGGTTCCTTATAGAGGCCGAGGTCGGAGACGGCTAAGGCGAGCGCCGTTTCGCCGTGATAGCCATTCTCGAGCGCCATGAAACGGGTTCGCCTTGTTTCTCCGCGAATTTTCATTGCGTGGAGCGCCATCTTGAGCGCTATCTCGACCGCCGTTGATCCATCGCCTCCATAGAATACATAGCGTCGTCCCGGAAGGAGATCCGTGAGCCGCTCTGAAAGTTCAGCGATGGTGCGGTTGACCGTGTTGGCGAGGATGACATGCTCGAATCGCTCCATCTGTGCTGCGACCGCCGCCCTGATGCGTGGATGGCCGTGACCAAGCGATTTGCACCACCACGAAGAAATGGCGTCAATGAGACGCCTGCCATCGGCGGTGTAGAGGTACTCTCCCTCCGCGCGGACGATCTCGAGCGGGGGAAAGGTTTCATAGTCTTTCATTTGGGAACAGGGATGGAAGAGGGGAGATCGCGTCACTTTGCGCAACGGAATCCGGTTTCAGGATTTTTGGTGTTCGGCGCCGCCTTGTCGCGTGAGTATCCTTTGAGTTTCGATTGAACGGCGCTCTTCCATGATCCACCGCGCAGGACCTTTTCCTTTCCGTTCTTGGGGCCGACCGGATTCTTGAGTTCGCCGGAAGGATAGTCGTCGTCATACCAGTCGGCGACCCATTCGGCGACATTGCCGATCATGTTGAAAACGCCGTAGGGACTCTGGCCGCGTTCTTTTGCCTTGATGTCGTGGGTGCTGTTCTTCTGACATCCCGGTGTTCCCATATCCATGACGGCATACCGGCATTCGGCCGCCTGCTCGCCCCACGGGTAGGTCTGCGACTTCTCGCCGCGGGCCGCTTTTTCCCACTCCGCTTCTGTGGGGAGGCGTTTCCCCTGCCATTTGCAGAATGCCTCGGCGTCGGCCCACGAGACGCAGTTGACCGGATGGTCTTCCTTCGTTTGTGCGCTCCAGTTGCAGTCCTTGAAGTCGGCGGGGGCAACGCACTTGCCGGCCGCCACGCATGCCCGGTATTTTTCCTGAGAAACCTCGTACCGGTCTATTTTGAATTCGTTGAGATGCACCTTGTGAGCCGGTTTGGCATCCTTGGGGCAGTCGTCCCCGCTACATCCCATCGTGAAGACTCCCGCCGGAATGGTCACCATGTCGGCATCGGGATCCGCGGCCGTTTCCTCGGCACCGGGGAGCATCGCCTTCTCGAGCCGATCGCGCAGTTTCTTGTCGGCGACCGCCATGAGGACGGTTTGATAGTCGTTCTCTCCGTAGACCTTGGCATACTTTTCTTTGAATTCAAGGAGAGCCTTTTTCTTGGCATCGAAAGCGACCGAGAGGTCGGGAAGCATGGTGATGAGCCGTGCGACATCCTCTTCGTGAGACTTCTCGAGTTCCGCCTTCTGATTAAGGTAGGTCTGCCACTCACGCACCTTGGTCTTGGCAAGTGTCTTATAAGGATTGTTCGATTCTATCTCTTCGACTTTCTTCCACGCCTCGATCGCCTTTTCGGGCTCATCGGCGCCGTTCTTGTCGGCCTCCATTGCCTGATCATAGAGCGTCTTGACATCGAGTTCCTCGACAGCGTAGTCGCCTCCCGCGGTGTCGGCCATCTCGCGCACCACCTTTTTGATGGCGGGAAGCATTCCCTCGGGAGTGCCGTCGAATTCGCCGGTCGCGCCGGCTATGGTCGCCTCCTTGGCGATACTTATCATCTCGGTGGCAAGGGTGCAACGTTTGCCAAGACACGATATCGTGGCGCGGAGAATGGTGTCGGCGGCGAGCGCTTGACCGAGCGGTATCTCACAATTGCGTCCTTGGCACTTTTCGAACGATTCCTTTTTTCCTTCTTTTATCGCTTCCTTCATTTTGTTTTGTTGGCTGGTCTTGTCTATTACGATGAAACGACCGCTCGAGGAGAGTTCGGAACGAAGGATGTCAGTGGCGTTTGCCACGGTATCGGAGTCGAATTTCTTGGAACGGTCCTCTATTTCCATGACAGCGACCTTGGGCTTTTTCTTTGCCGCTGTGAGCATGGCGAGCGGCACTACGATGAGCATGAGTGTTATAGTCGCCAAAAACAGTTTGCGCATAATCTCCCCCGTCGTCGTGGAAAACATCGTTTCGACCGGACACCTTATAGCACACCATGCGCCGCTTTGCAATCTTATAGCCGGTGGTGAGAGAGAGGCAGAAGATTTTCGCTCGAATTTTGTTGACATCCTTGCGGTTCTCGACTAAAGATGGACTGACATGTCAGTTCTCTTGAATGAGAAGGAGGGTAACTTTATGTTATTGCAGGGGAAAACGGCATTCATCACTGGAGCCTCGCGCGGGATCGGGGAGGCGGTAGCGCTTACCTTTGCCCGCGAAGGGGCCGATGTGGTGATCCACTACTATGCCCATAAAAGCGATCCCGAAAAGAATCTGCGCGCCGAGGCGGAGGCGGTGGCGGCGAAAATACGAGACATGGGCCGTAAAGCGCATCTCTGTGGTTTCGACATCGCTGACCGGGAGATGGTGGACGCCGAACTGAAAAAACTTCTTGCCGAGGTAACGCCGACCATCCTCGTCAACAACGCTGGAATCACCGCCGACAACCTCGCGATGCGCATGAAACCCGAAGAGTGGGAGCGGGTCATCGCGGTGAATCTGTCGGGGGCCTTTTGGGTAACGCAAGCGCTCATGCGGACGCTTATGAAGAACGGTGGATGTATCGTCAATATCGCCTCGGTCATCGGTCAGATGGGCAACATCGGACAGGCGAACTATGCCGCCTCGAAGGCGGGGCTCATCGGAATGACCAAGGCGCTTGCACGCGAACTTGCTTCGAAGAAGGTGCGTGTCAACGCGATCGCCCCCGGATTCATCGAGACGGCGATGACCCATGCGATGCCCGAAGAGGCGAGAAAGGCGCTCATGGATATCATTCCTCTCAAGGAAACGGGAAGACCGGAGGATATCGCGAATGCGGCGCTTTTCCTCTGTTCCGACATGGCGCGGTATATCACTGGGGAAGTGCTTAAAGTTAATGGTGGTATGTATATGTAGTCGGGAACCTAATAGAGATGTGACAACCACTTTTTAGAAGAGGAGGACGATCATGGAAAAACAGGAAATCATGCAGAAGGTCATTGCGCTCGCGGCCGAAAAGCTCTCTGCCGATGCGGGAAAGATCACCGAGACGACGGCGTTCATCGAGGATCTCAACGCCGATTCGCTCGATGTCGTTGATTTCGTCATGGAACTCGAGAACGCGTTCGGTATCGAGATCCCTGACGACGATGTCCAGAAGATAAAGACAGTGGGCGACGCCGTCACCTACATTAGCGGAAAGGTAAACGCCTAGTCCGGCGCTGTGCCGAATTCCCAAACGAGGAGGTCATCCATGCGGAGAGTGGTCATTACGGGTATAGGTATCATCAGCCCGGTCGGGAACAGCGCTGCCGAAACATGGAAAGCGCTTCTCGAGGGTAAGAGCGGCATCGGACCGATCACTCAGTTCGATGCGACGAACTTCGCTACCCGCATCGCTGGCGAGGTAAAGAATTTCTCTCCCGTCGCGCACGGCATCGAAGAGAAGGAGGCGAAGCGACTTGATCGCTACCAACAGTTCGCCGTTGCGACGGCAAAAGAGGCTCTGCGGGACAGCGGGATCGATCTGGCGAAGGAAGATCTCGAACGCGTGGGGACCTCCTACGGGATCGGATTCGGTGGCATTCTCTCGTTCGAGGCGGAGCATGCCAAATTCTTGCAACAAGGGCCGCGTCGCATCTCGCCCTTCATCATCCCGCAACTCATCGCTAACTTGGGGCCGGGATACATCTCCATTTTCTTCGGCCTCAAAGGGCCTCAAATATGTCCCGTCGCCGCTTGCGCAACCGGTACCTTCGGTGTCATCGAAGGATATCGCCTCATTCAGGAAGGCCTTACCGATGTCATGGTGACCGGTGGCTGTGAGGCGGCGATCTCGACGATGTCGGTCGGCGGCTTCTGTGCCATGAAGGCGCTTTCGACGCGTAACGACGAACCTACCAAAGCATCTCGCCCCTTCGACAAGAACCGTGACGGATTTGTCCCGGGAGAAGGGGGCGCGGCGCTCATCCTCGAAGAACTCGAACACGCCAAAGCGCGCGGTGCCAAGATATACGCTGAGGTCGTCGGTTGGGGTTCCTCCTCCGATGCCTTTCACATTACCCAACCGGCGCCGGGAGGAGAGGGTGCCTACCGTGCGATGAAGTATGCACTGAACTCGGCCAGGATCAAGCCGGAAGATGTGCAGTACATCAATGCGCACGGCACCTCGACGCCGTTCAATGACAAACTGGAGACTGCGGCGATAAAACAACTCTTCGGCGACCATGCCCGAAAACTCAAGATAAACTCGACGAAATCGATGACCGGGCACCTGCTCGGCGGTGCCGGTTCGCTCGAAGCGGCAGTGACCGCCCTTTCCATATACCATCGGAAGATACACGGCACAATGAACTACGAGACTCCTGACCCGGAGTGCGACCTTGATTACACGCCCAATAGGGCGCAAGACCTTGCCATCACCTATGCGATGTCCAACTCGTTCGGTTTCGGCGGGGTCAACGGCGTTATAGTGTTTGCCAAGTATCCTCGCTGAACCACACGGAGACAGACGACATGACGACCTTCTCACGCATCCTCGGATTCGGGCACTACCTTCCGGCGAAGGTGATGACCAACGCCGATTTCGAAAAATTGGTTGAGACCTCTGACGAGTGGATCACCACGCGGACCGGTATCAAGGAACGCCATTTCACGGGTGAGGGAGAAAGCGCCTCGACGATGGCGGCCGAGGCGGCGAAACGGGCACTTGCACGAAGCGGCGTGGACAAGGAAGAAATAGATGCGATCATCGTGGCGACGGTTACCGCCGATATGCACTATCCCTCTACCGCGGCGCTCGTCGAGCGGTCACTCGGGATTGTGCGGCATGTTCCCTCCTTCGATATCAGTGCCGCCTGTGCCGGTTTTGTGTTCGGTCTTACGATAGCCGATGCGCTTATCAAGGCGGGAGTGTACCGCACCATTCTGCTCGTCGGTACGGAGAACCTTTCGAAGTTCACCGACATGCAGGATCGCAATACCTGCGTTCTCTTCGGCGATGGCGCTGGGGCGGCCCTTTTGCGGGCGGCGTCTGAACCGGGTATTCTCGCGAGTCATCTCGGCACCGAAGGCGCTTTCAGTCATCTCATAGAATTGCCGGCGGGCGGTTCGCGGATGCCGGCGACGCACGAGACGGTCGAAAAGCGGCTCCACTACACCCGCATGGAGGGGCAGGAGGTGTACAAGCAGGCGGTCAAGGACATGTCGGAAGCGGCGCTCGCCGCGATGAAGATAGCAGGCCTCTCGGTAGAAAATGTCAGTTGGTTCGTGCCTCATCAGGCGAACACCCGTATCATCGAGACGATTGGTAAGCGGCTCAATGTCCCTATGGAGAAGGTGTTCCAAAACATTGCCCATGTCGGCAACACCTCGGCGGCAAGCATTCCTATCGCCCTTTCGGAAATGGAAGAGAAGGGACTTCTCAAACGCGGCCAGAATGTGGTGCTTACCGCTCTTGGTTCAGGCCTTACCTATGGTTCGGTAGCCTTTCGCTACTAGACTCAAGCGTCATTATTTTGGTAACTTTCTATATTCATTTATATTTCTTTCACCTATTTCTTGTTGACTTTCAAGGTCATATTGGTTACTATCGCCACTAGACTGGCGTGTCAGTCTAGCGAATCGCCAGTGGCTGTTTGATAACCAACATCGAGAGGAGAAAGACGATGACGAGAATGATCGTGTTCCCGGGACAGGGTTCTCAGGTCGTCGGTATGGGGAAGGATCTCTACGAAGCGAGCAGCGAGGCAAGGGAGATCTTCGCTGCAGCCGATAAAGCGCTCGGCTTGCCTCTCACCAAGATCTGTTTTGAGGGACCGGCCGAGGAACTGATGCTCACCAAATACACACAGCCGGCGATCCTTACCGTCTCTTATGTCCTGTGGCGCGAACTCACGAAACGGCACACCATTGATGGGATCAAATATATGGCCGGTCATTCGCTCGGCGAATATACGGCGCTCGTCGCCGCCGGTGCCATGGAGTTCACCGAAGCGGTGCGGGCGGTTCACCTGCGCGGCTCGTTCATGCAGGAAGCGGTCGAGGTCGGGAAGGGTTCGATGGCGGCGGTCATCGATGTTCCCCGCGAGACGATCTACAAGATCTGCAACGAGTCGGGGCATCTCGTGAGTCCGGCGAATTTCAATTCACCCAAGCAGATCGTCATCTCGGGGATCACCGAAGGGGTAGATTATGTTGTCAGTAAACTGAAAGCCGAGAACAAGAAAGCGATGAAGTTGAAGGTCTCGGCGCCGTTCCACAGCGAACTCATGAAACCGGCGGAGGAACGGATGCGCGAGGTTCTCTGGGGCATGCGGGTCAATACCTTCCGCGTACCGGTCATCGCGAATGTCACGGCGCGCCCCTATGCTTCGGTTGATGAGATCCGGCCGCTCCTCACCTCACAGATCTGCGGCGCGGTCAACTGGGAGGATTCGATACACTTTGCACATCGCGAGGGTGTTACGGAGCTTATCGAGGTCGGTCCCGGCAATGTGCTCGCGAAACTGGCAAACCAGATCGTGCCCGACATGAAGACGCGCAATGTCGCGACGCTCGCCGACATCGAGAATTTCTCGCTCTAAGTTTGAGTTCCCCTGACAAAAGGTTTTAGTGCCGCACACCAGCGGTGCGATTTTTGGGAAAAAGGTATCCGTGCGCAAGCGGGGCTCGTCGAGGGAAGTTCAACTATCGTGAGGCACTTTTTGATCGTTTCGGGGATATGCGGCCAGATGTGGCGGCGGAACGCCTGCCGCGCCTTACTGCCGTTGAGGGCGACCGCTCTGATCGTCGGATAGGCGGCGAGCAGTTCGCCGATCGCGTTGGGGACTTCGCTTCCGGGCCTGATATTGCCGTCGCCGGAGCCCTCCCGCTCGCAGTGTTTGAGGACATCCCAGAGGGCGATGCCGCTTCGTTTCAACGCCTCGAGCCGCTCTTCATACGATCGTTCATGCCCTGCACCACACAGCTCACCCATGATACGCCAGAAACTGTTCTGCGGATGTCCATAGTACTGCCGCACCGCGAGCGACCGCTCACCCGGCATCGAGCCGAGGATGAGAAGATGCGGTTTCCCCCCGACGATGGGAGGAAAACTGGTGCAGTATGTGCTTCGGTTCCTCATGAGAAGACGATATGGCGAAAAGACGATGTTTTTCAACAAAACAATCATCTTTTCTTTCGTGTCTCCGAACGCATATGGTGCCTTCTGTCGGCATGAGAATTTATAGGATGTCATTGTTGTTTTCTTGGTGTCCAGATGGCGTGTTTCGCTTCCTTGACTTGGAGAGAAAGGTGCCTAGTATCGCGGCGGCTGATACGGTAAGAGAAATGGAGGAGTCTTCATGAAAGCGTTATGGGGAACATTTGTTTCGCTTGCGCTTTGCGTTGCCTGTCATACTGAGGAAAAAACGGTGCCGATCATAGGTCTCATAGATGGAACCGAGGTTGATGTGGCGAGCAAGATAACGGGGCGGATCAAGGAGATGACCGTTCGGGAAGGGGATCGGGTGACCGAAGGACAGCGCCTTGTTGTCATCGAAAGCGAAGACCTTGCTGCCAAGATAGATCAAGTTTCCGCGGCTATAGATGCTTCCAAAGCAAAACTTCGGCTTGCTCAAAAAGGAGCGCGTCCCGAAGAGAAGACGGCGGCGCAGAAACAACTCGAGGCGGCGCAACATCAACTTGAGACAGCACGGAACATGTATGAGCGCATGCTTGATCTCAAGCGGCGCGACGCCATTCCTCAGGCGAAGTTCGAGGAGGCCGAACTTGCCTACAACATAGCGAAGGATCAGGTCGCCCTTGCGGAAGCACGTCTTTCTCTAGTGCAAAATGGGGCTCGCGAGGAAGAGATCGAGGCGTTGCGTGCGATTGTCAAACAATGGTTAGGTGCGCTCAACGAGGTCGAGAGTTACCGTAAAGAGACAATACAAAACGCGCCGATAACCGGAGAGATCGTCAAGATCATTCTTCATAAAGGAGAATTGGCCGTTGCTGGTCATCCGATCATCACGATACTCGACACCAGTGACTTGTGGGCGACCTTCACTGTGCGCGAAGATCTTCTCAAGGACCTGAAGAGGGGAGATATCATCAACGCAGAGATCCCAGCGCTTGGTCGTTCGGTACAGTTTACCATCTCTTATGTCGCCGCTCTTGGCGATTTCGCTACTTGGCGCGCCACCGCCGAAAAGAACAGTTTCGACCTCAAAAGTTTCGAGATAAGGGCTCGTCCCGCCGAAAAGATCGAAGGTTTGCGACCCGGCATGACCGTTCGGTGGTACCGTTAGTATGTTCACGCTTCTTTCGGAAGGATTCAGAGAGACTCTCTCTGCTTTGTTCTCCCGTCCCCGTTTTTTGGCCATGACCCTTCTCTTTCTCGGGGCATCGGTCCTTTCGATCGCCATCTACGCCCACACGGTGATCTCTGATCTATCGATCGCCATCATAGACGAGGATCGTTCAACGGTGAGCCGTACCATCCACCGTTTCATCGATGCGACCCGGGAACTGCGGGTTGTGGAAAAACAACTCCCGCTCAAAGAAGCGGAGGAAAGGCTTGTTACCGGTGATCTGGCTGCCGTCCTCGTCATCCCCGAAGACTTTTCCCGTTTGCTCAAACGAGGGAAGGAGGCGAGGCTCCTTCTTGCTGTCGACGGAAGCAATCTGCTCTCGGGGAAAACGGCTCAGCGCACGATCGAGAAGGTCGTCAAGACGGTTGCGGCGGGAATACGACTCACTACCGTCAGGAAGATGGGGGAACCTCGCCGAACGGCTCTTGCGCGCGTATTGCCTGTTACGATCTCGGACAATCCGCTCTTCAACCCGGCGGGCAACTATGCGGTCTATCTGGTCCCCGCTCTGTTCTTCTTCTTCCTCCACATCTGGTTCCTCATTGTTGCCGCCTCTCTGCCGGTCGCGCGTCGGACCACGGAGCATCCGATGTTTCATCTGGGAGAACGAGTGGCTCTCCTCTGTGCGGCCTACCTTTTCTCGCTCGTGTTCATCTATGGCGTTATGCCTTCCTTCGGCGTCTTTTTCGAGTCATCTGTTTTCATTGTTATGGGCATGCTCTTTGTTTTTCTTGTCCTCGATCTTTTTCTTGTTGCTACTGTGAAGGCTCTTTTCCCCTTCAATGCGCTTCTTTCTCTCCAAGTCGTCATACTTCTGGGGATGCTTTCGCTGATGTTCTCTGGTGTTACTTGGCCGACCGATATGTTCCCCGAACCGATCGCGAAATTCTCTTATCTCATTCCTTTCACCCCCTTCGCAAAAGGTATGCGCATATTTTTGCACTATCCCGTTACGATACGCGACCTCGGCCCCATTTGGTTTGTCTTCTTTTATGAGGCACTTATCTACGCCATCCTCTGGGGCGTCGCTCGCGGCGTTTCTCAGGTGGTACACCGGAGAAAGGCAGCATGAAACAGCGTTTTCGTTATTTGGGGGCCGCCATTTGTTCCGAATGGCGTTTCATGTTCCGAGAGCCGACGGTCTTGCTGATACTCGTCATCATACCGCTCATGTACTCTTATATCGTCTCGGCTCTCTACCAGCGCAACCAACCGGTGGAACGTCCGTTGCTTCTCATAGATCTTGACAATTCGGCTTTTTCTCGACGACTCGTCGCTTATTTGAATGCGACGCAGGAACTCGCCATCGTGGATAGGCCGAAAACGATGGAAGAGGGCTTCTCGCGTATGAAACGGACTGAGGCGGAACTTCTCGTGCTCATTCCTTCCGAGTTCTCGAAAGACATCAAACGCGGCAAACAAGCGAGCGTCAAGCTTTGGGTCAACAGCGCAAACATGCTTACTTACGGCATCTCCTATCCAGCCGTCGCGGAAGCAATAGAAGCGCTTAATGCCGATATCTCAACGGAATTCTTCCTTTCCCGGCAGATCCCGCGACCACTCGCTGTCGAAAAGGCGAGCACCATCACGATAGACGAGCGCGTTCTCTTCGCGCCGGCTTTTCTGTATGGAAGCTTTCTCGTGACCGGCATTTTCCTCATCATCATTCAACAGGTCATTCTCCTTTCTCTTTCCTGCTCGGTCGGTGCGCGCCGCGAGAAAACTCCCCTCAAAAGGATTCCTCCTTACCCATTTACCGACCTTGAGGCACGTTTCTTTGCCCATGTCGGTTTCTATTTTGCCGCCATCCTGTTTTTTGTGTTTGTGGTGTTTCCGCTCTTTGGATGGCCAGTCCGTGACCCTGTAGCCATGGTGGCGCTCTTTGTCGCCTTTTGTTTTTCTCTCGCTCCGATCGCCATTACCATCGCCTTGTTCATGCCCGATCGTTTCGCTGCATTCCAACTTCTCATGTTCGTGTCCACACCGCTTTATCTCGTTTCGGGATTCACTTGGCCGCTTGAACAAATGCCGGCCGTGGTGCGCGCGGTCGGAGCTCTTTTTCCTTCTACTCCGGCACTCCTTGCTTTGCGCATCCTCTCGGTGAAAGGTGGCGGTATACCGGCAATCGCTCCGTATCTTTGCTGGCTTGTCGTTCTTTTTGTTTTATATCTGGGAGGAGCCGTTGTTGCAGTTCGTCTCCGGCTAAGGCGGTCCAACGCATCTTGATCAGTATGAGAGATCTTTCTTCTTGCGTATTTTTGTCAATGAAAGTGAAAACTTATCGTATTCTTGTTGATTTCTCACGCAACTGCCGTATAAAGAACTCTCGTGTTTGCTGTTTCACATGAGGAACTTTTTGTATCGTCAAGGGAGGAAGACATGGTGAAGAAAATGGATTTTTTAAGTGAAATGGTTAAAGCGGAGGGGGCGCGGTATTATCGCGAGGTCTCGGTGGACGGCGGTTTCTGGCAGGTGCTCTCCGACAGCGGCATTCTTGCCTTCTCGAACATCGCGGGGCTCGACGAGACGGTCTTCGTCTTCAACTTTGGTAAGACCGAGACCACGGCGCGGGTGACGGTGGACAAAGATCTCTGCCCGGTCGGCACCAAGTTCAAGGATGTGAGCGGCGCGCCGCAGAAGACCTACAAGGTCGAGGAAGACGGGCGAAACTTCGTGACGATAACGCTCAAGCCGGGCTACGCCGCGGTGCTGATAAAGAAGATCTGACCGGAATATCGTTCCCGAAAATCCTTGCTTTAGCCGCATAACGCTCTATCATCGCCCTTCGTTGGCGCTTTGCTATTTTACCAGAGGTAAGGAGGAAACCATGGGATGCTGTGGCATGAACGACACGAAGAAGATCTCTTCCAAAGAACTTATCGAGATGGAACATCGTTACGGGGCGCACAATTACCATCCGCTCGAGGTGGTCATTTGCCGTGCCGAAGGTGTCTGGGTATGGGATCCTGAAGGAAAGAAGTACCTCGACTGTCTTTCGGCCTATTCGGCGGTCAATCAGGGGCACCGTCATCCTGCAATAGTGAAAGCGCTCAAGGAGCAGGCTGATGTGCTCACCCTCACGAGCCGTGCCTTCTTCAACGACAAGTGGCCGCTCTTCGCCAAGAAACTCTGTGAGTACACCGGTAAGGATATGGTGCTTCCGATGAACACCGGTGCCGAGGCGGTCGAGACGGCGATAAAACTTTCGCGCCGCTGGGGCTATGAGGTCAAGAAGGTCGAGAAGGATCGTGCCGAGATCATCGTGATGCGCGAGAACTTCCACGGTCGCACGACGACTATCGTCGGTTTCTCGACCGATCCCGATGCCTACACCAACTATGGTCCTTTCACGCCGGGATTCGTTCATGTCGACTTCGACGACCCCGAGGCGGTCGAACGGGCGATCACCAAAAATACCGTTGCGGTGCTCGTAGAGCCGATTCAGGGGGAAGCGGGCGTTCGGGTGCCGCGTGACGGTTATATGAAGCGGCTCCGCGAGATCTGCACCAAACACAAGGTGCTCCTCGTCGCCGACGAGGTGCAGACCGGATTCGGGCGCACCGGCAAGAAGTTCTGTTTCATGCACGACGGTATCGAGCCCGATGTCATCATCATGGGAAAGGCACTCGGCGGTGGCATGATACCGGTTTCGGCGGTCGCGGCGAACAAGGACATCATGGGCGTCTTCACGCCGGGGACTCACGGATCGACCTTCGGCGGCAATCCGCTCGCGTGTGCCGTAGCGATGGCGGCGATCGATGTTCTCGAGAAGGAGCGGCTCGCGGAGCGCTCGGCCGAGATGGGCGCCTACTTCATGGGAAAACTCAAGGAACTGCAGTCGCGATCGAAGAAGATAAAGGAGGTGCGCGGCAAAGGGCTCCTCATCGGCGTCGTGATGGACAAAGATGTCCTCTCCAAAGCGGGCGAAAAGGCGCGCAAGTACACGACCGCCCTCAAAGAGCGCGGCGTGCTCGCAAAGGAGACGCACGATTGGATCATCCGCTTCGCGCCGCCGCTTGTCATCACGAAAGAAGAGATAGACTGGGCGATGAATATCATCTCCGAGGTGCTTGTCTAACGGACAAAAGGGGCCGTGGACGGGGGGATGCTTCGTCTTTTTCTTTCCTTTGTTTCTCTTGTTCTTTTGCTTCTCCTTGTCGTTTCGTGCGCTTCAGGGAAATCGTCGCCGCTCGATGAGGACCATTCCAAGGATGATGGCCTCGTAAGCGATGGGGCGGGGGTAGACGATGCTCTCTCTGAACAAGACGAAGCGCCGGACGAGGACGATGAGGATGGCCTCGCCGACGACGAAGAGATGATCCTTGCCGACGACGAGAACGAAGCGGTTGACGAGGACTCTCTCTGTGTGGCGACCTTCTCGGGGATCTACGACATCACCGGCGAAGATGCTCTTGGCGCCTACACCGGTGTCGGTGAGATCCGTGAGATCGGCTACGGGGTCGCGTCGGTCGTCCGCACGATACGCTACGACGAGACGGTGCGCTGGAACGGCTACCGCATCGCACAGGCGATGACGGGAACCATCGCCGGCGATTACCGCGGGCTCTATCTCTATTTCAAACTCGATGCCGGCGGTTTCGTGGCGCAGGTGAACGGAAATGCGCGACCGACGCCGGAGATGCCGATCATCGGGCTTGCCGGCCCGTTGTTTTCAGCACCGGGATGCGGCGTCTATGAGACGACGGTGACGCCGGCGTCCCCGGCGACCGAGGGAGGATTCTCCGAGCGCTGGGCGTGGCGTGAGCCGGCGGGCGAGGCGCCGCTCTGGGAAAACGAACGTGTGGAGATACCCGCCAATCCCGAGCCCTCCGCCGCCGAGAAGGCGACGATCTATCAGACCTATGCGTCGTTCCATGCCTTGCCATCGGTTCAACCCTACCTCGAGCGGGATGACTTCAAGAAGATGGTCCACTACATGGTCGTCGATCCGACCGACCGTGACTTTCTTCGCGATAATCCTGACACGGTGCGGGTCATTCAGCGGCCGGTGAACGATTGGACGCTCGCCGAAGCCGAGATGCGCCGCAGCGCCTTCGCCTACACCCTTGCCGAAAAGGCATCCTTCTTCTCCGATCTCGTGCAGGAAAGGATGATAAACGAGCTCGGCATGATGTCGCACTGGAACGATGCGCTCCAGCGCTACGAGCAGGACGGCGACAGCCTCCTTTGGACCGGTGTCTATGTGGCGACGATGGCGTGGCGCTATCTGCTCGACGGCTCATCGGAGGCGTTCGAGCGGATGGTAACCTCGCTCGAAGGAATCCTTTTGTGTGTCGAGATAGTTCCCGACGAGACGACCTTCGCACGAACGGTTCGGCTCCATGTGGACGACGGCGATCCCGAGTTCCACGAGGGAGTGGGCCCGTATGCCGGCATCGATTGGAAAGAGGGCGGCAACAACGATATGTTCAAAGGCATCATCATCGGGACCTATTGGGGCTGGACCGTCCTCAAGGACAACAGCGATCCGCGAGCTCCGGATCTCAGGAACCGGATGCTGAATGTCCTTTCCCGACTCCACGATCATTGTCCGATCGCCCAAGATCTTCGGATGAACCAACTCGCGACATCCCTTCTCCTCTATATGATGACCAAAGGGACGCTTGCCGAAGCTGTCTACAAGAACGAGAGTCAGAGCATCTGGAGCTATGTGGAGGAGTATGTCCAACAAGGGGGTGTTCCGATAAACGAATACGGTATCAGCGACTGGTCGGGGAACCATCTCGGGGTATGGGAGTTCTTCATCCTCCGAGAGGCCTACGAGGCGGTCGGTGACGGCACCCGCGTTGGCGATCTGCAGGCGGCGCTCTACGAAAAGGGCAATGCGATGCGACCAGCACGGCAGGGGCTCTTCCAACTTATCGTTGGCGCGCTCGGTGTTCCGCAGTCGCCCGACGACATCGCCTCGGGTATTGAACGGCTCTACGAGGTGCCGCTCGAACGCGGACTCTACCCGGTTGACCGCCGCTGGAGTCCCGACTTCTGCGTTTCGCCGATGCCTGAACTTTTTTGGAAGAACGATTGGACCACCTCCGACCGTACCCAGAGTCTGCGCGCCTATCCGCTCTACGAGATGGGCACCTCGAACTACTATTGGAAGGACAACATCTACAAAGGAATAGTAGGAGGCATCGGCACCGGCGGAGACACCGGTCTCGACTTTCTTGCCGGCTACTGGTTCGCCCGAAGGTATGGTCTTATCTCTGAGACGGATTGAAGGTTCTTTCGGAGAACGTCCTATTTGAATGCCCAGTCGGTCCCGATAGGCGTGTCTTTCACGGTAATCCCCAGCGCGTCGAGTTTGGCGCGCACCTCGTCGGCGGCGACGTAGTTCTTCGCGGCGCGGTGAGCGTTCCGCTCTGCGATGAGGGTGAGGATGGTCTCGCGCGAAAGGTTATGGCGGGCCAGTTGCTGTTCCCGCACCGCCTCGCGCAGAAGCGCCGGATCGCTGTGCAGGATGCCGAGTATCGCGCCGACCTCGCGGATGGCGGCGATCGCGGCGGCCGCTTCCCCAGCGGTGGGGCGTGTCTTCTTGGCCGCGAGCGCGTCGTTGAGCGCTTTTCCGAAGGCGATCAGCGCGGCGATGGCGCGCGGCGTGTTGAAGTCGTCGTCCATCGCCTCGCCGAACTCGGTGAGGAACGCGCGTGTTCGATCGGTGGGCGCTGGTGCGCTCTCTCCCGCCACCACAGCGAGCGCCGAGAGCGTCTCGGCGAAGTAAACGAGCCGTCGCTCTGCCTCGTCGAGACCACCGTAAGAAAAATCTATCGGTGTCCGGTAATGCGTCGAGAGCATGAAGAGGCGTACCGCTTCGGGGTGGTAACGTTCGAGAAGGTCATCCACCGTTATGAAGTTGCCGAGCGATTTGGACATCTTCTCTCCCTCGACCGTGAGAAAGCCGTTGTGCACCCAGTATTTCACGAACGGCTTGCCGGTCGCCGCCTCCGATTGAGCGATCTCGTTCTCGTGGTGCGGGAAGATGAGGTCACGGCCGCCGGCGTGCATGTCGAAACTCTCGCCGAGGTAACGCATCCCCATCGCCGAACACTCGATGTGCCAGCCGGGACGCCCTTTCCCCCAAGGGGAATCCCACCACGGCTCGCCCGGCTTCGCCGCCTTCCAGAGTGCGAAGTCGAGCGGGTCGCGCTTGCCCGGCTCCGGCTCGAAGCGGGTGCCGGCGACGAGCTCCTCGATGTTACGGTTCGAGAGTTTGCCGTATCCGGGGAACTTGCTTACCGAGAAATAGACCGAGCCATCGTCGGTCGCATAGGCGAATCCCTTGGCGATGAGTTTCTCGACCAGCGCGATGATGTCGGCGATGTGTTCGGTCGCCTTTGGCTCGACATCGGGGCGCAGACAGCCGAGCGCGTCGACGGCGCGGTAAAACGCTACGATGTTTTCTACGGAAAGCTCCTCGCAGGAGATCCCTCGTTCGTTTGCCCGCTGAATGATCTTGTCGTCTACATCGGTGAAGTTGCGCACATAGGTGACAGTGTAACCACGGTTCCTCAAGTGACGGACGATGGTGTCTATCGCGATCTCCTTGCGTGCGTGACCGATATGCGGTTTGTCATAGACCGTCATGCCGCAAGCATAGATGCCGATGCGATTCTCGACGAGTGGTATCAATTCCTCCTTTTTTTCCGAGAGCGTGTTGTAGATGCGAAGCATGCGTTTCTCCTCATGAAGCTATTGAAAAAAAATATTATAGCCGTTGTCGCCAACCTGTCAAATCGCGATATTCTTTCGTGAAAATTGTGTCTTGAAATAATATGGCTCCAATATCTTAACCACTCAAAAGGAAAAGGGTTTTGCCTAAAAAAGAGAGCCTGTCGCTCCTAATAACCAACCAAACGATTTTGTTTGCGAAAAACTTTGGCGGAATAGTTGACTCTCCCTAGCGATAGTGTACTATACTTCTTGCACCCCACAAGATGTTGTGGTGCAAATGTGAATCAACGGCAGTAACGATAGGTGACTCACGGGGGACAGGACAATGCAAGCGCGTTCCACAATTCGTTTCATCAAAAAAAGAAACAATGTGCTCGTAGAATTTAACCCGCAGAAGATCGCTGATGCCATCTTCAAGGCGGTGCAATCGGTCGGGGGGAATGACCGTGCCCTTTCCGAAAAGATAGCCGACAAGGTAGTCGGTTATCTCGAGATCCTTTATAAAGATGGAGGTTACCCTTCGGTCGAGTCGGTGCAGGACCTCGTCGAGAAAATCCTCATCGAGGAAGGCCACGCAAAAACGGCCAAGGCGTATATCCTTTATCGTCAGAAGCGGGCCGAACTGCGCCGTTCACGGGAGGTCTTCAACGAGGCGAACAAGTTGCTCGACAACTACCTTACCCGAGAGGACTGGGAGGTTAACGAGAATTCGAACATGACCTATTCTCTGCAGGGTCTCAATAACTACATATCGAACGCCTTTACGAAACATTACTGGCTTCATAAGATCTATCCCCAAGAGGTGCGGGAGGCGCACGAACGGGCCGACTTCCACATTCATGACCTAGGCCTTCTCTCCGTGTATTGTTGCGGTTGGGACCTCAAAAAACTGCTTCTCGACGGATTCCGCGGCGCGCCGGGCAAGATAGAGTCGCGTCCTGCCAAACACCTGCGGACCGCTCTTGGTCAGATCGTGAACTTCTTCTATACCTTGCAGGGCGAATCGGCCGGTGCACAGGCCTTTTCCAGTTTCGATACATACCTCGCGCCGTTCATCCGTTACGACGGGCTCTCCTACGAACAGGTCAAGCAGATACTGCAGGAATTCCTCTTCAATATGAACATTCCGACCCGTGTCGGTTTCCAGACCCCGTTTACCAACATCACCATGGATATCGTACCGTCGGGTCAAACGGCCGAGGAGCCGGTCATCATTGGCGGGAAGCTGATGGATGCCTGCTACAAGGACTTCGAACGCGAGATGGACATGTTCAATCGCGCCTTCATCGAGGTGATGATCGAAGGCGACGCGAAAGGGCGCATATTCACCTTCCCGATACCGACCTACAATATCACGAAAGATTTCGACTGGGAGCGGCCGGTCGTCAAGATGCTCTTCGATATGACGGCAAAATATGGCATTCCCTATTTCGCCAATTTCGTGAACTCCGATATGTCGCCCGACGATGTCCGATCGATGTGTTGTCGTCTTCGGCTCGACAACCGTGAGTTGCTCAAACGCGGTGGGGGGCTCTTTGGTTCCAATCCGCTCACTGGTTCCATCGGTGTCGTGACGATAAATCTGCCGCGAGCAGCCTACCTCGCGAAGGACGAGGAGGATTTCCGTCGCCGCGTGGAGAACCTCATGCGGATCGGAAGTCTTTCGCTCGAGATAAAGCGCAAAATGCTCGAACAGTACACGGCGGACGACCTGTATCCTTTCTCCAAGTACTACCTTTCCGATATCTATACGCGCACTAAATCGTACTGGAGCAATCACTTTTCGACGATCGGTCTGGTGGGGATGCACGAAGCAGCGCTCAACTTGCTCAATGTCGGTATCCAATCGCCGGAGGGGCGTGATTTCGCGCTTCGGACGCTCAAATTCATGCGAGAGGTGCTTGCCACTCTGCAAAAGGAAACAGGGCACCTCTATAACCTCGAGGCGACGCCGGCTGAGGGAACCTCCTATCGTCTTGCGCTCAAAGACAAAAAAGAGTTCGGCGACATCATCACTTCAGGAAAGGAGGAGCCTTTCTACACCAACTCGAGCCAGTTGCCGGTCGATTTTTCCGATGACATTTTCGAGGTGCTCGAACATCAAGATGCGCTTCAGACCTCTTACACTGGGGGGACGGTGGTGCACCTTTTCGTAGGTGAGAAGATAGAGAGCGGCGAGATCTGCAAGCGGCTCGTGCGAAAGATCGCCAGCCGGTATCGCTTACCGTATTTCACTATATCGCCGACTTTCAGCATTTGTCCGGTTCATGGCTATATCGCCGGAGAACACAAAGAGTGTCCCCACATGATCTCTGCCGAAGAGGCGCGGATGACAGCGGTCGTACAACCATCTGCGATGATAAACTAACGGAGGATGACCATGAATTCCAAGAAGGTTCCCTGTGGACAAAAGACCGAGATCTACAGCCGGGTGGTCGGGTACTATCGTCCGGTTCAGAACTGGAACAAGGGGAAACGGGAAGAGTTCGCTCATCGTAAGACATTCAGCATGAGCAAGGCGGCTTCCGACATCTCTGGGGCCGAGTTGCCGCGTCTTTGCCCGGTCGATTCATCCGAAGGGCGTTCCGTAACCGCTTCTGCCTGATATTGTTCATGGCCGATGATTCGATCGGATCGTCGGTTGTCCCGGTAGAGATCCGCTGTGCCGGTTTTCAAGGGACAACGCTTTTAGATTTTCCGGGTCGCGTTGCTGCTATCGTGTTTATGCCGAGATGCAATCTCCGTTGTCCTTATTGTCAAAATGGATCGTTGTTTTCGGTCGCCGACGATGACCTTATGCCGCCGGATGTGCTGTGGGAGGAGATAGAGCGTCGTCGTGGCTTTATTGACGGGATCGTCATTACCGGTGGCGAGCCGTCGCTTCACCCGGAACTGGTCGCTTTCACGAGGGCGCTTCGGGAACGGGGTCTTGAGGTGAAGCTCGACACCAACGGTCTGGATCCTTCGTTCGTGGAGACGATGTTGCCCTTTCTCTCTTATGTTGCCATTGATCTCAAGACGACACCAGAACGCTATCACCTTCTCGGGGCGAAGACGGAAGTGCTCGATTTGAGGAACCGTTTCCTTAGGATAAAAGAACTGCTTTCGAGGAAACCGATACCGGTCGAATACCGGGTCACCTTGTATCCCGGTGTGGTCGATGGTGTCGAGACCCTCACCGCGATGATGGATCTCGTGCCGGAAAACGCTGTGGTATATCTTCAGCAGTTCGTGCCTGATCATGCGTGGAGCGAGGAGGCGCGAAACACGAAGCCGTTTTCTGCTACGGCAATCAGAGAAATGGCCGAGGAGGTACGCCGTCGGTCGGCGCGTTCGGCGATCTTGGTAAGGACCTACGAGTAGAGCGTTGGCTACTTGCGGCGGTCGGATCGCTTCTTTCCTGCCGGGGCGGGAGAAGCGTTATTTGCCGGCATCGGTTCCGGTTCGGCGCGGAGCGCCCGGATGAGGAACCACAATCCGACGACGATAAATGGCAACGATAGCCATTGTCCCATGGTAAGCGTTGCGCCGATGCGATATTCCTCTTGGAACTCTTTGATGAATTCGATGAAGAAGCGGAAGGTAAAGTAGAGCGTAAGGAATATCCCCGAAAAGATGCCGGGGCGATTCTTCCCCTTGAGAAGATAGACCGTAAGCAAAAGCACGGCGAGCACCGTGAGGCCGCCGAGCGCTTCGAACAGTTGGCTTGGGTAGCGGACCGGCCAGTAGGCGATGAGGCATTGAATGTCTCCCCGCTCGCAGGTGACGCCGGTGGCGGCCGCCGCCTTTCGAGCGAGCTCGAGGTCGTCGGGGTTGCGGAGGAACTTGACGCCCCACGAGACATCGGTGATGCGTCCGACGATCTCGCTGTTCATGAAGTTGCCGATGCGGACGAGCGTCGCGCCGACCGCCGCCGCGAAGACGATGGCGTCGCCGAGTTTCACGAAAGGCATCTTGTGCTTCCGGATGAACCAAATGGCGGTGAGGAAAAGCCCGAGCGTCGCTCCGTGGCTCGCGATGCCGCCTTTCCAGACCTTGATGATCTCACCGGGGTTGCTCAGATAGTAGTCAGGCTCATAGAAAAAGCAGTGAACGAGTCGCGCGCCGACGATGACGCCAAGAACGCCCCAAATGAGGTACTGCTCTGCGACCTTCTCGGGGTACCCGTAGCGGGCGAGTTGCTTCTGAAAGAGCCAGTAGCCAATGAGGAGAGTAAGACCGAAGAGGATGCCGTAGTAGCGTAACTGGAGCGGTCCGAAGGTCACGATGGTAGGATCGATGTTCCACACGAAGGCGTTCATGCGGGCTCCTTTCTATCGGTGGGATGATCTTATCGAAGCGGCTCGACCGAGAAGAAGAAAGTTGCTTCGACCGATGCCTTGAATGTCCCCGAAGGCCGTTGCGATCCCGGCCTTATCTTGTACCACGACTTTATGCCAATCTGGAAGTCGAGGTTCTTTATCGCCTTCTGGAGGATGTTGTTGCCGTCGTAGGTGTAGATGAGTTTCAAGGTGTCGCCCTCGGCCAGATCGTCGTTACCGAAGGTGCCGACCCAGTAGGGGTTGACGCCGGTCTCCGGGTCAACGGTATCGGCGTAAAAATCGGCAGATTTGCGTTCTTCGGAGAAGTCGGTGCCGACGCACACGAGGTTCTCAGCGTCGCCGGTGCAGTCCTTGACCGGCTGGACAAAGAAGGATGCGCCCATGGTGAAGGATGTGTCGTTTGGATCGGAAGATTCGCTGAACGAGAGTCCCTCTGGTTTCTCGGAGATGGTGAGCCGTAACTCATCGAGCGTCGCTGAACGGATCTTGTTGAGGAGGCTCTTATACTTCTCCAATTTCTTATTGGTCGAAAGTTGTATCGCTTTGGGGGTGGTGCGGTGCGTGATGTAAAGGTAGGGCTTTTCCAGCGCTTCCTTCTCAGCCTCGCTGAAGGAGGGGTCGAAGGGGTCGAACACGTCGTCCTTGTCGGTGTCGACGCAGTAGGTGTCGAGCGCCCGGATCTCCATGTGGACATCGGCGAACTCGAACTCGGTGGTGACGCCCTGCGTCTTGTATTTGACGAAGTCGCAGATGCTGAAGGTCAGGTTCTGCTGCTCCGTCTGGGTTTTTTCGTTGAAGGTCGCTGTTACGGTGGTGGTGATGGTCACCGTTTCTCCCGCTATCAGTTTGAGCATATTGTCGAGCGAAAGGGCGGTATCCACCGAGATGGAAGAGCCGGCCGGGAAGGAAGAGGTGTCAGCCTTTAGTCTAACGAGCGTTTTGGTCTGCTGGGTGATGGCAGTGTGGAGGTTGTCCATTGCTTGTTTAATGCTAATGGTATACTCCTCCGGTTTATCCTTGTCGAAAGGGTAGTGAACCGATATGTCGGTGCTGATGACATCGCATCCGATAAGTAACAGAAGGATGGCGAACGCTCCTGTGAAACGCATATAACCCTCCTTGATTTGGTCAAACGAAACGATTGTATGCGTAACGATGGTCAAAAGCAAGCAAAAGAAACGCGGTTGCGTTCGAGACCATGTGTCGCTATACTGTTTTTCGTCAACGGAGAAGAGGGAGGCACATTATGAAAAGGGGTTGGATATTTCTCCTCGTATTCGGAGCAGTGTTTCTCTGCAATCTCTCGGAGCGGTCAATCAGCCGATCGGAGAATGCGCGGGAGCGGTTCCTTTCGATGGTGTCGGCGTGCGCCGAGGCGGCCGACAAGGGAAAGCCGGGACCGTGCCAGCTCTACGGCAAAATACAGTATGTTGAGAACTTTCCCGATGTGACGGTGAAGATCGTCGAGAACTTCCCTGACCTCAAGGTGAAGGTGGTCGAGAATTTTCCCGACAAGCCGGGGCTCTGGAAGATAGTCGAACACTTCCCCGACTATAAGGTGAAGGTGGTCGAGAACTTCCCCGACATCAAGATAAAATTCGTTGAGAATTTCCCCGGCTGCGGGAAGTAGGGATCCTCACCTTTTTCTTGCTCCCGCGGTTGGTACCAAGTATAGTTGCGGCGGTTACTGTGGAGACTCTATGACACGCTACATACTCGGCATTTCGGCATTCTATCATGATTCGGCGGCAGCCCTCATCGCCGACGGCCATATCGTCGCCGCGGCACAGGAGGAGCGCTTCACGCGGGTAAAGCAGGATGCCCGATTCCCGATCCACGCAGTCAAGTTCTGTCTTTCGTACAGCGGCGTAGGGGTGAACGATCTCGCCGCGGTGGTCTTCTACGACAAGCCGCTCCTCAAGTTCGAGCGCCTGCTCGAAACCTACTACGCCTTCGCGCCGCGCGGCCTCAGTCAGTTCCTTTCGTTCGTTCCGGTCTGGATAAAAGAGAAACTTTTTCTCAAGAAACTCATCCGCGACGCGTTGAAAGAGGCAGATCCTTCGTGCGATCCGTTGACGGTGAACCTGCTCTTCCCTGAACACCACCTCTCGCACGCCGCGTCGGCCTTTTTCCCCTCGCCGTACGAGGAGGCAGCGATCCTTACGATCGACGGTGTTGGCGAGTGGGCAACCGCCACCATCATGCACGGGAAAGGGAACGCGATACGGCCGCTCAAAGAACTCCGTTTCCCCCACTCGCTCGGCCTTCTGTACTCGGCCTTCACCTACTTTCTCGGCTTCAAGGTCAACTCGGGCGAATACAAACTGATGGGAATGGCTCCCTATGGCAATCCTCATTCACCAAAGATAGCAGAATACCGGGAGAAGATACTGACTCACCTCATAGACATCCGCGACGACGGCTCGATCTGGCTGAATCCCGACTACTTCGCCTACACGACCGGCCTGCGAATGATAGACGACAAGAAATGGGAGATGCTCTTCGGCTTTCCGACACGTCCGCTCGAAAGCCACATCGAACAGCACCACTGTGACCTCGCCTATGTGATTCAACAGATCCACGACGAGATCGTCCTTAAGATGGCGGCCGAGGCGAAGCGACTCACTGGTGCAAGGTACCTCTGCCTTGCAGGTGGCTCGGCACTCAACTGCGTGTCGAACGGAAAACTGCTCAAAAGCGGTCTCTTTGACGGCATCTGGATACAGCCGGCTGCCGGCGATGCGGGGGGCGCGCTCGGGGCGGCGCTCGCGGCACACTACCAGTATTTCGGGGCATCGCGTACCGCTGATGGAAAGAACGATGCGATGCAGGGGGCCTATCTCGGACCTGAGTATTCTGACCTTGATACCGAACTGATGGCGCGCAGACACAAGGCGGTTTTCCACCGATTCGACGACTTCGAGAAACTGATAGACCTCGTGACTGACCACCTGACGCAGGGGAAGGTCGTCGGCTGGCACCAGGGGCGGATGGAGTGGGGGCCGCGGGCACTCGGCAACCGTTCGATACTTGGCGACGCGCGCAACCCCGAGATGCAAAAGAAACTCAACCTCAAGATAAAGTACCGCGAGGGATTCCGACCGTTTGCTCCCTCGGTACTCGCCGAGAATGCGGCTGAGTTTTTCGATCTCAAACAGGATTCGCCCTACATGCTCCTCATCGCCGATGTGCTGAAAGCGCGGCGGAAAGAGCTTCCCGCGAACTACCACGAACTTCCGCTTTTCGACAAACTCTACATGCCGCGGAGCGATGTGCAGGCGATCACCCACCTCGACTTCTCGGCACGGATCCAGACGGTGCACAAAGAGACCAACCCGCGCTATCACCGGCTCATCGAGCGATTCAAGGAGAAGACCGGCTACGGGGTGATCGTCAACACCAGCTTCAATGTTCGCGGTGAGCCGATCGTTTGTACCCCGGAGGATTCGTTCGCCTGCTTCATGGCAACCGAGATAGATACGCTCGTCATCGGGGATCTCCTTTTCATCAAGGAGGAACAACCCGATTGGAACGATCGTGACAAGTGGAAACGGACCTTTGCGCTCGATTAGGAGGATATCATGGAGTTCCTGAAAGACCTCTGGGGCTTTCTCAAAGAACGGAAAAAATGGTGGTTACTCCCGATGATCGTGGTGCTGCTGCTCATCGGCGTACTCATCGTGCTGTCAAGCGGCACGGCGATCGCCCCCTTCATCTACACGCTCTTTTAGGGGGTTGGCAGTGACACGCAAGATGGTCCTCGAGACATTTGTCGTCCTTTCTCTCGCGGCGCTGATATTCCACCTGTGGCTGGGGCACGCGTGGCTCCTCTACCTCGCGACGGTGCTTCTTATCCTTGCGCTTGTCCCCAATCCACTTGCGACACTCATCACGAAGGGGTGGCTAAAACTCTCCGAGCTTCTCGGCGCCATCATGTCACGCCTTGTGATGACGCTGATATTCTTCCTGTTCCTCACACCGATCGCGTTTCTGTATCGCCTGTTCAATCGCGCGGCGGCAGTACATTTTTATAAAAAGCAGGAAACCTACTGGCGCGCCGCGGAAGGCTCTTATACAAAGGAATCGTTCGAGAGGCCCTGGTGAGAAGTTGGGGAGGTTATGTGATGATGTTTCGGATGGTGATGATTCTGGTCACTCTGGTTATTGGGGGTGGTTGTGCGGCGTCTCAGCCGTGCCCAGCGCCGCAACAGGCACCGGCCAAGGTGTCGCAGGAGCCGGTGGAGCGAGGTGTTCTCCTTGAGCGGTATGCCGACGAGGTTCCTGCGTGGAAGAATACCCTGTATGCCCATGTGTTCGACAAGACGGCAGGGATGCACTACTTCTTTGGCTATGCAACCTCAAAAGACAAGGATGAGTCGCGGACGAAGGCCTACAGCAATGCGCTGTCGAACATCTCCAAGCAGATATTCGTCCGGGTCCGCTACGGCACCGACAACTACACCGAGCAGGTCCTCGGGCACGAGGCGTCGGTGGTCAAGGATGTCACGATCGAGCGGGGGGCCGAGATAACGCTCCGTGATTATGAGCACTCGCTCTACACCGAAAAGTGGCGTCGCGACGGCATGAGCGTTTATGACTCATGGTGTCGTATCGAAATACCTGTCGCAGTTTACGAGGAACTCATCAAAGAGGCGCAGGAGAACGAACGGGGACGGAAGGAGCAGCCAGCACCGTAAATACATGGGTCATACGGTTCCCTTCAAGCCGCTTTGGGTTCTCCACTACTTACTCAGCGACATCGCGAGAGAGATTGAGAGATTGCCGTGTCTATTTCATTCTCCTTAATCGCGCGATGAAGAAAATGTCGCGGTTATCGAGAAGCGTTGACACGGTATAGTAGGCTTTCTCTACCTTGAACTCGGGGTGTTCGAGAATGAACTTCTGGAGTTGTTCGGTCGTCTCTTCGCGGGTGAAGGTGCAGACCGAGTAGAGAAGCGTGCCGCCGGGGCGGACATAGCGGGCCGCATGGGTGAGCATTCGTCCGACAAGGTGTGCTATCTGGGCGCCGTCGTTAGGTTTCTTGAGCCATTTCACCTCGGGATGGCGTCGTATCGTGCCGAGCGCCGAACAGGGAGCGTCGAGGAGCACAGCATCGAAGGCGTCGTCCCACGACGGGTTATGTTCGACGGCGTCGTTGAGTCGTATCTCGATATTGCGCCGCCCGGCGCGCAGGAAGGCATCGGCGATGTTCTTGAGTTTATAGGGGCTCACATCGGCGGCGGTCACTTTCCCTTCCGGACCGGTGAGCCACGAGCAGAAGAGCGCTTTGCCGCCGGGCGCTGCGCAGAGGTCAAGTATCCGGTCGCCGCGGCGTATTTCCATGTCGAGGACCGCCAACTGACTTGACTCGTCCTGAATGAACACCTCAGGAAGGTCGGCGATCATGCGCCAAGTTACCGCACGGTCGGTGTAGATGCCGTAGGGGCTTACTGCGGCGGGATCGGCGGATATGTTCTGGGCGCGGAGGTAGGCGACCACCTCTTCGCGTCGTTTTGCGTCGCCTTCGACACGAAGCGTGATCCCGATCGGTTTGTTTGCGAAAGCAAGGTATTTGTGCCAGTGTCGCTGGCCGACAAGGTCGCCGATAAGAAGAGCGAGCCACTCGGGGAATGAGTGCCAAGTGCAGTAAAACCGTTTTTTGTCGTACCCGAGCAGGCGGAACATCGTCGAACGGGCGGGACCGATACGGAGCACTTCGCGCAGGGTGAAGTTGACGAAACCAGCCGCCTCTCGCCGGGAAGAAGTTTTGACGATCTCCACCGCCTCGTTCACGATCTGTGGACCGGCCCGATTGCTCATGAAAAGCATCTGGTAGAGCGCTACGCGCAGGTGAGAGAGCGTTTCGCGGTCTATGCGGGTGACCGGTTTCTGGGAAGCGGTTTCTATCCAGAAGTCGAGATGGGCAAGGTGACGAATGGTTCCGTAGGTGAGTTCGGTAATGAAACGGCGCTGATCGAGGGGAAAAGTGTCGAGAAGGTTGTTGAGCAGTTCGTTGACAAAGAGCGATTGTTCGAGGACCTTGCGAACGAGCGAGGCGGCGGCGACCTTCGGATTCTGTGCCCGTTCGCCGATCAGCACAGCCGTTCCCCCGGTTGAGGACGGTACCCGGCGATGAACGAGGCGGCGGGCATGCAGGACTTGCACTCGGGTTGCACCTGCGTGAGCATGAGACCGCCTGTGCCGCAGGCGACGGTGAAGGCCCGTTTGCCGACGGCGACGATCTCGCCCGGTGTTCCGACGACATCGGGACACCACTGCGCGGCACCGACGATGAGCAATTTATCGCGGAATCGGGTACGGACACCGGGGTTCATGCCATAGGCGCGGATGAGATTGTACAGCTCGCGGGCGTCTCTGGTCCAGTCGATGACGAGATCTTCTTTGGCAATCAGCCGCGTGTAGGTCGCCTCGCCAGTTTGGGGTCGCCGTTCGAAGGTGCCGGCACAAATGCAGGACCAGCGTTCCTCGAGCAGTTCGAGCGATCGTGCAATGAGCCGTTCAAAGAGCGACGCGGCGGTCTCATCGGGGGCGATAGATATCTCTGCCTGCGCTATGATGTCGCCGGTGTCGAGGCCACGATCCATGACCATGATCGTGGTGCCGGTCGTCGCGTCACCGTTCAGTATCGCCGCCTGCACCGGAGTCGCACCGCGGTATTTCGGCAGGAGCGAAAAATGGACATTGAGCGGCGCGATGCGTGGGAGGGCGAGCACCCGTTCCGGCAGTATCTGACCATAGGCGACGACGAGATAGAGATCGGGAGCGAACGAGTTCAAAGCCCGATAGGTATCTTCGCTTTTCATCGAAAAGTCGTGAACGGGGATTCCCCGTTCGATCGCTTTCTTCTTGACCGGCGTTTCCGAGGGACGGTTGCCTCGGCACCGGATCTTGTCGGGTCGAGTAAAGACGATGAGGTCGGTAGTCTTGCGATGACAGAATTCGAGGAAGGGAACGGCACACTCAGGGCTTCCCATAAAGACGACGCGCGGTGTCATCCTCCTCCTCGTCGAGTTCCGTGATGAACTTCTTTACCTTGCCGAGCGCGATGTTGCGCTTGACGCGCGAGATGCGATCTATGAATAGCGTGCCGTTGAGGTGATCTATCTCGTGCTGGACGGCGACCGCCTCGAGTCCCTCGGCGGTGCGCTCCCGTTCTTCGCCTTCGAGGGTCAGCCAGCGGTAGCGGATACGGGCAAAGCGTTCGACCGGTGCCCGGTATCCCGGAACCGACAGACACCCCTCTTCGATCTCGAAGGACCCTTCTCCCGAAACGATCTCCGGATTGACGAGAACTTCAGGTTCGTACCGACAGGTTGTTCTCTTCCGCTCCTCTTCAGGAAGACTATCCCATGCGAGGTATCCCCGGTCGAGGACGATGAGCATTACCGATTCACCGACCTGCGGTGCCGCAAGACCGAGGCCGTTCGCCGCTTTGAGCGTTTCGATCATGTCGGCGGCAAGGGTTCGTATCTCCGTGGTTATTACGGTGACCGGGGCCGCCTTTTTTTTGAGCACTGGTGCTCCAGCGACTTTGAGTGTGCGTAGCATTCTGGCTCTCCGTTGATAGCCGCGATGGGAAAAAGTATAGAGAAAAACGACTCGATGTAAAGCGTCAGGGCGGTATCCGTTCGTTTTTGTTGAAAAAGCTCCTATTTACGCTATCATGGCACCGATCAACGGAACGACGAGGAGAACATTCGATGCGATGGGGATTCGCAATCATGATGTTGGGGGTAGGAGCGTTTCTCTTCTTTTGGCAAGCCTGTGCGCCGACCGAAGAGGATCCGGGAACCGGGCAGGGGGCTCTCTGTGACCCGGCGAACGGTGATGCTGACTGTAACTATGCCGAATACTGTGCCGAGGTCGAAATAAAGGATGAGAACGGTTCCCCGATCGGCGAGGTCGAGTATCGGTGTACCTTGAGAGACACCTGTGACCCTGCAAAGCAGGACTGCCCCGTCGGGTGGTACTGCGAAGCGACCGGCTACTGCTTCAAAGGGACGGCACCGAAGCCTGATACCGATACCACCTTGCCGGACGACGGCATGGTGCTACCCGACACCTCGACTCCCGACACGATGCCCGATACGGGGGTGGTCGATGAAGATGTTGCATCGCCCGATCCCGACATCGTTCAGCCCGACAGCGATACGGCCCAGCCAGATACGGTCGTTCCCGATACTGACACCGGCGGTGGCACGCTCGACTTTACCGAAGATTTCGAAGGGGGCGGAAGTAACTGGAGCGCCGCGGGCGACTGGCAGATCGGAACACCGACGACGGGACCGCTTGCGGCGCACGGGGGGAGCAAGTGCGCCGGGACCAACCTGAGCGGGAACTACTCGAGTGGCGCGAACGCCATGTTGACGCTCAATACGCAACTTGCGATCCCCGGAGGTGCCGGTGAACCGGTCATCGAGTTCTATGCGTATGTGGATACCGAGGGGACGAGCGTTTATATGCAGGATTATATGGAACTGCTCGTGAAAAAGCAGAACGATACTTGGGACAGTGCCACGAAGGCGGTCTTCATCACCGGTCCGAGCAACCTTCTCGACAGTTCGACCAAGACCAAGATCGGCGGCAAGGCCGATACTTGGAACCTTTTCGGCGCTTCTCTCACCCCGTTCAAAGGGGAAACGGTTCAAATCGCCTTCCGTTTCCGCTCCGACGCCGAGATAACGGCGAACGGTATCTACCTCGATGACATCCATATCCACTGATGATGGAAAGGAAGGAACTTTTCCCTTGAATTTTTCGTCTCATATCGTGAACGATGATATACGGTATGAAGATGCCAAGCGACGACTAACTTTGTGGAGGAGGAAGTCCATGAAACACTTGATCTATTTTACCATCGTACTTCTGCTGGTGGTCGCGTTCTCCGCCTGCAGCGAATCGAAGAAAGTGGTGAGCGATGATGATTGGCTCATTTCCGACACGATGGTGACCGACACGACGGTGACCGATGGCGATGCCCTGATTGCCGACGAGATCGTCACTGAAACCGACGCCACTGGTGACAAAGACGATCTTTTTGCCGAAGGCCCGCTTTCGGACGACAGTCCGATGGTCTCCGACGAGGATGTAGTTTTTTCTGACGAGCTTACCGACGAAGTCTCCGATGAGGATGTACCGGTGACCCCCGACACGCTGCCTGCCGACATCGATATCGTGCCGGGTATTTGTCCCGAAGGCCTTTTCAGTTTGACCGCCTCGGTCTTCTATCGCGTCGGCAGTGAAAACATCACCGGTGGCGGGACGATTGCTTTCTCTCCTGTCGGAACCGCAGATTCCGAGGGAAATCTCGTATGTTACGCTCCCGAAACCACCGTTACCATGACGCTTACCGTGGATGAAGGGCAATCGTTCATTGAGTGGCGCGGTCCCGATGCCATCGATGTGCAGGGTGAATTCCCCACGTTTACGATCCTTATGAATGCCGACAAGACGGTCCGTGCGCAGGTAACGCCGCCGGAGAGTGTCGATGTGGACATTATCCCTGATGTTGATGTCGTTGCGGAGACATGCTCGTCGGGGTACAAGCTTGCTCCGTATGTATTCTACCAGCAAGGACCGCAACAGATCATTGGTGGTGGCGAGATCGCCATGGACCCCATCGGATCGCTAAGTTCTGCCGGCAACCCGGTCTGCTATGCTCCCAACACGACAGTCAACATGACGGTCACGGTGTATGACGGTTACACATGGGACCAGTGGCGTGGTGTCGATCGGGCCGATGTGCAGGGGACTTTCCCGAACTTCTGGATCGTGGTGGACGCCGACAAGGATGTTCGTGCACGGGTGATCCCCAACTAGACCACGATACCTATCTCCCATTACTGTACACAGCGGCGGTGTCGAGTCGTGACTCGACACCGCCGTGTTCTTTTGTGCTACGAGAAGAGCCGCTGTACCTTGGCGAGAAACTCTTTGAGGATCGGTCGTTCCTTTAGTTCGCTGTCAAAAGCGCGCAGTTCTTCGAGTGCCTTACGGTGTTTTGCGGAAAGGTTTTTCGGTACCTCGAGGTGCAGGATAACGAACTGGTCGCCTCTGCCGCGGCCGTGCACCGACGGAAACCCTTTCTCTCGGAGGCGCATCTTGGTTCCCGGTTGAGTGCCAGCCGGTATCTTGAGTTCGACCTTTCCCTCCATCGTCGGGACCTCGATTGATGCGCCGAGTGCCAATTGAGAGTATGTCACCGGGAGTTCGAGATAGAGGTCGTTGCCCTCTCGGACAAAGAGAGGATGCTCCGAAACGGTCACCTCGAGGTAAAGATCGCCGCGTGGACCACCGTGGTTACCGGCGTTCCCCTCGCCGGAGACGCGTATCTTTTGGCCGGTGTCTATCCCCGCCGGTATCGTCACCTCGATTGTCCGGTCTTCGCGGACGAAACCGGTACCCTGACAGGTCCTGCACGGCTTATCGATAACGGTCCCCTGTCCCCGACAGGTCGGACAGGTCTGTGCCATTTGGAAAAAACCATGCGACACGCGCACCTCGCCGGCACCGCGGCAGGTGGGACAGGTCTTTGAGCCGCTCCCCGGTTCGGCGCCGGAACCGCCACAGGCGGCACACCGACCGCTTCGGGTAATGCGCACCTCTTTGTGAACGCCGCGGTAGGCCTCTTCGAAGGAGATGTTAAGGTGGAAAAGAATGTCGCTCCCCTGTCGCGGTGCAGTGCGCGATCGTCGTCGTGAACGGCCACCGAAGAACTCGTCGAAGATGTCGCCGAACGCGTTGCCGAACACATCGCCGAAATCGAAATGGCTTGCATCGGCATAAGCGCCGGCGCCTCCGACGCCTGCCTCTCCGAAACGGTCATAACGTTCGCGTTTCTCGGGATCGGAGAGTACTTCATAGGCGTGGTTTATTTCCTTGAACTTCTCTTCGGCGTTCTTGTCGCCCTTGTTACGATCGGGGTGATATTTGATGGCAAGTTGACGGTAGGCCTTCTTTATTTCATCCAATGATGCGTCGCGGCGGACGCCGAGGATATCGTAAAGATCGGCCATCGTTTCTCATCATCCCTTGGGTTTGAAATCGGCGTCCACTACCGTGCCGTCGTCCTTCTTGTCTTTCTCCGGGCCACTGCCTGACCCGGCTGCCGCCTGCTCTCCTTGGGAACGATAGATCTTCTCGGCGATCTTATAGGCACTCTGGGCGAGCGCTTGAGTCTTGCTCTTTATCTCTTCGATGTTGTCTCCCGCGATCGCCTTGCGCAGGTCGGCCGCTTTCTCTTCGATGTCGTGTTTCTCGGCGTCGGTCGCTTTGTCGCCGAACTCCTTGAGCGACTTCTCGGTCGAGTAGATGAGCTGTTCGGCATTATTGCGCGCTTCGACGAGCTGTTTGCGCTTCTCGTCTTCCGCCTTGAAGCGCTCTGCCTCTTCTATCATCCGCTTGATTTCTTCTTCGGAGAGTCCCGATCCGGCCTTGATGACGATGTTCTTCTCCTTGCCGGTGCCGACATCGCGTGCCGTGACCTTGAGGATGCCGTTCGCATCTATGTCGAACGAAACTTCGATCTTCGGAATGCCGCGTGGTGCCGGCGGGATGTCCTGTAGGTCGAACTCTCCGAGCAGTTTGTTCTCGGCCGCGATCTCGCGTTCTCCTTGGAAGACACGGACGGTGACCGCCGGCTGATTGTCCACCGCGGTCGAGAATATCTCGGTCTTCTTCGTCGGGATGGTGGTGTTGCGGTTGATGAGGCGCGTGAAGACGCCACCCAAGGTCTCGATGCCGAGCGAGAGCGGGGTGACATCGAGCAGAAGGACATCCTTCACGTCACCCTTGAGAACACCGCCCTGTATCGCTGCGCCGATCGCGACCACCTCGTCGGGGTTCACCCCCTTATGAGGTTCTCGTCCGAAGAAATCCTTGACAAGGCGCTGGATCATCGGCATGCGGGTCATACCGCCGACGAGGATGACCTCGTTGATGTCGCTCGTAGAGAGTTTCGCGTCCTTGAGCACCTTCTCGCAAGGAATGAGCGTTCCTTTGGCAAGGTCCTCGACGAGCGCCTCGAGTTTCGCACGGGTTATAGTGATGTTGAGATGCTTCGGACCGCTTGCGTCGGCGGTGATGAAGGGAAGGTTCACCGTCGTCTCCATGACCGTCGAAAGTTCGTGCTTCGCCTTCTCGGCGGCATCCTTAAGGCGCTGGAGCGCCATCGCATCCTGCGAGAGGTCTATCCCAGTCTCCTTCTTGAACTCGCCGACGAGGTACTCGATGATACGCTGATCAAAATCATCACCGCCAAGGAAGGTATCGCCGTTGGTCGCAAGCACTTCGAAGACCCCTTCACCGAGTTCGAGAATCGAGATGTCGAAGGTGCCGCCGCCGAGGTCGTAGACGGCGATTTTGAGGTTCTTTCCCTTCTTGTCTATGCCGTAGGCCAATGCCGCCGCCGTTGGTTCGTTGATGATGCGCAGGACATTGAGCCCCGCGATGGCGCCGGCATCCTTGGTCGCCTGCCGCTGAGAGTCGTTGAAGTAGGCCGGCACCGTGATGACCGCCTCGGTGACCGTTTCGCCGAGGTAGGATTCGGCCGTCTCCTTCATCTTTTGAAGGACCATCGCCGAGATCTGCTGTGGCGAATATTCCTTTCCCTCGACGCGGACCCACGCGTCGCCGTTCTGTGCCTTGATGATCTCGAACGGGGCGATCTTCCGCATCTTGACGACCTCGGGATCGTCGAACTTGCGGCCGATGAGCCGTTTGATGGAGTAGAGCGTTCGTTTCGGATTCGTTACCGCCTGCCGTTTCGCCAGTTGTCCGACAAGTCGCTCTCCTTTCTCGGTGAATGAGACGACCGACGGGGTCGTTCGCATTCCCTCGCTGTTTTCGATGACCTTGGGATCGCCGCCTTCCATAATGGCGACGCACGAGTTGGTGGTGCCAAGATCGATACCGATGACCTTACCCATTGGTGTCCTCCGTATGATCGTTTTTATTATTCATCTCTTCAGCCTTTGTTTGCTCGTCGCTTGTTGTTTCCTCGGATGCCGGTTCCGCGTCTTTCTGTTCTTTTTTCTCTTCCGCCGACATTTTGCCCGACGCGATCTCGACCATCGCGGGGCGCAATATCCGTTCGAAGAAACGATAGCCTTTACAATACTGAGCCGTTACCGTGTTCGCCGCCGCTCCGGCGACATCGACGACCCGCATCGCCTCGTGAAGCGCCGGGTCGAACGGCTGTCCGATCGCGTCATAGGCTTCGACGCCATGCCGCTTGAGGAGCGCGGTAACGGCATTATCGAGATGACGAATGCCCTGCACAAAGGCGCCGATTTTCTCGTCACTGCTTTCGGGAGCGAATGAGAGCGCCTTCTCGAGGTCGTCCTTGACGAGAATGAATTCCCGGAAGAAGAGTTCGTTCGCGAATTTCACCTTCGTGCGAAGATCGTTGTCAAGGCGCGTCTTCTGGTTGCGGTTCTCGGCGACGAGACGTTTGACCGTATCCTCCAATTCGGCGATCTTGCGCGATGTCTCCTCGTCGGAGGGACGCGGCATCACCGAAGCGGCATCCGGTTGGGGGGCGGGCGCAGGAGCCGGTTCAGGAGAAGGTGTCTCTGCGGCTGTCGCCGGTTCGTCTTCTCCGGGAGTGGCCACTCCGTTCTTCTTCTTCAGCATCTCTTCGCCAAGCGCATCCGCGATCTCCTGAAGCGAGTAGCCGGACCGCTGTTCGCCGTTCTCTAGATCCACTGATCCCGCGTTCTCTTCAGGCGTCTTCTTTTTTCGCATCATCATCGATTCCGTTCAGTTTCTCAGGTGTTGTTTCGTTCGCACCGGAAGATATAAGCAGGTTGCGGGCGTAGTCAATGATAGAGATGATCTTCCCATAGTTCATCCAGCGGGGGCCGACGACACCGATGAGACCTACGATCTCGCTGCGGGGCATTTCGTAGGACTCCACTACGGCGACGCAGTCCGGGGAACAGAAGAGATCCGATTCCGCTCCGATGAATAGATGGACATCGTGCGATCGGGAAACGCGGTCGAAAAGGTCGAGGTAGAACTGATTGCGCCGGAATCGCTCGAGAAGCGTCTTGATCTGTCGCGTCTCGGCGGCGCTCAGATAATCGAACACATTCGTTTCGCCGCTCGTCCGAGAATGTATGCGCGGTCCCGACGATTGGAGAATATGGTCGAGCAGCGCCTCATAGGTCTCCTTGAGATGATGCAGCTCCTTGATGAAATGGGCTTTTATCTCGTAGAGAGAGCGATCGGCGAGATGCGCGTTGATGAAGTTGCGAAGCCGCTCGAGGTCCATCGGAGAAGGGGCGGAGGGCAAATCTACCATCCGATTGGTGATGTTTCCCAGTGTGTCCACCAAGATGACGAGCACGCGATGGAAATCGAGCGGAACGAAGTCTATGTGGCGGATGGCGTGCGGCCGCGTCTCGCGAGTGAGAACGAAGCCGGTATAACGCGATATCTCGGCAAGCATATCGGGGAGTTCGTTGAGGAGTCCGGACGGGTCACGGCGCAAAGCGGCGCTCCGGCTGTCGATCCGCTCCTTATCGGGCGGCGCAATGCGCCGGGAGCGAAGGATGTGTTCGACGAAATAGCGGATCCCCGCGTCGGTCGGTATCCTGCCCGAGGAGCAATGCGCCTTGCGGATGAGCCCCTTTTCCTCCATCAAGGCAAAGATGTTGCGGACCGTTGCCGAGGACATGCCGCCGAGTAGTTTACTCACGACATGGGAACCGACCGGCCCGCCTCCCTCGGAGTAGAGGTTGATGATGGAACGGAGAATATCGCGCTCACGGTCTGAAAGGTCAGATAATCTAGTGTTCTCAGTCGGTTGCATAATGCCTCCGTGAGTTTCTCTACCTTATAGTAGCGGTTAGGGAAAAGTCAAGGCACTACCAAGCGCTGGAGGATGCGGAGGTCGTCGTCAGATGCGCGCCAGCGTTGTGTCGAGGTCGGCGATGATGTCGGCGGGGTCTTCGAGACCCACCGAGAGACGGATGAGACCGTCGGTAATGCCGGCCTTGAGCCGTTCATCGCGCGGGATGGAAGCGTGGGTCATCGATGCGGGGTGCTGGATGAGCGTCTCACAGTCGCCGAGAGAGACGGCAAGTGTGCAGAGTTCCACATGGTCCATGAGTTTCTTCCCCGCCTCGAAACCACCGTTCACTTCGAAGGCGATCATCGCGCCGAAGCGGCGCATCTGCTTTTTTGCCACAGCATGGTCGGGGTGCGATGGCAGGCCGGGATACCACACCTTCGAGACCTTTGGATGCTTCTCGAGGAACGCGGCTATCTTCTCGGCGTTGTCACAGTGTTTCTCCATGCGGACGGCGAGCGTCTTGATGCCGCGCAGGAACAGCCATGCGGTGAAGGGGCTCATCGTCGGGCCAAAGTTGTTGAGGTAGTCCTTCTTTATCCGTGTCATCATCTCCTTCGAGCCGACGATCATACCGCCGATGATGTCGCCATGACCCGATAGGTATTTGGTCCCCGAGTGAACGACGATGTTGGCACCCAGCGCGAGTGGCGAAGAGAGCCACGGCGATGGGAAGGTGTTGTCCACGACGAGCGGCACGCCGCGCTTCTTGGCGACACGGGCCCACAGCGCGATGTCGTACACATCGAGTGTCGGGTTGGCGGGCGTCTCGATGAAGAGGAATCGGGTCTTCGCATCGGTCGCCGCCGCTATCTTTTCGTCGTCGCGGCAGTCGGTGGGGGGCAAAAGGCGCGGCTCGACGCCGAAGTCGCGCATGTGGCGGTTGAAGAGGGCAAAGGTGCCGCCGTAGAGCGAATTGCAGGCGACGAAGTTGTCGCCGGGGCGGCAGAGCGTCATCGCGACCGCCGCGAGAGCCGCCATCCCCGACGCGGCAGTGAGTCCCGCCTCGGCCCCTTCGATGGCCGCTATCTTCTCGCCGAGCAGATCGAGCGTCGGGTTGCCGAGCCGCGTGTAGATGTAGCCCTCGTCGGTCCCGGCGAAACAGCCGGTGCCATGGTCGGCGTTCTTGAAGACGAAGGTCGAGGTGAGATGGACGGGCGGAACGAGATCGAGCGTTTTCGCGTGATGGCCGCGCAGACCGTGGACGACGATCGTTGCGGGAGAGACCGGTTTGTGCGATGACATGGCAGAACCTCCGGAAAAAATGACCGCCCTCACCCTATCCGCTTTTTACCGCACGGCAAGTTTCTTGGGTCTTTTGATCTCGAAGGAGACTATCGGTAATACTCGGTCCGCCGGTCGGCGAAGAGGTCGTTGAACTCGTTGATCCTCTTGTTCCGCGCCCAGAGCGGATCTATCTCGGCCACCTGCACCGCTTCGGCATCCTTCGGAAGCGTCAGCAGATATTCGCCGCCCGGCGAGACGAGGACGCTCCCGCCGGTGAAGGTGAGTTTTTCGCCGGTTCGTTCTTCGGTCCCGATGCGGTTGGCGGTCGCGATGTAGACGCGGTTCTCGAGCGCCCGGGTGAAGTCGGCCTGCTGGCAGTAGGGCATGACGAGATTGGCGCAGTGGGCGATGATGTCGGCACCTTTGAGCGCAAGGGTCCGGAAACTTTCAGGGAAGAACCAGTCGAAGCAGACGGCGAGACCGATGCGGACGCCTGCCCACTCGATGACGCCGAAACCGGTGTCGCCCGGCAGGAATATCTTCTTCTCGCGGTAGAAGAGGTGGGTCTTCCGGTAGCGGAGGTCGCGGCCGTCGGGGGTGACGATCATCGCCGCGTTGTAGGGACCCTTCGGCCCTTTTTCGGGATACCCGAATGCTATCGAGGCATTATGCTCTTTCGCCGCCTGCCGGAACCAGCCAATCACCGCCCCGTCGGGCGGGACGGCATACCGGAGCGCCTCCTCTCGCGAGGAGAACTGGTAGCCGGTAAAGCAGAGTTCCGGAAGAACATAGAGGTCGGCCTCGGTTGATTCGATAACTGACAGTAATTTATCGAGATTTTCCTCGGTTTTTCCAAAGACCGGTCGGTTTTGTACGAGAGCGACGCGCATAATATCCTCCTCTTCAATGGTAAGATTTAGGGTATAGTTCAGCGTCGTTTAGAAGTAAAGAGAAGAGGAAACAAAAGAAAGATCGTTTACCTTTTTTGTTCTTGACGAAATGGCAATATTTTGAAAAGACTTTGAATGTGTCCATCGCCGCGATAAAAGATGTTTTTCTTGGCTACACAAGCATCCGATTTTTGAGAAAAAGCTGAAAAATTATTGAGTTTTTTCTGCTCTCGGCTATAGTGTTTTCTTGATTTCCGCTCTTTTAGGAGTAGATGAATTGGTGTAAGGAGTTGAAAATGCCTGAGAAAAAGAAGAAAGCCCCCCTTGCTAAACCGAAAAAGAGTCCCGCGAAACCGCTGAAGGGGGACAAAAAAACAGTGAAGCCTGCTCCCAAGAAAGAAACTAATCCATTGAAGTCTAAGGTAAAATCTGTTTCCAAGCCGCCGAAGTCGGCTTCCCAAACGAAGGAAAAGCCGGTACACAAACCGATCGCCAAACCGGCTCCGAAACCGGAAACAAAATCGATTGCGCAATCTGCTAAGATCGCCGAGAAAAATGAACGCCATCGTCCTTCGCAGGAAGCGGTTGCCCCAAAGGTCGAAAAAGGCGAGAAAGAAAAAGAGAAGAAAGAAAAAAAGACTGTAAAAGTCGGGGACATGGCTCCTGACTTCACCCTCAAGGATCAGTTCGGTAACGATGTGAAGTTGAGCGCCCTCAAGGGGAAGAAGGTTCTCCTTTCCTTCCACCCTCTTGCATGGACGCCTATCTGCGAGCTCCAGATGCGTTCGCTCGAACTCAAAAAGAGTGATTTCGACAAGTTGAATACGGTTCCGCTGGGGATAAGCGTTGACTCGATGTACAGCAAGCGCGAATGGGCTACTTTCCTTGAACTCGATCAAGTCCAGATCTTAGCCGATTTCTGGCCCCATGGCGAAGTTGCCAAGAAATACGGGCAGTTCATTGATAAGGGCGGCGTGTCGGGGCGCGTCAACATTCTCGTGGACGAGAATGGAAAGATCATTTGGATGAAGGTGTATGACATCAAGCAGGTCCCCGATATCGAAGAGGTTCTGGCCGTCATTCGCGAGAAAAGCGCCTTATAGTCTTTCGGCTCTCACGGTCCCTTTAGAATCTTTTGTTATTCTTTTAGGAAATTTCGTTCCGTGTCGTGATTCGGCGGTACCGGGGGTAGAAGAAGAGCATCACGCCGACCGAGAGAATTCCGGTGATGAGAAGGGTAAGGGGGACGCCAATGTTGGATGCGAGTGATCCGGCGAGCAGGTTCCCGAACGGGACCGATCCGAAAAACGCAAGGGTGTAGAGGCTCATAACCCGACCGCGCATCTCTTCGGAAACGCTGTTCTGAAGCAGGGTGTTCGCGGTGGCCATAATGGTCATCATGCCGAAGGCTGATATCGCGAGAACGATGAGAGAAAGGTAAAAGGTAGTCGATATGGCGATCGTCATGATGCCGATACCGAACACGGCGGGGGCGAGCGAGAGGTGTCGCCAGAGGTCCTCGTCGGGGCGGCGCGAGGCAAGGTAGAGCGCACCGCAGACGGCGCCAAAGCCTGCCGCCGACATGAGATAGCCGTAGGTGGTGCTATCGCCGTGAAGAATGTCTCGGGCGATGACCGGTAGTAGCGTCGTGTAGGGCATGCCGACGAGGCAGACGAAGGCGACGAGCAACAGCAGGCTCTTTATCGGAAAGGAGTCACGAACATAGCGGATTCCATCGAGGAACTGGGAGAATACTCGTCCGCCATTTGCGCTCTCGCGATGGGGGGGGAGTTTCATGAACGTAAGGGCGGCGATGGTCGTTAGGTAACTGATGCCGTTGACGAGAAAGCAGATCCCTTCGCCCCATGCTACGATGATGAGGCCGGCCGCCGAGGGACCGATAAAGCGGGATGCATGGAAGAGAGCCGAGTTGAGCGCGATGCCGTTGGCGACATCTTCGCGAGAGGCGACCATCTCGACGACGAACGCGTGCCGTGCTGGTGCGTCGAATGCCATGACGACGCCGTGAAAGAGGCTCAGCGCGATGATAAGTTCGATCGTCTCGAGGTGAACGAAAAGGAGCGTGGCGAACAGAAGTGCTTGGAGCATGAAGAGCGATTGGGTGATGAGAAGAATGACGCGCCGTGGAAAACGATCGGCGGCGACTCCGGCGAGAGGGGCAAGAAAAAGGGTCGGTATCTGAGTGGAAAAGCCGACGAGGCCTAGTAAAAACGGGGACTCCGTGAGCCGGTAAACGAGCCAGCCGACGGCGACTTGCTGCATCCAAGTCCCGATGAGAGAAAGAGATTGTCCGAAGAAATAGAGCCGGTAATTGCGCGAACGGAGGGCGCGAAATGTGACGGCGAGCGACATGCGGTTCTCCGGCGAAATGCCAATCCCTACCACTGGGGTGGCAGGGTGTCAAGAAGACTCGGAGACTCTCTCGCAGGATGACACTTTTCCGTGCCATTTTGACGCCTTGCTTTCGGGCGATTTCCCGGATCGAGGTAACCAACGGGAATCTCGGGGGAAGATTTTCGGCACACAGGTTGCATATCCTCGGGTTTTTTGTACGATTGCCTCGTGCAAGGTAAAGTATAGAAGGAGGGTTTCCAGTGACGCAGTACGATGTGGCGGTGATCGGCGCAACCGGGGTCGTGGGAAGAGAGATACTCAAGATACTCTCGGAGCGGAAGTTCCCAGTGAAGCGGATCACGCCGTATGCCAGCGAACGATCGCTGGGGGAGATGGTCTCGTTCGGGGAGGAGGAGGTCCCTGTGACGCCGCTTACCGAAGAGGCGGCTGACCGCGCTCGTCACGACCTCGTTTTCTTTTGTGCCGGTACGCCGGTGTCGCTTCGGTTCGCTCCCATGTTCGCGCGAAACGGCGCTGTGGTAGTAGATAAGAGTTCGGCGTTCCGCATGGTGCCCGAGGTCCCGTTAGTGGTGCCGGAGGTGAACGGGAGGTTGCTTGGGGGAGTGACTCGCGGAAGCATCGTCGCAAATCCGAACTGTTCGACCATACAACTCGTGCCATACCTTGCGCTTCTCGACGAACTGTTCGGTCTTCGGTCGGTTACCGTGGCGACCTACCAGAGCGTCAGTGGAGCCGGCCAACAGGGGATAGATGCGCTCCATGGCGAGGCGACCGCGCTGTTCTCGTGCCGATCCGCAAAGCCTTCCGCGTTCCCTCAGCGCATTGCCTTCAACCTTATCCCACACATCGACAAGTTTCATCCCGATGGCTATACCGAAGAGGAGAAGAAACTCATCAACGAGTCGAGGAAGATCCTCGAGAAACCTGATCTCGACATTGACTGTACCGCGGTCCGCGTGCCGGTTTTCTTTGGTCACGCGGAGGCGGTAGGTGCCGATCTCGAGAAGGAGGCCGATCTTTCGGTGTTGCGTGCGGCGATCGCTGAGCGGCCAGTGTTCGCGCTCATGGATGACTTTGAAGAGCTGCAGTATCCGACACCGGCCGATGTGGCGGGTCGCGACGAGATCTTCGTCGGTCGCCTCCGCTATGGCCGCAGCGGTTCCGATCGGCGGCGCATCAATGGCTGGGTGGTCGCCGACAATGTCCGTAAGGGGGCGGCACTCAATGGGGTTCAGATAGCCGAGACGATCATTGCACGAGGTGACCTATGAAACCTACGGTGTTGTTATTGGTAACGGCGTTCGGAATGAGGCTTGCCGCTGCCGATCTCGAGAATCTCTCGTTCGATCCCTCTCATCGTCATCTCAACAACGCGGGAGCGGTGGAGGTCTCTTTTGACTTGCCGGCACCCTCGAGCATCGAGGAGGCCTACCTCGAAGTGAATATCGGAACCACGGGGGTCACGATACCGGGGAGCAGTGTCACATCGGGATTCTCTTATACCGGCAATACAATGACCGTAGCAGGGAGCGACCTCTACACGCTCGCCGGCGGTGAGACGCTCTTTGCGTTGCCGCAGCTGGCAGCCGGCCCCGACGAGGATTCTCTTGCGAGCGAGGAGGAGATATCCGACGATGATGTTCCGTTAGCCGGTGACGATGACGGTCTCAACGATACGGTCATTCTTCCCGATGTCGACGCGTCCGACAGCGAGACGCCCGATGCCGAAACTATCTGGCCTTCGAACCGTGACGGGCAGTATCAGGTGACGCTCGTCCTTCTCGTTGACCGCGATGCGGTCCCGGATTACGACCAAGATGCAGATGCCTCCGACTACGATACGGTAAGCGATACCGATGTCATAGTCCTCTCCCCGCGGATCGTCACCGTCGGCAACGAGACCCGTGAGACCTTCACGGTGACGCTCGACAATGTGCCCCCTGCGGCTCCTGAGGCGGCGACGGTGGAGGGCGGCAACCGAAAACTCGTAGTGACGGTGACGCCATCGCTCACGGACATCGCCGGAAAGAGCGGCGAACGCATAGGGGCTTACCGCGTTTGGCTCAGCGGCCTTTTCGAGAAGGGAGGCATGGAGGAGGAAACAACGCTCACCTATGTGAAGACGCTTACCGAGAGCGAGTGGGATGACGAAACGCACTCGTTTACCCTCGAGGGGAAGGAAGGGTATTCTCTCATCAACAACGACGCGAACGACTCGGTACATACTTATCAGATCAGGATCGTCGCTGAGGATCTCGCCGGCAACGGCGACGAAAGATCCTTTCTCGAGATAACCGGTTCGGCCCAGACGACCGAAGGCTTCTGGACCCACTACAAGCGGGCGGGAGGCACCGAGAAGGGAGATTACTGTTTCATCGCCTCTGCCGGTTATGGCGATCGAGACCATCCCTTCGTCCGCGTGCTCCGCGTATGGCGCGATGCCTATCTCATGCCGTACGAGACGGGGCGGGACTTCGTCGCGTGGTACTATCGGACAGGTCCGCAGGCTGCGCGGGCGGTCGCGGAGTCGCCACTTGCTCGGCCGATTATCCAGTTGCTCCTCTTTCCTTGTGTCATCTGGGCATGGTTCCTGCTTCATCCGTTGGTCCTTGTGCTGGCGCTTCTCGTTTTTCTTCCGATGATGCGGCGAGAGGGAGCGCTTGCAATCCTGCTTATGGCGGCGATGTTGCCGAGCGCCCTTTCGGCTGGCGATTCGGAGACGATAACGGTCGATCGGGAGTCGCCTGCGCAGGAAAAGGAACGTTCGGTGAAGGAAGACGAGAAGATAGAACTTCACGGCGACTTCCTGTTCGCTTTCGGTTTCTATGAGCCATCGAATCTTGATCGGAGAGTCGCCGGAAGTCCCATTGACGAGGTACTCACAAGCGACATCAATCTTCTTCCGGCCTTTCATTTCGGGATCGACATCCCCGCGGGAAGATATCTCAAACTGACCGCGCACGCCGGCACCGGATTCGTGGAATTGCGAGGGCGATCTCTCAGACTAGACGGCACTCCGGGAGCCGAGCGAAGTTATTTCTATATCCTTCCCGTGATGGGAGAGCTGAAACTGAGGCCGGTCTATGAGTTCCCGGTGCGTCCTTATCTTGCCGGAGGGCTGGATTACTACTTCTGGTGGATCACCGAAGACCGGAAACTGGCCGAAGATGGTGGAAAGTTCGGCTTTCACGGGGCTGTCGGTCTTCAGATCTCGCTCAACTTCATCGACCCCAAGACGGCGATAAAGCTCCGCGAGGCGACCGGTATCCTTGATACTGCTCTCTTTCTTCATTACCGGCTCGAGCGGGTGGACAACTTTTTTGCGAAGAAAGGCTTCGATCTCTCCTCGAGCCGTTTCGAATTCGGTCTCATTTTCGATTATTGATCATGTATCTCCTGCATCTTTCCTTTTGTGGCGCCGCCTACCACGGCTGGCAGATACAGCGAGATGTGCCCACGGTACAGGGGACGATCCACGAGGCACTCAAGAGGATATTCGATGCCCCTGACCTGCCGCCGCCATCGGGATGCGGCCGGACTGATGAGGGAGTTCATGCAATCGAGTTTCTCGCCGCGGTGCGCGCGGTGCGAGAAATACCTTCCGACAATCTGCGACTAGGCCTCAATTCGCTATTACCGGCCGATATCCGTATCATGGCGGTCGAGAGAGTCTCTGGTTACCGGAACGCCAGAACGTTCGTCACGGGAAAGCACTATCGCTACCTCATCTGTCAAACCGATACGCTCTCGCCGTTCGTCGAGCATCTGGTATGGCGCTGTCATCGTCCACTCGATGTGTCAGCGATGCGCGCCTCACTGCGACATCTTATCGGCACCCACGATTTCAAATCGTTTCAGGCCTCGAACACCGATGTCGAAGAGACGGTACGGACGATATACCATGCCGCCATAACCGAGACCGGTCCGCTCCTCGCCATAGACTTCGTCGGGGACGGTTTCCTCAAGCATATGGTTCGCATCGTTTCCGGCACGCTCGTGGAGATCGGGCGGGGGGAACGGACGCCCGAGGAGATGCCCGATATCGTTACCGCCCGTGACCGGTCCCGTGCAGGGGCGACACTACCGGGAAAAGGGCTCTATCTGTTCAAGCTGTTCCGTGACGCAGACGAGCCAAAGAACTATGTGATACCACCCCTATCCACCGATCTTGTTTGGCGCTGTCGGTGATCGAGCGCCGATCAACGAGAATGGTTTATCGTATGCCAGAGGTTGCCGATTGGCTCGCCGAACAAACTGATGAGAGAGGTATACAGAAATCCGAATTGAAAGAGCATGAGGAAGGGAATACTGAACCACAGTCCGCTGTAGATTGAGAAGTACACGGCGTAGGTGAAGTAAAAGGCGAAGAAGAGCTCCAGAAAAATGGTCCAACTGAGCGTGTTCGAACGATAGACATTCGAGAGGACCTTCTGGATGTGCGTCTTTTGAGGACACTTCTTCGCCACATCGTACTTCGGCGTTCTTACGAAAGGACTCTGGCGGCGCAGAAGCGCGTCAACGACCGCACGGGCGTTGTTCACGGTGAGCCCGATGCCGATCGACATGGTTATCGGCAGATAAAGGAGAGGACTCAGCTTCGAGCGATGGGCGACGCTCCTTGTCTCGTTGATGACCATCACCTCAGCGAAGAAATAGAAGATCATAACCGAAACGGTCGCCAGAATAAAGACCGGCATGTCGAAGAGAAAAACCTCGCTTACTCCTTGCCGGAAACGAAGGAGGATGTTTATCGGTAAGAGAAGGCAGAAAAGGAACATAAGGACATAGCCAAAGTTTGCTCCAAGGTGGAAGAAGGACTCGACCTTGACCTTCCATGATACCGGCGCCCGAAGGATGGTCGGGAAGAGTTTGAGGAAGACCTGTATCGATCCCTTCGCCCAGCGGAACTGTTGCGACTTAAAGGAGGATATCTCTACCGGCAGTTCGGCAGGTACGGTTACCTCGGGGAGGTAGATGAATCGCCATCCCTTCAGTTGAGCGCGATAGGAAAGATCGAGATCTTCGGTGAGGGTGTCATGTTGCCAGCCCCCGGCGTCGGTAATGGCGTTCTTGCGCCAAATGCCGGCGGTCCCGTTGAAGTTGAAGAAACGACCGCTTCGGTTTCGAGCGGTGTGCTCTATCATGAAGTGGCCATCGAGAAGGATACTCTGACTTTCGGTAAGCAGCGACCAGTCGCGGTTGAGGTGATCCCATCGTGCCTGCACCATGCCGACCTGCGGGTCGGTGAAGTGGTGGATGGTCTTTTCGAGAAAGTCAGGTTCGGGCAGGAAGTCGGCGTCGAATACCGCGATGAATTCGCCGCGAGCCGTCCGCAGGCCGTTCTCGAGGGCACCTGCCTTGAATCCGGTTCGATCCTCTCGATGAATGTATTTGATATCTATGCCTTTTTCTCGTATCTCCGCACACTTCCGTTCGGTGATGACGGTTGTTTCATCGGTCGAGTCGTCGAGTACCTGTATCTCGAGGCGGTCAATGGGATACCGAAGAGCGGAGACCGCATCGAGAAGACGGTCTACCACATACTTCTCGTTGTAGAGGGGAAGCTGCACCGTGACCGTTGGCAAGGGATCGAAATAACCTCTCGGTACGGGACGATTGTTTCGATACTTGCGGTAGAGGTAGATCATATAATAGCGGTGTGCTCCAAAGATAGAAAGGAGAAGCAGAAGAAACAGGTAGCTAAAAAGAGCAACCTCTCTCATGGTTAAAGCACCATTATCACATTACTAAACACGCCACCCCTTTCATACGCCGCCGAAATCCTATGTCAAATTTTTGAAAGAAGGGAAATCAGGGGCACTCGGGATACTTCATGATCTGCAGAAGATCGTCGGGTAGCGGTTCACCTTCCGCCAAATCGAGAAAAGGCAGTTCGCGAGGAAGGTAAAATTCGATCGTTTCGGCGACGAGAGCGAGGCGGCCCCCCTCGATGGGGTTGTTCTGCCATGCTTGATTGACATGGATGGTCCCCCAAAAACCCATCGCGACGATGCAGGGAGATCCGCCCGACCAACCAACGAGGCGAAAGCGCACCAGTTTCTTGTTGAAGAAGATAGTATCGGTGCTGTTAACCGAATAGTCGTCGAGCGTAATCGGTCCGGGGGGGAACTCTATCTCGAGGTAGGGAAATATCTCGGAGCCGTTCACGAAAGAATGCTGGCGTACGAAAGTGGTATAGAGACCGCCTCCTGCAGGAACTGTCGAGGCGGCGGTCCATGTCTCGAATGCCTCGGCGGGGGGAATCGGCCGATTGTCGGCATACATGCCGTAGAAGGCATCGTAGCGCTGAAGGCCTTGTTCACGATAAACGGGATCGTTGATGCGGTTGTCGTCGAGAATATATTCGGTATAGAAGTCGAGCGAGACGACACCCCACACATCGGTTTTTTTGCTGCACTCTGCCATGTTCCATCCGGAGCAGTCCTGCTTGCAGGTGGCGATGTCGGTGAGACCGGGGTTCAGTTTTGCACAGTCGCTCGGGGCGAAATCGCATCGCTCTCCTTTTTCGACAAAACCATTTCCGCATGATGGGGCGGTATCGTCGGGTGTGGTCGGAACATCGTTCTCTGGGGCCGGCGTATCGTTTTCTTCGTCGGGCCACTCCTCGCCACCGCCGGTATCGGTCGGGTAAGAGGTGTCAGGGATGCCAAAGTCCCATTCGGGAAGGTCGCTTACCTCTTCAGGATCCTTCTTTTCACATGCGCCGAAAAAAAGCGCCGTGACGAGAATGGCCGTTGTAAAACCTATGCGCATGGCCGTCTCCTTTTGTCTATGGTTGTGAAAGCATTATACTCGTGATGTCTCCTGCCGCCAGTTCTTCTTGGCCAGTTCTGGTGCGAACGATGATGCGGCGTCCAGCATCGCTGAAGCGAAGAACCTGTCCTTCGTGTCCCTTTCCTCCGGAGATCCATGAGATATGGGCATTGAGCATCCACGAGATACGGCCGGCATAGGCGGAGTCGATTGTCTCGATGGCTGCTCCCCTCCACCGGGAAAGAGCGGCGGTCAGATCCCTGAGGAGGACCGTTCTCGAAGGAGCGGTCTTCATCTCTTCTTCGAGAGAGGTCGGTTCCCAATGCCATGAAAAGGCCGTCTTGTCGGGCGTTTTGATGTTGATGCCGATACCGGTAACGGTGAACAGGTCGCGCCCCCGGGAAAGGTGCTGTATCAAGATACCGCATAACTTTTTGTCGCCTACGAGAATGTCGTTCGGCCACTTGAGACGCACTCGGGCGTGAGGAATAAATCCGGCTATGGTGTCGAAGGCGGCGAGTCCCGCGACCTTCGCCATGGTGATCGCTTGCTCGGGAACGGTCCGTTCGAAGAAAGAAACATAGAGGTTCCCGTCGGGAGAAAGCCAAATCTTTCCCTCGCGGCCGCGTCCCGCCGTTTGGCGGTCGGCGACGACGATGCCGGAAGAGACGCCGCGACCAATGAAGCGTATCGCTTCTTCATTGGTCGAATCGATCTCGGAGAAATGATAGAAGTTGCGCCAGCGGTTAGGTGTCGGCGGGGAGAGCCGTTTCATGGCACCGGCTTTTTTCGTAAACGCTCTTCGGCGTCGTTGAAGTTCTTGACAGCGCAGAGGTCACCGCACATCGAACAGGTGTCACGATCGCTGTGCGGAGCGCGGCGCTCCCGATATCGTCGCAGTTTCTCGGGGTCGAGGACGAGAGTTTCCTGTGTCGCCCAGTCGAGTCGTCGCCGTGCGCACGACATCTCCCGGTCCCTCTCGGCGGCGCTGGGCCACCCTTTGGCGATGTCGGCGGCATGTGCCGCGATGCGTGAGGCGATGACGCCTTCTTTTACATCCTCGACCGTCGGAAGAGAGAGATGTTCGGCAGGGGTCACATAGCAGAGGAAATCGGCACCGTTCATCGCCGCTATCGCTCCGCCGATGGCGGCGGTGATATGGTCGTAGCCGGGAGCGATGTCGGTGACGAGCGGTCCAAGGACATAGAAGGGGGCTCCGTGGCAGAGCGCCTTTTCTATTTGCATGTTCGCGGCGATCTGATGAAGCGGCACATGCCCCGGTCCTTCTATCATGACCTGCACTCCCTTAGCGCGCGCCCGCTCGGTGAGTTTACCGAGCGTGATAAGTTCCTCTATCTGCGCGTGATCACTCGCGTCGGCAAGGGCACCCGGCCGTAGTCCATCGCCGAGCGAAAGGACACAGTCGTATTCGTGGGCGATATCGAGAAGACGATCGAAATGGCTGAAGAGAGGGTTCTCCGCCTCGTTGTGTGCCATCCAACGCGCCATGATGGAGCCGCCGCGTGAAACGATGCCAAGGATCCTGCCGTTCTCTTGGAGGGTTTCGAGGATATGGCGGGTTACCCCGCAGTGGACGGTGATGAAATCCACTCCGCTACGCACCTGTTTCTCTATCGCGGTGAACAGGTCCTCTTCGGTCATGTCGGCGATCGCCTTTTTCTGAACGCGAAACAGATCGACGACCGCTTGGTAGATAGGGACCGTGCCGATGGCGACCGAGGCCGCGTCCATGATCTTTTTACGGGTGAGTTCGAGGTCGTTTCCGGTGGAAAGGTCCATCACCGCGTCGGCGCCATAGTGCACCGCGACGCGTGCCTTTTCGATTTCCTCTTCGAGCGAGTTCATGTCCTCGCTGGTACCGATATTCGCGTTTACCTTGACGCGGCATCCTTCGCCGATGGCGAGCGGTGCGATGTCGTGAAGGCGGTTGCGACATATCACGATGCGTCCTGTTGCCACGCGGTGTCGCATTTCTTCGGCGTCCATTCGCTCCGCTGCTGCAGCTATCTTTATCTCGTCGGTGATTATGCCGGCGCGTGCCGCCTCGAGTTGGGTCGTCGTCATGGAGTCACCTCACGCATCAGTCGATCAAGGAACCTTACCTCATCACAGGCTGTTTGGCTATAAAAAAGTGAGATCGCCGCGAGATCCCGGAATCCTTGCGCAATGAGTCGTTCGGCACGATGACGGTCTATGCCGCCGATGAGAAAGAGTCCGGGGCGCATGACCGGTGTGACGGTCGGCCGCGCGTCGTCCGGTTTCGAGAAAGGAGGAAAGACCGGGCCATAGAGCGCGAGATCGGCGCCATCGGTGAAAGCGCGTTCGAATTCGGTCGGCATGTGGGTAGAGACGGCAAGGCGGAGCATGGGGTCCGAACGACGCAGGGCAAGAACCTTTCCGATATCTCTCGATGCGAGATGGATACCATCGGCGCCGCACCGAGAAGCGAAAGAGGGGTCTCCCCGGACGAGCACGGTAAGGTCCGGAACTTCCCGTTTGAGACGCATCGTTACGCGGCGGACGGCGTCCTTTTCGGGGAAGGCGGTGGGGCGCAAAGTGACGATACTGAGTCCTGCTTCGGCGAGGGAAACGATGCGGCGTGCGTGCGCTTCTTCTGAAATGTCGGGTCTCTCCGCAGTGATCATCCAGAGCATCGACATGCCTCCGAAGGAGGAATCTATCCTCTCGAACGGGAAAGTCAAAGGAGGGGGTGAAAAAACGAAAGGCCGCCCGTTGTCGGGCGGCCCGCGAAAGAGTCGATGGCAACGAGGCGATCAGAGATCGTTCTTGAACGACCCGGCTGCCTTGAACGAGACGGTCTTGGAGGCTTTGATCTGAATCCGTTCTCCCGTCTTCGGGTTGATCCCTTTGCGCGCCTTCAGTTCGCGTTTTTTGAAGGTACCGAAACCGCTGAGGACGATCTTGTTCTCCGCACTCACCGTGTCTTTCACGATCTGCACGAAGGTTTCATAAAGAGCCTTCGCTTGCTCGTTGGTCAGGGCCACCTCCGACGCCATGCTGTCCTTGATCGCTTTGATGAAGCTGTCTTTCGTGCTTGCCACGATCTTCTTTGCCATATTCTCCTCCATGTAAAAAAGGGTTGGGAAACAACGAGAAAACCAAACAAAGCGATTATGCGTTCCCGGCTCATAAAATCAAGAAAAACCTTGTCGAAGCCGGTTATCGACGAAGCATCTCTGGTTAGGCGATGATGGCGGTGCCGGCGTAACCGTTGATAAGAGCTATGGTTTTCTTTTTGATGGCCTGTACCATTCCCTTTTTCTGCTCGTAGGGAATGAATGCCGATTTAACGCCGTTTATCGTGAGATCGAGTATCTGCTGTGGCCCGAGATCGAAGGTCGTATAGGCACGAAGATACTCGTCGGTCATCGTGGTGTCGGTCATGAGGCGGTTGTCGGTGTTGAGTGTCACGCGGATGCCGAGATCGAGATAGAAGCGGAACGGGTGTTCTTCCAGCCTTTTGACCGCGCCGGTTTGCACATTCGAGGAGAGGCACACCTCGAGCGGAATGCGATGGTCGTTGACATAGTTGAGCAGATCACCGTCCTCGCGGAGCCGCGTCCCGTGGCCGATGCGGTGGGCGCCGCAGTAGTGAAGCGCCTGATGAATGCTGTCGGGACCGTACGCCTCGCCGGCATGTATCGTGACATTGACATTGTTGGAAAGGATGAGCGAGAAGGCGCTCAGGTGGTCGCGTGCCGGATAGTTGAGCTCGGCACCCGCGAGATCGAAGCCGACGACCCCCTTGTTCTTGTAGGCGACGGCAAGTTCGGCCATGCGGAGGCTTACTTCCGGTGAGATGTTGCGGATGCCGCAGATGATGACGCCGCTCGGGATGCCGAAATCGCGCTTCGCGTCGCGTAGACCGTTGAGCACCGCTTCGACGATCACCGTGAGCGGCAGGCCGGTGCGGGTATGGAGCACCGGCGAATAGCGTACCTCGAAGTAGACGATGCCGTCGGCGTGACAGTCTTCGGCGAGTTCATAAGCGGCGCGGTAGAGTGATTCGGCGGTCTGAAGCACTTTGAGCGTCGTATCGAATCCGCGCAGATATTCGGTGAGCGATCCATGTATCTTTCCCGGACCGATGAGTTCCTTCAATCGATCGATATCGGAGACGCCGAGGTCTATCTTCTGCTTCTCGGCGAGGTCGAGTATCGTCTCGAGGCGAAGCGATCCGTCGAGATGAACATGGAGATCGGTCTTGGGAAGCGAACGAAAGAAGTCCTTGTCAAATGCTTGAGAGGGCATCGCGCCACGAGGGCCGGCAGTTACTGGAGCGTTTTGCATTCGACCGGGTCCATGTCGCGCAGGTCAGCGTAACCGTCGAGCGAAAGAGGCTCGCCCTCGCGAATGCTGTGCGAGAAAAGGTGGACGATGCCGTCGTATGCGCTTCGACGGAAGCAGATCTTCGTTAGTTCGCCATCTTGGCGGGTCGCATCGGTAAGGTAAAGTTGGTCGTTGTTGAGGTAAAAGACCTCCTCTTTGTTCAGAGAGGATCCGTCCAGCTGAAGAACGAAAAGAGCACCTTCTCCGTCCTGCAGGTGTTGTGCGAAGAAGACCTGCAGGAGAGGGATCTGGAATCCGGCGCTGTTGTTGATATTCTTTTTCATGACCCAGAGGGCGCCCACGAAGGCCTGTTCCTCGCCCGACTCGTCGGTGTAGAAGAGACGTCCGTCGCCGAGCCGCAGACTGCCTGATGGCGTGTTCTCAGCATTGATGACGCCGTAGAACTGAAAGCGGACCTGCCATGTCTTCTCGCCGTCGCTGTCTTCGTCGGGAACGGTGGCGTAATCCTCGTCGGTGGCGTAACTGGTGAGGTCGTTCAGATAATCGTACTTGCCGATGTCGTCATGCCCTGCCTCACTGCAGGCGGTCGCGATCATTGCCGCATGAACCACCCATAGTATCCATCGCATGATGTGCCCTCGATCGAAAGTCAGCATAGGAAGAAGTATACGCCGGCCGCGACAAGACACAACAATTTTCTGGTCACCGTCCTAACAGGCTGTTGAACAGCATTCGGTTCTTTTCGAGCATCTTCCCCTCCATCAGATCTTCCATCGCTTGTTCGTAGTGTTCCTGCCGTATACTGGAGATGAGCTTGTCTTTACAGATCGTCGCCATGAGCGCGATGTTTTGCATCCGCGTGTCGGGAAGGTGGTCTACCCGAACAGGTACATTTCTCACTTGGCGTCGCTCGCATTCCTTCGTAATGGCTTCCCTTGTCACTTCCGGTGCCGCGCCGAGTCGTACTTCGAGTGGTTGCCAAACGGTGTCGTACCAGACGAGCGTTCCACCGTCACGCACGAAGCCGTTCAGCGCCCGGAGCGCCTCGTGCCGTTCGAGGGCAATCCCAAGGTCGGCCGCCCTTTCGGGGATGAGGGGCGAATGGATGTCGCCGCCGATCCGCAGATGGGACACCACAATGCCGCCGCGTTGGGCGAGCCCGTGGGTGTCGACTCCTTTGACCGGAAGACCTGCATGGTCGGCCGCTCGGATGAGCAGTTCGGCAAGTAGGCCGATCCCCTGTCCGCCGACTCCGGTAATATATATGTTCGTCGTCATGGTCGCCTCCTTATGTCTTCGGCTTGATCGCTTTGGAAGGGCAGGTCTGGATACACGAACCGTCGCCGATGCACAGGTCGGTGTTGACCGTTACCTTCCCGTTGGGAAGACGCGTGAAGGTGGGGCAGACGAACTTTTCGACGCATTCGTGGACCCCGTCGCAGAGTTCGGGTGGGACCATGACCCGTTTCTCTTTGAAATCGGGCTTGCGCCGCTGTTCCCGCATGTATTTCAGCATGCAGGGATGTTTCGCGATGACCACCGAGAACTCCGGTATCGCGACCGCCTGCTTCACCAGTTCGATGAGTTTCCCCTGCTGGTAGGCGTCGACCTCGAAGATGTGCTTGACGCCGAGTCCTTCGAGCACCTGCCGCACCGGTATCGCGTCGGTCACCTCGTTGAAGTTCTTGCCGACCGCCGGATGGTCCTGATGACCCGTCATCGCGGTGGTGCCGTTCTCCATGAGGATGAGCGTTACCTTATGCCGGTTGAATATCGCGTTGATGATGCCGGGAATCCCCGCGTGGAAGAAGGTCGAATCGCCGAGGAAGGCGACCACCTTCCGTTCGGTCTGAAAGAGTGACAGCCCCGATCCCATCGGCACCGAGGCGCCCATGCACATGAGCAGTTCGTTCATCTGATAGGGTGGCAGGAACCCGAGCGAGTGGCACCCGATGTCGCCCACCTTGACATCGGTCCCGGCGAGCGCTTTCTTTATCGCATAGAAGGCGCTCCGATGGCCGCACCCGGGACACATCTGTGCCGGTCGCTTCGGAACATAGGGTTGATCGGTCGGTGGTGCTTTTTTCTCGGGAAGCAGGTTAGGCCATTCGCGTCGCAGAATGTCGTACACCTTGTCGGGAGTGTATTCTCCGATCCAATCTTCGGTGTCGCGTTTTCCGCTGATGCGCGTGGTGAGTCTCTTTTCGTAAGCCAAGGCCTTTATTTGCGGCTCGATGACGGCATCGAGTTCTTCGAGGACCTTTACTTCCCGATGACTTTCGAGGAAGGCCTGAATGAGGCCGAGAGGTAAAGGGTGCGTCGTGCCGAGTTTGAGAACATCGGGCTTTTTTTCGATCCCTGAAAGGACATCCATGAGCGAAAGATAAGTGGTCCCGAAGGTGATGATACCTCGGTCGCGGTTCTTATGGTCCTCGCTCCGGTTAAGGGGTGAAACATCGAACGCCGACGAGAGCTCCTCCAGCCGCTTGAGTGCGCGGCGTTTCATCGGGAAGACCTCGGTCGTGATGGGGACATAAGGGCCGTTCTGCGGGGAGAAACGCGGCGTCTTGTCCCACGGCGCCGGTTCCCATCCGTCGAAGGCCACCTTCTCTTTTTGATGACAGACATGCGTCGTGAGCCGGAGAACCACCGGCATCCTTTTCTCCACCGATATGCGTACCGCTTCTTTATAGAACGAGTAGACCTCCGAAGGCGTTGCCGGCTCAAGCACCGGTGTGTAGGAAAGAAGCGCATAGTGGCGGTTGTCTTGTTCGTTTTGTGAACTGTGGGCGCCCGGATCGTCGCCCCAGACGACGATCATTCCTCCGATGAGGTTCATGTGGGCGAGTTGAACGAAGGTATCGGCGGCGACATTGAGTCCGACGCTCTTGAAGAAGACGCAGGAGAGATGTCCGTTTATCGATGCGCCGTAGGCTACCTCGGTCGCCACCTTTTCGTTCACTGAAAATTCGAAGTAGAAGGGGCGTTCGTCGGCAGGGATGCTTTTGATGGCCTCGGCAATCTCTGGGGTAGGCGACCCGGGATAACTGGTGACGATCCGCGTTCCGGTCTCGATCATGGCGCGAACGATGGCGGTGTTGCCGATGACGATCTCGGAGAACGGTTCGCGCGTGGTGAGCATTTTGCCCAATGTTTTCATTCTGATACCTCGTCAATGAATCATTGTGGTATGATGTGTCCTGCTATCTCCTCGAGGCGGGCGACCGCTGTGGCGATCTCTTCGGCGCGGGTTCTCCGCGTCGCAAGGCCGATCTGGCGTTTGGGAGAAGGGGGGCTGGGACGAAATATGTCGCGATAACGCTTCAGGCGGGATTCTGCCGCCGAGAGCCGTTCGTTGGCCGCCGTGAGATAGAACCCGGCGAGCCACGATTCGTGAGGGAGCTCTCCTCCGGCGATCGAGGAGGCTGTCCGGCGCATGGCCTCGTCACCGTTCTCGGGAAGAGGGTCGGCGACCTCGGCAGACTCGTGGGCGATAGCCTGTCGGAGCGCGTAGGTCGCTGCAAGGAGATGGGAAAAAATGATCGCTTCCTGAGGACTTTCGGTCTCTATCTGGGCGATGGCGGAGGCGATCTCCGTCACTTTCTTGTCGAGCTCCTCGAGCGGCGGGACGGTAGTTTCGGCCATAGCCTTTCTCCTCACGAGTGCGGTCCAATCGACGAAAAAATTATTTTTTCGAGCGACAAAAGTCAATGGAGCGGACCGCGCCATTTGCTTTTTTTGCCAATGATTCGTAAAATCCTTTAGCCCACAGCGATCGAGGAGAGACCATGGAGATTTCTGCAGCTCAGCAGGTATACCGACAGATAGCCGATACCATTAGTACCGTCATCAAAGGACAAGAAAAAACAATACGCCTACTGCTCGCCGCCTTTTTCAGCGGCGGTCATGTCCTCCTCGAGGATGTCCCCGGAACCGGCAAAACGACCCTCGCCAAGACGCTCGCTCGCGCTATCGACACGCAGTTCCGCCGCATCCAGTTCACCCCAGACCTCCTCCCTGCCGACATCATCGGTGTCTCGGTCTATAATCAGCGCGAGGGGAAGTTCGAATTTCGTGAAGGTCCCATCTTCACGAACATCCTTCTCACCGACGAGATAAACCGTGCGAGTCCCCGCACCCAATCAGCGCTCCTCGAGGCGATGGGGGAAGGACAGGTGAGCGCCGATGGCGTCCGGCGTCCGCTTCCCGAGCCGTTCTTCGTCATCGCGACGCAGAACAACATAGAGTCGCGCGGGACCTACCCGCTTCCCGAATCGCAGATGGATCGCTTCATGATGCGCCTTTCGCTCGGCTATATCAGTCGCGATGACGAGGTGCTCGTCATGTCGGATCAGGGGGTCGAGCATCCGCTCCTCCGAGTGAAGCCGGTCACCGACGACACGACCGTCCTCGCGGTCGCGCAGGCGGTTCGTCGCATCGTTATAAGCGGAGAACTCAAGCAGTACATCGTTGAACTCGTCGCGGCGACCCGTTCGGCCGACGGCGTTCTCCTCGGCGCGAGCCCCCGTGCCTCTATCTCCCTGATGCGCGGCGCGCAGGCGCTAGCGCTCTTCGCCGGTCGCACATTCGTGCTGCCTGACGATATCCGGGAAATCGTTCCTGCCGTAGTGCCTCACCGTCTCATGCTCGATCCACAGGCACGGTTTTCGGGTCTTTCTGCGACGAGCGTCGTCGACCGCATTCTTCGCACCATCCCCGTTCCGGCATGAAGCGCCGTTTCTATCGCTGGTACCGCCGTACCTACGCGCTTCTCGATCTTCTTGACCGTCGCGTGACGATGCCCGGCGGGTTCTTTTTCATCATCCTCTTCATCGCGTTTTTCTTTGGCCTCAATACTCAGTCTTCCATGGTCTTCACCATACTTGCGCCGCTCGCCGCGATTCTTTTTCTTTCGCGCCTTTTCGACCGACCTTTTCGTCCCGTGCTCTCGGTACGCCGCATACTGCCGAAATACGCCGCCGTGGGGAATTCCCTTATCTATCGGGTCGAGGTACGCAACGAGGGGAACCGTCCTGAAAGAGGGATGCGCCTCCGAGAAGAGCCCCCCGACCCTCGTCCCGACTTCAGGACATGGGACACGGTGCCGGAACCGGGAGAGGAAAAACGCAACGCCTTTGATCGCCACATGCGGTACTACCGGTGGGAGTGGCTCATCGAGCGACAGCGAGGCGCCCTTTTCGAGACCACAGATCTTCCCCCGATCGCTCCCGGCGAGACCCGAGGCGTGGACATGAGACTCACCCCTGTTCGACGAGGAGTCGTCCGACTCGCGGGATGCCGCGTCGAACGGGACGATATATTTGGTCTTTGGAAGCGAACGGTCGTCGTCCCTGCTGAAGAGAAACTCGTCGTTCTGCCGCCGATATATCCGATCCATCTTCCCGAATTCTGCGGTAAGCGGCGTTACCAGCAGGGCGGCATCGTTGCGGCGCATAAGGTCGGTGATTCAGAAGAGTTCATGCAGGTGCGCGAATACCGCCCCGGTGACCCGCTCAAGCGGATACATTGGCCCTCGTCGGCGCGGATCGGCACCATTGCCGTGAAGGAGTTCCAAGACGAGTACTTCTCGCGCATAGCGCTCATTCTCGATACCTTTCATGCCGCCACCTTTTCTCCCGAACTCGAGGATGCCGTGTCGATCGCCGCTTCGTGCCTTGTCGCCGGCGTTTCCGAGGAAGACCTTTTCGATCTTTTGTTGGTTGGCGCCGAGGCGTTTGCGTTCTCTGCGGGGCGTGGTACAGGGAGCACCTCCCGCATGCTCGAGATACTCGCCGGCGTCGAACCATGCCGTGACAAGGATTTTTCGCTGCTTACCGGTCTTGTCACCGAACGCATGCCGCTCATCTGCGGCGCGATCGTTGTTCTCATCGCGCTCGACGAGTCGCGCATCTCCCTGCTCCGCGCGCTTACTGCGGCGGGAGTCGAACTGCGTGTCTTCCTCGTTACGAACGATCCGGAATCTGCGCGCGAAAAAACGGTCGAAGTCGGTTTCCCGACCATCCACGTCGTGTCGGTGGGAAAAGTGGCTGAGGCACTGAGGCGGCTATGAACCAGACCGTTTATCGAACACCGGCCGGCTATCTCGGCGCCCTTTTCCTTTTCTGGGGTTTCACTCTCGAACGACCGGTCCTCGGCGCGGTACTCGCCGTGGTCGCCGAGGGGAGTGTTCTGGTCAAGCGAAAGTGGGAACTCACGCGCGACGATTTCATCCGTATCAGCGACATCAGTTCAGTGGTCATGCTCGCCGCGCTGGGGCTCATCTATTTCACTCACGAACGGTGGCAAGTCATGCGGCAGTTCGTGATATGGCTTCCGGTCATTCACCTGCCGCTCCTCATTGCCCAGAAATACAGCACTGCCGACCGCATCGTGATCGGTACCCGCCTCGGACGCCGCAAAGGAAAAGAACCTCATGTCCACCGGCCGTTCAACATCACATGGGTCTATGCCGTTCTCATCCTTTTTGCGGCAGCCGCCGCCAACAACCGGTCCGTATGGTTCTTCCCCAGCGTGGCGCTCTTCATCGCGTGGGGCCTCGCCGTCTATCGCGGACGCCGCTATAGCTTTGCCACATGGGCAGGAGCAATGGCAGCCGCGTTCGTCCTCGCCCTCTCGCTTGCGGTCGTTCTCAATCGGACCTACCTCTATGCCCAAGAGCGCATCATGGAATACTACTCGCTCTGGCTCACGCGGCTCTACGCCGATCCATTCAAATCCTCCACCGCCATCGGCGATGTCTCGGGACTCAAACTCTCGGGACGTATCCTTTTGCGCGTTCGTCCCGAGTTCGGTAAGAGCGCACCCTTTTACCTCACCGATGGTGTCTATGAGACCTACACAGCGACCTCGTGGTACAACCGCGAAGCGACGACACGCCGGGTCCCCATTGAGGAGAATGGGCAGTGGACGCTCCATGAAACGCCATCGGGACTTCCCTCCGCCCTCTCGATAACGGCGTGGTTGCCCCGCGGAAAAGGGACCATTCCGATACCCCGCGGTACTCATGCCATCACCCGTCTCAATGTCGCCGGCCTCGTCGAAACTGCGTATGGCGCGGTGCTTGTCGAGGAAGGTCCCGAACTTGTCGATTACACGACATTCTATCTGTCGGGGCATCTCGCCGGCACGCCGCCGGGGCCACGCGACCTCAGCGTGCCTTCCGAAGAACTTCCGGGACTTGACGCGACACTGGATCTCATTGGTCCCCTTCCTGCCGATCCTGCGGCGATCGCCGCCGCGGTCGAGCGTCACCTTCTTTTTAACTTCCGCTATCAACTTCCCGAGAAACGGTACGGAGTCCCCCGTGCTCCCATTACCGAATTTCTTCTGACCACCCGTACTGGCCACTGCGAATACTTTGCCACGGCGATGACACTCCTACTGCGCCGTGCCGGCATTCCCGCCCGCTATGTGACCGGCTTCGTCGCCGACGAATGGGATCCGTTCGAAGAGGCCTATGTCGTGAGGGAACGGCACGGTCATGCGTGGGTGACGGCGTGGATCAACGATCGGTGGGTTGATTTCGATCCGACGCCACCCGGTTGGATCACTCAAGAAAGTCTCTCCGCCAGCATCTTCGAGCCGGTGAGCGATTTCTTCAACTACTTTCGTCTTCGCTACGAGCAGATACGCCGCGTCAAGAACGAAAAACTCAACCGAGCGCTCGTCATGGAAGTGGCGCTCCTTGCCGCCTGGCTCGTTTACCGCGTCTATGCGCGGCGGAAACGGCGCGTTGCCATGCCAGAGGGATCGGGGACACTACGAAGTTCCTTCCCGAGGAGAGGAGCCGACTCGCCCTTCCCAACGATAGCGCACCAGATTGAAACGCTCGGCATCTCTCGCGATCCTGACGAGAGTTACCGCCGCTGGATAGAACGCAGCCGTTCCGTTTTTCGTTCGCGGGGCGAGACACCAGAGATCCTCTTCGACGAAACGCTCGACGAACTCCTCACGCTCCACGAACGCTACCGCTTCGACCCGGGCGGTCTTGACGACGCAACACGCCGCCGTCTCTTCGACGGCACCGCTGCGTGGCTTGCGCGGTATCGTGGAAAACCTAACTGAATGATGGTGCTTCCTGCGCGAGCGCGGCGAGACGGTTCGCCAGTTCGGATGCGATCCTCCCGCGTTCCGGCAGATCGGGAATGAAGATCGTTGCCGGTACGGCGTTTCCGAACGGCGTGTACTTGAGAATGATGTGCTCGAGGTAGAACTCGGAGGGATCACGCCGCTCCGGGTCATAGAGCGGGTCGCCCGCCAGCGGCAACCCCATCCCGGCGCACATCGCCCGTATCTGATGGAAACGACCGGTAAGGAGCCGGATGAGAAGGTGCCAGCGCTCTTCGTTCCCCGGCACCGGGGCCGCACCAAGTATCTCGAGCCATGCCGGCTTTCCGCCGGCGCGAACGAGGCACGCTTTCCCTTTGTCCTCTTTGAGATATGCCTTGTGTGTGCCCAGAAACTTGTGCGGCTCCCATCCCACCGCCGCAGCGACACGGGCAAGGTAGTATTTCTCCCAACGGCCTTGTTTTATCTGCGCATTCTGGAACGCTATCGCCTCCGGCGTGAGACAGACGAGCAGGATGCCGTGCGCGATGCGATCGAGACGGTGAGGAAGTTTAGGAATGGCGTTTGGATACCGCCGGGCTACGAACGATCGCGCCGAAAGGCCGGCGTCGTCGTTCCTGAACTCGCTGGAAACGCCTGTCGGTTTGAAGAGAACGACCTCGTGTTCGTTTTCCGAGAGAACGAAAGGACTCAGCATCAACGGTGTGCTGCTTCAGCCATCTGAAGCATTCGCACGATGTTCTGATGCCCCTTTTCGCGCGCTACCTGCAGGGCGGTCTTTCCCTCAAACTGGCGCACCGTCGGGTCGGCGCCGAGCGAAAGAAGCCGGTCCACGAGATCGGCGTCGCCGCGTTCTACCGCGTAGAAAAGTGCCGTCTTGCCATAAGAGTCGGCGATATTGAGTTGGAGCCGCTTGCCGAGCAGAAGGTTCACGAGCATCGGACGATTCTGCTCGATCGCCAGCATGAGCGCCGTCTTTCCCTCTTTGTACTTGAAATCGAGATCGCCGGTGCCACCGCTCCGAAGGATAAGTTCCGCCGCACCGAGCTGGTTCTTGTGGAACGCGAACATGAGCAGCGTACTTCCCTTGAAGTATTTGCCGTTGACATCGGCCTTGCCATCGATGAGCGCTCGAAGTACATCGAGATACCCCTTTTCGACTGCATAGACGATGAAGGGTTTCCCATCATCCATCTTACCGTCCGCCGCCGCTCCGCTCGCGAGCAGTTTGCGCACCGCTGCGCCGTCGCCGCGCGTCACCGCGTCCTGTATCTCCATCGGGAGACGGTCGAACTTGCCAAGGATGTCTATCGCCCCCTTGCGTCGCGCGTCCATTGCATAGTCGAGCGCCGTTTTGCCTTCGGTGCTCTTCTTGTTGCGATCGGCGCCACGGTTGAGCAGAAGATTGATGAGTTTCTCGTCACCGACCTCGGCGGCATACATGAGCGGCGTTTTCCCGCGCTGATCGGTCGCATTGAGGTCGGATCCCTTCTGGATGAGGATCTCGGCGAGCGTCGGGTTCTTCATGCTGATGGCGTGCATGAGCGCCGTTTTTCCATCAGGCCCTGCCTGATCCACGATGAGCGTGGGGTGGGTAAGGAATAAACGAATGATACCCATTTGACCGGTGTTTATCGCGGTAATGAAGACCGGCCAGCCGTCTTCATCGGCCGCGTTGACATCGGCGCCTGCTTCGATCGCTTCAGCGACCGCGGTCAGTTTCATGTCGCCAACCGCTTCGAAGAGCCGTTGGGTCGCCTCGGTACGTGATCCGGCAGAAAGACCGCCGCACAAAAACAGGCTGAACGCAACGAACAAGAACCTTCGCACGGCAACCTCCAAAGGGATAAGATGCTCAGTGAGGGTTGCTCGGGTCGAGACCCGGTACAATGATGTAGCAGTCGCGCGTATCGAGGAGCGTGCCGGCTCCCCACACCTCTATCTTGGCGATGAAAAGGTGCGATTCGGTCGTCTGGTTGTCGTAGATCGTATTGCGGAAAGTGACGGTGAAGGTCACTTTTTCGCCCGGTTCGACATCGGTGAACTCGTCGGGGGTGATGCTCTCAATGAACTGAGTGGTATCAGCGACGCCGTAGATGTTGTCCACATGCTTGCGCATCGTCGTGACATCGATGCTGATGTGTTGGGTTAACTGAAT
>CAYQBN010000009.1:0-53324 GCA_964415795.1 uncultured Spirochaetales bacterium | reverse complement strand
GACGGCGTCCACGATGGTGTTCGACATACCGGTTCCGTCGGGATTGATGGCTTGATTGAAGGTTTCTCCCGTCATGCCGTCGACCGAACCGGTCGCCTCGGCGAGCGTCTGGTAGAAGGGCATGGCCACCTGCTCACTGCTGGAATCGAGGCCAATGAACTTGGCGTTCACCGCATTCATGGCAGCGATCACATCGGCGAGCGTACGCGGTTCATCATCGGCAATGGGGTTGCCGAACTTGTCGAACGAGTACCATGTACCGAAGTCCGTCGTGAACGCCTCATCCGTCATCATAATAATAATTGGAAGCGCACCGGGGCGGAAGCAGAGACCACCAAATCGGCCGCTGGGGCACTCTGCTGCCGGAATGTCTATGATGATCTCGTAGCCGCCCTGCGAGGTACCACACCCGTTCACCGGATGGCAGATGCGCTGGTAAGTGCCGGCACCAGTGGCCGTCTGGTAGAGCGCTTCGGTGATGTATTCGTAGGTCCCCGGTGTCACCGCGATCTCGTTGACCGCCGCTTCGACGAGTCCCGCGTCGTTGGTGACCTCTTGAGCCGGGATGTAGACATTTGCCCCTTTATCTGTCGGCGTCGATGCGTTCATGTTGATCGGCCCGAACTTCACGAGACCGAAGGACGAATCGCTGATCGCGGCGCCGATCTGGGTGATGATGATGTCGTTGATGGATGTCTTGAGATTAGCGTGCTCGCCGCTCATCGAGTTCGAGAGATCCACCATGATCGCCACATCGGCGGTTCGGATGTCGGTCGAGAAGATGAGTTCGCGTACCTTGGCCGGATCGTCGTAGGGCAGTTTGAGATAGAAGAAATCCTCCGGTATCGTCGAGTTCTCGTCAAGCGGATCGTAGCCGAGCACATATTCGGTATTGTCGTCCACCTCATCGCCGTCGGTGTCCTCTTTGGTCGGATCGGATCCTATTTCGTGCTCCATATTGTCCGAAAGGCCATCGTTGTCAGAGTCGCCGTCGGCAAAATCATAGAGTTGATCGCCGTCGCTGTCGGCCGGTTCGTCGCCGGCTCCCTTCTCAGCGCCGTCGGTTATGCCGTCGTCGTCACTGTCATCATCGAGATAGTTCGGGATATCGTCGCCGTCGAAGTCATCGGCTGTCTCGTAGATGTCGAGGACCCCGTCGCCGTCGCTGTCGGTGTCGAGGTAGTCGGCGGTATCGTCACTGTCACTGTCGACACAGGATTGCGTAGAACACTCGGTCTCGTCAGGGATGCCATCACCGTCGCTGTCGGTGTCTCGGTAGTTCTTGGTGCCGTCGCCATCGGCGTCGCCGGTCCCCTCGACGCCGTCCAAGATACCATCGTCATCGCTGTCATCCTCGCAGTAGTCGGGCGTTCCATCCTTATCGGTGTCCACCGCCACGCCGCCGGGTGCTTCGGTGTTGTCCGGGAGGCCGTCGCCGTCGCTGTCGTCATCAAGATAATCGGGGGTCTCGTCGCCGTCGGTGTCGCGGCAGGGCTGTTCGGGGCACTCGACACCATTCTTTATCCCGTCGCCGTCGTCGTCTCCCTCGGCCCAGAGTTGGTCCACATCGGTCGCGTCGCTGTCGCCATCGGGGGTGTCTTCATCGGGCATCGGGCCATCATCCTTCGGAGGAAGGGTATCCTTCTCGGGGAGTCCTGTCTCTGTGTCTGATGCGCCGTCGTCGTCTTCAGCGTCGTCGAGGTCGGCGACCACCTCGGTATCAGTCACCGGTTTCTTCTCTTCGCCGCAGGAGATAACGAGCGCTACACTAGCAAAAAAAAGCGAAAGCACGATGACAACACGAACCATCGGGTACCTCATTCGAGAAAAGTTCTTCTTACGATACCATCACCTCATCGTTCGCCGCCCGAATCGCCGATACCGGGCACGAGGATGAACACCTGCCGCGTGTCGAGGAGCGTACCGGCGCCCATGACATTGATGTTCGCTATGAACAGCTTCGTCTCGGTCGTCTGATTATCATAGATATCGTTCTGGAAGGTGACATCGAAGGTAACCTTCGTCCCCGGTTTCACCTTGTAGAAGGTCGTCTGATCCTTCGACGCATAGCCGTCCGCCGGGTCGGCACTGTTCGGGACGACCGCCTTGACAAACAAAGAGGTGTCCACCGACTCGTCGTTCGGCACCGATTTGACGATGGTGTTCACGTCTATCTGGATCCCCTTCGAGAGGGCGATGACCGCATCGACGATCTGATTCGAAAGACCGGTGCCGTCGGAGTTTATCTCATAGTTGAACGGGTTGCCGTTGCCATCGACCGACCCTGTGGCGTTCGATATTTCCTGGAACCCGCTCATTACCGCGCCGCTTCCCGAATCAACCCCGATGAATTTGACATTCTTCGCGTTCATCGCGGCAAAGGTCTCACTTTTAGAGTGGGTGTTGCAGTCGCTCGCATAGTCTTGGAGCGCCTCATCGGTGCACATAATGACGATGGGAAGTGCCTCGGTGCGCCACCCCGGATTGCTTGCCGGAATGGTAGTTGCCGCCATGATGTGGACATTGTTGCATCCGCCGCTGTCGCTGCATTCATAGGTGCCGCCCGCTCCGGTCACCGCTTGATAGAGCGCCTCGTAAGCGGCCTCCGACGATCCGCCAACATCGGTGATCGTATTGACCGCTGTCTGTACTGCCGCCGCATCGGTAGTGATTCCCTGCGTCAACTGATAGGGGGTGTCCTCGAGGGTTCCGAACTTGGCGAGGCCGAATGCCGCATCGGGGATCTTCGCTTTTACGCCGCTAATGATGACCGAGTTGATGTCCTGTTTGAGGTTCGCATGCTCTTCCATCATCGAGCCGGAGAGATCGACCATGATCATGATGTCGGCCTTTTGGATGTTCGTCGAGAAGTCAAGGGTGTCCTGCACCGGATCTGAATTGTAGGGAAGGATGTAGTAGTAGGCGTTCTCGGGAATGCTGCTGTTCGGGTCTTCTGGGTCGCTTCCGAAGGCATGTTCGGTATTGTCGTCTACCCCGTCGCCGTCGCTGTCGGCATTGTGAGGATCGGTGCCGATCTCGAGTTCGGTCGCATCGGAAAGACCGTCGTTATCCGAGTCGCGGTCCTTGAAATCGGGATAGCCGTCACTGTCGGTGTCGGCACACGGCTGAGCGGGACACTCCTCGCTGTCGGGAGTGCCGTCGCCGTCGGCATCGTCGTCGAGGTAACTCGGTTTGCCATCACTGTCCATGTCCTTGTTTCCTTCGACGATGTCAGGTACTCCGTCGCCATCGCTGTCAGGGTCGAGGAAATCGGGCGTTCCGTCGGTGTCGCTGTCCACGCAGGGTTGAGCGGCGCACTCGATGCTGTCGGGAAGAGTGTCGCCGTCGGCCTCAGTGTCACGGTAGTTCGCAGTTCCGTCACTGTCGGCGTCGCCGGTTCCCTCGCTGCCGTCCGATATCCCGTCATTGTCGCTGTCGGTATCCTTGAAATCGGGGGTGCCATCCTTATCGGTGTCGACCGGTATGCCGCTCGGTGCCTCGACATTGTCGGCAAGTCCGTCGCCGTCGCTTTCGTCATCGAGATAGTCGGGAGTACCATCGCCGTCGGTATCACCGGTACCTTCGTCGCCGTTCTTCACTCCGTCGCCGTCGGCGTCCTCTTCCTCCCATTGAGAAGGATTGTCGGTATCGGGCGGATAGGTATTATCGAGGTCGCTCGGAAGAGCATCCCCCTCCTTCGCAACATCGCTGTCGAGCGGCAATCCGCTACCATCGTCGGTAATGCTTCCTTCGTCATCGTCGCCGGTCGCCACATCGTCATTCCCCGACGAGGTGACCGGATCCTCACCGCATGAAGACATGACCGAGAAAACGAGACAGGCGACCACCGTCGCGACCATCGCTATGAACTGCCTTCTCATGGGGACCTCCCTCTGCCTATACCTTACCCAGTTTTTTAGGTACCTAGTTGAACGAACTTTATTATAGGAAACGAAATTTCAAAAGCAACTGAAAAAACAGGGCGGAAATTGATTTCCCAACCCGTCGCGCTATCATAGCGCCGCTCGACCCGGAACAAACGACGGAGGAACTCGGCATGACCGGCATGAAAACAACACCGACACGCCCGAACGGGAACATCTTCTTTACCGACGGCAGGATGCTTGGACGCGAACTGAAGCCGGACTTCGAGAAGGCGATCGAGTATCTGCTCGTCAAGGACCGGACGACCGCCACTTCCCGTGATGTCTATTTCGCGCTCGCCTTCGCCATCCGCCATCGCCTCATCCGCAAGTGGCTCCGCACCCAGCACGAATACCGCAGACAAGACGCCAAACGCATCTATTATCTTTCGATGGAGTTCCTCATGGGGCGTCTCCTCGGCAACATGCTCATCAACACCAACTACTATAAGGAATGCGCCGAGATCCTCGCTCAACTCGGGTACAATCTCGAAGACATTCGGGAGATGGAGCCCGACATGGGGCTTGGCAACGGTGGTCTTGGTCGTCTCGCCGCCTGTTTCCTCGATTCGATGGCCACCATGGGGTTACCTGCCTATGGGTATGGTATCCGCTACGAGTACGGCGTTTTCAAACAGGAGATAAAGAACGGCTGGCAGGTCGAACTGCCCGACAGTTGGCTCAAATACGGTTGTCCGTGGGAGATCGCCCGCCCGCACCTCGAATACCGCGTCAAGTTTGGTGGCCGAGTCATCACCGAGAAGGACGAAACGGGACGGATGCACTTTCGTTGGGTGGATACCGAGGATGTTCTTGCCCTCGCTTACGATGTGCCGATACCGGGTTACCATAACAACACCGTCAACAACCTTCGCCTCTGGCAGGCGAGAGCGACCAACGAATTCGACTTCTCTTCTTTCAACAGTGGCGATTATATGGCGGCGGTCGAAGGGAAGAGCCGCTCCGAGAACATATCGAAGGTGCTTTATCCGAACGACAATGTCCACGCCGGAAAAGTATTGCGCCTTAAACAGCAGTATTTCTTCGTGTCGGCGACCCTTCAGGACATCATCTATCACTACAAGCAGATGTACGATTCGTTCGACGAGTTTCCCGAAAAGATAGCGATCCAGCTCAACGACACTCATCCGGTCATCGCCATACCGGAACTCATGCGCCTGTTCCTCGATGAGGAAGGGCTCGAATGGGACGAGGCATGGTCTATCGTCCAGCGAACATTCGCCTATACCAATCATACCATTCTTCCCGAGGCGCTCGAAAAATGGGATGTCGAACTGCTTGGTTCACTCCTTCCGCGTCAGTTGCAGATCATCTACGAGATAAACCGCCGCTTCATCAACTATGTCCGTGATACCGGCCGCTTCGACGACAATGCGATCGCGCGGATGTCGATCGTCGAAGAAGGACCGACCAAATTTATCCGCATGGCGAACCTCGCCATCGTGGGGACACATTCAGTGAATGGTGTGTCGCATCTCCATACCGAAATACTGAAAAACGACATCTTCCCTGAGTTCCACCGTCTCTTCTCCGAAAGGTTCAACAACAAGACCAACGGCATTACGCCGCGCCGCTGGCTCAAAAAGGCGAATCCCTTCCTCGCCACCGTCATCAGCGACCGCATCGGCGATGGCTGGGTGACGGACCTCGAACAGCTTCGAAATATCGAGCCCTACGCCGGAGACCCCGAATTCCGGGAACTCTGGCGCGAAGCGAAACTGCTCGCCAAACGGCACCTTTCCCGCTTCATCCTCGACGAATACGGCATCGAAGCAGATCCCTCTGCGCTCTTCGATGTGCAGGTAAAACGCCTTCACGAGTACAAACGACAGATGCTCAATGTGCTCCATGTGATTACTCTTTACAATCGTATCCGTGCCCACCCCGAACAGCCGATAACGCCGCGGGTGGTCATCTTTGGCGGTAAAGCGGCCCCCGGCTATCAGGTGTCGAAGCTCGTTATCAAACTCATCAATGCCGTGGCCGATGTCGTGAACAACGACCCCCTTATCGGGAATCGCCTCAAGGTGGTGTTCATCAAGAACTACGGCGTTTCTCTCGCCGAGAAGATCATACCGGCTACCGATCTTTCGGAACAGATATCCACGGCAGGATACGAGGCCTCGGGTACCGGCAACATGAAATTCATGCTCAACGGTGCGCTCACCATCGGTACCCTTGACGGGGCGAATGTAGAAATAGCGGAGGAGGTCGGTCCCGACAACATCTTCATCTTTGGTCTCAAGGTGCACGAGGTGAAAGAACTCAAGAAACGGGGATACAATCCCCGCGAGTTCTACGAACGTGATCCCGAACTTCGGCAGGCACTCGACATGATAAACAATGACTATTTCAGTCGTAACGAGCCGGGGATTTTCCAGTTCCTTTTCCAGAATGTCGTTCTCTACAGCGACCACTACTGCCTGCTCGCCGACTACCGTTCCTATGTGGATACCCAGACCCGGGTAGGGGAGCTTTTCGAAGATCAGGAAGAGTGGACCCGTCGCTCGATCGTCAACACCGCCCGTGCCGGCAAGTTCTCCTCAGACCGCACCATCAAACAGTACGCCGAGGAGATCTGGAAGGTGAAGCCGGTCATCATCCCGGACGAATAGCGAAATCCATTGCATCCTTTTTCTTCGAACGTTATACTGGAGTCATGACAGGCGATTCGTACCGTATGCCGCTCACTGAAGCCGTCCAGAAGGCGCCCACGGCCCCGGGCGTCTATCTCTTCGAGAACGATCGAGGCGAACCGCTCTACATCGGCAAGGCTGCCGATCTTCGGACGCGGATACGGCAGTATCTTTCCGGACATGACACTCGTCCGCTCGTACCGCACCTTCTCCGCGAGGCGACCGTGGTGCGGGTCATCGTGACCGGTGACGAGCGCGAGGCGCTTATCCTCGAGAACCATCTCATCAAGAGACACCAACCGCCCTTCAATCTCGAGCTCAAGGACGACAAAAGTTATCCTTACCTCGCTCTGACCGACGAACCGTTCCCCGCGCTTGTGATACTTCGGCGTCCCCGTGGTCGGTTTCGCCTGTTGCGCGGTCCCTTCACCAGCGCGAAGCAACTGCGCCGCTTCCGGCAAGCGCTCCTTTCGATCTATCCGCTCCGCCGTTGTCGCACGATGCCCAAGCGGGCTTGCTTCAACTACCAACTGGGACTTTGCCCCGCGCCCTGCGAGGGACGCATCACTGCCACGGCATACGCCGAGCGCATCGAACAAATCGCTGCTCTGTTGGAGGGACGCGAATGGGAGGCTTTTAAGATCCATCTCTCCGCCGAGATACAGCGTGCCGCAGCAGAACTTCGCTTCGAAAAGGCGGCCGAACTGCGTGATACCCTCGTCCTTCTTCCCGATCTCGAGCGGTGTCTTGGCATCACCAGCGCGACGAACGAGACGCTCGATGCCTTCTACTTCTCTTTCACGGACGAGCACCTCCTCGCCACGGTCGGGCGGTATGAGGAGGGGACGCTCCTTGACCTCTTTCATCTGAACCGTCGGGTAAGCGACGATCCGCAAGACGAGATCGTCCGTTTGATTGTCTCATTCTACGAGCATCTGCCGCCACCGCGCGCCATCGCGATTTTCCCTGAGCGGCAGACGGATAAGGTTCCTCTCAGGGATATTCTTGGTACCGAGGTACGCCTTGTCGCCATGGCTCCCGCAATACGCACCTTCCTCGCGAAGAACCATCTCACCGCCCGGGAGCGTCTCCTTACCGCTGCTTCCCGCTACGACGCGGCGATCGAAGAACTCGCGAACATCGCCGGAACCGACATCGAGAGCATCCTCTGCCTCGATGTCTCGACCCTGCAGGGAAAGCACAGCCGTGCCGGCGCGGTGTGGTGGGAGAGCGGCAGGTTCGTGACGAAGAACTATCGCCGCTTCACGATAAAGAGCCTTTCGGGGCAGAACGACCCCGCCTCGCTCGCCGAGACGGTTGCGCGACTTTGCGCCCACTGGGAGGATGGCGAATGGCCGGTGCCCGACCTTCTCCTCGTTGATGGCGGCATAATGCAACTCAACGCTGTCCTCCCGGTCGTCGGCGAACGCGTTGCACTGCTCGGCATCGTCAAGGACCGGCGCGGCGAGCGCGGCTTCGAGAAACTGGTGACCCCCGACGGTGCCGAGATACCGCTCGGGAACGACCTGCTCGGGCTTCTCCTCAAACGGATACGCGACGAGGCGCACCGCTTTGCGATAACGACCCACCGAACGGCGCGGAAGAAGGACTTTTCCTCACTCCTCGGAGACCTCCCCGGCATCGGTCCCAAACGCGAGAAGGCGCTCATCGTCCACTTCGGCACCGTTGCGGCGGTACAGAGCGCCACCTGCGACGATCTCGCCGCCGCGCCCGGCATGACACGCCGCGCCGCCGAGGCGCTGTGGCGGCATCTGCACGGCGGCGGCGTACAAAAAGGTTGACAACCGACCTTCTCCCGCTATAATGAAGCGCCGATTTTTTGGCAGTGTGGGCCGGTAGCTCAGTAGGTAGAGCACCTGACTTTTAATTAGGTGGTCCTGGGTTCGATCCCCGGCCGGCCTACCACTGATAAGAAGGCGACCCCATCGTCTAGCGGTTAGGACGCCGGCCTTTCACGCCGGTAGCACCGGTTCAAATCCGGTTGGGGTCGCCAGTTTTTTACCGCAGTAGTTTCAGCATAAACTTTTTCTTGACGAAACCTTTCCCGGTGCTAAAGTCATTTTACCACACCGTGGGTTGGGTAGTGATGCGTCATCTCTCATCTCTCATCTCTCATCTCTCATCTCTCATCTCTCATCTCTCATCTCTCATCTCTACCTCGTACTCCTCGACACCTCATTCGACCACCGCCGGTAGTATCGTTCGCTTTTGGTAGAACAAAAGGTGTCTTAAACAACCAAAGGAGGCAAAGTCATGAAAGCAGTGATCTTAGTAACAACCTTGCTAATAACAGTAACCCTCTTTGCTATCAACGATAACGGCATATGCCCTTGCCAAGGGTATGGAGGTCTTACGAACATTGATGTTTACTATTGGTGGCAATATGGAGGGAAGGGCTATCTTAACACCGAAAGTGATTTTGAATGTGGGCGTCCATACTATGAGGAAACCGAGACCTGTGAAACATCTTGGTGCCTGATCAGGCTTCCCTCTGTATATGAAACGGCGGAAGAGTATGGCGAACACTGGGACTATGGCTTTACTTATTCCAATATCGTTTCCATCAAATTCTATGGAAATTTTCGGAAATCTTATCGAGCAGTTATCTCTCCAGCCTCTTGGGACAATCTGGAAATTACGGAGACATACTTTTATCCCAGGTGCAAATTTACCTACGGGGTTAGAAAGAACGCCCAAACCAGCGACACATGGGCTCTTAGTGAATGGACCATTACAACAACATCTTCGCCCCTTGGTTGTTCAGGCACATTTAATCCGGGCGGAAAATACGAAATGTATCAGGTGCTCAACAACATAGACTTTTGGATTCAGGTAGGCTACATCTATTTGTGGGTAGACACCGAATCACTCGGGGACGGATATTACAAGGATTTTGTTATCGACCTTAGAAAAATGACCCCCGGAGCACCAAATAGATTCTCTGGTGGAGATGAGGTAACGGACGAAGAGATCAACCGCCTACTGAAGGAGATGCCCCCTGTTGCCGACATAGACATCGCCGCGCTCCGCTATGGACCGAAAATGACATACGAGAATCTCGACAATGCGCTCCATGCCATTCTCGGAAGCACTGGCGAAGACGATGATGCAACAATCCTGAGTACCGCGATTACCAGCGAAAGAAAAATTGTGGGCATCACCATAGAGCAGGTCGCTCCGCAATTAAGCAGAGAAAACGCCTTCACTTTCTTCAATGGCAAAACCTTGCTTGCGGTCAACGGCATCCCCATCGCCGATTTCGAGTCGTTGGAAAACCTTTTTTCCTACCTAGCCTCAGGAGAAATCTACGAGGTAGAACTCGCCGACGAAAATGGCCTTGTCACAACACTGTTTTGAAGTAATTTATCGGGGGAGGAACGCTTGCCTTCCTCCCCTTTTTTTATGGAGGATTCTATGAGGTATCTCGGTTTGTTTTCCTTCTTATGGGTATTCCTCTACGGATGTGCCCCGGAGCGCTCTTCTTCTGCCGAGGGCGCCTTTTCTGAAGATGCCGATTCTGTTTTTCAGGGAGATTCCATCGCTTCGGAAGAAACCGCGGACGAAGATACCATCCTTTACAACGACAACGGAATACGCCTGCCGTTCTGTAAGCCGGCTTGTAGCGACGACGAAGTTTGCAACCCGTACGGCGAGTGCATCTGTGACAGCCGGAAGTATTTCATCGGTAAATATCAAGAACGCTGTATCATAGGGCAGGAAGCCAACCAACTTTTCTGCAACGACCACGGGTTGACCTATACCGCCCGGACGCCGAATTGGAGGGGACCGCTCGTCGTCATTGAAGAGAAAGAAGAGTTGCTCTGTGCTCGGTGTCAGCCGGGGTGGTTCGGCGATCGGTGCGACATACCGCTGGAGAACTACCCCGATGCGCTTCCCGCGGGAAGTGCCAGCGAGCCTATCGCTTTTCAAAAGGTAAAACCGTACTGTACGAGCAACGACGATTGCCCCCATGGGCTTGTGTGCGGCACGAGCGGCTACTGCAGGTGCGAAGACCCCGTTTCCTTCGTTGATCCCGGCATGGAGGCATCGGTGCGCGAAATGTTGGGTTTGGATTCGTCGGCTCCGATCACCGGCGAAATGCTCGCGAACCTCTCTTCGCTCCTCGTCAACGATGCGCAGGCACTCGACGACCTTCGCTGTATGCCCCACCTGCGCAATCTGATGCTCCCCCTTTTATCATCGGTTCCCCTCGACCCGGTACGACAGTTGAAACATCTTCAAGCGCTCTTTGTCTTGGTGATGGAACCGATTGATTTTTCACCCATCGCCGATCTCGACCGTCTCCTCATCCTTCACCTTGTCACCTACAACGGCGTTGAAGATGTGTCGTTCCTAAAAGAAATGAAATCCCGTCGCTTCATTACCGACCTGATCCTCGAATTGGGGAAAACGCTTTTCCCCATAGACCTCTCTTTCCTTGCCGAATATCCCAATCTTGCGAATCTCGCGTTCGAATTCATCACTCCTGACGGGGCTGAGGGAGAAACCATGAAGCGTCCCCTGCCGCTTTCTCTCCTTCCCCACCCGGAGAAACTGCGAGAGATTGATCTCATGGGAAACAACTTCGAGATAGACGATCCTCTCGTCTTTCAGCGAATGACGACGCTGAAAGGGTTGGCTATTCTCGGACCGGGGAGCAATATCCGCCTTTCGCAGTTTCCCCACAACGAAGATCTGGTGGACCTCGCGGCTGAAGGGGACATGGTGGACATCCCCATAAAGGAACGCTTCCCCCGTATCGCCTCGCTCACCCTTCGCAACGCGATCGAGCGCCTCGATGAGAAGATCGAAGGACTCGACCTTGCTTATTTCGTTTATTCTGCCGAGTTCGATACCGAATTGTTGTTCCCTTCTGGCATCTACCGCAAGGCCTTCGCCGACGCGATGCCTCACCTTTCCACAATCTACTTTTACCCTTACTATGAGACCGGCGACATCGGATGGCTCGCGGGAAAACGGTACCTCATCTCGCTCCTTCTCCAGCCATGGAGCGACGCCGTCTCTTTTCCTCCTACCGGATGGGACTATCCCCGCGACAATCGAGTCTATCGCGATCTGCTCTACTTGACCGACCTTACCGACTACATGGGCGGCATCCACTCGCTTGATGACTTTGTCGTCAACTGCAAGAACGGCGGAACGCTCTGCCGTACGGAAGACTACCTCGCCTATGTCTCCTTTCCGGGCGCCTTTGCCCCCATAACGCGAGGACTTTGGCTTCTCAATAATCCCATAGACCGCGAGAAGGAGGAAGAGAATCTTTCTTTCCTTTCGCGCTACAAAGTCAGCGTTGAACTCGATACAGAAGAGAAGCGGGCGTTCGTTCTCTCGCGACGCCAATTTCCTTTTTGGTGGGAAAGGCTTTTCCGCTAAATTTGACACCGTGCCGCCCACGGGTCTAGTATCTCTCCATCATGTGCTCGTAAGGAGAGGATACCATGCGCGGGACAGGCGTGCTGCTCTTTTTTGTGCCGGTCGTTATTCTTGCCGAGGCGGGCAACGAGGCGCCGCCGACGCCGAAGGAACTGGCGGCGGTGAACGAACAGCGCTGCAACGGCGGCGACATAGACTCGTGCCTCTTTCTCGCCGACCAGTACTACCGCGGCGATATCCTTCCCAAGAATCAGGCGAAGGCGCGCATCTTCTTCCGGCAGGCCTGCACGAAGGGACACGGCGACGCCTGTGCGAGTCTCGGGGTCATGCTCGAGCGGGGCGAGGGCGGGCCGCGCGACTGGAACGGCGCCGAAGGACTCTACCGGAAAGCGTGTGACGGCGGTTCGGCGATCGGGTGCAACAACCTCGCGGTCCTCTACCACGAACGGGCGCTCCGTGAACCGCGTTTCCTGCCGAAGGCGCTCGACGCCTACCGATCGGCCTGCGCGATGCAGTACGAGGGTTCCTGCGCACAGGTCGAGACGCTCGAAAAACAACTCGAGACCGATCCGGCGAAGAAAGCGGAGCGCTGGGAGAAGGAGTGCGCCGACGACGGCAACGCCGAGGCGTGCCACAAGGCGGGAACAGCCCACTACCTCGGCGACGGGATGCCGCGCAACCCGGCGAAGGCGGCGACCTACTTCCGCAAGGCGTGCGACGGCGGACATGCGTCGAGTTGCTACAATCTTGCGCTCATGATGGAGCAGGGAGACATTCCGCGCGACGCGAAACAACTCATCGCGCTCTACGAGACGGCCTGTGAAAAAGGCGATGCGCGCGCCTGCTCAAACGCTGGTTTCATGTTTATCAACGGCGACGGTGCGCCGCTCGATCAGGAGAAGGGGCGGACACTCTTCGAGAAGTCGTGCACGATGAAGCACGGCGAGGGTTGTTACAACCTCGGCAATGTCTATGAGCAGGGTGCTGGCGTCGAGAAGGACCTTGGCAAGGCGCTCGAATACTACACACAGGGCTGTGCGCTCGACCACAAGAAGTCGTGTGATGCGGTGAAGGCGGCGAAGTCGCCGAAGAAGGGCGGCAAGAAGAAATGACAGTAGTCTCCTCGTGTCGTCTCTATGCCGTCACTGGCAGACCGGTCCTCCACAGCAGAAGCCCCTTTTTGTTCCAACCGCTGTTCGATAATCTCCCCGACACCTTTTACCTGCGGCTTGCGGCGCGCTCGGCAGAAGAGGCGCTTGCGGCGGCGCGGCGTCTCGGCATCCGGGGGCTCAATGTTACCGCTCCGTTCAAGGAGGAGATGCTTCATCTCGCGAGTGGTACCGAGCCGTCGGCGCGCGAGATCGGCGCGGCGAATGTGGTGCTCCTCGGCGAACGGGAGACCTTCGCGGCGAACACCGACCACCTCGGCGTCGTCGGGGCGCTCCGCGCCGCGGGATGCGACCCGGCAGAGAAGCGGGCGGTGGTACTTGGCGCAGGCGGCGCGGCACGGGCGGCGATCTGTGGTCTGCTTCACGCCGGCACATCGGTCACTGTCATCAACCGTACTTTTGAGAAGGCGCGGCTTCTCGCCGAGCGCTTTTCCTGTGTTGCGGCACCGCTTGACCGGCTCTCTGAACTTCTCTTGAATGCCGATCTCCTCGTCACGACGATACCCAATCCGACGGCGGTGCTCACCGCAGAACACCTGCACGGCGGTCTCACGGTGCTCGACGCCGACTACAAGGGAAGAACGCTCACGCAACTCTGCAAAAAACGCGGGGTGCACTATGTGCCGGGCACGGCGTGGCTTCTCCATCAAGCGATCCCTTCCTACGAACTCTTCACCGGAGAAAAACCGGACGAAACAATGCTCGCGCGGGGACTCACGGCACCGCCGCTTTCCGCCGACCGCCCTATTGCGCTCATCGGCTTCATGGGGAGCGGAAAGACGACCGTCGGACGGGGACTTGCCCAGATCATTGGACGTACTTTCATTGATACCGATGAGTGGGTAGAGCAGCACTCTGGTATGACCATTGTCAACCTTTTTCTCGAAAAGGGGGAGCCATTTTTCCGCGAGCGAGAAAAAGAAGCGCTCGTCACGGCGCTTGACTACCCGCAGGCGGTCATCTCCTGCGGTGGCGGTATCATCCTTGACGAGGAGAATCGGCGAATTCTCCGGGAGAAGGCGATCACCGTGTGGCTTTTTGTTGATGCCGACACTACCATAAAACGACTTGCCGGGACCTCCACGCGTCGACCGCTCCTCGATGTGCCGAATGCCCCTGAAAAGGCCGTCAGGCTTCTTCGCGAACGCATTCCGCGCTATGCTGTGACTGCCTTGCTCGTCATAGACACCACCGACCTGAAGAGCAACGAAACCGCCGCGCTCATCGCCGAAGAACTGGAAAATCTGAAATAACGGTGTTTCTCTGTTGGCATAAAAGGACGACGAAGGACACATCGCTCCCTGTTGGCAAGGGTCTAGCGTTCTGGTAAAGAAACGGAGCGCTCGCGTGCAAAAAGACGCGCAAGAAGGCCTTCTTTCCCTCCCGCCGGATAGACAAGACGCTCATTCTTGATTAGTGCAACTTTCTGCTCGAGCGATTTGAGGATCTCTTCGCGAATGAAAGAGAATCGCTCCAGATCGCCGACGAACCGTTCGATCCCTAGACAACAAAATGCGGCGGGGAGGACAGTGTTGCGGTGCACGAACCCGTGTGGGTATTGCTGCTTATAGGAACAGGTGGTTCCGAAAAGGCGGGCGATCACCTCGGAGGACAGCTGGACAAAGTAGGGGATATGAACAATTTCGTAGTCGTGTTGCATAAAAAAACGGTTTTCCTCTTCGTCCCGGACGATGCGGATCGGCTGGGTATAGTGCCGGGGGTCATCGAATTGCACGACAAGGCGAAGATCCGGCGCATGGTAATGAGGTCGCACACGACTTTTGAGATTAGCAACTGGCCGATTTCTGAGAAAAGGAACGCCGGGGAAGATGATGGCGAGTGCCTCTCCGAGGCTCTCTTTAGTAAGCGGCCCGCTCATGCGCACCTCCTCCCCATGTCTCCCACGAAAACAAACTATAGAACTATTTCTCAAAATTACAAGATGTATCTAAAAAATCCTTGTTGATCGAAAAGGCACCGAGATGGCCCTGAAAAATTGAAGAAAAAACACCCTGTGCTATGCTTCTTCCTATAGGAAAGAAGATTGAGGGAAACACCTTCTATGGACCTCTGTCCCTACTGCTTCGAAAAGAAAAAAGAGCCGGGTTCTTGTCACCGGTGCGGCTATGATGATGGTTCATTGTCGCGAGAATCCGCGGGCCCGGAACTTTCTCCGGGAACGCGACTCGTCGATGGTAAGTACCTCGTCGGTCGGGTGCTTGGTATTGGCGGTTTCGGTATCACCTACCTTGGCTACGATACCCGACTCGAGGTAAAAGTGGCGATCAAAGAATTCTTTCCTCGGCACCTTGTGGGGAGAACCCCAGGGATGAAGGAGTGTCGTCCTCATGACGACAAGAGCAAAGAGGAATTTGCCGAGGGACTTCGTCGTTTCCTGAGGGAGGCACAAACCGCTGCTCGGTTCGAAGCGCATCCCCATGTGGTGGCGATCAAAGATTTTTTCGAAGAGAATGGGACCGCCTATATCGTCATGGGTTATATCGAAGGTCAGTCGCTTGCCGACTACCTTGAACGCCAGCCCGGGAAGAGACTTCCGTACCGGAAGGCGATTGAGATCTTTTTACCGATACTTGACGCTCTCGAGAAGATCCATCGTGCCCGACTTTTGCACCGCGATGTGAGCCCCGAGAACATCTATCTCACGAACGACGGAACGGCCAAACTGATAGACTTTGGCGCTGCGCGCCAACTGATGGTCCATGGAGAAGGCTCTGCGACGGTCTCGGTAAAAGAGGGGTACGCGCCTGTCGAACAGTATAGCAGACAAGGACATCAGGGACCGTGGACCGATATCTATGCGGCCGCGGCGACGCTCTATCGGGCGATTACTGGTACCATGCCGCCCGTGTCGCTCGATCGGGTACATGCCGATACGCTCCTTCCTCCTTCGAAGCAGGGAAGCGATATCCCCTCGCGGGCGGAACGGGCACTCCTGAAAGCCTTGGCGCTTCGTCCTGAGGATCGCTATCAACAGGTCTCCGTGTTTCGGCGCGAGTTGCTTGATGCCTCGCATCGGCGACTATGGGACGTTCTCGCCGCCGATTGGCGCATCCCAGTGCTCATCGTCGTAGTCATCGTAGCGGTAGCGCTCGGTGCAAAAATGTACTTTGACTCGAATCGTCACGAAGAGATACCGCCCGAGGCGATGCGGTTCATCGGGAAAGATCCTGCAGGGAATCCGTTGGAGCCGACGGGTGGCATTGATAAGCCGAAGAAGAAAAGCGCCGCATCGCTCCTCGGAAAAAAGAAAAAGAAGAAAAAAGAGATCTCTGCGCAAAAGGGCTCGGCACAACAAAGTATAGCCGTAGTAGCCGCTGGCGATGAAGATGAGGAGGAAGACCAAGAGGAAGACCCTTCATCGGCAACGAGCGAATCAATGCCGGAAGGGTGGCGTGACAGGCAGAGGCCCGGCGATGTGCGGTTTGTCAAGACGAATGTACCGCGTGGTGATCCGGAAGACCTTTTTCGGCAAGGCCTTGGTCTTGAGCGAGCGGGAAACCGCCGTAAAGCGATCGAATACTATGAATCTGCCTGCGAACAAAACTATGCGGTGGCCTGCTACCAAGAAGCGAAACTCTCGGGCGACAAGCAATTGTATGCCGTGAGCCGCTCTTTATTCAGCAAAGAGTGCGCGGAGGGAAAGGTATATGCCTGCACCAACTACGGAAGTATGCTCGCCAAAGGAGAAGGAGGCACCAAAGATGCCGTGAAGGCACGAGATGTGCTCGACCGCGCTTGCGATAAAAAACAAGCCGTTGCGTGTCTTCTGCTTGCCGAATTGTGGGAAAAGGGAGAAGGAGGCATTATCCCCGATGAGGTTATGGCGGGGAGATATTACAAGCGGACCTGTGACTTCGATGTGAAGGAGGGATGCCGTCGCTATGCCGATCTTCTTGCGAGCGGGAGGGCAGGGGACGCGGATGGACAAAAAGCCGCGAAGTACTACTACTGGCGAGCTTGTTCTCTCGGAGACAAGACCGCGTGCTCACGAGATTCGGCGCCGAAGGGGAAGAAAAAATAGGAACGCTGTTGTAAAAAAGCACAATCGCTGTTATGCTTGGATCGCGTCACTCATCTACCTTGAGGAACGATGGAAGTTCGCAATGACGATCTGATGGCGGCCCTCTACGGCGAGGCCATTGATTTCGCGCAGACACTCGAAGAGGACCTCTCCAGTTTCCATTTCCTTCTTTCTTTTTTTACCGCCCCCAGCGAGGTCACCGTGTTGTTCGAAGATCTCGGGCTTGATGAGCGGAACATCACTGCTGCTTACCGTGAATGTAAACGCCGGTGTTCCCGATCGGGCGTCGCGCTTACCGAGCCGGAAGGGATGATCTCCGCCATCGAAACACGTGCGCGCTCGTTTGTCCAAGGTCCTTCGGATGAGATCGCACCGCTTCACTTGCTTCTTGCCATAGTGAGCGAGAAAAGGAGCATTGCCTATCAGATCCTCGAAGAGACGGGGAGGATCGGCGACCTTCGATTGCGCGGCATGAATGTTCTGACTAATCCACCCCGTCGTGTCAGAAGCCGCATTCTCGATCTTCTCGAAGAGACGGTGCTCGTTCGATCCGGTGGCGTGGCTGTCGCGGAAAACGATGCGTCGCTGGGAGAAACAAAGACAAAGGAATCTTCTCCTCACATCGAATCGGAAGAAGAAAGCGACGGCCTTCCCGATATCTTCAAGCAGTTCGGGCGCAATCTCACCACCCTAGCACGGCAGGGTGCGCTCGATCCGGTATCTTCGCGCGATAAAGAGATAACCTTGGTGCTAGATATCCTCGGCCGGAAAAAGAGTAACAATCCACTCCTTGTCGGACCGGCCGGCGTAGGCAAGACGGCTATTGTCGAGGGGCTTGCCTGCCGTCAGAGAGAGGGACTTCTTGCTGATCGCATCATTTGGGAACTTAATCTCTCGGCGCTCGTTGCAGGGACAGAATATCGCGGCGTGCTTGAAAAACGGATAACAGATCTCATCGCAGAGGTCGAACGCCTCAAGAACCGGCTCATCATCTTCATTGACGAGATACACCTGCTGGGGAGCGAGACCCATGAAGGCGTGGCGAACATCCTCAAGCCTTCATTGGCGCGGGGGGAATTCCCTTTGATCGGCGCCACGACTCCCGAAGAGTTCAGACGATTTATTTCTCGTGACCCCGCGATGGAGCGGCGGTTCACCGTGGTTCCGGTCGAAGAACCGTCCGGGGAGGCGCTGCAGGAAATTGCTCTCGCGGCGGCCCGTTCGCTTTCTGCATATCATCGAGTGCGTCTTGATGATCCGGCGCTCATTGAAATGGCCGTAGCCCTTTCCAATCGCTATATCTCGGGACGGAGTCAGCCTGATAAGGTGCTCACGCTTTTGGACACGCTTGGCTCCGTTCTTCAGCGTCTCGGTAAGCGCGAGGCGGAATCTCGCGATCTGATCGAGCTCATCAGCGCGCGGTCCGGCATTCCGGTCGAGAATCTTCTAGTCGATGGTACGCATATCCTGCGGACTCTTCCCGATCGTCTTGATGCGACGATCAAGGGCCAATCTTCAGCGAAGGAGCGCATTGCGCGTCTTCTTGCGCGTCGATTCATTCGAAAAGAACCTCGCCGTCCCATTGCCTCCATGATATTCGCTGGTCCTTCTGGTGTCGGCAAGACCGAAATGGCCAGACAACTGGCATCCTATTTCTTCGGGAATGAACGACGCCTCGTTTCGTTCGACATGAGCGATTATTGTGACGCGCACACTACGGCGCGTCTCGTGGGAGCACCACCTGGTTATACCGGCTACGAAGAAGGTGGTTTGTTGACGGAAGCATTCCGTCGTGAGCCCTATCAACTTCTCCTGCTCGAAGAGATAGACAGGGCGCATCCTCATGTGCTTTCTCTTTTGGCTCACATTCTTGCCGAAGGTTCGCTTGCCGACGCTCGCGGGTTTTCTGTCTCTTTTGCCCAAACGATTGTGGTCATGACGCTGAAGACAGATGCACATGAAACAAGCCCCAGGCTTGGGTTCGGGAACGACTCTTCTTCTCCCATTTCTTTTGAAGAGATGGTGCGCACCAAGGTCGAGAAAGTACTTTCTTCAGAGATTGTGGGACGAGTGGACGACATAATAGTGTTCACTCCCTTCTCCGATGAGGAGTGGCAGTCGGTCGCAGAACACCTTATCATGAAAACAATTGATGCCATCGAAAAGAACTACGGTGTTTCGGTGATCGTCAACGATGTCGTTGCCCTTGGTGCGGCTTTAGCAAGATCACTGGATCCTGCTGAACGTCAACAAGGGGCACGAGCCGCTCAGCGGTGGTTGGGCAAGCATATCGAATCACCGGTTCTCGATGCGGTTTCGCACGCCGAGAGCCTTGTTCCGATCAAGGTAGATTTCAATGCGTCGCTGAACAGGATAGAATGTTCTCCGGTTCCCTCGAATAGTGAAAAGAATCCGACTTAACGCTTCCAAGAGTTTCCACTAAAAACGAAAACAACGGCATCGGGGAAAGCATAAGTTTGAGTAACGACATCCCATTGTTATTACAGGAGAAAATCCCGAACCGATGGAGATGCTCTTTCAGCAAAAAAAATCTTGACATCCCTCTGTAAACAACATAGCCTACCTCGAGTTTTATGAGGTGTACCAACATCTATAGGGACGAATTATGAAACAGACAAAGATGGCGGTTTTCGCGATGTTCATCGCGCTGGTTCTTCCCCTTGGCATGACTGCTGCCGATCTGTTCGACCTTGAAGGCGGCGCTCAACCCGAAGAGCAAGCTCCGCAGGCTCAACAAGAGGCACAACAGGCGGCGCCCGAAGCTGCGGCGCCGGCCGCGACGGAGACGGCGCAACTGGCTGTTTCTCAGGCGGCGGCTGATCCCAAACTTGAAAAGGAGATGCGCGAGCTCTCCGTAGAAAAGAGGAAAAAGGTCAAGGTCGTTCAGAAAAGAGAGTTCTACAAAGAGAAACGTTTTGAGATGGGGGTTGGCGTTGGCTTCATCGTTGGTGACTGGGATGATTCCATGACGGTCGGTGCCAATGTCGCCTACAACATCAACGATCTCTTTGCTGTGAAAGGGCAATTCTTCTACGCTCCTATCAATTGGGCTCGTGAGACGCGCAAACAGGTCGATGAACTCAATGCGGAAGTTTCTTCGAGTAATGTCGTCATGGGCGGCGGTCTTTCTTGCGTTTTCACTCCATTCTATGGCAAACTGAGCCTGTTTGGTGATTTTATACCGAAGTACGATCTGCAGATTTCTGCGGGCGGAAATTATTACCAAGTGCTTCTCGAGAAGGGAAACCAGTCCGATACAGGACATCGTTTCGCAGTAAACATCGGGTTCAACGGTCGTTTTTTCATAACCAACAACTTCTTCCTTTCACTGAACCTTGATTGGTTTATGATGAAAGACGAGCGTTTCAAGCTGGGGTCGACAACTACGGCGAAGAGTGCTTATCTTAAAACAGATACGCTCTTTACCATTAACTTCGGCATGTTCCTGCCGTTTGCCGACTAAAGAGGGGGAAACGACGCATGAACACCATCGCGCGCATTCTTATCCTTGTCGCGCTATCCGCCTCGTTGCTCTCTTGCGCCGAGCAACTGACGGTGCGTGAGCAGGAGATGAAAAAGTATGAAAAGATAGACCCGGCGGTCGTACACGGTATGCCCGATGCCATTAAACGAGTGGTAGAAGCCTACAACGATGGCGACTATTATACCGCTGCCATAGGTTTCTATGCTATCATGAAGAATGGCGAGTGGGCTCGCCTCCATGAGACCGCACGGTATTACTACGCCGAGTCGCTTTTCCGCATCGGTCTTTACCAGGCGGCCGAGTACCAACTTGCTGAGATATTGTTTGAAGGCCCCTCGAGTCACTATTTTGTTTCCGCGCTTCTCAAACTTCTTGCGGTCACCTACGAGACAAAAGACGAGAAAGTTCTTTTCGCGGTTCTTTCTAATGTGGACTATAACGCATTACCCAAGAAGTTCGCGAATGAATTGGTGTACTATCTTGGCAAGATAAACTTTTATAAGGGCCAAGACGAGGAGGCGCTTAAGTTCTTCACTCAAGTGAAGGATTATTCATCGTTTTATCCTCTCGCCACCTACTTCATGGGCGTTATCCAAGTTCGTCAGCGCATGTACGCAGAGGCGATGAAGAGTTTCCAAAAGATTATGGAGATGCCCGATGATATGTATGTCGGTGCTGACATTAAGCAACTGAAGGGGATGGCGGAGTTAGCCCTTGGCGAACTCTATTATGCTGCCGGGTTCGACGAAAAGACCAAGAACAAACTCGCGATGTTCAATGTTGCACTTAATTACTTCAACAATGTAGATCGTCGCAACCCACAGTGGTTTGAGTCGCTCTTCGCGCGTACTTGGGCGTCGCTTATGATCAGCCGCTTCGATTCGACACTTGGTACGGTTGTGACTCTCGGTAGCCCATTCTTCACCGACATCTATTTCCCCGATGTCTATGTCGTCGAGGCGGTTACCTTTTATAATCTCTGCCGTTACAAGGAGGTTAATGAAGTTATCGACAAATTTTTCCTCGTTTACCCCGATTATCGTCAGCGCCTTCAATCGTGGCTTGAAAATGTCTCGACCAAAACTGGTCTTGATGTCTATAAAGAGCTGCTTACCATGTATCGCGATGCTTCCTCAGGAAAAACGACACCTCTACCAGAGGCGATACTTCGCCACATCCTTTCCGACCAGCAATTCTTGAGAGAGTATTCTCACATCAAAGAAGTTGAGCGAGAAGCAGTAATTATAGAGCAAAGTCCTGAAAACTTCAAAAAAAGTGTCATCGCAGACGATCTTCAGAAAAAGATGGCCTATCAGCTTGCTAATCTGAGGAACGAAGCGGGAAAAATGCTTGTTAAGAAACTGCATGAAATAGCACAAGACCTTACCCAGCTTATCGCCGACATGAAGGCGATTCGCTTCGAAATGACCGACAAACTTAAGGAGACTTATGAAAAAGAAGAACTTTACGGTAAAAAGATGAAAGAAGCATCCTTAAAAGAAGAAAAAGCATATTCTCCTGCTGTTCCTCCGCGTACCTACTATTGGCCTTTTGACGGTGAGTATTGGGAAGACGAACTAGGTTATTATTTTTACAATATCCAGAGTGCCTGTATTGAAGAATGAATAACATCAACCGGAAGGAAAATAATATGGTCCATCTGAGCATGATGACGAAAAAAGCGTTTGTATTCGCTATGGTGTTGCTCATGGCGGGAACCCTTTTTGCCGCCCGGGAAAAGAGAAAGGCCGAAGATGCGCCAAAGGATGCTAAGGGGCCAGCTAAGATGGCTCTAGAGCCATCCCGGGTTCAAATTGATTCTAAGGCGATGGCGCAAAGAGACAAGGCTATCGAGCAACTCAACGAGCTCATCAAAGACTTCCCCGAAGGGCCCAAAAAAGCGGAGGTCTATCGGCGTCTCGCAGAGCTTTACTGGGAGAAGGCGCGCGGTATCAAAGCCGTCATCATGGAGGAGTACAACAAACAAACCGACAAGTATTATGAAATCAATGACCCGAATGCGCCGATGCCGGAACTTAACCTTGCAGAGGCGTGGAAGTGGAACGAAAAAGCGATAGATGTGTGTGAGTTTATTATCAAGAAGTATCCGGATTTCACCGGTATCGACGAAGTGTACTTTTTTATGGCCTCAAACCTGATGGAGGTTGGTAAACCGCTTCCTGCGATTCGATACTACACGCTTGTAACCGAAAAATACAAAAACTCCAAGTATGCTGCAGATGCTTTCTATGAAATGGCCGAATATTTTTTCAACAATAACAATGTCTTCAAAGCAATGCCGGCTTATAAAGCAATCATTGATGGTTATCCCAATAACCCGTTTTTTGGCTTTGCGCTGTATAAGTACGCTTGGTGTCTTTATAATGTGGGCGAATACGAGGAATCAATCAAGGTCTTCCAGCAGGTTGTTGAATATTCCAATAAATTTAATAAGGTAGAGCTTAAAGAAGAGGCCCTCAAGGATATGGTGACCCCCTACGCCGAAGCAGGGAGTGTCGATGAAGCCGAGAAGTATTTTAAGACCATAGTGAAGGAGCACAAATACTTCGTCATGGTCCTTGTCAAGTTGGCTGGTATATATTTTGAACAAGATAAGAATGAAGAGGCGATAAAAATATACCGCAAATTGATAAGTGAAGTGCCGACGGCGCCGGAATGTCCGCAATGGCAAAAACAGATTGTTGAATGCTACAAAAAACTTAACATGAAGGATAATGTCCGGCTTGAGATCGTGAACTTGGTGGAGAAATACGGCAACCCTGATTCGGCATGGGCAAAGGCGAATGCGAAAAAAGATCCAACGGCTGTCGAAAGTGCCGTTCAAACTGCTGAAGCGAATCTCAGGATACTCCTTGTCGAATATCATAACGAGGCCCGAAAGACCCAGTCAGAAAAGACTTGGCAGGTAGTTGAGGAGTTGTACCCAAAATATCTGAAGTTTTATCCTAAATCAGAGGCAGCATACGATATCCGTTTCAATTATGCTGAATTCCTCTGGGAGAAAAAACGGTATGTTGAAGCGGGTGATCAGTATCAGATTGTTGCCGATATGAATCCACGAGGGCATCACTTTGAGGATGCATCATATGGTGCCGTCTCGGCTTTTGGAATGTTGCTTCAGAAAGAGCAAGAAAAACGTAATGCGGAGATCAAACAGGGGGTTGCAAATCGTAAAAAGTCGGGAGATTCGAATATCGATGAGGCAAAGATAACTATTGCCGGGCAAACTCAGGGGGCCGCGACAAAAAAGGGTATTCCTCCCGAGTTTCAGCCGAAGCCCATCCCTGAACTTGAGCAGAAATTTATCAAGGCATGCGATACCTACATCAAAAATATACCCCGTTCCAAATATCTCGTTGACATTATCTACAAGCAGGCGGTAACCTACTATGCTTTTAATCACTTCCAAGAATCTGTGCCGGTCTTTGAAATGATTGTTCAGAAGTATCCGCGTGAGGAGCTTGCCGTCTTTGCTGCCGATCTTATTATGGATTCTCTCAACATAACACAGGATTGGGAAGCGATAAGTAATAAGGCTCGAGAAATGCTCCGCAACTCGGCTCTTATTTCCGGGCGTAACCGCCTTAAAGATGACCTCGAGAAATTTAAGGAGATGGCGACCTTTTATGCTGCCGAACTTCCTGCTCAGAACAATAAGCCTTTGGAGTCGGCCGAACGTTATATTGCCTTTGTAACTGAGTTCCCCAACTCAAAATTTAATGATGTTGCCCTTAACAATGCGATCTACTACTACGCAAAAGCCGAGGATCTCTACAAATCGATTCGTGTTCAAGAGCGTTTCCTTAGCGAAAGTGGAAAAATCTATAAGGAATCAAAACTTCGTAATGATATTATGTTTGGTCTCGCTAAGAACTATGAGGCGATTGCCTATTACGATAAGGCGGCGGACCTCTACATAGAATTCATGACGAAGGCGCCGCAGCATAAGAGTGCTGGGGATGCGGTTTTTAATGCGGCGGTTCTTTACGAAGCGCTGGGAAACACAGAGAAGGCATTAGACAACTATAAGCTTTATATAGACAAGTATCTTAAGGATGAGAAGGAAAAAGAAAAGATAGCGCTCCAATTTGGATATATTTGGATGCGTAAGGGAAAAACTTATTATGATAAGGCAAGGAAGGGATTTGAGAAGTATCTTTCTACCTATGTCCAAATAAAGGGTTTGAAGGATTATCGTTACTTGGACAAGTCGGGGAGTCTAACCGGAAAGAATGATACTACCCCTGTTGAGGTCTCTAAGGGAAGTCTGAACACTCTTTTTGCCTTGTATGCATCTATGATTAAGATGGCGAAGGAAGAAGCAAAAACTGATGAATATTATAAATATGTTGATGCCATCTTACAACTTTACAAGAATGGCCAGTTTAAGGAGAAAGAAGACTTTGCCGAAACGACACGAGACTCGATAGCTGAGGCGCTTATCGTTGAAGCCGAAGCAAAGTTTAAAGAGTTTATGGCCTTAGACTTTAATGTTAAGTATGATAAGGCAATAATAAAAAGATATAATCTTGATGAAATTCAATGGGATGATGAATCAAAGATTCCCAAGGAAATAAAGAAGGAAATGGATGCTTTCAATAAGGAAACAGCGGATCGACTCACGAAGAAGGCCGAAATGCTTGTTGAGTTAGAGCAACGCTATATGCAGATTATAGAACAGACTAAGTCTCCGCGCATGACGCCAGCCTGTCTTTATTACATCGGCGTCATGTATCGCGACATGACTGATAAGATGTTTGGTGCACCTTTACCGCCGTGGCTTACCGAAAACCAGAAAATTGTTTATAAAAACATGCTTGATGAAAAGGCCCTCAATGCACGCCAGAAGGCGGTGGAGGCACTTGAGAAGGCGATGCTGAAGGGGTATGAGACCTCTGTTTATAACGATTGGGTAAAGAAGGCGAAGTATCAATTGCGGTATTTCCAAGAGTTGCGTCCTGGTAAATATTATGATGAAAACGAGATTATTCCTTCTGCGAATATGATAGAGACCTCATCGCTGATTGGCCGAGTTGATATGGACATGAAATTTCCTCCTATCTCCGATGAGGAAAAGAAAGATATCCTGCGCAAGATGTCGACTGTTCCGGCACCTGTGACCCCCTCCGAGGGATCCCCGGCGCCAGCAACACAGACTAACTAGTGAGGTTTGCTATGGCCACGAAAAAGACGGGCAATGTGCTTATTGCAACGGTAGTTACAGTAATCTTGGGAATATTTGTTTCTTGCGCATCGGCCCCCAAGAACGAACCTAGCGTAGAAAAGAAGCAGGAGAAAAAGCGCCTTGTTGTTACTGATCATCCAACGACTCCTGAAGATTGGGCCAAGTTTTATACTCAGAAGGGGATAGATGCGCTCGAGGTTAAAAAGGGAGGAAAGGCCAATTTCTCAGCGGCTGTTCAGTTCTTTACCAAGGCGACAGAGGCTTATCCCAAGTCGCCAACGGTTTGGTTTAATTTAGGCCTTGTTTACCAGCAAATGGGGGACGACGAGAATGCGGTCAAGAATTATAATTTAGCTTTGCAACTTGAACCGACCTATGCACGACCGGTCATAAATAAAGCGGCCATCTATGCCAACAAGCTAGAATATAACCGTGCGATAGATGTGTGCGAGAAATTTCTAGAGGAGAATCCTAAAGACAAGGCTGTTCTTTCAGCAGTTGCCGGTTTTTATCTCAAAAAGAGAGATTTTCTTAAGGCGATAGAATCGGTTCGCAAGATACTGATACAAGAACCGGCTAACATGGATGCTCTTAAGAACTTGGGAATGATTTATCTGCTCAAGAAAGACATGGGATTAGCTAACATGGTCACAACTAACTCTTATAATCTCAATCCCAATGACGCCGGTATAGCTAATAACCGCGGTGTTATTTTTCATGAGCAGGGTGATGATTCGCTGGCCATGTTTTATTACACGCAAGCACTGAACTTGGATGCTCAGAACAAGGCCGCAAATTTCAATGTAGGTACTATCGCTATGTCCTATGGTGATGCCGAAAGAGCATTCCACCATTTTTCGGTGGTGCTTGCGCAAGATCCTGACAATTTGGACGCCCGAGTAGGTCTTGCGCTTGCTTATCGTGGATTGGGGAATTTTGCTGAAGCAGAGGCGGAGTATAAAAAGGTCCTTGATAAGGATCCGAACAACCCTCTAGCTGTTTTCAATCTGGGTGTTTTATACCACGATCACATGAACAAGAAAGTTGAAGCACAGAGTCTTTTCAGAAAATACCTGAGCATAGGGGGAGAGATTGGCCAAGACCATATCGTGCACAAATATATTGCCGATAAAGTGAGGATACGGCCAACTGAAGAAGAACAAACACCACAGAACCAATAGGATGGAGGGTATTATGAAGAAAAAGGTTCTAGTCATGTTGCTCTTGATGTTGGGCTCATTGTGGTTGTTTGCGCAGGAGGAGGCAAGCACGGTAGACACCGGAGAGGTTGATAGTAGTGGTCGCAAAATAGTTTATCGTCAAAAAACGGTCATTGATTTCGAAGATGTGATGTTGGAGGGACAGATAAAAAAGCCTTCTGGCTCTTTCCTTATGGACCGTACGAAGACCAAGTTTAATTCATTAATCAATCTGAAAAAGGACTTTAATAAAGAATTGGTTAGATCGGTGGATGTTTTGAAGTGAAGGAAGCAATATCAACAACTATATAAACGGGGCGCCTGCTATGCCGAACGAGAATGTCAAGAAAAGGCTTTTGTATGACCTTTCTCCGATACCGCGTCCTCCGATAAATGAGGGATACGGTGGTCGTCTTGATCCGGAGGTGAGGGTTGTTTTTAAACCGAACATCCTGCGAGAAAGTAAGGTCCTTAAAAAGGCGTATGTGATCGGATCCTCTTCCGATCCCAAAAAGGTGGACCTCATGTGTGACGAAAAGTTTGTTCCCGAGGACACCTTCGAACTAGTGAGTCTGGCAGGCGATCAGGTCATTGTGAATCTAAAAGATAACTTTAAAGGATATGTCGTTGAAGGAAAAGAGAAGAAAGACCTTGCATCATTATCGGGAAAAAAGACCTACGAGATTGGCAACAACAATTTTCTCGTGCTTGACTTTGACGATATGTCCATCGTCGTTCTTAAAAGCCCATACGAGAAGTTGAAGCCTGCAGGACTTATTGAGAATCGCGAAATGGCTCCGTTCCTTGTCTTGCTGATAACGTTCATCATTGGTCTCTTTATTATGAATCTTATTACCGAAACTCCTCCCATAGAGGTTGACATATTTGAAATAGATAACCGATTCGCTAACATGATTGTTTCAAATCAAGATGATGTTAAAGTTGAGGATATAGAAAAAGAAAAGAAAGTTAAGTTAGAGAAACCTAAAGAAGGACTTGTTGAAGCGACACAGCAACGGAAATCGCTTGGTGAAGAAGGCCGCGTCGGTGATAAGAAGAGCCGCGTTGCTAATGCGCAGGGTTCTGCTCGCCGAGGACTTGATGAAAAAGTTGCGCAGAGCTCCGGTATCATGGGAGCCCTTTCTGCCGGGGCAGCGAGCTTTGACCGCGTATTTGGCGGAGGAGGCCTTGGTGCTGGCATGGAAAAGACACTGGGATCGGTTACCGGCATCAGTGGTGTTGACCAGTTCGGATCCGGTGGCCTAGGAACGAGAGGATTTGGTACTGGTGGCGGTGGAAATGCCTTAGGGATTGGCGGTCTTGGTACCCGTGGGCGTGGTGGTGGTGGTATGGGGGGGATGGGATATGGTATGGCGGCGGGTCGAATCGGTGGTAAAGGTCTTTCTGACATTACCGCTGGTGGTGGGCAGGCAGTCATTATGGGTGCCCTTGACCGTGCCGTTATTGATGCTTACATCAAACGTAACCTTGCGAAGATTCGCTGGTGTTATGAGAAAGAACTCAACAAGGATCCGAAGCTTTTTGGAAAGATTGTTATTAATTTCATCATTGCGAAGACCGGTCAAGTATCGAGTTCTAAGGTTCAGCGATCGACAATGGGGAATGAAAATGTTGAGAGTTGCGTCGCTGATCAAATAAAGAAAATAAGGTTCCCGCAACCTAAGGGCGGGGGTATCGTCATCGTCAATTATCCCTTCGTCTTCAAACATTCGGAAGGGTAAGAAAGGAGGAGCGCGGTTATGAGGATAAGAATAATGACAGCGGCACTGATGCTTATAGCCGTGTCGCTTCTTTCTGCCGAAGAACAGACGGTAGGTGATGCTTCTGGAAACGATCTCGAGCCGGTTTTGAAGGGCTTTAATTCTGCTATTTCCGGTGGTCCTTTTTTCATGATAGGAGAGGCGGCAGAGTACTCCGACACCATAGGGAGCGTTGTAAAACTTGGTTTTGGATATGACATCCAAATTGTGAGCGTTTTTTCTCTGGGTATTAATGTGGACTTTGGGGTGTTGCAACTTAATACTGACTCTTCAAAGTCGGTTTCTCCGTGGCTTGAGGATTATGCACCAATTCTCGTTGGTGTTTCTCTTTCCCCTACTTATTGCATTAATGATCGTTGGGAAATAGGACTCAACCTTGGTGCCGATTTTATGCTGGCGGCGAGAGCCAAGGATTCTAGCAACAAAGAGAATGACCTCTTTATTGCAATTGGTATGGGACTGGATAGTGAATATTACACCTATGCCAGACATTTTTCTCTCGGGCTCTCGACAAAATTCGACTATATCGTGAATTTTAATGGTTTCGGTGTCACCGTTATGCCATACCTCAAGTATTCTTTCGGGTTCTGAAAAAAAGGCACCCTCTCTTGCTTTTATCACATTGATGCAACGGAGTAATTGAGAGGAGATTTGAGGTGGTATCTCCAAGAAATCGACCGGTCGGTATTTTTGATTCAGGTATAGGTGGGCTGACGGTTTTTAAAGAAATAAGAACCCTCCTTCCTGCGGAGAATTTGTACTATCTTGGAGATACGGCACGGGTCCCCTACGGTACTAAGTCGCCTGAAGTGGTACGTTCCTATGCCGAGAGTAACATTCGTTTCCTCTTGGAGCGAGGTGCGAAAGTAGTGGTCGTTGCTTGCAATACGGCATCTGCGACGGCACTCGACCATGTCAGAAGAACTTTCCCTAATGTCCCAATGATTGGGGTCATTGATCCGGTAATTAAATGCCTTTCCGCTATGCCTGATGCCATGAACATAGGAGTTATTGGCACGACGACAACAATTAATAGCGGCGTTTACCAGTCTGCATTGAGAGCTCAGGGAAAAATGGTAATAGCTAAAGCGTGTCCGCTTTTCGTACCCCTTGTTGAAGAGGGGGTGATCGCGCATCCGCTGGTTGAACAAGTTATAGATTATTATCTCGCAGAGTTTCGGGTGACATCCCTAGACACCCTTGTCCTTGGCTGTACGCATTATCCTCTTCTACGACCAGCCTTGGCTGACTATTTCCGTCATAAGGTGCAAATTCTTGATTCTGCCCGCTCAACTGCTGATGCCCTTCGAGGCCTTCTAATCGAAACGGGGCTTCTTTCTGATTCGTCCGACATGAGGGGGGAGGAGCGATTCTTTGTTACCGATGCCGTTGAAAATTTTCAGTGCGTTGGCGAACGTTTTCTGGGCCGTCCTCTCTCTGGGGTGGAACATATATAAAAATTTGATTTTGCACGATAGGATGTATACTCTCTTTTGTTGCTTTTTGGGGAGATGGAATGAAAACGATCGTTATGTTTCTGGGAGTGGCGTTGTTGCTTTTGCTTTTCACGACGCCGAGGGCAGGGGAGATTTCTCCTGACGCCACTTCTTCAGAGGTAAGCGACGCAGGAGTACAGGCTTCTCCAGAGGAGAGTGTTTCTGACCAAGAGGTCAATCTGCGCTTACGCAATCTCGAAGAGAAGATCAATTCATTGAAAGATAAGGTTTTCAAAGCAAAACAGAGACTCGCAGTCTTGCAGGAGACAGTGTTAAGTGGTGCCTTGGCCGGTGCTCGTTGCACCATTATTCATCGTAACGAGGTCGGCTCGGCTTTTGAATTGGTTTCTGTGCTTTATTACCTTGATGAAGCACCGGTATTCAAGTGGGTCGAAGGAGGGGGCGAAATAAGAGACGAAGTAGTTACCTTCGAAGGATCGGTAGTCCCGGGGCCACATCATCTTTCTATTTATTTGGTGTATCGCGGTAAAGGATATGGCCTTTTCTCTTACCTTAGGGGATATACCTTTAAACTGAAGGCGGGTTATTCTTTCACCGTGGAGGAGGGACAACAGGTTGAGGTAACGGCATCCGCACTGGATAGGGGGTCATTGGTAAAACTTGATAACCGCCTTTATATATCGTTCGAGATTGCCAAAAAATCATACGAGGAAACCGAGGCGGGTGAGCAAACCGAATCTCGAAAAGAACCGTTACCCTCGCGGTGATGCGTTACGCATGATGTTTTACCGAACGATGGCATTGTGGTATCGTGTTCTTTTTGTTGGATTGCTTTTGGGCGCAGTACCGCAAGCGATCGAAGCACAACAGAAGAAACCCGCAGAACCAGCCAGTGCTTTTGAAAAGGATCTCTTCGCGATAGAAGGAGAACTGCAGACACTCGAAGAGGAAACAAGTGGGGTCGAAGGACGCTATCTTGCACCCTTTACCGTCAGCCGCGAGTATCATGAGTCGCCTGCAAAAAAAATGGAAAAAGCCGACTTCTATTTCCAGCGAAAAGATTATGTTTCGGCAGGGAGCCTCTACTATTCGATAGTAAGCAGTCGCAAAGAGAAAGATGTCATTTGGGAGGAAGCGCAGTTCAAGCTCGCCGAGACATTGTTTCTCAGTAACAATTATATCTCCGCGTCACGATATTATGACCTGTTGCTTGCGGAAAAGCCGTACTCTCGTTTTCAGGTAGATGCCCTTAAGCGACTTATCGCGGCGGCGTACCATCTCGGTGAGCATGCGAAGGCAAAATCGTACTATAAGAACTTTCTTGATATCGGTTACGATATATCCCGAGATCAGGATCTTCTCTATTTTTTGGGTAAGTCGCTTTTTTTCGATGCTCAATACAAAGATGCTGAAAAGGTGTTCTCGGCAGTAAAAAAGGGGAGCACTTACTATCTTCAGGCGCTTTATTTCCAAGGAGTGATTGCCCTTCAGGGAAAAGATCTCGATCGGGCTCTCTCCTTTTTTAGTCAAGTTACCGATGCGCCAGCGGGAACATATTTCAAATATGAGCAGATACGTGATCTCGCTGTCTTGGCCGTGGGGCGACTTCTTTTCGAGAAGGGGGATCTTGTTGCCGCTACTGATTACTATCTCAGAGTTGATCACCGTTCCCATCTGTTTGCCGAGGCATATTTGGAATTGTGTTGGATCTATATTAAACGAGAACAGTGGGAAAAGGCGCTTGAAGCACTTCGCCTAGTTCGGTATATTGCGCCCGGTTCATTTGTCGCGCCTCAGGCCGAGATACTGGAGGGTAACATCCTTATTAAGTTGCGAAGATACGGCGAGGCAATGCTTCTCTTTAACCGGGTCGTCAAAGAGTACGGAAACATCCGGGAACAATTAAATGCTCTTAAGGGAAAGGGGACGACGCTGTGGGAAGATACCCGTACCTCTGCCGAGTCGCATTTCTCTCTTTATGCTCCACTGGTGAGGTCTTTACTCAGAGACAATAAGAAATTTTCTCAGGCGATGCGGTTGCAGGATGATTTGAGGCAAATAGAGACTGAGTTAGATCAAGTTACTAAACTGGAACGCAAACTGGGTAGCGTCATCGAAAATAAAAATGCAGCTGCTGTATTCCCCCCACTTAGAAAAGGAACTGAGGTGGCGGTTTCTTTGCGAAACCGCTTGACATCTCTTCGTGAAGCACTTGTCAAGGCTTGTGCGGGCGAGGCGTCAAAGGTGTTTTCGCCCCGAGATCGCGCTAAATGGGAGAAACTCGAAGAAGAGAGAAAGTCGCTCGAGAAGAACCTGCGCGAGGTGATCCCTCAGTCGGGGAACACCATCGGCGAGACCTTTTCTCGTTATGCTGTTTCGGTGTTGGCATTTGAGGAAGAAATTCATCGGGCACTTCTCAGGACAAAGGCTTTCGATGATCAGCTCAGTGCTTTACATGTTTCCTATATGCGTACGGTAACTTCTCTGGACGATCGAACCGTCAAAAAAATAGAAAATGAACAACGGCAGGTCGCTCTTCTCAGGGAACAGCTTTTGCGTCTCCAAGAGGAAACTGAGGACGAGAAGAACCGTCTTCTCTTAGGCGGCGACATGTATTCTCGTATAATCATTGCACGCGATGCCTATGAGAGGGTCCTCGTGGAGCAGGAGAGTTTATTGTCTCGTTTGGCGCCCTCCGTTATGCGGCAGGGCCGTGTTGAAAGCCTTTTCGCACGATTAAATACGCTGGCTGGAACTCTCGACCGATTCTCTGACAAACTTAACGAAGTAGTGGGGGGTCTTATTCAGAACATCAAAGATTCTTTCGAGTCGGAGAAGATAAAGGTGGAGGAGTACAAAAGCCAACTTCTTTCCTTGAAACGAGAAGTGGGAGAGACCGCATCATTGGCAATGTTCGCCAATCTCTCTCGTTTGAACAAAACTTTTGATGATCTTCTTTTGCAGGCTGATCTGGGCATTATCGATGTCGCTTGGGAGCGTAAAGAAGAAGCGACCCAAAACCTTAATCGTCTTCGTATGCGTATGGCGCAGGAGATTCAGGATCTCAATCTGAATTTGGAGAATCTGGAATGAGTCTTCCTCGCTTTTTTTTCCTTTTGTTCGTTCTTCCTTTGATGGGAAGTGGGGAAGAGCCGTCTGAGTCGAATGCTGCACAGGCGACAAAGACGAGAGAGATCCCTGTGGCGGTCGACGGGATTAATTTTGAGAAAGATTATATTGAGCGTCAGATCCTCCGTTACGAAGCGCTTGTCGCTGATTACCAGCGAGAAGTTCAATCTCTTCTGAAGCGCAAAGTAGAAGAAAAGCGGCGTCTAATAGAGATGAAGTACCAGTCTCCCATACGGAAAGAGATGGAAAGCGAGACTGCTTCGCGTGACGAGGCCATTGTCCTTTTTGAGAACTTCATTAGGAAGTATTGGGGAAATGCCGATTTTGTGCCGAGTGCGATGTATCGTTTGGCGGAGCTTTACTACGAGCGATCGATGATCGAACACGAAAAGCGAATGGATGAATACGATCGTTTAATGACCCTCTACGAGAAAGGAAAGCTCGCCCAAGAACCAGAAATGCCGATAGTGGATTTGGAACCCTCCATCGCGTTGTATCGTGAAATCGTCTTGAACTATCGCGATTTCCGGTATCTTGGCGAAGTGTACTATATGCTTGGGTATTGCCTCGATGTCTCAAAACAAAAAGAAGAGGCAGTAAAGGTGTGGGAAGAGATGGTGGAAAAAAACATCTCTTCAGAGTATACCGCGGAAGTCTATATGCGCATAGGAGAATATTATTTCTCTGAAAAGAACGATCTCCGTAAGGCCCTCGATGCTTTTATGAAGAGCGCGCAGTACAAAGATTATAAAGATTATGATAAGGTGGTATATAAGATCGCATGGACATACTATCGCATGAACGATTTCGATCGTGCGATAGAAACATTTGCGTCGCTCATTTTCTATGCCGACGAGATGAAGCGCCGTGGTTTGTCCGGGGGGCAAGACATGCGCAGAGAGTCGGTCCAGTACATTGCGATTAGTTTTGCTGATGAAGAGTGGGGCTCTGTGGATAAAGCGGTTGCCTACTTCAACAAGATAGATGGAAAAAGCTTCGAATTCGATGTGTTCGACAAGTTGGGAAAATATTACTATGAGAATGCCAACTATGCGCAGGCGGAGAAGGCATATAGGTTCGTTCTTGCACGACATCCGTATAATGAAAGTGCGCCTAAAATTCATGAGAAGCTGATTCAAATGTACAATAAGCAGGGGATGCTTGATAAGATGCAGGAAGAGATAGAGCGTTTTACGAAGCTCTATGATGAGGAATCGGAATGGGCGCTCAAAAATCGCGCAAATGCGACTGCGTTGCGCAATGCTGCTCAACAAGCGAAAGATTTCCTTGTCGGTTCCGCAGGATACCATCAAAAACTGGCACAACAGGCGAAAGAGAAGGGTGACTTCGAAAAGGCCAAGAGCGAATATGCCGTAGCGGCGCAACTCTATGGAAAGTACTTGGAAAAGTTTCCTTACACTTCAGAAGGCTACGATATCAGCTATAATTTTGCCGACTGCCTTTATTTCTCTGGTCAGATTGCGCGAGCGGTGCTTATCTATGAACGCATTCGTGATGATAAGAATCAAGACCGCTTGAAAAATGATGCTGGCTTAGCAACATATCTCTGCTACAGTGCTCTATGGGAGAATGCTCCCGAACGCCAAATCAAGAGCGAAGAGAAACGGGGAACCCCTCTTTCGAAACTGGAAGAGAAACTTATTGAGTCGAGCGACATCTATCTTCAGATAGCCAAAGACGCGGCGGACCGAAGCGCTGTTGCTTATAATTCAGCTCGTATCTTCTATGATCACGGCATGTTTGACGAATCGGAGAAGAGGTATCTTCGTATCATCAACGAGTTTCCTGATTCAGAAGCGGCCGTTTATGCTGCGCGCGATATCATTGGGGCTTATAACGAGAAAAAGGATTGGGTAAATGTTGCAAAGTGGTCAAAATTGCTCACTGACCGATTATCTCAGGCAAAAAGCCCCAAAAGTAGGGAGATCACCGACGAGTTCAAGACTTACCGCGGTGCGGCTCTTTTCAAATACGCAGAGCAGTTGCAGGAAGAAAAGAAGCATCGGGAGGCAGCTGATGAATATCTGCGTATCGTCGAAGAGAATCCCTATCATCAGGATGCAGATAAGGCCCTTTTCAATGCCGCCTATAATTTTGAAAAGGCGCTCATGTTCGATTCGGCCATGACGATTCATGAGCGTATATATAGGGAGTACCCTTATTCGCCCATAGCTCCTCAATCGCTTTTTTTGGTTGCTTACAATGCGGAGCGCTCGTATAATTTCGAAAAGGCGCTCGATGCCTATCTCCTTCTTTATAAAAAATATCCGACGAACGAAAAAAGGCTTTTTGCCATATACAATGCGGCGCTTCTTCTAGAAAGACTCAAACGATACCGAGAGGCGGCGACCTATTATATGCTGTATGCGAGAGAGCAGGCTGAAAAATTTGACGGTAAGGAGGCCGCATATTTCGCAGGGCTGATGCATCAGAAAGCGGAAGATTGGCAAGGAATGATTTCACGCTTTGAGCAGTTCATCGACACTTATCGTGATGATCCGGAAGTGCAAAACCTCGTGTTGCGTGCTTACTATCAGATTGCTAAGACCTACGAAGAAAAGATGGGTGATTGGAAGCGGGCGAAAGAGACCTATGCAAAGATTCTTAGTCACTATCAGGCAAAAAAGGTGGAGAGCGATGAGGCGAATGCTTATGCTGCAGAGGCGGAATTCAAATTAATAGAAGATGACTTCATTGAATACGAAAAGCTCAAGATAGGAGGGCAGAGTCTGAAGAAACTTGAAGAGTCGCTCAAGGCAAAGAAGGCGGCGTCGCAAAGTTTAGGAAAACGTTATGGCGAAATTCTCAAGTACAAATCAGAGTGGTCATATGCTGCTCTGTATCGCCAAGGGAATATTCTTCAGCTTTTTGCAGAAGCGTTGATCAATACACCGATACCGAAGGAGATCGAAAAGGACCAAGAAGCGGTTGATATGTATCAGCAGATGCTGGATGAGCAGATCGCGCCGCTTGAGCAACAGGCAGTTGACATTTATGTAAGTACCTTAGAAAGAGCAAGGGAGGGGCGGATTTTTAATAAATGGACGACTCTGATCATAGAACGGTTATCGAAACTCCGTCCACAAGAATTTCGGGCCGGAAAGACACCGAGATACGGCGTTAACACCACCTTTGAGTCGGGATATCCGGTTATGCTGACGCTGGATCGTCCTGAAAAGAAAGTGTATAAGCGTGCCGGCATCAAGAAAGAAGAGAAGCCAACCGGAGAGGAACCTCGCAAGGAAGAGTGAGATGAAAAAGCACTTAGAAAAATACTTCTTGCTCTCTCTGCTTCTCATGGTTGTCTTACTGGTGACAGGAGGGTGTGCCTCAACCACACCGAGAAAGAAGGTGGTTGATGAGGCAAAAGCACCTGTCGATCAAAAAACTGATACCGAACACCCAGAGAAAAAAGAGGATGCCTCCTCAAAGGAGGAGGAAAGAACCACTGTCCAATCAACGGTTCTTTCTAAAGAAGAAAAGAAAAACAAAGAGGATATACAACCCGAAAGGGAGTCGACAAGGGAGCGTTTCTTTGACGGAACGCGATATGTCGGTCCGGCAAAAGAAGACTTTGGAAAGGGGGTCGAGCGATATTTTGCTAACGGGTGCGAGGCAGCGCTCAAGGAATGGGAGCGTTCCTTTGCGCAGGACAAAGATAACGGATCCATTGCCTATAATATAGCGCTCTGTTACGAGCGTCAGGGAAGGGATGACGAGGCACGACGGTGGTATGAAACAGCGATGACGGTGCCTCAGATTCAGGAACAAGCTCTTTACAATATGGTGCTCTTAGACGAACGGAGAAAAGCTTCACGCCCCAATGACTATCGTCGTTTAGCGGAGGCGATCACCGATGTGGTCGTGCGGAATAATTTTCTTTCGTGGCTTTACCTTAAGCTGAAAAACTACGACGAGTGCATCAAGCATGCTAAAATGGTCTTGAAAGAAGACGAACAAAATGTAGATGCCATGGTTTCCTTGGGAACGGCATATTTTCATAAGGATATGTTAGAACTTGCCGATATGATCTTCTCCACGGCTGAACAAATTAATCCTGAAAACTTCCGACTTCAGCGCATATACGGTTTTCTTGCATATAGACAGGGTAATAAACAAAAAGCGGCCGAGCATTTCCGAAAGGCGAAGAAGCTCAATCCGGAGTTGCCCGAGGTTGCTAATATGTTGGCTGTCCTCGCGATGGAGATAGAGGATTTCGCTACGGCGAAGCAGGAGCTAGATTTTGCGCTAAAGATATTTCCTGATTTCGTCGAGGCAAAGTTTAACTTGGCGGTCGCGCTAAAAGGATTGAAGGAGTACAAACAAGCTCGTGACATTTTCGTTTCGTTGGAAAAGGATCCGGCGACTCCAAAGGATATGATGAAAGATATCGTCTATAATTTGGCGATTCTTTATCTTGACCATGATGTTGAAGGAGACGGACAACCTACGCGCCTTGATACGGCGACCGCCTATTTGACCCAATATCTCACCATGGTTGACAAGCGTAATAAGGAGGAACAGAAGCGGATAGCAGATTATCTAAAGGAGGCGCAAGTCGAAAAGAAAAAAATCGAGGCACAAATAAAAATGAAGCAAAAGATGGAGGCAAAACGTAAGAAGGAAGAGGAGGAAGAACGCCAATATCAACAACTAATGAAGGACTTAGAAGAAGCCAAGAGGCAGGATACGATAGAAGCGTATGTTGATTTCCTAGCGAAGCATGCTGAGCTTGGCGAGGAACATGAAACAAGGCTCTTTGTTCAGAAGCGAATCGAGGCACTCAAGACGGGCAATGCGCCGCCACTTTCCTCTGAGGTGCCCTCGGTGCCGGAAGAGGAAAAAACGCCAAAGAATACGGAGCCGTAGGTGGTGATAAAAAAATTGATTTCTTTTCAAGAAAAAGGTATGAAATACGGTCATTTGTATTAGGGTATTGCGTATGGCGCTGAGACAAGTTATTGTCATCATGTTGTTTTTGTTGGTTGCTGTCGCTCTGGTGGCGGCCCCCCAAACACGCCGAACAAAAAGTTTTGTCTTCCAAGAAATAGAGATAAAGGGCAAGATACAAAAACCGGAGGCGATGTACTTCTTGTCACGGGCAAAATTTGTTTATCGCACCCTTGATTTGCAAGTGAATTTTGTTCCGAAGGTTAAGGAAGCGGTCTTCAGTGAAGACGCTTTCTAGGTATATTCACCTTTTTTGACGGAGGTTTCGTCATGATCCAGTCGTTTGCTCAGTTTTACCGCGAAGGCGGTGTGTTCATGCATTTCATTGCTCTGTGCGGTCTCTACATCATCGGTGTTGCCATCTACAAATTCCTCTTTCTGATTCTCAAGTTTAACACTAACGGCGCCAACCTGATGAAACAGATTCAAAAGCTCGTCATGGCCAACAACGTTGACAAGGCGATTAAGCTCTGTTCTGCCGCCGGCGATGCGGCGCTTGCCAATGTGCTTAAAGCGGGACTTAGCAGGGCGAACCGTGGTGAACTAGAGATTCAGAATGCCATTGACGAGACGGTGCTCGAGTATACACCGAAAGTAAAGAAACTGACCGACACTATAGCGGTCGTCTTCAACATGGCGACACTGCTTGGGCTGCTGGGAACCATCCAAGGGCTGATCCAAGCGTTCGACGCCGTTGCTCACGCGGCGCCCGAACAGAAATCGGCGCTACTGGCGAGTGGTATCGCCGTTGCGATGAACACTACCGGCTTCGGCCTCGGTGTTGCGATTCCTGGTATGTTCATCCATATGGTCATCAAATCGCTCGAGGGTAAGATTTTCAATGACATCGATCTGTATTCCGTTAAGCTGGTTAACCTGTTGGTTTCGCGTGAGAAGGGGACGGTGACCGAGGGATAAACCCTTATTTAGGAAAAATTAGGAGGTTGTCCTATGGTAAGAAAAAGAAAAGAGCAGGAACCCGATAACGACATTAATCTTGTTCCTGCAATGAACCTCATCCTTATTATTATCCCTCTTCTCCTTACGGCTATGGAAACGCTAAAGTTGGCGGTTATCAATGTGGCGACGCCTCAGATTGGTCCTTCAAGCGAGGTAACGCCGCCCGATCAAGCGCCCGACGAGAAGCCACTCAAACTGACCATTGCTCTCACCGATCGTGGGTTTCACCTCTATGCGCGGGATCAGGTGATTGAAAACAAGGACGATCCGCTGGGGCCAACAATTCCCAAGAAGGATGGTGAAGAGATCGTGGACGGCAAGCCGGTCCCCGGTAAGGTGTACGATTATGATCGGTTGAGTCAGATGCTTTCTGATATCAAGGATGAGAACCCGGTTGAGGAAAACATCATTATCACTGCCGAATCGCACATCAAGTATCGTTACATCATCCAAGTGATGGATGCTTCTCGGGAGAAGAAGGACGGGGACAAGAAAAAGACCCTTTTCCCGAATGTTGTCTTAAGTGCCGGCGTGGCGTAAAGGGAGGATATGATGGCAGAAGAAAAAAACCAGAACTATGAAATCCTCTCGGAGAACTATGAGCAAGAAATGTTGGCTAGGAAAAAAGCCGGGAAGAAAGGAAGTCGTGAAGAGACGCCGCCTAAGCTGACAATCACCTCCCTCATGGACATCCTTACCATCCTTTTGGTGTTCCTTCTGAAAAGTTATTCGACCGACCCGGTGGCGGTTACTCCTTCAGGAGATCTTGATCTTGTCAAAAGCAAGACGGTTCTTCAGCCCGAGCAGACGGTTACCATCACGGTTTCCAAATCGGCGATTCTTGTTGACAACGCTATGGCGCTGGCAGTGAAGGATGGCAAGGTGGACGGCTCTCAGAAGCGAGGAGGAGAAGACGGCTATTTTATTATCCCGTTGAATAAAATGCTTACCGATGCCGTCGAAAAACAACGCCGTATTGCAGCAGTTAACCCCTCCGCAGGAAAAAGTCTGGGTGTCGCGACAATCATCATGGATGGCGATACTCCCTTTCGCTTGCTTACCGAGGTGATGTACACCGCTGGCCAAGCCGAGTTCAGTAAGTTCAAATTTCTTACTATCTCGAATCCAGAGGGGTAATGGCCCGAGGCGATGACATCGCAAAGGCGGAATAGGCGAATGCGCAAGAAGGAATGTCGGCATGACAAAAAGAGGGACGTTCTTCGTTGGGGGGATGTCCCTCTTTCTTATGCCGATTTGGGGAAACCAAAGAGGGAACGCTTCTCTTAAATAGGAAAGGTGTGATCATGGCCCAGAATGTTGCGGTTGAAAAGGTACTCCGCGTCGGTGTTATTTACAATGGGAAAATCATCGACGAACAGGTTTTTCGGAAACCTGAGACCGTATATGTGGGGGACACCTCAAAAGCGCACTTCGTCATTCCTTCTTCGAGTCTCCCGAGCAAGTTCCCTATTTTCTATTACAAATCGGGAAGATACGAGCTCGTAGTAATGGAGAATATGAGCGGGAAGGTGTTTTTGAAGGGCAAAGTGATTGAGATAGAGGATGTCATTAAAAAAGGACTTCTCAAGAAACGGGGTCATGCGTACATCCTTCCCCTATCTAACGATGCGCGCGGTAAGGTGGTCGTGGGGAGTGCCATAGTTCTGTTCCAATTCGTGGTGCCGCCTGCCCGTCCACCGAAGCTACGCCTGCCTCGCTCGATTCGCGGTTCGTGGACCCAAATGATAGACTGGCCGCTTGTGGCAATACATTCTTCAGTTTTCTTGATAGGGTTTTCGTTCCTTTACTGGATGTACGGATTGCCTAATCCCGCACCCAAGACCCTTGACCAGATAGATAATCGCTTTGCCCGTCTCATTGCTCCTGAGATGCCTCCTGTTGAGGAGAAGCCGGTTGAAGAGAAAAAGACGAGCGAAATGGAAGGGACGGCAAAGGCTGCCCAAAAAGAAGAAACATCGGCTGGGGAAGAGGTGTCAAAGAAAAAGAAGGGGCCGCGCGATGCGGCTACAAGGGCAAAGGAAGAAGAGATGCGCGTTGCTGAGTTGAAGAAGAAAGTGGCAGGTGTCGGCTTACTCAAACTGATTGGATCGGCCGGAGGAGATGGTTCCTCAGGGATTATTTCTGATGTGTTAGGGGAAGGGGGAAAGGACCGAGATATCGATTCGGCTTTGTCCGGGGTAAAACAAATCGGTATAGCCACCGATGCGGGTCAGCGGAGCCGTAAGGGCGATGCTGGTGCCACCGAGTCGGCGAAGATTGACGATTTGAAGGTTGCTGCTAGTTCCGGCAATGTCAAAGTCAGTGGAATGAAAGAAAAAGAAGTTATGGCGAGCACGAAAATAGGAGCACCTGAAGTCGAGGGAACGCTTGATCAGGCAGGTGTGGTGAAAATCGTAAAGCAGAATAGCGCTGCCATTCAGAGATGTTATGAGAAAGCTCTGAAAACTAATCCCCAGTTGAAGGGAAAAGTCGCAGTTACTTGGATGATAAACCAAGATGGACGCGCCGAGATGGTGGAGATAACGGAAGACACTATGAAAGACGCCGAGGTCGCGGCATGTATCAAGGGAGTGGTGAGTCGCTGGAGATTCCCAAAGCCCGATGCCCCTGCTTCGGTGACTTTTCCTTTCGTGTTCTCCCCAGCAAACTAGGGAGGGGGTCTGATGAAAACGAGAGCAATGTTTTTCCTTTCTCTGTTTTCCCTCTTTTTGTACGGTGCTGTTGAGTTGCCCGGAAATGAGCCGAGCAAAGATCCGGTGAGGGAAAAGAAGGCCACATTGACCGCTGAGCAGATGACTGCGGATGTCGAGGCAAAGGCGGCGCGAGTCGCTGAAATAGAGAAAGCGGTCAAGAAGATGCAGGCGGAGGCGGTGGAAGAGAAGGATGTCAAGTGGAAAATATGCTTGGGGGATATTCTTGCCACTATACGAGGGATCGCAGCGAGTATTGAAAACGCTAAAGAGCGCATGGGAGACCTCATACGCACCGAGAAGAACGATGCGGCGCAAACGCAGGTAATGCTCGTGCGAGGTCTTGCGGATGCTGCAGAAAAAGCCTTTGTAGATGCGCAGGCGTGTCCCCGTCAGCTGACGCGAGTTGACAATCGCGCCACAGTGGAAAAAGAGCAAAAGAAAGATATTACGGGAACCTACGGCGAAGAGGATTCCATTGGCGATGCAATGGGACAAGATTTTAGCTCTGATTGGGCGACCGAGCGTGATCCGGGGAACCTAGGGACAGAAGATCTGGTCGATGGTGCTGGAACTGATAACCCTGGTGGCCCCACCGAAACGCCCGGGGAACCGGGAGGAACCCCGGGAACCGTAGCCGAACATGGAGATCAGGTCTCGATACCGCCGTTTGTCGAGGCGAGTCCCGAGAAGTAAACATGTAAACACTTCCGTTGAGTATGGTACCGATGGTGGTTTCCTTCCGAACACTGTTTTTATTTGCTATGGGATGTGTGTTTTTGTGGGCTGTATCTCTGTGCGGTGCGGAAGAAAACGAGACGGTGCTGCAACAAACGGGGTTCAGGTTGTCCGAGACGGCGCTTCTTAATCTTCACCTTTCCCTTGCTTCGGAATACGACACGAACATCAACCGAGTTTCGGAGAAGTCGACTTTTGTCGACAATAACGACGCTTCCCGAAACTATGCTTTTTCCGAGACTGGAGATCTTATTGTGCATTTTTCTCCCGCTCTCCGGGCAAAGATAGACGACAAAGAGAAGACGCTCGGCATGGCTCTTGCTCTCTCATACGATCTTTATAGTGGTCTCGAGGACAAGAAGACTTTTGAGCACTATTCGACGCTTTCTTCTCTTCACTTTGATACCAACGTTCTGGGTGAGTTCAATAAGGACGGCAATGTTATCGTGCAAGCGTCGAACAATCTGCGCCGCGATAATCGTCCCGATCAGATAGCTATTGAGAATGGGCTTCACACCAATCTGTTTGAGGATTTCCTGTTGTCTCTTTATGTAAAGAACACGGAGGATACCCTTAGTCTCAAAATATCGTCCGGCGTACAACTTAACTATTTTGAGGAATCGTTGCTCAGTAGACATAATTTCTGGAATTCGCGCAATTCGCTTTATGGGCAATGGAAATTCTTGCCGAAGACTGGTGCGTTCTTCAATGTTTCCTTCACCTATCAGGACTACTTCAACGCCGGTGCCTATCGCGACGACGAGCGTGCCATGCCGCTTTCGGTGTTTGTCGGTGCTCTTGGCCAATTGACCTCAAAGATATCGCTCAAGCTCTCGGGAGGCTATACCAATTCTCTTTCCAAAGAAATGCGGCACGATGGAGTGGCGGGTGTAGAGTTCATTTTCAGGAATTCGCAGAACACCATGCTGAGGCTCGGATATGTCCGTTCTCTTATGCCAGTTCCGGTATTCCAATATTATGTGCTGGATAAAGCCTATCTCGAGGTGGTCCAGAAATTCTTCAATCGTTTGCTTCTCAAGCTCGATGCGAGTTACAGTCATTATGACTACGGCGACAATGTGCGCTATCCCGCGTTGAACATGGTCGAAACGACCACGGATGCAACAACGGGAGCGGTGAAGACCACCACCACCACGCAACAAAGCGTTTCACGCGAGGACCATGTGATACGAGTGCAACCGACGATATCGTACAATTTCTTGCGCTGGCTCGGGTTGGCATTGCAATATACATTCGAAATGCGGCAAACCCCCTATTACAGTTCCCAACAGGTTGTCGTGACCGGCGTCGCCGCACCGACTAATGTCACTTATACCACCCATTATGACTATATGGATCATCGCGTGCTTCTTACGCTTACGGCCGACTATTGATGTGGCCATGGTGCGTCGCGGGGTCATATTGTTCGTGACGGTGGTCGTCGGGGTTCTTTTCCCGTTTCTTTCTGCGTGCACTTTCAAGATCATGCGGGATGGCGAAGATGTGGCTTCCAGTGCGGTGGTCGAGGATACGGCCAAGCGGCGTGGCGCCGATAAACAGGAAACTGCAGTTCTTCAGTCGGGAGTCATCGGCCCCGGGGATCTTCTTCAAATAACGGTGTACGGAGAGAAGGAACTGAGCGGGACATATCAGGTGAGCCCCGAAGGATTCATCGCCTTCCCTTTCATTGGGGAATTGGCGGTAAAGGGAATGACTAACTTTTCTCTTGCTGAGCGGATAGCGGAACGGTTGCGACAAGGTTTCATCCGTGAGCCGCAGGTGTCGGTGTTCGTCAAGGAATTCAACAGTCGTCGCGTGTTTGTACTGGGGCAGGTGAAGAATGCAGGAAAGATACCGATCGTTCATCAGCTGAGCCTAGTTGAAGCGATCGCGCTCGCCGGAGGATTCACCAATGTGGCGGACATCAACAATGTTATCGTGACTCGGCGGGACGAGCGAGGAAGGGAAACGAGGTTCACGGTCGACATCGAAGCCATGTTGTCGGGGAAGGCGGAGACATTCTACCTGTTGCCTGACGACATCGTGTTCGTACGAGAGCGGTTTTTCTGATAGTGTGATGGGCGCGAAGGAATTTGACATCAAGCAATTCTACCTCCTCATAGTCAAGCACCTGTACCTTTTTACCGGAATCGTGGTGGTGGTGCTTACCGTAACGGCGGCATATCTCTACAAGGCTCCGCGAATCTATCGGGCAACGGTGATGCTCGAGATGGACCCGAAGGAGGAAAATATACTTGGTCGTCGCGTCGAGGCGGTCACCTCATCGGGAGCCGATTATTACTGGGCGAGCAAGGAATATGCGGCGACCCAATATGAGATAATCAAGAGCCGTGCGGTGAGTGCCAAGGTCATTGAAGGTCTCTCACACGAGCATGCGCTCGAGTTGTTCGGCATTCGCGCGGATCAGTTCGAGGATCCGGCCGAAATGCAGAAGATCGATACGGTCGCGATCCTTCAGGGAAAGATAACGGTCGAACCACAGAAGAACTCCAATATAGTTCAGGTAAGCGTCTCCGATCCCGATCCAGAAGTCGCGGCGTTCCTTGCGAACAATGTGGCGACGGCCTACATCGAGTTCAATATAGAGAAACGGTACCTCGCGACGCGGGATGCCGCGAAGTGGCTTTCGGAACAGAGCATCAACCTCAAAAAACAATTGGAGCAGTCGGAGCTTTCGCTGTTCACCTTCAAGAAAGAGAACGAGGTTCTCGCCTCGACCTTCGAGCAGAAGCAGACGATGCTCGCTCAAACGATAGGAGAGATATCAACGAAGCTGACCGAGAAGCAGATCTATCAGAAGTCTCTGGCGGCGCGCATCGAGGAACTCTCGGCGTTGGAGTTCGCCGACACCGAAGAGTTCTTCGCCTTGGACCTTTTTCGGGAGAAGCCGCTTATTCAGAGCATGAAGATGCAGTATCTGCAAACGAAGGCGAAACTTCTTGAGAAAGCCGTTCTCTATGACGAGAAACACCCGGAGATAAAGACCCTGCGGAGTGAGGAGGAAAGCATTCGGCGGGCGCTCCTCAATGAGTTGCGGGGTACGCTAGAAGGGTATCGTCTCGAAGCAAAGTCGCTTGACAACGAAATTCAGAAACTGCAGACGATGCTGCGGGATGCCCAGCAAGAATCGCTTAAGCTCAACAAACTGGAGATAGAGTACAACAAGTTGCGGCGGGAGGTCGAGACCAACAAGAAGCTCTACGATATCGTGCTCGAGCGGACTAAAGAGGCCGATCTCCACACCCTCATGCGGTCGAACAATGTGCGTATCATAGATCGCGCGCTCGTTCCGCGGTCCCCTGTTTCCCCGCGTAAGAATCTCGTGCTTCTCATCGGGTTCATCGTGGCGCTTCTCGCCGCGACGGGCATTATCTTTGCAGTCGAGTTCTTCGATACCCGCATTCGGGACATCGAGGAACTCGAGCAGATAGTCGGAAGAACCGTGCTGGGCATCTTCCCCCGTTTCGAGGTGACGGAGGCTGGCAAGATCGCCGAGATAGCCTTCGAGGGATCCTCTCATGATCCGGCGGTCGAGTCGCTGAGAACCATACGGACGAACATTCGGCTCGCGCATCCTGACATCAATGCGAAAACCCTCCTCATCACCAGTTCGGTCTCACAAGAGGGGAAGACCACCGTCTCGGCGAATGTGGCGGTAAGCTTCGCGGTCGCGGGGCGTCGCACGCTCCTCGTGGACACCGATATGCGAAAGCCGCGCGTTCATAAATTGTTTGGCCTCGAGAACAAGGAGGGGATCTCGACATACCTCCTTGGTGAGAAACCGATCGAAGAACTCATTCGTACCAATGTGTACCGAGGCCTTGACCTGCTGCTCTGTGGTCCTATTCCCCCAAACCCGGCGGAGCTCATGGAGTCGAAGCGGTTTCGCGATATGATAGAGCGGCTCCGGGGAATCTATGATGTCATCGTTTTCGATTCTCCTCCCATCATCGCCGTTTCCGATGCGGCGATCTTGGCGACCCTTACTGATGGTGTCGTCGTCGTTGTGAAGGTCGCGCAGGTATCGCGTGATATCCTCAAGCGCTCGATCGCCCAGCTCGCCAAGGCGAACGCCGTGGTTCTTGGCGCAGTGGTGAACCATCTTGATCTCAAAGGCGGCGGGCGCTACGGTTCGTACTATTACTACTACCACGAAAAGTACCGTTACTACGGCGAGTCGCACGAGAAGGGAAACGCATGATCCGCATGCGCCGGTTCCTGCCGGTTTTGATGATGGGCATCCTCTGCGGTTGTGCTCCGTTGCCCAATATTCGTCATCCTGTTGCTCCCGGCGACACCTACTTTATGTGGGTTACTTGGTATGGTGAGGATTTCAAAGGACAGGCGACGGCGAGCGGGGAGCCCTACGACCCGTCGCAGTTCACCTGTGCCGCCGAGGGGTTTCCCTTTGGAACGCTTCTCGAGGTGCGTGACATGGATGGCGAGCAGGCGGTGGTGGTGCGGGTCACCGATCGTCCGGGAGATCGCGTGATCGACCTTACGCCACAAGCGTTCAGGAGGCTTTCTCCTGAGCAAAAAGGTCGTCTCCGCGGCAAGGTGACGGTTATTGGTCTTCCCGGTGAGAACAGCCTGCTTCGCCGCAACGATCAGGCAGGGAGTGGTACCTTCTTTTCGGTCCAGTTGGGGGCTTTTTCCTCTTTCGAGCGTGCCCGTTCGTTCGTTGCTTCGCTTGAGAAAGGCCTTTCCGATATGGCGTACATCTATGTAGAGCAAGGAGAGAAAACGCTTTATCGCGTACGGGTAGGCCGATTCGCCGACCGGGAAGGTGCCGAAAGATTCCGGGAACAACACACCAAGGAACATGAATCGGTTGTCGTCGAAGTTTCCGAGTAGCGTCCTGCTCTCAACGATCGTTTTGTGGGGAGCGATGCTTTCGGCTGACGATGTTCTTTCTCAAATCCTGAAATCGGAGGCGACCGTTACCTCGTTCGATCCGACGCTTCGCATCGGCATCGTGCAAGACGCATCTGAACTCGTTCTGGATGGCGATGCGCAACTCACGGACAACGATGGACATGCGCTTGGCGCCATACAGGGTGAATGCCGAGTATTTCCTGCTCCGGACGGAAAACAGACGATCTGCGGCAGAGCGTATCCCGGCGTCGTCATCTTTTCGCCGAAATTCCGTTTCATGTCGGTGAATGGCCGTCTGTTCCGCGGAAAGATAGAGAGTATCCGCTCTGAAAAGGGACTGACGGCGATCAACGACCTGCATATCGAGGAGTATGTGCGCGGTGTCGTCAACAAGGAGATCATGCCGGGCTGGCATCTCGAAGCGAAGAAAGCGCAGGCGGTCCTTGCTCGAACCTATGCGGTGCATAAAAAGGTACTTCGTCCCCGTAACGCACTCTACGACCTCGAGCCGACGGTGCTCGATCAGGTCTACGGTGGTCTTGAGAAGGAGGACCTTTCCGCAAATCAGGCGGTCGCCGAGACGCGCGGCGAGGTGCTCGTCTACAACGATCTGCCGGCCGAGATATACTTCCACTCGACCTGTGGTGGTCATACCGCTTCCGCGAAAGAGGTGTGGGGAAGGGAGGTTCCTTACCTCGTGCCGGTGAGGTGCGATCACTGCAAGAATTCGTCGCTTTATCGGTGGAAGCGCGTGCTCAGTGCCAGCGAGGTGTCGAAGAAACTTGCGGCGGCGGGATACCCGGTGGGAGAACTCAAGAAGGTGACAATCGAGAAGGGCGATCTGCGTGTCGCCGCGGTCATCGTGAACGGAAAGAGGATAGAGGTCAATCAGTTTCGCAAGGCGGTCGGTTTCATGACCGTCTATTCGAACGATTTCACCGTCTCGCTTTCGGGCGGGAAACTGACGCTGTCAGGAAAGGGTTTCGGCCACGGTGTCGGCGTCTGCCAGTACGGCATGGCGGGGATGGCTCAGGCAGGAAAGAACTGGCGCGAGATACTTCGACACTACCTTCCCGGTGCCGAGACACGAAAGATGTATTGAAGCATGGATGTTTCCCTATTCGATTACGAACTTCCTGAAGAGTTGATCGCCGCTGAACCGGCACCGCGCGGGGCATCACGGATGATGTTGGTGCGGCGCGATACCGGTGTGATCGAGCATCATCGATTCGCCGATATCCTGTCGCTGGTCGATGAACATACGACGGTCGTTCTCAATGAGAGCCGTGTTCTTCCGGCCCGCTTCTTTGGCAGAAAGGAGAGCGGTGGCGCGGTCGAGTTCCTCTATCTCAATAGCCGTGCCGATGGCACCTGCGATACGCTTGCTCGTTCGTCTAAGCGGCTTCGTATAGGAGAGAGGATACTCCTCGATGCGGGTGGCAGTGCCGATGTCGTTTCGCGCGAGGGGGAGTTATGCCGCATCCGTTTTTCGTTCTCCCCTGAAGAAACGATTGCATTTCTTGAACGGGCCGGGGACATGCCGTTGCCACCGTATATCCTCAAGCGGCGCGGTGAAAAACGGAGCCGGCCGATCGATCGTGAAACCTATCAGACGGTCTATGCCCGGGCCGCAGGTTCGGTCGCGGCGCCAACGGCGGGATTGCATTTTACCGAAGAGGTGCTTGCCAAGATCCGCGATCGGACCAACGGTCATGTCGAGTGCGTGACACTTCATGTCGGCATCGGGACATTCCTTCCCGTGAAGGTCGAGCGGGTGGAGGAACATGTCATGCACCGCGAAGCGTATCATATTTCATCGGAAACGGCGGAACGACTGAATGCCGACAAGGCGGCGGGACGGCGGATACTGGCGGTCGGCACTACCACCGTGCGTACGCTTGAGACTGCCTCTGTGGGGGAAGTGCTCGCGGCGGGAGAGGGCTTCTCGCGGCTCTTCATCTATCCCGGCTATACCTTCCGGTTCGTAGACGCGCTGCTCACCAACTTCCACTTGCCGCGGTCGACACTTCTCATGATGGTGTCGGCCTTTGCCGGTCACGATCTCATCATGCGGGCCTACCGCGAAGCAGTCGCCGAGAGATATCGTTTTTTCAGTTACGGCGATTGTATGCTGATCTTATAGGTGCCGTTTGATTATATCGAGGTAGGTCGTCTTAGGAGCCGCTCCGACGAACTGCTCGACCTCTTGACCGTTCTTGAATATCTTGATGGTGGGGATACCGCGTATCTTGAAGCGGGTGGCGAGTTCCTGTTCTTCATCCACATTTATCTTTCCGAACTTGATACGCGCGTCCCCCTTGAAATCTTTTTCGGCGAGTTCCTCGAGGACCGGCGCCACCATGCGGCAGGGACCGCACCATGGGGCCCAGAAGTCGACGAGAACGACACCGGAGAACTGTTCCACTTCTTTTCCGAAGTTGTCTTTTGTGATGGTAAGCATGGCGAATCCTATCATTAGTTGAAGGTTATGGTCTTGATACCGTTCTGCTGGAAGTCCTTGACGCGCGATTCGAGATCCTTGATGCTGAGTTCGGTCTCCTTACCTTCGTCGCTAGCCGTTATCTTGTAAAAGAAGGTAACGACCGGATCGGTTTTGTCGGCAAACGAGAAGATGAACTTGCGATCGTCAACGATCTCGATCTTCTGCTTGTTCTTCTCCGGTGTCTTGAGTTTGACCTCGTACACCAATTTGCGCGTGCAGAACTCGCGGGTCGGCTTGTAGTTCGAGTCTTCATAGCACGACATGTCGTCGGTTTCGACAAGGCGCATCGAGGCGATCTTGTCGAACGAGAGCATATACTCACTGCTTCCCTGAACGACCGAGATCTCCCGCACCGTTTCGCGGCCGGTGCCGTTGTACTTCTCCGCTTCGATCTTCGCTATCTTTGCCTTGATGGTCTTGCCGCTTACCAGCGTTATCGTTGCTTCCTGTGCCGAAAGGAACAAAACGAAAAAGGTCGAAAAGGCACCTACAAACAAACGCATGACGCCCTCCCTCGGGTAAAGTTCATACATGGAGGAAATTATAGGCACCTCGAAATGAAATGGCAAGGGGGGTGTCGGGAAAAAGGGGCAGGTAGATCAAAAGAGCACGAGTGAACAGCCCGAGCCACTGCTTTCTTTAGGCGTGGTCGCCGATTCGCCGGTCTTTGTCTGGTCGTCGCCGGTCGCGGTATAGACGGCGTCGCTGTCGCTCTGTTCTTCGCCGCCGCTCACCGGCTCCTCCTCCCACTGGCACTGTCCGTCAACACAAGTGCCACCTTCGCCGCAATCGGCATCGTCTTGGCAGGGGAGAGAAGGCTTGACATCATCGCCGCCGTCGAGACATTCTTCGCAACTCTTCTCGGCGACACACTGTTGGATCTCCTCGAGATCGGTCGCTATCTCTTCAAGGGTGGTCTCCTGACAGCATTGATAGACCATCTGCGACCACTCGCCGACCCACTCGCCCCGGTCGAGTGCCGCCTGTTCTTCCTCGCTTATCTTGGTGTCAAAACAAGTTCCCTCGACCCATTTGACGGCATCGAGGCATGCCTCAAAGAGTTCTTTGCCACAGAAGTCCTTGACATCGGGGACTTTTTCTCCGCATGTCTCCACGAGTTTTGCAGTGCACTCTTCCGTGGTGGGCAGGAAGAACGGTTGCGGAGGGGTTTCTCCGTCGCCCGGTTCCGGATCAACCGGCTCTTCCTCACTCCACGCGGTCCCTTCACCGGTGATGCACTCGCAGAATCCGCTCGTCTCGCCGATGACGCAGTAGCCCGCCTCGTTCTTGCAGGTCGTCGCGTCGACCGGATCAGTGCCACCGGTACAGAAACCATTGAAGCAGAACATGTTCTCGGGGCAGTCGCCGTCTTCTGTGCAGGCGGTCGGTTCAGTCTCCTCGGCGCCGCCACCGCAGATGACTTGCGGGGGATACGACTCGAGGATCGCGCATTCGGCGCCGGCGCAGTACTCGCACGGGTCGCTGTCGGCCGGCCAGCAGACCGCCGTCGGCATATCCTCGAACTTGACACACTGCATTTGGTCGGGACAGGTGGTCTCGGCATCGCAGGATGTCCAAGTCTCCTCCGGCGGCTCAGCGGAGAGTGGTGTTAAAAAAGCAAAACAAATCAAAAACACGATAAGCATCTTGGTCATCATGACCTTCCCTCCTTTCCAAGAATCAAAGACACCTGTTTTAGTAAAGAGAATACTCGATGTTTATTGAAAAGGGAAGGTCTTTTTTTGTTACTGCATATCCGAGGCCGGCACGACGACCGTCACGAGGCGCGAGGAAAGGTAAGCGCCGTTGCCGAGCACCGTCACGAGCGCTTGGTAGGTGACCGGATAGGGATTGGGGTTGGGGCAGAAATCGTTGTAGAAGCGGACATCGAACCAGACGATCGTTCCCTGTTTGACCGAGTAGAAGGTCGTTTCGTCCTGATTGCTCACGCCGTCGGCCGGTTCTGCTTTCACCGTCTTCGAGGACTTCACGAACTCCTTCGCCGAATGGCCGTTGCACTCTTCGTCCGACATGCTGCCGGTCGTCACATCCATGTCGATGTAGGTGGTGAGGTCCTTGACGGCGTTGGCGATCTGATCGGAAAGGCCGCTGCCGTCGGTATTCTGTGTGTGGTAGTAGAACATGTTGCCGTTCTTGTCGAGCGAGCCGGTCTGTTCAGCGATCTTCTGGAAACCTTCCTGCGGCTCGTGGGTCACATTCCCGTTGTCATCGAAGCCGGTGTCGATGCCGATGAGCTTCGCGCCGATGCCGTTCATCGCGGCGATCGCCTCGGCGATGTTTATCGGGTCGCCGAGTTCCCACTGACATTCATCCCATCCTTGCGCTACCTTGGGACACTCTTTGACCACCTCGTCGGTGACGATGACGAAGATGGGCATTGACTTCGGTCTAAAGCAGGCGCCGCCGAGGCTTCCCAACTGGCCGGTGCAGTCGACCTTCTGATATTCCCACACCGAGTCGGCGATCATCGTTTGGTTGCATCCGCCGAAACCGGGAATACAGGCGCCGACGCGGCCGTGGAACTCGGCGCCGGTCGCGAGCATGAAGATCGCCGGCGGCAGGTACTCGTCGTCGCCCACTGCGTCGCCGATGTCGAGCACCGATTGTCCCACCTTGTCGGCGTCGAGCGTCACATACTCGATCAGAGCGTAGGGCGGGTTGGGCGTCCAGAGGAAGGTGGCGAGCCCGAACGCGGTGCTGATGGTAAGTTCCGTGTGGATCTTGTCGATGACCTTGGTCTTGAGTTCCGATTTGATGTTGTCTATCTCCTCCTGCATCGAACCGGAACGATCGACGAGAAGCGCGACATCCACCGCCTCGATGACGGTCGAGAACTCGAGCGTCCGCTGGACATCCTCCTGCGAATTGTAGGGGAGGACGACATAGAAGATGCCGTCGGGTATCTTCTTGTTCGGGTCGAGCGGGTCGGCGCCGCCGGGGTTGTTCTCCTCGTAGACGATCTCGGCGAGGTCGTCGGATCCGTCATCGTCGGTGTCCTTGTCGGTCGGGTCGGTGCCGAGCGCCTCTTCGTCCTTGTCAGC
>CAYQBN010000008.1:0-154102 GCA_964415795.1 uncultured Spirochaetales bacterium | reverse complement strand
GTTGCAGTGATTGTATGAGCCGTCGTTGACGCCGTCGTCGCAGTTCTCGCCGTAGATGGTTTGCACCGTGCCGTCGCCGCACCAGATCGTCCTGCCGGTCGTACAGCCGGGGTTGCAATGGTTGTAGGAACCGTCGTTGACGCCGTCGTCGCAGTTCTCGCCACTGGCGGTTTGCACGATGCCGTCGCCACACCAGGTCGTCATGCCGGTCTGACAGCCGGGGTTGCAGTGATTGTATGAGCCGTCGTTGACGCCATCGTCGCAGTTCTCGCCGTAAATCGCCTGAACGATACCATCACCGCACCGCTCCGGCAGGGAACAATCGGGATTGCAGGTGTTGTAGGAACCGTTGTTGACGCCGTCGTCGCACTGCTCGTAATAGTCCTGTTTGATGCCGTCACCGCACCATGTGCTCTTGCCGGTCTGACATCCAATGTTGCAGTGGTCGTACGAACCGTCGTTGACGCCGTCGTCACAGTTCTCACCATACTCAGGTTGAATGATCGCGTCGCCGCATCGGGCCGTCCATCCCGATATGCATCCGGGGTTGCAGTGGTTGTAAGAGCCGTCGTTTATGCCGTCGTCGCAATTCTCGCCGAAGAATTCGTCAACGATGCCGTCGCCGCAGTAGGGCGCCATCCCGCTCGCACAACCCGGATTGCACCGGCCGTAGTCGCCGTTATTGATGCCGTCGTCGCAGTTCTCGCCGTAGATGGTTTGCACCGTGCCGTCGCCGCAGTATGCCGCCATGCCGGTCTGACAGCCGGGGTTGCAGTGCCCGTAGGATCCATTATTGAGTCCGTCATCGCAGTTCTCACCGTTTGCGCTCTGTACGATGCCGTCGCCGCAGTAGGCCGCCATCCCGTCCTTGCATCCCGTCTTGCAATGGCCATATGAGCCGTCATTGACGCCATCATCGCAGTTTTCAAAATAGGCGGTATCCACATGGGCATCGCCGCAGAAGGGGCCCATGCCGCTCTGACAACCCGGCTTGCACTTGTTGTAAGAGCCATCGTTGACGCCGTCGTCACAGTTCTCGCCGTAGATCGCCTGTACGACCGCGTCGCCGCACCGCGGAGGAAGGAGGCAACCGGGTGCGCAGGTGTCGTAGGCGCCGTTGTTCACTCCGTCGTCGCACTGTTCCCCGTAGAAGGTCTGCACCACCGCGTCGCCGCACCGCGGCGCGAGCGTGCAGTCAGGATTGCAGGTGCCGTATGCGCCGTTGTTCGTTCCGTTATCGCACTGTTCGTATCCAGACTGCACAACGCCGTCGCCGCACCATGATGCCTTTCCTGAGGTGCACCCGGGATTGCATTTGTCGTAGGAACCATCGTTGACGCCGTCGTCGCAGTTCTCGCCGTAGGTCGGTTGGAGCAGACCGTCGCCGCATCGGGGACCCCATCCCGATTTGCAGCCGGGATTACAGTGACCGTATGAGCCGTCGTTGACGGCGTCGTCGCAGTTCTCTTCTCCCTCGACTTGTACGATGCCGTCGCCGCAGTACTGGCCGAGACCGGTCTGACATCCGGGGTTGCAGTGGTTGTAGGAACCGTCATTGACGGCGTCGTCGCAGTTCTCCCCATAGGCGCTCTGTACGATGCCGTCGCCGCACCAAAGTCCGAGGCCGGTCTTGCAGCCGGGGTTGCAGTGATTATATGACCCGTCGTTGATGCCGTCATCGCAGTCCTCGCCGTCGTTCCACTGGACAATGCCATCGCCGCAGTAGAGACCGATGCCGGTCTGGCACCCCGGATTACAGTGGTTATAGGAACCGTCGTTGATGCCGTCGTCGCAGTTCTCTCCCTCGGTGGCCTGTACGATTCCGTCGCCGCAGTTGACCGCCCCGAGGCCGGTCTGGCAACCGGGGTTGCAGTGGTTATAAGCACCATCGTTTATGCCGTCGTCACAGTTCTCTCCGTACTGGGTCTGTACGATGGCGTCGCCGCACCAAGTCGTCATCCCAGTCATACAGCCGGGGTTGCAACGGTTATATGAACCGTCGTTGACGCCATCGTCGCAGTTTTCCCCGTTAGCGCTTTGAACGATACCATCGCCGCAATACTGGCCGAGACCGGTCTGGCAACCCGGATTGCAGTGGTTGTAGGAACCGTCGTTGATGCCGTCGTCGCAGTTCTCCCCGTTAGCGTTTTGAACGATGCCGTCGCCGCAATACTGGCCGAGACCGGTCTGGCAACCCGGATTGCAGCGGTTGTAAGAGCCGTCGTTGACGCCGTCGTCGCAATTCTCACCGAAGGCGCTTTGGATGATGCCGTCGCCACACCGTGCCGGCAGGGAGCAATCGGTATTGCATGTGCCATATGAGCCGTCGTTTATGCCGTCGTCGCATTGTTCACCGAAGAAGGTCTGAACGATGCCGTCGCCGCACCGCGGGGCGAGTGTGCAGTCAGGATTGCAGGTCTCATACGCGCCGCTGTTTATCCCATTGTCGCATTGTTCCCCGTATGTCGCTTGTACAATGGCGTCACCGCACCAGATCGTCTTGCCGCTGGTGCAACCGGGGTTACAGTGGTTGTATGTCCCATCATTGACGCCGTCGTCGCAGTTCTCGCCATAGAGGGTCTGGACTACCTTGTCGCCGCACCGGGGTCCCATCCCGCTCTTGCATCCCACGTTGCAGCGATTATAGGAGCCGTCGTTTATGCCGTCGTCGCAATTCTCGCCGTCGGCCGCCTGTACCACGGCGTCGCCGCACCGGGGGCCCATCCCGGAGGCACACCCGGGCAAGCAGTGGTTGTAGCCGCCGTCGTTTATGCCGTCGTCACAGTTCTCGCCGTAGGTCGTTTGTACGATGCCATCACCGCACCAAATGGTTCTACCGGTCATACAGCCGGGATTGCAGTGGTTATAGGATCCATCGTTTATGCCGTCGTCGCAGTTCTCGCCGTAGGTCGTTTGTATGATGCCATCACCGCACCATGCCGACCTTCCGGTCATGCAGCCGGGATTACAATGGTTGTAGCCGCCGTCATTGATGCCGTCGTCGCAGTTCTCGCCGAAGGCTGTTTGAACAAATCCATCGCCGCACCAGATGGTCTTTCCGGTCTGGCATCCCGGGTTGCAATGATTATAGGAACCGTCGTTTATGCCGTCGTCGCAGTTCTCGCCGTATTCCGGTTGCACCACCGCATCGCCGCACCGTATGGCGAACGAGCAGTCGGGATCGCAGGTGCCGTAGGATCCATCGTTCGTTCCGTTGTCGCACTGCTCGTATTCGGTCTGCACGATGGCGTCGCCGCACCAGATGGTCTTTCCGGTCTGGCATCCCGGGTTGCAGTGATTATAGGAACCGTCGTTTATGCCGTCGTCGCAGTTCTCGCCGTATTCCGGTTGCACCACCGCATCGCCGCACCGTATGGCGAACGAGCAGTCGGGATCGCAGGTGCCGTAGGATCCATCGTTCGTTCCGTTGTCGCACTGCTCGTATTCGGTCTGCACGATGGCGTCGCCGCACCAGATGGTCTTTCCGGTCTGGCATCCCGGGTTGCAGTGATTATAGGAACCGTCGTTTATGCCGTCGTCGCAGTTCTCGCCGTATTCCGGTTGCACCGTCGAGTCGCCGCACCTCACTGCCCAACCGGTCACGCACCCGGGATTGCAGTGGTTATAAGAACCATCGTTGACGCCATCGTCGCAGTCCTCGCCGTATAGTTCGTCGACGATGCCGTCTCCGCAACGGGGTCCCATTCCTGATTGACAGCCGGGATTACAGCGATTGTAGGACCCGTTGTTGATGCCATCGTCGCAGTTTTCGCCGTATTCCGATTGAACGATCGCGTCACCGCACCTCACGGCCCAGCCGCTTGCACACCCCGGATTGCAATGGTTGTAAGAGCCGTCGTTGACGCCGTCGTCACAGTTCTCCCCATAGATCGTCTGAAGGAGACCGTCACCGCAGTGAGGTGCCATCCCGTTCTTGCAACCGGGGTTGCAGTGGTTGTAAGAGCCGTCGTTGACACCGTCGTCGCAGTTCTCGCCGTATGCCGTTTGTACGACGCCGTCGCCGCACCGAGGCGCCCATGAGCAATCGGGATCGCACCCGCCGTAGGCCCCATCGTTCGCAACGAGGTCGCATTCCTCGAACGGAAAGTCAACGATACCATTGCCGCACCGCGCCGCCGGCAGGGTGCAGTCGGGATTGCAGGTATTGTAGGAACCGTCGTTGACGCCGTCATCGCACTTTTCGTAGGGGCTGTCGGTCTTTCCATCGCCGCAGTAGGAGGCTTTTCCCTCCTGACAGCCGGGAACGCACGAATCGTAAGAGCCGTCGTTGACGCCGTCGTCGCAGTTTTCTCCGTACTCTTCTTGGATCGTACCGTCGCCGCACCGCGGGCCGAGACCGAGACAATCAGACTTGCAGTGGCCGTAGGTACCGTTTAAAAGAGCACCGTCGTCGCACAATTCACCTGCCTCCTTGATGCCATTGCCACATACCGGCGGGTTGTCGGCATCAGGCAGGATATCATCGTCGCCGTCTTCGTCTCCGCCGATCCCCTCGTCGTCGGGAAGATCGATGTCTCCAGAAACATCGTCGTCCGAGATTCCGTCCGCGGCATCCGGTCTCTCATCGTCGGTCGGTGGAGCATCGGTTTCTTGCGGTTCTTCGTCCGTGTCGGTCGATTCGTCGCTCAGCACATCGTCGTCGGGGATGTTCCAGCAGACATCGTCGATGCAGACAAGACCGGGATCGCAGGTGCCGTCATCGTAGCATTCGCCGAAGAGGGATCCCTTCGGCGGCTTGTTGTCGTGTTTCTTCTTGCTACAGGAGGTGAACAGAAGCGGCGTGAGAAGGAGGACGACAAGCAGAGTGCAGAAAAAACGGTTCGCGCAGCGCATCGTCGTCCTCCTTTCTCTTTCTCAATCAGCAACTCACCCCGCCCCGTGGGCTCCCCTCTCTTGGCAAGAGAGAGGCAGGGGTGAGTTTTTCTCTATTCTTCATCATTCCCACCATTCATAGGCGCCCATGTCCACCGTGCCGTTGAAGCGTCCCGAACCAAGGATATCGGTCGTGATTCCTTCCGGAACAAGTGCGTTGCTGCCGGCATCCACGCAGGGCGATGTCTCCTGCAGGTAGAGCGGATCGACTCCCGTGCCGCCTATGAACAGCGGGTTGGCGTCAATGTTGCCGCCGCCATCGGTGCCGCATGCGGCGACCCATGCGCCACTGCCGCCGCACCCGAAGACATCACTGTAACTGAAGATCGGATTGCTGGCAGTTATCGGCAGACCCATGAATCCGGCCGGTATCATGGCCATCGGATCCCAGATAATGGAGTTGTTGAACCGGGAACCGTTGCTGGAGATGAATGTGATCGCATTGGGGTCCGGCGTGGCGTCCTTGTTGGGGTTAGCCTCGTTGCCCTCCATGGTGCAGTTGGTCACGACAAGGTCGGGGTATCCGAGAACGGCGATGGCGCCGCCATGCCAGCCCGCCTTATTGTTCAAAAACACCGAATTGATTATCTGCGCGGTGAGCCCCGGTATGACCGGCAAGAGCGGCATTTCGCCAAGACCGCCAAGGAAGATGGCGCCGCCCAAGTTCGCGAGTCCGGCGAAGGACCTAGTGGCCTCGTTCCCGATGAAGCGGCAGTTCTCGATCGCCGTGCTATGGTTCTGTCCCGCGTTTATGGCGCCTCCGTTGACCGCACTGTTATTTTCGAAAAGGGTGTCGGTCACCGTGAGTGTTGACTGTTGAATGCGGAGGGGGGTGCCGATGTTGAGGGTGAACGAAGAGGAGGTTACGGTCACGACGCTGTTCTCCGGTATCCTGATGATGGAGTCATCGTCACTGTCACCGGAGGTCGAATTCTGGGCGAAAGCGCAGCCATCGACCACGATGGTGGATCCTGATGAGCCGGTTCCGCTGATGGCGGCTCCTTCACGCGGCGAGAAGTTATCAACGAAATCGCTGCCGGTGACGGTAAGCGAAGAGTCGAATGATATCGCGCCGCCGCGCTGGTTGTTGTCTGGGGCGGCGGTGCGGTTCCCGGTGAAGACGGAGTCGGTGATGGTCAGATCGCTGTCCCAGAAGGCGTTTATCGCCCCGCCGGTCGCCGCGATGTTGCGGTCGAACGAACAATTCTCTACGGAAAGGAGAGACGCGGCTGCACTGATCGCGCCGCCGCTTTCGAGAGCGACATTGCCGACGAAAGCGCAGTTGGCGACGACGAGGTTCCTGTTCGTGAATGAAAGACCGCCGCCCACGCTATGTCCCAAATCGTTGAGGTCGGCCTGTCCTCCCTTTATCGTGAAGCCGTCAATGCGATCGGGGGCGCCGGTCATCACATCACCGCCTCTCGCGAACACATGATACATGTTGTCGGTGCGGTTGAGCCATGTCTTGTTGATGTCGTCCCAGAGGTCGTCCTCGTTGATGTCGGCCGAAAGGATCGTCTCGTTCGCCGCCCAGTCGCGCTCTTCACGGAGCGTCTCCGTTCCGGTGAATCCGCCGTAGAGCGAGACGCCCGGGACCAACCAGAAGGTGCGGAAGCGGGGATCGGCGCACTCGCTCGGCGACGAGGGGCATTCATCAGGATGGTAGGTGCCCCGTGCGACCCATATCTCCTGTCCCTCGATCACGAAGTTCAGCGCACCGGAAAGATTGGTGAAAGCGTTGCTCCATGACGAGCCGTCATTCGCGCCGGTGGCGGCGTGGTTGACATAGACGATCGGATGCCACTCGCAGGCGTCGCCGGTCTCGCTCAAGAAGTAGCCTTTGTCGCACTTCCATGCGCAGGTGTCGGCGGCCGGTTCCCATGAGTCGCCGTCCCATGTTTGGTCTATCTGACCATCGGCGTTGTCGCCGGTGCCGTGCGCGTTCGCCGGTATGTTCGTGCAATCGACGCGCTGGGTGTCGGCAACGCACAGGCTCCCGTCCCATGTGTAGTGTTCATTGCATTCCCAAGCGCAGTCGAAGGTCGCCGGTTCCCACGAGTCGCCGTCCCATACCTGCTCGAATTTGCCATCGGCGTTGTCACCGATGCCGTGCGCATTCGCCGGGATGTTCGTGCAGGCGACCCACTGATGGTCGGCCGCGCAGATGAAGCCGTCCCATGTATAGTTGAGATCGCACTCCCATGCGCACGCGAAGGTCGCCGGTTCCCACGCCTCCGTGTCGCCGTTCCACACCTGTTCGAACATGCCGTCGCTGTTGTCGCCGATGCCATGGGCGTGCTCTTGCGGGATGTTCTGGCAGAACTCGCGCCGCGTCTCGGGTTCGCAGAGATCGCCGTTCTGGAGGTAGTGCTCGTTGCACTCCCATGTGCAGGTGTCGGTGGCCGGCACCCAATCATTGAGGTCGCCATCCCAGACCTGCTCGATCTGTCCGTCGCTGTTGTCTCCGGTGCCGTGCGCGTGCTCGGGGATGTTCGTGCAGGCGACCCGCTGATGGTCGGCCTCGCATTCGGATCCGTTCCATGTGTAGTTGAGGTTGCATTCCCATCCGCAGTCAGCGGGCGCTTCCCAACCGCCGAGGGTGGTGTAGTGTATCGTCACATCGGCGACGATGTCGTGGCTGTTCACCGGATTGCCGTTATCCTCGTCGCAGGAGACGGTTTTCTCGTTGATGCAGAATCCGCCCTCTTCGGCGAAATCGTCGTCGCATTCCCACGCGCAGTCGGCGGGCGCTTCCCAGCCGCCGAGGGTGGTGTAGGTTATCGTCACATCGGCGATGATGTCGTGGCTGTTCGCCGGATTGTCGTTATCCTCGTCGCAGGAGACGATCTTCTCGTTGATACAGAAGCCACCCTCCTCGGCGAAGTCGTTGTCGCACTCCCATGTGCAGACGACCGAGCCGGGAAGCCAGTTCGCGCCGTCCCAGACCTGCTCGAACTTGCCGTCGCTGTTGTCGCCGATACCGTGAGCGTTCTCGGGGATGTTCGTGCAGTCGGTCCGCCGCGTGTCGGCGTCGCAGGAAAGAGTGGCGGGGTTCCACGAGTAGTTCTCGAAGCATCCGCAGACGAAGGTCTCCTCCGCTATCGCGCAGGAGCCGTCGGAGTGGGCGATGAGCGGGCAGGGGTTCGGCTCGCAAGGGGTGATGATGACGGTGTCGTCGTCGCCGGTGAGCGCATCGTCGCTTTCAAGGCCGTCGCCGTCCTCCGTCTCGTCGGTCGCCGGCTCGTCGGTGTCGGGCTCCGCGTCAATGACCGGTTCATCCACATCGGGCTCCTCGTCCACGAGGTCGCCGTCTTTGATGTCGGCGTCCTTGATGTCGACATCCGTGATGTCGGTGTCCTTGATGTCGCCGTCCTTGATGTCGGTGTCTTTGGTGTCGAGATCGGTCTCGTCGGGCTCGACATCCTCTTCCTCATCGGGAATGAGTTCATCGGTCAAAAGGTCATCGTCGCCGACGATGTCGGCCTCCGCCTTCGGTGTCTTCGTGCCGCCGCATGCGGCGAGGAAGAGCATACAAAGGAACAGGAAAAACAGGGAAAACGACTTCATCGAAAGCATGGGAAACCTCCTAAAAAGTTTGTCCGAACATGTCCATTTTGCCTCTTGCGTATCATGGACAGGTCACCGTACCGCTGTAGCCCTGTGGCGGATTGTCGGAAGAGGTTTGAACCACATCGCTCCCGCCGCCGTTCGCTGCGTTCCGGACGAGGAAGGAACATTCGGATGGATAGGAACCGCCCGTCGGATAAGCAATGGTGAGGTTGGCGCCGCTCCGTACTGTGAAGTTGCCCCAGCCGTAGCCGTATCCGGAGGTAAATGCTGAACCATAGTTGTCGAGCCGGAGGATGCCGGCACTCGTCACATCCACATAGGCTCCGTTCCAACCGTCACCGTAGGAGTCGTAGAGGTAGATGGAGAAGGTGCATTCCTTGTAGCATCCCGCCGTGCTTATCGAGGTACACGAGCTGCAGGAGAGCGATCCTCCGGTGAAGCCGTAAGAGGCACAAGTGAGACCGCCGAAGTTGGAACCGTCGCAGACCTCTTGGAAGTCCACATTACCATCACCGCAGACGCCGACGCCGCTGCAGTCGCGCTTACAGTGGTTGGTGCCACTGTCACAAACTTCGGAGAATTCGCTTTGCACGGCACCATCGCCGCAGTAACCGCCGATGGTCTTGTCGCCGAGGTTCGGGTTGGTACCCGGAGGCGCCGTGGGCACGTTGAGCGCATACGGCCGCACAGTGAACGGTCGGTTGGCGCGCGCGTTGTAGAGCGCAGTCCAGAGTCCCGAGTCGGCCTGCGGGTTGAACTGCCAGCCGTGGGTGCTGATGGCGGTGCAGTGACCGGCCGCCTGTACATCGGGCCGCGAGACGCCGGTGGTTATTCCTTTCACATAGAGTTGCGACCAGTTCTTGTCGTAGAAATAGACATGAAGCGTGATGTTGGTGCTCGGTCGGTCTTCGTCGCATGCCCAACCGGAGATGCTTGTCGTCGTGGCGCTGTCGTGACTGCCCTTCGGATTCCACTTGGTGCAGTTTGTCCAACAGGTTCCGGGAGCGCCGGAAGCGCCGCCGTCGTTGTTACTCCCGTTGTTGTCGCAGGTCTCCCCGCTCCATGTGGTGATGTTCCCGTCGCCGCAGAGGTAGCAACTGGAGGTATTGAATGACATGCACCCCGCACTGCACCCGAGCGTACCGCCAGCGAAGTTCGCCGTGTAGGTGATGGTCACGAGGCCGTTGCCGGCGCGAACGCCGCTCGAGTTCGACTGGTTCGAACCGGCGTTGTAGGAACCGCCGCCGCCGCCGCCGCCCCAGTAGGAACCGCCGCCGCCGCCGCCGTAGCCGCCGCCGCCGCCGCCGCCGGTGTAGTTGTACCACTCGCCGCCGCCGCCGCCGCCGAAGCCGCCCGAGCCGGAACCGTCGCCGTAGTAGGAGCCGCCGGCGCCGCCGTTGGTGAACGACTTGCCGGCATAGGCGGCACCCTGATAGCTCGAGCCGTTGCCGGTCAGCCCGCCGCCGCCCGAGCCGACGGAGTAGCCGTAACTGGAATCGTAACCGCCTCCGTTGGGACCGGCGCCACCGGCGCCGCCGTCGTTGCAGTTGTACTCGTCATAGCCACTCTGGCCGGTGGTCGAAGTGGTGCCGGCGAGACGCCCGCCGAGGCCGCAAGAGTTGTAGTAACCCATGCCGCCGCCGCCGCCCGCAATGATATAAGGCGAGTTGCTTGAATTGGTGACGAAACTGCCGCCGCCGCCGCCGCCGACATACGAACCGGCGCCGCCTTGCTGGCCGACGAGTATCTTGAGCACCGTGCCCGCAGTAAGCGAGAAATCGCCGCGCATCCGGGCGCCGAGGCCGCCTGCGCCGGCGTATCCGCTACCGCCCTGAGCACCGTAAGCCTCTATCCGGTAGGTCGTAGTGGCAGGTGCGGTCCATGTCACAATAGATCCGGTGTAGTTGAAAGTGACGGTGGTGCTGATGGCCGGTCGGGTCGTGCAGGATTGGCCGCCGAGGTTCGGTCCGGTGACATCGCAGATCTCGGGTCCTTCGATCGCACCGTTGCCGCAGGTGTAGCAGCCGGAGGTGTTGAACGATCCGCAGCCGGCGTTACAGGATATCGATCCGGTCGTGTAGCCGGTCAGCGACAGGCAGGACTGGCCGCTCAGATCGGAGCCGTCACACACCTCGCCGCGCTGGGTGCAGGTCAGGTTGTTGCCGCAGTAGTCGGCCGTCCTCGGCTGGCAGTCGGTGCCGCAGGTGCTTGCGCACCCGTTGCTCGCGCCGAGATCGCACGACTCGTGATAATTGCGAAGGTCCCAGTTCTGCTGGATCTGCGACGCGTTCAGCGCCACGCCCTTGTAGATGCGCACCTCGTCCACCATGCCGGTGTAGTAGGCGTATCCCATGTTGTGGTAACCGCCGACATAGAAGGGACTGGTATCGGTTCTCGGCGTACCGGTATAGGATTTGACATCCTTCTGGTAGCCGTCCACATAGATGCGCAGGTAGGCGCCGTCGTAGGTGCATACGACATAGTGCCACTGGTTATCGGCGTAACTGAGCGGCGTGTGGACGCCCATGCCGCCGCCGACCGCAGTGGAGTCGAAGACGCACAACAGGTGTCCCGCGGTGCCGTAACCGGTGGTCGAGTCCTCTACCGCGAGCGCGTAGTTAGCATACTGCCATGCCCCCTTGCCGAGGATGCGCTGACGGCTGGTGCCCGAGTACTTGAGCCACGCCTCCAGCGTCCAGACCGTGCCGAGCGTAAGGTCGCCGTAGCTGTCGTTCACATAGGCGTAGGTCCCGGTGCTCGTATAGTTGTGCGCATACCGGTACTTCGCGTTCGGGACATCGCCGGTCCACGGCCAGCCGACCACCGTGGCGTGGTTCCTCTGGAGCGGCGATGTGTCGTAGGCGGTCGCACCGGAGCCCTCGTCGAAGTTGAGGCGCATGACGAGGCCCGAGGTGGTCGCTACCGTGCTGATGGTCCCGTCGCCGCACCGTTTGCAGGAAGCGACATCGTAGCCGGTGCAGACGGAGTTACAGGTGCCGATGCCGACCGGGTAATAACTGGCGTTGATGACATTGCAGGCTTTCGTCAGGTCGGGCGAAGAAGGCCCTTTGTCGCAGACCTCGCGGTCGGCCTGGCCGGTTATCGCCGGTCCTTGCGTGATGTTGTCGCCGCAGTACTGCGCCGTGGCAGGCTGACAGGTGGTCGAACAGGCGGTTCCACAGGAGTAGGGGTCCTGTTGCCACGGGCAGGGGTTGCTGGAGTTCGCGGCGCCGAGGTCGCAGTTCTCGCCGTTGCCGCTCTGCAGGATGCCGTCACCGCACCACTGTGCCCCTTGGAAGGTGCCCTGACAGTTCGCATGACACCGCGGGCAGTCGACGAAGGTCAGGTTATAGCCGCACATCGCGTCGGTGTTGACTCCCGAGCCGTTGTCGCATCCTTCATAGGCGTCGGCGGTCTGGGTGTAGTAGGCGTTTATTTCAGAGGAAGAAAGTGCCCGCCTGAATACCCGCACTTCGTCTATCTTGCCGGCGAAGTAGTTGCCGGTGTAGCCGAGGCCGATGCGCACTGGATTGCTAGATGCGACCGCCGGGGCGTAAGACGCCGCGGTCGAGTTGGAAACGCCGTTGACATACCAAGTGAGGGTCATCGTGGAGAGATTGCGGACGATGGCGATGAAGTTCCATGTGCCGGCCGTGAGCGCAGCGCTGCTCGTGAAGCCTTGGTAGGTGCCGCCGTTGCCGCCGTAGATGCCGTAGTAGTAGTTGAGTCTGCCGTTGGTCTCCAAGGTAATGGTTCCTTCGCCGCCGTAGGCTTTGTCGTAGGGATTCCTGCGGGCGCTGAAGTTGTCGGGGTTTATCCACATCATGATGGTCTGATCGCCGGTGATCTGGAGCGCAGCGGGATTGCCAAGGGCGATGTAGTCGTTCACGCCGTCGAAGGTGACCGCCTTCCCGTACTTCCCGAGGTTGGTCAGCACCGGAGAGCCGTTTATGGTGCCGTCGAGATTGTTGCCCGAGGAGTCGTAGGCCTTGGTGCCGCTTCCTTCGTCGAGGTGAAGCTCGAGTGCCTTATCGCGTATCTCGTTAGCGGAAAGGGCACGGTTGTACAGTTTGAATTCGTCGAAGATGCCTCCGCCGTAACGGTCATGACCGACCCCGATATAAGCGGTTGCTCCTATCGGCGTGGAGATCGCGGTTGTCCAGTCAGAACGACTTGCTTTGAGTGCGCCATTGACATAGACGCTCAAGGTGTTGGCAGCCTTGTTCCACACGACCGCGATATGAGTCCATACACCGTTGGTAAATACGCCGGCGGTGGGGAAGGTGACATCGGTCGCGCAACATCCGCCGTCGGGGACATAACGGAAATAGAAAGTGTTGCTCCACTGGTTGATGATAATCATCTGGCCGGCCTGATTTCCCCACGATCCGGGGGTGACCGTCTGGAAGGCGCCGTGGTAGGATCCGTCGCCGCCGTTCCACCCGACCGGTTTGAACCAGTATTCGATAGTACCGGCGTTGTTCGAGAAGCCAGTGGTCGAGAAACTCACATAGTCGTTGGTGCTGTCGAAGTTGAGCGCGCGACCGAACTTTCCGTCGGAGGTCCAAACGGGGCCGTTCGCCAATGTCCCGTTGACCCCATTCCCTGACGAATCGGTTGCCGTGGTGCCGGAGGTTTCTTCGAATTTATAGTGACGCAGTGTTCCCGAGATCGTCGGTTCCGCGGCATTGGTAGTGATGCCGTCGCCGCAGTAGCGGCAGTTCGCTTCGTTGATGCCGGAGCAGTCGCCGGGGGTGGTCATGTTCTTGCACTGGCCGGTTGTCACATTGTAGTAGGGCGGATTGTGGGTGATCGAACTGCAGGATACCGAGTTGTTGTCACAGATCTCGCCGTTCGTTATGAGCCCGTCACCGCACCACTTGCAGGCCGACTCGTTGTAGCTGGTGCAGGAGGAGCAGGTCGCGTTGTTGCCGCTGTAGTAGGAGGGGGAGTGCGAACGGGTCGAGCAGTCCACGGTCGCGGTGGCGCCGGAGGTGTCGCAGGTCTCGCCGTTGTTGACCCGGCCGTCGCCGCACCAGTTGCAGACCGACTCGTCCCAGCCGGCGCAGAAGGTGGCGGCGTTGTTCGCAGCGACCTCGGCGTCGGTGAGCGCTCGGTGGTAGACGCGCACCTCGTCGATGCCGCCGGGGAAGTACCCATAGGCACCGCCGCCGAGGGTGTTGGGGGCATACACATTGGTCCGCGGTGAGGTAAGACCGGTGCGGACGAGCGTGCCGTTCACATAGATGCGCGGTTGTTTGTTGATGTAGGTGACCGTGATGCGGGTCCAGTCGGTACTGCTTATCGTGCCGCTGTAGACCGCGAGCGCGGGCATGTAGGCATCGCCGTGCTCGTAGACCGAGACGCCGTTCGTGCCGACCGATATGCCGACATAGGAGTTGCTCGCCCCGCCGCTGTTGGGCCAGAAGAGGTAGCGTTGGCCCGAAACGCCGGTGGTGCCGCTCGTCGCCTCGGCGTCTATCTCGTGGGTGGTCGTCGGCTTGACCCACGCCTCGATGGTGAAGTTGTTGGCGGGGGTGGTGTCGTAGGTCCATGTTATCCGATCGTCGGTCCCGTCGAAGGTGAGCGCCTTGCCGTATTTCCCGGCGGTGGTCCATGTCGCTCCGCTGATTGTGCCGTTGGTGCCGTAGCCGGAGGTGTCGGTCGCCGTGGTGCCCGATCCCTCGTCGAGGTGGAAGAGGAGCCGCACGCGGTTCTTGCAGTCGGCGTAGGTCCCGTCGGCGTAGTAGGCGGGGGAGTGCGTTATCGTGCTGCAGAGTTTGTTGTTGCCGTCGCAGATCTCGCCGTTCGTCACCGAGAGGTCGCCGCAGAACTTGCACGCCGACTCGTTGTAGCCGGAGAAACAGCCGGTGTTGCAGGTTGCGTTCTGGGTGTTGTAGTAGGAGGGAGCATGAGGTATGGTGTCGCAGGTGACCGTCGCGGTGGCACCGGCGGTATCGCAGGTCTCACCGTTGGAAACGAGGCTGTCGCCGCACCAGCGGCAGTTTGAGGTGTTGTAGCCCGACAGGCACCCGGCATTGCAGGTGGCGTTCTGACCGTTGTTGTAATAGGAGGCGTTGTAGGTCTGGCACGGTATCGTCGCTGCGCCGTAGGTCGAGCCGCCGAGCGCCGTGTCGCACGATTCGCCGAAGGGCGCCTCGGGCGAGTAGATGGCATCTCCGCACCGGCGGCACGCGCTGGTGTCGTAACCGCCACAATCGCTGTTGCAGGTGGCGTTCGTCCCGCTGTAGAAGTTGCTATCGAGCGTGTGGCAGTCGACATACGAGCCGCCGAGCGCGCCGCCCGGGGCGGTGGGATCGCAGGTCTCGAATCCGGCGGTATAGATGCCGTCGCCGCAGTAACGGCAGTTGGCGGTGTTGAATCCCGAGCAGGTACCGGGCGAGGAGACATTGAGACAGGTCGCGGTACCGGTCGCGTAGAAGGGTGGCGTGTGCGAAAGGGTGTTGCAGTTGACCGTGTTGTTGTCGCAGGTCTCGCCGTTGGTTATGAGACCATCGCCGCAGTAGCGGCAGGCGCTCTCGTTGAAGGTAGCGCAGTTGCCCGGGACGGTGGCGTTCATACAGGTGGCGTTCTCGGTGTTGTAGTAGGCGGGCGAATGCGGCCGCGTACTGCAGTTGACCGAGTTGCCGTCGCAGAGTTCGCCGTTGGAGATGATGCTGTCACCGCAGTATTTGCAGTTGGTGACATTGAATCCGGTGCAGTTGCCCGGTGTCGAAACATTGAGACAAGCGGCGTTCTCGGTGTTGTAGTACTTCGGATCGACGGTATTGCAGTTGACCGAGTTGTTGTCGCAGGTCTCGCCGTTGGTTATGAGACCGTCGCCGCACCAGCGGCAGGTGGACTCGTTGAAGGCGGCGCAGTTGCCCGGGACGGTGGTGTTCATACAAGCAGTGTTCTCGGTGTTGTAGTAGGCGGGCGAATGCGGCCGCGTACTGCAGTTGACCGAGTTGCCGTCGCAGAGTTCGCCGTTGGAGATGATGTTGTCACCGCAGTAACGGCAGATCGACTCGTCGTAACCGGTGCAGTTGGCCGGCTCTGAAGCAACCTCGGTCGCGTTCTGGGCGCGGCTATAGATACGAACATCGTCGATGAGACCGCTGTAGGAATACTGGGCAGCGGCGGAATCCGTGCCGACGCGGAGCGGAGCGGTGGAGGGGACGAGCGTCGAATTGCCTGCCGGACCGCTCGCGTAGAGCACATCGTTCACATAGAGCTTGCGCCCCGAAGCGTCGCGCGTGAAGGTAAGTTTGGTCCACTGGCCGAGCGGCGGCAGGTAACCGGTGTCCCAGCGGTTGGTGGAGCCGCCCCAATCCCAGTTGATGGTGTTGGTGGTGGTAAGATAGATGATGAGGTAGCCGTCGCCGCTGGCCGAGCGTTTAGCAATGAGCGTGCGGTAGGAACCTGCCCACACGGTCGGATTGACCCAGAGCGAGATGGTCACATTGGTCGGTTCGAGGAGCACATTGTCGGCCACCTCGACATAGTCGCCGCTTCCATCGAAGGAAAGCGCTTTGCCGTACTTCCCGGCGTTGGTCCAAGTGGCTCCCGTTATCGTACCGTGGAGCGCGTTGCCCGAGGAATCGTTGGCTGCCGAACCGGCACCAGCGTTGAGCTCATACCACGCCGTCATGCGGTTCTTGCACCACGCCGTCTCGGTATTGTAGTAGGCAGGTGTGTGGGAGAGCGAACTGCAGTTTATGGAGGATCTATCGCAGGTCTCGCCGTTCGTTACCTGACTGTCGCCGCAGAAGCGGCAGGCACTGTCATCCTGCACCGTGCAAGAAACATGAACGGTGAAGGGGGATCCGGGGACGCAGGTGACCGAGGCGCCGTTGTCGTAGTAGGTATGCGCCGGGTTCGCGACCGCGGTGCAGAGGGTGGCGCCGTCGCACTGCTCGTGCGAGGCGACGCCGCCGATCGTGTAGTCTGCCTGCACGGTCCCGTCGCCGCAGTAAGGGCAGGAACCGGAACTGAATCCAGAACAGGTCGAGTTGCAGGTGATGCCCGAGCCGGCGTAGTAAGGCGGGTCGTGCGGCAGTCCTTCACATTCGCCGCCGCCGGCGGTACCGTCGCAGATCTCACCGTCGCCCGCATCGGTAACATTGTCGCCGCAGCAGCGCCACGAGCAGGCGGTAGAGGTCATGCAGGCGTCGGTGCAGGAGCGGTCGGTGGCCGGGTTGGCACAGGTGGGGAAGTAGTCGCTCGAATTGCGAGGACAGTTCACGAGCGGGTCGCACGCCTCGCCGTTGGTGATGAGGGTGTCGCCGCAGTAGCGGCAGGCGCTTACATCGTAGCCGGTGCAGTCGCTCCGGCAGACGGCGTTGTTGCCGGCGTAGTAGGCGGAGTTGAGGGTGTGGCAGTCTATCACTGCGTCGCCGACGGCGGAACCCGGCTTCGTGGGATCGCAGGTTTCGCCGTTGGTCAGAAGGCCGTCGCCGCAGTACTTGCAGTTGGAGACATTGAAGCCGGAGCAGGTGCCCGGTGTGGTGAGGTTGAGACAGCCCGCCGTCTCGGTGTTGTAGTACTTCGCGTCCACCGTGCTGCAGTTGACGGTGTTGCTGTCACAGGTCTCGCCGTTGGTTATCGCACCGTCGCCGCACCAGCGGCAGGCCGACTCGTTGTAACTCATGCAGTCGCCGTTGCAGGTGGCGTTCTCGGTGTTGTAGTAGGCGGGCGAGTGCGGCCGTGTGTCGCAGGTGACGGTGGCGGTGGCGCCGCTCGTGTCGCACGCCTCGCTGTTGGTGACGAGTCCGTCGCCGCAGTAGCGGCAGTTGGAGGCATCATAGCCGCGGCAGGATGAATCGCAGGCGGCGAAATTGTCGCTGTAGTAGGTAGGAGTGTGCGGAAGGGACGCGCAGCTCACCGAAGAGGAGGGGCCGACGGTATCGCACCCTTCGGGTTGCATGTTGTAAAGTATCTCGTTGGCTCCAAGTGCGCGTGGCCAGATCTCCACCTTGTCTATGATACCGCCGAGATGGTCGGTGCCCGACGCAGCGTTCTCGCGGTGGCCGATGTGTGTCGGCCCGCTGTCGGCATTGATGGGATCGACGGTCGCAACGGCATATTTGCGCAGGATACCGTCCACATAGATGCGCAGGCGGTTGGTCGAGGCGGTGCTGTCGTAGGTCCCGACGATATAGTGCCAGTTCTGCGGGTCGGGAATGGTATAGTCCCCTGACGATTTCCACGAACCGGCGGTATATACTTGGAATCTGACCACATTGCTGCCCGCAGTGGCGGTGCCGAGCGCGAAGGCGTTATATTTGCTCACGAACTGGTAGGTGCCGCCATAGCCGGTGGGACTCGAGGACTTCACCCATGCGGCGACCGTTATCTTGTCGGTCGGGTTGACGGCGTTGGGCACCGAGACATAGTCGTTCGTGCCGTCGAGCGTGACGGCGTTGCCCGACTTGGCATCGGTGGTCCAGCCGGCGCCGTTCACGAGCGTCGCATGAAGTTCGTTGCCCGAGGCGTCGTAGGCGGTCGTTCCCGTTCCCTCGTCGAAGGAGAGCGAGAGCCACTTCTTGGTGAGTTCGGTCGAGCCGATGTCGCGCAGGTAGACCTTGACCTCGTCTATCTTACCCACGAAGGGCGTCGTCGAGTTGGGGGTGTTGCCTATCGCGAAGTTCGCCGAGGTGGTCGCCGATCCGGCAAGCGTGCCGGTCGAATCCTGAGCGCCGTTGATGTAGAAGCGGGTCGTGTTCGCACCGGTCCCGGCACGGACCACGGCGACATGGGTCCACTGGTTCAGCGGTACGACGCCGGTGCTCACGGCGGTGACGCCGGCAAGCCGCAGGACGAGGTTGCCTGCGGTGTTCAGGTAGAACTGGGTGCCGTTCGCGTTGACGGCGGAACTGTAGTTGCCGGCGATGGTGCGGTCTGCCGAGAGGTCGGTCGGATAGACCCATGCGCTCAAGGTGAAGACGCCGGTGCCCGAGGGAAGGATCGGGACGGAGAGTTGCACTTTATCGGTGCCGCCGGCGAAGCTAAGCGCCGCGGTGCCGCCGATGCCGGTCGTCCATGTGGCGCCGGTCACCGTGCCGTTGAAGGTATTGCCCGACCAGTCGTAGGCAGTGACGCCGTTGTTCTCGTTGAGGTGCATGAGGAGCCGCGCATCGCGGTCCCAGTAGTCGGTCACCGCGCCGTCGCCGCAGTAGTTGCAGCCGGTCTCGGTCGAGGTGGTGCAGTTGATGTCGCAGGTCGCCGTCATCGAATCGGCGTAGTACGCGGGGGTATGGGTGAGGGTATGGCAGTAGACCGAAGTGCTGAGGCCCATGTCGCAGGCCTCGGTACCGTTCTTCACCTTGTCACCGCACCACTTGCAGGGGTTCTCGTAGAAGGCGAGGTTGCGTAGGTAGGTCACTTGCGTCGAACCAACAGGCGCCCCATTGTTGAAGATGAAGTAGATCTCGGCATGGGTGGTGCCGATGGGCCATGCCTCGAGGATGTTCGGGTCGAACGATGTGCCGTAGCGCGGGACGCCGAGTATCCGGGCGTTGACGCGGTCGGTGTACCACTCGTTCTCGACCGGGATGACATAGTCGCTGTGGCCGAAGTAGTCGGTCCGCAGGTTGGACCCGCCGGTCGCCACATTGTAGTTGAGCGTGCCGGCGTAGAAGTTCCGCGCCGTCACATCCTTGTTTTGTACCATGATGTCGTAGCGCAGATAGTAGAACTTGTTCGTGTCTATCGGGATGCGGTTGTTGATGTTGAGCCGTGCGATGACATAGCCGGTCGCCTTGAGGGCGCTCAACGCCGCGTCCCATTCAAGGGTGCCCCCGTTCGGGGCCGTCACGGTCCAATTGACCGGGTTGGTCCAGCCACGCGCCGCGGCAAGGTTGGCTCCCTGATAGTCACCGCAGGTAGCGTTGCAGGAGACCGAGTCGGTGGCATAGTACTTCGGATCTATGAGGTTGCAGGACTTCGTGTCGCTGTCGCAGTATTCGCCCATGTTGGAGCGGATCTCTTCGGCCGAGAGTTCGCGGTTGTAGAAGCGGACCGCATCTATCTTTCCTTGGAAGTAGGTGCCGCCGGTGACATCGCTTCCGATGCGTAGGGCGTTGTCGTTCGTCCCGATGGCGCCGACATAGGTCGCCGTCGTGTCGAGTTCGCCGTCCACATAGATCTTCATGACGCCGGTCGTGCCATCGTAGGTGAAGGCCCAGTGTTGCCACACATTGACTCCCATCTTTTTCTTCGACGAAGCCAGTGTGCGAAGGGCGCCGCTGATGAAAAGCCGGAAATAGACATAGCCGGTGGATTTGTCCCAGTAGGCCGAGTAGGAGTCTCCCTGACCCTTGCCGAATATCCACTTGTTCGCGGTGCCGGCGCTAAAGGGCAGGGTGTTGTAGATCCACATCTCGGCGGTGAATCCGGTAGTGAAGTCGAGGGAGGGCGAATCGTTCACCGCGATGTAGTCGTTGGTGCCGTCGAATTGAACGGCGTTCCCGTATTTGCCGCCGACCCAAGTGGGACCGTTGGTGAGAGTGCCGTTGTTGCCGTTGCCCGAGGAATCGGGAGCGGTCGTCCCGGAAGTTTCGTTGAGCATGAGTTGCATAACGAGACCGCTCGTGGCACCAAGGTTGCCCGCGGTGATGAGACCATCGCCGCACCACTTGCAGGCGGTGGTATCGAGGCCGGTGCAATCGCCCGGTGTCGCGAGGTTCTTGCAGAGGGCATCGTCGGCGTCGTAGTAGGAGGGTGTGTGAGCGACCGCGGAACAGTTCACGGTGTTGCCGTCGCAGAATTCGCCGTTCGTTATCGTGCTGTCGCCGCACCACTTGCAGGAGGTCGTGTCGTAGCCGGTCTGACAGCCGGCAAGGCAGTCGGCGAAATCGGTGCCGTAGTAGGGCGGGAAGTGGGAGACGAGGTCGCAGGTGACCGTCTTGTCGCCGTACTGCATGTCGTTCTTGACGGTGTCGCAGGTCTCGTAGGCGGCATCGTAGTAGCCATCGCCGCACCAGCGGCAGTCACTGTCATCGGAGACCATGCAATGGACGCCCGGGGTGAAGGAATAGGCAGGAGGCTGAGGCATGTTGCACCCCTTTATCGTCGCACCGTTGTCGTAGTAGGCGTGATTCGGGAAGGGAACATCCTTGCAGAGGATGGTGAGGCCGTCCTCGCACTGTTCGTGGTAGGTATTGCCGCCCAGCGTGTATGTCGCCTGTAGGATGCCGTCGCCGCACCATGTACAGCCGGCGCCGACGAAGCCGGTGCAGTCGCCCGGCGTGTAGATGTTCCGGCATTCGCCCGAAGCCCCCGCGTAGTAGGGAGGAGTGTGCGGTACCGATTCGCAGTCGCCGCCACCGGCGGTTCCGTCGCACTGCTCGCCATTGGCCGAATCGACGACATTGTCGCCGCAACAGTGCCATGTGCAGAGCGCGCTCGAGGTGCAATCGGCAGAGCAGGAGGTATCCGATACCGTCGGACAGGTCAGGAAATAATCGGCGGGGGTATGCGCACAGGTCGCCGGAGGATCGCACGCTTCGATCGCCGGAAGCAGAGGGATCTGACTCGAGCCACGGCTTTCGACGGTGCCGTTGCCGCAGTAGGTGCACGGTGTTGGCGGTTCGTAACCGGAACAATCGCTCTTACAGTTGACCGTGAAGGTGTCGTAGTAGTTCACATCTATCGCATGGCAGTTCTTCGTGGCGGTTGGGCCGGCGGTGTCGCAGACCTCACCGTTGGAGACTATGCCGTCACCGCAGTAGCGGCAGTTGGAAACATCGAACCCGGCGCAATCTCCCGGGGTGGAGAGGTTGCGGCAGGATGCGTTCTGGGTCGGGTAATATTTGGGGTCAAGAGAGTTACAGTTGACGGTGTTGCCGTCGCAAGTCTCGCTGTTGGTGATGAGGCCGTCGCCGCAGTATTTGCAATTGGTGACATTGAATCCGGTGCAATTTCCCGGCGTCGAGAGGTTGAGGCAGTCGGCATTCTCGGTGTTATAGTACTTCGGATCGACGGTGTTGCAGTTGACGGTGTTGCCGTCGCAGGCTTCGCCGTTGGTTATAAGGGTGTCACCGCACCACTTGCAGTTCGATTCGTCGTAGCCGGCGCAGGTGGTTGTGTCGTTCGCTATCTCGCCGGCGGTAAGGGCGCGCGGATAGACGCGCACTTCGTCTATGATGCCGACAAAGTGGTCGGTGGTGTAATCAGGCCCGTTGCCCACGGTAAAGTTGCGGGATGTCGTGATGGCGCCCGGATTGACGAAGGTTCCCGACGCTGTGCCGTTGATGTAAAGCGTCACGGTGCCGGTCGCGGTGCGGGTGACCACGACATGGTTCCACGCGCTCGGCGTCAGGGAACCGCTGCTCGTATGGGTGGTGCCAGCGATCCGAACGAGCAGTTTGTGGGAAGCATCTTTGGATAGGCGGATACCATTCGCGTTATTGCTACTGTAGTTGCCAGCGATGTAGCCGACCGCGGCGGTAGTGTAGTAAATATGGGCCGAGATGGTGAAGGGGGCGGTCCCCGAAAGGATAGGCACGGAGAGTTGTATCTTGTCGCTCGTTGCGGCGAAGTTCACGGCGTTGCCATAACGGCCGGTGGTCCATGTCCCGCCGGTGAGTAGCCCTGTGTTCCCGTTCCCGGAGGAGTCACTGATGGCGGTACCAACGCCTTCGTCGAGGTTGTACCAGAGAAGCATGCTGTTCCGGCAGGAGGCCGTCTCGGTGTTGTAGTAGGCGGGGGTGTGACTAAGGGTACTACAGTTGACGGTTCCCATGTCGCAGGTCTCGCCGTTGCTCACGGTCCCATCGCCGCAGTAGCGACAGGCAGAGGTGTCGTAGCCCGACTGGCAACCGGCGATGCAGGTCGCGTTCTCGGTGTTGTAATAGGCGGGCGAGTGGAGGAAGTGGCTGTCGGTGCAGTTGATCGCCTTGTCGCCGTAGACGCCGTTGTCTTTCACCGTGTCACAGGTCTCGTAAGAGGGCGAATACTTCCCATCGCCGCACCATTCGCAGTCGCTGTCGTCCACGATCATGCAGTGGTAACCCGGCGTGAAGGAATAAGAGGGGCCGACGGGCATCCGGCAGTCCTTTATCTTGGCACCGTTGTTGTAATAGGCATGCGGCGGGTTCGGGACATCTATGCAGAGCGTCTTATTGTCACCGTCGCATTGTTCGTAATAGACAGTGGCGTCGCCCTTTACCTGATAAGATGCTTGGACGATGTCGTCTCCGCAATAGTCGCAGTGTCCAAATGTCCATCCGCTACAATCGGATTTACAGTCGCCAGCGGGACCGACATAGTATCGGGGGCGATGCCAGATGTTTTCACAACCGCCGCCTCCGGCGGTCCCATCGCACTTCTCGCCGTCGTCGGCGTCAACGATGTTATCGCCACAACAGCGCCATGTGCAGGGAGTCTGTGCGGTGCAGTCGGCGGAGCATAGCAGATCGGAAGGACCGGGGCAGGTGGCGAAGTAGTCGGCGGAATCGTGGGCACAGGTGGTCGGCGGATCGCAGGCCTCCATTGCCGGGAGCGTCGGTATCTGACTCGATCCGCGATTTTCTATGGTGCCGTTGCCGCAGTATTTGCAGTTGGTCGGAGCGTTGTAGCCGGTGCAGTCGTTTTTGCAGGAGACCAGATCGGTGTCGTAATAATTCGGGTCAATGGCATGGCAGTTCTTTGTGGCGGTGGCGCCGTTCGTATCGCACGCTTCGCTGTGGGTCACGAGCGCATCGCCGCAATAGCGGCAGCCGGAGACATCGAATCCCGAACAATTGCCAGGCGTTGCGATGTTGAGACAGGATGCGGTCGGCGTGCTGTAGTAGGGGGGAGTATGGGGCACCGCGCTGCAGTTGACGGTGTTGTTGTCACAGACTTCGCCATTGGACACGAGGCTGTCTCCGCACCACCGGCAAAGCGACTCGTCGAATCCGGAGCAGTCGCCCGGGGTCGCGATGTTGCGGCAGGATGCGGTTTGCGTGTTGTAGTACGGCGGCGTATGAGATAGAGTATCGCAGGTGACGCTGTTGGTGTCGCAGGTTTCGCCGTTGGTTACCTGACTATCGCCGCACCACTTGCAGTTCTCCGTGTTGATGCCAAGGCAGTCGCTGGTACAGGAAACGGTATCGGTGTCGTAATAGATGGCGTCGATCGCGCGACAATTTTGCGTCGCCGAAGGACCGGCGGTGTCACAGAACTCCTTCGACAGCATTCTCATCTCGGTATCGCTGAAGGCGCGCGCATCTATCCGCAAGGAGTCTATGGATCCGGAGAAGAAATCATCCGAGTAATCGAAACCGTTACCAACCGTCCAGTTGGCCCCGAGCGTAATGCCGCCCGCAGCGTTCAGGGTGGCGTTGTCTTTGTCCAGCACGCCGTTGATGTAGAAATGGGTGTTGGAAGAGGAGGTTCCGGCATACTTTCTGACAGCGACATGACTCCACGTGCCTGAAGGGATCGTTCCGTTACTGGTCACGGTCTGCCCTCCAAGACGCAGGGCGAGTCTTCCCGATGAATTCCTATAAAACAGAAGCCCGTTGGGGTTGGTCGAAGAACTATAGTTGCCCACAATGTAGTCATTTGTCCCATCCGTCGAAGGCAGTATCCATGCGCTGATAGTGAAGGCGCCGGTGCCGGCAGGGAGAACGGTGGTGCTCGGAATGGTGAGCTTATCGTCGATGGTATCGAATTCGAGTGCCCGATAGACCTTTCCGGTCGATCGAGCGGCCCCCGTTACAGTGCCGTGAAGTTCGTTGCCCGACAGATCGTATACGGTGGTGCCTTGATTCTCATCGAAAGAGAAGAGGAGCGCCGGTTTTGCGAGTTCGGCGTCGCTCAGGGCGCGGAGATAGACTTTTACTTCATCTATCTTTCCGACGAACGCATCGGTGGTGTAGTCAGGGCCGTTGCCGATGGCGAAATTGAGCGCAGCAGTGACGGGTGACGGGTCGGAGGTGGCGCAAACCTGTACGCCGTTGACGAAGGCCCGTTTCGTTCCGCTCGCGTCGCGCGTGGCGGCCACATGGTTCCATGCATTGAGGGCAATGGCTCCCGCGGCACTGGTACAGGTTGCTCCCGCATATCTGAAGGCCAGTTGGTTCGTCGCGGTCTTATAGAGTTCGATTCCGTTCGGGTTGCCGGTACCATAGTTGCCGGCGATGTAACCTACCGAGGCGGTGGTCGGGTATATCCATGCGCTGATGGTGAAGGCTTCGGTGCTCGCCGGTATGACCGGATTCGTCAGCTGCACTTTGTTGGTGCCGCCGGCAAAGGAGAGCGCTTTGCTCCCGAACATGCCGCTTGTCCATGTGGCTCCGGTTATGATGCCGTTGAAGGCGTTGCCTGACCAGTCATAGGCGGTCGAACCGGTGTTCTCATTGAAGTGCATGAGAAGGCGGGTGTCGCGGTCCCAGTAATCGGTGACCGCGCCGTCGCCGCAGTAATTACAGTCGGTTTCAACTGCCGTAGAGCAGTCGGCGGCGCAGGATGCCGTCATGGTATCGTCATAATAGGCGGGAGTGTGGGAAAGAGTATGACAGTACACGAAAGAGCCGAGGCCGGCGTCACACGCTTCACCATTGCTCGTCGTGCCGTCGCCGCACCAGCGGCAGGGGTATTCGTAGAAGCGAAGATTGCGGATATAGGTTTCCTGTCCACCAGATCCGCCTTCGTTGAGGATGAAAGCTATTTCGATATGGGTGGTGCCGCTTGCCCAGCGGGTAGCGACCGTCGGGTCGGAGGATTCTCCTGTTTTGGGAAGACCGCCGATGGCGACATTGATACGGTCGCTGTACCAAGTGTCGGCCTCGGGTATATCGTATTGACTGTGTCCGAAGTAATCGGTCCGCAGATTGACTCCTCCGCTCACCTGACTGTAACTCAGAGCGCCTGCGGAGAATGGACGGGCGGTCGATTCCTTGTTGCGGACCATGACATCGTAGGCAAGATAATAAAGTTTGGAAGTGTCTATGGGAAGACGATTTCCCACCGAAAGACGAATGGTCACCGCATTGGTCGCTTTGAGGGCATTCTCGGCCCCATCCCATACGAGGGCGCCGCTTCCTGTCACAAGCCAGTTGGCAAGATTGGTCCAGTCGTAGGGGCCGGTCAGGAGATTGGCGCCGCGGTAGGCGTCGCAGATATCGGTGCAGGAGACCGATTGGGTGTTATAGTAGCGCGGGTCGAGCGATTGACAGTTTTGGGTGTCGCTATCGCAGATCTCGCCCATGTTGGCGCGTATGTCGCTCGCCGAAAGGGCGCGGTCATAGATGCGCACGGCATCTATGTTCCCTTGGAATCGTCCAGCCCCGACAGGATCGCCACCGAGGTAAAGATCGTTGCCGGTCTGGCCAAGTGCGCCGCTGTAAGAGGCGATCGTATCGAGCAGGCCGTCGCGGTATATCATCATGTGTGCGCCGTCGTAAACGAACGCCCAATGGTGCCACTGATTGACGCCTATTTTGTTTGCCGAAGAGTCGAGCGTGCGGGCGACACCGCCGAGGTTGAGCCGGAAAGTGACGACGCCGGTCGCCCGATCCCACGAAGCGGCATAGGCGGTGGAAGCGCCTTTCCCGAAAATGTACCTCGTTTCAGCTGGCCCAATGGAAAGAGCGTTGTAGAGCCACAGTTCTATCGTGATTGCCCCTCCGATGTTCAGGCTTGGCGAGTGAGGCACGGACACGAAGTCGTCGGTACCATCGAGGGTTATCGCGTTGCCGTGTTTGCCGATAACCCATCCGGCGTCGTTCAGGAGGGTTCCATGGTTGCCGTTGCCCGAGGAGTCGGTAGCGGTGGTACCGGAGGTTTCGTCGAGCTCTAGGTTCATGACGAGTCCCATCGTGTTGGCGAGGTTCCCTGCCGTTATGAGACCGTCGCCGCACCATTTGCAGCTGGTGGTGTTGATGCTGGAACAGTCGCCAGCTGTGATGAGGTTTGTACAGGGAGCCGAATCGGCGTTATAGTAAGCTGGGGTATGCGGCATGACGCTACAGTTGACGGTATTGTTGTCGCAGATCTCGCCTTCGGCCCACTGGAGAATGCCGTCGCCGCAGTAGGTGCAGGTGGTTTCGGTAAAGCCGCCACACTCGCCCGGTGAAGAAAGGTTGAGACAGGCAGCAGTCGATGAGGCGTAGTAAGGTGGGAAGTGGGCGATGAGATCGCAGGATTGAGAGTTGCTGTCGCAGGTCTCACCATTCGTAATGAGGGCATCGCCGCACCATTTGCACTGGGAATTGTCGATCGTGGTACAGGTCGAGTTGCAGCCGGCAAGGTCACCACTATAGTAGGGAGGCGCATGGGGAACGAAACTGCAATCCTGCGAGCTGTCGCACAGTTCGCCGTTGGAAACTATTCCATCTCCGCACCAGCGACATACCGAGGTATCATAGCCAGCGCAGTCGGTTCTACAGGGAGCGTCTTCGGTGTTGTAATAGGCGGGGTCATGCGGGATCGTGTTGCAGTTTATCGGTGATAGCGCCGGGTCACAGTTCTCGCCGTTGGTCACGAGTCCATCGCCGCACCACTTGCACTCGTCAAGGTCGAACGATGCACAGTCGGAACTGCAGTAGGCGGTATCGCCAGCGTAATAGGGTGGATCATGGGGAATCGTGTCGCAGGTGGCATCTTCTTCACATACCTCGCCGAAACTATAGTCGACCGTGTTGTCGCCACAGCAGTGCCATGAGCATGCTCCCGCGGGACCAGCACAGTTGTTGGCACAGTAAAGATCGAAGGGGCCGGGACAGACGACGTTGTATTGGTCAGAGGCGAAGAGACAGTTCTGCACCGGGTCGCAGATCTCGCCGGACTGAAGGTAGCCGTCGCCGCAAAGGTCGGTCGAGTCGTAGAAAAGAGAGATATATTTGGGAGAGGTCCAGAGCAGTTGTTTCAAGGGGCTGTTCTTGTCGGTTATGGGAACGCAATTTCCCAAGGCGTCGCACTGAAGCGGCAGAGCATATACCGATATCGTGAAGGGTTGAATGGCCACGGGTGGTTGCCCCCCCGGAGCCGGATTCTGGAGGTTGCTCAGGATGTAGTTCTTGAGGACCGTCTTGATGTTGTCGATCTCTCCTTCGAACTTGTTTGCTGGGTCCATGAGGTCGTAGGAGAAGTCATAACCGTTGTCGCCGTTCGGGCCGCAGTTGTTCGAGCCCTCGAGGGTGAGTTTCTTGTTCGCAAGGATGAGAGGCGTTTCCCAAGTATGGGTGCCGGTCTTGTCGGTTACGGTAATGTAAACCCACAGGTTAGGAAGAGGTTCAAGGCGATGCTCGGGCCAGTCGGGGTGATAGAACGACTTGTCGCAGGTCCAACCGGTGACGGCGACCGGTTCGTTCTCGGCGAAATCGTTTTTGGAGAAATCGAAGTGAACGCCGATGAGGCCGGTATCGCGTACGCAGATCGTTGAAGCGTCATACAGTATCAGGGGGTTCGGAGGGAAGTCGGCTTTGGCGTCCATATAGTTGCGCCCGTCTTGTAGGTTGACGACCCACGCGAACCGGCGGTCATTGGGGTCAGGTGATCCGAGATAGGTCGTGGAGGACCAGAACCATTCCTCGGCTCCTGAGGCGATGGCGGGCATCGAGGTCGCCGGGTTCTCAAGGTTGAAGTCAACGATGCTTACCAGTTCATTGATAGTGGGAAGACGCCAGTCGTCTTTACCGGCATAGTCGAGGAGAGAGCAGTAAGAGAGCGCCTCGACCCATGTGTGGCCGCTGGCGATAGCCTTGGTCCAGAGGAGGTTAGTAGTATTGTCGTTCACCACGATGTCGAAGGGGAGCGTGGCGTCGAGTACCAGTTCGGTGTAACGAGCGCGCTTTATCTTCTTGGTGCGGAGTTGCCACACGGTCTGGTCTTCGTCGGCCTGACAATTGAATTCATGAACGGCAAGGAGCACCTTTTCGTCGGTGCCGTTGAAGTTCTCGGGGGCAGTCCACACGATCTTCGATCGTTCGCCGCAGGTGTCGCCGTAGGAATCCTTTCCATCACCGTTATCGTTGTAGGCGAGAAGGGGCGAGGTGCAGGTCGGGTTGGAAAGGCCCGGTGCGCCGCGGAGGGTCAATTGGGTGTCGAAGCCGGTCGTCGGGTGACAGGCACTGAATTCATAGGTCGCGCCGCCCTCGACATTGTTAAGGATGATATACTGTCCATTCTTGACGATGGCGATATTGTCGTTGGCTATGTTCAGTTCGCTTCCGAGTGCGTCGGTGGTGCAAGTCGAACACTGATCGGTCACGGGGAACTTGCGCCACTGGAGCGTCATGTCGGCGGCAGTGTTGCTTTGGCAGTAGTTCTGGCTCACGATGACCGCAATGGTACCGGTGAAGTCGGCAAACCATCCGATGCGTGAGCGAGTGCCGCACGATGGATCGCTCGTGTAGTCATTGTTGTAGCCGAGCACCTCTCCCAAGCAATCGAACCGGCGCAGGGTTATCTGGGTGTCCCAGCCGGATCCGGCGCAAGTCGACCACTCGTAGTAGGTTCCCTGTACCACATTGAAAAGGGCATAGTCGCCGCCCGACATGTTGGTGGCTACGGTTGTCCAGCTCGGTTTTTCGGCAGGGTTGCTTTGTACCGTGGCTGGGTTCTGATTCTCACAGTTAGTACAGTATTCCGGCGGAGTGGAGAGAGTGTGCCACTTGATGGAGACATGGGAGGGGGCGATGCTGGTGGTCTGACAGTTGGGGCGGTTGACGAGGAGGACGACGGTCCCGGTGAAGGTAGCATACCAGCCGATCTTCGCCATGAGCATGCTCTGTGCGTTATCGGTGCAATCGCTCGAGTAGTTGTTGTAGGCCACGCCGACGCTGTCGGTCATGATGCCGGAATCGCAGGAGTAGGTATAAGGAGCGCTTGGTCTTCTGAGAAGGGACAGCTCGGGGTTGAAGGTGGGGTCTACACTGCCGCAAGTAGCCCACTCGTAATAGGTACCGGCGACCACATTGAAGAAGAGATATTGGCCGGCGTTCACATCGTCGGCCACAGGGGTCCACGAGGAGTCGGCGGCAGGGTTGCTGAAGACGGTGCCGCTATAGGGGGCCGTGCAGTTGAGGCACTGGCCATAGACGCTTCCTGCGGTCATGACCGCCAGAAGCGCGAAGCAAGCGATAAGTCCTCTCATGGTATCTCTCCCTCCCTGCTCATTCTGATGTTGCTACACAGCGTACGCTGTAGCGGTTGTCTCGGCTCGTGTAGTCCATGTAGCCGTCATAGAAATAGATTATCCACGCTGTCAGCGGGTCATAGGGGCGTGGGGTCGCCCAGAACCAGTCGTTCAGGTTGTCGCCCGGAAAGTCGGTCGCTGGATGTGCGGGGACCTCATTGGGAGGCGTTCCAGAGAGCTTCTCGTAGTTGATGAGGCTTTTCAGCTCATGCGGGGTAGGCAGGCGCCAAGTCTTCCCGGCGAGCGAAAGAGATGCGCAGTAATTGTAGGCTTCGTTCCATGTGAGGCCGGAGGCGTAGTTGCTTTGCCATGTAATGTGCGTTGCGCTGTCGTATACGGTGCCGTCACCGTTGATGGTGTACGAACGAGTCTTCCACTGGTTGAACTGGGCATCCTGCCCAAAGAAGGGATCCCCTATCTCAGGGCAGGGTATTCTTTTCTCGTTGTCGTAGCATTTCCGCTGGCCGGTGGGGAGGACCCCGAACCACGGTTGTTCGCCATTGAAACGCATACGAGGCTGTGCGAAGTCGTTGTCGGAAGCAGTGGTGTCATCCGATCCCTCTGTGATCGTCGCTCCTGCCTCGTCGGTATCGTGCGAGTCTTCGGGGACTTTGGTCCCGCTGCTGCACGCGGCAAGGAACAAGACCGCGAGGAAGCATGTTCTCCAGAGCGCTTTCATGGCATCCCTCCATTCATCGGATGACCACATTATTTTACTTATACTCATCTTCTTTTCAATCGGTATGCTCATAAGGACCACCCCGGTTTTGGGGCGCCGCCGGCCGGCTTGCTTGCCTTTTCGCCGTCCTTGTTGATGGTGAAGACATAATCGTAGTCGCCGTCCCACACGCAGGGTTTCCGTCCATCGAAGCAAACGGCGGCGGCGGCGGTCCAAGTATTGGTGTTGGTTATTGTGATGCCAAAGTATTTCCCTTGCAGGGAGGCGCCATAGGAGGGGAGTATCGCGCCGGTGATGTCGTAGTGGCGCAGGTCAGTGAATATCTGTTCCTGTAGAGCGGCGATGTGGGTAAGTTCCTCCCATGCTTCGGCCGCCTTGGTCTTGCGCGAATAATCGGCGTACATCGGTATCGCGATCGCCGCGAGTACGGCGATGATGAGTATCACGATGAGCACTTCTATCAAGGTGAATCCAGCGACGATATTCGCTCTGTTTCTTGACATTACTATCCTCCTTACTCTGATTGCATGAGGCACTTCTCACTCGGGACGAACCCAGTCACCACGAACTTTGCCCGGTCGCCGGCGTCGTCATAGATCCAAGTGAGGTCGTCGTTCGCTCCGGTCGGCCGTTTAACGCCACGGCTGAAGTATACCCAGCAGTCTCCCAAGGCCTCCTCTATTCGATCGATGTCGCTCTTTCCCAGTACCCAAAAGCCTTGTCCCGATTCCTGCTTGATAATGACGCCGGTGAGGAACTGATGGTCGCCTATCTTCCATCCGGTGTCTGTCTGCTGTCCGCCGGTGGGAAGCCCGAAGGGAACTAGATCGGGGAGATTGACGGTGTATCTGCCGCGCGCCGCGAAGTGACGTTCCTGTGCCGCCGCGATGTCGAGGATCTTTGCTTTGAGCTCCTCTTGACGCCCCTTGCGCGCATAGGCGTCGTAGGAAGGTATCGCGACCGCCGCAATGATGGCGATGATCGCGACGACGACGAGCAGTTCGAGGATCGTGTATCCGGCGGTACGGAACATCATGACTATTTGCCCTCCTTGATCTGGCCGGAAGTCGACCCGCGCTTCCATCCTCCGGCCCCTCCTTCTTTGTATTTCTGATGAACATCTTCTTTTGCCCACTCCGATTCGTGCCCTTGTACCACAGCCACGGTAAGTGTTGTGGTGAGTCCCCGCTCGACTATCTGGGAGATGAGATGCGCTTTGGCGTAATCGTCCTCCTCGAGTTCCTCGTAGTTCTCGTAGAAGCGGGAATGTTGATAGATGATTTTCTTTGTTTCTGGATGTATGCGGAACACCGCGGCGAACCATGCATTGGTCATGATCTTCTTTACGAAGGGGATGGAAAGGTAGGATTCGACCGGCCGTTTCGCGAACTTCTCGAAGAGATCCTTCGAACTTTCCTGCATCTGTTTGATGTTGCTCTTGAAAAGATAGAAAAGGGGTAGAAATTGCTGGTAGGTGTTTATTTCGTCATGGAATACTTGATTCACCGTGTCGAAATAAAAGACCATTTGCATGTGGTGGTCAGGAGTGATGGCGATGGTGCGAAGCGTCTTGTGAAAAGCGCTTTCGGCGTCGTCCTTCGAGTTCGCGAGGCGGGTGAGCAGTTTCTGGAGATTCTCGGGGGTGAGCGTCGTCGGATAGCGGGTATTCTGTATCGTCACCGAGAAGGGGGTTACGCCAACCACTTGTCCCACGATGACGATGGCGGGGAAGAAGGCGAGCGAGTCGCGCACCGGGGTTTCCTTTTCTTCCGCCGCCGCGAGCGGAAAAGAAAGGAATGTCGTGAGGACAAGCGTCGCGCAAAGATTGCGTACCAGCTGTTTCATCACTTCCTTCTCCTTAATATATTTCATACCATTTCAATATGCGGATCGTCTTCGGCGGCGGCGCCAACTCTTCGGAAAAGACGCCGACATTGGACCCGAACGAAACACCGACCACTTCGTCCCAGCCATGACGAGATCCTTTCATTACGCTTGGTGCCGCGGCCATTCCTTCGCCGAGAGTGATGACATCGCACTCGGAACATTGCTGGTAGCGGATGTCGGTTATCTCGTCTCCGGTGGGGAGAGAGCGGCAGTAAACGAAGGAGACCCCGGCATTGGAACAGGATCCGACCGAGTTGTCCGGCGCGTAAGTGGTGGCAAAGAGGGCTGCGAATTCGTAATCCCAGTTGGCATAGGCGATCGGCGATGCGAACCCTTTTTCTCCTGCTACGGTGAAACTCTGTTGTACATCTCCCGATGCGGTCCACCCAGTCGTCGTGAAGGAATTCGGCCGGAACGAAATGTAATATCCGAGATAGAGGTGATTGTAGCCATTCCCTCCATGAGTGTAGGAGTGTACGATGGCATCGTTGGTAATAGCGTAGGTGAGATCGAGGAAATCGGAAGAGGAGGTTGTATACTTGGCTGGCTGCAGAGGCGGGGCCGAGGGGATGCTGGTGAAGCCGGCCGCATAGTTGGGGCGGCGGTCGTAAAAGACGACGATTTCATACTGAACGCCGGTTTCTTTGGGATTCACGATGTGTCCGGTTACGATGGGTACCGGAACGATCCGGACATCCTCCTGCGTCGAGATGTCGCCATCGCTATTGGCATCGAATTGGACGAAGTTGTACTGTTCATATGGGGGGGAGGTGAGGAATGAATAATAGGATCGTATCCCATTGGTGAAATTGAAGGGGGTGGGATTGTCGCGCATCATCATGAGACGGGCGAACGCCCAACCGCTGGTTTCTTTGGTGACGCGGAAGAGCGTACCAGTGACATCGAGGAAGTAGATCATCTCGGTGTCGCCTGTGCCGTCCTTCGCTATCATGGGACCGCGTGTGTTGACCGCAACCGCCTCGGCGGCTATCGAAGCGACAAGCCAGTCGTTAAAGGCATCGCAAGCAGTGTCGGTGTCACCGGTTGGGCAGGCGGTGAACTCCTCGACGAATTTGCCGGAACTGCTGTCATAACGCCAGATGTGCACCTTGGCTCCCTTCGTTGGAGTGGTGCAGGATGGGACATCGGCGTCGAAACAGGGGTCATAACCGCCGCCGAAAGCGAGGTAGAAGGTCCCGCCTATCTTGAACACGGTCGGCTTTGACCATGATTGCCCGGACAGCTGGATATGCTGCACGAAAGCGGGAGAGTCTTTGGTGGAGATATCTATGATGGTGTAGTAGGAGCTCTGCGTGGTGCCGGTCTCGGAGTCTTCCAGAGGGATGCCGCGCCGGTAGCCGAGTATCAAGTAAGCGGTTTCTCCGCAGTTAATGGCGCCGTCGTTCGGTTCTATGGTGGCGCCGGATTCCGTGCAAGACCCGTTGTCTATATGGAACAATGAAAGGGGACCGTCGAGCGTCGAGTTGAACATCACCGTATCGATGCCCTGTCGGATGAACCGGAGTTCCGGCATGATGACCGAGGGCATGTATGCCCATTGTTCTTTACAACCGCCGGACCAGACATTGGTGCAGGTACCATCCTCGTCGTGTTGGAGACAGCAGACTCCATTTTCATCGCGTTCACCGCCATCGAAGGAGTGGAGGAGTCCGTCGTTCGCCGCCATGAAGATGCGAAGACCCGTGACTTTATCGGTCCCCGTATAGGCGCCGTAGTAGACCCCGATCGGTTTGGAGTGGAACGCGGCACCGAGGATGCTGTAGGGGATGGTGACCGTATCCGGTGGGTTGGAGGGCGTTGTGGGGAAAGGATCGACCATGACGAGTGGATCGAGATCGGTTCTCCGCTCGGTGTAGTTCTTGTCGTCGTCGTGGTCCTGCGAGTCGTAGCCGTGGACATAGTCGAGTATCGCGATGACATCGGCTTCGGCAGAGACCTTGAAATCGCTGCGAAGGAGAAGCGGTTGGGCGTCGCCGTCGGTCCGAAGGTTGCGGAGGGTGCCTCCCTTATCATAGTAGATGGTTCGTCCCGTGTTGTTTCGGTAGCAAGGTGAGCCGCCGCATGTTTGCAGCTGAAGCGCGAGATTCGCCGCCGCACCGCCCGAGAGGACCTTGTTGAATTCGGTGACGCTATAGGTATTGTCGCCGCTTACCGCATTGTTGGTAGTGTTGAGGCAGTCGTCAAGCAGGTCGTCGTTCTTGAACTTCTTGATGACACAGGTATCGCCACCACCGCCCGGAGCGAGGTCTTCGGTAAGTACGCACTCTTTCCCCGGTTCGCCCCAGAGATAGTACTTCTTGAGATTGCCGAACCAGAAACGGCTTGCCTTCTGCGTCACGGGGACGATGCTCGACATGAAGATGACATTGTTCATGGCCGATTGATAGGGGCCAAGGGGGTTTATCGGCGAGGATGACCAGTGCGGCTTGCCGACGGCGCGCGTTCCCTCGTAGGTCTGCGCGAACGAATTGAAGAGCTGCGCTAGATTCACGAAGGTGCCGTCCGCTGGATTGGGGCTCGCTTCGGCGGTAAGGCCATAGTATTGACCGCCGCCGTTCGTCGCCGCGGTCCGCATGGTCGCATCGGCGTCGAGGTAGCCCGAATTGCCGTTGAAGGCGGCATAGAGCGGCGCGAGTGCCCACCCGCCGATGCCGACGGTATCTATTCGATCGAGAACGGTGTTGCCCGAGGTGTCGGTTGCCTTCAGACAGGGATCGGTGTAGAGGCCGAAACGGTAAGTCGTCGGGTCGCTCGCGCGGCATGCGGCGTTGGAATGGAAGGCATCTTCATTGTGCGCGAAAGCAGCGACCTCGGGAAGAGAGGTCTTGTACCAGTTCTCGACATAGTAAGGATGGTCCTTGAACGCCGGGTCGCTGCCCGAAGCGGTGGTCGAAAGCGGCTCCGCTTGCGTATGCCCCTCTGAATCGGTCCATATTTTGGTTTCCCATACATAGGGAGGATAGGGTGTCGGCGTCGATGGCGGTGACGAGAGGTCGCCGAAGTTGGCGGCCGCCTGTTGATCCATTGTCGTGTTCGAATCGAAGTTGGGCTGGCCGCCCGATATCACGAGGGCGTGGTTGACGAAGCACTGGGGATTTCCCTGAACCGGCGAGGTGTAGTTGATGATGCCCTTCTCGGTATAGTCGGTGTAGGCGGGGCGGAATCCACCGAGATAACGCCACACATCGTAGAGCGTCTCGCCGAGCGCTGCGCCGCCGACGCCGCGAAGGCTCCGTATCTGCGATCTGAACTGTTCGAGTTGGGTTCCGACGAGCGAGGTGTGGTCGAGGATAAGGTTACCTCCTTCGGTCTTCGCGACCCGTATCCAGAAACTGGGATAATCGCAGTAGTTGATGTCGCCCATGTCCATCATGCAGCAGCCCATGCCGCAGGTGTCGCAGTCTTCGCCGTAGAGGTCCTGTACGATGTTGTAGATGCAGGCGGTTTCGCGCGCTCCATTCTCGCCGGTGCGGAAGGCGGAGATGAAGGAGGACGCGATTGCCGAGTTGCTGAAGTTGGGCAAGGTGTAAGCACTATACCACTTATTGGTACCGGCATAAGGGGTCGGCGCTCCCTCGAAGAAGGTGTCTCCCGCTTCAAGGACCGACTTCATGAGGTAAGAGCCGCCGCCTGCCACCTCGTTGATGTGTCCCTTGGTTATCTCGATGTGAACCGCCGATGTGCGCCGCCGCTCGTTGTTTGCGATACCCTCTTGGAAATGTTCCATGCCGCATTTGAAGTTGCCGTTGCTTGATGGGTTGAGGAGGTCTTGGTAGTAGTTGGTGTCGAAGGTCATGAGCGATTGGTACCAGCTGGCGTATTGGTTGACGGTTCTGCAGCATTCGTACACCGAATCGACACCGGGACGGCAGTGGATGTTGGCATCGCCCGGCGTGGCGTTGTTGTTGGGGGCCGGGTCGTTGTCCTTCATCTCGAAGTAACTCATGCACTTCCAGACATCTTCGTATTGCGGTGCGTCGGGGCAGAGCCATGTGCAGAGCGATTTGGTCACGCTTCCCCACTGGTCCTTTCCTATTGCGATGGTTTCTTTGGCGGTGCATCCGGGGTAGGGAAGCGCACAGTTACCGGCCGCGAGGCAAGTCGGATAGGAAGAACATCCGCCTGCGACATCGCAGGTGGGGGCATCGCAGGCTCCTCCGCTACCGCCGACCACCTTGGAGCGCATGCGGTAGAAGATGTTCTTGCACTCGTATTCCTTGACTATTTGGGGTGGCGTCGTTCCGATGACCGGTTCCCACGAAAAGCCCTCGAAGACCGGCATGATAGGCTGGAAGACCTTCAGTTTCGACGGTTCCACGATGCGATAGTTCACCTTTATGTTAAAATCGAAACGCGCCTTGGCGAGCCCATCGGCATCGTTTTTATGGGTGAGTCGTATACGAACCCGTATCTTGTAGCCGGTCGTGTCGCACCCCGAAAGTCCTATCGGATAGGGAAGGAATTCGGTCCGCGAGGTATTGTAGGGGCGTTCGGCGGCGGTGTGTGGTTCTTCCCAGAACTTGTCGAGAGCTGCCGTTCCTTGACATCCTGAGAAGAACTCTATCCGGGTGGAACCTAGCCGGTCGGGGTCTCCCAGCACCGTGATCGTCCACGAGGAGTCGGCGGAAAGTTCCACAAGCGCGTAAAACTGTCCTTTCCCCGTGTCGAGCGGCGCCATATCGAGGTCAGCTTCCGCTTCGGCATAGACGGTAGCCCCGGGACCCGGCATGAACGAAGAACTTCCGGAGCCCGTTTCTACACAGCAGAACTCGGTGGCGGGGTCGCAGCTATCGGGGTCGCCGATGGGGTCGCAACAGTGATCGGGATCTTGGTCCCACTCGCTGTAGTAGCCAAGGGGGCAAGGAGTCCCGTCGTCAAGACAGGCTGTTTCGTCGCGGCACAGAGGATTCGAGCAGTGGAAAACGCGGCAGGAGCTCCGCAGATTGCTTGCTTCCAGCGAAAAGGTCGGAGGAACGGTAGGATCGTTCTCATGGGGGTATTCGACCTGCGAATCGCAACTGACCGATCCGCCGCTCTTATCGAAGCACTGGGTGCACCCCACCGTATCGCTTCCCAACCATGTCGACGAATCGGCTTCGGGAGACGCCGCCTTAAAATAGTTGGGATTGGTCGTGTCAGTGCAGGTGGCGAGGTCGTTGCCGTTGTCGTCGTCTATGATGACCGACTGCCAGTTTGCCTTGACCATGTCGCGCACAGCGGTGGTTGCCGCGTTGTCCGAAGGGTCGAACCCTTCCCAACACTGACCGGCGCCGTCGGTCGCCTTCCACTGGCGCGTCTTGCAGACGTAGCTGTCGGCGCTCCGACGCCGTGGTGCGTAGGAGAACCGGTGGTCGTCGGTGAGGATTATCTTCATCGCGTCGAGCGAGGTGGCGAACTTCCAGTTGAGCCAGAGCCCCGAACGGGTGACCATCTCGGCGGCGTTGTCCGAAAGGCACCGCCAGTCGCGCCGGTCGGGACCGCCGATCTCGCCCGATATCGGGTCGACCGTCTGAGGAGAATTGGGATATTGCGAATAGGAATAGTCGCTGGTATCGGGAATGTCGGCGCCGGTATCGGTAGACCAATCGTAGAAACAGAGATCGTAGGAATAGTTGTTTCGTGCCGGGTTCCATGGACCGATGAAACGGCATGCCTTGCTGTTGGGCTCGTTAACGGGATCGCACCCATCGTCGGTTTCGAGATAACCCGGTTCGGCATAACGGTTGGGATCTTCGACATTGGCGCAGAAGGCATAGAGTTCATCGCGTGCCACGAGGAGCGAGCCGGGAGGGGAATCACCACACTTTTCTTGGGCGTCGGAGCAGTCTATGCTTGCGCCGCACATGAGATTGGCATTGGTTTCCTGACAGTCAGCGAGAGCCTGTTTGCAGAGGGAAATGGATTTGTTTATCTTCGATTTGGCATCGGCACAGGTCTCTATGTAGCCGCTATAGGCGAAGGCGTTCATCTGTTCGGAGGTGTCGAGCACGAGAATGGTGTTCAAGACCTGAGAGGTGGCGATCATGGCGAAGACATCGTCCTTGAGGCTTTCTCCCGGAGAAGATGCACGAGATGCGAGCGGAGCAAGCAATGCAACCGCAGTCGCGAAGATCGGTAGGAGTTTCGTTCTCATCACCATATCTCCCTGTCTCAATTATTCCTTTTCTTCAGGCAGGTGGTCAGCCCGACGCTTTTCATCGCACCGTAATAGTAACCACTGTATCCGGTCGGCGATCCGGCGTTGCTGTCCACAGTGCTTCCCATGGCAAGAATATCGGTCACATCGACCGTTACATGATAACAGGTATAGTTGGCGGAGACCGGGAACTCCGACCCGGGGAGTACCGTGGTTCCGTCGCCGATGAGTAGGATGCTCGCCTTTGCGCGGTACCCGAAGAGAGGAACCCCGGGAGTACCGTTGGAGCGGTCCACCAAGAGTCGGGGTGTCGGATCGCCGGAGGAGTTTGTCGCGTTCACAAAGATGGTGTCGGGAGATCCGGGCGCCGCGAAAAATTGATCTGTGATATCGGCCAGTGCAACGCGGACGCCGGCGTCCGCGATGAGTGCCAGTTTGCGTGCCGCGAGTGCCTGCCCTGCCCGTTGGCTCGTCTCCGAGATGCGGGTCATCGTCGAGAGGGCTAGGATGCTCACTGAAAGAAGGATGAGTGCCGCCATGAAGACCGCGATGCCCTGTCGACGCCAAAGGAGATCCTTAAAAACATAGTGGATATGGCGGCGTTCCCTCAACATGGCGTCACTCCAAGAGATGTTGTTTCAGATAGTCGTAGTTCCGCAGGTGGACGACCCGTGAGAAGGCGGCGTATCGCTTGCCGGTATTGGGGGCGGCCGAGTAGCACACATCGTTGCCGGTGCTGTCTTGGAAGAAACAATAGCTAAAAGCGTTCGTTCCGGTTGATTCCACACGATCGCTTCTTGCCGTGACGACGAAGCCGAAACGAATGGCTTTTATCGTCGAACAAACGGGGTAAGGGGGATCGGCAGGGTAGGTTCCCCACGAACAATCGCTGACCTCGTTGGTCCAAGCACGGGTTATCGTGCCGTTCAAGGCCACCGTCTCAGTGAGAAACTGCAAGGTAAAGAAAGGGATCTCTTCTTGAGGGTACGAAAATACGGAGAAAGTCGTCGTGTCGGGAGGGATCGTATAGGATAAGGAGATCATGCCATTGAGGTAAGTAAGACTATATTGGCGATTGGGACCGGTAATAATGGTCCCTTCGGCAGGGAACAGACTGGCACATGAACCGCTCACGGAAGGAGTGAGAGAGAGAAAGGGGATCTGACCCTGATCGTCTGGGTCGATCGACGCGGTCGCCACATATTTACCATCCCTAGTGATGATGTTGAAAGACTGATTCCCGGAAAGGATCGAATTGAGATTGGAGGGAAAAAGCGTGCAATTAGGAGCGACTCCGAGAGGGGTTCCTTTGGTGGAGGTGACAGGCCCTCCCCAAGGTGAAATGAAAGTGAAGTAAACGATGTCGGTCAGGTATCCACCGTTGGTAACCGAGACGGCGGCACCATTAGCCGAGGCAATGATGGCCCCTGTACGAAAGTCGAGGCTGGTGTTGCTCAATCCGATCAGGCGAATCGCATTCTCGAGAGTGTCGGCAATATACTCTCCCTTCAACATGGCGGCCGTTTTGAGGGTATTATTCGCCTCGTATCGGGCGGTGTGGCCGAAAAAACGGAGATAGGTGCCGACGACGAAAAGGGTGAGACCGATGGCGATCATCAATTCGATCAAGGTGAATCCTTGGGGTCCTTTCCGTCGGTCCATAGCGTTTTTCCCCTAGTAGTAGTAAATGGCCTTTATCGCACGCGTCACGACATGGTGGCAGGCGGTGTCGTCGATTCCCCCATTGCACTGACCCGTAGTGTTGGCACGGGTGGGCCAGCGCACCCACACCTCGACCACCCGTAGGGATCCATGCGGATCGAGATCGGGATAGTCGCTTCCCGTCAGAGCGTTAAACGATGTGATGCGTACCTGTCGTTCAAAATAACCGCTGCTGGAGGGGTTCCCGAAAGAATCGAACAGTGGCCCGGGGCGAAACTGGAGAAAGTCGGAAAGCGCTTTGAAGTCACTGTCGGGCATCCAGTCGGTGGGAAGAGTACCGGCCGCCTCGACGATGCTTCGGAACTCGTCTTCGGTGAGACTGTTGATTTCTTCAGGTATCTCAACGGCTAGGCGAGCGGCTATGTCGGCAGATTCGGCCTCGAAGAGCATCGCCGAGGCTTTTCCCTGATAGTTGAAGTAGGCAAGCATCCCGATGCTGAAAACGAGTATCGAAAAGAGAACTTCGAGAAAGGTAAAACCTGTTTTCAGTGATTCTCTTCTCATAAACTCATTACCTCCACATCACCGGTTTCGGTGAAAGTGTTGTTCCCGAGACTCATGCATACCCGATATTCGCCGAGCGTATTCACCTCGATGCGATAGAAGAGTGGCTGGGAAAAGTAGAGATTGGCGCGGAGGACCACTTGGGCGTGGTAGAGTTTGTTCGATGCTTGAGAGCCGCAGTTCTCTTGGAAGGGGGCAATGGGGTTCCCCACGACATTGCGCACTTGCCCGGAGGGGGTGAATTGAAGCACCGCAGTTCCCGAGTTGACATGGTTGACATCGTATATCTGCAGTCTCCCGGGCAGGATCACCTCCTTGAGGACATTGTCGGTGGCAGGGCTCCAGTTCACCGGGGACGATCCTGCCTCAGTACGCGTGAGCACGGCATAGCGACGCGGATCGTTGAAATTCACATAGATCGCGGCGCGGGTAATGACGGCACCAATCGAGAATTCCCCGGTCACATTCTGATTGACCCGCGAAATGGAAACCGCTTTCGAGAAATCGCTGATGAACTGGGAGATGAACTGGCGGGCCTGTTGTCGGGCGATCCACTCTTCGACCCGAGGGATCGAAAGGTAGGATACCAGCCCAATAAGGGCAAGTACTACCATGAGTTCGATGATGGTGAATCCGCGCCGTGTCGTCACAAAAACCTCCCTCGTCACACTTTTCATTGAGCTCTATATCCTACAGAATGTCGTATCGGCCTATAAATCTAAACCACATAATAGAGGCATAAATGTCCAAGGTTATCTTTTTGGACATGCAAGCATTTGATTAGTCTTGCATTTCTCCATGGTCTGGCACTTCGCCGCCATCGAGGCTCTTTCGATACTCCGAAGGGGTCTTTCCGGTGCACTTCTTAAAAAAGGCGTTGAAGGTGCTTTTTGAGCGGAATCCAGAATCATAAGCAATTGCAAGTAGTTTGTCACGATTCTCGGGATTCTCGAGCATCCGGCAGACCTCAGCGACGCGGTATTCGTTGATGAAGGTGTTGAAATTCTTGCCTAAACGGTCGTTGATGATCTGGGAGAGGATGTGGTGTGACATCCCGATTCGCTCAGCGAGGGTGGGAAGGGTGATGTCGGGGTCCTTGTAGAGTTTCTCGTTCTCCATCTTATCAAGAAGAAGGGCGAGGAGATTACTTGCCGTTTCGTCGTCGAGGCGGCTTTTTTCGTAGCGTTGTTTTTCGGGAACCGGGGTCGTGTCGGAGGTTCGATTCTCGGAAATGGCGGCGGCGGGAGGAGGGCTCAGAGGGGGTTCAGATGTCGGAGTCGAAAGGGCGGGTGTCTCGATGCGGCGGCGGCGTGCCCTGAAGAGAACGAAAAGAAATGACGATACCAGCAGCATAAGCGTCCCGACGCCAAGTGTCCAGTAGATTGGACGACGGTCATCGCCGATGACGAGTATTATCTCATCGGCGGCGCCGTAGTTCCGACGATCAAGACTCGTTTGTACGATGAAATGATAGGTCCCCGGCGTGAGATCGTCATAACGGATACGCCGTTCTTCGGTTTCCCGCCACGCGGCATCTTTTCCGTCAAGACGGTAGCGGAAGATCGGCTTTCTCCGGTGTTCGAATCCAATGGTGCCGAATTCGAAGGTAAGATCTCGGCGATCGGCGGGAAGCCGTATCTCCCGAGAGGGGAGTATCGGGCCCGATCCGGCGTCGATGTGCGCGATGTAGGCGAGCGGCAGAGAGGGACGGTCTCCGACGGCCGCGGGATCCACAACGACGATCCCGCCGAGCGTCGAAAAGTAGAATTTCCCGTCTTTTCCTTTGATCGCCGTCGGATGAACACCGCCGCTGCATTCGCTCGCCGTGGCTCCTTCGGCAGGGCCGATGAAGGAGACGACCGGTGCCGGTCTCTCCTTCTCCAGATGTTCGAGGAGAGCCATCCGGGAAAGGTGGAATATGCCGTTATCGCTTGCGAGCCACATGCGATCCCGCTCGTCGTCGAACAGAATGGCGAAGATATCGGATGCGGGGAGGCCGCGTCGAGGGGAGAAGATGCGGATATGGCCGTCGCGTAAGAGAACGATGCCGCTATGATATACACCTGCCCAGATGTTGAGATCTCGATCTTCGGCCACAGTGAGAATAACTGGGTTGGGGAGCCCCTCGTCGGTTCCCCAGAATTTCACATATCCTTGGTTGAAGAGGGCGAGGCCAAACTGTCCGGCGACCCAGAGCCGTCCAGAGCGGTCCTCGAATATCTGGTGGATCTGGCGGTTGGTGGCTATCCGATCGAGCATGAAAACACGGAACGGCCGGTGTCCGGCGTTCGGCGTGAACAGATGCATGTCGCCGGCGATGGTTCCGACCCAGAGGTTTCGGTGCCGATCGCGGAGGATGGCGCTGACGATGGGATGGGAGAGTCCGTCGCGGTCGGTATAGGTCGTCATTGTGCCGGAGGGACGCAAAGAAACGAGGCCTCCGCTCGTGCCGCTCCACAAGGTGCCGTCCTCATCGAGGAAGAGTCCGCCGATAAAGTCGCTCGGAAGGCCGTTCTTCGTGGTGTAGACGGTCACCTCACCATTTCGTATCCGGTTGAGACCGCCCCCGCGGGTGCCGACCCAGAGGGTACCGTCGGACGCCTGCGCGAGGCCGTAAACGAGACTGCTCGAAAGACCGTCTTGAGTGGTGATCGTTATCGCAGGACCATCGCTGAACCGTTGGAGCCCGCTCTCGGCGGCAACCCAAAGCGCTTCGCCGTCACAGAAAAGTGCGCGGACGCTCGCTCCGGCAAGCCCATCTTTCTCGCTGAAAGCGTTCGTTTTATCGCCGTGAGCGATGCGAAGAAGTCCTTTGCCGCGTGTCCCAACCCACATCGTTTCTCCCTCGGGGGCGAAAGCGGTGATCGTTGCGCCGTCGGGAGCGCGTAGCGTGTTCCCCGATGCGTCGGCGAGGTGTTCGAGACGGACGATCTCTCCTTGATCGGTACCTATCCAGAGACGGCCTCGATCGTCGAAGGAGACGGCGGTTACCGTGCGTCCGGCGAGCCGCGAAAGAGTGATGCGTTCAGTGCGATCTCCCTCGAAAATGACCAGATCGGGGCCGGAGAGTGCGATCAGCATGTCCTTGTTCGGCGGAGCGGCGATGAGAGGAGCCGCGCCGTCGTGTGTCTTTATCTTCTCCCACTTCTTGTCGGTCATACGGACGACACCGCCGGCAGTCGCCGCATACACGGCGTCGGGAGTAGCCACGAGACCGGTGATGGCGGTGGCCGGGAGATCGAGGGAACGGAATCGGTTGAAGAGGGTAAGGCCGTCGTCACGGTGGTACCGGAGAATATCGCCTCCCTCCGTCCCGGCCCAAAGGGCACCGTTTCGAGCGACCACAAGGGCGGTGATGCGGGGATCGGCAAGGCCACGTATGTGCGATTCTCCAAAAGTGAAGAAGGTACCGCCGTCGAATCGGACGATCCCGTTCGGTGTCGCAAGCCACATGAGATGGTCGGGGGTTTGAGCGATTGCCGCTATCGAAAGATGGGGAAGCCCCTCGGCGGCGCTCCACCGTTGAGTAACAAGGTGGCGGAGCGGTTTGTCGGGAGGAAGCGCGAGGAGCGGGGCAGAAAAGAAGAGTAGAGCGAGACAGACCGATGTTGCCGAACCAACTTTTTTGGCCGGGTTCGTTCGTTTCTGGATACGCCAGAGGGCGAGGAGGATAAGAAGCGATATCCATTGGCTTGTCGAGAGCCAGAGAACACTGCCTCGGAGATCGGCACGAAAGAATTCGAGGAAGAAACGAGCGATGGCATACCAGAAAAGGAGCGTCATCATGAAGAAGCCGGGTTTCCGTTCAGGTATGTGGCGCAGGTTGGCGATCAGATAGAAGAAAATGGCGAAGGCTACGGCCGATTCGAGGAGTTGGGTCGGTACGAGCGGCGGGGTCGGTTCCAAATAGGAATCTACGATGCCTTGGAGGTAGAGTTCGTTTGCGGCAGGCGAAAAGGGGGGGAACGATACGCCGAGGATAGGAGTCGGTCTGCCGAAACAGCATCCCGCAAGGAAACAGCCGATCCGTGCGAGTGCCAACCCGAGCGCGATGGGAAATGCGGCCACATCGGCATAGCGTCCCGTCGGTTCCCTCCACAGATGCCGCACGAGGACATACGATGCGCCGTAGGCCGCGGCGAGGCCGCCGTAGAAGACATGGCCAGCGCTTACCGGATCGAATGCGGTGACGATGAATGCAAGGAGTCCTTGCTCGTGAAGAATCTGGGTGTAGCGGTTCCACTGTTCGTCGAACAGGAGGTGGAAGAGTTTCGACCCGAAGAGACTCGCGGCTATGGCCACCGCGGTCATGACGAGGAGGCGGTAACTTTTCAGAGAGAAACGCGGTGCGAGGAAGGCCGTAAGCGGAAAGGCGAGCACGAAGCAAAAGAGGAGGATGGTAAAATAAGGCCCGATGTAGGGGACCCCGACAGCCTCGAAGAATGGCTTGAAGATGTTGATATTCATTGGGAAACGGCCATCGCAACCCCGTTTTTTACGGTTGCATCATAGTAGCGTGGCGATGAGGCGAAGTCAATTTATTGAGGAAAAGAAAATCCTTGCTTTTCCTTCGTTTCATGGTAAGAAACGCCGCGGATGAACGGTTCATTGTGCCTGATCCTCGGTATAGAGCGAGCGGGATGACGGTCCCGCCGTTTTTTTTATGAGGGAGATCGTCATGTGGGGAGCGCGCGAACGGGCGCTCGTCGAAAAACTCGAACCGGTCGCTGCGGCGAAAGGGCTTACGATCATCGAGGTGGAACTGCCGCATCGCGCCGGCGATGTGCTTCGCATCTATGTGGACCGCCGCGATGGAACGGCGGTGACAGTAGACGATTGCGCCGCACTTTCGCCGATTGTCTCTGCGTTTCTCGACACGCAAGAGGGATTCGATTTCCGCTACCATCTCGAGATAAGTTCTCCGGGGCTCGACCGTCCCGTTCGCCGGTGGGAGGAACTGCCGCGATTCGTCGGAAAACGAGTACAGGTCGCCCTCGCCGAAAAGATCGAGGGACGCCGCAAGGTGACCGGCCGGCTCGAGATGGTCGACGGTGAGGGCGGATCGTTTTCGGTGCGGACGGAGGAAGGCGCGGTCGTAACGATCGCACGAGGGTGGGTTAAGCGTATCAACCTGATTTGGGAAGGAGAGCGGTGATGGATTTCAATCTCAAGGAACTCATTGACCAACTCGTGAAGATGAAAGGCATTGACCGGGCGACGATGATCGACATCGTCAAGGATGCCTTCTACAAGGCGGTTCAGAAAAAGTTGGGTGCCGATGCCGACATAGACATCATTTACGACGATGCGACCGGTGAACTGCAGGCCTTTTACTTCCGCGAGGTCGTCGAGACGGTGCGCGACGAAGACTTCGAGATATCGCTCGAGGCGGCACGCGAGCTCAATCCCGATGCCCAGCCGGGCGACACGCTCGGCATCAAGATGGAGCCCTCGGAACTCGGCCGCATCGCGGCGCAGGTCGCCAAACAGGTGCTCGTCCAGAAGATAAAGACGGTCGAAGGCGACATCATCTTCGAGGAGTTCAAGGACCGCAAGAACGAGATCGTGACCGGTACGGTGCGCCGGTACGAGCGCGGCGGGTTGGTGGTGGACATCGGCAAGGCCGAGGCGTTCCTGCCCTTCAACCAGCAGATACCGACCGACAAGTTCAAGGTCAACGAGCGCATCAAGGCGCTTATCCACGATGTCGTGAAGACGACGCAGGGGTGCAACATAATCCTCAGTCGCGTCAATACGCTTTTCCTCGTCAAACTGTTCGAGATAGAGGTGCCCGAGATCGCCGAGGGCATCGTGAAGATAGAGGGCGTTGCGCGCGATCCGGGACATCGATCGAAGATAGCGGTCCGCTCGATAGACCACGATGTGGACCCGGTCGGCGCGTGTGTCGGGCTCAAGGGATCGCGCATCCAGAACATCGTGCACGAACTTTCGGGCGAGAAGATAGACATCGTGCCGTGGGACAGTGATCCGGTACGCTACATCTGTAATACGCTGAGTCCCGTCGAGGTGACGCAGATCATCATAGACGAGGAGGAGCACTCGATGGATGTCATCGTCTCCGATGATCAGCTCTCCATCGCGATCGGCCGCGGCGGTGAGAATGTGCGGCTCGCCAGCCAGCTTACCGGATGGAGCATCGATATCCAGAGCGAGAGCCAGATGCAGATGATGCTCGAAGAGGCACGTCGCCGTCTTCTGTTCATCGAGGGAGTGGACGAATCGATGGCCGACTCGTTCATCAAACTCGGCTATACGACGCTCGAGGACATCGTTCATGCCGATCCGGCGGCGCTTGCCGAGATACCGAATGTCACCGCTGAGCGGGCGCAGAGCATCATCGCGCAGGCGAAAGAGATGCTCGAAAAGGGGATGGGCACCATCGAGATAGACAAAGAACTCGAGGAAAAGCTCAATGTGCCGGTCACCACGATCAAGGGGGTGAACGAGGAGATGGCGGCGTATCTCGCCGAGCGCGGTTATCACACGCTCGCCGATATCCAGAGCGAGGCCGATACCGAGTCGTTCGCGAAGAACGCAGAGCTCAGTCTGCGTCGAGCGCGGCAGATACGCTACGGTCTCCAGATGTACATAGACGAACTCAATGGCAAGACGATTGCACGCCGCACCGGTGTGCCCGATGCCGATACGCTGTTCGACTTCAGCAAGATAGAGGCGCCGAACGATGGCGGAAGCGGCGGAGAGGAGAAGTAGCATCCGTACTTGTCTTTCCTGCGGGACGGAACGGCGCAGGGAGAACCTCGTGCGGTTTGTGATTGCCGATGGACGGGTCACGCCCGACTGGCGCGGCGTTTTACCGGGACGGGCGATCTATGCCTGTCCGACGCCGTCGTGCATCGAGCGGTTCTCTCGGCTCAAACGTTTTCCGGAGTCTTTTTTCAAAGGGGCGCCTGACTTCGCCGTACCCCGGGAAGAGCTGGCCGCGTGGGTGCGGGATCGTGCCGAGGAGTCATTGCTTCACTTTCTTTCTTTGGCGCGCAAGAGCGGTGTCCTCACGCCGGGGCAAAACGCCGTTCGTGCCGTCGCTTCTCCTGCCGCGCTGGTTGTCACTACTGATACGGCGGAACGAACGGTGACCGAGGTGACGCGCGGTCTTCCTGAGTCTACCGCGGTCATTCGCTGGGGAACTCAGGAGCGTCTGGGGATGGCCCTCGGCCTTCGCCCGCTCGGGGTGGCCGCTCTCGCCGTATCGCCGCTCACGGAACGCATCATATACTATGCATCGATAGCCAACCTTTTTGCTCAGGAGTCCTGAATGGGTAGCAGCAAAAAAACCGGTGAGGAGACCACGCCGAAGACGGGGGTCAAGAAAGAATCCTCGGGAAAGGCGAAGAAAGAGACGGTGAAACCGGAAAAGGAAAAAGAGACCAAGAAGACCGGAAAAGCGAAGGCCGCGAAACCGGAGAATGAGGTCGAGAAGCCCGCGGAGACGAAGGCGGCGAAGGCGACGAAAGGCACCGCGAAAAAGACCGCGGAGAAGAAGCCTTCTCGGGAGGCCGAGAAGCCTGCTGAAACGAAGCAAGCGAAAACGCCGAAATCGCCTTCGGAAGCGAAACCGCAGGCATCTTCCCGTAAGAAGGAGATGCCGCCTGAACCCGAACCGGAAGTCAAAAAGCCGGTCGTGGTTCTTCGTCGCCGCGAGGAACGCTCTTATCTGCCGGAAGAAAAGCGTGCGGAACAGGCAGCGCAAGCCGAACAACAGCCGCCGGTGACGCCTGCGCCAGCGGAACCTGCGCCGGCTGAGCCGTCGCCGTCGCCTGCCCCGGTGACCAGCGAAGAACCGGTGCCCGCCGCCAAACCGGCGGAGCCGGAGATCTCGCCCATGGACGAGCTGCTTCTGAAACCGTCGTTCCGCATAGATCCGGCTCCCGAAGATCGCCCAGTGACACCGGCGGTGCCTGCCTATGATCGGCAACAACAGCGGGTGGAAGAAGAAGAGGAAGATGAAGGGACCGGCCATCACTATAAGAAACGCAAGGTGGTCATTCCGGAAAGCGAAGAGGAGCGCCCCGGGCCGCAGAAGCGCTTCCCGTCGTCCCGTCCCAGTGACCGGCGCGCCAAAGGGCGCGGAGAGGAACAGCGCCAAGCGAAGATGAAAATACGCGGCGTGGATGTTTCCGTTTTCAAGGGCGAAGATGAAGAAGAGGTTGCACGGCCCGTAGCGCACAAAAAGACGGTCCGTCCTTCCGTGCCAACGCCGCGGCCAGCACCGAATCCTACCAAGGCGATAAAGAAGATCATTCGCATAGAGAACACGGTGGTGGTAGCCGAGCTTGCCCGGCGCATGGGAGTGAAGGCCGCGGAGCTCATCAAGAAACTCATGCAACTCGGAGAAGCGGCTGGCATCAACGATCGCATCAACCTCGATACGGCGACGGTGCTGGCGGGTGAGTTCGGATTCCAAGTGGAGAATGTGGCGCTTTCCGAGGAGGATTTCCTCGAAAAGCACGAAGACGCGCCCGAGCGTCTCGTGCCGCGGCCCCCGGTCGTCACGGTCATGGGGCATGTCGACCATGGGAAGACCAAACTGCTCGACGCGATCCGTAACACCAACATCGTGGACCGCGAGGCGGGTGGCATCACCCAACACATCGGTGCCTACACCGTCGAACTCGAGAAGGGGAAGATAACCTTCCTCGATACTCCGGGCCATGAGGCGTTCACCGCGATGCGCTCGCGCGGCGCGCAAGCGACCGACCTCGTCATTCTCATCGTCGCGGCCGATGACGGCGTCATGCCGCAGACGGTAGAGGCGATAAACCACGCAAAAGCGGCGAATGTTCCCATCATAGTCGCCATCAACAAGATAGACAAGCCGGAGGCGAATCCCGAGCGGGTGCGACAGGATCTCCTCAAGTACGACATCGTGCCCGAAGAGTGGGGCGGGTCGAACCTTTTCGTCGAGATCTCGGCTAAACAGCGCATCAACATAGACAAACTGCTTGAGACGGTGCTCCTGCAGGTGGAGGTGATGGATCTCAAGGCGAATCCTGACAAACCGGCTACCGGCGTCGTCATCGAGTCACGCATGGATCCGGGACGCGGTCCGGTGGCCACTGCGCTCGTCAAGGACGGGACGCTCAGGGTCGGCGACCTCGTCGCCACGGCGACCGCCTTCGGCTATGTTCGTTCGATGACCGATTGGCGCGGCAACCGCGTGAAGGAGGCGGGTCCCTCGATGGCGGTCGAGATCACCGGTCTCGACAGTGTGCCTCCGGCAGGGGAGATGCTCTATACCTTCTCTGACGAAAAGAAAGCGCGGGGGTTCGTGGATCTGCGCAAGAACAAACTCAAGGAACAGCGCTTCGAGAAAGAGGAGAAGGTGAGTCTCGATAACCTGTTCGCAAAGATCGAGGGTGGCGATGTGCAGGACTTCAACCTCATCGTCAAGGCCGATGTGGACGGATCGGTCGAAGCGATCGTGAACTCGATAAAGAAGATCGAGCACGAGAAGCTCCGGGTCCGAATCATCCACAGCGGCGTCGGTGGTATCACCGAGAACGATGTCCTTCTCGCATCGGCATCGAAGGCTATCATCTTTGGGTTCAATGTTCGCGTGGACAATAAGGCGAAGCAGGTTGCGTCTACCGAACAGGTGGACATTCGCATCTTTTCGATCATCTATGACCTCATTGACGCGTTGAAGGCGGCCATGACGGGGAAATTGGCGCCGCTGGTGAAGGAGCAATATGTCGGTTCCGCCGAGGTGCGGCAGGTGTTCCGCATCACGAAGGTCGGCAACATCGCCGGTTGTATGGTCACCGATGGCCGGATCGTCCGGAACGGGCGGGTCAAGCTCATCCGCGACAATGTGGTCATTTACGAAGGGCGTCTCTCGTCGCTCAAGCATTTCAAGGACGATGCTCGTGAGGTCAAAGCAGGGCTCGAATGCGGCATGGGCATCGAGAACTACAACGACATCAAGGAGGGCGACATCATCGAGTGCTATGTAGATACCCAGATCGCCGACGCGGTGGTGTAACATGACGGGCCACTTTCGCCGGGAACGGGTGGCGCAGGCCATCCGCAAGAACCTCTCGGTGATCTTTTTGCGTGAGTATGCGGAGACGCCGCTTGCGGGTCTCATTATCCAAGAGGTTTCGGCGAGTCCTGACCTGCGCGAAGCGACGGTGCGGTACACCCTCATGCCGGGGGTGCCCCGCAAGTTCGCGCAGGATCGTCTTGCCGAAGAAGAACGCCATATCCGGCGGTTGCTCGCCAAGGAGATGCGGCATCTCAAGTTCGCACCGCTGCTCCACTTCCGTTTCGACGAGACGGCCGAATCGGTCGTGCGTCTTCAGGAACTCCTCGATACGCTGAGCCGCGAACGGGCTGGTGGCGACGATGACCAAGCAGAATGATCTCGCCGTTCTTCTCGGCACCGTGCGGAGCGCCTTGGTCTCCGGTCACGAGAACCCCGACGGTGACAGCGTCGGATCGTCTCTGGCGTTGTATCACCTTCTCTCCGATCGAGGCATAGCGACGACGCTCTATTCGGTGGATCCCTTTCCCTATAACTTCTTGTTTCTTCCGGGGGCCGATCGGGTGACCAGTCGTCTTTCGGACGAGGAGCCTGATCTTTACCTCGTCGTCGACGCCGGCGGTCCGCACCGCGTTGGCAACGACCTCTATCGGCGACTTTGCGTGACCACGAGGCCCAAGATCCTCTTCGATCACCATGTCGTTTATCGTGATCCTGCATCGTTCTTCGATCAAACTTTTCTCGATGACGGAGCGGCGGCGACCGCGGCGCTCGTTTACCGTTTTATGAAAAAGCACGGTTTTGCCGTGACACCGGAGATCGCGCTCTGTCTCTATGCGGCAGTTATGGCCGATACCGGGGGAATGCGTTACAGCGCCACGAACCGGGAGGCGTTCGAGATGCTCGCCGAGCTGGTCGAGTATGTGGACCCGTGGGAGGTGGCGGCGCAGATATGGGAGGAGATGCCGGAGGGACAGGTGCGGCTCCTCGGAGAGGCGATCTCTTCGATACGGTTGCTTGCCGACGGTCGTGCGGCGGTGTTCCAAGTAACCCTCGAACAGATGGCGCGGCACGGCGTCGGTCCCGATCACATAGATTCGTTCATAAACTATGCGCGGGCCATCAGGGGAGTCGAAGCCGCATTCCGCTTCCGGGAACTGGCTCCGGGCCATTACAAGGCGAGCGTGCGCAGCAAGGGGGCGATAGATGTGTCGCGCATCGCCCATGAACTCGGTGGCGGCGGTCACCGCAACGCTGCCGGTTTCGAGTTCCGCGGTTCGTTCGAAGAGGCCTGCGTACTTGTCGAGCGCATCATGCGCAAGGTGATGCATGAGCGATAATGCCTACTTCCTTTCGTTCTTCAAAGAGCCGGGACTTACCTCGGCCGAGGCGCTCGATCGTCTCAAACGGCTCCTCAAGATCAAAAAGGCAGGTCACTGCGGAACGCTCGATCCGATGGCCGCGGGTCTGCTTGTGGTAGCGGTGAACCGAGCCACGAAACTCATGCGCTTCGTCACCGATGCGCGCAAGCGCTATGTCGGCGAGTTCGAACTCGGAAAGGAAAGTCCGAGCCACGATATCGAGAGTGCCGTTACGACGACCCATCCCGAGGCCGACGCTTTTGCGGTGGATTGGGAACGCATCATCGGCATCTTCAGCGGTCGTATTCGCCAGATACCTCCCGACTATTCGGCGGTCCGCGTCGGTGGCGTTCGATCCTATGCCAAGGCACGCCGCGGAGAGAAGGTGGATCTGCCCCCGAAAGAAGTCGAGATCTATCTTCTGGTGCTTACCCCCGTCGATCGGACGAAGGTTTCTTTCGTCGTCGAATGTTCGAAAGGGACCTACATCCGTTCACTCGTTCGCGACATAGGAGCGGTCGCCGGTACCGGTGCGGTGCTGGTCAATCTTACCCGCGAGAAGGTGGGGCCGTTCACCATCGAGAACGCGGTGCGTCTCGGTGAGATACGAAACGCGCCCGATAAGGTCGATCGCGCTAAAATGAGCATCATCGATTTTCTGCGCACCTTTCCGTGGATAACGGTAGGCGACACCCTCTACTGGCGCCTGCGCAACGGCGCCGATATCCGTTCGCTCGGACTCAATCTCGCCGAAGGGCCGAATGTCGTGTTTTACGCCGGAGAACCGGCATTCCTTATAGAGCGGGAGGGACACATCTACCGTTACGGTGCCTATCTCGGGAACGACTGAAAAAAAGCCCCCGCCGGAGCGGGGGCGATTCCTGAACACCGATCGTGTGAGGCCTCTATTTGATAGCGATCTTACGCGGCTTGCGCTCCTCGCTCTTCGGAATGGTGAGCCGGAGCACGCCGTCCTTGAATTCCGCCTCTACCTTCTCGACCGCGACCTGATCGGGAAGCGAGAAGTTGCGGCAGAAACTGCCGACGAAGCTCTCGCGCCGGTGGACATTCTTGCTCTTCTCTTCGCGGGTCTCCTTACGCTCGCCCGAGATGGAGAGCACATTGTTACGAATCTCGACCGCCACATCCTCCTTCTTCATCCCCGGCAGTTCCGCCTTGATGAGATAGGCGTCGTCGGTCTCCTCGATGTCCACCCGCGGCCACACCTCGCCGGTCATCGTCGCAAAGGCGTTGTCGAACAGATCGCTGAACAGATCGCCGAAGAGCCCGCCGTAGTAACGGCTGATCGGATTCCGTTCAGGAGTCTCGTACCTTTTGATGAGCGACATGACACACCTCCTTTTTTACTAGTGGTTACTCATCGTTCAACGAACTTTTCACGACTTTTTTGATAAGCACCACACTGAGGTGGTCAAGAGGGGAGGCGACTAACTTGACTTCGGCACCGGTCGGTGCCAATACTGCGGGCATGAGGATCGTTGACGGCGAAGCGATCGTCTCGGCACTCGAGCGGTTGCTTCGTGATATCAATACCGACCCGCCTTCCCTGCGCGGCGTCACTTTTTGCGAGCCCGGCATGACCGGCGTCGAACGGGAGTGCGCTCGTATCCTCGACGAGAATCTCCGTATCGCCCGCGAGGAGAAGCGGCCGCTCTGTCAGGACTGCGGTACGGTTCATCTCTATGTGCGTAAAGGCAAGTTCGTCACCTTCTCGGGGGCAAGTGCCCTTCAGCCGCTTCTGGATGAGGCGGTGCGGCGCGCCTACCGCGACGGTGGATTGCGCTGTTCAATGGTCGATCGCCCATTCGAGCGAAAGAATACCGGTGATAATACGCCGGCAGTGCTTCATGTCGAGGAGACCGAAGGAGCCGGTTTCGAGATCTCTGCGCTCGTGAAAGGGGGCGGATCGGAGAATGTATCGCGGCTCGCGATGCTCCCGCCCTCTGCCGGGCGCGCGGGGGTCGCCGACTTCATCCTTTCGGTGCTTCGCGATGCGGGCGGCGCCGGGTGTCCTCCTTATGTGGTAGGGGTCGGTGTCGGCGGCGCCTTTTCTTCGGTCGCTCCACTCGCCGAAGAAGCGCTCCTCTTTGAGAGCAACGATGATCCCGAACTGCGCGAACTCGTCACGGCGCGGCTTCCTGATCTCGGCTACGGTATCCTCGGTTTTCCCGGCGTGAAACCGGTGAGCGCTCTTTTCACGCGAACGGCGCCCACCCATATTTCGATGTTGCCGGTAGCGGTTCTCCTTAACTGTCATAGTTTCCGGCGTGGCAGGGTGGTTCTATGAAGGTCGTCTCGTGTTCGGACATCGCAGGGCTGAAAGCCGTCCCTGCCGGGACGCTCGTTTCGCTCGAAGGATCGCTCATTGCGTTGCGTGATCGATCGCTTGCCTGTTTGATCGAGACTTGGCGACGTGGTGACTCCTTGCCGACGGAGTTTGACGGCCGCGTGGTGTTTTTTGCCGGTCCTACCCCGGGGCTCGCGGAAGGGCGAGGCGCGATAGGTCCGACGACGAGTCGTCGTCTCGCCGCCTATTTTTCCTTCCTTGCCGATCGTGGGATCGTGGCAATCGTCGGCAAAGGTCCTCTTGACGAAACATCGAATCGGATCCTCCAAAAGAGCAAGGTCTGCTATCTGCAGGCCTTCGGTGGTGCCGGGGCGTGGTATGGGGCGCGAGTATGTTCCCTGAAAACAGTCGGTTACGGAGAATTGGGCGCCGAGGCACTCTTTGAGTTGACAGTGTGCGATTTTGTTGCCATGATGTCGCTCGATACGGCTGGTAACCGATATCCTTGATAGAGGAGAGAAGCGATATGGCCGAACAAAAGAAACGATTCCCCGAGGAGACTTTCGAGAACGAGAAGGGGATTCTCCGCATTATTCCCCTTCTGTGCAAAGGGTGCCGCATCTGCATCGAGTTCTGTCCTGCGAAGGTGCTGACGCTCGACCGAAAACGACTAGTGGCGACGGCGAGTGCGATGGAAAAATGCATCGCGTGCGGACTCTGTGAGCTCCGGTGTCCCGATTTCGCCATTTTCATCGAGAAAAAGGAAAAGAAAGCAAAGTGAGGCGCACTATGACCGAAAGAAAAGAGGTGTTTGTTCAGGGCAATATCGCCTGCGCCGAAGGAGCTCTCTATGCCGGATGCTCCTTCTTTGCCGGCTATCCCATCACGCCGTCCACCGAGGTGGCGGAGCATATGTCTGAGGAACTGCCCAAGCGGGGCGGCGCTTTCATTCAGATGGAAGACGAGATCGCTTCGCTCGGCGCGGTGATCGGAGCCGCGCTCGCGGGCGCTAAAGCGATGACGGCGACCTCAGGTCCCGGGTTCTCGCTCATGCAGGAACTCATCGGTTACGCCTGCATCGCCGAGGTCCCCTGCGTCATCGTGAACGTCATGCGCGGTGGCCCTTCGACCGGCCTGCCGACCTCGCCGGCTCAGTCGGACCTTTTGCAGGCGAAGTGGGGAACGCACGGCGACCATCCCGCTATCGCGCTCGTGCCGAACTCGGTCGAAGAGATGTTCACCGAAACGGTGCGGGCATTCAACATCGCCGAGTACTTCCGCACGCCGGTCATCATCCTTGGTGACGAAATCGTCGGTCACATGCGGGAAAAGCTCACGATTCCGGCTCCCGGCGAACTCGAGGTGGTCGATCGTAAGCTTCCCGACAGCGATGGCGTCTGCCGCCTGCCGTACCGTGCCGACGGGAAGTATCCCGCCTGCCTGCCGAACTTCGGAGCGAGCCGGTTCCATGTTACGGGACTCAATCACGACGAATCGGGGTTCCCGACCTCCGATCCGAGCATCGTGCAGGAATCGAATGCCCGCATCATCGAAAAAGTGTATCACCAGAGAGAGCTGGTCGATAAGGTCGATGTCCGCTATGGCGACGATGCCGAGATGCTCTTCGTCGCGGTCGGTTCCGCGGCGCGTGCCGCCGAAGATGTCGTCGAAGAGTACCGACGCAAAGGGGTGAAGGCAGGCCTTTTCCGTCCCGTGACTCTTTGGCCATTCCCGAAGCATCAGTTCATACCCTATGCCGAGAAGGCGAAACGGATCATCGTTCCCGAGATGAACCTCGGGCAGCTGCGCACTGTCGTCGAGCGGTTCGCGCCGGCGTCGAAGATCGTTCCGGTCAACCTCGTGAACGGTGAGCCGATAGACCCAGAGTTCATCGTGGCATCCATCGAGAAGCACCGGTAAGGAGGTCGTCATGTTCGATTACAGCGCCTATCTCCGCAATGAAAAACTTCCCCATATTTGGTGCCCCGGATGCGGTCATGGCATCGTCTTCAAGTCGCTTATTCGCGCCATTGCCAAGACCGGCTGGGACAAAAACGACATCGTGCTCGTGAGCGGCATCGGGTGTGCCTCGCGCCTGCCGGGCTATGTGGACAGCAATACGCTTCACACCGCTCACGGGCGCGCCCTTGCGTTCGCGACCGGCGTCAAGCTCGCCAACCCGAAGTTTCATGTCATCGTGGTTTCGGGGGACGGTGACGCGCTCGCGATCGGAGGGAACCACTTCATCCATGCGTGTCGCCGCAACATAGACATCACTCTCATCGTCTTCAACAATGGCATCTATGGGATGACGGGAGGTCAGTACTCGCCGACGACCCCCGAAGGCGACAAGGCAGCGACCGCGCCCTACGGCCACATCGAGCCCGAATTCGATGTGGTGAGCCTCGCCAAAGGCGCCGGCGCGACATTCGTGGCGCGCGGAACCTCCTACCATGTCCCGCAACTCGATGACTACATTCATAAAGCGCTCATGCATAAGGGGTTCTCGGTGGTGGATGTCATCGAGGCCTGCTACACCACCCATGGCCGCAAGCAGAAGGCAAAGTACAAAGACAATCTCGACATGCTCAAGTGGCAGCGCGACAATGCGGTGCCGATCGCCAAAGCGCAGGGGATGAGCCCTGAGGATCTGAACGGCAAGATCGTTACCGGCATCTTCCATGAGGCGGAACGCCCTGAATTCGTCGAGTCGTACCTGAACTTGGTCTCGCGGGTCAAAGGAGGTGCACGATGAAGTACGAGATCCGTTTTTCCGGCAGCGGCGGTCAGGGAGTCATTACCGCATCGGTGATACTTGGCGCGGCAGCGGCGCTTTACGACGGAAAAAAGGTCATTCAGTCGCAGTCCTATGGCCCCGAGGCGCGCGGCGGCGCGACGAAGGCGGATGTCATCATCGCCGACGAGAAGATCTTCTATCCCAAAGCGCGGCACATCGATTACCTCGTGAGTCTTACCCAGAAGGCGGCGGATAAATTCATAAAGACGATAAAGAAGGGAGGGACAGTCATCATAGACGGCGACTTTGTCGATCTTCCCACATCGTCCGATTACCGACTGATCCGCCTTCCTCTCACCTCGAACACTCTCGCGAAATTCAACCGCCTCACTACGCTCAATGTGGTTTCGCTCGGGGCCTTCGTGGAGGTAAGTGGGATCGTGGGCGTCGAATCGGTCAAGAGAGCGGTCGCGGAGCATTCGCCGTCCGGTTTCGAGGAGATGAACCTCGCCTCGTTCGAACTCGGCCGCGAGCTCGCTCGCGCCGCGACGAAATAACCTCAGTCTGTCGTTCCCGGTTCGCGGGCTCTCAGGAAGAACGCCTTGTCTACGAAGAGGAGGATGTCCTCCTCGGAGATATTCACCGTTCCGGTCACCTTCACCCGCTCGATCTCCTCGGCGAGCACCTGTCGCGTCTTGCGGAACGCCCGATGCATCTCTCCCGAGAGGAGCACCTCGGGATAGAGGTGATCGAGCAGTTCCATGATCTCGAAGAAGACGTCGAGTTCGAGTGCCGTCTTTAAGGGAAGAATCCCCGCAGTGACATCCTGCATGAAGGGACGCACGGCGCCGGCGAGCAATATCTGGCGGTGAAGGCGATCGAGATCCTCGGCCTCGGCTGCGGCGAGCGCGTCGGTAAGGATGTGTTCGGCGATAGTGAGGTCGCGCACCATGGTGTCGGCGCGCCGATCCTCGCCCGTCGGCGGCAGGAAGACGCAGCAGAATGATTCGAGCCACCGCGGTGTGTCGAGCAGTTCGTCGGTGGAAGCGAATGAAAGCGCGTTCTGTATCTCCATGAACTTTTCGGCGATGAGCGAGGAGGTGACCGCCTCGCGGAGTTCCACTATCATTTCACGCAGGGAATAGCTTTCGGTTTCGGTGAAGACGGTCGGTTCTTCGAGCGATTCACGGACCAGCGTCTGGAAACGGGAAAGATATGCCTCTCGCTGTTCCGGCTGGGCCGAGGGTGCGGTCTCCCGGTACCAGAGAAGAAAATCGATGATGCCGACGAGTCGTTTGTTGAACTGTTTGGCAAGGTGGCGGGTAAGAAGGAGACGATAGTCGCCGTGGGCGAGAAGTATGGGGTTGATCGCCCGTTCCTCAAGCGGGTAGAGCAGGCGCATCCGTTCGATGAGAGAGATGAAGAGAAACTGAGGAACAAAGTGGGAAAGGTTCTTGTCTACGAGGTTGATGGTGTGCGTGATGATGTGGTGGAACATCTTGAGTTCATGTTTGAGGTAGCCGTATTCTTCGTCGGACGCCTTGTGGAGGATGATGTCAAGTTCCCGACTTGTTCGGCCGTACAGGGGGCGCAGGACGGTTTGAACTGGATCCCCGATGGTCTTCTTGGTGCTCTTGAGCAGATTCATGGTGAGCGCTATCGCGTAGTCGAGCGTGACCCAGAAAGAAGGACGGATGTCGTAAAGCGCCGATATCTCCGCCTTCTGACGCCAGATGTAGGGAAGAAGCTCTGACCGATCCATCTCCTCGAGCGCGTGAACCGCGGCGAACGAACGGTAGTAGGATCTCAAAACAACTTCTCCTGAGGCTCTTTCGGGTCGAGACCGAATTTCCGGTAGGTTCGCGCGGTCGCAACGCGGCCACGCGGTGTGCGGGCGATGTATCCCATCTTCATGAGGTATGGCTCGTATACCTCCTCGAGCGTTCGTTTTTCCTCGCTCACCGCCGCGGCGATCGCCTCGATGCCGACCGGACCGCCGCGAAACATGTCTATGATGGTCATGAGGATGGTGCGATCCATTTGATCGAGCCCTTCCTCGTCGATCTCCATGCGAGAGAGCGCGTGCCGCGCGATAGCGGTGTCTATGATACCGGTTCCTTCGATCTCGGCGAAATCGCGCACGCGGCGGAGGATACGGTTTGCGATGCGCGGCGTTCCGCGGCTACGTCGAGCGATCTCGGCGGCTCCCTCCTTCTGAATGGGTATACCGAGGATGCCGGCACTTCGTTCGACGATGATCTGGAGCTCTTCGTCGGTGTAGTAGTCCATGCGAAAGGTTATCTGAAAGCGATCGCGGAGCGGCGAAGAAAGCGATCCGGTTTTCGTCGTGGCCCCAATGAGGGTGAACGGCTGAAGCGGGAGCGGCATGCTGCGGGCGTGGGGACCTTCCCCGATGACGATGTCGAAGCGAAAGTCTTCCATAGCCGCGTACAGGCTCTCTTCGACCGCGGCGTTGAGTCGATGTATCTCGTCTATGAAAAGAATGTCGCGCGGTCCCAAGCTCGTAAGAAGGCCGGCCAGATCCCCTTTCTTCTCGAGTGCTGGACCGCTGGTTACGGTGATGCGGACACCGAGTTCGTTCGCCATGATGAGCGAAAGGGTCGTCTTGCCGAGACCAGGCGGGCCGGCGAGGAGCATGTGATCGAGCGGTCGTTCTCCCCTTATCGCTGCCTGCAGATAAACGGTGATGTTGTCCACCACATTCTTTTGGCCGACATAATCGCTAAGACGGGTGGGTCGAAGTCGTTTCTCTATGGCGAGGTCTTCGGCAACGGGTTGGGTGGACACCACACGGTCTTCGCTCATCGTCGTACCTGCTCACGGATGAGGGCGAGTGCCTCGCGAACGATCTCTTCGGGCCGCTTCTTTTCCTTGTCCTCGATGCGCGAAAGGACCGAACGCACCATGTTCGGATGATAGCCGAGCGCGATAAGTCCCATTTCCGCCTCTCGTGCCTTGGGGTCGGCGGGGGGCGGCGTTGTTCCCTCTGCCGCTGCGGCGAGATCCTTTACCTTATCGCGCATATCGATGATGATTTTCTCGGCGGTCTTTTTGCCGACGCCGGGAACTCCTTTGAAAAAAGCAGTGTTCCCCGTGAGGATCGCGCCGATTATTTGCGGTACACTCCCCGCGCCAAGGATCGAAAGGGCGATGCGCGGACCCACTTGATTCACCGTAGTGAGCAACTGGAACAGCCGTTTCTCGTCGGCGGTGGGAAATCCGTGAAGAAGGATGGCATCATCCCTCACCGTGGTAACGATGTGGAACGAGACGACCGCTCCCGGCGCAAGAGAGGCGAGTACCGTTTCGGTGGGGAACACCTCATAGCCAACCCCGCCGCTCGTAAGCACGATGCAAGAGCGCTCGAGTATCACGTGTACGGTTCCCTGCACCAGACCGATCATCTCATCACCTCACAAAGTAAAGGCATGGGCGATAGCATTCGCAAGGGCATCTGCCGCGTCCTCCTGAGGCAGTTCGGGAAGGCCGAGGATGACCCGGACCATCTGCTGTATCTGGAACTTCTCGGCGCGTCCGTTGCCGGTGACCGACTGTTTGACGCGCGTAGCACTGTATTCGACCACCGGCACATTGCGGAGCACCGCCGCCGCGATGACGGCACCGCGAATGTGTCCCAACTTAAGTGCCGATTGGGCGTTCTTCGCCATGAAAGCCTCCTCGAGGCTCACGCAGTTGGGGGAAAAACGATCGATGACTTCGCAGATGCCCGAGAAGATGAACGCGACCCGATCCCGGAAAGCCATGTCGCGCGGCGGCATGACAAGCCCATTATCCACATGGCGAAGCGAAGAATCCTGTTTGCGAATAAGGCCCCATCCCGTCTTGATGCTCCCGGGATCTATACCGAGGATGAGAGGGCCCGTCGGGGTGGTCACCGCCGTATCATTCCTCCGGGATGGAGTCGGGATCGGCGTCGAAGTTGGCATAGACGCTTTGCACATCGTCGCTGTCCTCAAGTGCCTCGATAAGTTTGAGGACCTGCGCGGCAACCTTCCCCTCTACCTTTATGGTGTTCTGAGGAATACGCGCCGTAGTGCTCTCTTCTATAGGGATTCCCGCTTTCTGAAGCGCATCATTTACCGCGTAAAGATCGGCTGGCTTGGTGAGAACTTGCCAGAAGTCGCCGGCGTCCACGACATCTTCGCCGCCAGCCTCGAGGACGAGTTCCATCAATTTGTCCTCGGTCACCGCCTCTTTTTTGATGGTGATTTGCCCTTTTTTGTCGAACATCCACCCAACGCAACCCGACTCACCCATGTTGCCGCCTCCTTTGGCGAAGATGCGCCGTATCTCGGAGACGGTGCGGTTCTTGTTGTCGGTAGTGGCGTCCACCATGATGGCGACCCCGCCCGGACCATAACCCTCGTAGGTCACCTCTTCGATAGCCTCACCCTCGAGTTCCCCCGTTCCCTTCTTGATGGCGCGGGTGATGTTGTCGAGCGGCATGGATGCCGCCCGTGCATTCTGAATGGCCGTGCGGAGACGCGGGTTGCCGTCGGGATTGCCGCCGCCGACGCGCGCCGCAATGGTTATCTCCTTGATGAGCTTCGTGAAAAGCTTGCCACGCTTCGCGTCAGCAGCGCTTTTCTTGTGCTTGATCGTGCTCCACTTATTGTGCCCTGACATGCGACCTCCGTTCGCAGAATGATAACGAGCAACCCTAACACAAGAGCCGCCCCGAGGCAAATTTTTTGTCATCTTGTAGCACGATTAAGGTTGACTCTCTCAGCCAATACGGCTATACGGAGAGATCCGTGTGAGAAATATGGCAAGGTGCATCCGCCGATGAAAGTTCTCATCGCTTCGTCCGAGATTTATCCCTTCACTCCCGCCGGGGCCCTCTCTGAGGCGGTCGGCGGTCTTGCGAAGGCGCTTGTGGCGCAGGGATGTGAGGTGTCGCTCGTCATTCCGCTCTATGCGCTCATCGATACCGGTCGATTCGGTAGTGTACGGACACCGCACCGATTTGTCATTCCGATATCGGACCGCGACGAGCCGGCTGACCTCTGGCAGGGGGTCCTTCCAGGGACCGCTATCCCGGTCTATTTTGTGGCGAACCCTTACTTCGAACGAGATTCCCTCTATGGGACGGGAACCGGCGACTATCCCGACAATTCGGAACGATTCGTCTTCTTCTCTCGCGCTGTCGCGGAAACGGCAGAGAGCGTCGTCCGACCAGACATCATCCACTGCAACGACTGGCAGACGGCGCTCGTGCCGGTGTACCTCAAAGAGGCATATGTGCCGTATGGACGACTTCGAGCCGTAAGGACAGTGCTCACCATCCACAACATCGCCTATCAGGGAAAGTTTTGGATGTACGATCTTCATATTCTTAACCTTGGGTGGAGCATTTTCAGCCCGGACAAACTCGAGTTCTATAACCATATCAACTACCTCAAAGGCGGCATCGTTTACAGCGATGCGGTGACAACGGTAAGTCGACGCTATGCTGAGGAGATACGGAATTCCGAAGCAGGTCACGGCCTCGATGGACTCTTGCGCTCCATCGGGTCAAAACTGACCGCTATCAGGAACGGCATAGATGGTGACTACTGGAATCCGTTGACCGATCCGCATCTGCCGATTCATTACGATGCACCCGACACGGAAGGCAAGGCGGCATGTCGCAAGGCGCTTCTCGCCGAATGCGGCCTCGACCGGGAGATGGAAGCCCCGGTGTTTGGCATGGTGACCCACATCAACCAACACAAAGGGGTCGATTTGCTCGTGCGAGTGCTCGGTAATGAGAGCGTCTGTGGCGATGCGATCTTTGTCGTTCTTGGCACCGGTGAGAAATTACTTGCCGATTCCCTGCGTTCCCTTGCCGACCGTTTCCCGCATCGTATCGTGTTTCGGATCGGTTACGACGAACGATTTTCGCATCTTATTCACGCGGGAAGTGACTTCTACCTTATGCCGTCGCGGTATGAACCCTGTGGCATGAACCAAATGTACGCCATGCGTTATGGTACGGTACCGGTGGTGCGATCGGTGGGGGGCCTTGTCGAAACGGTCATCGACATTGACGAATATCCGGCACACGGGACCGGACTCGTTTTCCGTGAGGCGACCCCCGAAGCCTTGGGAAATCGTATTCGCGACGCGATTCGCCTGTTCCACGATACGCCGGAACGCTACCTTATGATGGCACGACGCTGTATGGCGGCCGATTTCGGATGGGGCGCCTCCGCGGAGAGCTACTTTTCTCTCTACCGCAATCTCTTGCGTTGAACTTTTTTTTGAATAGGCTATTCACAGACGGTGTCTTGAAGGCTTGTCAATCATTTGACGGAGAACAACGCAATGTCGAGAGCGATTGTCTTCTTGCTCATGTTGGCCGGATATCTGCTCATCACGGCGCAGGAGGCTGACAAGGGCGATGCAGTACAGGATGTTCCTCACGGCAAGATAAACTGGACCAAACAGTATGTCTATGCCACGGGGAGCGGTGCCCCCGATCTTAAGGCGCCCAATGTCGCGGTGGCACGGCTCGGTGCCGAACGAGTGGCCCGCGCCGATGCCTATCGTAATCTTCTCGAGGCGGTCAAAGGCGTTACGGTAACGGGGAGTACGACCCTTAAGAATTCCATGGAGGAATCCATGGAGGTAAAGACCCATGTCGAAGGCGTTGTGAAAGGAGCCGAGGTGGTGACGACCAAGTACTATTCCGACGGCGGCGTGGATGTCGTCATTCGGGTTCCTCTTTCAACGCTCGTTGAAAAGGTCGGCACGACGCCCGCTGTGACAAAGGAGATAGAGAACAAGGAGTCGGTGAAAATAGCGCCGGCCGCGAGCGTTGAGAAATCGACAGGGGGCGGAGAGCAGAAATCCATCCTTGTCTTCGATGTGCGCGGTACGAAGTTTACTCCCTCTCTCTTCCCAGCGGTCTACACCGAGGACGGCAAAATAGTGTACAGCAAAAAGCAGGTGCGCGAAGAGGTCATCAAGACGACCGGTATGATCCACTATATCAAGGACGACCTCGACTCGGTCTCGGCTCTCTATGGTGATGCCGCCTCGATGCTCGTCCTCAAGGTGACGAAGATCAAGAATAAGTCCGATCTCGTCGTGGGGCAGAACGAATTGGCCTCGATACAGTCGAAACTCAAGCCCGATGCCTTAAGCGAGGGCAGAGTGGTTATTCTGTTTTAGTGGGGGTATGTCATGAGAAAGATACTGGTGGCTCTCTTGTGCGCGACGCTGTTTGTCGGTGTGCTATCGGCCGCCGAGAAGAAGGTTACCGTCGAGGGGTTCGGCGCCGTTGTGAACGGCAATGTGGAATTAGCCAAGAAGGAAGCGACCGAAGATGCGCTCCGAAGAGCGCTCGAGATGGTCATGGGGGCGGTGGTGTCTGCAGAAACGGTGGTCGAGAACTACCAGCTCGTCTCAGACAAGATCATCTCGAAGGTGAACGGCTACATCAAGAGCTACAAGGTGCTTGAAACCAAGGAGGCACAGGGTGTCGTCACCGCCAAGGTCGAGGCAGTAGTGAAGGAAAGCGACCTCAAGAACGACCTCGAACTCCTCCAGACGACGCTCGAACGGATGAACTATCCCCGCGTTGTCATCATGATGGCTGAACAAAATGTCGGGATGACCGTCTTTTCGTTCTGGTGGGGTGGTGCCGCCGCGCAGGCGGTTCAGACCGACATCGGCTCCGCGGAGCAGGCGCTTACCTCCGCGCTTCTCGAGAAAAATTTCCGTATCGTTGATCGCAACGCGCTTGCGACCGGGGTCAAGGTGAAACCGGCCTATCAGGTCGTCGACATCAGCAATCAGGATATCCTCGAAATGACCAAGACGCTCGACGCCGACATCGTCATCGCTGGCAAGGCGATGGCGCGGTCGGTCGGCAGTATCGCCGGATCGCAGATGACCTCGACGCAGGCCAATGTCACCATGCGGGCCATCAATCTCAAAGACGGCAAGGTGCTCGGATCTGCCTCCGCTCAGGCGGCTCAACCGCACATAGATCCGGTCACCGGCGGAACGCTTGCCATCGAAAAAGCAGCCAAGGAGGCAAGCAAGAAACTGGTTTCCGATATGGTGCGATCGTGGACGCAAGCACTCAACAACGGCGAGGAATACACGGTGGTAGTGAATAACCTTGTTGACTCTGTGGCTATGTTCAAGGCGGAGCAGACGCTTCGAGCGAACAAACTGGTCACGGGCGTCCTGCTTCAGTCATTCGAGGGAAAAACGGCGACCTTCCGCGTCTCGTTCCGTGGCGCTGCAAATGCCCTTGCCCAGGGTTTGTCAGGCGAATACAAACCGGTCGAGATTTCGGCGAAAAAAATTGTCATCGAACCGAAATGACCTATAATACATCGTTGTTATTTGGGGTAACTGGTGTTAATCGGGCATTATCAAAGGTCAAGGAGGTTTGGATCCATGGCTAAGGTTTTGTTTTTTCCCATTCTGCCGTTAATCGCTGTTCTTTTCTTCGGCGCCTGCGGCGGACCCAAAAAGCAGGCCGCTATAGCACCAGCCGACACGGTCGACTATTCGAAACTGGTGACGCATGGTCCCAAGAAGCGGATCGCTATCGCAGAGTTTATCAACAAAACGCAGTATGCCAAAGGGCGTATCGGTACGCAAGCGTCTGATCAGCTCGCAACGCACCTTGTTAAGTCGAATGCCTTCATCGTCATCGAGCGTGAACAGCTCACCAAGGTCATGGGCGAGCAGGCGCTTGGCCAGACGGGAGCGGTGAAGGGAGAAACGGCGGCCAAGGTCGGCGAACTGCTCGGCGCGCAGGCGCTCATCACCGGTTCGATCACCGAGTTCGGCTTCACGCAGGGCACCACCGACGGCGGCGTCTTCAAGAAGAAAGTGCAGACGGTCCGCTGCGTGGTGAACATCCGCGCGATAGACACCTCCACCGGCCAGATCATCTTCGCCGAGAACGGCGAAGGGATCGCCGAGACCGAGGACACGCAGGTGTTCGGCTTCGGCAGCAAGGCGGGCTATGACGAGACGCTCAATGACAAGGCGCTCAATCAGGCGATCGTGAAGCTCGTGAGCAACATCGTCAAGAACCTCGACAAGGTCCAGTGGACCGGCCGTGTCGTGAAGGTTACCGATTCAGGAAAGGTCATCATCAACGCGGGGCAGGACACCGGCATCAAAGAGGGCGACATGTTCGTCGTCAGCAAGCTCGGCGAGATGCTCACCGACCCCGATACCGGCGTGGCGCTCGGGCGCGAGCCGGGCGAGGTGCGCGGCAAGATCAAGGTGACGATGCTTCAGGATAAGATGTCGGTCTGCGATGTCGTCGAAGGCGGCGGCTTCGAGGCCGGAGATCAGGTCAAGATGGCGGATTGACGAAGATTTAGGAGGTCTTTCTATGCGGTACATCGTTTTCGGTGCGGTGCTTCTCACCGTTTTGGCCGGATTCTCGTGCAACACCATCAGATCGAGCGAGAGCGGCGTCGGCAATCAGGGCTTGCTCGCGATCTACTGCGAGCCGGAGGACGCCGATGTCTATGTGGACGATGTCCTGCAGGGGAAGGCGAAGCAGTTCGACGGGCGTCCCGCCTATCTGGAGCTCTCCTCGGGCTCCCACAAGATCCGCCTCGAGGCGCCGGGGTATGAGCCGTACCGTACCGAACTTTACATCAGCGAAGGCAAGGAAGAGCTCAAGATACGGTTGAGGAAGAAGTAACCCGGATCGAGGGGAGGATGCCATGCGGACCGTGCGCGGTGCGGTGATAGCGGCGATAATGGTGTGCCTAATGCCGGCGCTCCTTGGAGCGGCCGAGTGCGGCCCCACCGGCGCCGTGAAAGTGGACAAACTCGACGGCGTGGCGAAGAGTTCCCCCGACCAGCAGGCGTGGACGCCGCTCAAGCAGGGGCAGGAGGTGCCGGCGACCCATTTCGTGAAGACCGAAGCGGGCGCCCGGGTCATGCTCCTCTTTCCCGACGGCTCAGCGCTCAAGGTGGGAGAGAACTCGCTCGTGAACCTGAGCGAGGTTTCCTCCAACTCGTCTTGTGAGCGCGAGAGTTACAAGGTGAAGGTCTTCTTCGGGAAGATCTGGTCGAATGTCAAGAAACTCGTGAGCAAGAACGAGACGGGCGGGTTCGTCGTCGAGTCGAAGAACGCCGTCGCCGGTGTCCGCGGCACCAGTTTCGGTTTCATCGTGAATGCCGACAGTTCAGGCGCGCTCATGGTCGAGACGGGACGGGTCGAAATCGCCTCGGCCGCGAAAAAGGCCGAACCGCGCAAGCCGATGAACATTCAGGAATGGAAGAAGAATCGCTCGCGGCAGGAGATCGCCGGTCCGACGGAGATCTCCCAGAAGGAGTGGGAATCTATCGTGGTTGAGGCGATGCAAATGGTCAGATTCGCTGCCGATGGCACATTTTCCAAGCCGGTTCCCATCGGTCCTGCGAATGCCGATGCTTGGTACCGCGAGAACGCTCCGCTTAAATGATCGGCGAAAAGATCTACTCCTTTTTCATCGAGCGCCGCGGATGGATACCCGCGGGATTTTTCTTGCTCTGTTTCTTTATCCTGTGGTTCCTTCCTAAAATAACTGCCATTCTTCTCGCCGCCTTCTTCACTGCTTATGCCGTGTCACCGGTGGTCGCGTTCCTCAATGCTCGTCTACGGATGCACCGGGCACTTGCGACGGCACTTATCATGTTGTTGGGGATACTCTTTGTCACCACGATCCTCTTCGTCGTGCTTCCGTCGCTCTTCGTGCAGCTCGCTGAGGCAGGGAAGAAATTGCCGGCTCTGCTTGTTTCCATGCTCAACTGGCTTTATGAACAGGCGTATCAGTACGGTATAGATCTCAACGAGTACCAGAACCTTACGGAGGAGGCGCTTCTCGAGCGGGTCGGGACGCTTCTGCCAGCGTTCGATTCTCTGCCGCACTTCGTCACCACAGTGTTCCAGAAGACTTTCTCGTTCCTGTCGTTCCTTTTCTATCTGCTCATCTATGCGGTCGTTTTTTTCTTTATGAGCATGCGGCTTCCTCAACTCTACCAATCCATTGTCGGCCTTTTTCCGCCTTCGCGCAAGGCGGAGTTCCATGAGTGGATCGAAAAGTTCGACCATGTACTCAGTGGCTTTATCCGCGGTCAACTCACGGTTTGCCTCGTGCTCGGTACGCTCTACGCGATATGTCTCACGATCATCGGTCTTCCCTCCGGGGGGTCGCTGGGCGTCGTCATTGGCTTGTTTTGTCTTGTGCCGTATGTCGGTATCATCACGGGGTTCACCATCTCTTCTCTCCTTGCGCTGAGCGCCGGCGGGTGGGTCCTCACGCTGAAAGTTCTTTTGGTTTTCGCGGCGATACAGACGCTTGACGCGATCGCAATAACGCCCAACATCATGGGGCGACGCGTCGGGATCAGTCCGGTGCTCGTCATCATCGCGCTCTTCGCGGGCGCCGAGCTGGCCGGCTTCCTCGGCGTGCTCGTCGCGGTACCGACCTTCGCGATACTCAAACTTATTGCCGAATATCTTTTGGAGAAGTATAAAGCGAGCGAGATATACCGAGGAGATCATCCTCGCCAACCTTCTTCAGTTGACTAATCGCATTCCCCGATATACTTTTTAGGCCGTTGTATTTGCCGATGGAGGTTTTTGTGTCGTTTCTACTGGTGAAAGATCTGCGAGAGCAGTATGCTTCGTTTATTGGTAAGGAGATCTCCTGTGCCGGTTGGATTCGTACGGTGCGCGTTTCGAAGAATGTCGGTTTCATCGAACTCAACGATGGAACCTCGTTTGCCAATGTGCAGGTAGTGTTCACTGAAGAACTCCCCGATTTCGAGACGATCTCGAAATTAGGCGTTGGCACTGCGATAGCGGTGAACGGTACCGTGGTTGCGAGTCCCGGCAAGGAACAGGTTTTCGAGATAGCGGCGCAACAGATAGCGATCGTAGGGCGGTGCGACCCGGATTATCCTCTTCAGAAGAAGCGGCATTCGTTCGAATTTCTCCGGACGATTGCGTACCTGCGGCCCCGCACGAACACCTTTTCGGCGATCTTCCGGGTTCGGAGTCTGCTTGCCCATGCGATCCACACTTTCTTCCAGGACCGCGGTTTTGTCTATGTGCATACGCCGATTATTACCGGTTCCGACTGCGAGGGGGCGGGACAGATGTTCCGGGTCACGACGCTCGATCCGAAATCGCCGCCGCTCACCGAAGAGGGATTTGTTGATTTTTCGAAAGACTTCTTCGGCAGGCAGACAAATCTGACGGTATCGGGACAACTCGCCGTCGAGAACTTCTGCATGGCGTTCCGCAATGTCTATACCTTCGGGCCGACCTTCCGGGCCGAGAACTCGAATACCCCGCGTCATGCCGCCGAGTTCTGGATGATAGAGCCGGAGATCGCCTTCGCCGGTCTCGAGGAGGATATGCGTCTCGCCGAAGATATGACCAAGTTCATGATCCGCTATGTCCTCGAGAAAACGCCAGACGAGATGCGCTTCTTTAACACGATGATAGACAAGGGTCTCCTTGACCGCCTCGAAAAGGTCGCGAGTGCCGAGTTCGGCCACATCACCTACACCGAGGCGGTTGACATTCTCAAAAAGTCGGGTCGTTCCTTCGAATTTCCAGTCGAGTGGGGGCGAGACCTCCAGACCGAACATGAACGCTATCTTACGGAAGAGGTGTTCAAAAAACCGATCTTCGTCACCGACTATCCGAGGGAGATAAAAGCGTTTTACATGCGCCAGAACGACGATGGAAAAACGGTGGCGGCCATGGATATGCTCGTTCCCGGTGTCGGCGAACTCATCGGCGGCTCTCAACGAGAGGAGCGCTACGACTATCTTCTTCGCCGCATCGAGGAACTCGGTCTCAAGAAAGAGGACTACTGGTGGTATCTCGATCTCCGGCGGTTCGGTGGGTGTCCTCATGCCGGTTTTGGACTCGGCTTCGATCGCGCGATTATGTATGTAACGGGCATGACCAACATCCGCGATGTCCAACCTTTCCCCCGGACACCGAAGAATGCAGAGTTCTGAGAAAAGCGCAAACGCCTCGACTCCTCTTCTTTATTTACTCTTTCTTGTTTTGTCAGCGGGATACGCCGCTTTTTACAAAGTCGGTCTCGGTGATTTCTGGATGCACCTTGCGCAGGGGCGGTACATCGTCGAACACGGTACCATTCCTCGTGTCGATGTGTTCAGTTACACCTTTCCCGGGGAACCGTGGATAAATTGGGAGTGGCTCCACAATGTCATCATCGCCTTGGTTTGGAACTCAAGCGGCGCTGTTGGTGTGGAGTTCTTCCGGATGGCGGTGTTTTGTTTGACGATCGTTGTGTTGTATCGGCTATTAGAACGGATGACGGGGAAGGCACTTTTTTCGTTTTTTCTTTCTTGTTTTTCCCTTCTTATGATTCAGTTGCGCATCGTCGACAGGCCGCACATCCTTTCCTACTTGTTCCTCTCTCTGGTGCTGTATCTACTTGCCTGTTTTGAGAGGTTTTCGCTCAAGAAGTTTTTCTTTCCTTTGGCAATAGTTCTGGTCCTGTGGCGCAATACCCATCCAAGTTGGGTGCTGGGGTGCGCGGTAGTAGGGGCTTCTTTTCTGGACATGTTCTTGGCATTCAGGCGTTCAGGACAATCTGAAAAGATCCTTAAGATATTGCCATGGTTGCTCCTTCTTTTGCTCATCGGTGTTTTCACGACCCCTTTGCCGATACAGTTCTCCGCCCATCTCGCGCTTCAAGGAGACCAATCCATCGCCGAATGGGGCTCCATTCTCTCCCTCAGGCGGGAGATGCTGGGACTTGAGATGTTTCTTTTCTTTCTTTTTTCACTCTTGTCTCTCCTTGTCATCCCCGCCGGCATACGGGCTCGCCCCTTTTCTCTAATACTTTTCCTCGTGATGCTGGGGAACGCCTATCTCCATTTCCGCTTCATTCCCGATGCGGTAATTCTTGGAATGCCGCTCCTCGCTTCTTCCGTTGTCCGTTGTGCGACTCTTTTTTCGTCGCGGATCGACGAGAGGCTTCTCGTGATTCTCTTCTTTGTTCTGACCGTCTTAGGGAGCGACGCGATATTTCGTGTCGCACAGTTCCCAGAGCGGGGAATCGGGATAGATGACCGTTTCGTGCCGCTTCATGCCGCTGACTTTGCAAGACAAAAGAACTTGTCGGGGAACTTCTACGGCATGTATCCCTATTCTATGGATTTCCTGATGGGGTATTTGTATCCGCAGGCCAAGGTGGCTCTCGATGCGCGCGTCCCGGGGCTTTATCCCTTCTCATTTGCCGATACCCATTGGCACATAGCCAATTCGGAACAGTTCCGGGAGCGTGCGCTTTCTCTTCCGTTGAGCTATGTTCTGCTTGGGAACACCGCGATGTCACCGCCATCTCCCCGAGAACCGATACTGGAACGATTGCTCTTACAGGAAGGATATGTTCTCATCTACTTCGATAGGACCTCTGCGCTCTATCGCTCTCCTCGGGCAGATGAAAAGAATGGCGCTGTCACTTCCTTCAAGATATTGACTCGTTGGAACATGAACGATGAGGTCCTAGAAAAGGTGGTCTCAAACAGCTTCGAGGCGTTGCTGGCCGAGGTCCGGCTTCTGAAAGAAAACACCAGGGGACGGGATGATTTTTATAGAGAGATGCTGGTTTTTCTCTACACACGACCGTTCTTTTCCGAGGAACAAAAAAAGACGCTGGAAAAGGTGTATGCGCGTTCGGATTGAGAGAAAGAGATGAAGGGGAAGGAATTCCTAGGGAGAATGAAACACGGCGATGCGGTCGCCATTCTCTTGGTGATCGTTTCCGTGGTACTTTTGTTCGCAGATGCACTTCTTTTCTCCTCGAGACTCGTTTTGACAAGCAACACCACCGATGTGTTCCTCACTTTCTTCCATCAGCGCAGCTTTGCGGCCGCCGAGATATTGAAAGGAAATCTTCCCCATTGGAATCCGTATATCTTCTCCGGTTCTCCTTTCTCTCTCGACCCTGAACCGGCCATGTTTTATCCGCTCCATGTTATATACCTCCTTTTTCCAGTTCATTATGCGATAAACCTCGACATAACCTTGCATTTCATTCTCTTGGGAACCTTCGTTTATCTATGGGTATCACGGCAGGGGATCGGTTGGATCGCGTCGCTCGTATCTGCTTTTCTCGTGATGTTCGGAGGGGCTTACTATATGCATTTCTATGCGGGGCATCTGGGGATACTGGCGACTTCTGCGTGGGCACCCCTCATCCTCTTATCTCTAGATAAGATGCACGCCCCGTCTTTTCCCCGAGTGTCGTTGGGGTGGTTTTTGGTGGGCTCCTTCGCGGCGGCAATGTCGCTGTTCGCCGGTCAGATGCAATATGTTATTATTTCTGGTCTTATGGCCGGGGCATACGCGTTGTTTCTCGGTTTCTCGGGAGAGCGGCAGAACAGGTATCGTCCAATTCTGATGCTGGCGTGTTGTTACGTTTTTGCCTTTTTGCTTGCTGCGATACAGGTGTTGCCTGCTTATGATGGCATGATGGAATCCTATCGGACCGACCTTTCCCCGCAGTTCCTTGCCTCTTTTTCATTTCACCCTGAGAACCTTATCACGATCGTAGCGCCGCACTTCTTTGGTAACATGGATACGGTTGCCTACTGGGGACGCGAATATCTTTGGGAAGAATCGTTCTTTGTCGGGGTCGGGGGATTGACGCTCATCTGCTTGGGCATGTATGACCGAAAGGGACAGTGGTTGGCGTTCCTAGCCTTTATCTTCCTGATCCTCGCATTGGGTGCCCACACACCGCTCTTCTGGGCTACCTCGAAGATTCCCGTTTTGGACAAGATGCGCGGCCATGGAAAGTTCATATTTGGTGCGATGCTCCCCTTGGCCCTTTTAGGCGCCCGCGGTGCCGCGTCCCTTTTTTCGACCCGAACGAACGCCGGAAAAGTGATTCCCGCAGTGTTCCTCTTCGTCGGATTTTTTTGTGGAGCGGTCGCTTACGGGATTGGTAACTTCTTCTCCCTTGAAGAGTGGCGTGAGATCATGAGCTTCAGCCAACGAGATCCTCTGTTTGTCTCCTATGCTCAGCCCGGCGTGTTGAACGATCCTGCCCATGTTCTTCGGGCACAGAGCCTGAGCGCGGTTTCTCTCTATAACGTGGCCGGCAAAAGCCTTATTCTCGCCGTGCTCTTCTTTGCACGCAGATATGCGACACGGGTGTTTTCGTGCCTTGTGGTACTTATGGCTCTTTTTGAGCTGGTCACTTTTGCAATTGCCTACAAGAGAACTTTCCCAGCGGATGCCTTTACTTCTCCCGATATGGTGCAGGCGAGACATCTGATGTCTGACGGAGAGCGTTGGTTAGATCCTTTGCTTCCCAATCGTGCGATGACCGAACGCATCTTCAATGTGTCTGGTTACAATTCGCGTATCGAAAGCCGACGCTATCATGAATATTATCACACCTTCCTTTTGCCGGCTACTTGGGAGACCAATGGCAGTGGACTGGTAACCGACCAATATCACTTGTCACCCTTGTTGAGGTTGACCCACATCCTTGTGCCGGCGGGAGGAACATTGGCTTTGTTGAAGGTGGCCGACCCGCCTATGCCACGGTTTCTTTTCATGGAAGAGTACGAGGTTCATTCTGCAAGTGCAGAGATCTTCTCTGCCATGAAGAATCCGGGATTTGATCCTTGGAAAAGGATCATTTTAGAACAGGAACCCAGTATTAAGCCGCTTGGCCAAGGAAAAGCAACCGGCGTGGCCCGGATCATTGAAGAAGATACCGATCACATGATTATCGAGGCGACGCTTACAAAACCAGAGATTCTGCTCGTGACCGATGCGTATAGCCGTCACTGGCGAGCGTTCTCTCTTGAGGGGAGCATCCAAGCGGAATACGAGGTTCTTCCTGCCAACTATGTTTTGCGGGCTATTCCACTTAGTGCGGGTCATCACCGTTTCGTTCTTGAGTTCTCTCCGCGATCTTTTGAAGTAGGAAAGTGGATATCTTCATTCGCGTGGTTGGTCTTTATAGCGATGACGGTCTGGTGTTTGTGCCGCCAGAGTTTTTTTAAGAAGTTACTAAAAGTTTAATGGGGATGGATATGACAAAGAATAGTCTTTCATCCTCATTTCAGAAGCATTTCAAGACTAAGTTTTCTTTTCTTAGGAGGGAGAAGATTCTTCTTGCCGTGTCGGGCGGCCTCGATTCAATGGCGATGCTAAACCTGTTTCTCGAAACGCGAGAACGATTGGAACTGGAGATCGCAGTAGCGCACATCAATCACCATCTTCGTCCGAGTGCCTGCCGAGATTCGTCTTTTGTCGACAATTTTTGTCAAAAGGTTGGGATCTCTTTCTATCTTGCTGAAATTGAAAGAGATTTTTGGATGAGGCATTCTGGAAATCGTGAAGAGCACGCACGAAAGGAGCGTTATCGCCTTTTGGTCGATATCGCAAAAAATGAAGGTTTTCGATATGTTGCGACCGCTCATCAGCGAGATGACCAAGTTGAGACGCTTCTCATGCGTCTTTTTGATCGAGGAACCGGTCTTCATGGTCTTGCCGGTATCCCTGCCACGATGGGAAAAGAGGGTCTTATCTTTGTTCGTCCTCTTTTGCCATTTTCACGAGAAGAATTAGTGGATTACATGTTTGGTCGCGAATGGGTTGAAGACGAAACTAATAACGATGAAGTAATTCGTCGAAACTTTTATCGACACCAGATAGTTCCCTTTTTGCGCCAACAACTAGGCCCATCATTTGAAAGGCATCTTCTCTCTCTTGCCGATGAAGCCGCCCATTACAGAGAAGTGCTTGAAATTGTTTTTGACTTGTTCTGGGCTGGTCATCGAAGGGGCAGGGGGGGAGAGCAGTATGTGCTCAAAAAAGAAGAGGTTTTAAGATATTCTTCCTCATTCTGGGAATCAGCGTTAGGGCACTTCTTCAGGAAAGTTCGTGGTTATACATACGGGAAGAGAACTCTCCGTGATATCAAGAACTTTATTATGTCTTCAGGAGTCGCCGAGTGCTCTTATGGCCCCGTTCATCTGCGAGTTTCTGGAAAGGAAATAATTTTTGCCGTCCAAAAGAAATCATAGATGGCACGCCTATTGCTTGCACTGCGAAAGACACCGTAGCGTGTGGCTTATTAACAACCGTTTGAAAGGAGAACAAACGATGAAGAAAGGTTTCACGCTCATCGAACTCATGATCGTTATCGCGATCATCGGCATTCTTGCGGCCGTTGCTATCCCGATGTACAACGACTACACCAAGAAAGCGCGTACTTCGGAAGTCCCCGGCTCGCTCAAGGAAATCGTCAAGAACCAGCTGGCATTCCGTGAAGACCCCTATCAGGGTAATGGTACCCGTTATGCCACAACCATCGGGACTCTCCAGTGGAAATCCAACTTGAACACGCAAGCGACTTCCGCAGCGGGTTGTGAAAGTGGCGGCTCGGCCATCTCGAACACTACCTACACTTGGGCGTGTGGAAAGTATTTTGCCTATGGCGCGACCGGTCCTGCCTCCGGTGAAGGCACCTGTGCGGTAGGTAGCTTTACGACGGCCACCTCGTATGCTCAGGCGGCTGCGACAACTCCGAGCAGCAAAGTCCCGTCTGACTGGGATTCTGGTGCGTGCATGAATGTCAACCTGAACCTGCTTCACGACTAATCGTTGCTACGATTCCTTTTCAGGGGGAAGGCGACTTCCCCCTTTTTTTTACTTTTTGCCATCGTAGCCTTGACGATGGCTGTTTATCTCCGGTCGCTCACGAACGATTTTGTTTTTGACGATCGGGGTCTAACAGTCGAGAATCCGATGGTAATTCATCCTTCGTGGAACATTTTCCTCTCCTACCGCCCGTTGAGAAACATTTCCTATGCGTTCGATTACTGGGTCTTCGGAGCCGGTCCGGCGGGATTTCGATTCATGAACATCGTGTATCACGCGCTTATGGTGGTACTTGTTTTTCTCTTTGTAAGCATTCTTTCAAGGAAGACTGTCGCGGCACTCGTGGCAGCGGCACTCTATGCGATCCACCCTGTCCAGACCGATGCGGTGGCCTACATTTCGGGACGGCGTGATATTCTTGCGGCGCTTTTCGGTGTAGGAGCGCTGATTCTTTTTATCCGTTTCCTTCAGAGCAGGAAGTGGTGGCTCCTTTTCTTGTCAATCATTAGTGTGGTGCTTTCACTTTTAAGTAAGGAAAATGGAGTGGTAGTTCCGCTTCTTATGCTCGTTCTTCTCTTCCTCGACAAAGGCGACCATGTCTCGCCAAAGAAAAAGATTTTAATTTTCGCAGTGTTTTTGATTCTCTTTGTACTCGGTGTCAGTTTCGCTATTTTAAAAGGGGGGAGTCCTCTTATTTCAGAGGGGAAGGTGCTTTTTCATGGGAATAATCCCAAGACCCATTATATTACGGCGCTGACTTTATTTCCTTACTATCTCAAGCAGACCTTGTTTCCGTTCCAGTTGATTCTTGACAATGCGAATTATCCGTTGGTGTCACATTTCAACTTCAAAGTCTTTTGTGCCGCGATGGCTATACTGCTTTACTTATCCTTAATGGCTTTGCTTTGGTATAAGGGTTATCGGCGCTTGACCTTCTATCTTTTGTTTTTCGGCGTTGCCCTCACCCCGATGCTTCAAATAGTTCCGCTTCATGAAATTGCGGCTGATCACTATCTCTATCTTCCTCTTGTTGGTTTTTGTTCCTTTGTCGGCGAGGTTGGTGTTGCGGCGTGGAGAAATCTTTCCCTCAAGCGATATACGATTCCTGCAACAGTGGTAGTGCTTGTTCTCCTTGGTGCCTATCCATGGTATGCCTATCGAACAACAACGCGCATCAACGAGCTTGAAAATATATACACCGCGTTGGCGGTGGATAGTAAATGGCGTCCCCTATCGTTCCGGGGACTCTACACGGTAGGAGCATTTTTTCTGGAGAATGGATTTCCCGATATTGCCTATCGTTACTATGATGCCGCTTGGCGAACCGGCTATTATGATTCTTCTCTTTTGGGGAACATTGTTTTGTATCATATCGTCAAAGGAGAACACGAGAAGGCGATTTCTTTTTATGAAGAATGCAATCGTCGTGGCGAGCCGGTCTCACTCCCTGCATTTGCGGAGATGGCTGTGATATACGCTATAGCAGGAGACTGTACCAAAGCACGCGAAACATTTGCACGGCTTTCTCCAAGTTATGGAAAAGAAGCTCTGCCTCATTGGGAAGTAGTTAATGCGTGCAATGGGTGGCAAGCAGTCTCCACGGAAGAAAAAATAACCTTTTTGAAAAAACGGGGTCTTGTAGTAGAAACGCGTCCCCTTTATATGTCACTATTCACAACCGGGAAAGAAGAATTTTCGTTACGACAAGACTATCTCAAGATACTGGCTCAGTATGATGTTCCGGCGGCGTTTAGGTTCATGGAAAAGTTCCCGGAGGAAAAAGGAAACGGAATAGCCCCTCTTTTGAGAGAAAAGCGATCGGTGGTAACACGTTTTTGTGAATGGTTTTCTGGTGCTTCGGGGAATGGAATTTGCATAAAGAAGACAGATTGGCGTTAGGTGATCAATGAGACGAAAAGGGTTTACGCTGATTGAGCTAATGGTGGTTATTGCGGTCATTGCAATTATTGCTTCTCTTGCAATGCCGATGTATGCCGACTACACCAAAAAGGCGAGAACCATAGAAGTGCCTGAAATGCTAAAGGAGATAGCAAAGTCACAGTTCGCTTTCTTTGAGGATCCCTTTGGCGGTAATACGCAGCGTTATGCCACAAAAATAGGAACCCTTCACTGGTCCACCATGTTAAAAACCTATAATAATGGCATTCCTATCACTGATGATTTATATGATTACGAAAATGCCGATGGTACCTATTGGTTTTTCAATGCCCAGAATGATCAGTCGTGTGGTGCCCCTGATGTGGTCAATAAAGGTTTTGCCAGCGCAATTCCCAAAGATCCTGCTACCGTTCCAGACGGTTGGCAAATAGGTGCCTGCATGAATACCACCAAAGATTTGCACCACAGGTAGGTCCTGATATAATCTCTTCGAACAAGGCGATAGTGTGAGATGACGAAAGGTAGTAAAAACATATCTGATGACTGGACAACGATCATCACGCCAGTAAGTCGTTGGCGTCTCATAGGGGGGAGGGACCTGCTTGCCTATCGTGACCTCATCGTCATGTTCATCAAACGCGACTTCATCACTCAGTATAAGCAGACGATCTTGGGGCCGCTCTGGTTCATCATCCAGCCGCTTCTTACCACTGTGGTGTTTCTCGTGGTGTTCGGCAGGATAGCGAAGATCCCGACCGACGGGGTTCCCCAGCCCCTCTTCTACCTTGGCAGTCTCCTTGTGTGGAATTATTTCTCCGGCATTCTTACGCAAACATCGTCAGTGTTGATTTCAAATGCCCATCTTTTTTCTAAAGTTTACTTTCCGCGGCTTGTTATACCCGTGGCACAAGTGGTTTCTGGTTTGGGAAAAGTCACCATTCAATGCCTTTTATTCGCCGCACTCTATCTCTTTTATCTTGTGCTTGGCATGGCAAATACTGTCGGGTGGACTATCTTGTTGCTTCCTCTCGTTTTCCTCTATGTGGCGGTGCTCGGTTTTGGTGTCGGGCTTCTAGTAAGCGCGTTTACGACCCGCTACCGCGACCTCTACGTGGCACTCTCTTTTCTCATCCAGCTGTGGATGTATGCGACGCCTATCGTTTATCCGATTTCGCTGGTCCCGCAGAAATGGCAAACGCTCTATTCACTTAATCCAGTGGTTCCAGCGATGGAGCTGTTTAAACATTTCGTTTTCGCATTGCCGCTTCCCTCGTGGAGGGTTCTTGGTACGGGACTCATCGCGACATTGTTGTTCCTTATATTAGGGTTACTTTTTTTTAGTCGTGTGGAGCGGACTTTTGTCGATACGGTATGAACAATGTCCGATGTAGTGATATCAGTAGAAAACATTTCCAAACAATACCGGATCGGCACGATAACTCATCGGACACTCCAGCGCGACCTTCAAGCGTGGTGGGCTCGCCTACGCGGGAAAGAGGACCCGAATCTGCCGGTGGACGGTGGGCGTTACAAGAGACTGGAACAATGTGCCGACGAGAACGGCATCATTCATGCGCTCAGGGATGTCTCGTTCGAGGTGCGACAGGGCGAGGTGCTCGGCATCATTGGCAAGAACGGCGCGGGAAAATCAACGCTTCTCAAAATACTGTCGCGGGTCACCGCGCCGACATCGGGGTGCGTGAAGATAAAAGGGCGCGTGGGCAGTCTCCTCGAGGTCGGCACGGGATTCCATCCCGAACTCACCGGTCGCGAGAACATTTATATGAACGGCGCGATCCTTGGGATGAAAAAGAAAGAGATAGACCGCAAGCTCGACGAGATAATAGATTTCTCTGGGGTGGAACAGTTCATTGACACGCCAGTCAAGCGCTACTCTTCCGGTATGTATGTGCGGCTGGCGTTCGCCGTGGCGGCGCATCTTGACCCAGAAATACTTCTCGTAGATGAAGTGCTTGCTGTTGGCGACGCCGAATTTCAAAAGAAGTGCCTCGGCAAGATGGACGATGTAAGCAAGAAAGAAGGAAGAACGGTGCTGTTCGTGAGTCACAATATGGCGGCGATAAAGCACCTTTGTCGTAGATCTATACTAATGAATTCTGGGAGCATAACTCTTTCAGGGGAGACATTATCAGTTGTGAATGCGTATTTAGTTGGAGAAACAAAAACATCTTCTGCCAAAGTGCCGTTATCCAATCACCCCAACAGATTGCCTAATATGTCAAAAATACTTAAAGAGATATCCCTTCTAGATAGGGATGGTCTTTGCAGAAATATCTTTTTTCAAGATGAAGAAGTGCGAATTAAGGTTTCTTATCACTGCGACAAGTTTTTGGCTGGTGCTGGTTTTACGATATATACGCAAGATGATGAGAAGGTTGGAGGTGGTAATACCTATATGTCTTTTCCTCCACCTTATTCGATACCATCTTCCGGAGAAGTTATTTTCATTCTAAGCGAGAAACAGTTTCTGCCGGGAAGATATTATGTGACTGTTTCTGTGGGTAGCCATCCTAGTGTGCTAGTTGACAAAATAGAGAAGCCGATATACTTTGATATCATTCAATCTGATATTTACGGTACGGGTTATCTGCTGACAAAGGAAGAGGGTGTTGTCGTTTTACGCTTCCATTCGTTGCTTAATGAAACAAGTTTTCCTACAACAACGGGGTGAAGAATATTGATGGGAATAAAGAAAACGGTAGTCCTTGTGTTATGCGAGCCTATAGATGCCCTTTTTTATCAGTATCCTTCAATCGTTATGATTCCTCAGACGGGAGAAGTTCCTCTAGGGATTCTCTATATCGCCTCGGTATTAGAAAAGAGTGGTTTCAATGTTGTTGTAATCAACAACGCGATAGAACATCTTTCCGAAGAACAGTTGGTTTCTACAATACTTAGTCATTCTCCCTTCCTAGTTGGTTTCTCCCTTTTAGTGTTTAATGTTATTCAAACAGATAGGGTGGCAAGTCGCCTCAAGGAGTTGGCGCCCAGTACAGTTATTGTTTATGGAGGGCCGCATGCAACTATAATGCCGCAAAAACAAGCAGATAAAAACCATGTTGACCTAGTTATCACACATCAAGGAGAGATTACTCTTACTAGGATCGCCAGAGAGATAAGGGATTGTGGTTTTTCTCCTTTTAAGAAAAACACTGAAAAGATTTACAGAGGAGAGGCTGTTACAAACCTAGATGCTTTGCCTTTTCCCGCAAGACATTTGATTGATATAAGTAAATATCGTAGGCGTTCCTATGTCCTAGAGATTGAGCCGGTTGATTTCCTTTGTTCTTCTCGCGGATGCCCCTTTAACTGTACCTTCTGTTCCAGTAAAACGGTTTGGGATAGGCGTTATTATCTTCGTAGTGCCAAGTCGGTAGTGGATGAAATTGAGCATTTGATAAGTAACTATGGTTCCCAAGGAATTTATTTTAGAGAAGACAACTTCACGGTCAGTTCTGAACATGTTCTTACTATATGTGCAGAGATAAAGAGACGAGGCATCGTCATTCCTTGGGAATGCGAATCGAGAGTGGATACGATAGACAAAAAAGTTTTAGAAAAAATGCGGGAGGCAGGATGCAGAGCTATTTGGTGTGGTGTCGAGTCTGGCTCACAGAGGATTTTGGATAAGTTGAAAAAGGGGTATTCATTGGAACAGGTTGGCTCCTTTTGTGAGTCATGCAAGGACGTTGGCATAGATGTTGGCGCCTGCTTTATGCTGGGTTTTCCTTCTGAAACCATATATGATATCGAAAAAACATATAATTTTGCAATCAGTTTGCCAGTAAAGTGGGTTTTATTTGCGACTTATGTCGGATTTCCTGGATCTCAGTTGTTCGACGAGATAAGGGAGCGAAATTTGTGGGATGCGTCATGGGAAGATATTCTCATTGCTCGAAATGAATATTTCTCTTCCTCTGAGTTATATGAATTAGAATCTGCTATGAATCGTGATGCAAGGAAACATCTTAACGGAAAAGAGTCCCTTACTCTAAATGAAAGCGGGAAAAACATTCTTTCTATAAGAAAAGTCTTTTCCTTTTTTTATCTTATTGTTAAACATCCCTTTGTTTTTTTGAAAAAAATAACAGAATCTGGTTTATCCTACCTTCGAAAACTCAGGAATACTCTTTTCTCTTCTTCCGATGTTACAAAAAAAAACACGGTACAAAAACTTTTTGACAGACACAAAAAGAAATGCCAGCAAATATGAAGCTCTCAATAATAATACCCACTCGAAACCGTTCTTCTTATTTGCGAGAGCTTATAGACAGTCTTCTTGTTGGATGTTCCAAGGTGACTGTTCCCTTAGAAATTATTGTTGTCGACAATGGGTCAGATGATGAAACGAAGCAGGTAACAGATTATTTTGCTACACGGTCTCCATTTCCTATCAACTACTACTATATGCCATGTCCCGGTCTTCATGTCGGTCGTAATCTCGGGGCACGGGTGGCGACAGGAGAAATTCTCTCCTATCTTGATGATGATGTTGTTGTTGAAAAAGAATGGGCACAAGCAATACTAAATCGTTTTGCATCCGATAATAAAATAGGGTTGGTTGGAGGTCCTTGTCTTCCATTGTGGAATGATGCGAAGATTCCTCAATGGTTAGAATCTTTCAGATATAAAGTTGATTGGGGATGGGTGCTTTATGTCCTCAGTCTAGTAGATCTCGGCCCGATACCCCGGGAAATACCGGGAGGGTTTGTGTTTGGTTGCAATTTTTCAGTTCGCCGAGATATTGTCTTGTCTCAAGGAGGGTTTCATCCTGATGGTATGCCGCGAGAGTTGCTGCATTATCGGGGCGACGGAGAAACGGCAATGGCTGTCGCCGCCGGATCAATGGCGGGTATGAAGGTGTTCTATGAACCGAAGGCGGCTGTTTATCACAGGGTCCCGCCGGAGCGTTTAACGCGGGAATATGTTCTTTATATCGCTGAGCGGAATGGCGTTGGTTCGGCGTATGCCAAATTTCGATTTAATGCGCATGGAGGGGTTAGGAGGCATCTTGAGCAACTTTATCTCCTTTGGAAAGAATACGTACTTACTACTCGCTATTGCGAGAAAAGAAAAAAAGATATCGTTGGCACTGATCCTAGAGAATATGCTCATATCCGTGCCTGGCATTCTTTTACACACTATTTGCGAATATGTCTAAGCCCCCAATTGGCTCATTGGGTAACGCAAGAAAGCTATTTTGCGGAAGATCCTTGTCCTTATTACGAAAAAAAGGGAAGCTGAAATGATAGAAAAGGTGTTGTGTAATGAAAGAATATTAGCACTGATCATACGATCTTCTCATTCTGCTCAAGGCATTCAATTTTTTACCCCCGACTATTTTTCTCAGCAACTCGCTTTTATGGCTCACGGTAAAGGAAAAGTCATAGAACCCCATGTTCATAATCACAACCTGCGCGAGGTAGTCTATACGCAGGAAGTGCTTTTCATTCGAAAGGGGAAATTGCGCGTCGATTTCTACAACAGCGACCACGAATATCTCGAGAGCCGTATTCTCGAAGCGGGCGATGTGATATTGCTTGCCTCGGGAGGGCATGGATTCGAGGTGTTGGAGGATGTCGAAATGATTGAGGTTAAACAGGGACCATTTTATGGCCCTGCCGATAAGACGCGATTCAAAGGTGTAGGCAAGGAGACGATAGTAGTAAAAAAATGAGCAGATTTCTTGAACGGGTTGAGCGACAAGGGTTGCGATGTACACTCCGGAAAGGGCTTGAAAAGATAGTGTACTATTGGAACATCGTTGTACGGAAGATATTGAACGATACTTGGGATCGTGTTCTGTACCATCTTCCTTCTTTCCTCCCAGATTACCGAGAACCAAATGCTGAGGAGTTGAAGGAGATAGAGGCTGCTTTTGACAGAGCGGGGGTCAAAATCCGCGACTATAACATCGACATCTCCCAGTTTCTGAGATTTACTAAAGATTTCGATTTCGGCGCCAATTTTTACGGTGGCCACAATAACCCGGTCTGGGTCGAAAAGATGTTGGAACACTATATTGCTTATGACATGTTGCTCCAGGGGAAAGAGGGAAGTGGCGAGCTCTACCTAGATGTGGCAGCTAACCATAGCCCGTGGGCAAAACTCCTACTAGCAAAGGGATACCGGGCCATCGCCATAGATCTGGTTATTCCCCCAAGATTCGTGGCCGAGCCCAATTATATGGCTATGGACGCGACCGCCACCACCTTTCCAGATCAAAGTGTTTCCTGCGCGAGCCTACACTGCGCCTTTGAGATGTTTGCAGGTGATGATGACACAGAACTTGTGAGAGAACTTTCAAGGATATTGGTACGAGGCGGTCGAGCCCTTATTGTGCCGCTATATATGCATACGCATTATTGTGGCTATACGACCCGGGAATTTAGGTTTAGAACGGAGAGACATGCCCCCGGGGCACGCCTCTACCTTCGAAGAGACATGTCTGCCATACCTTTTTCTCGGAAGTATGATGTCGGAAAATTGAGGGAACGGGTCCTTCTTCCGGCTGCCGATCATGGGCTAAAATGCCAAGTACATGTGTTGCGGAACGGGAAAGAGGTGTCAGAACATGTGTATTGTCATTTCATCCTAGAGCTGGTAAAAAAATGAAAGATTTCATCCCTGTCAACGAACCGCTTCTTGACGGCAAAGAGCGAAAGTATCTGAACGAGTGTCTTGATACCGGCTGGATATCGAGCGAAGGGCCTTTTGTTAAACGGTTCGAAGAGGAGATGGCGCGAGTAGTTGGTCGCCGTTATGGCATCGCGGTGTGCAACGGTTCGGCCGCACTCGAACTGGCGGTTGCGGCACTTGGCATCGGGCCGGGAGATGAGGTGATCCTGCCCACCTTCACCATCATCTCGTGTGCTGCTCCCATCGTACGGTCCGGCGCGATCCCAGTGGTCGTGGATGCCGATCCTGTGACATGGAACATGAATGTCTCGCAGGTAGTGGCAAAGATAACGAAAAAGACTAAGGCGATCATGGCGGTACATATCTACGGTCTACCGACCGATATGGACCCGCTCTTGGAACTTGCTCGCAAGTATGGGCTCAAGGTTATTGAGGATGCCGCCGAGGCACATGGTCTTACCTACAAGGGGCGTCCCTGTGGTAGCATGGGCGATATCAGCATATTTAGTTTCTATCCCAACAAGCATGTGACGACCGGCGAGGGAGGGATGGTTCTCACTGATGATGAAATGCTTGCGGAAAAGTGCCGTTCAATGCGCAATCTCTGCTTCAAGCCGGAGAGGCGTTTTGTTCATGACGAACTGGGGTGGAACTATCGAATGAGCAATCTGCAGGCGGCGCTCGGTTGTGCCCAACTGGAACGGCTCGATGCGGCGGTGCAGAAAAAACGGCGGATGGGGGCATGCTATACCGAACTGCTTTCGGGTATCGGCGGAATCGAACTGCCGACGGCAAAAGTTCCCTATGCCGACAATATCTACTGGGTCTATGGCGTGGTGTTGAAGGAAGGGGTTCCGTTCAATGCTACGGAAGCGATGAAAATGCTTGCCGATCGCGGTGTCGGGACGCGCCCCTTCTTTTTCCCAATGCACGAACAGCCAGTGTTCCGTGAGATGGGGTTGTTCACCGGCGAGCGTTGCCCGGTTGCCGAACGGCTGGCGCGGAGGGGATTCTATCTGCCGAGCGGACTTGCGCTGACCGATGAACAGATGAAGCGCGTAGCGACGGCGGTGCGCGAGGTGCTGGGATGACCGTATTCGGCGCCTATGCAGAATACTATGACCTGCTGTATGCCGATAAGGACTATCCCGGAGAGGCGGCGTATGTGAAAGGACTTTTAGATAAGCATGGTGATGGAAAGATCACAAAGATACTGGATCTCGGATGCGGCACCGCGCGGCACGATGCGGCGCTCAGCGCGCTCGGTTACGAGGTGACCGGCGTGGACCGGTCGTCCGAGATGCTGGCGATGGCGCGGGAACGATTCACGGGAAAACTCGTCGAGGGCGATGTGCGGATGGTGCGGGTCGGGGAGAAGTTCGATGCCGTGACCGCCCTTTTCCATGTGATGAGTTACCAGACGACCGACGAGGATGTCCGTGCGACGATGAGAACGGCGCGGGAACATTTGCGCGACGGCGGTCTCTTCCTTTTTGATTTCTGGTATGGTCCGGCGGTGTTGGCTCAACGACCGGAACCGCGGGTCAAGGAACTGGAAAATGAGAGCATCAAAGTGGTTCGCCATTGCGAGCCTGTTTTGCACGCCGACCGCAATGTGGTTGATGTCAACTACGAGATTTTTATTACTCCTCACTCCTCGCCGCGCACTGTTCACACATCACCCATCAAGGAAACTCACGCGATGCGCTACTTCTTTAGACCTGAATTGGAGCGGGTACTTTCGCAGACCGGACTCGAAACGGTGCGATTTCTTGCGTGGATGGGAGAACGGGAGCCGACCGAGAAAGACTGGAGTGCGGTCGTTGTGGCGAGGTGCGCATGAGGATACGGATAGTCTCTTACGAATTCGGTCAGAATTGGATATTGACAAAATTTGCTGATAATCTTTGCGGTAATCTTCGCGCTCTTGGACATGAAGCCGATGTGGCAGAAAGGGCGGATCCTGCTTATGATGTCAATCACCATATAATATATTTGGGTTATAATCACCTTAGTGTCCAAAGGGATAAGGAGAAGAACCCTTCTTTGCACACCCTTATGATCACACATGTAGATTCATGGGAAAAAATTCGTCTTTTAAAGAACCAATTGCAATCTGCGGACTTAGGCATTTGTATGTCATCACATACGCAAGCGTATCTTCTTAGGCGAGGGATTCCAAGAAAAAAATTATGTTATATCCTTCCTGCCCATGATTCATTATTTGTTCCTTCTTTGATTTCGATAGGTATATTCACAAGAACATACCCTGATGGACGAAAAAATGAAAAGAGGGTGATCGATATAGCAAAAAAAATATCTCCCACAATTTTCTTGTTTAAAATTATGGGTAGCGGATGGGATGAAATTGTTTCAGATCTCAAGGAATTGGGATTTACAGTAGAGTATCATCCTGTTTTTGATCGAGAAAAATATGCTGATTTGCTACCGTCAGTGGATTATTATCTATATCTGGGGTGGGATGAAGGTTCAATGGGTTTTCTGGATGCTCTTGCCGCGGGGATAAGAACCATAGTCACTCCTCAAGGTTTTCATTTAGATATAAAAGGAGGCATAGATTGTGATGCAAAAGATACTGATACCGTAATAAGATATCTATTGGATATCCAGCATCGAAGAGAATCTCTTGCGCGTCAACTTTCTTTGCTGACATGGCGAGCTTATGCTGAAAAACATCTTGCCGTGTGGGAATATCTTCGAGGAAATACCATTGCTCTCCAAGGTAACTCCCCTGACGGTATTCATAGTATAGGGAAACCAAGTAGATTTTATTTTCTTCCAGCTTTTACCTCATTGGGGTGCAAAGAGGTAACGCAATATGTCCTTGGGACATTTATATCTTACTTGAGAAAAACATATCTTGTTCTTAGATCATTACTTTCCCTTAGAAAACCTTTTTGGTTAAAGAGAATTATACGAAAGATTGTGGATTAATAAGGAAAAAATGATCAAGGTATTACATGTTTCTACATTTGATTATGGTGGAGCAGGTCTAGCCTGTCTTTCTCTTCATAGAGGTTTGCTGTCTCGTGGTTTTGGTAGCAAAGTTCTTGTCTTATCAAGTAAAAAAGAAGAGAAAGAAGTATATCAATATCACAATTCATTTATATGCAACTCGCCTTTTCTTGAGAAATTGCTCTCTTTTGTTTTCCTAATTCCTCGAAGATTCAAAATTCCTTTTTCTCGTTTTGAGTATTATCAATCACGACTTGCTCATTTGCATGATTCAACGAGAAGGCCTTTTTTTACACTTCCTTTTACTCCTTATGACATAGTACCCCATCATCTTGTTCAAGATGCCGATATCATACATCTTCACTGGATAGCTGATTTTGTTGATTATCCTAGTTTCTTTAAAAAGATAAACAAACCTGTAATTTGGACAATACGCGACGAAAATCCATTTCTTGGAGGATTCCATTACCATATTGATTTAGATAATTCCGATGGTAGGTATCGTTTGTTTGACAAGAATATGCAAGAAATAAAGAAAAAAAGTGTTACCAAATGCAAAAATCTGACATTGGTTTTTCTTTCTCGGATGATGGCCGATCTTTATTCTCGACATGAGATAGCTATAGGAAGAAAAACAATCATTATTCCGAACCTTGTTGATCATCAACAGTTCAATGCGGTAAATAGGCAAGAGGCAAGAGGAAAAGTGGGATTGCCTCAAGATAAGAAGATTCTCTGTTTCGTGGCGCTCTCTCTTGAGGAAGAACGCAAGGGGCTTAAATATCTTTTACAATCGGTACAACAATTACGGCGTTCTGATTTGTTAGTTTTGGCAATAGGTGGCGGAACGGTAGCAAACCCTTTAGAGGGCAGACTCGTTCTCACGGGAAAAATAGATGATCCTCATATCTTATCATATTACTATTCGTCTGCAGATGTTTTTGTGCTATCCTCTTTCCAAGAGGGGTTTGCCAAGACGCCACTCGAGGCAATGGCTTGCGGTATCCCAGTTGTGGCTTTCCCCTGCAGTGGTACCGAGGAGCTGATAAACGAAAAAAACGGCATCCGTGTGGCTGATTTCACGGTTGATTCGCTTGCTGAAGGCATAGAAAAAGCATTGGCGACGTCGTATGATCGAGAATGGATACGAAATGATGTCATCGAGCGTTTTGGAATAGAGAAGATAGTTTCTCGATATATTGATCTCTACCGAGAAGTTTTGCAAAAAGACGGGGACATGGGGTGAAGATATCCATTGTTACTGTCTGCAAGAATGCTAAGTTGCTCATTTCCAAGACCGTAGACAGTGTCTTTTCGCAGAATTACCCCGAGATTGAATACCTCGTCGTTGATGGTGCTTCAACCGATGGTACTTTGGATGTCTTGAACAAGTATGAGATGAATGTGCCGTCCTCGATTGTTTTCCGGAAGATCAGCGAACCAGATTGTGGGATTTACGATGCCATGAACAAAGGTGTGCGTTTGGCGAGCGGCGATATTATCACTTTTCTTAACGCAGGAGATTATTACCTTGATGCGACTGTGGTAAGTGGTGTTATGAGACATGTCCTTGATCGTCCTACTTTTTCTATATATACGGGAGGAATAATCGCTGTTTCGAACGATCGAAAGAAAGCGGCTCTTTTCCAGCCATTTTCCAGTGTGGTTGATCGATATTATTTCTTTTGGGAAACTCTTCCTCACCCCGCGACCTTTTACCGAAGGGAGGTGTTCGAACGATGCGGCTTGTTCGATCCTACTTTTACGATAGCAGGCGATTACGAACATTTTGTTCGTTGTTTTGTCAAGTACCGGGTTCCTTTAAAGAAGATTGATGAATATCTTGTTTGGTACAGTCTCGATGGTGTTAGTACCGATCCGCGAAATGTTTCTCTCTCCTTAAAGGAAAGGCAATGCGTAAAGAATCGATACTTCACCTGGTGGGAGCGGATTCTTTTCTCGACACGAGTTCCTGAAAAAGGGAGGATAGGACGCCTCTTGCGCAAGATTCTTCGGAAAATGCGGAAGGAGCCGGTTGCGTATGAATAAGAGTAGGGACAGCCACGAAAAAGTGAGTGTTGTTCTGCCAGTGTATAATGGCGAAAAACACCTTGCACCGGCAATAGAGAGCATCCTATCCCAGACATACGAGAACTTCGAGATTATTATCATTGATGATGGCTCAATAGACCGTTCCCGGGAGATCATTCTTGGTTTTTCTGATCCGCGTATTAGGTATGTGAAGCAGGATCACCGAGGATTGGTTGCTGCTTTAAATAGAGGCATAGAACTCGCCACAGGAAGGTTCATTGCTCGTATGGATGCCGATGATATTTCTCTTTCTTCGCGGATTGAAGAGCAGGTCGCGTTCTTACGAGAGCACCCTGAAATAGCGGTGGTATCGTGTTTTGTAGAGCGTTTTTATGATAATAAGATATTGCCTCCATGGGAGGCGGATCGAAAAGCTGTTTCTTCCCAAGAACTCAGGAAAACGCTTCCGTGGGAGAATTGCTATGCCCATCCGGCAGCGATGTTTCGTGTAGAGATCTTAAAAGAGTATCGCTATGACGAGACGCAAACATTGGAGGATTGGGACTTATGGCTGCGACTTATTGCCGATGGACATAGGTTGGGGAAAATTCCCAAAGTCCTTTACCGGTATCGGATCCATGAAACAAGCATTACTTCTTCTTGGGAGAAGAATAAAAACCTTCCGATTCTCTTTTACTTGTGTCGCCAACGATTTCTTAAGAAGCGGAAACTTGAGAAGAAATGGGGTGAGGTCGAGCGAGAGACATCTTTAGCAAATGCTACATATGTAGCACACCGTCTTTCTTTGAGCGAAATGAGGGATGTAATCTCTCTTTGTGGGAATAAGAAAGACAATGAAGATGCGGAGTCTAAAGAGATTGTTTTAATATGTCGTCGTCTTTACGATGGCGGCATCGAGCGTGCGAGCGCGACATTGGCGAACATGTTGGCAGCAGAGGGATATGCGGTTATCGTACTTACTGAAGAGGGGCCTTCTGCTAATGATTTTAGTCTTTCGCCTTCAGTTCGACGGGAAGTTCTTTCTTCCTTCTCACCACAAAAATGGGAGTTGTTTTTTCGTTCCCATCCCTCAGCTCTTTATTTGGTTAACGAAGATCTTAGAGAAGAAACTTATCGATCCATGGTCTTTTGGAAGGCCATGGGTGCTACCGTGGTAGCGATAAGTCATAACTCATGGTTAACGGCGATTCACCCATCTGCTAGGCATGTGGATACATATAAAACACGCTTAGAGATATATCGTGTCTTAGACGGCGTGGTAGTGTTATCGCTTGTTGATAAGGCCTATTATCGTGAGAAGGGGATTCGGAATGTGTTTTATATTCCACCAACTATTTCTCTGATGGCCAGACAGACGGCTTCTTTGGAAGACCCAGTGGTGATGTGGTGTGGAAGATTTAGTTATGAAAAAAGGCCGGAGAGTATGATAGATGCTTTTGCCTTGGTTCACCAAGCAATACCAGAAAGCAAACTTCTTATGGTGGGACAAGGGGAGTTGCTTGAAACATGTCGAAAGAATGCCCGGGTATTGGGGATAGAAAATGAAGTGGTGTTCACCGGCTATGTGAAGGATGTAGAAAACTACTGGCAACATGCTTCCATCCATTGCCTTACCTCGCGTTTTGAGAGTTTTTCCCTTAGTTGGTTAGAAGCAAAATCATACGGGGTGCCTACCGTTATGTTTGATATGCCCTATCTGGCACTTGCGCGATTTCCCGGTTATGTCGCGGTAGAACAAGGAAACACCTATTTGTTAGCGAAAGAGATCGTGGCGCTCCTGAAGGATTACTCAAAACGGCGAGAGTTGGGGATGGCTGCCCTTTCTTCGTTTTCCGAATTTTCTTCTAAGTCAATCATCTCAAGATGGCGTTGTTTGTTTGATTTTGTGCAGGGAAAATCGACAGCGGACACCTTACTCGAGGAAGCATTGCCTGCCCGCGATTTGATCAACATACTGATTTCTCAGGGAGAACATCTTGGATTGGAGGGTTGCGAATATGTCTCCAGTGTATTGGAAAACAGATGGCCGGCACGATGGAAACGGTTGATTGATTTTTGTTTTCCTCGCGGAAGCCGGTGGCGGAGGATGGTACGGTCCCTGTATCATTTCATGCGAGGAAGTTTGTGAGTTTGGTAAGCATCCTTCTTCCCGTTTACAACACTGAAAGATATGTTGCACAGACGCTCGAAAGTCTTCTTTTACAGACATACCCAACGATCGAGGTGATCGTCATCAACGATGGTTCGACTGACAACACCGAACGAGAAGTTCTTGCCGTTGCGGAACGGGATCGCCGCGTAAAATATTATACTCAAGAACACCGCGGTCTTTCATTTACTCCTAATCGTGCTTTTTCGCTTTCTCAGGGTACTTATATTGCCAGAATGGATGCCGATGATCTTTGGTTTCCTGAAAAACTAGCAAAACAGGTTCGCCACCTTGAAGAATACTCTCATGTGGGGATGGTTGGGACGTGGGCCGAGATCTGGGAAATAGAGACCAGGACACGGCGGGCTCACCGCCATCCAACCGACGATATCATGATAAAGCTGGAGGCCCTGTTCAACAACCCATTTGTCCACAGTACGGTGCTCATGCGACGTGAGGTTTTTTCTGCAGTTGATGGCTACTCGGAGTCTCCGGAAGACTATCCAGAGGACTATGAGTTGCTCGTGCGAATTGTCGAGAGGTTTACCGTGGCGAACATCCCCGAGATCTTGGCGGTGTATCGGGAAATACCTTCGAGTGTCTGCCGCACCGATGCGCGGGGACCCCGGCGAATCCCACGGGGGCTTGCTTCCATTGCGGCAAGAAACATCTCAGGCTTGATAGGCCCCGAGATCCCCATAGAACGAGTACGTTCGTTTACCCATGCGATTCACCGAGTAACCCTTGAGGAAGCGACGCACGATTCACCACAAGAGTATGGTGCAATTGCTAAGGCGATTTATCAGAAATTTCTTCAGCGGTATCCGGAAGCGAAAGAAAGGCGTTGGGAGATCATGCAACGGATAGGATACTACCTTCTTAGAGCATATGGGAACTTTTATCGGAAGAGGATATAAGTGAGAATCCTTCACACCGTTGAGTCATATCTTCCCCTTCGCCATGGTATGCAGGAGGTGGTGAGCCGCCTGTCAGAAGGGTTGGTGAAAAAAGGACACGCGGTGGCGGTGGCGACCTCTGTTCATCCTGAACGGCGTGAAACGTGTATTCGCGGTGTCCAGGTCAAGGAGTTTTCTGTTGGTGGAAATATGGTTGTCGGGTACCGAGGAAGCGAAGAAGAATGTGCCCGGTACCAACATTTTCTCATGGAAAGTTCTTTTGATGTTATCACTAACTTTGCCGCCCAGCAGTGGGCGACCGATCTTGCGTTTTCTGTTTTACCAAAGGTGTCTGCCAAAAAAGTGCTGGTACCCACTGGGTTTTCGGCGCTTTTTCTAAAACAGTACCAGACGTACTTCTCTCAAATGGCTGGGTGGATGCGCCAATATGATGCCCTAGTTTTTTTGTCGGAAAGCTATCGTGATATCCATTTTGCCCGGGAGCACGGCATAAAAAACAGTGTGGTGATACCGAATGGGGCTGCTGCAGAGGAGTTCTCACAAGAGTACCCGTTCTCACTGCGGGAGCGTCTTGGGATACCAGCGGATGCCTTCCTTGTCCTTTTAGTCGGTTCTCACACAGGGATGAAAGGGCATAGAGAGGCGGTGGAGATATTCGATCGGGCAAATATAGAGAATGCCGTTCTTCTCATCATTGCCAATCAGGTGGTGTTGCCTTCTCTTGAGCGACCACTCCACAAAAAAATAATCGCGAAAATGAGAGCGGTACTTCACCATTTTCGTGATGAGTGCCCTCGTTTTTGCATGACAGCGGAGGCAAGATATGCTGCTAACCGGCACTGGCAAAAGAAGGGGAAGCGATTGATGATACGAGATCTTACGCGCGAGGAAACGGTCCGTGCTTACCAAGAAGCAGATCTGTTTCTTTTTCCTTCTCGTATCGAATGTTCTCCGATTGTTCTTTTCGAGGCAGTTGCTTCGCGAACACCATTTCTTTCGACAGACGTGGGAAATGCTGGTGAAATTGCTCGCTGGACAGGAGGCGGTAAGATCGTTCCCACTTTTTACGATTCGCGAGGATATGCTCATGCCGATATTGATAAGGCCGCAGAGATGCTTGAAGATCTGTGGCGGAATAGTGCAGAACGAGTGCGGATGGGAGAAGCAGGTTACACGGCATGGCGTGAGCGGTTTACCTGGGAACATATAGTTGAAGAGTATGAGCGTCTCTATGCTCGTCTCGTCGCTGGGAAGAGGATAGGCGAATGAAAAGATTTATGGTGACCGACATTCGTTGGGCATCGGAAGAAGAATTGTCGCTTCCTTTCTGGAAAATATGGAATGAGAAAAATCCGCTTCCCCGAGGATTTTGGCAACGGGTGTGGGAGTACCCCTATGTAGCATTACGGATTCCTTCTTCTGAAGAGGTCCTCGATGTGGGGGGAACATATCCCTTTGTTCTTTTCCGTAATTATCCTAAGGCAATTTCGGTGGACAGTCGGGATCTCAATATCCTTGATCACCCGCTTCATCGGTGGCAGTGGCCTCCTGAGAGGCTGGTGATTGCCGACGCACGGTGCCTCCCTTTCGGTGAAGGACAATTCCCTTACTCGATGAGTGTTTCGACAGTGGAAGAGACGCCTGATCCCTTCAGTGTGATCAGGGAGATGATACGAGTTACCCGCTATCGGGTCGTGGTGACGATGGATGTGAGCGACGCGTTGGGGTTCCCGATCGCACGGCTCCATGAACTGGAAGACTTCCTCGGATGCAGAGTGCCGCCGGTGCCGATCACTGCGCTTCGTTCCAATGCTCCGGTGCTGAGAAAACACGGTCAGTGGCCGATTGATAAGTATCGACATATTCGGGTTCTTGCTTTTACTCTCAATGCTGTCGATGCGCCACGGTCGGTGGCGATAGTGATTCCTCGCTGGGAAAGCTATCCTTTTTTGCGCTTGTGTCTCAGGGGTATTCAGCGTCACCGCACCGATTCGATTAGAGAAAAGGTGTACATCCTCGATGACCAAAGCGGGGACGGTAGTTTTGAGAAAATCGAACGAGAGTTTTCTTCTGAGCCTTGGATTACTCTTCATCGGATAGAGCGCCCTTATCACGAAAGTGATGCTGATGTAGGGGCTGTGCTGGACAGGGGGATTGATCTCGTTGACGAACAGTTTGTTGTGATGCTTGATGCCGACACAATACCGCTTTCCGCTGAATGGCTGTCTTTTCCCGTGTGGCTTTTGGAACGCTATCGCTGTTCTTCAGTAGGGACTGACGCCGGTCTTTCGCAGAACTACTATCACGATGCATGGCCGATGCCGCTCTGGCAGCCTGAGAAAGGCTATCCACCGTCTGCAGCGCTCTATGATAACGAGTGGTTTGCGGTGACGAACAATTTTTACCGGGTCATGAGAACCACCGATGCAAAGGTGGTGGCGAAGGAGATCGGTTTCACCCGGGGCAATCAGGGAAAAGAACCATGGTATCGGTACCTCCGGGCGGGACACCATTTTCTTATGCGCAGAGGAGGAAGACCATATCGGAAACTTTCTTCTTTTTCTCCGTTTAGAAAGATACTAAATGCACGATTTCCCTATCTTCCCCGCGGGTGCGACAATGGGGTTGCCGCAAATCACTTCATGGATATCAATCGGATGGGACCGAAGTTCAATATTCCGATAACCAGTTTTATCGGATTTACGCCGAGCGCTGGTGTGTTTGGCCAAAACATAGCGGGATTGCTCTTTCATTTTGCCTTGAGCACCCGTGCGCTTTCACGGAAAAGAAGGGAAGTGAAAAAGGCGGGAGACGCATACACCCACTGGGCGCACCGGATATGTTCTTCGGAAGGTGTTGATGATTCTCTCGTCGAAGAGATGATTCGGGAGAGTGCGATATTTAAATTGGGGTGTTATGAAGGGAGCGTGCCGATTGAATGGTATAGGGCACAACATGACCGGATAGAGGTTCTGCGGGGTATTTTTCAGAAAGAGACCGCATGGTGAGCGAAAAGCCATTGGTGAAGAAAATCGGCGCAGTGTTGCTCTACTTTCTTTTTCTTATAAGCGTCTTTGTCGTCGCCGATGTTTTCTTGCTGAGGAAGATCCTTGGCTTCGGATACCCACGAAACTACGAAAGATATCCGGCTCCCTATGTGATGTTCGTTGGGTGGCCGGGGAGTAAGCCTAACAACGCTCACGGCTTTTGGGGAAAAGATCTCGATGAGGCAAAAGAGGGCGACCTCAAGGTAGCGTTCTTTGGGGGATCAACGGGATACATGGGGGATCCTCCGATACCAGTGGTTGTGGAAAACCGACTGCAGGAAATGGTGAATGTCCCCGTATTTGTGGCCAATTTTTCGGTTATTAGTTCCAACCATCGTCAACATCTCCACATGCTTGTTGAGTATCTATTGAAACGCAAGATAGATGTGGTGATCTTCTACGGAGGGTATAACGAGACGGTCCAGCACGCTTACTATGATCCCCGGCCGGGGTATCCGTTTAACTTCTTTTTTCAAGAAGAAGCTTCACCATGGATAAAGATTCTCCTCGAGTACTCTGCTCTCGCGGGCGAGATCGACCGGAAGTACCGCGGCGTCATTAGCGGGTTGAGCGAAATGAGGGAACACTATCACCCCTTTTCCACCGAGTGGAACGATCAGATAGTTGATACCTATTTCGAGACGCTTGCGCTCGCTCACAAGATTGTCTCTACCATTGATTCTGATTACCTTGGAAAGGCGGTCATGCTTGCCGTTTACCAGCCTTATCAAGTTCCGGAAGAGTTCCTTTCCTCGCACCACATAATCAGGCGCCGCATGGCCGAGTTATCCTACGGCTACGATTTGTCGAATCTCTATGATCCGTTAGGAAAGGATGTCTATACTGACATAGTGCATGTTTCTCAGAAGGCGAACGATCTCATGGGGGAGACGATTGCCAAGATAATAAAGAACAGGATAGGAGAAAGATTGGTAAAGGACAAGTGAAAGAAATCATCTCCTTTTTATACGGTGGCCTTGGTAATCAAATGTTTCAATACGCTGTGGGGCGATCGTTATCCTTGTACCATAAGGTGCCTCTCTTGGTGGAGGTTTCTTTTTTTCTGAAGGATCGGAAGCGTTCTTATATGCTTTCCCCATTTGCGCCGGCAGCGCAACCGATCGTGCTATCAGGGTGTAAACTTTGGTGGGCGCGGGCGAGGAGGCGCTATTGGCGCGAGCGAGGTTTTGCTTTCGATCCGCGAGTAATCACCTTGGGGCCCGGGGTGATCCTTGATGGGTATTTCCAGTCTGAGAAGTATTTCGCCACATATGCCGATACGATACGGCAGGACTTTTCGTTGAAAACATCGTTGTCGCAGAAAGCGCAGGGATATCTCCAGCGTATCGAGGAAGCGATAGCATCGGTCGCGGTTCATGTGCGGCGCGGCGACTATGTGTCGGACCCGGTGACCCGAGCATTTCATGGAAACTGCTCATGGGAGTATTACGAACATGCGATGCGACTTATGCGCGAGCGGGCAGGGGAGGTGCAGTTCTTTTTCTTTTCGGATGAGCCGCAGTGGCTGCGAGAACGACAGATGAATGGTGTGATAGTAGAAGGCCTTTCCCCTCAAGAAGATATGTTCCTCATGAGTCGCTGTAAGCATCAGATAATCGCGAACAGTTCTTTCTCGTGGTGGGGAGCGTGGTTAAATCGACATCCCGAGAAATTAGTCATCGCACCTCGGCGATGGTTCGCAAACGAAAAAATGGAACAGCAGACAGGTGATCTAATCCCTGACGGGTGGATCCGGCTATGAGGGTGCCACCAGCGATTTCAGTTGTTCTTCCCGCCTATAATGCAGCGCGATGGATTGGGGAGTCCCTCGAGAGTATCCTTAGCCAGTCGTTTGATGATTTCGAACTTATCGTTGTTAATGACGGGTCAACTGATGGTACCGCCAGCGTAGTTGAAAGATTTGGTGATCCGCGCATCCGGTTGATGTCCAATGACACAAATCGTGGCATCATCTTTTCGCTTAACCGCGGTATCGAAGAATCGCGTGGACGCTATATTGCCCGGATGGATGCCGACGACATCGCAAGGCCTGAGCGGCTCGCACGACAGATCGCCTTCATGGAGGCACATCCGGAGGTGGGGTTGTGCGGTACGTGGGCGCGTAAGTTCGTTCCCTGTGGCCCACGCTGGGTTCAAAGAGGTCCCACTGATTCGAGGTCGCTCAAGGCAACACTCTTGTTTTCGACTCCTTTTATTCATCCGACGGTAATGATTCGACGGTCGGTACTTAGTGTGCACAACCTTCGGTATGATCAAGCATTCCCCATGGTGGAAGACTATCGTTTGTGGTGTGAAATGGCTCTCACGACAGAACTCGCGATTATTCCGGAGGTACTCCTTGAGTACCGGGTTTCTCTAGCAAGTGTAACGGGAGCTGTATTCCTCGATAGAGCGCGGTGGAAGATACGTCGGGAGATTCTTCTGCGGGTTTGGTGTGATTATATCAAGGAAACATTGGGTTTTCTTCCGAGTGCGGAACAACTCGAGGCGCATGCCGCATTCCACGATGCGAGAGTTGCTTGTGTGTCGCCGGAGGTTGTTATAATGGCGAGGCGATGGCTTTCTGTGATACGGGAAGCAAACGAAAAACGATTGTTTTTCGAGCCTGCGGCGATAGAGGAGGTGTGTGCCCGTATGGAGCGGCTCCTCGTTCTTCCGCCAATGATGGAAAGGATCAGGCGTACGATGGTGCGCGTGCTGGCGAAGTAACATGTTCGATCGTCCCACCCTCGTTGTGACTCATTCTTTTCCTCACGATGCGAACGATTACCGTGGTAGATTTATCGCCGAAATGCTTTCCGTCAAGAGTGGTGCACCGGTGGTGGTGTTGACTCCCGACCCAGAGAGCGAAGGAGAAGAACGGCATGGTGCGGTAACCATCATCCGGTTTTATTGGCGGCACGGTCACCTTGCAGGGCGTCGAATTTATAATCCGGTGGACCTTTTCGTTTTCCTTAAAATGGTGCTCATTTTTGTCATCCGTGCGACAAAAATTGTCAAAATGTATCATATTTCTTCTATCTTTGCCTGCTGGGCAATCCCGGGGGGATTAGTAGGACTGTTGGTCAAGATGTTGACTGGAGTTCCTTATGAGGTATGGGCACTTGGGACAGATATCACCAAATTTAGAAAGATACCGCTTCTTCTCCGAACCATTTTTTACTTTGCTGACCGGATATATGCGAACAGTGAGTTCTTAGGGGAGCAGATGCGTTCGGTTACCCGCCGGAGAGTGGCTCTTCTTCCCACTCGTAGTTCACTCCCCGATCCCATAACTCCTCAGAATCCTATTACTTTTCCGCAAACTGCCTGGGTCGTCGCCTTCGTGGGGCGTCTCGAAGCGGTAAAGGGAATCGATATTTTTCTTGAGATCGCGCGCCGGGTACGGTCCCAACGAGTTGATATAGTGTTTGTTGTCTTTGGAGAAGGTTCTCTTCGCCGTGAGGTAATGAGGGCTACTAACGAAGGGATTGTTCAGTGGGCAGGGCAGGTCTCTCCTGCGGAATTGGCCTCTTACGCTCGGCGAATCGATGTTCTCTGCATTACTTCCCGTGAAGAGAGCATGCCGGTGGTGGTGTGGGAATTTCAGCCGTATTGTCGAATACTTTCCTTTGCAGTGGGAGATATTGCTCGTTATTTGCCTCCTGATGCGATCATCTCTAACGAGGATGATTTCGTTCGAAAGATACTGGCGCTAGATCCGAGATTCTAATAAGTTCGATTTCGTTCCCATTCGAGGGCGGTTCGACAAATGAACTCGAGAGAGTCGTATCTCGGTTCCCATTTCCACGCCGTGCGTATCTTGGTATTGTAGGCGATGAGTTTGGCCGGATCTCCGGCGCGGCGGGGTCCTTCGGTAACTGGGAAATCAACGCCGCTTACCTTTTTCATGGCATCGAGCACCTCCCGTACGCTGTAGCCGTGGCCGTAACCGCAGTTGAAGGTGTCGGTGTCGCCGCCGGAGGCGAGGTGTTCGAGCGCCCGCAGATGGAGTGCCGCGAGATCGGTCACATGAATGTAATCACGAATACCGGTGCCGTCAGGTGTGGGGAAGTCGGTGCCGAAGATAGTCACCGAGGTGCGTTTGCCCAGCGCCGCCTCGGCTGCTACTTTGATGAGGTGTGTGGCGTTAGGAAAACTCTGGCCGATGCGACCGTCAGGATCGGCACCAGCGACATTGAAATATCGAAGGATGACCGCCCGAAAGCGATCAGAATGTGCATGGGCGGTGTCGAGGATGACCCGTTCGCTCATCATCTTGCTCCAGCCGTATGGATTGATGGGAGCAAGCGGACTCGACTCGGAAACGATACCTTCCGCAGGTTCGCCATATACCGCGGCGGTCGAAGAGAACACGAGAAAACGGACGCCATGCTCAAGACAGAGGGCCACAAGATTCGTCGTATTGACCGTATTGTTGCGGTAGTATTTGAGCGGGTTGAAGACTGACTCGGGTACCACGATGTGCGCGGCAAAGTGAACGACAGCATCAAAGGAATGATGAGAAAAAAAATCTCTGAGGGGAGAAGTTTCAGCAAGGTCCATCTGGACGAGCTTCCCTGAAAGGACCGCTGCTTGATGTCCGGTGGAAAGGTTGTCGAGGACAAAGATCTCGTGTTCGCCTGCTTCTCCGATCATCTTTACGAAATGACTACCGATATAGCCGGCACCGCCGGTGACGAGGATGCGCATAGGGACCTCTCGAATGCTGTGACAAGAGTAAGGATATCCTAGTCTTTGAGCAGTGGCAAGAAAAAACTCTCTGAAACGGAACGGTTATTGCTTGTAAAAAAATGGTTTATTGTGTATCGCAGGAGGTTCGCATGTGCTATCGAGGAATGACCTTATTGGAAGTCATGATGGCGATGCTGGTACTGAGCATCATGGCCTCGATTGCCATGCCCATGTATGCTGACTATACGCGCAAGAGTCGTACGGCGGAAGTGCCAACCAACCTCAAGTCACTTGCGCAAACGCAACTGGGATTCTATGAGGCAGAAGGGCGCTACGCGTCAGAACTATTTTCTTTGGGGTGGGCGACCAACAAGGGATTAACGCAACCCAATGTTTCTCCCGGATCCTTTTATCTTTTTAGCGCTGCTAATACCCCCGATTGCGATCCGGGTAGCGGAGGAACGCCGGTCCCTGATGGTCTCGCCATGGCAGTCGCCATGGATCCTCTCGCCGTTCCTGCTGACTATGCAGCAGCGTGCATGAATATTAAACTCGAAATGAAAACAAACAATTAGGAAGCGTGTTGGGCTACTGGGGCGACGGGGAACACGCTTTCAGGCAACTTCCACAGGTTTTTTTGAGATAGTCGGTGTTAAATCTGGTGACCTGATCGCAGGTCAGACCTTCTAGACAACTTTTGCACGCGTTAAGGCGAGTATCGTTGCAGTTAGTTCCTCCTTGTTCGGAGAGAAAGAGGGCGAAGCGATGTTTCGATTGTTCAACACAGCGCTGAGCAAAACCTGTCGATGTCTTTTCGCGGCATGCGGCAAGTCGCGTACAGTAGGCATTTGCCAGAACATTTCCTCCCTCCTGATGGGCTGGTGAGGGCGAGACCTCGCGCGGTTTGAGATTTTTGAACTGGTAGTAGGCAAAATATATCCCGGCGCAGGAAACAATGAAAAGAGCGACAATAAGTACGAGGGAAGGAGCTCGTTTCTTGACCTCTTCAACGGTTTCTTTTATTTCTTCTTCAACGGGGGCAGATTCTTCTTTCCTTTCCTTCTCTTTGGCGGCACGCTTTTCAGCGGCCTTGCGCTCCTCGTCCGCTCTCTGGGTCAGGTACTGCTTGAGTTCTGCAGTCTCAGCATAAGAGATTGCCGTGTTTCCTTTATTGTCGGTGACGAGGAGTGATGCGCCGCGGTTGATGAGAGTGTCTACGATCTCACGATGTCCAAATCGTGCCGCGATCATGAGAGCGGTTCGTCCTTCCATGTCGCGGAAGTTTACATTGTCCGCTTTGGGAAGGATCATGCGGACGACATTGAGCGCCCCCTTCGCCGCTGCCTGCATGAGCGGAGTGTAATTGGTGACCGAAGCTATGTTGACATTGGCTCCCTTTGAAACAAGGTACTCGGCGACAGCGATGTGACCGTTGCTGAGCGCGTGCATGAGTGCCGTGCGATTGTCCTTTCCTTTCGATTCGAGGTTCGCACCGCATTCAATGAATAATTTTACAAGATCGATGTGGCCTGCGGCGGCTGCGGCCATGAGCGGTGTACGATTTTCCTCGTCGAGTGCTGAAAGATTCGATTTCTTTTCGAGAAAGGGAAGAACGGCGTCAAGATCGTTCCGCGAAATCGCATCGAAGAATCCTTTGAGTGATGATTCTTCTGCCTCTTCTTCGGGGCCTGTTACGGAGGATTCTCCGGATGCCGGTGCTTCCGCAACGGTATCTTCGGGAACTCCTAAGGGGTCGTCTTCTGCGTCTTTCTGCGCAGAAGAGGAGTCTTCCTCGGTGACCGGAGGTTTCTGTGGTTTTTGCTCCGCTGCATGTCGCGCAGTTTGCGCTTCCTCTTTTTCTTTTGTTTCTTCGCTCATGGTTCCCACCGCCAAAAAACTACTATCGAGAAAAAATAGCTCGCAAAAAAGGGGCCACGGAAAATATCCGATGTCCTCATTCTCATATGTTCAGGGAGAACTGCGATCTCTTTCGGTGTAACTCGGCCAAGCGCTTTTTCCCAGCCGGAAGGAGAGAAAAAATTACCTTGCGTTTGTCCTCGGCGGTAATTTCGCGACGCACGAAACCTTTCTGTTCCAAAGACCCAAGCACCCGCGAGATGCGGGATAGCGATATGCCGAGATCGCGGGCGAGTTCGTTGCTGTTCCGAGGACCACTTTCGAGTGAGCAGAGACTGAGTGCTTCGTTTATCGAAAGACCGAAGTCCTTTTTCAGGGCTGCCTCGAAAAGGTAGATCGCATGGAACATCTTCTTGAGCTCACACAGCTGCTTCATCTTTCTTGCCGCCTCGCTTTCGTCGTCATAGCAATTTATGGTAAGGGTTGTTTCGGGATAAGTCAAGGAGATTGGGAAAAACAAAATCTTTCTTCAGGAGGGCGGGTATGCTACAATCACTCGAAAAAGGATAGATTCTTGGGAAGGAGGTTCTATGCGAATCAACAGTCGAGAGCTTTTTCACGACCTCAGTACTTTTCTTGACACATCTCCGACGGCGTTCCATGCAACCGCGGAGATCGTGCGACGCTTGAAAGCGGCTCGTTTCGTTGCGTTGGACGAGCGAGAGGCATGGGATCTGCGTGCTGGGGGATCCTATTTCGTAGTGCGGAATGATTCCGCGGTCGTTGCGTTTCGCGTGGGTAAAAGAGTGCCGTATGAGAGCGGATTCATGTTGGCAGGTGCCCATACCGACAGCCCGCTTCTCAAAGTGAAGCCGGAGGCGGAGAGCGTTGGCCGCGGCGTCGTGCGGGTGACGACCGAGATCTACGGCGGCCCCATCGTTTCGACATGGCTCGATCGTGAATTGGCCATAGCCGGACGGGTGATGGTAAAGGAAAGGCGAGGATGGTTGCCGCGCCTCGTGGATACCAAACATCCGGTGGCGATCATCCCCAATCTTGCGATCCACATGAACCGCGAGGTGAACAAGGGCTTCGAGTACAATCCTCAGAATCACCTCCAAGCGATCTTGTCGCTCGAGACCGATCCTAAAGGCCGTTCGGAGGTGCTTAAAGGGCTGATCGCCGAGACGCTCGGTGTTGCAAGGGAGGCTGTCGGCGAGATGGATCTCTTTCTTTACGATCCACGGCCAGCGGTGGCGTTCGGCCCGTGTGGAGAGTTGTATGCGTCCGGCCGCATAGACAACCTCGCCTCCTGTCACGCGATACTCTCGGCGCTTGTCGAGTCGAAAGGCGGTGACGCGACGGCGGTGGCGCTCTTCTTCGACAACGAGGAGATCGGTTCACGAACACCGATGGGGGCCGACAGCGGATTCCTCGCGACGGTGCTCGAGCGGATCGTCGTTGCGCACGACGCGGGGCGAGAGGAGTTCCATCGGGCGCTTGCGCGGTCGTTTCTCATTTCCTGCGACGCCGCCCACGCGGTCCATCCCAACTTTGCCGAGAAGCATGACCCGCACTACGCGCCGGTGATGGGCGGCGGCCCCGTCATCAAGGCGAGCGCCGGTTTCAAATACGCGACGACCGCCGAGACGGCCGAACGGTTCCGTGATTTCTGCCGCCGGGCCGGTGTGCCATGCCAGAAGATAGCGAACCGTTCCGATGTGTCGTCGGGAAGCACGATCGGGCCGATGACGAGCGCGCTCCTTTCGGTGCCGGGTGTCGATGTCGGCGTTCCTATCTGGGCAATGCATAGCGTCCGCGAGACGGCGGCGTTCAGCGACCATCAGGCGCTCATCGCGGCGCTGAAGGAACTCTATCGGTAAGGGTCAATCTCGATTTCGAACGCAGACCGTGCGGATACCATTGATGTTCTCGTCCTTTTTCATGTCCGGCCGCACGATGCCGTACCTGAATTCGACGGTCCATGCTCCGGCGATATCCTTTGCGTTGGTGGTCGAACTCCAGAAATAGTCATCAGTCAGATCGGGAAATGTCGAGGTGTGCTCCGGCGCCGCGCCGTAGGTGATGAGGCTCTCCAGCTCGTTGATGTCGGGAAGTCGCCAATCGGTGCGATCGCCCCATGAAAGGGAGGCGCAGAAGGAAAGCGCGTCTTTCCAGAGCAGGTTTGCCTGCGCAATGGCCCGCGCCCAGACAAGACCGGTCAGGAGATCCTCGACGACCGGGTCGCTTCCGGAGGTCGTTTCGAGCCAGCGCACCAGCGGTCGTTCGGGCACATAGTTCCACGGCGAACTGACGCACCGGACCAGATGGAGCTTTTCGGCGGGATCGGAATAGGACATCCCTTCCCCCGAGAAGTCCACATAGTAGTAGTTATAGCCGTGTTTCGTGCCGGTCCAGAAGGTGTCGGCTGGTGTCGAGGGGAAGTAGAACTTGTCGATCAGCGCTTCGGCGCTCTGGGCGTCGAAAGAAAGAAGACTGAGCAGTTCCTGCCGCGTCGGCAGTCGCCAGTCGGTGCGGTCGCCGTAGTTGCTGGCGGCAAGCCACGCGCAGTAGTCATTCGCCTCGTTCCAGTTCCGCTTGGTGAGATCAAGGGTCTTTTGCCACCAGAGTTTGGTCTGGTTGTCCTCGACGAGCATCGGGCCGGAGGTGGTCCGATTCAGGAATTCTCGTCCGCCGCCCGAGTAGTTGCCGTCCTGACCGTAGAACTGCGACCCCTCCTGCGGACAGGCGACCGATCCGGTCAGATTGTAGCAGGCGGTCTGCCGGGTATCTATGACACTCCAGCAGATCTCTCCTTCATTGCAGGTGTTGGCGGGAAGGGTGTCGATATCGGGAATCGCGGTGTCTGCGTCGGAAGGAACGGTCCCGTCGTCGGGGAAAATGGCGTCGTCGGGTTGACCGATCGGGTCGGTCTGGTCCGGTGTTTCAACTTGATCCGAGGCCTCGGTCGCGTAATCCGCAGCGCCGTCGTCGGGAAACGCGAGATCGGTATCGCCGCTTATGGCGATGCAGGTGCCGTCAACGCACACGAACGGTTCTTGGCAGGTGCCATTGTCGAAGCATGCTTCTCCGAGGTCGCCGCGCTCCTCGAGCGAGAAATCGCTGCACGCACAGGCGCAGAACGCAACCGCTGCCACAAGATACCGTTTCATGGCTTACCTCCAACCGGAATGAGAGCTTATTGTAACAGAAGCCGTTCATAAAGTCTAGAAGTAGAGCCGCATCGAAGTGTAGACGGTGTAGGGGTAAAGCCCAAACTCGGAACGGGGGATCGGGTAGTCGAAGCCCATGAGGTCGCCTTTTCGCGCCGTCGCTCCGGCGCCCATCGCTGCACCGATGTCCCAGTAGAGGTCCTCATCCACGCTGTATTCGAGACGTGGTGCGAGGAGGAGAGACCCGTCGGTGAGATTGACGAGCGTCTGGAACGAGCCGTTGAGGAGCGGCGTTATTTCCCATGAGAGCCCCACCGCGAGGTAATGTTGCCCCAGCAGATAGACGCCGCTGTCGCGGTAGGCCGCCTTCAGTTTCGCGTTGGTGATGTACCGTGACGGGCGGAGTTCGCCGGCCATCGAATAGTGGTATTCGCCGAAGAGAACGAGGTTCGCGTCGGCGAAGTTGTAGTCGGCGCCGGCCGACAGACGGAAGTCGTCATCGTCCGGTTCGCGCCTCCCCAGAACGCCGTCGGCGGTGTAGGCCGCTTCGAGCCAGACACCGGCGCCGCCGAGGGAGCGTTCGATCGAAAGTCCTGCGAGGAGATTGTACTGATATTCGACGAGCATCAGCGTGAAGTCGGTCTCCCACAGCGCGAATTTGCCACGCAGGAAGGCAGCGCTCTTGGATAAGCGGCCGTCGGGGCCGAAGACATACCCGGCGTCGAGTTCGCTCATCTCGCCGAGGGGGAATTTCACCCGCACCGCGTCGACGCCGACCTTCTCTTCGCGATTGATGTCCTGGAACGAGAGCGGCGCAAAGACATCGGTCGGGTTCAAGAACTTTGCCGCGCCGAACGATATCGCCTGTCGTCCGATGAAAATGTCCATGAAGGGAAAGGTGAAGGTCAGATCGAGCCGGTCGAGCGAGTGGGGGAATGAAAGGATGCCGTCCGGCGTGGTGTAGAGGGTATCTTTGAAATCGGTGATCCGGTAGTCGTTCAATGAGGGGGCGAACAGGTCGTTCATCGCCGTCGAAAGATGTGAGACGGTCGGGGAGACCTGCCACGCCGTCTCGGCCGAGAACCAGTCGGCCGGTTTGTAGAAAAGGCGCAGGCGGAGCGCGTTCTGCACCGTCTCCTGCGGCTTGTAGGGTTCGGAACCGTCGAAAAGCGTGTTCTTCTGAAAACCGTTCACGCCGATATACTGCTTGTCCCAGCCAGAGAGGGTCAGCACGTCGGCAAGTTCGACCGCGCCGAGCGTGGCGGCGAAGAGCGGTATGAGGGTGATAAGCGTCCTCATCAGCGGCGCACCTCGTCGGAGAAGATCGCGCCGTCGCGCAGGGTGATGAGCCGCCGCGCGTGCTCCATGATCATCCGGTCGTGGGTCGAGAAAAGGAAGGTGACGCCGTGTTTCTCGTTGAGTTCCTTCATCATGTCGAGGAGGTCGTGTCCCGTCTTCGAGTCGAGGTTGGCGGTCGGTTCGTCGGCGAGGATGATGTCGGGGTTCGAGACCATCGCGCGCGCCACCGCCACCCGCTGCTGCTGGCCGCCTGAGAGGTGGATCGGCAGTCGTTTCTGCATCCCGTCGAGCCCCACCTCGGCGAGTATCTTCGCCACCCGTTCGCGCCGTTCTTTTTGAGGAACCCCTTGGAGGAGCATCACATATTCGACATTCTCCTCGACGGTGAGTACCGGGATGAGGTTGTAACTCTGGAAGATGAACCCGATGTGATCGCGCCGGAAGTCGGAGAGTTCCGATCCGCTCATCGTGGTGATGTTCCTTCCGCCCAGTTCCACCGTGCCGCGATCGGGCTTGTCGAGTCCGCTGATGATGTTCAAAACGGTCGTCTTTCCGCTTCCCGACGGTCCGGCAATGGCGGTGAACTCTCCTCTGGCGATGGTAAGCGAGACCTCTTTCAATGCCTCGACCATCACCTCGCCGGTGCGGTAGATCTTCGATACCTTGTCGATGCGAATGACCGGTTCCATCGTATGCTCCATCATGGTTATAAGCCACGTTTCATCGCTTTGGCGGGTGTGAGTCGGGCCGCGTATATCGCCGGATAGATGCCCACGATACAGGTAAACACGAAAAGAAGGAAGGGATAGAGGGTGAACTGGGAAAGGGTGAGGACCGGGTAGATCGGGTCACGCAGGGTCACCACGAACTCCGAATCGCTATAGTCGAGGCCGCCGCAGTGCAAAAGCAGGCCGTTCACGATGAGTGCGATGATGATCCCCATCACTATGGAGACGAGAGCGAGAGCCCCTGCTTCCATGACCATCAGTTGTGCCGCCTGCTGCGGTCGTGTCCCGATGGCGCGCATGACGCCGAACTCGAACATCCGTTCGTAGAGCGCCATGAACAGCGTGTTGATGATGCCGACCGACACGATGCCGAAGAGAATGATACCGACGAGAAAGAGGCTAAAGTCGGTCATGGAGCGCATCATGGCCAGTTCCGATACCAGTTTGGTCCACGACAGCGCCTCGTTGCCCGCCGCCGAATACTCCTTCCAGAGCGGTAGCGTATCGTCCTCGGCCTTTCGGCGGTCATGGAACGCGAAGGCGATCTCATGCAGTCCGTCCCCCAGTTTCAGCATCTCCTGTGCCCGCTTGAGGGGGATGAAGGCCATCCCGCCGTCCATCTGGCGCGAACCGAACTTGAAAATGCCGCCGACGCGAAAGAGCTCCTGCGACAGTTCGCCGCTGTGCGCCTGCGCCACCGTCACGACGATCTTGTCGCCGAGTCCCACTTCGAGGAGGCCGGCCAGTTTTTCGCCGATCAGTATCTTCGGTTCGTCGGCCGAGGAGAGGTAGTCTCCCGACACGAGCAGGTCGTCTATCTTCGACAGATCGCGCTCAAGGGCCGGGTCGATCCCGTAGAGCATCACCGACTGGACATTGGCGGGGCTGGTCAGCATCCCGAAGGCGGCGGTGCGCGGAGCCGCCTGCCGTATGAGCGGGTCCTTTTTCAGTTTCTCGAAGAGCGCCGGACCGTTCGCGATGATCTTCTCCACCTCGAAGGTCTTGCGGAAGCCGTCGCGGTGGATCTGGCCTTCGCCGAGGAACGACGCGGTCGCCGTCGATATCATGTTGTCGATGGTGCCGATGGTGATGGCGTCGACCGTTATCATCGCCGCGAGTCCGAGCCCGATCATGAGTCCGGCAAGTATCGTCCGCCGTTTGTTGCGGAAGAGGTTGCGCCACGCGAGTTTGATGAATATCGTCATGGCCATCACCTACAGCGACCGCAGGGCGTCGACCGGTTTTATCCGGGCGGCGCGGAAGGCAGGCGGCAGCGACACCAGCAGGGCGGTCGCCATGACCAGCAGGAACGATTTCCAGTAGACGATGGGGACGAACTCGGCGCGCAGCGTCGTGACGGTGAGGCCAGCGATGGTCACCGGTTCGGGATAACTGATGCCGGCGGAAGCGAAATACCACAGCGCGAGCGATCCGATGACCGCGCCGGCGATCGACGAAAGGAGCGCGAGCATCCCCGTCTCGAGCACGATGAGCGAGAATATCCGGCGGGGACTCGTCCCGATGGCCGCCATCACGCCGTATTCGCGGGTCCGTTCCAGAACTGACATCAGGACCGTATTGAGCACCCCCACCGCGATGATGAGCATGATGATGAACTGGCTGATGTTGTCGCCCCGGCGGTCGGCCTGCATGGTGCGGTAGAACTCCGGCTCGACCTCCATCCACGATTCAACCGAAAGATCGCGGAACCCCGCCGCCGTGAGCGTCGTGCCGAGCTGTGCGGTCTTCTGTTCGACCTTTTTACGGTCGCGGTAGAGGAGGGCGATCTCGTGAATTTTCCCTTCGAGTGTTAGATACTCCTGTGCGTCACGGATATGGAGATAGACATTGTTCTGTTCGGAGGTGTCCTTCGCATCGCCGAGTATGCCTCCGACGGTGAAGATGTCATTGGCGATGGAGCCGTCGGCCCCCTGCGAGATAAGAACCAGTTCACTCCCCACCTTTGCCTTGAGGACATCGGCGACATTGCGGCCCACGAGTGCCTGCTTCGCGGCGTCAGCCGGAAGGAATGTTCCCTCGGTTACCTTATGGGCGATGCGGGTGACGCTTCGCTCGCGTTCGGGAGATATCCCGACGATCTGTACGCCGGTCGTCTTGGTCTCGACAAAGGCGAGCGCCGCGGCGTGGATGCGCGGGGTCGCGGCGACGATGTCGGTATCTCGGGCGAGCGTCGCGTAGAGTTCCGGCGTGTCGATGAAGTTCTTGTAGAGCGACGGCCGGTCGAGATAGCCCTTGGCGTGTATTTGGGCATGGCCGGTATGGTCGCGGGTGACGAGATCTATCATCATGCCCCACGCCCCCTGACTGAAGCCGGTCGATATCGCGAGCAGGGCGAACCCGATGGTCATCGTGATGCCGGTGAGCAGACTGCGCCGCCGTTGGCGCAGGAGATTGCGGAACGCCATCTTGAATATCAGCATGACTACCTCTTTTTCTGCAGGTTGCGCAGGGTGAAGGTGTCGGGGGCGAGCTTCACGTCGAACTGGACATCCTTATAGATGATGGTGGTCTTGTGCCCCGGCTTGGTGAGCGAGGTGAGTTCCATCACCGTCGGTATCTTTTTGCCGCCCATCACCTTGACCTCACGAAAGGTCATCACGCGGACCTTCGTTCCTTTCTCGTCGTAGAATTCCTGCGCCACCGGCAGGTAGTCGTCCTTGTTCGCGACGATGACGATGCGGCCCCAGACGCTGGCGGTCTTCGCCTTCGGGATGAGTTCGATGTAGTACTTGGTCGCGTCGGGCCCGGTGACAAGCTTATAGGTGTAGTCGTCGAAGAGCGTCGATTCCTTCACGAGGTCGTCGTTGGTGAAGTCGCTTCCCATCCATGAGCCCATCATCATCGACGGCGGAATCTTCATGACCTTGTTTATCTTCGGGAAGTAGTTCCACATCTCAGTGTCGAGTTTGAGCGTCCCGATGCCGGCGTCCTTCTTCGGCTCCAGTATCGTGATGAAGGTCTTCTTCATCCCTTCGGTCCATGCCTGCATCCGGAGCGTCCGTTTCCAGTCGGGCGTCTCTATCTGCATCTCCATTTCGGCATAACTGGTCGTCGAGCGGTAGAGTTCGTCGCTCTTTTTCACGATCTCCTCCACCGTCGGCTCGGCGGTAAGGACAAAGGCGAAGAAGGCGAGCGTTGCCAAGAGTAGCGTTCTCATGTTTTGCTCCGTTTGGTGTTCTGTTTCACATGGTCGGCAAGCAGTCGGGCGACCCGTTCCCACATCGCGGAGAAGCGCTTCTCGTCGCGGGTGAACTGCATAAGACTCTCGGTCCCCTCCATGAGCGTGATAAGGGCGAGCACCGTGTCGGCAATCACTGCGTCGGGCACCTCGCCCTCTGCCAGAACGCGCAGTTTCTCGGCGAGCGCCTTTTGCATGAGAGCGCTTTTCTCCATTGCCTCGGTGACGAAGTGCGGGTCGGCGACCAGTTCGGAGAGGAACGGCATGAACCGTTCGCGCAACTGGTAACTCCGCCCTATCTGGGCGATCGCTTGGCGACCGAATTTGAGGAAGAAGTCGTCCACGCTTTTGAACTCTTGGTTGATCATCGCGCCGAAGTAGTGTTCCATGAAGTGTCTGACCACCTCGATGATGAGTTCGTGGGAGTCGGTGAAGTGGTGGTAGAGACTCCCTTTGCCGATGCCAGCCCGTTCGCAGATGGCGCGGGTGGTGAAGCCGGCTTTGCCTTCCTCGATGAGAATGGCGGTCGCCGCTTCGATGATGCGGTGCCGCGTCTGACAGCCCTTCTCATGCCGTCCCGGAGTACATTTCTCAACTGGTCGCGTCATTGTCTCCTCCTTATTGACCGGGCGCCCGGTTAAAAACTTGTAGTAGAGGTGAAAACGGAAGTCAAGGGAAAAGATTGACAGCAAAATGTTTTTGCGGGAAGGAATAGGAGATGGCATCCTTGGAATAATACAAAGGAGAAGGGGGAAGATGGATCTTTTAAAGATTTTTTCAGACATCGCAACGCCGGTCATAGTTTTCATTCTAGGGATTACCTTTTTGAGGAAAGTAGAAGCGATTAAAAAGGAAGTGGCGAAAGAATCAGATTTCGATTCTAGGTGGGCGTCTCTATTTTTTGAAGCGTGCAATGATTTTATGGAGAAAGTAGAAAGATACATGGTATTGCTCTACCAAATACAAATGCTTGACAACAAAAATGGTGAGACAAGTTCTTTTTATCAAAAGGAGATGACGGAATTAAATCCTAAAATCGAAGAGATTGAATTAAAGATAAGAAGACTCGCAGGATTTGCTCCCTTGAATGGTAAAAAGACAGATGAGAAAGCGGTTGAAATCCAAGGAGAATTGGTCAATCTGATAGAAAAAGGTGGAAGTTTCGATGATTTGTTCGACAAAATTAAAGAGTTTTGTTCTCTTGCTAAAAGTGCGCATGCCGAGATGTTAAACCCTAGCAAAACATCTTTTTCGAGAAGGAGATTGTGAACGAGTAACTCTGTTGTCCATGCTTCGATCTGGCACCGTGGGGTGGTTCTATCATAAAGTATAAGTATAAGCTAAGGAATTTTTCTGCAATGGACATCCCACGGATATTCACCATCACCGAAAGCGCCCACCGCATCCACAACCCCTTCACCCCCGAAAAGTACGCCACCTTGGGTTGGTGCGTGTTCGCGCTGATGAAGCGGTGATCGTTGCCGAAGTTGACTCCTGAGGCGTTTGTCGCTACAGTACCCCCGTCTTTCCCTAGGGAGGTTCCGATGACGAGACTCACGGTGATCATAGCGCTCGTCGCGGCGTTCGTGCTGAGTTCCTGCGGTTACAACACGATGCAGCGGCAGGAGGAGGAGGTGTTCAAGGCGTGGGGCGACCTCGAAAGCGCGCTCCAGCGGCGCGCCGATCTCATTCCCAACCTTGTCGCGACCGTCAAGGGCTACGCCGCCCATGAGGCCGAGACGCTCGAAAAGATCGTGGCGATGCGTTCACAGGTCGGGCAGACGAAGATCGACGCCAAAGATCTCGCCAGCGCCGAGGCGATGGCGAAGTTCCAGAAGGCGCAGGGCGAACTGGCGGCGGGACTTTCCCGCCTGCTCGTCATCGCCGAACAGTATCCCGACCTCAAGGCGAGCGAGAACTTTCGCGATCTGCAATCACAGCTCGAAGGGACCGAGAACCGCATCAATGTCGCCCGACAGCGCTACAACGAGGCAGTGAAGACCTTCAACGCCTCCATTCGCGGTTTCCCGAACAACCTTATCAACGCGTGGCTGTTGCACCTCGAGAAAAAGGAGTACTTCAAGGCCGACGAGAAGGCGAAAGAGGTCCCGAAGGTGCAGTTCTAGCCCATGCGGTGGTTGTTTTTCCTCCTCCCTTTTTTCTGCGCGACGCTCTGGGCGCTCGAGGTTCCGCCGCTTGCCGGCCGGGTGAATGACAACGCCGGGATGCTTCCGGCCGATGTCAAGACGCGGCTGGAGGCGAAACTTGCGGCGCTCGAAAAGAGCGATTCGACGCAGATCGTCGTGCTTACCGTGCCTTCGCTTCAGGGCGACAGCATCGAGGACTTTTCCTTGCGGGTTGCCGAGAAGTGGGCGATCGGCAAGCGTGGCCGGGACAACGGCGCGCTGCTCGTCGTTGCGAAGGAGGACCGGGAACTGCGCATCGAGGTCGGCTACGGGCTCGAGGGGAAACTGACCGACGCGCTGTCGAACCGCATCATCCGGAACATCATCGTGCCGCGATTCCGCGAAGGCGACTTCGCGGGCGGCGTCGAGGCGGGTGTCGATGCGATGATCGCCGCGGTGAAGGGAGAGTTCGTGCCCGAAGAGGGAAGCGGAACCGCCTCGTACGGTGACCTGTTCTTCGCCGGGGTCGTACTGCTGGCGTTTTTCGTCTTTCTTATCGCCGTGCGTTCGGGAAGGGGACCCGGCGGGCCGGGTGGCGGCATCGGCGGCGGGCGGTTCTATCGCTCGCCGACAACGGGGCGGTGGGGCGGCTTCTTCGGCGGCGGGAGAAGCGGCGGCGGTGGATTCTCGGGCGGCGGCGGCCGGTTCGGCGGCGGCGGCTCCTCGGGGAAGTGGTGACTTTTCTCTTTGCATTGACTTTTTACGCTCTCCGCATAGGGTAGGCTCGGTTACCGAAAGGAGTATCCCATGCGGCGAATAGAAGAACATCCGATCCTCGACACGACACGAACGCAGAAAGAGGTTTCCTTCACCTTCGATGGTGTGCCGATGCGCGGCCTCGAAGGGGAGATGGTCAGTTCGGCGCTCTTCGCGAACGGCATCACCCGATTTTCGATCCATCGCAAGGACGGCGCTCCGCAGGGCATCTTCTGCGCCAACGGGCAGTGTTCCCAGTGCACCGTCATCATCGATGGTCATGCGCAGAAGTCGTGCGTGACGCCGCTCCGTGAAGGGATGGATATCCGGACGCTCAACCGCCTTCCGGCGTTGCCGCCCGATGACGAACCGCTCCGCAACCACGAGAAAAAGGTCGTCAACTGCGATGTGCTCGTGGTCGGCGGTGGTCCATCGGGGCTCACCGCGGCGATAGAGCTCGCGAAGCTCGGGCTGCGAGTCGTGCTCGCCGACGACAAGGATCGGCTCGGCGGCAAACTGGTGCTCCAGACCCACAAGTTCTTCGGCTCCGAAGAGGACTGCTATGCTGGGACGCGCGGCTACGAGATCGCTCGGATCCTCGAGAAGGAACTCCGCTCTTACAAGAATGTAACGGTATTTACTGAAACGGCGGTCGTTGGTATCTACAAGGATCGCAAAGCGGGACTCTTCGAGAAGAACCGGCGCTATCTCCTCGTCAGTTTCGAGGGACTCATCGTCTCGGCGGGCGCACGGGAGAAGAGTATCGTCTTTCCCGGCAACGACCTGCCCGGCGTCTATGGCGCCGGCGCGTTCCAGACGCTCGTCAATCGTGATCTCGTGCGGGCGGCGAAGAAGGTGCTCGTCGTCGGCTCGGGCAATGTCGGCCTCATCGCTGCCTACCATGCGTTGCAGGCGGGGATCGCGGTCGCCGGCATCGTCGAGATCGCGTCCGAGATAAGCGGTTACAAGGTTCATGCCGACAAGATACGGCGTATGGGCGTGCCGATCTACCTTAACACGACGGTCCTCTCCGCGGCAGGGAACGGCAAGGTCGAACGGGTGACGGTCGCCGAGGTGGACAAGCAGTGGAATCCTATCCTCGAGACGGCGCGCACCTATGAAGTGGATACGCTTCTCATCGCCGCGGGGCTTACCTCTGCCGATGAGTTCTACGAGATGGCCGAACGGTTCGAGTTCAAGGTGGTCAAGGCGGGTGACGCCGACGAGATCGCCGAGGCCTCGAGCGCGATGTTCGGCGGCCGCATCGCAGGGCTCAAGATGGCGCGGCTTCTCGGCGAGGATGTGGTGATAGACGACACATGGCTCAAGAAGGCGGAGGTTTTGAAAAGCCGTCCCGGTGAGGTGTTTCCCCTCGATCCGGTAACGTTGACCGACAAGTTCCAGCCGATATTCACCTGCATTCAGGAAATACCCTGCAACCCTTGTACGACCGTCTGCCCGAAGGGAGCGATAAAGCTCAAGGACAAGACGGGTACCATCATGGATGTTCCTTATCTCGCAGGTGAGTGCATCGGATGCGGCATCTGCGTCGCAGCCTGTCCGGGACTTGCGATAACCCTCGCGCGGAAGGTTGACGACAAGACGGCCGAGGTGGTCCTTCCGCACGAGTTCATCGTCCCGTTCAAGGTCGGCGACAAGGTTCCGGTGACCGACATCGACGGCAACCTCCTCGAAGAGGCGACGGTGGTCAAACTGCAACTCAACAAGAAGTACAAGACGACGCTTGTGACGGTGCGGACGACGCTGGGAAACGCCGAGAAGGTCGCCGGTATTCGGGTGCAGGGGGAGAAAGAGACGCGTCCGCTTCCCAAGCCGGTGTTCGATTATGTCCCCGAGAACGGCATCGTCTGCCGGTGCGAGCGGGTGACGCTCGGCGAGGTGGTAAAGTTCATCAAAGAACACAAGGTGCGCGACATCAACCAGCTCAAGCAGATACGGGTCGGCATGGGTGCCTGCGGCTCGAAGACCTGCTCGGTCCAATTCCCGCGCGTCTTCAAGGCGGCGGGGGTCGATTTCTCGACCGTCGCCGAGGGAAGCATCAGGCCGCTTTCGGTCGAGGTGCCGATGTACGCTATCGTGAACGAAGAGAAGACGGAGTAGCCTCATGAAAACCTACGATATCCTCATCATTGGCGCCGGTTCGGTCGGGGTCCCGACGGCGCTCTACCTCGCCCGGAAGGGGAAGAAGGTGGCGGTGGTCGAGAAGCACGCCTCGGTCGGACGCGGACAGAACCGCGCAGCGATCGGCGGCATCCGGGCTACCCACAGCGATCCGGCGAAGATAAAGATATGTCAGCGGTCGCTCGAGATCGTCCGCGAAATGGAGAGAGAAGGGCATCATCTTGACTGGTATCAGGGAGGATACCTCTTCCCGGTCTATGACACCGAACGGGAGCGAACGCTCAAGGAACTTCTCAAGGTCCAACACCAGTTCGGACTCAATATCAACTGGATAGACGCCGAAGAGGTCCAGCGGCTGTGTCCCGGCATCAGTCCGCGCGGCCTGCGTGGCGGCACCTACTCTCCCGAGGATGGCTTCGCGTCGCCGCTCAAGACGATCGGCGTCTTCTGCAAGCTCGCCTGCGATGCCGGCGTTGACTTCTACTTCTATGAAACGGTACTCTCGTTCGAGAAAAAGGACCGTCGGATCGTGTCGGTCAAAACCGACCGGAACACTTTTTCCGCCGAACTCGTCATCAACGCCGCCGGCGGTGATGCGCGCAGGATCGGACAACTGGCGGGCATCGATCTGCCGGTGTATCCCGACAGCCACGAGGGGGGTATCACCGAACCGGTCGAGCGCTTCTTCGAGCCGATGATCGTGGATATCCGCTCCGACGGCCACAGCGACAACTACTATTTCTATCAAGCGGTCGGCGGTCAAATAGTCTTCTGTATCACTCCCAATCCCAAGCACTATGGCAAGGATTGTGACAATACCTCGGAGTTCCTGCCGCTCGTCGTCCGCCGGATGCTCGAACTCTATCCGCGTCTCCGTAACATCCGCGTCCGCCGGACCTGGCGCGGCCTCTACCCGATGACCCCCGACGGCTTCCCGATCGTCGGATTCATGAAAGAGGCCGAGAACATGCTCAACCTCGTCGGCATGTGTGGTCAGGGGTTCATGCTGGGGCCGGGGCTCGGCACGATCATCGCCGAGACGATCTGCGACGGTCGCAAGGATTACCAGTTCATCTTCGACCAGCTCTCCCCCTACCGCGCCTTCACCGGCACCGAGATGCTCAAGTAATGAGTTCCTTCCACGACCTGCTCGACCAGTTCAAACCGAAGAAGAACGCCCGGAACCGCGCCATCGAACTCATCGAGGACATCGCACGGCGCGACGGCATCAGCCCCGAAGCGGTGCTCGAAAAAGCGGGATACGCCGAGCTCATTGCGCGCCCCGGCCATCCGCTCGAGAATTTCGACGAGTTGACGCGGCGGCTCGAAGCGCTCCGCTATCCGCTCTGGACCGCGAAAAAAGAGCGGCTCGATGCGCTTTGCGACCGGCTCTTTTCCAAGACCGGCGTCACCGTTACCTATCCCCCCTTCGCCGAAGGCGACACCGTGACGCTGACGCTCAAGGTCAAAAGCGCCGCCGACCTCACCGAGCGGCTGGCCGTCCTTGAGCGGGAGAAAGAGACGGTGGAGAAGATGTTCAGGGAGCTTCGGGAATGAGTTAGTTGCAAAACGGCAGCCTCCACGCTATAGTTATTTTACCCTTGAGTAAGGAGACGGAAGATGAAGAAGATGGTGTTCGCTTTCATCGCTGGTGTACTTCTTGTCGCGGCCTGCGCGTCCGAGCCGAAGAAAGACTACTCCCGCGAGCAGGAGAAGGCCCGCGAGCACGGGCAGGAAGCCTTCCAAGCGCCTGAGGTCAACGAGTAGACCCCTGCACCGCATCTTTTCGTTTTTTGGGCCACTGCATCGGTGGCAATAACTTTGACTTTTTCCCCGTGGCAGGTATGAGTATCGGGCGTCGTTTTTCCAACGGAGATGAATGGTTATGACACTTGGTACCCGTTACGATCATCGGGGGGTTGAGGCTAAATGGTATAAGGAATGGGAATCGCGCGGCTATTTCACTGCGCATCCCGAGAGCGACAAGCCGCCGTTCTGTATCGTCATCCCGCCGCCCAATGTCACCGGCTCGCTCCACATGGGTCACGCGGTCACTGTGACGATACAGGACATCGTCTGCCGCTACAAGCGCATGACCGGCTTCGATGTCCTCTGGCTCCCCGGTACCGATCACGCCGGCATCGCGACGCAGATGGTCGTCGAACGCGAACTCGCGAAGGAAAAACTCACCCGTCACCAGTTGGGGCGCGAGAAGTTCCTCGAACGGGTGTGGGCATGGAAACGCGAATACGGCAACCGCATCTCGCAACAGTTGCGCTGTCTCGGCAGTTCGCTCGACTGGAGCCGTGAGCGGTTCACGATGGACGAAGGGCTTTCGCGCGCCGTCATCGAGGTCTTCGTGCGACTCTACGAAGAGGGACTCATCTATCGTGACACCTACATCATCAACTGGTGCCCCCGCTGCCGCACGGCTCTTTCCGATCTCGAGGTCGAACATGAGGATCGCGATGGAGCGCTTTGGTACATCAAGTATCCGGTGAAGGGGACAAGCGAGTTCCTTACCGTTGCGACGACCCGTCCCGAGACGATGCTCGGTGACACCGCGGTTGCGGTGCATCCCGACGATCCCCGCTTTCGTCACCTTATCGGCAAGACGGCGATCCTCCCGCTCATGGAGCGCGAGATACCGATCATCGGCGACGCGGAACTGGTGGACATCGAGTTCGGCACAGGTGCGGTCAAGGTGACCCCGGCGCACGACTTCAACGACTTCGCGACCGGCAAACGGCACCGGCTCGCCGAGATCAATGTCATCGACGAGGAAGGAAAGATAAACGAGGCGGGTGGCCCCTACCGCGGGCTTCCCACCATGGCGGCGCGTGAGAGGATCGTTGCCGATCTCGAGGAACGCGGGCTTCTTGTGAAGAAAGAGCCTCATCGCCACGCCGTCGGGGGCTGTCAGCGGTGCAAGACAACCGTCGAGCCTATCCTCTCCAAGCAGTGGTTCGTGAAGATCGCACCGCTCGCGAAGCCGGCCATCGAGGTGGTCGAATCGGGGCGCATCGAATTCATTCCCGATCACTGGAAAAAGACCTACTTCGAGTGGATGTACAACATCAAGGACTGGTGCATCAGCCGCCAACTCTGGTGGGGTCACCAGATACCGGCGTGGTACTGCGACGAGTGCGGGGAGCTCATCGTCACAAGGATCGCTCCCGTGAAGTGTCCCAAGTGCGGCGGGACGAAGCTCCATCGAGACCCCGATGTGCTCGATACTTGGTTCTCGTCGGCGCTCTGGCCGTTCTCGACGCTCGGCTGGCCCGAAAAGACGCCCGATCTCAAAAAGTACTACCCCACGAGCCTCATGGAGACCGGTTTCGACATCATCTTCTTCTGGGTCGCCCGGATGATCATGATGGGGCTCAAGTTCGGAGGCGACATTCCTTTCCATAAGGTCTATTTCCACGGTATGGTGCGCGATGAGAAGGGGCAGAAGATGTCCAAGACGCGCGGCAATGTCATAGACCCGCTCGACATCACCGAAAAGTACGGTGCCGACGCGCTGCGCTTCACCTTCGCGATGATGCCGCTCACCGCGCGCGACCTCAAGTTGTCGGTCTCGCAGATAGAGGGCTACTCCGGTTTCTGCAACAAGATATACAACGCGATCCGCTTCGCGCTCATGCAGTTCGACGAGAACGAACTCGTCGAGTTCGACCCGGCCGCTTATCGGGAGGATGCCTTCTCGCTTGCCGATCGTTGGATACTCACCCGCACCGGCGAGGTCGCCGACGAGGTGGCGCGCAACCTCGAAAGTTACCGCTTGTCCGAAGCGGCGGCCAAACTCTACCACTTCTTCTGGCACGAGTTCTGCGACTGGTACATCGAACTTGCCAAACCGATCCTTATCGACGGTTCTCCTGCCGAAAAGGCGGCGACCAAGAAAGTGCTCCTCAAGGTGCTCGACAGTTCGCTTCGCCTTCTTCATCCCTTCATGCCCTTCATCACCGAGGAATTGTGGCAGGCGCTTCCGTTCCGCAATACGCGCCGCTCTCCGAGCATCATGCTCGCCGAGTTCCCGAAAGGAGAGGAGTTTCCCCGCTTCGCCGACGACGCGGCGGCTATGGAACGGATCATCGAGCTCGTTACCACGGTGCGTACCATTCGTGCCGAGACCGCGGTCAAACCGTCGCTCACCATTCCCGCAGTGCTCGTAACGACGAAAGAACATCACGCCGAGGCGAAGTCCGCCGAACCATATCTCAAGCGCCTTGCGAAAGTTTCGCCCTTCTCCCTCGTGGGACACCATGTGCCCGCCAAGGGTGATGCCTCGGCGGTCGTGGCGCTGGGGACGCTTTATCTGCCGCTTGCCGGCGTCATAGACCTCGCTGAAGAGGCGCGGCGCATCGAAAAGGAACTTGGGAAACTACGCCGTGATCATCAGATCGTCAGCCAAAAGCTCCAGAGCGAGAGTTTTCTTACGAAAGCCCCCGCCGATCTCGTGGCGCAGGAACGGGCGCGTCAGGGCGAACTTGCGACGAAGATGGCGCACTTGGAAAAGCGCCTGTCGGAGGTGCGATGAGTTCCTTCCCCGTCTACGCGAATCCGGAGCTCATTCGTTTGGCTCTCGCCGAGGATATCGGACGCGGCGACATCACGACGCAGGCGACGGTTCCCCAGCGGACGCGGGGGAAGGGGATCATTCGTGCCAAAGAGCCGCTCGTTCTCTGTGGCGTCGATCTTGTCGGTGCCGTCTATGCGCTCGTCGATCCCGATCTGAAGGTTTCTCTGATGCGTGGCGACGGCGAGGAACTCAAGAAAGGAGAGATTATCGCGACCGTTACTGGCCCGGCGCGATCGATACTTACCGGCGAACGGACGGTGCTCAACTTTCTCCAGCGGCTCTCGGGCGTGGCGACCCTCACCCGGCGCTATGTCGCGGTGATCGACAAGAGGTCGAAGACGAAGATAGTGGACACCCGCAAGACGACGCCCGGCTGGCGGACGATGGAAAAGCACGCGGTGCGCATTGGGGGCGGCGCCAACCACCGCTTTGGCCTCGACGACGGCATTCTCATCAAGGACAACCATATCGCCGCTGCCGGTTCGATAGCAAAGGCGGTGGCGCGAGCCCGCGCCGCGGCGCACCATCTCCTTCAGGTGGAGGTGGAAGTCACCGACCTTGCGCAAGTGCGTGAGGCACTCGCTGCGAAGGCCGACATCATCATGCTCGACAACATGGATATGACCGCCATGAAAAAAGCGATCTCCCTCATCGACGGTCGGGTGCTTGTTGAGATCTCGGGCGGCGTGACGCTTGAACGGATACCGGCCCTCTCTCGTCTCGGCGCCGACTTCATCTCGGTCGGTGCGCTCACCCACTCGGCCGTTGCAGTGGACATCAACCTGACGCTCGAGTCCCGATAAGCGATGCCGGGGCGTGCCGCGACAATCTTTTCCCTTCTTTTCCTTGCCGGTACCTTGTTCAGTGGTGTCTTTTGGTTGTTCTTTTCCGACCGCAACGGGTTCCGCGCTGAAGATGAACCAAAGATCGCCGAGATACTCAACCGAGAATATCGCTCCGGTGACATCGTTTTTCCTTCTCCCGACTGGGACATCGGATTCACTCGTTATTTGCGTGATGGCATCACCGACATCTCGTACACTCTCCACGCCTTCACGCCGGAGGAGATCGGTGATCTCAACAACAACGGCACGAACTACCTCTGGTTCGTGACTGACGGGGAGGAGCGGTGGAACCGCATCCGGCAGAGATTCGGTCTCAAGGAGTTCGAACGGTTCCCGGCGGGCAAAGCGCTGGTCGTCAAAGCACAATCGTCTGCGGTGGCGACCACCAAACTCCTCGATCTTGTCGAGGCGATCGGAGAAGCGAAAGAGGTGTATCTTACTGATCACGCGGGTGGCCGAACGCCCTGTACGTGGGAAGGGGAACGATGGCGGTGCGGCCGTCAGGAATGGCAATATGTTGGTCCCCAGTACACCCTTATGGCGGGACGCTGGCAAAAGGCGCTCTGGGCGCACCCGTACACCAACAAAACACTCCATGTCGTGTTCGAGAACACCGCGGGGGCCCGAACACTGGTGTTGAGCACCGCATTCCTCGAACGGGCCTACCGTGAGGAAAAAGGCCAACCGGTCGAAGTGACGGTTTCGGTGGATGGACAGGCGATGCTTCGCTATACGAACGAGAGCATCAAGCAACGGTATCGTCACCGTGTCGTCCTTCCCGAAGGGGCTCGCATGATAGACCTCGCTTTCTGGGTTAGGTTTGATGGAGCGCGGCACTTCGTCTTCAATGGGTATTTGGCACCATGATAATTGCCCGTTTCGATCGCTGGGATTGGACGATTTCGCTTACGCTCGCCGCGTTGACGGCGGTCGTCATCATGGCGACCTCACACCTCGTCGGTCTCGTTCGTGACGAGGGTTTCTACATGCGTGCCGCCGAAATAACCGCCGACTATATTCAGTTTTCGCTCGACAGCATCGCGCGCGGCGACCTTTCTGCGCCGTTCAAGGATAAGACGATACGTCGCTACTTCGAGTTCAACAGTGAGCATCCGACCTTCGTAAAGAATCTCTTCGGTCTTTCCTATTTTCTCTTTCACAAGAAGTGGCAGGTGCTCTCCTTCGTGAACTCGATACGCCTTGTGGCAGCGCTCTTCGCCGCGCTGACCACATTTCTGCTGTATCTGTTCGGCCGCCTTTTCTTCTCTCGCATCGTTGCTGTTGCCGCGCCGCCTCTTTTCTTCATGATGCCACATATGTTTTTCCACAGTCACCTTGCCTGCTTCGATGTCCCGATCCTTTTCTTCTGGTCGGCTGCATTTGTCCTGTATGCATGGTATCTGGTATCTCGCCGTACCAGCGTTGCCATACTCTTCGCGGTATTTTTCGGCTTCGCTATGGCGACCAAGCACAATGTCTATTTCATTCCGCCGCTTCTCGTTGTCCTCTGGCTTTTCTTCCACTTTACGCAGTACCGGTACCTCGAACGCCGGCATCGCGGCTTCCTCGGCTTCTTTCGCGCCGTGCCGTTACCGTTCTATCTCATGCCGCTCGTTTCTCTCCCGGTCTTTTTTGTCTCGTGGCCGTGGATATGGCACGATACGGTGCGAAGGTTGAAGGACTATATCGCGTTCCACGCTTATCACGTTAACTACACGAATTACTATTTTGGGCAGGAACTATCGGTCGCCCCTTTCCCTTTCTCCTATCCATGGGTCATGACTTTCTTTACGACACCGGTACCGCAACTCGTCTGCTTCTTCGCGGCGATAGCGTTATTTCTCTGGTGGCTCTTTTCGTCGAGGAAGGGCCCTCTCAAGCGGCATGTCGGGGCACTTTTCCTTGTCGGAGCGCTTTTCCCCATCTTTCTCATCGCGCTTCCCTCGGTCCCCATCTTCGGCGGGATCAAGCATTTCTTCACCGGTCAACCGATCCTGCTCGTCGCCGGGCTTGCAGTCGTCCATGAGGGATGCCGAGAGATCGCCCGATTGGCACGTCGCGTGCCTCGCATCGTCGTAGAAGCTGGGCTCGTAGCGCTCGCCCTTGCGGCGCTTATTGTGCCGAATGTGAAATTCGCGATGCACGGCGCTGCGTTCTACAATGCCCTCATTGGCGGTGCGCAGGGTGCTGCTGATCTCTACATGCAGCGGAATTTCTGGGGGTATGATATCCTGCCGCTTTGTCGTGCTCTCAACGCCGCCGCGCCGCGCGGAGCGAAGCTCTTCGTGATGAGTTACTACGAAGGACTCAACTGGAACTCATTCCTCTATCTTCAGCGCGAAGGTGTCATACGTCCCGACATCCGAGGAACCAACGACATCCATGAGGCCGATTTCGCCTTTTTTTTCTATGAAAAACAGAACGAACAGATATTATACGATCTCTACCGGGAGTTCGACACGGCCCGGCCGCTCGAACTTTCGGAGACCGACTCGGTTTACTTCTCAGCGCTCCTACGGAGGGCGAGGTGACCTACCTGTTCTCCAACCCCGAGGTGAAACGGTGGAAGCGACTCTTCTGGATATCGTTCTTTCTTAATGTCGTTTTTGTGGCCGCCCTCGTTACGGCGCGTTACGATCGTCCAGTCTCTTCCCACGAAGCTTCACCTGTCTCCGCCGGAGAAACGGCGGCGCCTTCTGTTCAGCCCATGGCTGCAACCCCCGTCATCGCGGGGCCGTCGGTAGGGGAGAAGATCCCAGTGTGGCTTACCATCACCGATAACTTTTACAAGACCTTCGCCAACGATCCGGTACTTGCCCGCTATGCCGAACACTATGAGTTCCCGCGTCTTGCCGAGATCCTTTCGGTACAGATCGGACGGCTTCTCATGTGGGACCTCCTCTTAAGGAAGGAGATCCTGCAAGGGGACACGCTTTCGTTCGTATTCCGGATGATCCCTCCCGAGGAACTCAAGACGCGCGAGGATATGCCCGACTCGCTCGAGGTCATCGCGGTCAGCTATTTTTCTCAGCGGCTGAACAAGTTCATTGATCTCTACTCGTTCCGCCCTGCTCGGAGCGCTTATCCCCATTTCTTCTATGGGGATGGCCGTTCTCTGGAAAAGCGCCTTCGTAACGCGCCGTTGCGTGACCATGTCCAAATAACGGGCTTTCGGGACGATCGCACTCTTCAACCGGTAGGCGTTGATTTTAAGACGCCGACCGGAACACCCGTGTATGCCACCTTTGACGGTCGGATATCGCGCACCAACTGGCAGACGCGTTTCAACGGATACTCCGTAGAGATCGTCTCTAAAAACGGTGTGCACGCTGCCCGCTACCTCCATTTGTCCGAAGTGCTTGTTTCGCCGGGACATGAGGTGAAAACGGGCGATCTCATAGGCAAGACCGGAAACACGGGAAAGGCGCCGTTTCCGCATCTCCACTACGAAGTCAGCACCCTTGGTGCCTCGGCCCGGCTCCTCGACCCTTTTGCTTTCCATGACGCGTTCTACGAATATCTGCAAGGTGAAGAACTGAAGAAACTGCAAGATACGGTGATTGATAGTCGTACGCTGCTAAAGAAGGTGGCCGACAGGTGACAAAGTTCATAAAAAGGTTGACTTTTTCAGGGCAGACGGATATTCTGCACCGCGAAGAGAATCGCTCGTTCGGAAAATGGCTATAGATTTTGAAGAGATACATCGCTTAAGGAGGGCCCCGTGAAAAGATCTCTTTTCTGGTCAATGCTGGTGACGTTACTTGCGTCGTCTCTGCTTCTTGCCCAAGAGCGGATGATCGTCATGCCGATTGCCGCAAAAAAGTCGGATGAGAAATCTGCCGCCGCGGTATTCGAAAACTTCTCATTGCTTCTCTCTTCGATAAAAGGGGTCAAGGCGATTAGCTACGAGAAAGAATTGTCTCCTAAGGATGCGGCCAGATGTAAGGACGATCTTACCTGCATGCTCAAAGTCGCCAAGGAGGCCGAGGCGGATTACTACCTTCTGAGCAAACTTACGAAAGAAGCGATTACGGTGTACCTCACCGCGGGGTCGGGGAAGAAACTGGGGTCTGACAGCATCGAATATGATTCCGATGCTGATGAGGAAGATATCGCGGCAAAGATGCTTGCGACGGTGAACAAACTGGTGGGAAAATACGCGAAGAGTGCTTCTTCCGATGAGGAGTCGTCCTCTTCTTCGCGGCGTTCCGCCGGGAGTGCTTCGAAGACCTATTCGTATTCCGAGGTCAAAGAAGAAATAAAGAAGGGAATGACGCTGTACAAGAAGGGCGATCTTTCCGGGGCCGAGGAGACCTTCTATCGTGCCGCAAATGAGATGAACTGCAAGTGCAGCCAGAACGAAGATGCCAAACGCTACTACGAAAATGTCGTCAATATAAAGAAGGGCCTTTCTGCCGCGGAAGATGCGGTTTCATCGCGCGACTATACGAAGGCGGAACGGGTACTCAAGGCCATCCTTGAGCTTGACACTCAGATCCGAGACGCCGGCTACAAGCTGATGGTCATTCAAAAGGTCCCGATCGAGCGCACGGTGTATCGGAAGCCCAACGAAGATGATCTCGCGGCAGTCGATTCGATTCACAATCAGTTCAAGAGAAAAATAGAGGAAGCACGCAAATGGCGCCTCGATAAGCAGGCCGAGATAGATAAATGGGTCAACGATCGTATCAAGGAACGGGAAGCGTTCATTGCTGAAAAAGAAAAGAAGCTACAGGAATTCGTAGCGATGCAGAAGGAGGCCGAAAAGGCTGTCAAAGAGAAGGTCCAAGGGCTTAAGTACCAGTGGGAAAAGGATGACTCGACGCTCGAGCAGGACATCGTGAAGCTCGAGAGCCAGATCACCATGATCGAGCAACGCGAGAAAGGGGTCATCAAGACGACGAACAAGGCGCGGGAAGATGCTCAGCAAAAGGAACTGGACGCGATCGAAAAGAAGTATGGCGAGGCGCGCAAAAAGATCCAAGAAGAAAAAGATGCCTATTACAACAAGCAGAAAGAATGGGAAGATGCCGAGGGGAAGAAGGTCGCCGAAAAGATCGCCGAAATAGAAAAGAAGCGGAAGGAAAAGGAAGCCCAACGGGCGGAGCAGAACGAGAAGTTGCAGCAGATGAACGACGAGTTCGATAAGGCAGAGCGGGCTAAACTCTCGGAGCTTGAGGCTCTCCGCATGAAGAATGAGGACGAAGACCGCAAATATGCCGTTGAGGTTGAAAAAGAGTACCAGAAAAAGTTTGACCAACTCAACAGCCAGTTGGGCAAGTATGATCAAGAGGAGTCGAAGCGGCAGGCCGATCTCGCGAAGTTCGATAAAGAGATCGAGGAATTTATGGCGAAGTCGGCCGAGAAGATGGGCAAGTTCCAAGAAGATATCGAAAAAGAACGAAGCGCCATCGACGCCAAGTACCAAACTGACAAGGCACAGGCCCAGCAAAAGGCGGAACAGGAATATCAAGCGAAGCTGAAGGATCTTACTGCCAAAAAACAGCAACTCGAAGCGGCGATCGCGAAGCACGGTGACGAAACCGAGCAGATGAGAGCAAAGAAAGAGAGTGAGATCACTAAGGCCCAAGAAATGAAACTGCAGGCGCTCGACCAGCAGATAACAAAGGCTGAAGAAGATCTTGCGAAACTTGATCAAGAGTACGAGTCGAAGATCCTTCAGATTCAGAACGCCATCGCGAAGGCGGCCGATGCCGAAGAAGCGGAAAAGAATGCCAAGGAAAACGAATTGCGCCAGAAGAACGAGGCATCACTCCAAAATGTCGCCGTCTTCGATGAGAAAATAGACCGTGAGAAGGCGGCCCTTGAGGAGATAAAGGCCCGTATGGAGGACGACTACTCGCAGAAAATCGCAAAGATAGAGGATAACATCATAGCCGAAAAGAACAAGCTTGCCGAGGCGCTCGAAAATCTAAAGGCGAACTGGGGCGACATCGTTAACAAGGAAATAGAAAAGCTTATGGCGCAGGAATCGGCGCTTCTGGGCGAGCTCGATCAGAAGAAGGCTCGGCTTGCCGAGATTGATGCGAAGTATGATGCCAAACAGGCGGAGGAAGCGAACAAGATCGAAGAAAAGATAGGCGGCATTGAGAACAAGTATGCAGAGCGCCTCGCCAAGGTTGAGGAGCAGGTTCAGCGCGAGGCAGAGGCTGAGCGTGCCCGTTTGCAGGCGGAGTTGGATAAAAAGGCACAGGAGGCGGCTCAAAAAGAGGAGAACTTTGGTAAGGAGCTTGCGAAGCTTGGCCAAGAGGAAGCTTCAATAGCGAGGACATTCGACGAACAGATAGAAAAACTGAATCGGGACCTTGCTTCCATTGAAGAAAAATACGCGAAGCAGATGCAGCCCTACAGTGTGGATTCCATCGTTGACAAGATGAACCAAGAGATCGCCGAGCTCGAAGACAAGAAGGTCGAGGAGGTGAACAAGATTCAAGAGCTCCTCGATGCCATTCGCGTAGCGAAGACCAATGAGATGCAATCGTTCCAAGACAAGAAGGCGGAACTTAAGAACAACAAGGCGGAACTTGCGAAGGCGGAACGCGAACATCAGGCAGCGATGCGTAAGATAGAGATGGACGAATCCTCACTTGAGCGTAAACTGAAGTTTACCGAGGAGTCGGCGAGCCGCACTATCCAGATGAAGAAGTCGGGCTATGAACGCCAGATTGCTCAAAATAAGGAGAAGCTGGAGAAGTTCGAAGCGGAGAAGGCGAAGGAGACCTTGGATATCCGTAAGAAGATAAAGGCGCTTGAAGAGGATAAGGAAAAGGCGCTGAAATCTCATCAGAAGAAAGTGGCCGACATGATAAAGGCACAAAAGGCCGAGTCCGCAAAGGATGAGAAGGCGCACAAGGCTGGTGCCGCCGAGATTGATAGAAAGGTGACGGTGATTCTTAAGTCGGTAAAACAACGCCAAGCGGCGGTCCTTGCCGAAAAGGCCGCCGAGATCAAGGCGCTCAAGGAAGAGAAAGCGGCGCTCGTTGGTAAGATCGAAAATGAAGCGAAGGCCGAGAAAGGCAAGATGTCGGCCGAGATCGCTGCCATAAGTGCTAAGATCGCCGCAGTACGCAAGGAGATAAAAGGCTGGGAGAAACGAAGCTCGAAGGTGGATAAAGACAAATTGGAAGAGACGCGCAAGCCGTTTGCCGAGAGGCTTTCCGCACTCGATGGTCAGAAGAAGGCACTCCTCGCCGATAAGGCAGAAAAAATGAAAGGCGTAGAGGCTGCAGGGAAACAAAAGGTAGAAGATCTCGAAAAACAGAAGGCAGCAGTCCTTGCTCAAACCAAGGGATTCGATGCGATATTGAAAGCGGAGCTTAAGAAGATCAGCGAGAAGTATGCGGCGCAAAAGGCGGCGCTACAATCTGAGATCAAAAAATTAGCCGCAGAAAAGGCCGAGAAGGCGTCGGTGCTTGCGAAGACAAAAGCGGCAGCAGCCAAAGAAAGGGATGCGCTGGATAAAGGTTTTGCCAAGAACATCAAGAAGGAGATGGCTGCTCTCGACGCGGAGCGGGCGAAGGAACTCAAAAAGATGAATGCCGAGCTGGCTGCGGTCACGAAAGCACTTGAAAAGCACGAACAGTCGCGAGATGAAGTCCTCGCTAAGGCGGTTGCTTCAATAGATGAGGCTTACGAGACGAAGATGACCGAACTCGACATGAAGAATGTCAACGAAAATAAGCGCCTGCAGGACGAGAACAAGAAGTTCGAGAAAGAGAAAAGGGCGCAAAAAGCGACCGCCGAGAAAGGTTACAAGGCGTTCCTCGCCGAAAAGGATCGCTTTAAGAAGAGTATCGATAAGGCGATTGCCGACGCGCAGAAAGAACGGGACGCCAAGATTGCGGATCGGCAGAAGAAGCGTTCCGAGGAGTACAAGCGTTGGGAAGAAGAGAAGGGGCGCCGCAAGAAGGCGTTCGATGATCGTACCGCCAGTATCCGGCAACGGATAGCCGATCTAACCAAGGAGATAGAGAAATCTCAGAACGATATCGCCGTGGCGAACGCCGAATGGGCGAAGAGGCTTGACGATGCCAAGGTGAAATTCCAAGCGGAGTCTCAGAAAAAAGAAAAGGTATGGCGTGAACGACAGGAGAAGGAAGCGGCGGCTTACGAGGAAGCCAAGAAGAAAGTCGTCGAAAAATATGAGCAGATGGAGATAAAGGAAAAGAACGAGCGAGAGAAACAGAAACAGGAATTGATGGCGCAACGCGACAAACTGCTCGCCGAGAAAGAAAAACGCAAGGAAAAACGGCAGGCGATCTTGGCTAAAGAGAAGGAAGATTGGGAGAAGAAACAAGCTAAGATGAAAGAAGAGGAGCAGAAGCTCCGTGACGAGATCGAGCGCGTGAAGATGAAACGAGAGGAAGATGCGGCCAAAGATAAGGAAGAGGCGCGCAAGAAAAAGGCGGCGATCGACGCGGAGTATCAAAAGAAGCTTGATGCGGTCGCGGCCGAGGAACTCAAGGTCGTTCAATCGCGTTACAAGGAGGCTTATAAGACCGAGTCGAAACGCGATTTGGAACTTACCGAGGTAACCAAGAAAATAGAGGCTCAGCTCGCCGATGTGTTCGCGCGGTCAGGCTTGGACAAACTGAACGAAAACGATTTGGCGGCGGCGCGTGACCTTTTCGTACAGGCGCTTTATCTCAATCGCGATGACAAGACGGCAAAGGGCGGTCTCGACTCGATCAGCACGAAGGCGAAAGCGATATACTGGGATGCCTTCGGCGCGAAAGAGTCGGACAAGAGCCGGGCGCGTAAGCTTCTTCAGCAACTTATCAAAGGACTTCTGGTTACCGACGAGTATTTCCTGAAGGCACGCGCGCTGCTCGAAGAGATCAAGTAGCATAACTGATGTCGTGTTTTCTTCTACGGGGGGCATTGATCGTGCTCCCCGTCTTTTTTTGGTTTGTTCTCGAAGGGGGGGCGCCCGCCCGAGCAGTTGGTTATTACCGTGCTTTTTATGATTCGATCGGATCCTTTTCTTCGTGGGTTTCCTCCGATCGCACCGATCGGAGCAAAGACCTGTTTCTTGCGCGATACCGTCTTCCCTTAAAGGGACGCACGGCGGCGGTCATCCCCGTTTCGCCCCAACGGTCATTGACCGATGACGATGTGGTATATCTTCCCGTGCATGTGGAGGTCCCTGCGAAACGCACCATTACCTTTGTGCTCGACGGTGTTGTAAGGGGAAGTCTTATGGTGAATGGCGAACCCAAAGGGGTTTTTGACTTGGGGACCGTCCGGGGATACATTGAGGCACGGATATCGTTTGCTCCCGGTGTCTATTCTTTGCTGTTTTCCGTGGAGAGATACTATCCGGATCTGCCGCTCGTAGTGATCGCCGATCAACCGGTGACTTTGGCTACCCGAGGATTTACCAAGAATTTTTCTGCCGCGGTCTCATTGGTGGTCAGAGAAAAACCGGACGGAGTCCTGCACGATCGTCTCTGGGAAACACGCTGTCTCCCGGCTCCGTCGTCTGATGACCGCTTTGTTGCGGTGTGGCGAAGGGTTTTCGAGGTCGGGGTTGAAGAAGAGGAGCCGTGGAACGAAAAGACGACTCCGCTTCTTGTGTTGTTGAAGCATAGTGAGAACGAGAAAGCGAAAACGATCCTCCTTAAAGCAGGATTTACCGAAGAGATGTTGGCGTGGTGGCGCGAAAGACTCTCTGTGACGGAGGTGTGCCGTGATAATAGGTAAAACTCCCGAATCACGTGTGTTGGTGCTTGCCCTTAGTGCCTTCGTAATGGCGACGGTGGCGCTTGTTGCTTCGTTGCGATCGGTGGATGATACGGCCCTACTATCTCTTGAGGAACGTGTCTCGACACTTGAGGCCGAGACAGCGGCACTGAAGGATCGTGCCGTCGCCGAGGGGACCATGCCGGTGAAAGATCTTTTTTCGATCGCTTCGATGGAAGCACAGATGAAAAGTTTGCGTGCCGAGGTCGATCGCATCAAGGGGCAGGGAAAAGTATCTGCCGGTGGGTCCGAAGGTACGGTGACGCAGATCGAGCAGCGACAGGAGCGCGTGCTTCGTGAAGCGAGCAAGGCGTTTCAACGAACATGGAAGTCGGCCTTCGAGGGGGCGCTTTCTCAACATGGCTTCGATGAGGATATGCGCCGTCGCGTCGTCGGCGATTACGATCGTCTTCTGGGGGAGATCGAGGAGATACAGGTGCGATGGTTCCGGGGTGAGATAGACTGGAATGGCGCACTGGACGAAATCAAAATGCGGTCGATCGAATTCTACGACGCTGTCGAGCGTGCCTACGACACCGAAACGGCACGGCGGGTGATAGACATAGCGTTCCCCACTCCCGACATGAAGCGGTTCTTTTTCTCGGGAAGCGGTCAGTAGGTCTTTTCTTCTTCTTCCGAACGCCTGAGGCTCTTTCTGGTTTCCTGCATATCGCGGTGGATCGTCGTCAACTTTTCAAGGACCGTACGGACATGCTGAAGGGTGTCACGGCTGTTTTTGACAAGGTTTTTGATCGATGTGGCGACGACGGCGAATCCCTTTCCTGCCTCACCGGCGCGTGCCGCTTCAATGGACGCGTTGATGGCGAGAATGTCTATGTTTTTGGTAATGGTGGCGAAATCCCCGATGGATTTCTGAATGTCTTTTATGTTGCGTAGGAATCGGTCTTCGATGGAAAAAAATTCGCCATCGATGATCGCCGACAGAGTAGTGTAGAGAAATCGTGCCTGATCGTTGGTGATGAGTATCGTTTTCTTTGGCAGGTGTTCCTTGATGAGCGTCATTATTTCAGGGCGCGATTCGGCAAGTTCGATGAGCACATCGGTCTCGGGATACTTGATAGCGTCGAGGTGATTGGTCGAGATGCGTATTTGTCGTTCGGCGGCCCAACGAAGCGCCGGTGCGTCGCGAAATTCGTCGCTCACGATGACGATCTCGATGGAGGGGACCTTTTCAAGAAACCGTAGGAACGCCAATGTCTGTTCCCCGCCGCCCACGAAAGAAACTTTGGTATTCATGTCGCTCCTCCGGGACAATGACTTCGGCTATCATATCGCGCCAAGAGCGAAATGCAAGGAGTGGGCTCTCCCTCTTTCGGTTGACAAAGGAGCGCGCGGTGGCTATAGTCGCGCGATTTGCGGCGAGGTAGTGATCGATGCGATGGCTCGTTTTTGAGAAACTGATCGACCTTGTGGTGCACGGCGGGACGGCGCTTGGCCATCACCGCACCGGAGCTCGTCTTTTGGGTGTCGAGGTGACGCTCAACGATCCGGCCTTTCTGCGAGATCTCGACGAGAGAACCCGTGAGCGTGTACGAGCAATGCTCGCACCGTACGAACGAACGGTCCATGTGCCGTTCTATGGACTTAACCTCGGTTGTTTCGATCAGTGGATCGCTGATTATTCCGAGCGAACGATTCAAGAAGGGATCGAATTCTGTCACACGATCGATGCTGATCGGGCGGTGACCCATACCACGGTTCCAGCGTACCTCGGGGAGGATGCTTTTCCGAAATGGCGTGACCGGTTTCTCGAGCGGGCGGCGCGTCTTGAAGAACAGGCGGATCAGGCAGGGGTTCAGTTGGTATGGGAGAATACCTATGAACGCGACTTTATGCTATTCGACGCGATGATCTCCCGTATCCCGACGGTAGCGTTCTGTCTCGATGTGGGGCATGCGCACTGCTTTGCCAAGCGTCCGGTCGCCGATTTCGTGATGCATCTTGGCCGGCGTATCCGGCATGCGCACCTTCATGACAACGATGGGCTCGACGATCGTCACTGGCCGATTGGCAGGGGAACGATAGATTTTAGCGGGTTGAGGGATCTGTTGCCCGACACGGAGATCGATTCTGCGGTCTTCGAACTGGATCGCGACGACTTCCTCGAGAGTTTGCCGCAGATAGAGCGGATCTTCGGATTGTAACTCACCTTCCTTCCCTTCTCTTGGCAGGAGAGGGGAGGTGAAAAATCGGGGTGAGTCTCTAAGCCTCTTCGGCGAAATATCCTTTTCCTTCTTTGCGTATGGTCACTTGCTTGAGGTCCTTGACTTTTCCTTTTCCCCGGTAAACGAGTTGAAAGTAGGTGTCAGTGGTCCCTTCGAACCGGTCGGAAGCGACCTCGGTCTCGAGTATCATGCCCATAGTGCGTCCCGCCTGAGAGCGATGAAAATCGCGCTTCTTCGCGGCGAACAGTTCGCGTAAAAGTCGGGAACGCTCCTTTTTGATCGCCGGAGGCACCCCGTTCTGCTGGTGCATGTCCCATGCGGGGGTGCCATGGCGTGGAGAGAAAGGAAAGATGTGGCCGTAGGTAAAGGGAAGCGTCGAGACGAACTCGTATCCCTGATGAAAATCGCGTTCTGTTTCTTCGGGGAAGCCGACTATGAGGTCGGTGCCGATGGCGGGAGGCTCGGGGTACGCCGAAGCGATCGCTCTGATCTTTTCGGCAAAGAGGCGTGTTTCGTAAGCTCGCCGCATCAGGTGGAGAATACGATCGCTTCCACATTGGAGCGGGACGTGCCAATGGGGAAGGATCTTGCCGGTGGCGGCAAGATCGAGGAGACGGTCGTCTATTTCGTCAGGTTCGATGGAGGAAAGCCGCACGCGTCCGACAAGGGCATGGGCCGCTTCGACAATGTGGCTGAGGCGAACCCCGTCGGAACGATCGAACCCGTATTTTCCGACATGAATGCCGGTGAGGACCACTTCGCGATAGCCCGCTTCGGCGATGCGGCGCAGTTGCCGCTCGATGGTACGAGGGTCAACGCTCCGTATCTCGCGGCCTCTTACCAGCGGAATGATGCAGTAGGCGCATGAGCCGCTACAACCGTCTTCTATCTTGAGCACCGGTCGTGCGCGCCAGATGACGAAGTCTTCGCTTGCGGCCCGATGCGACAATTCCTGTGCGACAGAGGTGATGTCAGGAAGATAACGAATGTTTTCGGCGACGGGGCGATGGGGGTCCATCCCACGGGCATAACAGCCGGTTACAATGACGGTCCCGCCCCTTCGGGCAAGGCGCCTGACCATGGTTCGCACCTGAGCGTCGGTCGCGCCGGTCACCGTGCAGCCGTTGACGATGTAAAGATCGGCCGGTTCTTCGGGGCCGACAGGGGTATAGTCCGTAAGCACGGCGGCGAGTTGTTCGCTTTCGAAGAGGTTGACCTTGCAGCCGAAGGTGATGATGGCGACGCGAGGTCGCTCAGGAGCGGCCATGTTCCTTGAGGTAATTCTTTATCGCCTGATGGAGAGCGTCGGCGGCAAGATTCGAACAGTGCATCTTGATGGCTGGAAGTCCGCCAAGTTCCTCGGCGACCTGATCTCGGGTGAGGTCGAGCGCCTCTTGAATCGTTTTTCCTTTTACCATCTCGGTGGTTTTTGAGCTCACCGCGATCGCCGCGCCACACCCGAAGGTCTGGAACTTTATATCTTCGATGACATCGTTCGATATCTTGAGATACATCTTGATTACATCGCCGCAGGCAGGATTCCCTACCTCGGCAACGGCATCGGGATTTTCTATTTTCCCCACATTGCGGGGATTCATGAAATGTTCCATGACTTTTTCGGTGTACTCCATGGCATCCTCACCCTTTCTGTTGTTGGAGAAACTTATCGTAGAGCGGCGAAAAACTTCGCAGTTGCGCTATGATCTCCGTAAGGCGCGATACGACGACGGGGACCTCTTCCTTTCGTGAGTACTTGCCGAAGCTGAATCGAATGCTCGAGTGAGCTTCCTCCTCGTCGCCGTTACAGAGTGCCATGATGACATGACTCGGATCGAGCGTTCCCGAAGAGCAGGCTGATCCGGTCGAGACGGCGATGCCGTGATAGTCGAGTTTCAATTGGACCGCTTCCCCTTCGACGAAGCGAAAACTGATGTTGCTCGTCGTGTAAATGCGGTTTGACGCGCCGCCGTTTCGCTTGGCGTATGGTATCTCGGCGAGGACCCGCCGTTCGAACTCGTCGCGGATCGCGCCGATCCGCTCACGGTCGCCTTCCATCTCTTGGGTCGCCAGTTCGAGCGCTTTTCCCATGGCGATGATGCCGACGACATTCTCAGTGCCGGCACGGCGATTGTTCTCCTGATGTCCGCCGGTGAGGAGTGGTTCGAGCCGTCGTCCCTTCTTGATGTACAGGGCGCCGATCCCTTTCGGGGCATAGATCTTATGGCCCGAGAGTGTTACGAAGTCAGGGTCTATTTCCTTCACATCGAACGGTATTTTCCCGGCTGCCTGCGCAGCATCGGTGTGAAAAAGAATGCCCTTTTCTCGGGCTATCTTCGCGATCTCTTTCACCGGGTAGAGAACGCCGGTTTCGTTGTTGACTGTCATTACCGAGATGAGGCCGGTCGTCTCCTTTATCGATTTCTTGAGAAACTCGAGGTCGAGGTTTCCTTCGCGATCAACCGGAGCGAAGGTTACCTCGTAGCCTTCGTTGGCCATCTTTTTGGCAGTGTCGTAGATGCAGGGATGCTCCACGGAACTGACGATGATGTGGTTACGGGATTTCTTCTCTTTGTAGTTGATGTGATACCCGCGAAGAACCGTCACATTCCCTTCGGTTGCCCCGGCATTGAACACGATCCGGTCCGGATCGGCACCGATGGCGGAGGCCACTTGAGCGCGCGCCGCTTCTATTTTCGTTTTGACCTGTCGTCCTTCGAGGTGACGCGAAGATGGATTGCCGAAAAGTTCGTTCAGAAAGGGAAGAATAGCGTCGCGCACTTCCGGACGAACCGGAGTCGTTGCGTTGTAATCGAGATATATGCGGTGCATCAGCTCTCTCCTTGTTTCTCTCTTCGATGCACTATAGCGCCCAGTCGAGTTTTGTCAACCTAATTTTTTTAAGAAAGGTCAAAAAATTTTTAGTCTAACCTAACTTTGGGGAGATGAAACGCTGTCGAGGAGTGAACGGATCTGGCGTGTTTGGTTCTTGAAACGCTCAAGGCGGCTTCCGTCAAGTGTCGGTGCCGCGATCATCTTGACGCGGAGCGGGTTCACCCATCCCTGTTTCTTGTCAAGTATCCCGAAATGAAGGTGCGGTCCATTACTGAGGCCGGTACTGCCGACCCGGCCGATGATCTGGCCGGTTTTTACCGTTTGGCCGACCCTGACGCCGATAGCCGAGAGGTGGAGATAGTAGGTAAGGGTGCCATCGAGGTGGCGGAGGATTATCTTTTTGCCAGAAGGGCCGTCCATGGCGGCGAAGGTCACGGTGCCAGTCGTCACCGCATAGACCGGATCGCCGACGGCGCCGGCGTAGTCAACGCCGTTGTGCATCTGGCGGCGTCCGTTGATCGGATGAATGCGCATCCCGAAAGGAGAAGTGACACGGATGCGGTCCACCGGAAGGCGCATGCCGGTCGAGGCGAGTGCCTTTCCCTCTACGGTATAGTGGGCATTGAAAGCCGAATCGGGGTCGGGATCTTCGTACCAGAATGCCTCGCGGAACCCAGCGACTTTTCCACGGTAGGAGGCGTAGAGCACTTTCCCACCGGGGATGCGGCGTCCTTGGTGAAACTCTTCGGCGACGAGAATACGGTACTCATCGCCGTTGCGGGCATCGGTGGAAAAGGAGATCATACCTTCAAGAGCATTGTTGACTGCTTGCCGGATCCACGTGGAAACATCGGTTCGCTTGGCGAGCGAGGCGTTGAGGGTTCCCTCCGAAGTACCGCTGATGATACGATGGTGTGTCTCGGTGGGAAGACGGGTATAGGAATAGACAAGTTTGCCGGTCGTTCGGCTCCGGGTGAGTGTGTGGAAGGTGGCGAAGTTGGGACTGTAAATGAACTCTTCTACTTCTTTCCGGTCGGGAGAAAATTTCACTCGCAGCGACTCGCCGGCGTAGATCTTGGCGAAGTCGATGTGATCGCGGATCGCGTTGGTTATCTCGAGCGCCATCGGTAGGGTAATGCCGCTGATCGCCATGAGTGAGTCTTCGAATCCCTTGTAGGGGAGTATCCAGCCTTCGGCGTAACCCGACGAGACCTTTTCGTCGGGGTTCAGCGTGGCGTAGCCGAGGGCGGCGGCGTCGGGGTTTGGGGAGAGGTTTTCCTCGGCCTGCGTTTCGATAAGACGCTCTCTTTCGTGAAGGAGGTAAAAGGTCCCGCCACCGATCACGAGAAGTGCGCCAGCCACAAAAACGAAAAGGCGGAACCGGGGATCTCTTTTCTGGAATGGCGTGAGAGGAAATCTCGACTGCGGAAACACCATGCGTGCCTCGTTTTGTTGGCGCGACCTTACCCGAAAGGGATGCTCTTGTCAACCCAACTGCTTGAAAAGAGGGCGCTCTGTACCGCCGTCGCGGTGGCTGGCGACGCTCGTTGAGCCGTCATCGAGGGCCGCTTCGGGAAAGATGTGGTAGAAGTTCACCCAGCGAGGAACCGTGCCGTCTGATAGACGATGACGGCGGCGAGGTAGGCGAGGAGCGTCATTCCGACATACTGCGCCGTTGCCCACTTCCAACTGCCGGTCTCGGCCCTTACCGTCGCGAAGGTTGCTATGCAGGGAGCCGAAAAGAGAATGAAGACGAGGAAAGCGAGCGCCGCGGCGGGCGGGTAGGTCTCGCGCAGTTTGTCCGAAAGACCCGAACCGATGATGCCGGTCCCCTTCTGCCGAAAAAGGATCGCCGACTGTGAGACGAACATCTCCTTGGCGGCAAGCGAGGCGAGTGCGGCATCGGCGACGCGCCAGTCGCCTCCCATGAGTTCGAACGCCGGTTCGACCGCCCCGCCGATGCGGCCAAGGAGCGCGTGGCGCGCCTGTTCATCGGGAGTCCCCTCGGTTTTTGGCCACGCCGAAAGGAGACCGAGGATGATGCTCGCGATGAGTATCGTCGTCCCCGCCTTTTCAAGGAAGTGGCGTCCCCGTTCCCATGTCGAGCGCAACAGGTCGCGCACCGGAGGAACGGTATAAGGCGGCAGGGTTATCTCGCAGCCGCAGCCTTCTCCCGAAAGAAGCGTCCGGCGAAGGATGCGGGCAAGAAGGATCGCCGTCAGGGTGCCCACAAGATAAACGCCGAACATCGCCGCCGCCTGCCAAGCAAATGGGAAAAAGGCAGATACGATGAGGAGATAGACCGGCAGGCGTCCGGAGCAAGAGAGGAAGGGGAGCATCATGATCGAGGTTATCCGCTCGCGGCGATCCTTGATGAGTCGCGTCGCCATGACCGCGGGGACCGAACAGCCGAACCCGAGGGCGAGGGGGACAAAACATCCGCCCGAGAGACCGAGTCGGCGCATAGTGCCGTCGAGCAGTTTCGCTCCCCGTGCCAGATAACCGCTCTGCTCGAGGAAGGCCATGCCAAGAAAGAGGATGAAGAGGTTCGGCGTGTAGGCGAGTACTCCGCCGACCCCAGCGATCGCGCTCGTTACCACGGTGTGCGAGAGCGATTCGCTTCCCCACGGCCAAACGGTACTTACCCATGTACCGAGATGGGCGAACAGGTGTTCGAGAAGAATGGCGAGCGGGCCGCCGATGGCGAACACGGCTTGAAGGAACAGATAGAGAACGATGGCGAAGAAGAGAAGACCACGCCGGGGATGAAGCGCCCAGCGGTCTATTCGGTCAGAAATATTTGGGGTTGCCGTTGCACCGGAGTCCCAAAGTAGCATATACGGCCTCGAATTTCGCCTACATTACCTAAGTTTGCATTGAGTAATATAGTTAGACTGTCCTAACTTGTCAAGAACTTTTTTAGGTTTTCCTAAATTTTATCGTTGACACAAGTGATCTAAGCCATATACTGGAAAAGTCCGTTGTCGGTGGAGGTGTAAGAATGACCGAGATGGTTTCGGGACTTACGGCGGTCCAAGAGGACTACCTTGAGGCGATCTATCGCCTTACGCTCGATCGAAAGGTGGCGCGTAACAAAGAGATCGCCGAGGCGTTGGGGGTCAAGACTGCCACGGTGACCGGCGCGGTACAACATCTGGCTGAACTCGGCTATGTCAACTACGAGAGCCACGGCTATGTCACTCTTACCGAAATAGGGACGAAACTCGCAAAGGAACTGCTTGAACGGCACCATCTCTTTTTCGAGTTTTTTCACGGCATCCTCGGTCTTGAAGAGAAGATCGCTGATGATCTCGCCTGCCGCACCGAGCACCATATCACCGGCGAGCCCTACCGGCGCTTTCGTTCGCTTGTCGCTCACTTCAAATCGTGCACCTCTCCTGACAAGTTCCAAGGGTAACTGATGCTGAACATCTTTGGTCCCATTCCCTCACGGCGTCTCGGGTGGAGTCTCGGTGTCAATGTCTTTTCCGAAAAGATATGCACCTACTCGTGCCGGTACTGTCAGGTTGGGATCACGCGGCGTTATGACACCATCCGGCGGGAACATACCGATCCTGAAGCACTCGTGGCGGCGGTGGCCGCAAAGGTGGCGACGGTGCGCGCGAAGGGGGGAACGGTGGATGTCGTTTCGTTCGTTCCCGACGGAGAGCCGACGCTCGATGCGCGGTTGGGGGAAGAGATCGCGGCGCTCAAAAAGGCCGGGTTCCCGGTCGCGGTCATCACCAACGGTTCGCTCATGGATCGTGAGGATGTCCGGCGAGACCTTGCGCAGGCCGATATCGTATCGGTGAAGATAGATACGGTTGACGAACTGCTCTGGCGTCGGATCGATGCGCCCGATGCGGCACTTTCTCTTGCACCGATCCTCGAAGGGATCACGGCGTTCGCGAAGGACTTCGCGGGGAAACTTCTCAGCGAGACGATGCTTGTCGGCGGCATCAACGACACCGATGCCTCGCTCGAGGCAACGGCGCGCTTCATCGCGGGGCTCTGGCCGAACAAAAGTTACCTCCTCGTGCCGACCCGGCCGCCAGCCTATCTCGATATCGCTCTTCCCATCCCTGAGCGGCTTGCCGCGGCATGGCGGTGGTTCACGGCGCTTGTGGGCACCGACCGCGTCGAGATGCTTGCCGGCCACGAAGGGAACGCCTTTTCTTCGACCGGCGATCCTCGTACCGACATCCTCGCGATAAGCGCCGTTCACCCGCTCCGCATCGAGAATGTCGAGGCGATCCTCGCATCGGCAGGCGCGTCGTGGGATCTTGTCGAGGAGCTCAAAAGGGAGGGGCTTGTCAGCGAAGTTTCGTTCGGTGCCGATCGGTTTCTCGTGCGCACCCTTCACCAACACTTTTCACCCAAGGAGCCGGTATGACCGTCAAAGAAAAAGCCTCTTCGTATCTTCTCGGCGCCATCATTGTCGCCGTGGCGGCGATCCTCGTCTTCGCCTTCGTCCGGTACTACCGCTACCGTGCGGTGGTGGTCGAGGAACTCTCGAAGAAGGACGATATCGTCGAGAAGTTCGGTAATGACCTCGAGAAGCCTCCTGTCCAAGAGAAAAAGATCTCTGAATCGGTTCCTGCGCCGCAAGACATCGTTGCCCCCCAGAAGGGGCCGGGGCTCAGGGAGACGACCGAGGGAGCGTTTCAGGTAAAGAAAAGCTATACCGAACACGGCCGTGAGGTCGTGGTGAAGAGCGCCGGCGATGCGAAGGCATATCGGAAGGCGGGTGAGCGGTTCCGCGAGAACGAACCAAACTGGGACCAGCCGTTCCAACTCAGTTACCAAGGGCTCCGCAAGGTCTTTCTTTACCTACGGCTCTACGAAAAGTGGCCGCAGGAGGTAATCGATCAGATGAACGGCGCCGCGGTGACGATATCGGGGCTGGTCATGCCGACCGGTCGGGTGCCGCAGGATGGAACGATGATAGATTTCTGGCTTGCCAACCCCATCGTCGTGATGTCGGGGTGCGTCTTTTGCAACCCGCCGACGCTTGCTGACCTCATCCATGTCGAAGCGATGTCAGGAACGAAACCGCTCAAGGTTGACCGTGAACAACTCTACACCGATACGGTACCGGTGACGGTGACCGGCCGACTCTTCTTTGGCTACAGAAAAACGGGCGATGGTGTCGAGTCGCTCTTTCGCATCGAGATGCGCGACTGGCGCATCATTACCCGATAATAAGCGAGATATTATGCTTTAGTCTTCGAGGAGAACGAGTCCCGTCGGCAGCGGCAGCGCTCGATAGAGGTCCACGCGGTCGGCGCGATAGACGCTGAACGATGAGTTGGGATACTCGTCCGAGATGATCCGCTCGATGAGGAGAGAGTGGGTCTCCTCTCCCGTTTCGATGTCGATCTGGGCGATGTAGGCACCGCGCGGGCCGTCACCGTAGAGATCCATGATGAAGTCGGGATAAAAGGCAGTTCCAAGGGCGCCCGAGGTGACGAGGATCGTTCCGTCGCCGAGGTCGTCGGCGTCGCCGATGACGACGCTCAAGCGGTGCCAGAGCGGGTCACTCTGGAGAATGTACTCGTGTACCTGCCGTATCGTGCCGCCGAAGCCGCCTTCTCCCGGGGTGATATCAAATATCGCGGCGCGGCTGAAGAAGTCTTTGTTGATGATGGAAAAGTTGCGTCCAAGCCCGTTGTCGAAGAGCAGAAGGGTGCCGTCGGGACGCAGACGCGGCGCGTGAGCGCGGAAGGGATATCGGAAATCCTCTGCTTCGGTGAATCCCATGAGACGGTCGGTATCGGTGATGAGGGTACCCTCCTCATCGAGCGGCTGAAGGAAGAACTTTTCGTAGGAGAACTCAAACGGGTAACCTTCGGTCGGCTTTCCGGCGATGGGGTAGCGTTCTTCGGTGTAGGCGCCGCTCATAAAGTCGCCGACCCATGTCGTTTGGGTGTTGATGTCGTAGCCGTCCACGAAACTGTCGCTCAGCCCGTCGCCATTCTTGTCATCTATGAAGCGCATGAGGTGCGGTGCGAAGAACCACACGAGCGTGCCGTTGTCGGCACGTATCTTGGCAATACCGGAGCGCTGAGAAGCGACGATGAGGGTATCGTCGCTCGCGTCGTAGAAGACGCTGTTGAGGTGGATCGGATCATTGGAAAATCCGGGGTATTCGGTGCTCGTCATCGGGATGTCGTAGAAGAGATCGGCGACATCGGGGAAAACCGAATTGAGATCCCACTCGTGAACGAGCGAGCCGTCGTCCGGGTCTATCTCGATGATGTGATCCTCGATGTAGTCGCTTCCCACCTTGTCGGCAGTGATGAGGAAGTTGCCGTCGGGCTTCTTCACGACATCGTGGTGGACGCGAAGGTAGCCGTGCTGCCCGAAATTGAGCGCGCCGCGTTCGTAGCCCATGAAGTCGTAGTGCCAGAGCGTTCCCATATCGCCGTACCACGCACCGCCGTAGATCTGTCCCTCGATGAGCACCATCGGGAAGAAGAAGGGGGAAGGGAACGCAGAGTACCATCGAATGCGTCCTTTCTTGTCGACGCCGAGTCCCGCCATCGCCGGCTCTACCCCCGCAGGAACCTCGGGGTTGTTGTCATCCGGCTCCTCACTCTTGAAGGTGCGATAGTAGGGGAAGAAGGTGATGGCGTCGCCTGCGTAGTCGCCGGTGGCGGTGATGAGGGGAAAATCTTCGGGAAGCGGATCGGTTGCGATGGTCGTCGTATAGGTGCCGAGTTCGGTCTGCTCTTCATCGAAGAGGGTTATCGTCACGCGGTTCGCGCAGTCAGGATGAAGGCCGAGCACCGGCAGATCGATGGTGTGCCCCGCGGCGAAGGCGAACTTCTTGGTGAAGGGAACATCGTCGCTGATATCGGGGCAGGTCACGGTGAGGATGAACCATCCCGGTTTATCGGGGGTAAAGGGTATCTCGGCGGTGAGCGGCGCGTGCCCCGACGGATTGAGCACAGCGGTGCCGAAAAGACGGGAGGGGTAATCGTTCTCCGCATCGGGGAGGAGATCTTCGTCGCCCGGTTCCTCGTCTTCGGTAATGATGAGCGCGTCGTCGCTCGCCACATCGCCGTCGCCCGTTTTCTTGTCGGTGTCGGTGCAGGCGACACCGAAGAAGAACGCTGTTAGAAAAAGCCCAATCAAAAGGTTTCTCATCGTATCGCTCCGTATCGTTGAGGCCATGCAATCACGATACAGCGGGTCGAGTAAAAAGCAAGAGGGTAAGCAGTGCGGGGAACAAGGAAAATCAGGAGCCGCATAAAATTTACCTTGCACCTGCTCTGGGTATAATGCCCCTGAAAGGGAGGTTTCATGGCAGAGCGAAAGACGGTTGCCCGAAACCGCAAGGCGTGGCACGACTACGAGATCATCGAAAAACTTGAGGCGGGTCTTGCGCTCACCGGCACCGAGATAAAGTCCATCCGCATGGGAACTGTCGCGTTCCGTGATTCCTATGTCGAGATAAAAAACGGAGAGGCGTTCCTCATCGGGTTTCACATCGCGCCGTATGTGTGCGGAAACCGCTGGAACCATGCCGATGACCGCACGCGGCGGCTTCTCTTGCACAAACGCGAGATCCTCAAATGGTCACAAAAGGTCAAGGAACGCGGCTTTACCATCGTGCCGCTCGAACTTTACCTCGACGAGCACGGCCGCGCCAAAATGGAGATCGCGCTCGTGCGCGGCAAGGCGCAGTATGATAAGCGCGAGACCTTGCGCAAGAAGGAACTGAAGCGAGAACTTGACCGGGCGCGAAAGGGGGAAGGGTGAACGAGGAGCGGCATACCCGGGCACGCGGACAGGATGCCGAGGAATTCGTGGCGGCGCACCTTGAGAAAGCAGGGTTTACGATCCTTGATCGCAACTTCACGGTGCGCGGCGGCGAACTCGACATCGTGGCACGCAGGGGAGACCTCGTCGTCTTCGTCGAAGTCCGCTCGTGGAAGCGGCGCTTCTGGGAGGGAGGCACTCCCGCCGAGACGATAAAACCCCTGAAAAAGCGGCACATCGTGAGAACGGCGCTCTTCTGGGCGCAAACACACGGGGTGAAACTTCAGCGTACCCGCATCCGCTTCGATGTCGCGGCACTCGTCGGTAGCGACGGCGACTTCGAGATGGAGTACTTCGAGGATGCCTTTCCAGCAGAGGGGCTTTGATGAGCGGCACCTTGTTCGTCGTTGCGACGCCGATCGGCAACCTGAGCGATCTCTCGGAGCGGGCACGGCGCACCCTTGTCTCGTGCGATCTCATCCTCGCGGAGGACACCCGCGAGACCAGAAAACTCTGCGTCCGCTACGGCATTGCGACACCGGTCGAATCCTACCACAAGTTCAGCGAGAAAGGTAAGTTGGATCGCTACCTCGCATTGTTGAGAGAGGGGAGATCACTGGCACTCGTTTCCGATGCGGGAACCCCCGCGGTGAGCGATCCGGGGAAACTGCTCGTCGCCGCGGCACTCGACGAAGGGATAAGGGTATCGCCAGTCCCCGGACCTTCGGCTGCTGCCGCCGCTTTCTCGGTATCGGGCATGGTGAGTGACCGGTTCCTCTTCGTCGGGTTCCTTGCGGCAAAAGGAGCGACGCGCGAACGGGAACTCGACGAAGCACTCGCCGTCGGCGTGCCGATCGTTCTTTATGAGGCGCCGACTCGGGTGAGCGATCTCCTTGCGCGCCTTGCGCCGCGCTGTGAACGCATCGTGGTATGCCGGGAACTCACGAAGGAGTTCGAGGAGGTCTTCGTCTATCGGGGGGAGAAGGTGCGCGAACAGGGTGAGTTCACCATCGTCGCCGAACCGCGGCGGCGCGAGGCGCCCACCGTCCCACCGCCCGACGCCGACCGCGACCAGATCCTTGCGGCGCTCTCAGTGAAGGATGCGCTGGTCCTGCTCACGCGTCTGTATCCCACCATTGCGGCGAACGATCTCAAGCGGTGGCTCTATGCGATGCGCGGAAGTACTGGTCGAGAATCGAGTGATGGAGGATAGCATGACAACACACTTCGGGGAATTCAAACCAATAGCTTTTCGCGGCAAAGTGCAGGTCGTGGCGACCTCGGGACCCTTCGACAAACAGCTCTTCAACGCGGGACTCACCTTTCTCAAGCTCAACAAGGTGCGGCCGGTCTATGACACGGCGGTCTTCGCGCGGACCGGTTACCTTGCCGGCGATGCCGCTCAGCGTGCGGCCCAGCTCATCAAGGCGTTCAGCGATCCCGAGGTCGAGGCGGTGTGGGCGGCGCGCGGCGGCTATGGGGCGCTCCATCTGCTTCCGTTCCTGCAGGAGCGAGTCGAGGACTTGAAAAAAGCGAACAAACCGCTCATCGGCTTTTCCGATGTGACGATACTCCACTCTTTTCTCGTTGAGAAGTGTGGTCTCCTCACCATTCACGGGCCGAACATCACGACCCTTTCGGAGATCGATCATCGTTCCCAGAACCATCTCGTACGCCTCCTCCAAGGCCGGGACGATGCCTTCACCATTGGTGAGCGTCATATCACCGTTCTTCAGCCGGGAACGGCGCGTGGTGTCGTGAAGGGGGGCAACCTCGCGAGTCTCGTGTCGCTCCTCGGTACGCCGTGGGAGCCGAATTTCGACGACAGCATCCTTCTCCTCGAGGAAACGGGAGAGGCCCCTTACCGCGTCGATCGCTTCGTGACGCAACTGCGTCTTGCCGGAAAGTTCGCGAAGGTCCGCGGTCTCATCATTGGCGAGTGCTCTTATCGCGAGCACCATCCACCGGTCACGCGACAGGTCGATCCGCGGCTCATCGTTGAGCGGAGCGGCATCGGAAAAGAGATACCGGTGATGGCCGATTTCCCCGTGGGACACGGCGAGCGGAATATGGCGCTCCTTCTCGGCGCCGCCGCAGCGATGGACGCCGACTCAAAGACGCTCTCTTACCGTTTTGCCTGATTCTTAGAACACGAACCCGAGATAGGTGTGGATGCCGAAGAACAACTTGGCGTTGTTCTCCTCGGTGTTGAGGCCATCGAACGGTACCGCGAGCTGGAAAGTGAGCCCGCCGCGCAGACCGCTCTCGCCGTCGTAGTAGGCGCCGACGAACGGCTCGAGGGCAAGCGGCGCTCCCTTGCTACCGGGTGTTTGTTTCGCCGACCAAGCGCCCGAGTAGGTAAGCCCGCCGCGCATGCTGATATCGTCACGGAAGTAATAGCGGGTATCGAGGCTTACATAGTAGCCTGAGGTAAAGCGGCCGAGCGCCTCGCGCCAGACGAACGAGTTGAAGTTGTAGTTGGTGTTGAATCGGAAGTTCTCGACCTTCGTGTCGAGGCCGAGCGCCGCGTCTATCGCCTTGCCGGGCAGGTTCACCGCGTCGCCTTGGACGCCGGCGGCACTGTCTCCGGTCGCGGCGCCGGACAACAGGGTGAAGTGCAGTTTTCGCGGGATGTACTGCCACTGTGCCTCGAGCGCCGCACCGAACATCCGGGCCGAGATGCGCCCCGAGGCCGTGTCGCTCTCAAAACGGCCGAGTTTGCCGTCGAGATAAGCGATCTCCCCCTTTATTGAGAAGTTTTTGTAGTAGAGTGTTCCCCAGAGATCCATGGTAAACAGGCGCGCATCTTGTTCGCTCAGGGTGTAGGCGGCGGGGGGAACAGTGATAATCGTTTCGGTCGAGGCGTCGCTCTTCCAGCTGTACATGCCGAGGAAGCCGAACTCGTAGACGGTCGCCTCCTTGAGCAGTTTCTCCTTGAGCACTGCTGGGTCATCCTCCTGCATGGTGAGCATGAGCGCCACCTGCCAACCGTCGTCACGCGACGAGGCGTCTATGAAATGGTCGTTGTAGCGTACCATCGCTCCTTCACTGATATAGTCGAACGCGGGGATTATCTTTATTCCCATGACCGGGATGATGAACATGACGCGGTCGAGGTAGTCGCCGCTCGTGAAGGTGTCCACGGTGTTGGCGTCGTTGTAGAGGATGCCAAGTCCCCAGTGGAACGGCATGCGACCGACTCGCAGTTCGCCGATCGGTGTGTCGAGGACACCCCAGAGTCCCTCGACGCGAACGGAGGGATCGACGGTGGTCTGGGTGCCGGGGAGAAGTGCGTGCTCGGGTGCATCGGGGACCGTGTTGTCGGTGCCGACAAGGCGACTGCCGAGGAGCGTCAATTTCGAGTGGATGGACATCGTTTCGGCGACATTGATGATCGGCTCGAGATGAAGTCGCAGCTGCCCCCACGAGAGGACATCCTCACCCCGTTCCTTCTCGTTGGCATAGGGTGTCGTCGGAAGGTAGGGATTGTTGCCGTTCATGAAAAGATTGTAGGTAAAGAGGTGGTTCGCCGAGAAGTAGCCATAGAGCTCGAAGAACTTGATGACCTTTCCATCCCCGATCTTGAGGCCGCCGTTCACCGGTTGTTTGATGGGATCCGCTTCGACGGCCTCCGCGGCCGCGGGGGCGGGTGCTTCCACGGTCTGTTTCAGCTCCTTGGCGCTTCCTTCGAGCGGTGCTTCTTCCTTCACCGGTTCGGAAGCGGCCGGTTCGGCGGCGGGTGCGGCTGGCTCCATCGCCGGGGCAGATTCTTCTTGGGCCGGTTCGGCCGATCCGGTAGGTTCGTCATCATTTGCCGCAAGAGTGATCGGCGCCATGATGCCGCAAACGACGAGTATCGTCATAATCCAGCGCATAAAACCTCCCTAGATGAAAAGAGAATAAATGGAGACGCTAAGAGCGCGATTTCTCAAGATCCACCATCTCGAATTTGTTCTCTGCGAGAAGGCGTTCGGTCTCGGCCATGTTCCATGTCTTTATGACCACCAGCGCTCCCTTATCGACCGAGGCGAGGGTGTAGATGTAGTCGATGTTGATATCGTTCTTGCTCATAAGGTGGGCTATCTTCAAAAGTTCGCCCGGTTTGTTTTCGAGGCGGACGACGATGACCTTCACCACATTGAAGGAAACGGCCATCCCCTTGAGGATCTCCTTCGCTTCGGCGCTCTTGTCGACCACCAGACGCAGTTCGCCGAAATTGGCCGTCTCGTTGATGGTGAGTCCGAGGATGTTGATGCGTGCGCGGCTCAGGTTCTCGAGCACGCGGCTCAGGACACCCGGTTCGTTCCGCAGCAGGATCGAGAATTGTTCCACCCGCATAGCCTCCTCCTGTTGAAAAGAACGAAGAACCATAACACCGGCCGAAAGTGGTGTCAAAAATTTTTCTTTGTCTCTTTTTTGCGAGGCGAGCCTTCTCTCGCCACGACGGGAAGAGGAGTTTTCTTGACAATACCTTTGTCCGCCTATAATCATCACTTGCCTTTTCTGGCACTGGTGCCGGGATGGTGAAATTGGCAGACGCGCTAGATTCAGGGTCTAGTGGGGGCAACCCCGTGCAGGTTCGATCCCTGTTCCCGGCACCACTTTTCAGGACTCACCGCTTTTCGAGGAGATAGTAGGTTATCGAAATCCCTTTCGTTATCTGGCGCCGTTCCCACTTGGTCGTCACCTCGCGGTGGGCTATGCCGTAGGGAAGCCGCACGAAGAGCTCCCGTGTCGCCGCCAGTTCCTTTTCGATGAAGTCGGCATAGTCGGTGTGATCGGTGGCGGCATAGATGCGGCCGCCGGCTTTGAGCTTCTCGTAAAACATCTTCAGGTTCTCTCGAGTCATGATGCGTCGTTCGTGGTGCCGCTTCTTGGGCCACGGATCGGGAAAATAGATGTGAATGGCGTCAAGCGAAGCGGGCGGAACGAGCATCATGACGATGGCACGGGCGTCGAACTCCACGATCTTCACATTGTCCTGCTTCAGTTTCCGTTCGAGGTTGTGGAGACCGCGAAGAAAATAGGCGTGTTTTTTCTCGATACCGAGCAGACCGGTATCGGGATGCCGGTTTGCGTACTCGGTGAGGAAGATGGCGGAACAGAAACCTATTTCGCATTCGATCCGGGAGAGACCGGGGAACAGTTTGGCGAAATCGAACGGTTGATGAGCGATCTCTTCGAGGGGAAGGGCGATGCCGGTCCGTAGTGGAAGCATGGAAGCGGTCTAGTGCTCTTCGTAAATGGCGAGATAGGGGAGGTTGCGGTGCTTCTCGTCGCAGTCGAGCCCATAACCCACGATGAAATGGTTGGGGATCGGGAATCCGAGAAAGTCTATCTTCACGCGCCCCTGATGGACCTCTGGTTTCTCGAGGAAACTGCAGATGCGAACCGATGCCGCCCCGATCCCGCGAAGAGCGTCCACGAGCACCGAGAGGGTAAGTCCTGTATCCACGATGTCTTCGACGATAAGCACATCGCAGCCGGCAAAACGGGCAAGTTCCTCGGGAGGAGGGAGAACGACGGTGCCGGAGGAAACGGTTCCCCGGTAACTCGACAGCCGGAGGAACTCGACACGCACGAGGGGCGAGCGTATCTGACGAAACAGATCGGCGGCGAACACGAAGGCTCCCTTGAGAATGACGAGGAGAACGAACGGCTTCCCATCGTAACAGGTCTCGATGTCGCGTGCCAGTTCGGCGACGCGGTTCCGAATGGTCGTTTCGTCAAGCAGGATCTTCATCGGTTTACTCTCTCTTCTTTTTCTTTTTCTCCTTTTTCAGGCGGGCTATCTCTTTTTTCCATCCTGTCGCGTTCGCTTTGAAGGCGCGGTTCTTGAGCGCGGTGCGATAGGTCTCGATAGCTCCGTCGAAATCGCCCATCTGTTCGAGAATGGCGGCGGTGAGGTCTATCTTTTCTGGCTCGTCGTCGGTTATGGCACGCGATGCGAGCGCTGCCTCGAGCGCTCCTTCGTAACGGTCAGTGTCGTAAAGGACGATGGCGAGGTTTTTGAGCGCCTTCGCGCGGAGCGGTGCCGTCGAGGGATCTTCTTTGGGAAGGCGGGTAAGGGCCGCTTGATAGAGCGAAACCGCTTCGTCGTAGCGTTCGGCAGTGTGGGCTGCCGTGCCAAGTACCACCAATTCTTCTGGTTTCTTGTCGGCGAACGGATCCTGTTTCTTCGCCGCGTCGGCTGGCCGTTCCGCCGCCGGAGGGATTACCACCGTGTCCGGCGTATTCGTGACGGTGGCGGTTACCGGTGCCGGGGACAGGCCTCTTTTTTCTTCCCCTCGTTCGCTGAGGGTGTACCAGAGAGCAACGCCGGCGGCGACAAGCGCGATGACCACGGCGAACGAGACAAGGGACAGGCGCCGTGATGGAGACTTCACCTCGGCGTGCTCTTGGTAGAGTTCTTGGAGAAGCGTTGACTCAGGAGCGTGGGAAGCGGGTTTCGTCTCGCTGGTCAAGGGAGCCGCTGTTTGTTCCGTCTTCGACGGGGTATCGGGTGCCGGTACCGGCGTTTCGGGGGCAGGTACGGCGACAGGAGAAGGAACAGGTTCTCGGGGAGTGGTGGCCCGGTTCCGAAGACCGCTGCCTGGTAACTCGGGAGAAGGTGCCCATCGGCGGTTTTCCTCAGGCGGAGTCGGGGTTTCTTCGTGGGTACCGGTCCGTGCCCATGCGGGGACCGGAGGGAGGGTCACCTCATCCGGCCTCGGTGCGTCGGTGAGGATACTGAACGAAAGGAGCTTCTTTATCTGTTCGATCGTCTGCCTTCGGTCAGCACCTCCTTTTTCCAGCAGTTCGCCGACGAAGACGCCATCCTTGCTCACCATACGGAGAATGGCGCCCATGGAATCGGGAAGTTTCGCAAGGTGTTCGATGAAAGAGGAAAACTGCAAATATAGGCGGGTGTCGGGTGACGGTATCCCATTGATCCCGTTTTGGTAATCGGACAGCCAACGGGTGGCGTGCACGATGAGATAGTCGAACGACTCGAACACATTCGATTCGACGACGGGACGCTCCGGTAGGTAGGTAATATGGAACGATCCTTCGTCCCAAGGAAGGAGAGCGTAGAGTATCTCCTCTCCCTGTCGATTGTCGGCGTCTTCCTTTTCGACGCGGAGGATGGCTCCTTCGCTGAAGAAGATACGACCGGTTTCCTTGCCGGTGGAAGCGAGTTCGATGATGCCGTTACGCCGGTTCTCATGGACGATGTTGAGGAGGTCCATCACCGAAATGTTCTGCAAGAGGCCGTCGAAGCGCTCTTCCGAGGAGGGCGAGAGCATCTTTTTGAACTCGATCTCCTGAAAGAGGTCGTTTATGCGGTTGACGAGCACCTTGATGAATATCGGCTTGGGGAAAAAGGCCTCGGCTCCCATTTCGTGGGCAAGGATCTTATCTTCGACATTCCGGGAGCTCGAGAGGAAGATGAACGGGATGTGGGCGGTCTCTGGGTTCATCCGGATCCGTTTGAGGAAATCGACCCCCGAAAGTTCGGGAAGCACCATTTCGGAAATGATGAGATGCGGCTTGAAATCGCGAATCGCTGCGAGCGCGTTCACCGTGCTTGTCAGCGTGAGCACCTCGTAGTGCTGACGGCGCAGTTTGAAGGTGAGGAACGAGGTCACCTGCTCGTCAATGTCCACGATGAGAATGCGTCGCGGATCCGCGGGGACGGAAGGGGCGGGAGTGGTCATGGAGTGCCTCCTCCAAACATGCGGTTGAGGTATCCGGCGATGCCCTCTACCGACAACTGATGAACGACCGCCCCCAGTTCCACCGCTGCCCGAGGCATGCTGTAGACGGCACAGCCCTCTCTGCTCTGGGCGATGGTGTATCCGCCGCTGGTGCGGATATCGAGGAGCCCTTTGGCACCGTCACTGCCCATGCCGGTGAGGATGATGCCGATGGCGCTGTCTTTCGCCGCCGCGGCAACGGAAGAAAAGAGGACATCTATCGACGGCCTATGACGATTGACGCGGGGACCGTCGTTAAGTACCGCCACATAGCCGGATGGGGAGCGTTCGACTATTAGATGCTGTCCCCCCGGCGCCACGATGACCTCGCCCGGCTTGAGCATCTGGCCATGGCGGCCTTCGCTTACCGAGAAGGAGGCCACGGCATTGAGTCGTTCGGCGAACGAACGCGAAAAATGGGGAGGTATGTGCTGGGTTATCACGATGGGAGGCATAAGATGGGGATCGAGGTAGCGGAGGAGGCTTTCGATGACCGTGGTGCCGCCGGCGGAGGCGCCTATCGCGATGAGGGGATTCGGCTTGGTGAAGCGGGGAGTGTTTCGGACAATGAAGAATTCTTCCGTTTCCAAGGTGTGCCGGGTAGCGGGAGACATCTTTTCCCGGAAACGATGCCGTTCGAGGAACGAACGGGGAACGGTTGCCGCGGCGCGGATCTTCTCGAGGATCTCCTCGGCAAGATCCTCGAGATTGAGAAAGAACCCTGGTGCCGGTTTTGCGATATAGTCTATCGCGCCAAGCTCGAGCGCCTTGAAGGTCGCAAGCGCGCTTTCTTGGGTGAGGGCGCTTATCATAACGACCGGTATCGGCATGGCGCGCATGAGCTTGTCGAGGAAGGTGAGGCCGTCCATACGCGGCATCTCGATATCGAGCGTGACCACATCGGGAACGACGCGGCGCATGATCTCGCGTGCCTCATAGGCATCGGCGGCGCTGCCGATCACGGTCATGTCGGGGGCGCCGTTGACGATATCCTCGAGGATGCGGCGAATGGTCGCCGAATCGTCGACGATAAGGACCTTTATCTTCTCGGCATGCACTTCCATACGCTCTCCTTACCGTTCGAACAGCGTGACGCCACCGCTCATCTCGTCTTTCCGTTTGCGGAAAAGGAACGCTTTGTAGCGGTTCTCGGCATCGAGGAACTCCGGGGTGTTCTCGGGAGCGAGACGCTTCACGAGGACCCGACCCCCCTCGCCATCGAGGAAGATAATCTTGCGTCCCGTCGTTCCACCGACATCGGTCGCCATGATCGGTATCTCTTCGAAGGCAAGGTATGTCCGCGCGAACACGATGTTCGTTTCCGATATGTTACCGTCGGTACGGCGGAAGTTGAGCAGATGGGCGCCGCCGAACATCTTGGCGGTGAGGTGTTCGCGCCGCGCGCCGCGCTTCATCATCTCGTTGATGAGCGTTTCCATGGCGAACATGCCGTAGCGCCCGCTGCGACTCCGGTAGATCTCCTCGTTGCGAAGGTCGCCCGGCAACATGAAATGGTTCATGCCGCGTATCCGGGCATAGGTGTCCGTGAGACAGACCGCGATGCACGAACCGAGTACCGTGGCGATACCCTCCTCGGGATTGGTGGTCACATAGTGCTCTCCCGGTTGGATGACCACGATCTCCTTCCCGAATTTGCGATCGAACACCCGGTACACGGTCACTCCTTTCTATATACGGTGTTCTTGAGATAGGTGAGGCCGTCGACCATATCGAAGACCGTTTCGCTGTGGCCGAGCACGAGGTATCCGCCGCGCACGAGATATCCGACGAGGCGATTGAGCACCCGCCGCTTGGTTTCCGTGTTGAAATAGATGATCACATTGCGACAGAAGATGACATCGAACATGAGCGACAACGGGTAACTCTCGGCGACGAAGTTGAGTTGCCGGAACGAGACGAGATCCTTGATGCAGTCTTTCACCTTGTAGAATCCGAATGCCGGTCCTTTCCCGCGCAGAAAGTACTTGTGCAGCAGCTCTTCCGGGACCGGTCGTACCTGCCGTTCCTCGTAGACGCCGGCGCACGCGGTCTCGAGCACGGCGGTGTCTATGTCGGTCGCGAGGACCTTGACCTGAATACCATGCCGATCGAAGAGGTGGTGATGAAGCACCATGGCTATGGAGTAAGGCTCCTCGCCGGTGGCACATCCCGCCGACCAGATGCGCACTTCGCGCCGCCGAGCCGCTACAACCTCGGGGACGAAGCATTCGACGAGAAAATCGAAGTGGTGCGGCTCGCGGAAAAAGTCGGTCTTGTTGGTGGTGATCGAATTGATGAAGTTTTGTATCTCGGAGACTCCGTCGGGCGAAATGACGAAGCGGTAGTATTCCTCAAAAGAAGAAAGGTTGAGCGCCCGAAGGCGACGGGAGAATCGCGAAATGACGAGTTCCCGTTTGGAGTCCGAAAGATAGATGCCGGCGACATCGAATACGAGCCGGCGCAGTTTGTTGAACTCTTCGTCGGAAAGGGAGAATTTCTTTATCTCTATCATGGCTCGGCCAGCAGAGGAGCGATCACTTTCTCTATGTCGAGCACGATAAGGAACTCGCCGCTTTTGCGATCGGTGCCGATGAACCGGACATAGTCGGCAGCGATGTTGCGCCCGAGAAGGGGTGCCGACTGTTTCGCCTGCGGTTCGATGGTGGCGACATCGCTAACGGCGTCGACGATGAGCCCGTTCATCTTGCCGCCGATATCGAGGATGATCGCGACCGTTTTGCGGTCGAAGGGACGCGGCGGCAGGCCAATGAGACGGCGGAGATCGAACAGCGGTACGACACTCCCGCGAAGATTGATGACGCCGAGCACTGCCGGAGGTTGATTGGGAAGGCGTGAACAGGGAAGCATCTCCTTGATGTCATGGACGAGGAAGATGGGAACCGCATACAGTTCACGGTCGATGAAAAAAGTGACGAACTCGGTGCAGTGCTCCCACTCCGCATCTGGAAGGAAGCCCTCCTCCTGAGTGCGGGGGGGCTCGGGTGAGGTGCGTTTTTCAAAGGAGGGAGCGGCGGGGGTCTCGACGGCTCGGGGGCGATCCTCTCCTTCCCGTCGTTT
>CAYQBN010000007.1:149824-155081 GCA_964415795.1 uncultured Spirochaetales bacterium | reverse complement strand
GGGTGCGGGTGCCGGCTCCGGTTTCGCTTCGGGTGCGGGTGCCGGCTCCGGTTTCGCTTCGGGTGCGGGTGCCGGCTCCGGTTTCACCTCGGCGGCAGAAGAGGTCTCTGGCTTCGGTTCCGAGAAAGCGGATGGTCGTACCGGGGGATTCACCGTGGTGGTAAAGACGACTACCAGCACTGTTCCGAGCACTACTCCCAGCGCCCCGATCGTCCCTACGACTGTTTTTACGGGAAAGGGTTTCTTTTCCTGCTTTTGTTCCTCTGCCCCGATCTCTTTGAGAAGATCGGCTATCTCTTGTTCTTCTTGATACGGTTTCTTCGTGAAAAATTCTTCCGAGAGAGAAGCGTTCTTCGCCCTTAGGTCTTCGGAAGGCGTGGGAGTGGAAGATGGCACAGGTGTTTGCTCATTTTTCTCTGCCGTCTCCGGCAGTGCCACCTCTTCTGTTTCCTTAGTTCCTACTTCTGAGTCGGTATTGGTGCTGCCGCACATGGGGCAAGCACCGATCGCTTTAGGTATCTCGGCTGAAAAACCACAGTTATGACAGAGGAACTTCATTGCAGACTCATTTGACCGGCTTTGCCTTTATGACCGGCTTCCCCTCTTTTTCTTCTATCGTGAAGGTGACATCGCGACAATTATACTTGCTCATGATGGAAACGCGGTTGGTCTTCAGTTTGGCAAGGAACGTCGCCTGCTCCTGCTCGGATATTTTCTCGCCGTTCTTTATCTTGATGCTTTTATAAGATTCCCACAACGCAGCATAAGGGTCTGTCTCGCTACTGGCCTCCCCCGGTGCGACGCTCTCCGGTGACGGTGTCGCCGCTGGCTTCGCTATGCCGGGGTCGGTATTTCCGGTCCGCCCGTTCGCTTTCGGCGTTTCCACCGGGGGCCGTTTGCGATCGAACGACGGTTCCGGGATTTCCATCATCTCGCTTTCTTCTTTATCTACCGGCATGATTGTATCCAGCACCTTCCCGCTGGTCTCGCCGTGCTTCTGGTAGGTACCGATGAGGTGGTTGAGCGCAGAGACGACGAGTCCGGCTCCGTGGCTATACTTGTGGAGGATGAGTTTTTCGCCTACCCGGAGGCGTGAAATGTCGGCGGCGAGGTTTCGGAATCCGCGGTCGATGTCATAGGTGATGAGGAAGGTAAGAACCACCGTGATGAATATAACGATAGCCGCATAGACGCCGATGTAGGTGGTGACATGGCGGTAGAGCTCGAATCCGGGAACGGAACTAAGAATACCGATAAAAGTGATCTTCTCGGGCGAACGGATATCGTGTGGCAAGGTGAACGCACCGACATGATACCACCGGTTTATCGGATTGCCCCGGCCCTCTTTGAGCGCTTGTTCCATGGCACTCTGTATCTGAGTTTGGAAGGGGCCGGAGAGCATCTGGCGCATGACTTCCGGAGAGAACTCATGGATCAGTGTTTCTCCCGAGTATATCTGGACCGGGAACGGTATCTGTATCGAAACGAAGGCTTCGCGCAGGGGTACGATAGAAACGGCGATGAGTCGTTTGCTCATGCCTCCCAGATCGGTGGAGAAGGGAGCCGCTCCAAGGAGAAATATCTCGTTGTTGATCCGCAACATCCCATCGGAGGCGACCCCTTCACGAATCGCCCGGTCCACGGCAGGTACTCCTGCGAAGGAATTGAGCCCAGTAAAGGTTCCCGCAACGACGGAACCGTCACCGTCGAGGATGGCGAACGGTTTGGTCGAATCTACCGCTCGGGTATCGAAGACAACTTGGCGGCTCTTTTTGTCAAAGGAGATGGTTACCTTGGCGGCGATAGAGAAAGCGTTTGTTATTTGCGTATACTGAAGATTCTTCACTGCCTGTTCGAGATAGCGAAAAGAGTTGTCCGCGGATTGTTGGAGATTGATGTTGTTGGCAAGTTTGTCCACCAAGACGAAAAAGAGGGCCGAAAGCGTTGCCAGTATGATAGTGATGAGGAAAAAGACCTTGATCTTCAGCCAAATGTTTCCGAGCATGCGTTCCTCCCGAAATTACGGTTGGTTACGGGGAGTGTTGCCTTCCGGTGTAGCCGTTCCCGAACGAGGTGCCCGACTCCCGCTTGATCCCGAAATGATCCGTCCGCTTGTAACGGTGGTCGAATCGTCACGGAAGACCTCTCTGTTCGAGATACGATAGTTCACCTCTAATACCGAGTCGCTGACCATGGCGAAATCTTCTTGGAATATCTGCCGAAAGGCATAAAAGATCTTGATGGAGTAGGTCCCGGGGTTCAGAGAGGGGATGTCCATCCTGAGCGAAGATCCCTGAAGGGGATAGAGCCCACAGCCGGTGAGAACTCGCACGAAGATTTTGAGGGACGGGTTGTCGTTATCTATGAAAGTGCAATTCCCGGCCCGGAGAAAGTTATAGCGGGCGGTGCCGAGGGGGGGTACCGCAAATTCCTTGGGAGAAGATTCTCCTTCTTCGACGACGGAGAACCGGCGCGGAACTTTCTCTTTGTTCTCGAACACCAAAACGCCGTTGACCTTCGTGAGAACATATGACCTGTTAGAGGAAAATCCTTTAAGAACGATCGTTTCCAGCGACTGATCCGCCGGATCGATCCCTTCGATGATGAGATAATAGGTTTCCGGCTCGTTCACCCGTTCGGGGGTTTTCACGAAGATCCGGTGATAGTTGTCGACAAGCGGGTTTTCGGGCATCGTCTCTTCGCGGGAAACGGCCATCGGGGTGTAAGAAACGGAAAGGGAGAGTTTCCCGCCATAGAGCACCGTCGGTAAAAAACCGGCGATAGCGAGGATGCTTACGAATAAATATCTCACTACGACCACTCCCCCTATCACTGTTTCAGTGCGCTGATCTCATCCCGAACGCGCCGTTCATTCTCGGCGTCTCCCGCACCATAATAGATGCCAGCGATTTTTTCAAGAATTTCTACCTTGGCGTCTCGGTCGGCTGCCTTTTCGACAGCCTGCCGATAGTATTGGATGCTCTTCTGGGCTTTTCCGCTTTGATGCCATGCGTCGGCCAAGGCGACGAGATATTTCATGTTGTTGGGATCGAGCCGGATGGTTTGCTCGAAATAGGTAATGGCCTCGGCGAGCATGCCCATCGAGAGATGGACTATCCCCATGTTGTAGAATTCTTCGGGCGACTTCTCGCCTTGCATGGTTTTGGAGAGACTTGCTTTCACTTCGTCGAGGGTCTCGGCGATGTTCTCTTCTTTCTCCATGGGGATAAGGTTCTTGAATCCGGCTAAAAGAGAGGAGTCGGGATAGCTGGCGATGAGTTCTTGGAGGAGGATGGTGGCGCTGTGATAGTCTTCTATGCTGATGAAGAACTCGAGTTCATCCAATTTCTTTTGGGGCGGTTCCCGCAATTCCTGAAGGTCGCTTAGAAGATCCTGCGCCATGTCGGCGAACTCCTTGTCCACAGAAGCCGCCGCATGGGAACGATCTTCCTGAGGGGGCTTTGGATCGGGGGAGAGCACGAGAGGCTCCTCGCGAGAGGGAGGGATGCTCGGAGATACCCCCTCCTCTTCTTCCTCTTCGTCGGTGTATTCTTGGGCGGCCGCCGGTAAAGGTGGCGACGGATGGGCCATGGCGGGAGACGCCGGTTTTGCGGAGGTCGGGGCCGAGGCGGCAAGCCGTGCTTCTATCTTTTGATAACGGGTTTGATCGACGGCAAGGAGTTCCCGGACTTCGTTGAACACTTCCGCGGCACGTGTCCGATCGTTCCGATCCAGACACGCCTCGACGAGGAGGAACAGGGTTTCGGTACCAGCCGTAACATCTCCTTTCTCGAAATGTACCTTGGCGAGCAGCTCGAGCACATCGGGATCTTGGCGCCACCCCGGGAAGGATGTCAGTTTGTCCACGGCACGATCGAAGAGCCGGTAACTCACGAAGACCTGTGCCTCTTTTATCAACGACGCCGACGACGCATAGTGCTTCTGGGAGGTCCGATCGTCGCTTTCGGGCGATTGTCCGATCGGTTCATCGGGAACGCCGGATTCCGTAGGCACTTGCTGATCTTCGAGTTCTATCTCGATGTCCCCATCCTCTTCGCTTACCGCCTCGATCTTCTCGGAAATGATCTCGCGCAGCTTTCCTTCCTCGTTGAGAGCGAGAAGGGCTTCGGTGTCTTGGGGATTGAGCCCAAGCACTTTGCGGTAATAGGCATTCCGCTTGTCCATCTCCTGCCTCTCTCCGTAGAGCGAGGCTATCTGCTTGTAAAGAGAGATCAGCTTCTCTCTCTCCCCCATCTGTTCGAAAAGCCCGGCGAGTCGCTCAAGGAGATCTATCGCTTCTGGCTCGGTCATGATGAGTTTGTAGAGAATCGCCAGCGCGTTCGAGTGATTGCCGCTTCTGATAAGTGTGTCGACCAATTCTCGGCCGATGGCCGGGTCCTCGCCTCGCGCCGTGTAGAGCAGCTTGAGCACGGTGAGATAGTCGGCGCTTCGCTCTGCCGACTTCAATGAGACCTTGAGAGGGGAAAGTATCTTCTCGGCATCGTGGAACATCTTCTCGGAAACGAGGATCGTGGCCAGTTTAATGGCGTATGAGGTATTTTGGGGAAGCATCTCGACGATCTTCTTGAGTACTGCGATTGCTGCCGCCTTGTTCCCTTGCTTGATGAAGTAATTTACGGCGATTTGATACCGCACCACCGCATCTTTGATGAGCCCGTCTGCTTTGTCGAGATCGGCAAGTAGGACATTGATGCGGCCGTGATCGGGATTGATTGCGAGTGCCTGTTTGAGCACCGCTTTCGCTTTGTTGTAAAAGCCTTTCTTCTCGAACAGGAGCGCCGCCTTCTCGTACACTTCGATCGCCTTCTCTTCCTCGCCGGAGCGTGCGTAGAGTTCGGCGAGGCGGATGTAGTTGCGGTCGTTGTCCGGCTCCTTTTTGATGAGGGCAAGAAACTGCTCTATCTCGTTACTTTTCGGTTTTCCCGAAAGACCGAGCAGGCTCTTTTTGTCGGTTACTTCACCCAACGGTCGCGTCCGTCGTTACTTCTTTACCCGTTCGACATACGAGAAGTTTTCGGCAGTGTTGATGCGGATGATGTCTCCCGCATTAACGAAGAGGGGAACCTGAACGGTGCCCCCGGTCGACACCTTCGCCGATTTCCACGTATTGGTCACCGTATCCCCGCGGACCCCCGGCTCCGTCTCGGCGACCTCCAATTCTATGAACTGGGGGAGTTCGACCGAGATGGGCCTTCCGTTGTAGAATTGCACAGTGAGCTTCTCATTCTCTTTCAGA
>CAYQBN010000007.1:121268-149814 GCA_964415795.1 uncultured Spirochaetales bacterium | reverse complement strand
GGGACTACCTCCGCAATGAGCGACTCGTCGATGGTGATCTGTTCAAAGGTCTCTTGGTCCATGAAGTGGTAGTGCTCTCCGTCGTGAAAGAGATATTCCATCGTCTTCTCTTCGACATCGGGTCGTTCGACCTTGTCGCCATTCAGAAAGGTATACTCCGAGATGGCACCGGTGAGGATGTTGCGTAGCTTGGTCTTGATGACGGCACGCCGTTTCTGCTGGATATGGACGAGGTCCACGATGGCGTACGGGACCCCTTCCATCTCTATTTTTAGCCCGCGCCGGAACTCGGAAGTCGAAATCGAGACCATGAGATGGCCCTCCATCGAAAAAGTTTTGTCGCTTTATGTTATGTATGTGCCACCCCTTGTCAAGGAAAAGGGTTACCTGGTCGGTGGAGATGCTTCTTGAAAATGGGCGATGGTAAGGGTAAGACCCGTTTCGAGAGGCGTCGTCGGTTCCCACCCGAGGTGTTTGCGAGCTTCGGTGATATCGGGGCAGCGCCGCCGGGGGTCATCCGTGGGAAGTGGTCGAGTGCCGATACGCGACCGGGAATGGGTGAGCCGGATAATGGTTGCGGCGAGATCGCGCATAGTGATCTCGCGCGGATCGCCGAGGTTCACCGGTCCGGTAACGCTGGGGGCGGCTTCCATGAGTCGCAGTAAACCGTCGACCATGTCAGTAACATAACAGAACGAGCGGGTCTGCGATCCGACGCCGTAGAGGGTGATCTCTTCGTTGCGGAGGGCTTGGACGATGAAGTTGCTTACGACGCGACCGTCATTGATGGCCATGTGAGGTCCGTAGGTGTTGAAGATGCGAGCGACTTTTATGGGAATGCCGAACTGCCGGTGGTAGTCGAAAAAGAGCGTTTCGGCGCATCGTTTTCCTTCATCGTAGCAGCTGCGCGGACCGATCGGGTTGACATTTCCCCAGTAGGTTTCCGGCTGGGGATGGACGAGGGGATCGCCGTAGATCTCGCTCGTCGAGGCAAGGAGAACGCGGGCCTTCGTGGTTCGTGCCAATTCGAGCACATTGATGGTACCGAGTACATTGGTCCTGACCGTTTCGACGGGGCGGTGCTGATAGTGGGGCGGCGAGGCGGGGCTTGCCAGATGGTAGATCTGATCTGCGGTGACGGCGATCGGATCGGTGACATCGTGGGTCATGAGCGTAAAGCGAGGATTGTCCATGAGAGCAGCGATGTTGGAGCGATCACCGGTCGAAAAGTTGTCGAGGCAGATGACCTCGTGGCCGTGCTCAAGGAGCCGTGCGCAGAGGTGCGATCCGATGAATCCGGCACCGCCGGTCACCAAGATGCGACTCATCGTGAGTGTTCCTCCGTGTGCCATTCGATGAAGTCCAACAGAAAGTAACTTTCCTGAAACGGCTCCAGCGGTTCGATGCGGAAAAGGTGGAATCCTGCCGAGAGATCGACGGCGAGAGTGCGAATGGCTTTTTGGTAGGAAGAGCCGGTAAAATCGAGTATTCCTGCGACCTGTCCGTCGACAATGAAACGGAAGCGTCCCATCGCGGGGCCGGAAACCCCGACGACCGTGAGGGTGTAAGGTCCCGATACGAAGATGTTCTGCCCGAAGGTGTAGAACTCATCGGGGTCGCGGAAGCGGCAGAAGAACGCCTTTTTCGAGAAGTCTATCCCCAACTGCGCCGGGTGAGGGATCGCGATGTAGCGGAGAAGGTCGGCGCGCCCCGGATACTCGTTGCAGTAGTCGGGCTCACCGCGAAGCGGGTAGCGTTTATCTTCCATCTCGGAGACAAGATAGGTCGGCGGTAGTTCCGGCTCGGTGAGTGGCGTGACCATCGGCGGGTCGTCGTTTGCCTGTAATTTCGCGTACCGGGCGCGGAAGAACCGGCGGTCGCGATAGTAGTGCATGAGAGCGCTGTTCGATCGATCTCCGAGGTCGCGCACATAGATGACCTCGTTCTTATCCCAGTCGTCGTGGTGCATGACAGCGAATCCGGAGCCGATGAGTTCCTCGTCGCTCACGAAAACCACCGCATTCGTAATGCCCATCTGTCCAATGGTTTCGGAGAGCGACCTTTCGACGCCCCAAAAACCCTTGGCGTAGCGGGCAAATAGGGGCGGAAGGATAAGAAGGATGGTAAAGATGACCCCGGCGGCGGCGAAGCCGGCGAGCGGTGCGGTGATGAATCTGGAAGGTGCGCCATGAAGGATCCGTTCGTTCAGTACCATCATGCCGCAGGCGGCAAGGAGCGGAAGATAGAATGCCGTCTCATAGTAGTACCGGGGGCCGAAAACATTCCCATCGAAGTAGAAGAAGAAGTATCCGGTGACCGTCGAAAGGAAAAGTGTCGTGAAAAAGGCCACTTTTCGCAGTGCCCCTGCGCCGCCGAGGAAGAAGGCGAGCGGGATGAGAAGAAAGAAGAGCGGATGGGGAAAGGTATTGACGAGGAGTGGAGAAAGACGGCGAAAGGTGACATACGCCGCATGTGCCCATGTCAGCCCCTCTTCGGGAAGCACCGTCCAGTTCGAGTGGGGACACCCGTGGCCGATACCAAAACGGTGGCAGAAGTCGTTCGGCTCACTGTAGTTGAAGTAAGGGTCCTGCTTGAAGAGGAGAGGGTCGCCGGTGTAGTGGGCATTGTAAAGGAGCAAGGCGGCGAGCCACGGAACGATGCCGGCGACGAACGAAAGACCGCGGGGTATGGTGCCTGAACAGCGTATCTCGATGAGGGAGATAGTACCCAGCGGCACCGCAAGGAACAGCGCGTTCTGGGGACGGGTGAAGAGAAGCCAACCGACGAGGAACCCAGAAGCGGCGGCAAGAATGAGGGCGCGACGATCCGTGGCGAGGGAACGGGCACGGAGAAAGAGGAAGACGGAGAGAAGCGTGAGGAACGCGCAGAAGGGATGCGCCATCGCAGTGCCGCCCATCACCATGAGGAATGTCGAGAGACACGCAAGTGCCATCGTCGCCGTCGCAATGCGGGGGCCGAAGAGTTCCTCGGCGGTGCGTCCGATGAGCGCCACATTCGCCGCAGTAAGGAGGGGGTTGGCGAGGAAAGCGACACCGAAACGGACGAAAGGGACGAGAAACAACGAATAGCCGGGGAGGAAAAGCGAGTAGATCCGTTCGCCATCGGGGATGAGATAGAGGTAGCGGAAGAACTCATAGTACGGGTGCATGGGGATGTCGAGTTTCCCCGCGGCGAACCAATCGGCCATCATGCGATAGTGGATGCTGTCCTGAATATGCGGGATACCTTGAAAGACGAAGAGGTGGATGAGGAGCGTCGCGACAAAGGCGAAGAGGGGGAATATCCACCGGCGGGCGATGAGGAGCCGTGCCACCGTCATCGATGCGGCATGGCGTACGGGACGAAGGAACGAGGCGAGTACGCAGGCGAGGAAGATGAGGTGAAAAGTTGGGAAATAGATGGTAACGGGCGTCCACACCTTGCCGCCGGTGCCCCACCCGAAGAAGATGGCGAAAAGAAGGATGGCGACGACCCACGAAATGACGGTAACCGGTGAACTTTTCATGTCCTCATCATAGCGAGGGAAGCGGCGAGGTCAACTCTACCACGACCACGCGACGGTGTGTCCAAAGATGTTCGCGGAGACCGAATTGGTCTGGTAATTGATGCTGATAGGACCGGTTTCGTCAAGGGTGCGCAGGACTTCTCCATTACGGGAGGAGGAAACGAGGATCCTGAGCAGGTTGCTTTGGATGCTGGTGCTGTGAAAGGTGTCGGAGAAGCTCCCTTTGTCGGTGACGGTACCGGTCAGGGTGAGGTTGGTGACCCATTCGTCACCCCCCTGCTCGTCCGTTTGGATGCAGCGTACAGCTGCCATATCGTAGGAGAGATCGATGGTGGTGATGTCGTGGGTCTGATCGAGACCGGTTGTTCCCGTGATCGTTACCGATCCGCCGAGTGGTCCCGAGGTTGAGATGTTTTGTTCGCCGGTCGGCTTTCCGGCGAGGTTCTGGTTATACATCTCGGCGATACAAAAGATGATACCTGCTGCTATCTGTTCATAGAAGGTCTCATCGGAGATTGTACCGGGATAGGACCCGGTGTCTTCGAAGCATCCGATGGGGGTAACGCTCAGGATGAGCACCAGCGTAAGAGACTTCAGTAATTGTTTCATGGTTTTTCTCCGAGGTTCGCTGTTTGTAACAAGGTCTCGTATGATGTAGCCACCTCCTCCGCCAAGTCAAGCGAAAAAAAGAGTGAGCATTCTTACGATGCGCTTGGCGGGACAAGAACGATTGTCTTGTCTCTTTCTTTTTTCCATGCTAGAGTGACATACGCTGTTGAAAAAGGAGCACCGCATGGTCCGCTACACCGCCGTCAAAGGAATGAATGACATTCTTCCTCCTGACTCTTACCGCTGGGCGCGCATGGAGGAGGATCTCCGCCTCATTGCCGCACGTCTCAACTACGAAGAGATACGCACGCCGATCGTCGAATCGCTCGAACTCTTTCAGCGCGGTCTCGGCGAGACGAGCGATGTGGTGCAGAAGGAGATGTATGTCTTCGAGGACAAGAACGGCAACAAATTGGCGCTTCGTCCCGAAGGGACCGCCGGGGTGGTCCGCGCCTTCATCGAGCATAGTGTCGGCATCGAGAAGCCGGGACCGCACAAGTTCTTCTATGTTGGCCCCAACTTCCGTTACGAGCGGCCGCAGAAGGGGCGTTATCGTCAGTTCCATCAGGTCGGTTTCGAGATCTTCGGCGACCCCACCCCCGAGATGGATGCCGAACTCATCTATACCGCGTGGCTCATGCTCGACCACTTCAAAGTAAAGGGGGAGATTCGTGTCAACTCGATCGGTTGTCCTGTCTGCCGGCCTGCATACCGGGAGCGGCTCATCGCCTATTTCCGCCCCAAGGCGGAAGAACTCTGTGGCGACTGTCGCCGCCGTCTCGAAGTTAATCCGCTCCGGGTCCTCGATTGCAAGGTGGATACGCCGCGCGAACGCTGGCAGGACATCCCGCTCATCACCGAGCACCTCTGTCCGCAGTGCGCGTCCGATTTCGAGCGGCTCAAGAAGGCGCTCGCGATATTCCATGTGCCGTTCGTCGTCGATCCTTTCATCGTCCGTGGCCTCGACTATTATGTGAAGACCGCCTTCGAGGTAACGGCCGATACCGGAGGGACGCAGAACGCCATCGCTGGTGGTGGCCGCTACGACGGTCTCGTGGCGGCGACGGGCGGGCCGGAGGTCCCCGCGACGGGGTTTGCCGCGGGACTCGAACGGCTTCTGTCGGTCATCTCGGAGGATTTCTACGCGCCGCAACCGCTCGCGATGGGATTCGCTCTCTTCGACGGCGGAGTCGCCGATCTCGTCCATTTCACCAAGCACCTCTCGCATCATCCGGTTCGTTTCATGGCCGAGTATACGCCGCGCAAGTTCAAGAATGCCCTCCAAAAGGCGAACAAACGCGGTGCCCGGCACCTGTTCATCTTCGGCGAGGATGAGGTGAAGAACCGGCAGGTGCTCTACAAGGACCTCGCGTCTGGGGATCAGAAGATGTTCGCCCAGCACGAGGTCATGGCGATCGTGGCGATGCTCATGGAGAAGGAACTGCCGCAGTGATCATCAAGGAACTCACCGACATCTTTGACCGCTACCGCTCCGACAAGGATATCTTCCACGATCTCATGCCGGTCAAGATGCAGGAGATACTGCTCGTCGCAACGCTCTACGATGCCTTCATCCTCGAGCGCGACGGACAGCTCTCGGAACAGATATTCGGCGAATACTACCAGCTGAATCTCTCCTCGGCGCCCCGCGTGACGAGCGCTTACAGCCTCGAGGATGCACTCCGGAAACTGGGACAGCGGCCCTTTGACATGGTTATCGTGATGGTGGGGCTCGACATCCGCACCCCGCTTGCGATCGCCGCGGCGATAAAAGAACGACGCGACATACCCATTGTGCTTCTCTTCAATAACTCAGCCGCCTTGCCGCTCTGCCCGGCTCCCGAGGCGCCCGAGATGCGATGCATAGACCGCGTCTTCGTCTGGAACGGCTACTCGAAGATATTCCTCGCGATCACGAAGTACCTCGAGGACAAACTCAATGTGGACAACGACACGAGCCTCGGTATGGTGCAGGTGATCCTCCTCATCGAGGACAGCATCCGCTTCTATTCGCGCTACCTACCGTTTCTCTATGCCGAGATCATGCGGCAGACCCAGCGGCTCATCGCCGAGGAGAATCTCGACGAGATGAACAAACTGCTCCGGATGCGGGCCCGCCCGAAGGTCCTCCTCGCGACCTCGTACGAGGAGGCGCTCGCGCTTTACCGCCGGTACCGCGACCATCTCCTCGCCATCATCACCGATGTTCGCTTCCCCCGCGAAGGGAAGCCCGATCCCGAAGCGGGCATAACCTTTGTGAGGTCTCTCCGCGCCGAGAATCCCGATCTGCCGGTGCTCGTCCAAAGTTCCGAACCGGAGAACGAGCAGAAGGCGCTTGCGCTCGGTGCCTCCTTCATTCACAAGAATTCGGAAAGCCTTTCGTTCGATATCCGCAACTTCCTCATCGATTATCTCGGCTTCGGCGGATTCGTCTTTCGCGATCTCGCCGGGAGAGAGATCGGCAGGGCGAACAATCTCGAAGAGTTCGAGCGAGCCATCCGCGAGATACCGGACGAATCGCTCATCTACCATGCCTCGCGCAACCACTTCAGCGCATGGCTCATGGCGCACGGCGAAGTGATGTTTTCTCGCATCTTGCGGAGCGCTCGAGTGCAGGATTTCCCTGCTCCGAGCGATCTGCGCACCCTTATCATCTCGATCTTCGACCGGGTCCGCGCCCGCAAGGTGAAGGGGCGGGTCATTCACTTCGACGAGTCGGTCTTCGGCGACTCCTCCTATATCATTCGCTTCGCGAACGGTTCTCTCGGCGGCAAGGGGCGCGGCATCGCCTTCATCAACAACCTTGTCGAGAACATCGATTTCTCGCGGCATCTCAACGGTCTCGACATCCGCCTGCCGACCACCGCGGTCATCGGGATAGACGAATTCGATCACCTGCTGGAGACGGCCCAACTCCACGGGCATATCTATCACGAGGAGGACTACGAGGTCGTCCGACGGCAGTTCCTCTCGACGCCGCTTTCGCTGGATCTGCGCAAGAAGTTGCGCCGCTTCCTCTCGCTCGTCGAGTGCCCTCTCGCGATCCGCTCCTCGGGACTCTTCGAGGACATGCTCCTTCAGCCGTTCGCCGGCATCTACGACACCTATCTCATCCCGAACAATCATCCCGATCCCGCGGTACGGTTCAAGCAATTGGTGGATGCGATACGCCTCGTGTACGCCTCGATCTTCTCGCCGAAATCGCGCGCCTACTTCGAGGCGCTCAATTATAAGATCGAAGAGGAGCGCATGGCTATCATCATTCAGGAGGTCGTTGGGGGACGCTATGATCGGTACCACTATCCGCACATCAGCGGGACGGCGCAGTCGTTCAACTACTATCCGGTCCCCGGCATCGCTCCCGAGGATGGCATCGCGACGCTCGCGCTCGGCCTCGGAGCGTATGTGGTCGAGGGTGAACAGGCGTTCCGGTTCTCGCCGCGACGACCCCGACTCGATCTCCTTGCCCCCGAGTACCAAGCGCAGGCAAGTCAGCGCCACTTCTATGCGCTCGATCTCGGGAATCCCGCACCGGATCTCGAGAGCGGCGAGTACGCCGCCTATGCGCGGGTGGACATCGCGGAGGCGGAGCGACACGGAACGCTCACGCACCTCGCCTCGGTGTACGATATCGAGAATCACCGGCTTCAACCGGGTCTTTCGGGACGGGGACCGCGCATCCTCAACTTTGCCGATGTGGTGAAGTATGACCACATTCCTCTGGCTCGGACCTTGGAGCTCTTGCTCGAGATCGGTGAAAAGGCGATGGGGAACCCGGTCGAGATAGAGTTCGCAGTGGACCTCGCGCCGCAAAAGGGCGGTTCCGCGCCGATCTTCTATCTTCTTCAGCTGAAACCGCTCATCCAGCATTGCGAGGAGGTGCGTCTTGATCTCGATGCGGTGCCGCGCGACGAGGTGGTAATGCGTACCGATCGGGCCATGGGAAACGGTCGGGATGCAACGGTGTACGACATGGTCTACGCCGTTCCGGAACGCTTCGACAATGCGCGGACGGTCAAGATGGCCGAGGAGATCGAGCGAATCAACGCTGCGCTCAAGGCTGAAGGACGTCGTGCCGTGTTTGTCGGTTTCGGGCGCTGGGGGACTAGGGATCGGTGGCTTGGTATCCCCGTTCAGTTCCATCAGATATCGCAGGCCCGCGTTCTTGTCGAGACGAACCTTCCCCATTTTCAGGTCGAGTCGTCGCTCGGATCGCATTTCTTCCACAATCTTACCTCGATGAATATCGGCTATTTTACGATAGATTCTGGAAACGACCGCCATTTCCTCGATTGGACGTGGTTAAACCGTCTGCCAGCGGTTACCGAGACGGCCCATTTCCGCCATGTCCGCACTGAGGCGCCCTTTGAGATACTCATGGATGGTCGACGCGGCATTTCTCTGATCCGAAAGCCGTCTCAAGCGGGGAACGCGGGGAGGAAAGAGAAATGACGCACAGCATTCTTACGCTCGCCGCGGGGCTTGCCTTTTTCCTGTACGGGGTTGATCATCTCGGCAAACTGCTTGCCCGTATGGCGGGCGGACGGGCACAGGAACTGCTCGACCGTTTCGTGAATACCGATGCGAAGCGCTATGCCTATGGGCTGGCGGCTACGGTCGCGCTCCAGTCGTCGAGCGCGACAACGGTACTCCTCGTCGGGATGACCTCCGCTGGGCTTCTGACTGCCGCCGAAGCGCTCTCGTTCACGCTGGGAGCGAATCTCGGTTCGGTGAGCACCGGCTGGATCGCTGCGGTCAAGATAACGGTCGTTGGTCTCCCGCTCTTTATCATCGGGGTCATCGGAAACTTCTTGCCCTTCCGTTCACAGATACGCCATGTGTTTGGTTTTTGCATCGGCCTCGGCGTCATCCTGTTCGGGCTCGATCTCATGGGGCAGGCGGTCGCGGCGGTCCGGGAGAACCGAGGGCTCATCGAGTTGTTCGCACGGTTCGATGTAGCCTCTTCGGTTACGGCGCTCGTCGTCGTGGTGGTCGCCGGTGTTCTCTTCACCGCTGTCATCCAGTCGAGCGGTGCAACGCTCGCGATCGCCGTCGCGGCGGCATCGAGCAGCCTTTTCTCGCTCGAACAGGGGTGCGCTCTTTCGCTGGGAGCGACGCTCGGCACCACCGTCACCGCGGCGATCGCCTCGATCCGGTCCGGCATCGAAGGTCGCCGCATCGCTGCGATGCATGCGGGGGTGAACCTTCTGGGGGTGATTGGTGGCACGATTCTCTTCTATCCTATCGTGAAGGCGGTGTCGCTCACGGTGCCGCTGTGGGGAAGCGGCGTCGCGGTAACCTTTTATCTCACCGTCCATAAGATACTGCTTTCGCTCGTGATGTTCCGGTGGCGGCGGCAGATCGCCGCGCTCGTCGAACGGCTTATCCCCGACCCGTTCCCCGGCGTGCGTCAGCGCATATATCTTCCAAGGGAAGCGGGGAAGGGGACTGAGACCTGTGCCCTCGTGCGTGAACAGGTGGCGCTCTTTTATCGTTATCTTCGTGATATGAGCGCATTTTCTCTCATTGTTTCTCTGCGCCCGACCCGTTCAGCGCTCATGACGAAGATCGAGCAGTACGAACAGATCGTCGATCAAGGCCACAAGCGGGTGGCGCATCTGTTGCATGGTGCAGCGGGAGAGCCACAGACCGAACGGTGGCTTCTCCTCAAGATGTCGGCCGAGGCCGAGTCGATCGGCGACCATCTCAAGTCCATCGCCGCCTACGGCCGGCGCATCCGCGAGCGGGTCCCGATGCCGCGGCCGCTCGAACGGTTGCTCATCCACAGCGCACACCGCCGCGTGTTCACTTTCTTTCATCGGGTATGCATCGAGCACGATTTTCGTCACGAAAACCTCGCCCTCAGCGAAGAGAACGAACTCGTGATCCGGCGCGACAAACGGCGGCTTCTGCTGAGCCTCACCGAAGGCCCCGACCTGCTCGATCCCGATACGGTACTCGAGGTGGCCGACATACTGTCCGAGTACAGTAAGGTGAATCACTCGATTCGCCGCGTCCTGCAGGTGAATCTCGACATGCGGGACGGTACCGGCATTTACCGCTACGAAATGCCGACCGCTCTAGAAAAAGGGAATGTCTCTGGCAATTAGTTGACAACCTTTGGGGGTGCTATACAATCGTTTGCTGTTGTCAATATGTGGCAAGTTGTATGGCGCTCATAGGGGTTATTTCGAATCCGAAGTCACGCAAGAACAAGCGGCGTCCCGAGCGGCTCCGTCAACTGATGGAATTCAAGGATCCGCTCGTCCTTTCGCGGTGCACCGAAACACTGGACGATCTCGACCGCGCGCTCGAAGAGTTTCACCGCCGCCGGGTGGAGGTGCTCGCCATCAATGGTGGCGATGGCACGATCCATCTCGTGCTCACCAAGATGTTCAGGGCGTGGGACCACGATCACCTGCCGAAGATCGCGGTGCTCAAAGGAGGCACCATCAATCAGGTCGCCGTCAACTGCAAGGTGCGCGGCAACGCGGTGACGCACCTGAAGAGAATCGTCGCCAAGCTGCGGGAGGGTAAGCCCTTTCGTATCGTTCGCAAGCCGCTGTTCCGCATAGACGACAGGTACGGCTTCATCTTCGGGAACGGCATCGTCACCGCCTTCATGGATTACTATTACAAGGATGGCGATCCGTCTCCCTATGTGGCCTTCAAGACGCTCGTGAATTCCGTTTCGTCCATCATCTTCCGCACGAAACTTTATCGTGAACTTTTCGCCGGCTTTGAGGGAAGACTCACGGTGGACGGTGTCGACTATGGTACCCGCGAGTATCTGGGCGTTTTCATCACTTCCCTCTCGAAGATAGGGCTCGGTTTCGAACCGTTCTGGCAGAACCGGCGGCTCACCGATCGGATGCAGATGCTCGCCTTCCCGAAAGGGGCGCGTATCATTCCCTATCTCGGGCTTGCGTGGCTCGGGCGACCGCTTCCGCGCGATATGGCGGTGAACGCCGTGGGAAAGGATTTTCTCATAGAGGCCGATCGTCCCTTCAAATATACGATAGACGGCGACTTCTACCAGAGCGACGGATTGGTACGAGTGCTCGTCGAGCGAACTATAGACATTGTTGCGGGGTGACATGAAGTTTTCGTGCTATGGAAAGACCGATGTCGGCAGGAAACGGGACCTCAACGAGGATTCCTTTGCGGTCCTCGAAAGTGAACGGGTTTTCGTCGTCGCCGACGGCATGGGCGGCCACAACGCCGGAGAAATAGCCTCTTCGATCGCGATAGAGACGGTGGTCAAGTTCTTCCGAGCCTCGACCGAGGATGAGGACATGACCTGGCCCTACAAGGAGGACCCGGCACTCTCCCACGAGGCGAACAAACTCCGGGTCGGCATCCGCTTTGCGAACCGTAAGATCTACCGGGCGGCGCAGGGAAGTTCCGGCTACGCGGGCATGGGGACGACGATCGTGGCGATGCTTCTGCTCGAGAATGGCACGCTCTATGTCGCGCATGTCGGCGACAGCCGGTGTTACTGTTACTTCGACGGCGGGATTACCCAAATAACCGAGGACCACTCGCTCGTCAACGAGTATGTCAAGGCGGGCCAGATAACGCCGGAACAGGCGCGCCATTTCCCGCACAAGAATGTCATCATGCGGGCGCTCGGTATGAAGGAGAATGTCCTCGTGGATATCCAAGAGCGCACCGTCAAGCGTGGCGAGATATACCTTGCCTGCTCCGACGGTCTTTCCGATATGGTGCCCGACGCCGACATCGCCGCAACACTCTCTTCCACCTCTTCGCTCAAGGAAGCGGCGGAGCGGCTTATTGACAGGGCGAACGCGAATGGGGGCAAAGACAACATCACCGTGGTATTACTGCGGATAGACGAATAACTTCTGATTGAGGGAGAAGACGCAATGAAAAAGCAGGCATGGTTGATCGCCGGCGCAGTGATGCTCAGCATCCTGTTGTGTGTCGCATGCGGCGAGGATGATGGTAACGAGGGCGACGACACACAGCCGGTTCCCGATGACAGCGAGGTAATCGACGATGTGGTGCCTGACGAGATCGTGACCGACGACCTCGTGGTTGATGAAACCCCCGATGTGGACGAGGCGTTGCCGCCTTATCCGGAAGAGACGCCGACTTCCAATCAGGTGGACGACATCGCGGCGAACATCACCTTCTTTGATCACGAGGACAAGGAGTGGACGCTCGGCCACTTCTACAAGAAAAAGAAGCTCATCTGGCTCATCTTCTCGGCCTACGATTGTCCTTACTGCAATACTGAGAAAAACGACCTTCCCGGCATCTACAAGCCGGAATATGTCGAGAGGGGTCTCGAGATCATCTTCATCGAGAATGGGTTGCTTTCTGGGCCTCAGCCATCGAAGGAACCTGCGAAGATAGCAAACCTCCGCGAGATCATGATAGACGAATATGGGGATAGTGCCAAGTTCATTTACGGGTATCTCAAGATGGATATGCAGTCCACGATGGGTAAGTACATCCAACAAGGTTATCCGACCAACGCGCTCATAGACGGCACCTCGATGAAGATACTCAACTACTTCGAAGGGTGGGATTCTTCTCTTGCCGATAATCAGGAGCGGGCGATCCAGTTCTGGTTGGACGAACTATGAGGCGTTTCTTTTCCGTTCTTTTGGTTCTCGCGGCCATAGGGTGCGCTTCGACACCCGACAAGGGATCCCTCGAGACTGCCGAAGCGACGGGGGCGACCTCCGCTCCTGCTCGGCAGGGGGGCTTTGTTCTCGATTTCGACACTTGGGATGGTGGGAAGTTCTCCTTCGAGTCGATCCGTGGCAAAAAGCACCTTCTTGCCGCATTCTGGGCCACATGGTGTGATCCCTGCAAGACGGAACTCCGGCATCTCGCGGAGTTGTATCCCCGCTTCCGCGATACGGTCGAATTCGTCGCCATATCGACCGACGGCGAGGAGGAGATGGACAAGGTGCGCGCGTTCGCCGTCGAGAACGCCCTGCCTTTCCCTATCCTTGTAGATCCTGCCAAGAAAAAGATACCGTCTTTGCTTCCCGGCGGCGATACTGTCCCGTATCTTCTCGTCGTGGATAAGAATGGCACGGTTTTCTCCGCTCATACTGGGTATGAACCGGGTGACGAGGAACGGATCGCTCGTGAACTCGAAGAACTTTCGCGCAAGTGACATGGTCTTCCCGCTGGTGCTTGGCGCCCTGCTGTTCTCTTTCATCGCTTTTGCCGAGGAACCGGATGTTGTCCCCGCGCCGGCGGCCGAGAAACCGGTGTCTGGGGATGCGGCAGGAGAGGATCCTGCGGTGACTGGCGGAGAGCACACCGATCAGGCACCTGCCGATCTCCCGGATCAGGCGACGGAAAATGTTCCCAGCCCGGCGCCGCAACCGTCCCCGGCGACTGCTCCGCAGTCTCCGCGGCATGCACCGGGGCCGGTGCGTTTCAGCGGTTACTCCTCGAGTCGCGCTGAGATGCGCCTCGATGCGAAAGCGGAGGAGGGGTCGATACCTGAGGATTACGGTGTCGCGGTGAACGAGACGCTCTTCGAAGCGCGCTACGACGCCTACACGATCGGCCTACGCAAGAACTTCGTGTTGTTTTTCCTTAAGAACGACGATCCGGCGGTCGAAAACTATGAGTACCGCTATTCACCGGAGGCATTCAATCATGGGTGGGAACATTACATTGACCGCCTCTACGGCAAGGGAGAATGGTCCTTTTTGGGATTCGACCTGGGGGTGACGCTCGGTGATTTTTCCGAAAGCATGAACCGGGGGCTTTTCTTTTCTATGCTCCGCGAGTCGGGTGGCGAGGACAACGCCGTGCGCGGTGGCGAGGTTTCGTTCAAAGGGAAAGGCTTCCATGCCAAAGCTTTTGGCGGTGTCGCCAATCCCTATCTGCGCGATCGGTCGTCGCTCGAGCGGATGGGAGAGGCTGACGATGTTCTCTGGGGCACCGAGGCGGGGTACCGTGTCGCCGATATGCTTGACTTCGGTGTCGAATACGGGGGCGGTATCTATGGTGACTATCTTCTCGACCGCCAGAACTGGGATGATCCGACATCGCCCCGCACCTATCAGAACAAGTATTTTCACCTTGTCGGGATCTATGCCGACCTGTTCCGCCTCATCCCGCGAACGACCGGCTACATTGGGGCGACGCTCGTGCCGGCGGGTGCCGATCGCTGGGTACAGGAGGCGGTGTGGGGCGATACGAAAAAAAGGACCGATCTCTCGCTCGCCAACGCGCTCTACTTCTCGTTCGCCAACTGGTACGACATTTCGAAAAGCCGTCTCACGATCACCCTCGAGGGAAAGCGCTACGAACGCTACTGGCTCAACTACCGCACCATGGAGGACCCTGACTATCTGCGACGCTACTTCAGACCGCCGTCGCTCAACTGGGACAATCTACCGCTGCTCAACGACCTCAATACGATGGCGATGCGTGCCCGTGTCCGGTTTACCGACAACGACTTTACCGGCATCACGGCGGCGGTGGAGTTCATCGGCGGACTCTCGGAGAGGTATCGTGACTCGTGGGAATACGAAGAGGACCGGACGCCGAAAGAGGACCATTGGCTCGTCGGCGGCTCGCTCGAACGGAAGTTCGGCCCCGCATCGCTCACCGCCACGGCGGCGTTCCGTCGTATCAATGGCGCGAGTCAGCCGTACCACGGCGAGACGCTCTACACGCAGCTGCTCGGCGGTGTTGGCATGTCAGGATTCTCGGCCAAACTCAATCTCGAACTCTACCGCCGTGACCTCGTGTGGGTCGACACCGTTGAAGAGCGCGGCGCGATAGAACAGCGCCATATCCTTGATCTCTCATGGAAGAACACCCTATTCCTGTCCTATGTCGGTACCTACTACCGAAACAAGTTCGAAACGCTCTTTTATGAAAGAAACGAAGAAAAATACTATCCGGGGGGATCCATCGGGTGGGCCTATCGAAAGGTACGCGTATCTCTTTTCGGCGGGCTCATGCGTGGGGGGCTCACCTGCATCGGCGGCGTATGCCGCAACCTTCCCGATTTCAAAGGCGTCAAACTAGAAATGGATGTGACATTATGAACAAACGACTGAAAGAGGCGATGGCGACGCGTCGCTTCAGGTGGGGTGCTATCGGCGTCGTCGCGAGCGCTGTATTCCTGCTGGCAAGCGTTCTGCTTACCGGGAATGCCGAAAAAAGGCTCGAACGCATCGCACAAGACCCTCGGTTCTCTGAAGGAACATGGGCGAGCCTCTCTGAAGAAGAGCAGCAGCGTCTCGGACGCGAACTGATGAGCGCAAAAAACAATGTGGGGCAGGTCAGGATGGGGAAGGTTCTTTTCTCTATAACTTTGACTTTATCGGGTCTGCTCCTTATAGTTTCCTTCGTGCGCATTAAGGACAAGGTGGAAGAATTCCTTGAGAAAGAAGAAAAAGGAAGCGGCGATTGACTCTCCGTCGCTCGCTTCGGTGGTGCGTCGCCTGCTCGAGGCAGATGAGCTCGATTTCCTCTATTCTCGGGTGGTTGAGATCTCCGCCGAGATCTTTGCCGGATACTCCTGTGCGGTCGTCACGCGACGCGACGGGACATTCTGGGTGAATGTCGCCTACCCGGCGCGTAAGACCCTTCATTTTCCCCTTGCCGTGTCCGCTGATCTTTCCGCTATTCCCTTGAGGGGCGAATGCCACCGGTCGGACATTACGCTTCCCGAGATGGGAGATTCCCGGTTCCTTTTCTTTCCGATAGGATATGCGGATGAAACTACCGTCTGGAGCGAAGGGTGGTACTGCATCGAAGAGACGATCGCCGAGGACGCCGATCTGCAGGAGGAGGCGACGGTGTTCGTTTCCGTGGTGAACGAGGCGATCCGTAAGATCGCCAAGCTTGAGCGGATAAAGGAGCTCACCATCATAGATGAGGTGACTGGTCTGTACAACACGCGCCACCTTTTCTCCCTTCTCGAACAGTCGATAAATCAAGGGGTACGGTATCTTACCGAGTTCTCGCTCATATTCTTCGATCTTGACCATTTCAAACAGGTCAACGACACCTATGGTCATATAACGGGGTCTCGGCTTCTCCGCGAAGTGGGACGCTTGGTCATCCAACACCTTCGTCGTGCCGATGTGGCGTTCCGTTACGGCGGTGACGAGTTCGTCGTTTTCCTGCCGCACACCTCCAAGGAACATGCCCGTATCGTCGTCGAACGGCTATGGGAAAGTCTCCGAAACCATCCTTTCGAGGGGGGAGGGGCGACGATCCGCATCACAGCGAGCTTCGGCGTCTCCGGTTTTCCCGAAGACGGGCGATCCGCGAAGGAGATCATCGCGAAGGCCGACGAGACGATGTATCGGGTAAAAAGACGCTCACGGGACGGATATGAGGTGGCGTGATGATAGGACCGTATCGTGAAATGTTTCCCCGCATCGATCCCGCGGCGGTCGTTTTTCGTAACGCAACGGTGCTTGGGGCGGTTACCATTGGAGCGGCGTCGAGCATCTGGCCCGGCGCCGTCGTACGGGGCGATGTGAATACCATCCGGGTGGGGGCACGGACCAACATTCAGGACAACGCGACGATACATGTTACGAGCGTTCGTTTTCCGACGACCATCGGCGACGAGGTGACCATCGGTCATAACGCTGTTGTCCACGGTGCCACCGTTGGCGATCGTGTCCTTGTCGGGATGGGCGCCGTTCTTCTCGATGGGTGCCGGGTAGGGAACGAAGTGCTCATCGCCGCTGGTTCGCTCGTTCGGGGAGGCACCGTCATCCCTGACGGTGTGCTCGTGGCGGGAAATCCGGCGGTCGTCAAGCGGACGCTTTCCGATGAGGAGCGGGCGGCTCTTGCGCGATCGGCGGCTACCTATGTCGAATGTTCCCGCGACTATTTGACTTTTTCTCCCCACCTACTATATTCTGCGGAAGAATTGTGCGGTAACGGCGAGAAACAGAAAGGACATAACGGGGTGTGACATGAGAAAAGTTTTCATCCTTTGGCTCGTTCTCTTTTTGACGATTCTCTCTCTCTCGGCGCAGGAGAAGGAGCACCTGCTCACGGTGCTTTTCACCAACGATATACATGGAATGGCGTGGCAGTACGATGAGCCGGGCAATCCCGGGATCGGCGGACTTGCTGCGATGAAGACGCTCGTGGATCAGATCCGTGCCGAGGTACAGGGAAAAGGCGGCGATATGCTAGTCCTCATGGCGGGTGATACGGCGCTCGGTGATCCGCGGAGCAATGTGTGTCACAATCTCCCGGTCATCAAAGGAATGAATCTCATCGGCTTCGATGCCACGGTGGTCGGCAACCATGACCTGTTCTTTGGTACCGAGGTCTTCAATGAGATGAAGCAGGAAGCGACATTCGACTGGGTCTCGGCGAACATCTATAAGGATGGCGGCACCAAGCCGCTTGCCGACAAGGAGTACATAGAAAAGCACTTCGAAAGTGGGCTCAAGGTCGCGGTTCTGGGCCTCTCGACCCGCGAGATCGAACAGATAACCGGTGCCGGTCTCGAGGGCAAGGTCGTGGTGACCGATCCCATTCAAGAGGCGAAGACGCGAGTGCCGATCCTTCGCAAAAACAACGACATAATCATCGCGCTTACTCATCTCGGCTACTTCGACACCGACAAATCGTATGAGGGGTTCGAGGGAGACAACTTCCTTGCCAAGTCGGTACCGGGGATAGACCTTATCGTCGGCGGTCATACCCATCGTCTTCTCCAAGCGCCGGTCAAAATAGGCGATACCTTCATCGTTCAAACCGACGGTATGGGCAAGTGGCTTGGCCGCTTTGATCTGGTCGTCAAGAACGGCAAGATTACCAAGACCAACTTCAAATTGTACCCCATCAATCTCAAACGGAAGGTGGCCGAGGGTACCAAGGTGACCTATGAATTCCTCGAGAAAGAGATCCCCGAGAACAAGGCGATGCTCGAGATGCTTGCCGGCTTCAAATGCGATTTCTCTGAAGAGGTGCTCGGGACGGTTGAAACGCCACTCGAAGGATACCGCGAAGAGGCGCGGTTCAAGGAGATCATGCTCGGTGACATCATTGCCGACATCATGCGCGATCGCGGCAAGGCGGATATTGCCTTTTTCAACGCCGGTTCGATCCGCCGCGGCATTCCTGCCGGCAAGATAACGGAGCGTGAGCTCTACAGCATGTTCCCGTTCATGGACACGCTGGTCGTGGGAAAGATAAAAGGAAGCGAACTTCAAGAGGTGCTCGACCATTTCGCCGAGAAGGGTGAAGGGGCTGGCGGATTCCTTCAGATATCGGGGTTCAGCCTGAAGATCTATAAAGGAACCGCCGTTGACATCAAAGTAGGCGGCAAGCCGCTCGACAAGAACAAAGTTTATACCTTCGTGATCAACAGTTTCCTTGCGAATGGCGGCGACGGTTACACGATGCTCAAGAACCTCAAGAATAAAAAGGACACCTTCATCGCGCTTCCCGTGATGCTCGTCGACTACCTGAAAAAGCACAAGAAGTTCCCCCAGCCCGAGATGGGGCGTCTTACCATCATAAAGTAGCGGCATAGCCGCGATGTCGTTTGCCGTTGTCGGCATCGGGAATGCACTGGTAGATATTTTGGTTTCTCTTCCCGATGATCGGTTCCTTGCCGAACACGGGCTCGTCCGGGGAACGATGACCCTCGTCGACGAACGGCGTGTGGAGGAGTTCACTGCTGAGACCAAGACCTTACCCCATTTTTGTGTCTCGGGGGGATCAGCAGCCAATACGGTCCACGGGCTGGCGGGTCTCGGTGTCCCGTGCGCCTATGTCGGGAAGGTCGGCGACGATGCCGTTGGTGCGTTGTTTCGGACCGACCTCGAGCGGTCGGGTATCGAGGCGCGGCTCTTTACCGGTCGTATCTCTACAGGGCGTGCCATGGCCTTCATTTCGCCCGACGGGGAACGCACTTTTGCTACCTACCTCGGTTCGGCGGTCACGCTGTCTCCCGATGAACTCTCGCGGGATCTGTTGGGCGGCTCTCGTATCGTCCATATTGAGGGGTATCTGGTACAGGACCATGCACTTCTTCGCCGGGCGGTGACACTTGCTCAGGAAAGCGGCGCGCAGGTCTCGCTCGATCTGGCGAGCCATAATGTGGTACGTGAAAACCATTCTTTCCTCTGGGAACTCGTTTCCTCTCGTCAGATAGACATCCTCTTTGCCAACGAGCAGGAGGCGGCTATCTTTACCGGTAAGGAATCTCCCGATCAGGCGCTCGGTGTGCTTGCGCGCCACTCTCCCATTGCGGTGGTGAAGTGCGGGAAGGAAGGGTCGCTGGCTAGCCGCGATGGCGAGACGGTAAAGACTCCGGCGCGGCCAGTGCCGTGCCGCGACACCACCGGTGCCGGAGATCTTTATGCCGCCGGCTTTTTATACGGCCTTCTCCGTGAAATGACGCTTCAACGGTGTGCCGAGATCGGTACGCTTCTTGCCTCTCGTGTCATCTGCCGTGTGGGGGCGAAACTTTCTGGTGAAGACTGGACCGAGATACGGAAGGAGGTTCCGTGAAGACCCCTCTTCTGAGCCTTGTCCTTGCGATACTTTTCAATGCCTTCGCGAACATTATGATGAAGTACGGTGTCCGCGAACGACCGGTCGTGACCGATGCCGGCTTCGGCGGCCTCGTTGCATCGTATCTTACCAACTACCGGCTCATGCTTGGCATCCTTTTTTTCGGCATCGCGCTCGTCTTCTACTCGAAGACGCTCGAGCGGATGAGCCTGAGTCTCGCGTATCCTGCAATGACCTCGAGCGGGATTCTCATCGTCACCTTTTGGTCGCTCGCGTTCTTTGGCGAACGGCTTTCTCTTTGGCAGTGGACCGGCGTTGCGCTCATCATTGCCGGTCTCTGGCTCATTAACCTTCGCTAGGGGAAAAGGCAGTGGGGCGGATCGTCGTTCTCGATGTCTCGGCATATTTGTTTCGTGCCTACCACGCCTTACCGCCTATGACGACACCCAATGGGGAGCCGATTAATGCAATCTATGGCTGTACGAACATGTTCTTACGGGTCGCCAAGCGGTTCGAGCACTTTCGGGCGGTAGCTGCACTCGATAGCGGGCGCGACACGGTACGCCGTGAGCGCTATCCCGCTTACAAGGCGAACCGAAAGGAGGTAGACGAGGAGCTTCGACGGCAGTTCGTCCACATTCCGGCAATGCTCGAAGCACTTGGTCTTACAGCGATCGCCATTCCGGGCTATGAGGCCGACGACATCGTTGCCGCGATTCGCGCCGCTTACCCCGAAGAAGAGATCATCGTCATCAGTTCCGATAAGGACCTTGCCCAGTTGGTCGATAGCCGAACCTTTCTCTACGACGGGGTGAAGGATCGCATCATCGACGCGGCGGCGGTCGCCGAGAAATTCGGTGTTCCCCCTGAAAAGATGCGTGACTTCCTCGCGCTTACCGGCGACAGTTCCGACAATGTCCCCGGTGTCCCGGGGATCGGTCCCAAGACGGCGGCGAAACTCCTTTCCGAGTTCCGTGACCTCGAAGAGATGTATGCGCGACCCGAGGCACTGGCGCCGAAACTACGCGAAAAACTGATGGCCCATCGTGAGCAACTGCTCCTTTCCCGGGATCTGGTCACGCTCATCGCCAATTTGCCGTTGCCGCCGCTTCCTGCCGAAGAATGGCAGGGACCGGTCGCGGAGAAATTTCGCGCGTTCATCGATCGTCTCGGTTTTCGCTCGTTCGAACGCTATCTCACGGAGTGGGTTCCGGGAAGAGAAGAAAAAGAGGAGCATCCTTCGTCTTCTCCTATTTCCACCTCGCCGGTTGCTGCTGCTCCGCTGGAGGCAGACACTTCTCCCCAGCGAGAGGCGTTCCTCTTTCAGCATGAAGGGGCGCAGTACGCGTTCCGTGAGGAGGTGGTGAGACCCCTCGCTCCTCACGAGATAACGTCAGATATCCACTGGTACGGATTCAATCTCAAGGAGGCTCTTCCTCCTGAAGTGGAGGAGGGATCATGGACCGATCTCCAGATCGCCTATTTTATTCTCGACAGCGGGAGACATGGTTACGAGATGACCGAGGTCGCCGGCTATCTCGGACTGCCGGTACCGTCACCGTTGTCCACTGAAGGCATTGCTCATCTTCTTGCGGCGATGCGGGAGAAGATCATGCCGCAGATAACGGGAGATCCCCGTCGTCGCACACTTCTTTACGATATTGAAATGCCGCATCTTGCGGTCGTGCGCGAGATGGAGCGTTTCGGGATTGCCGTTGAGCGGGATCGCCTCGAGGAACTTCGCCGGGAGTATGCCCAAAAACTCGCTGCCATCGAGACTGAGGCGTACGAGTGGGCCGGCGAAACGGTGAATCTCAACTCGCCGAAGCAGTTGGCGCACATCCTTTTTGAGAAACTGGGATTGCCGGTTCGTCGCAAGATCAAAAGCGGCCCTTCGACCGACAGCGATGTGCTCGAGGAGCTCATGCCGCTCCATCCTCTTCCGGCGCTCATCCTCCAGCACCGCATCTATCAGAAACTTCTCTCCACCTACCTTGACCCGATCGCGGAGAAGATCTCTCCGGACGGCCGCCTGCGCTCGAGTTTCATTCTCACTCATGCGGCGACTGGGCGTCTCGCGAGCCGTGACCCCAATCTTCAGAACATTCCGGTGCGTACCGAGGAAGGAAAGCGGATCCGTTCGCTGTTCTCTGCCGCTCCGGGCTACCGTTTTCTGTCTCTCGATTACAACCAGATAGAGCTCCGCGTGCTCGCAGCGCTTTCGGGTGATGAGGAACTCCGCGGTGCCTTTCAGCGCGGCGAGGACATTCATCGCCGTACTGCTTCGGTGATATTCGGCATATTTCCCGAATTTGTGGACGAGACGATGCGGCGGCACGCCAAGGCGGTTAATTTCGGCATCGTCTATGGCATGCAGGCCTTCAAACTCGCGCAGGATACCGGGGTGGAGATGAAGTTCGCCAAAGAGTACATCGATCAGTATTTCCGGTTTTATACCGGCGTGAAACGCTTCATCGATGAGACGGTCGCCCGTGCGCGAGAAACCGGCTGGGTCGAGACGATGCACGGCCGCCGGCGTTCCGTTCCAGAACTTGCCTCTTCCAACAAGAATATTGCCCGTTCCGGAGAGCGGATCGCCGTCAACACGGTGATCCAAGGAACGGCAGCTGAGATCATGAAATTGGGGGCGGTCAAGGTGCACCGGGCACTCAAAAAGGCCGGTATCCCTGCGCGGATACTCCTTGCCATTCATGACGAACTTGTCCTCGAAGTTCCTCGCGATCATGTCGAAGAGACTGGACAGATCGCTGCCGAAGCAATGCGGAAGGCGTTGCCTGATTTCCCGGTGCCGCTCGAGGTTTCGGTTTCAAGCGGTTCGCGATGGGACGAACTCGATTGAGTGTCGTCACTCTTCAGTAGTATCCGTTTTTCCCCAGAATCGTTCGCGCAGACGATTGAATGCCTCGGCCTGCAGGTTGAGGAGGATCTCCCCCGATCTCGGGCCGAGGTGGTGATACTTTTCGGGAAGCGGTAGATCGAGAATCTCTTCCAATGCGGGGGCACACGGGGTCAGGTCAGTCTCCTTCCCCGCCGAATCGGCATGGATCAGGGCGAGATAGCCGGCGATACCGCCCCCGGGGAATCGGCGGATTTTCTTGAGGAGCATCACCGCCTTCCCGGCGCGCATGACCGGAAGTTTCGCCACCGCCATGTGATAGCGCGTCGCGAGTTCGGCAGCGTGGCGAAAAGAATTGGGCGTCTTCAGGCGGTTGCAGAGCGTGGTGGCTGCATACACCCCCGCAGTGTCGTGGCCGTAGTGATGGGGAAGGAGGGAAGCATCGGTCAGTCCTTTGCCGAGATCGTGGCAGAGCGCCGCGAAACGCAGGTGCGGATCGTTCCCCGGGAGGCGCGCCATGACGCGGAGCGAATGGTCGAAGGTGTCGGTCTCTCCCTCGTGGTAATACTCGGGACCGGGCGTGACGCCGATGAGCGTCTGTAGTTCGGGAAAATGGATCGCAAGCGCGTCGGTGTCGGCGAGAATTCGGAAGAAGCGATCCGGCGCCGGTGCGGTGAGCACCCGTTCACACTCGAGCCACACCCGTTCCGGAACAAGGGTATTGAGTTCCGGCACCAGTCGTTTCATCATCGTGAGCGTCTCGGGTGTCACCGTGAATTCGGGCAACTGAGCGGCGAAGCGGGCGACGCGATAGAGGCGGAGCGGATCTTCGACGAACGCGTCGCTGATGTGACGGAGCACCCTGCGGGAAAGGTCGTCTCGTCCGCCGTATGGGTCGATGATCTGTCCCGTTTCGAGGTCCTCTGCCATCGCGTTGATGGTAAGGTCGCGTCGCCGGAGGTCCTCCTCGAGGGTGACCGACGGATCGGCGATCGTTTCAAAGCCGCGGTAGCCGGGGCCGACCTTCCGCTCGCGACGGGCAAAGGCGTATTCGACGCCGTTCACGAGATAGACGGGAAAGGCGCTCCCGACTTTCTGGGCTGTCGGAAAACAGGAGCGGAACTCCGCTTCGGTCGCTCCGACAACGACGAAATCGGTATCGTGAACAGGACGCCCCAAGAGGCGATCGCGAACGGCGCCGCCCACGCGGTATATCTTCACCGGGTTCCCCTCCCGTGCCGGATGGTTCAGTCGAGCAGATGGACGAATAGCCCGCTCCGCAGTTTTGGCTCGAACCATGTCGATTTGGGCGGCATGATCTTCCCGGCGTCGGCGACCGCCATGAGCTGATCGAGCGTCGTGGGGTACATCGCAAAGGCCACCGCCATTTCTCCCGAGTTCACCCGTTTTTCGAGTTCCTTGATGCCACGGATGCCGCCGACGAAGTCTATCCGTTTATCGGTACGTGGATCGGTGATCCCCAAGATGGGGGCGAGGAGATTGTTTTGAAGAATCGCAACATCGAGCGAATTGATCGGGTCCTTGGGGTCGAAGGTGCCCGGCTTGGCGACAAGTTCGTACCACATGTTACCCAAGTACATGCCAACATGGTGAACGGCCTTCGGCTTTGGTGTCGCAGCAGGAGAAACTGAAAATTTCTCGCCAACCTTTGCGAGGAACTGCTCTTTGGTGAGACCGTTCAAATCCTTCACCAAGCGATTGTAGTCCATGATACGTAGTTGATCGTGCGGGAAGATGACCGCGAGGAAGTAGTTGTATTCCTTATCAGGAGAAGGATTGGGATCGTGTTTCATCTTTTCGGCCTTGGCGCGAGCCGCCGATGCACTCCGGTGATGGCCATCGGCGACATAAAGAAGTGGCACTTTCCGGAACGCCTCGCTTATCTTCGCGTTGAGCGCGTTATCACGGATGACCCAGAGGGTATGACGGATACCGTCGTCGGCTACGAAGTCGTATTCGGGCTGGTGCTGGGCAGTGTAACCGAACACCAGATCGTCTATCTCCTTTCGCGTCCGGTAGGTGAGAAAGACCGGTTCGGCGTTGGCGTTCTGCGTCACGACATGGCGTGTCCGGTCGTCTTCCTTGTCCTTGCGGGTCAGTTCGTGTTTTTTGATGAGGTCGGCGTTGTATTCGTCTGCCGAGACACATCCGACGATGCCGGTCTGCACATGGTCTCCCATCTTCTGTGCGTAAATATAGAAGAAAGGGTCCTTGTCTTGAACGAGGACCCCCTCTCGAATGAAGCGATCGAGTGCCGCACGGCCTTGCGCGTACACGCGGTCGTCGTGGATGTCCACCTCGCGCGGAAGATCGATCTCGGGCCGTGTTATGTGGAAGAACGACCACGGCTTCCCCTTGGCGAAGGCGGCTGCCTCCTCGGTGTTGACCACATCGTAGGGTAGCGCGGCGATCTCTTCAACGAGTGTCTTGGGCGGACGATAGGCTTTGAATGTGCGAACGGTGACCATGGCATTCCTCTCAACGATTAATGACACACCTGCTCGAAGGCTCCTTATAGCGTTTGCCTCACTCTTTTGTCAAGATAGTTCACTTTTGTTGTTGACGGGGGGAGGGGAACCAGTAGAGTAGCCCCGTCAGACGGCAATAGGAGGATAGATATGACGAGACAGCGGATCCTCATTATCGGTGCTTCGGCGGCAGGCCTTTCAGCGGCGCAAGAGGCACGGAAGACTGACCCGACCGCCGATATAACGATCGTTTCGGAAGAGAGGCATCTTCCCTATCATCGTCCCTCGCTCACCGAGCGTATTGGGGATGATACCGTTGAGCAGCGTCCCACCTTTTATCTTCAGAGAGAAGCATGGTTCCACGAGCAGAACCTGCGACTCCTCCGTGGGGTGAAGGCGACCAAGATCGACCCCGTTGCCCGAAATGTTTCTCTGGCTACTGGGGCGACCGTTCCGTTCGACCGTCTCGTCCTCGCGGTCGGCTCGACCCCCTTTGTTCCACTGGCCGGCGCGCTCGAAAAAGAGGGGGTGTTCGCGGTGCGGACGCTCGACGATGCCCGGCGTGTAGCGCAGTGTGCCAAACAGTGCCATGAAACGGTCATCATCGGTGGGGGCTTGTTAGGGCTTGAGGCGGCGAATGCGCTTCTCAGGCGCGGGCATCGGGTTCACGTCATTGAACTTGCCGATCGAATGCTTCCTATGCAACTTGACCCCGAAGGTTCCCGCTTCTTCCAGCGTATTGCCGAAAAGGCCGGGGTTGTGGTGCACCTTTCCGCCCAGACCGACCGTCTCATCGGAGATAAGGTGGTGGAGGGCATCATGCTCAAGAACGGTGCCGTCGTTCAAAGCGACATGGTGGTGTTCTCGGTAGGTGTGCGGGCTAATATAGGACTTGCCAAGGAAGCTGGACTTTCGGTGAACCGCGGCATCGTGGTCAACGAGCGAATGGAGACCTCCGTGGCGGGCATCTACGCCGCAGGTGATTGCGCCGAGTTCGATCGCATTCCTCAGCTGTGGATGCCGGCGGTCAAAGAGGGGGCGGTCGCCGGAACTAACGCCGCGGGGGGATCGGCAGTCTTTCGGCCAGAGTCCTATCCGGCGGTACTCAAGGTGTTCGGTACGCAACTCTATTCGGCAGGTGACATCGGGCGCGATCCGGCTGTCTCGTATGATGTCCTCCGCACCGCCGATGAGGCGGCAGGCCGCTATACGGCGCTTTTCTTCCGTGACGGTCGTTTGACCGGAGGCATCCTTCTTGGGGATATCAGAAAGGGGGGAGCACTCTTGAAAGGGATCGCTGCGGGCCTCGACCGAAACGCGGCCCGGTCACTGGTCGATTAGGAAGGGCTACTGTCCCGACGCAGGACGAAAATCCTTCACATATAACTGAAGCGACACATCGCCGTTGAAGGTGTTGACTCGGGGAAAGTAGACGATGTCCACGCGGTCGCCGACCGCGGGGAGCGGTCGGTCGCCGGCGAGTCCAAAGCCTATGGCGTTGAACTGGAACGGAGATCCGTCGGCGGAAAGGCGCCAGTGGAGATGGGATCGATTAATGACCGACTGTTTTTTGATGATCAGATTACGAGCCAGAAAGTTCGGTTCGGAGTTGTTCATGCCGAAGGGCTCGAGTTGAAGGAGAGCTACGACCAGTTCAGGAGTCAAGCGCGACAGGTCGAGGACGGCGTCGACCTCCAGTATGTTCCGGTAGTCTTCCGGGGTAAGTCTTTCGGCGACCACCTCTTCGAAGCGGCGGACGAAGGTCTCGATGTTTTCTTCGCGGATCGTGAGTCCCGCAGCGTACTTGTGCCCGCCGTACTGAACGAGGAGTTCGTTGAGATGTTCGAGGACATTGTAGATGTGAAGCGACTGGATCGAGCGGGCCGATCCGCGTCCTATGCCGCTTTCCACCGAGATCATGATGGTCGGTTTGTAGTAGCGTTCGACGAGGCGCGAGGCGACGATGCCGATGACCCCGGGGTGCCAGTCCTGCGAATGGAGGACGATGGTGTGCTGCCGATGGAGCCCTCGTTCTTCCACCATCTTTACCGCTTGATCGAAGATCTCCGCCTCGAGTTTCTGACGGTATTCATTGGTGACATTGAGTTCCTCGGCGATCTTGGTCGCCTGTTCGTAGGTCGGTGACAAAAGAAGATCCACTCCTTTGACTGCGTTACCGATACGACCGGCGGCGTTGAGGCGCGGCGCCATCTTATAGGAAATGATCGCCGGAGTCACCTCATCGAGCGATTTGAGACCGCAGACATGGGCGAGCGCCACGAGCCCGGGGCGCTTGTTCTCGCGCATCTGCTGGAGGCCGTGTTTGACGAAGATACGGTTGGTTCCCACGAGCGGCACCATGTCGGCGACGGTGCCGAGCGCGACGATATCCATGTACTCCTTCAGGTTGGGAAGCTGTCCTCGGAAAAAACCGTCCTTTTCGACCGTTTTCTTGAGCACCATAAGAAGGGAAAAGGCGACGCCGACTGCGGCCATCTCTTTGAACGGGTAACAACAATCTTCGAAATGGGGATTGATGACCGCGATGGCATCGGGTATCGTCTCGCCGATGTGATGGTGATCGGCGATGATGATATCGAGTCCCAACTGGCGCGCGTAGCGCACCTCCTCGATGCTCGTGATGCCGCAGTCCACGGTGATGACCACCTGTCCCCCTTCGGTGGCGATCTCTTCGAGCGTGTAGGTGTTCAGACCGTAGCCATCCTCGAGACGGTGGGGGATGTAGTAGTGAACATCGGCCCCGAGTATCTTGAGAAATTGGTACATGAGCACCGTCGATGTAATGCCGTCCACATCGTAGTCACCGTAGATGACGATGCGTTTCCGGGCCTTGACCGCCTCAACGATGAGTTCCGATGCCTTCTGGGCGTTCTTGAGGAGAGAGGGATCGGGCAAACTACGCAATTTCGCTTGGAGGAAAAGGCTTGCCGACTCGACATCGTCTATGCCGCGGTTCACAAGAACCTGCGCCACGGTCTCGGAGATGCCGAGCGTTTTTGAGATCCTGCTTACCTTTTCACTGTTCGCATCGAGCAGTACCCACTCTTTTTTCATCAACTCAGGTTGCCTTATGTTTCATGTACCGATCCAACAGAACGGTAATGGGACTCGCCACATAGATGGAACTGTAGGTGCCGACCACGATGCCGACGCACATGGTGAAAGCGAATCCCCAGATGATGTCTCCCCCGAGCAAAAGGAGCGTAAAGACGACGATAAAGGTCATCACCGAGGTGATGATGGTGCGGGAAAGCGTCTCGTTGATACTGATGTTCACCTTTTCGATGAGAGAATTTCCTTTTTTCGGGTTGCCGAGGTTTTCACGGATACGGTCGTAGATGACGACGGTGTCATTGAGAGAGTACCCGATCATGGTGAGCAATGCCGCGACGATGGTAAGGTCGAAAGTCACGCGGAAGGCGACGAGAATGCCCAGAGTCACCATAGTATCGTGAAAGAGAGCGATGATGGCGCCGGGGGCCGACTGGAAGTTGAATCGGAGCGCGATGTAGATGAGGAGCGCGATGAGGGTAT
>CAYQBN010000007.1:84926-121258 GCA_964415795.1 uncultured Spirochaetales bacterium | reverse complement strand
GGCGGTGTCGGTGCGCAGCTTTTTGCCGACCTTGGGACCGACGAGTTCGACACGCTGGATGTCTGCCTTGGTGCCGCTCTTCTGTTCGACCGCCGCAATAACGGTGCTCGTAAAGCTTTGGAGAAATATTTTGTAGATGTGGCGATCGCCGACCTGTGCATACTCGCTCTGTCCGGTGAGAGGTACCGAAAATTTCTTTATCGTTTCGACAAGGCGGTCCTTGTCCACTGGTTTGTCGAACCAGAGCTCGATTCGGTCGCCAACCTCGACATTGAAATGCTTCTTGATGAGGTTCGCCTCGGAAAAGGTCTTCTGTGCCTCGGCGATCGCCTTTTCGACCTCGTCCGCGTCGGCAAGCGAGATGGAGGGCAACTTTATCACGAACTCATCATCGTGTCCCTCGAACTGTTGGATCTCCACTCCATCGAATGACGAAAGCGCTGCACGGACACCGGCGATGTCTATGTTGGCTATCTTTATCTGGATCTCGGTGCCCCCTTTGAAATCAACACCGTAGTTCGGTCCCACGACGATGAGAAGCACGATACCTGCGATGACGGCGATGGAGGATATGACGGCAAAGATCTTGAATTTGCCGACGAAGTCTATGTTGAGCGTCTGTTTAATGAGTTCCATGGCATCCTCCTGTTCCTACACTGATACCTTCTTGATTCCAGCCTTGATGAGCAGGTGGAATATGACCTTCGTGACATAGACGGCGGTGAACATCGAAGAGGCGAGACCGAGCAGAAGCGTTATAGCGAACCCCTTCACGGTGCCGCTTCCAAAGTTCCAGAGGAAGAAGCCGGCGATCGCCGTTGTCAGGTTCGAGTCGAATATCGCCGAGAATGCCCGCTCATAGCCGAGTTCGAAGGCGGACATGAACGAGTGGCCGTTGCGCAGCTCCTCGCGGATGCGTTCGTTGATGAGAACATTCGCGTCGACCGCCATGCCGATGGTGAGCACGATGCCCGCGATGCCGGGGAAGGTGAGCGTCGCGCCGAAAGCGGCCATAAAGGCGAGGATGAAAAGCACATTGAGCGCGAGCGCGAGGTCAGCGATGAGCCCCGAGATGCCGTAGTATACGATCATCGCAAGTACGACGACGGCGAGCCCCACCGCGATGGAGATTTTTCCCTTGTGGATGGAGTCGGCGCCGAGGCTCGGGCCAACGGTACGGTTCTCTTCGAAGGTGACCGGCGCGGGAAGAGAACCGGCGCGCAGGACGAGAGAGAGGTCCTTCGCCTCGGAAAGCGTCGTGTTGAAATCGTTCATCGAATTGAGTGTGATCATCGCATGGCCGCCGGCGATCTTGGTCTGGATGACCGGCGCCGAATTGACGCGGTTGTCGAGCACTATCGCCATCTTCCGCTTCACGAACTTTCCGGTGACCTCTTCGAATATCTGGGCGCCGTTACGATCGAACGATAGGCTGACATAGGGGCGGTTGCGTTGCTGGTCGACCTCGACGCGGGCGTCGGTGAGCATGTCGCCGGTGAGATAGGCCTTCTTGTAGAGAAGCCACGACTGATATATCTTTTTACCGCCCTCACGGAAGGTCTCTTCGAGGAGGAATTCGGTGCCTTCGGGTGCCTTGTCCTTGAGCCAGTTGAGAAGCAGATCCTTGTCCTCGGAGACGGCATAGTTGTAGGAGAGCATGGCACCGTCCGAAGTTTGTCCGCGCCCCTGATGGAGCGTGATGCCCTGCGGCACATCGGTGATGTTCGCGAGCGGATCGAGGTCCTCGGCGACGATCTTGAACTCGAGTTGCGCCGTCTGGCCGATGATGGAACGGGCCCGCTCGATGTCCTTGTAGCCGGGCAGTTGAATGAGGATCGAGTTGGAGCCCTGTTTGACGATGACCGGTTCCTTGAGACCGAGGGCGTCTATGCGGCTCCGGAGCGTTTCAAGTGCTTGATCGACCGATGACTCGCGGAGATTCTTGATGTAGTCCTCACGCATGGTGAGTTCGTAGGTGAGCCCCTCCTGTGCCGTCTTGCGGAAGGAAGGGAAGTAATCTATGACCTTGTCGCGGAACCGGTCGGCGTCGGCTTCCGATTGGAGCGTGATGCGGATGATCGGTTCGACCGGATCGGCTTTTATCGCGGCGTAGGGGATCTTTTCCTCTTCCATCCGCTTGGCTATCTCGTCGGTTTGGCGATCGACACGGTCTTGTACCGCTTTTTCGACATCGACCGAGAGGACGAAGTGGATACCTCCCTTAAGATCGAGACCGAGGTTGAGCCCCTCGTTTATCTTGTTAAGAAACGGGTACTTCTCCCGGTCCATGAACGACGGCAGAAGTATGACGACGGCCACAATGATGAGCGCCAAGATGAACAGGCCACGCATCGTCCAGTTCTTTTCCATAGGCGTTTCTCCTTATCTTGACCTTTCTCAGTTCTCCGACTTACCTTCGGGAGCGTCGCTCTCTTCTTCCTGCACCTTCGAGACGACGGCGCTCTTCTGCAAAGAGACGATTACTTTGGGTGCCACCTCTATCTTGAAGAGCGTTGGCTTCACCTCGACGATACGGCCGAAGAACCCCGACGAGGTGAGCACCCGGTCCCCCTTCTGAAGGGCGTTGAGCATCTCCTGATGCTTTTTCTGTTGCTTTTTCTGTGGCATGATGACGAGAAAGTAGAAGATGACGAAGATGATGATAAAGGGCAAAAGCATGTTGATGATGGCGAGTGCTCCGCCAGACTGCGGCGCCGCCTGCCCGGAAAGTGCCTCAAAAGTGCTTGAAATAATTGAGCTATTCAACTCGTTCTCCGTGTCAAAGACTATAAGGCGAAGGATACTAACCCAGAAGCGTCAAATAGGCAAGATTTTTGTGGGAAAATGCTCGTCAAGATAAATGGTCAATTCCCGAACAGTTGTTCCCGCTGGTCGTACACTTCGTCGCAGGTGAAGTCGTCGGGGACCCGGACATAGATGAAGGTGCTGTCTTCGTTACGAATGGTGCTTTTTTTCTGGCTCTTGAGCGTCGGGTTGGTCGCGTCCACGGTGTACTGGTCGTCGGTCCAATTGACGCCGCCTTCTATCCGATCAGGGCTCGTGCCGAGACCGTAGATACCGTCGCCGGGGATATAGGTGCCGGTGAGTTCGTGCGAGAGGCGTTGGACGAGATACATGTCGCCTTTGATGAGCGCCGAGGTGAAGCCAAGGGTGAATGCGGGGTGACCGTCCTCATCGTGATCGAAGATGCGCTCGTCGTTTGCGCTATTTGGTATGGTATCGGTCTCGGGATCGTTCATCTTGAGCATCCCGCGCAGTTCCCACGAGCGGTTCTCGACGAAGGTTATCGTGCCGCTTCCCTCTGTCACGGTGATGTCGGGCTTAGGGTTCTTGAGTTCGTAAGGGTGCCAGAACCAGTAGATGTCGCAGTACTTCTGGTAAAAGATAGTGTCTCCCTGCGAGGTGGTGTTGTCTATCTTGCAGATCTTGTTCTCGATGTGGAGTTCACCGTCTTCGAGTGTTATCTTGCCGAGTTTATAGCGGGTCGTCGTTGATTCGACATTGCCGATAATGGTCTGCGTGTCGGAGACGAGGACCAGTTTCTCGGCCCATGTCCCGACGAACTGTGCGAGGAGCGGATTCACGGTGTCCTCGTCGCTCTCGACGACATCCTCGTCGCCCATTTCGTCGGATGCTTCGTCGGGCGTCTCGTCATCCGTTTCGTCGCTCGTCTCATCGGTTACGATAGCGTCATCGGTGGTCGGTTCCTCCTCGGTAACGACCGTGTCGTCGCCCGGCTCGATAACGGTGTCGTCGCCGGTTTCATCGGTGACGGCGGTGTCGGCGTCGGCCGGGATCGAGTTGTCGTTCTTGTTTGTACTGCTGTCGCTGCAGGAAACAGCCATAAAAAGCGCCGCAAAGCAAAGAAAACAGATCCATCGTTTCATGTGGTTCTCCCTTCAGTAAAGAACTTTTATGAATAGGCCGGTCCCGATGAGGAACCCGCTGCTTCTGAATCCGGGGAAACCGGGGTTGTTCGTCTGGAATCCCTGCGCCTCGGCGATGGGACGCCGCTCGGGGTCGGAGTAGTCTATGAGCTCGTCGGGATACTCGTCCACCACCCCGCCCTCTGCCGCGCTCCGCGAAAGGTCTTTATGGTGCGAACGGGGGATGAGCCACTGAAGTTGTCCGTGTACGCCGCCGGCGAGGGTGAACTTCTCGAACTCGAAGTATTCGGTCCATCCGCCGGCCCAAATGAGCCGGTGGTTGTCCACATAGTTCTCGCGGCCGGTCTGCTCGGGGATCGGTGACTGGACGAACGAGAAATCGAAGCCGATCTCCCGTTCGGGGTGGGTGATGCGGAACCCTGCTTGTACCGAAGCGGTGTCGTGCCAGCGGTCGACAGGCTTCGTTCCGTGCCGGTTCTCGTAGGTCTGCCAGTGGTGCCAGAGGGCGCCGACGGTGGGAGCGAGCTTGTAGTCGTGCCCGATGTTGAATGCGTAGGAAATGCCGCCGCCGGCGCGGAGCGGCTCGTAACCGTAGGTCATCATGCCGCTGCTGCCGAGGTGGCGTTCCGTGTCGTCCTCGTAGTCCCAGCCCCATACCTGCGTCTTGTTCTGAAGTTCTATCTGGCCGGTGTTCGACTGGAGGTGCACCGTGCCGGTGATGACGAGGTCCTCGATCGGGTAAGCGGCGAAGCCGAAGTGCGGCGCGAGGGATCCGGTGACCTTGACCGACGAGTTGAGTATCTGGAACGAGGGATCCGATGAGTCGGGGACATAGACCTCAGTCTCGGTGAGCGTGTAGGTGGTGAAGGCGATGCCGGCGCCGAGGTGGAGGTAATCGTTCACCTTGCCGCCGAGCCCGACGGCGATGTTGAATTGCTGGGAGCGGTCCTCGAGTAGCTCGAAGTGGAGCGAGTTGCTGAAGAACTGTTCGCGCTCGTCGTTGTAGTAAGGGGTCTGCGTCTGGACGCTCGTGGCGGGAAGGAGCAAGTAGAGGCCGAGAGTGAGCCACTCCTCGATTATCGTCTTGGTGGCGCCGAGGGCGATGACCATCTTTATGTCGTTGTAGTCGGCGCTTCCGCGTTCACGGATGAGTTGATTCGTAGGAAGCGGCGTGAAGCGCTGGTCGCGGTAGGGGACATCCTCGCCGACATGGGTTATCTGGTCGGAGGCCGCCTTGTCGTAAATGTTGTCGGGGATGTTGACATCGGGTATGCCGTCACCGTTCGCATCGGATGCCGGCCGGGCGAAGTGGTTGATGTCGAGTGTCTCGACCATCATGAAGAAGCCGAGTTTCGCCGAATCCTGCATCTTCACGAGGAGCGCCGGGTTGAAATAGGCCGCTTCCGATCCGCCGGCGATCGTTCGCATCGAGAAGGGATTGGCGCTGTCGGGAGCGCCGACGAGTTCGAGCAGCGATGAGGCGGCGAGGAAAGAAGGTAGCATGACCGCGAGGCAGCAAGAGAAAAGGTATCGCACAGTAGGCTCCATTAGGTCGTAAACCTGCCGAAGGCATTATGGGTTCTTTGGCTCCGGAGTCAAGAAAGGCGTCTCAAAAGAGCCCGACTATCTCCCCGTCGGAGGAGATGTCCATCCGCTCGGCGGCGGGAGATTCGGGGAGCCCCGGCATCGTCATGATGTCTCCCGCATAGACGACGACGAAACCGGCACCGGCGCAGGTTTTGATGTCTCGCACCTCGAGAGTGAACCCTTCGGGGCGACCACGGAGATCCGGTTCGTCCGAGAGTGACGACTGGGTCTTCGCCATGCACAACGGGAGCGTCGCGTAGCCCCACGCCGTTTGCTCTTCTATCTTGGCGAGCACGGTGCGGGGAAGGTGAAGACCCTTAGCCCCATAGAATGTCGTGGCGACCTTCTCGATCTTGAGCGGAAGCGGGTCGTTCAGATCGTAGGCGAAACGAACAGGGCCGTGCTCCTCTTGCGCGAGATGCCACACTTCTGTGGCAAGATCGGTCGCTCCCGCGCCGCCGTGAGCCCATACTTCGATGGGAAAACAGAGCACCCCGATCCCCGCGCAGAGTCGCGTCGCCGTTGCGATCTCTTCAGCGGTGTCGCCGGGAAAGCGGTTGAGGGCGACGACGACGGGACGGCCGAACGACCGCATGTTCTCGATGTGCTTTTCGAGATTGGGGAATCCGCGTTCGACGGCGGCCGGATCGTTTTGTGCGAGGTTCTTGCGCGGGACGCCCCCGTGATACTTGAGCGCCCGCACCGTCGCGACGATGACCACGACATCGGGAGGGCGTACGCCTCTCTGACGAGAGACGAGATCGAAGAATTTCTCGCCGCCGAGGTCGGAGCCGAAGCCTGCTTCGGTGACGACGATGTCGGCGAAACGACGCGCGATGTCCATCGCGACGATCGAGTTGGTGCCGTGCGCGATGTTGGCGAACGGTCCGGCATGTACGAGCGCCGGATTCCCCTCGATGCTTTGAACGAGATTCGGTTTCAGGGCATGCTGAAGCAGGATCGCCATCGCTCCCGGCGCTCGCAGATCGCGGGCATAGAGCGGCGCTCCGTGCGGTTTGACGGCGACGATGATGTCGCCGAGACGCCGCTTGAGATCCTCAAGATCGTATGCAAGCGCGAGGATCGCCATCACCTCGGAGGAAGCCGTTATCTCGAACTTGCTTTCGCGCACCTGTCCCGCTTCCTTGCCGAGGCCGATGACGATGTTCCGGAGCGCGCGGTCGTTCATGTCGAGGACGCGGTGCCAGACGATCTCGCGCGGCAGAAGGCATTGTTGGATCACCCGCGAGTACTGGTTGTCTATGAGCGCCGCGAGCAGATTGTGCGCCGCGGTCACCGCGTGGATGTCGCCGGTGAAGTGGAGATTGATGTCGGTCATCGGGAGAACCTGCGCGTACCCTCCGCCCGCGGCGCCTCCTTTGACGCCGAATATCGGTCCGAGCGACGGTTCCCGGATCGTGACGATGCTTCGTACGCCGATACGGTTGAGCGCGTCCGACAGGCCGATAGAAACGGTGGTCTTCCCCTCGCCGAGCGGTGTTGGCGTCATCGCGGTGACGAGCACTTGTCGGGCCCGTGGCTCGGCGAGCGTCCGAGCCGAAAGTCGTATCTTGGCGATGTGGTTGCCGTAGAGTTCGAGGTGTTCTCGGTCGATCCCCATTCGTTCGGCGATGGTTTCGATGGGACGCAGAGTGGCTTGGGCAGCGATTTCGAGGTCGGTCGCCATGGTATTCCTCCGTTCCGTTCGTGAATCGTTCTTACCCTACCGGAATGGCACAGGAAAAACAACCCCAACGAACAAAGGAAAGGTGAAAAAATTGTCAAGAGAAGCCCTCCTGCATATATTCTTCCGAGACCATTTGCTTTTTTGTAAGGGGGAGACTATGGAACGCACCGAAATCATGCAACGGATAGAGCACCTGCTCAAGAATCATCCGAAGGTCGAGGTCAATGTTTCTCGCGAGGAACTCATTTTTCACGCCGTCACCCGTGGCAAGGCGCTCATCACGGTGAACGGAACGCTCGCGACATGGACGCCCGTCGAGTCCACGGGGCGCAGTCCCAAGGACACACTCATCGTGCGGCGCCCCGAGAGCGAGATGAAGATAGACTGGACGAGTCCTGCCTGTAATCCGTGTACGCCAGAAACCTTCGAAATGCTCTTCAATGATGCGATCGAATTTCTTTCGAAGAAGCAGTCATTCTACGTGACCGACCGGGTACTCGGCGCCGATCCGTCGTATGCGCTTCCCTGTCGTACCATCACCGACCGATCGCTCGTCGCGCTCTTTACCGACAACATGTTCCGTCCGGTGCCCAAGGATATTAACAAAAGCATCTTCGCCGACAAGGGATTCACGATCCTCGCGGTTCCCTATAACAAGCTCGAGGCGACCAAGTATGTAGGGCGTCTCCGCAAACTGCCGAGCGGCAAGACGACCGACATGGCGATCGTGATGGACTTCGACAACCGCATCGGCATCGTCATCGGATCGGCATACCTCGGTACCGTCAAGAAGATGATGTTCACCGTCATGAACTACTACCTTCCCGAGGTCGGCATCCTGCCGCTCCACTGCTCGGCGAACGAGGGGAAGAAGGGCGACTGCGCTCTCATGCTTGGTCTGTCGGGAACGGGGAAGACGACCCTTTCGGCCGATCCGGAGCGGGCTCTCATCGGCGACGACGAGCATGGCTGGCACGATCACGGCATCGCGAACTTCGAGTTTGGCTGTTACGCGAAGCTCATCAACCTCAACAAGGAAAAGGAACCCGACATCTATCACGCCATCTTCCATCAGGCGCACCACCTCAAGCACGGAGCGATCATCGAGAATGTCATGGTGTTCCCCGACGGCACCTTCGATCTCTTCGACGGACGGCTCACCGAGAACAGCCGCGGCAGTTTTCCGCTCTCGTTTCTGCCCAATGTGAAGGAGTCGGCCACCAGCGGTCATCCGACCACGATACTCTTCCTCACCGCCGACGCCAACGGCGTTCTGCCGCCGGTCGCGAAACTGAACAAGGAGCAGGCGATGCTCTGGTACCTCATGGGGTATACCTCGAAACTCGCCGGAACCGAGACGGGCGTCAAGGACCCCGAGAGCACCTTTTCACGCTTCTTTGGCGAACCGTTCTTCCCACGCAACCCGAACGACTACATCAACCTCTTCGGCGAAAAACTCGAAAAGCACCATGTGAATGTCTATCTCGTCAATACCGGCTGGTCGGGCGGTCCCTACGGCAAGGGGAAGCGGATGGACATCACCGTGACGCGACGCATCGTCTCGGCGGCGCTCCACGGCGAGCTCGCGAATGTCCCGTATCACGAGGATCCGCTGTTCCACATCATGGTGCCGGAACAGTGTCCCGGCGTGGACGCGAACATCCTCAGCCCCGTCAACACTTGGGAGGACAAGGAAGCGTTCCACTATCGCGCCGAGAAACTCGCCGAGGAATTCTCGCGCCACTTCGACCGTGCCTACGGTTTGCGGAACATCAATCCCGCTGTCGTCAAGCAGTGTCCGGGAAAGTAGTCGGCGTTCAGGGAGAGGCTTTTCCATTCTGGTTCGTGCGCCGCGGCCTGAGCAGTATCCCCGCCGCGATGATGAGTGCTCCGCCGCCGATGATGAAGGCGTTGGAGATGAGCGAGAGAAAGAGCATCTCGTTTAGTGCGGTGAACACGATGGTGAGGAGGAAGAGCACCGAGGCGGTGTTGACCGGGATGTCGCGCAGGGCGTAATTCCAGCAGAGATAGGCGCCTCCCGACTGGAAGATGCCCATCTCGATGAGCCAGAACCACTCGTCGGTTTTCTGTGGCTTGGGACAGTCGCGGAAAAGGAATGGTACCATGAGCACTGCCGAGATGGTGAAGATCTTGAAGAGGAACTGAATGACCTTGACCGGCTCGTCGCGGAGCGGTCGCACGAGGTCGGCGGAGAAATAGACGTACCAGCCGAAGGTGGCGCCGGCGAGCACTGCCCAGAGGATGCCGACGCCGACATCGCCGCCGCCGAAGTCGAAGGTGTCCTTGCCGTACACGATGAGGAGCATCCCGGAGAGCGACAGAAACAACGCCATGGTCTCGCGCCATGTCGGGCGGACGCCAGCAAGGAAAAAGGAGAAGAGGAACACGAAGACCGGTGAGAGGTTCTCGAGGATCATGACGAGCGTTCCCGAGATGGACACGAGAGCAAGATGGAAGGTGACCGTGTTGAGGAAAAGCCCGACGAACGAAAGCACGAGCACCGTTTTCCACCGTTCGCGCCACTGCAAAGAAAGATTTCCGGTCGCCGCAAGGAATACGCCGAAGATGAACATTCCCATGAGAACGCGCGCCGAGGCGACCCAGAGCATATCCACCCCGCGCATGGCGAGAAAGTGTCCCGCCGGTCCATGGATGCCCCAGAGGAAGACGGCGGCAAGCAGGAAGAGATAGCCGCGAACCGGGTTCATGGAAGAGGGATGTCGGGATCGCCGTCACTCTCGACAGCATTCTGTATAGCGTAATCCTGCGACGGGTCCTTTTGGGTGCACGCCGATAGAGCCGTCATGAGAATTACGAAAAACAACAAAAAAGAACAGCGCATGGCACCTCCGCTTGTTCACAGTGAAGTACTATACCTGCCGAACGAATGGGAGGCAAGAATAAAACATGAATGGAATCAAGCACATTACGAGGTCGCACGAAAAAAACAGTTGCTTCTCGATAAAAACAGGCTATTCTTCCTACAGAATGGAAGCCCAGCCGATCAATATGATATGAATGGAGGGAGGGAAGCGATGAGATTTTTCGTTGCTATCGTGATGCTTGGTTCCTTTCTTCTTGGATGCGATGACAACACATCGAAAAAACCGGGGCCCGATACGGGGACGAACGATGTCGACCAGACCGGCGTGACGGACGATCTGCTCAGCGATGACAGTCACCTCGTCAACGACGACGGTGAGCCGGTGAACGAGGACGGAGAGCCTCTCAACGATGAGGGGGAGTCTCTCAGCGATGATGTTCTCACTGATGAAGCGACCGATCTCCCGCTTCCTGACGAAGATCTGCCGCCGAATTCCTGTTATGGCAACGGCGACTGCGGCGATACCGAGTTCTGTGCCAAGCCGAACGGTACCTGCGAGGATCCTTCGTTCGTCGGCTCGTGCGAGCGGCGTCCGACCGAGCAGGAGTGCATGGCCTATTCAGCGATTATCGAGGTTTGCGGCTGTGACGGGAAGACATACCAGCATCCCTGTTTTGCGAACGCTGCAGGCGTGAACATCTCGTATGAGGGAGAATGCGGCACCGTCACGACCTGTACCACCAACGAGGAGTGCGGCGACTTCGTTGCGATGCTTTGCCAGAAAGACACCGGCGTTTGTGACAGTGGTCTCGGCGTTTGTGTAATGCCTGAGACCGGTTGTCCCGAGGTCTATGCGCCGGTCTGCGGATGTAATGGAAAAACCTATGAAAACGAATGCGTTGCCCATGCCAATTTCATGAATGTCGCTTATGAAGGAGAATGTGGTCCAGAGCAGGGTTGCTTCAGTAACGAGGAGTGTCCGAGTTCCCCTTATGGTGGGACCGGATTCTGCCAATTCAAAAAAGGATCCTGTGAAGGTCCGGGGGATTGCATCCTTGCGCCGAACATGGACGATTGTCCGAAACTCTATGCGCCGGTTTGCGGTTGCGACGGCAAGACCTATGATAATGAATGCTTCGCTCATGCCGTTCTTGTCAACGTTGCTTACGAAGGGGAATGCGGAGGCGAAAAGTATTCGACGCTGTATTACTATTATGACCAATCTTCGATGGAACAGCCGAATGCCCAGGTGGTCATTGTTACCGGTGACGGGACGGTGACCTTCGACGGCGCCGAACTGGTGTCACGAGAGGCCACCACGCAGTATGTCTACCTGCGGACCACCTTCTACGGCGCGGAAGGCGGCGGAGTGGTAAACCTGCAGTTGCGGCTCGTACAGGGCAGTCAGATCCCTCTTACCGTCTCTCTCGATGGAACCAACTCCTATGCCCATTGGACCAATTTCTATGGCGGGGGGACCGAGGTGCTCCTCGGCAACCTCTACGGCGATGTGACGATATCGCAATACAACCGGAACGACAACACGATAACACTCATCGAGATGAGCGGTGATCAACTGACCTTTGTTCCGAACTAATATGGGAAAGTAAAGGAGGAATGCCATGAAAGTATTCTTTCTCGTAAGTGCGCTTCTTTTGGTCACCGTTGCCTGCGACGACGGCACGACGATCCGCAAGCCGGGCCCCGACACCGCGGTGACCGATCAGGACGGCATCGGGGTTACCGACACCGATGATCTGATGAGCGACGATCTCTTGAATGATGATGGGATGACCACTGACGATGGTCAGATAGTGACCGATGACGGTCAGATCGTCACCGACGACGGTCAACTGATCAGTGACGATGGGCAGGTGATTCCCGACGATGGCACCGTCATCACCGATGATGAGGAGCCGATCAGCGATGATGGGACGGTCGTTACCGACGACGAGACGCCGATCACCGACGATGGCATGATCTGGCCTGATGAAGACATACCGATAAAAGACGATAGTCCTCTTCCCGATGACGATACGGTGGTAACCTCCTGTGGCACTAATGATGACTGTGCGCCGACCGAGTACTGCGCCAAGCCTGATGGCACCTGTGATGCCTATCTTGCTGGTACGTGTGAAATGCGGCCGCAGATATGCCCACCCATGTATGCTCCAGTGTGCGGCTGTGACGGCGTGACCTACGGGAGTGAGTGTGACGCGGCGGTAGCGGGAGTCAATGTGGATTATGAGGGCGAGTGCAGTACGGAGCCGGGATGCTACTCGGATGAGGAATGCGCTGGTTCGGGAAGTACCCCGCAGTTCTGTCTCTATGAGGTAGGGGCGTGTGCCGGTCCGGGAACCTGTACCGACTATCCGGTCGACTGCCCGTTGATCATGGATCCCGTGTGTGGTTGCGATGGGAACACCTATGAGAATGCTTGTCTTGCGAATAAGGCCGGCGTGTCGGTGATGTACGAGGGAGAGTGCCAAGGGGAGAAGTATTCGACGCTCTATTACTATCACGATCAGACAACGAGCGTCCCTAATGCGCAGGTGACGATCGTCAATGGTGCGGAAACCGTCGAATTTATCGGTGCCGATCTCATGACCCGTACCCCCTTCACCGGTGGCGTCTATTTCCGAACCACCTTCTACGGAACGACCGACGACGGGAGCAAGATAGAGTTCCAGTTGCGCGCCTATACCATCGGTTGGTCGGTACCGAAGACCTTCACGCTTGACGGAACCGACAACTATGCCCGCTGGACGCGGCTCGGGAACGAAGTGGTCGGCAATCTTTCCGGCGATGTGACGATCTACCAGTATCAGCGCGACGGCGAAGTGATCACGCTCATGGAAGTGAGCGGCGACACCCTGACCTTCGTGCCGAACTGATTTTTTGAGAATCTTTCTCTTCTAGAACAGCCAACCCATCCGGTAGGGGACCGTCCGGACATCTATCTCATCGGGGTTCCACGCATACGGTACCGGGGCGGCGGGGCAAGCCTTGTCGCGGAGCATCGAAAGTGCCGCACGGAGCGAGGCCTCGGCAGGGTCGCCGAAGTCGTGGGTCACATCGTCCTCGGCGGCGCAGTCGGCGGGAAGTCCTTCGTAGTAGTCGCCGTAACCTTCGGCGTTCGCGAGTTTGAAGGTGATCGGAACGAGCGTATAGTCGCACCGGCTCATCGGGTTCATGCCGACCGGTTTGCCGTAGGTCTTGTCTCCCACAATGAGCACCTCGATATACGACCGGAGGCCATTGATGACCACCTCGGAGGCCGAGGCGGTGCCGCCGGTCGTGATGAAGGCGACTCGGCTGAGTTCGAGGCTCTGACTGTAGTCCTTGAAGTGGTAATCGCTGTTGTAGTCTTGATGCTTATCGTTGTAGGTGAGCCGCGTAAAGAGTTCCCCTTTGAGATCGCCGCCGGTGATGAGGCTCGCGAGATGCTCTGCGCCGTCAATCCAGCCGCCGCCGTTGTAGCGCAGGTCGACGATGAGATCGGTGATCCCCTCCGCCTTGAAGGCGGCGAAGGCTTCGTCGAGTTCGCCGTTGGTCGAGTTGATGAACGACTTGAGCATGAGGTAACCCACCTTCCGGCCACCGTCGTCGAGCACCGTGGTCTTGTAGATGGATGGCGCCGTCACTTCGCCGGCGTAGAGGACGAGCGTCTTCTCCTCGCCATTTTCTTCGACCACATACTCGATGGGGATGTCCTTCTTGTCCTCGGGGCGTGAGGTCACCTCGCTCCAGAGGTTGTTCTCCTCGATTTCCTGAATCGTATATCCGTCTATCTTCACGATGCGCTGACCTCGGCGCATGCCGGCGAGGTCGGCGGGGCCGCCGGGGATGACGAGTGTCACATAGACCACATACTCGGGAAGTTTCCGGAAGCCGAAACCAAAGCCGTAGTACTTGCCGGCGTAGTAGTCGTCGTGATCCTCCTTCTTGGAGATATAACTGAAGCGGTCGGCGCTGTATTTAATGGAGTGTAAAAAGTCGCCCGGTTCGCTCCAGCCGCGGAAGTCTATGTCGTCGGCAAGGTGATCGTACCAAAGGTACATGTCCCACATCGTGTCGAGTATCCAGAGGTCGATGTCATCGATCGAGCACTCGGCAATGCCCGGCTTGTTCTCCGGCATCCCAGCGGGGTTGTTCTCCCAGTCGTAACCGTTTCCCTCGCCGTAGTAGGAATCGGCGTCCCACGGTGAGAGCCCGGCGATCTCGTTCTCGCACGAAAGGAAAAGGAGGCCGAGGCACCATGCCGTCGCGACAATCCGTTTCATGGGATCCTCCCCTGTTATCAACAAAAGCATCGTATCACACGCGGCGCGTTTGTCAAAGAGAGGATCTACCGCGTATAGATTGGCGTGATGTCGATGGGGATGTCCTTGAGTTTTTCGAGGGCGTCGAGGATCTCCTTGCCGGGATGCGCCCATTTCTTGACGAAGGCGGCTGCTTCATCCGGGGTCGCCGCCGCCTCGATGCGGCATAACTCCTCGAGCAGGTCGCCAGCCGCCTTCGCGAAGTTCGCGTCGTGGGTGACGAACGAACCGTCGGCCTTCACCTCGATGACCCCGTGCGTCTTCATCCAGTTGAACTCTATCACATTGGCGCCGCCGTGCGCCTCGTGGACGCCAAACCGCATCGAACGGAAAAGGCCGGCGAAGAACGAATCGAGCATCTGGCGGGTCCCGAACCGCGGTATGCCGTATGTGCCGCCTGCTTTGAGCAAGAGGACGAGTCCGCCGATATCGGCCTTTGCCTCTTCTACCGTGGTATACGCGGCGCCGATCGCCTGCGCTGCCTTCGTCCCGTCGGCGCGGTAGGCAGGGCCGAGCCCGTGGCTTACCTCGTGCATGAGGACGAAGTAGAAGTAAGGGTCGAACTCCGCGGCGATGCGGCCGTCCGATATCCGTTTGGCGATGACCGCGGTGCAGGTCCTGAACTTCGCCTGCATGATGTTGTAGATCATCACCTGTTTCCAGCCGACATTCCCGCGCACCCACGGGTCGTTCGGCAGATTGAAGGCGCTCGTCATGATGCCGTGGTAGGCCTCGCCCGCCGCGTAGAGTTCGTGTGCCACCACCATGGGTGCCATCCCGCCGACCGCCGGCTGGGCGCCCGCCGGCATCGGGAAGAGGGCGGCGAGTTTGTCGAGGTTCTTTTCTATCTCCTTGAGCTGTGCTCCTTTCTCGTGGTCGACCGCCAGCAGGAAGCCTTCGAACATCGCCTTGAGTCCGAGCAGACCGTCGGCGTAGACTTCGAACGGGCCGAAAACCACCTCGAGCGGTGCATCGGTGAGCCGCACCCACTCTGCCTCGGTGTCGCGGTAGTTTCCAGTGAGGAGGCCATTGGCACGATTGAGGAGGTAGTGTTTCAAGCCGGTATGCTTGATGAGCGCCGCCGCCTTTTTGATGTAGTCTGCGAGCCGTTCGAGATCGGCGCGGTAGTATTCGTGATAGGGGATCGCGACGAGTGTGCCGTTCTGCTTACGGACAACGGTATAGGTGTCGCGGAGTTTTTCCTGCTCGTCGGGCGAGGCCTGCGCAAAGGCTTTTTCTAGTGCAGAGGCATCCATGCCCTCGGGATAGAAGGCGCATCCTTTTGCCCGGTCAGGGAGATCCTCGGGATAAACGGTCGCATAGTCGCTCAGTTGGTCCCACGGTCCTTGAAACCGGCGGTAGAAACGCTTCTTCTCCTCGTCGCCGCTTGCCATCACCTTTTTCCAGATGCCGGGCAGTCGCTCGTCCTCTTGGCGGCGGTAGATCTCGCTCACGACATCCATCGCGGCGACAAGGTGTGGCAGAGCGTCGCGGATGTCGTCGGAAAGCAGGCTCAGGTCATACCCGACTTCGATCTCCTTGAATTTGCTCAAAACTTCCTTCGCGCGGCTCATGGATTCCTCCCGTCAAGGTTGTTCGGTTGGAAAAAGATAGCGTGCGGAATGAGGGAAGTCTATTTTTCTTGCCAAAGCGCCGGAGGGTGGATAAGGTCTCCGGCGAGTGAACACCGTGATCCTTCAGGAGGTCGTCATGAAAGTCTTCGTGCTCAACTGCGGCAGTTCGTCCATCAAGTATCAACTGTTCGACATGACAAACGAGAGCGTCATCGGCAAAGGTATCGCCGAGAAGATCGGCCTGCCGATGGGTATCGTGTCGCTCAAGGTGGAAGCGAGTGGCGAGAAGGTCGAACGAGAGATCCCGCTACCGAATCACGAGGCGGCGCTCGCGACGGTCCTCGATCTTCTCACCGAGAAAGAGATCATCCGTGACAAATCGGAGATCGGCATCATCGGTCACCGGCTCGTCCATGCCGGCGAGTTCTACCACTCATCGGTCGTCGTCACCGAGGATGTCCTTGAGAAGATGACCGCGTGCAACGACCTCGCCCCGCTTCACAACCCGCACAACATCACCGGCGTCCGGACGGCGCAGAAGATATTTCCGCACGCCTTTCAGGGCGGTTGCTTTGACACCGCGTTCCATCAAACGATGCCCGACTACGCCTACCTTTATCCCATTGATTATTCGTGGTACGAAAAGTACAAGGTGCGTCGCTATGGATTCCATGGCACCTCGCACGGCTATGTTGCCAGCGAGGCGGCGAAGTTCCTGAAGAAGCCTATCGAGAAACTGCGCATCATCACCGCGCACCTTGGCAACGGGTGCTCGATCACCGCGATAAAAGAAGGAAAATCGGTCGACACCTCGATGGGCATGACGCCCCTCGAAGGCCTCATGATGGGAACACGCTGCGGTGACATCGATCCGGCGCTTGTCTTCTTCGCGGCGCGCAAGGGTGTTTCGCTCGACGACTTCGAAAAAATGCTCAATAAGAAATCGGGCATGCTCGGTGTCGGTGGCGTTTCGAACGACATGCGTGACAACTGGGATGCCATCCGCAAAGGTAACAAACGGGCTGAGCTTGCCATGAAGATGTTTTGCTACCGGCTCAAGAAGTACATCGGTGCCTACGCCGCGGCGATGGGCGGGGTAGATGTTCTCGTCTTTACCGGCGGCATCGGTGAAAACGACTGGGATGTACGCCGCATGGCTTGTGAAGGGCTCGAGTTTATGGGCATAGAGGTTGACGAGGAGAAGAACCGTGGGCTCCGCGCGAAACTCGCGGCGATCTCTAAAGCGAAGGCCAAAGTGGCAGTGCTTGTTGTTCCGACCAATGAGGAACTGGTCATCGCCCGTGAGTCGCTGCGGCTCTACAAAGAAACGAAAGGCAAGTGAAACATCCGCTGCATGGAGAGGGGTTCATGACGCGCAAAAAGATCTACGCTGCCAACTGGAAGATGAACAACATGACCGCCGAGACGGCCGCCTTCTTCGCGGCATTCGGCGACCGCTGCGTCGGGATGGCCGACCGCGAAGTGGTCATCGCGCCGTCATTTCCTTACCTCGCCCAAGCGGCGGCGCTCGCAAAGGGAAAGAACATCTCGCTTGCGGCCCAGAACTTCTATCCTGCCGAGAATGGTGCCTTCACTGGCGAGGTGAGCCTCTCGATGCTTGTTGATCTCGGCATTCGCACCGTCATCATCGGCCACTCGGAGCGGCGCCATGTCATCGGAGAAACTCACGAGTACCTCCGGCGTAAGGTTTCCTTTGCGCAACAAAAGAAATTCCGCATGATCTTCTGCATCGGCGAGACCTTGCCCCAGCGCGAGAAGGGAGAACTCTTCGCGGTGATAGACCACCAGCTTTCGACCGCTTTCGATGGCAACCTTTCGTGTTCCGATGAAGATCTCGTCATTGCCTACGAGCCGGTCTGGGCGATCGGTACTGGCGTCAACGCGACCGGTGCGCAGGCGCAGGAGATGCACGAGTACATCCGCAAGTTCATGGGCAAGCACTATGGACGCGAGAACATCACCATTCTCTATGGCGGAAGCGTCAAACCCGACAACATCGCCGAACTGATGGGAATGCCCGACATAGACGGCGTGCTCGTCGGCGGTGCCTCGCTCAAAGCCGATTCATTCGGCAAGATCGCGTTCTGGGATAAAGGATAGAACACCCTTATCCCGGTTTTTCCTCCACCACTCTCCGCACCCCTTCGCCTCACAAGCAGGGAGAATAAAAAATCCTCTCCCGATGTGGGAGAGGACTACGGTAAGAGCCTTTTTGTGAAGGAGATGCTACCGGGAAAGAGTAACCCGCTCCTTATTTCTTCTTTTCTTTTTCAGGTGATTTTGTTGGGGTAGTCTTCGCTGGGGTAATTTTCGCTGGTGTTGTCTCTTTCTTAGGGGTCGGACCGAGTTCAGGGCTCGCGAGCTTGTTGTAGTAGTATTCCGATATGCCGAGAAGCTTTCCGTCCTTCCTAATGAGGTAGTCGCTCTTGTCCTTTACCTTGAGACCGGTGAGTTCGAACGCCACCTTGTCGCCGTTCTTGAACTCGACGAGAACAGTCCCTTTGGCGATGGAAACCTTCTTTTTGTCCTTCTCGATGTCAGTGACCGTTTCGGGCGGGGTGTCCGCGAAGTTGCTGATGCGGAGGCCGCCGACGGTGTTCACGAAGGTTTTTCCTTTCTGCGGCTCGCCGCCCTCGACCCCGGTTATCGTCGCTTCGCCTTTCTCATTGATCGTTACTTTTATCTCTTTGCCACCCTCCGGAGTCACGGTGACCGCGGAGACATCATCGGAGGTTTTCCCGGGGAAGAGCGATCGGTCACGCCATTCGCCGTCATAGCGGGCGAAAGTGTAACGCTCATTGTTGGGCGAAAGATAGATGGTGCCCTCAATTGCGATCGGAAGACGAACGCCAACTGGCTGACCAATGAGGAGCGTTTTCCCCTGAACTGCTACCTCGACCGCCTTCTCGAATCCATATTTTTTCTTCGTCTCCTCGTTGAGGGGGCCAATTTTCTGACCGAACCGGATCTTTGGGAGTGTCTCGGCCACCTTGTCGGCGAGCGATTTGTCGGCGAGTGCCCCCCCCTTTTCCTTCACGGTCCAGCGGTCACCCGACTTCACGAGCGTCGTCACGGTGTTCTTCTCGGTGTCTTTGATGGTGACCTCGGTGATCTGCTCTTTGGTGAGTCCGGCGAGCACCACCTCGTTTTCCTGAGCGATGCTCTCACGGACCCTCTTCTCGTCGAGCCAGTTCTTGAGCAGGAAACCGCCGACGAGAAGGATGAAAAGGACAAGAAGAACAAGATTGCGTTTGTTCATGGCTTATGCCCTCCCTGCGGCTCTGGTTCTGATCATCATCCGAACGATGCCGAAGATGACGACGATGATGGGCATGAGGAGCGTGCCGACCCAGCGGATCGCCTCCTTCATCGCGTCGCTCACCTCGGCATCAATGAAGACATATCCCTGATTGCGTGACCGAATGCCGGCCAGCTCGTTCGAGTTGGTAAGGTAATCCACGAGGTTGATGAAGAAGGTGCCGTTCGCTTGGAACATCCGGAGGTTGCGATCGAGAATGAACTCCGGCGTGCCGATGAGAAGCACCTGTCCCGGTTCGGTTCCCTTTGCGCGGAACGACTCCTTGTCGGCCTTCTCGGGCAGTTTGTCGGCGCTGTAGGTGCTCGGGAAGAGTCCCTTAGCGAGCACTGCGAGGTTGAATGTCTTGAGATCCTCGGTCTTCGGCTCCGGTATCTGATCGGGCATCGCCATCACGAAGCCCTTCTGTTCCCAACTCTTTCCGGACGATTTCGCGAGGGTCGTATAGGCGATACCCTCCTTCTGTTCGATCTCGATGCTCGAGGCGAAGGTGAAAGCGAGCGTTCCGAGATCGCGGAGATACCCCGGAAGTTCGGGAGCCATCTGCTTGTCTCCGACCTTTATCCAGAAAGGATAGGGCTGAAGATAGCGGATGTTGCCCGAGGGAATGAGCGCGGGGAAGTTGTAGAGGTCGAGCACCATATTGCTCTGCAGTTTTAACCCCCACGATTCGAGGAGGTTGGCATAGTTGACGCGCCGCTCCTGTCCCATCATCCCCTGCTGGAAGCGGATGCCCGACTGGAGCACGATGAGCGTGCCGCCGCCGACGACGAACTGGTCGACGAGGTATTTCTCCCAGTCGGTCAGGTTGTCGGCCTCGTGAATGACGAGCACCTTGGTCCCTTCGGGAAGTTTGTCGCCCTCCTTGATGCCGATCTCCTGCACCTCGTACTGGTCACGGAGTGCCTCGGCGATCGCGAGGGTGTCCTTCGTTATCGAGTGGCTCTGGGGCAGTTGGCTCTGAAGCTGCATCCGCATCTGCGGGTCGAGCCCGTCGGGCAGTTTGACCTCCTTGTTGAGGAAGACGATGCGGTCGCGTTTTTCGCGCGACACCTTGAGGATGGCGCTCGAGAGGTCATACTCGAGATCCTTGATCCCCATGACGACTGGTATCGTCTCGGTCTTGTCCTGATAGTAGACGGCGATCCCCATGTAGACCGCCTGCACCTCCTCCTTGTTCTTACCGATGACATTGAGGTTGACCTTCTCGATGCCGGCCTTGCGGGCGTCCTCCTCGATGTTCTTGTCCTTCTCTGGGACGAGCACCGAGACCTGTATCCGGCCTTTGCCGTACTGTTCGTATTCGTTCAAGATGTCGAGAACATCGCGTTTGATGGGAAGAACGCGCGGCGGCAGGTCGTCGGAGACATAGAACTTGAGATGGACGGTATCCTTGAGGTCGGCGAGTATCTTCTTCGTCGAATCGTTGATGGTGTAGATGTTCCCGCGCGTCAGGTCGATGCGGAAGAAGAAGTAGGAAGCGAGGATATTGAGGAAGAGCGCGATGCCGGTGACGAGCGCGATCGCGATGATGGCGTCTGTTCTGCGATTCCGTTCCATGGTTACCTCCTTACCACGCGCGCGATTCGAGCGATTTCACGTTGTAGTAGAAGAAGAGCGCGATGATGGTGAGATAGAACAGGATGTCGCGCGAGTCGAGCACGCCGCGGCCGATGCTGTCGAAGTGATAGTTGAGCGAGAGATTGCGCATCACCTCGGCGATGAAGTTGGGGAACACCGAATACACCGGCTCGGTCCCAATAATAAGAAGTACGAACAGGATGACGGCGGTGAAGAGGAACGCGGTGATCTGGTTGCTCGTGAGGGAACTCACGAAGTTGCCGATCGCCACATACGATGCGGCGAGTAGGATCGCGCCGAGATACGACGCGAAGACTGGTCCCCAGTCGAGCGGCCCGGTGAGCGAGACGAGAACGGGGACGAATCCGGTGAGCAGGATCGCGATGGCGACGAACGCGCTTCCGGCGAGGATTTTACCGGCGACCAGCTGCGTGTCGGTCGCCGGCATGGTGAGCAACACCTCGAGCGTTCCGCTCTTGCGCTCCTCAGCCCACGATTTCATGGTGACCGCCGGTATGAAGATGAGAAACACCCACGGCATCACATCGAAGAAGGTGCTCATCGTCACGATGCCTTGCAGGAAGTAAATGCGGAAGAAAAGGAACGAAAGAATGACGAGGAACAGCGTAAAGAAGATGTATGCAATGGCCGAGTTGAAATAACCGAGCATCTCTTTTCGGAAAACGGTCAGCGTCGTTTTCATGCCTCACCTCCTTCGACCAGCGACAGGAATGTGTTTTCGAGCGAACGCGATTCGAGGTATATCTGAGCGACATCCCACCGGTTCTCGGCTGCCGCTTGGAAGATGCGGTGACCCACCTCGCGGTCGCCCTGAGTCCTTACGCGAAAGGTGTCGGCTGCGACGCGACTCACCGCGCCGATACCCGGTATCTTGCCGAGTACCTCGGCGATCGCCCGTTCCTCTTTGGCGCTCAAGAATTCGATGCGGAAGATGTTGTATCCGCTCGATCGCGACTTGATACCTTCGAGCGTGTCGTCGGCGACGATCTTGCCGCGGTTGATGACGACGACGCGGCTCGCGACCGCCTCGACCTCTGAAAGTATGTGCGAGCAGAGTATGACGCTCTTTTCTCGTCCGAGGTCGCGGATGAGGCTTCGGATCTCGGTGATTTGAATGGGGTCGAGGCCGTTGGTCGGCTCGTCGAGGATGAGGATCTCGGGGTCGTGGATGATCGCGAAGGCAAGCCCGACCCGCTGACGGTATCCCTTCGAGAGATGGCCGACGATGCGGTGGCGCACCTCGGTGAGCCCGCACCGCTCCATGGCGAGCCGGCAGGCTGCCGCCGGGTCCTTCATCGTGCGCATCTCGGCGGCAAAAAGGAGATGTTCCTCAACGGTCATGTCGAGGTAGAGCGGATTGTTCTCGGGGAGATAGCCGATCGCGTTGCGTACCGTCACCGGATCATCGAGAATGCTTTTGCCCATAATGGACACGGTCCCTTTCTCTGCCGGCATGTAGCCGGTGACGATCTTCATTGCGGTCGTCTTTCCGGCCCCGTTCGGCCCGAGAAAGCCGAGTATGTCCCCTTTGTGCAGGGTGAACGAGACATTCTCGAGCGCAGTGATACGGCCGTAGTGTTTGGTGATTTCTTTCACCGTCACCAGTTCGGTCATGTCATGTACCTCCATATCGAGCAATCAGTGCATCGTTGATGACAACAGGGAACGCTTACCTTTTATTCCGCGCCGTCGGGAACTTGTGCGATCGCACCTCATCGCGGTAACGCGAGAGCGCCCCGGTCACGAGGGTCTCGAGATCGAGATATTTCTTGAGGAACGAGGGGTTGAATTCCCCGTTCATGCCGAGCAGATCGTAAAGGACGAGCACCTGCCCGTCAGTGTGGGGTCCCGCCCCGATGCCGATCGTGGGAATCGGAAGGGATGCGGTTATATCGGCGGCAAGTCGTTCCGGAATCGCCTCGAGGACGATCATGGTCGCCCCCGCTGTCGCGAGACGAAGCGCGCCTTCTTTGATGAGTTCTCGTTCTACCGCGTCGCGGCCCCGCTGGCGATATCCGCCGAAAAGGTTGATATACTGGGGGGTAAGCCCGACATGGCCGACGACCGGTATGCCGAAGGAGACGAGGCGTTCGATGAGCGGAAGCACCTCGCTGCCTCCTTCGACCTTGACCGCCTCGGCGCCCGCCTTCATTAGCGCGACAGCGCTCTCGATGCCTTTTTCCACCGAGGACTGATAACTGCCGAATGGCATGTCGGCGATAAGGAACGGTGACGGGGCGCCGCGTCGCACCGCACGAACATGGTAGGCGACCTCTTCGAGCGAGACACCCAAGGTGGTCTCCTCGCCCTTGATCACCATCCCGAGACTGTCGCCGACGAGCAGACTCTCGATACCGGACATTTCGGCAAGTCGTGCAAACGCCGCGTCGTAGCAGGTGACCATGACGATCGGTTCGACGCCTTTCTTTCTCAGCAGGTCCGGAAGCGTTATTTTCTTCATGGAGATTCTCCTATTCGAAATAGAGCGCCTTGACGATCTCGTCGAACGAAGTGACTCCTTCGGCAAGCTTCCGAATCGCGGACTCGCGCAGGGTGACCATGCCGTCAATCACCGCATTCTGGCGGATCTCGTCGGTCGTCGCACGGGCCGCGATGAGTCGCGACATCTTGGCATTTACCGGAAGGTATTCGACGATAGCGGTGCGACCTTTGTATCCGGTGAAGCGGCATTTGACGCATCCTTCCGCCGCCTTGACGCGGTAGCGGTTCTCGGTGGGCAGTTTCAGCGTCACTTTCTCCTCATCGGTCATCTCTCGTTCGTAGGTGCATGAAGGACACAGCTTGCGCACGAGGCGTTGGGCAAGGATGCCGTTGAGTACCGAGGCGAGCAAGAACGGCTCGATGCCGAGGTCTATCATGCGTTCCACGGTGGATGCGGTGTCGTTGGTATGGAGCGTCGAAAAGACGAGATGCCCGGTGAGCGCCGCCTGCACCGCGTTGTCTGCCGTCTCCTTGTCGCGGATCTCGCCGACCATGATGATGTCGGGGTCCTGTCGGAGGATGTGGCGCAACGCCGACGAGAAGGTGATGCCCGCCTTCGGGTTCACTCCCATCTGGTTTATCTCTGGGATGACGATCTCGACCGGATCCTCGATCGAAACGATATTGATGTCGGGTCTTGCGAGTTCCTTGAGCGTCGAGTAGAGCGTCGTGGACTTGCCACTGCCGGTAGGGCCGGTGACGAGGAGCATACCGTACCCTTTTTTGGCACCGTTACGCCAACCGGTAAGTTGCGCTTCCTCGAAGCCGAGCGCGTCAAGAGAGCGGATGAAGAAACTCGACTCGAGGATGCGGAGGACCATCTTCTCCCCATACACCGTCGGGATGGTGCTCGCACGCAATTCGACCTCGTGCGATTCGCCCAACATCAGTTTGATGCGGCCGTCCTGCGGGCGCCTCTTTTCGGCGATATCCATGCGGGCGAGCATCTTGAGGCGCGAGAGGAAGGATGGGTGTGCGGCGATGGGGAAGGTATAGATGGTGTGCATGAGACCGTCGAGGCGGAAACGGATGAGCGTTTCGTCGCGCTTCGGTTCGATGTGGATGTCGCTCGCCCCCTGTTCGACCGCGTAGCGGAGCATGTGGTCCACCGCGTTGACGATGTGCTTGTCGTCGAGTTCGCCGCCTTCCGATATCTTCGTGAGCTGCTCGATAGAAGCGTAGTGGTCGCGTTCCTTCTCCTCGGCGGCCTTCTTGATGGATTTCTTGAATCCGAAGATGTCCGAGAGAAGTTTCTCTATCGTTCCGGGGGAGGCCACGACCGGATAGACCGGCTTCTTGGCGGTCGCCTGCAGCTGGTCGAGCACCTCGAGGTTGAACGGATCGGCCATCGCGACGACGAGCGAGCCGTTCTCCTCGTAGAGGGGAAGGATACGGTGAGCGCGGCCATAGGGAAGCGAGATGAGGGTCGTGACGAGATGGGAATCTATCTTGAGTGGATCGGGAACGACAAAGTCACATCCGGCGCGTCCCGCGATGAGTCGGAGCAGGCGCTCCTCGTCGACCGGATGGCCCTCCTCGCGGCACATGAAGAGGACGAGATCGGTCACAAAAGGTTCCTTCTTGTGGCGTGACCGGTAGAGTGATTCATAATAGTCTCGTTTGTTGATGAAAAACTCTTTCTTGTCACTAGGAACGATCCCGTACTCGGTCAGGAGATCTAGAACGAACGAAAGCGAAAGTTCCATTCGTTCTCGTCAGCCCTCGAGCGCTTTGCGGGCCGCCTCGATGCGCGAGAGAAGTGACTGGTTCTGTTCGTTCAGCTTGGCGATCTCTTTTTCCTTCTCGGCGATCGACTTCTCGAGTTTCTCCAGTTTCTTGGCGACAAGTTCGAGCTCGGCGATCCGCTTCTCGAGCGTGACCTTCTCGGCGGCCGTTGCTTCGATGCGATTCTGAAGATCGGATATCTCGGCCATCGCGCCGGAAATCCTTCCTTCCAAGTCGGAGCAGGTTTTCTCGCGATCGGCGAGTTTCGCGGCGAGGTCGTCGCGCTCTCTTTGCACCGCGTCGCGTTCGTCGCTGATCTGAGAGAACTGGAGGACCGTCTCGCGCAGTTCGGCAAGTTCCTTCTCGGCCGACTCGAGTTTTGTTTGGGTCTCTGCGATCTGTTTTTCCTGCTGCTCGGCCTTGTATTTGGCGGTGGCGGCGTCTATCTCGAGCGCCTCTTTCTCGGCTTGCAGAAGTTCTATCTTTTCGGTTTTTATCTTCAGTTCGTCTTCAAGTGGCTTTATCTTTGCCTCGTATCCCGCCTTCATTTCTTCGGCGAGTCGCGTTGCCTCCTCGCGCGCTTGGACCTCCCGTTGTTCGAATGCGGCCTTCGCTTCCTCGATCTGCTGGGAGGCGCGTGCCTCGGCCGCGGAGATCCGTTTCTCGAGATCGTCCTTCTTCGCGAGGAACTCCTCGTGCTCTGCCTTCATCCGCTCCATGTCCTTCTCGGTGGATTTCACCTTCTCTTTCATCTCACGGTTGACGATGCGGAGATCGTCGAGTTCGTCACGTGCCTCGTCGAGTTTTTTCTTGAGTTCCTCAACTTGTTCCGATGCCCCTTTGAGGGACCGTTCCGATTCTTCCTTGAGTTGAGCCTTGAGTTCCTCGACCGTTTTGCTAACGACCGTCCGCTCTTCAAGGGCCCGCTGGGCGTTCTCTCGTTCTTGGGAAAGCTCGACCTCGAGTTTTTTGACCATTTCCTGCAACGCGCGTATCTGCTCTGTCGCCTTGTCCATCTCTGCCGCGTACTCTTCGGCGATCTTCCCTTTCTTGCCAGCCTCTCGCGCCTCTTCCGCTTTTGCGGCGAGCGCTTCCTTGAGTTCACCGACTTCGCCAGCGAGTCGCTCGTTCTCTGCCTGCAAACGCTCTATCTCGGCACGCAGTTCGGCGGAGCGGTCGTCGACGGCCGGGGCTGCCGCCGGGGCGGGCGCCGCCGGGGCGGACTCGGCGCCCTCCTCGGCATCGATAAAGGGGAAGAGCGCATGGGCGGCGGCAAGGATCGAGTCGATGTCGGCAGGTAACTTCATGTAGTAGTCGGCGGCGAAATCGAGAGAGCGGTGCTTCTCGAAGGCCTGTTCGGTCGCTTCGCTCGAGAGTAGGAGGATCGGAACATGCCGATACTCCGGTATCTCCCGCACCTTCTTGCACAACAGGAATCCTCCGAGGTTCGGGTTCTCCGCTCTGATGATGAAAAGATTGATGGTGCCTGATCCGAGATGAGCCTGCACCTCGTCTTCCGACTTTGTGATATAGACGGTGAAGTCGAACTGTTCAAAAGCCTTTTTCAGGGCCTTTGCGTGTTTGGACTCGCTTTCATAGATGAGCAGAGTTCTTTCTGCCATGGCGTCCTCACTCTATCTAGTGGTCGAATCAATCATTTTTTTACGATACCTCTCAATGCTCCGGTGATCGCGGCGATCGAGCCGAACCCCTTCGAGCGCAGTATCCCCATGAGGGCCGGTCCGCCGAGCGCAATGAGGCCAAGGTAGCCTTTCATGGTGAGCGTGATCACGCCTGACAGGATCTTCAGGTCGATGAAAGGGCGGTATTTCTCCTGATAGTAGTTCTCTGCGAAAAAAAGGATTATGGCGTCCGCCGTCTGAGGGTCGGCGGCAAGAAAGTCGTCGATCATCGAAGCGGGGAGCGTTATCTCCATGTCATAGGACCCTCGTTCTCCCGAAGAAGCCTCTTTGACAAGGAGGCCCCCCTTTTCTTTGCGGAAGAAGATCCTCGTATCAGGTAGTACGGTGAGATGGATCGAAGCACCGTCCCGAAGTGTCTGGAGAATGCGAATGGCCCCAGGGTTGGTCCGGCAAAAATGTTCAAGGCGTTCTTTCAAAGACATGAACCTCCATGATTCTCGACCGCTGAAGCGCTTTTTTCCTATCATATCCTTTTTCTCTTTGCAAGGAAAAATCCGAGTATCCTGTCGAGAAGGAAAGGATCGAGGTTACAAAAAAATCGCAAACAATTGCAACGATGCTTTCTCCGTGTATAATCGTTTTCCACATCGCGGGATAGAGATGATGAAAGGAAAGAACATCACGCTTGCAGTAACCGGCGCGATTGCCGCCTACAAGACTGTTTCTCTGCTCCGTCTTCTTCGCAACGCTGGTGCCGAGGTTCAGGTGATCGGGACGGAACATTCCCTTCACTTTATCGGGGCCGAAACATGGCGCGCCCTCTCGGGAAGACCGCCGCTCTTCAGCCTATGGGAGCAAACCGAAAAAGGGAAAATACCTCACCTGATGTTGGGGCAAGACGTGCACCTCGTCATTGTCGCTCCGGCATCGGCAAATATTCTTGCGAAAGCGGCGCGCGGCATTGCCGACGACCTTGTTTCGTCGGTCTTACTGGCTGCTATGGCCCCGATTCTCTTTGCACCTGGAATGAATACCGCTATGTACGAGCATCCAGCGACCCGAGAGAATATTGCGATTCTCTCCTCGCGGCCTCGTGTCACGGTAATGCCGTGTGGAAGTGGAGTGCTTGCGTGCGGGGCACAGGGGGCGGGACGTATGCCGGAGCCTGAGGAGATATTCGAAATGGCTCGCTATCTTCTCACTCCCAAGAAAAATGAGCGGTTACGCTGGGTAATTGCCGCCGGTGCGACGCGGGAGTACCTCGATCCGATCCGGTTCCTCACCAACGGTTCTACCGGTATGACGGGAAAGGCAATTGCTGACGCCGCATGGCGGCAGGGAGACGAGGTGGCGCTCGTTGCTGGGAATATGGGAGCCTTGCCAGAGCGTTACCCGGTGTATCCGGTGGTGAGTGCCCGGGAGATGCATGAACGGGTAACGGCGCTTGCACCCACCTGTGATGTGTTGTGTATGAGCGCTGCCGTTGCCGATTATGCCCCTGAGCGCTCGGAGAAGAAGATAAAAAAAGGGGAATCTCAGAAAGTCGTTACCCTGACCAGTACCCCTGATATTCTTTCCGAAACCGCACGTCTCGCTTCTTCTGCCTGCTTCCGTGTCGGCTTCGCTGCTGAGACGGAGAATCTTATTGAACATGCCCGCCAGAAGATGAAAAATAAGCATCTGGATATGGTGGTTGCAAATCTGGTAACCTCGGAACAGAATCCGTTTGGGAGTACCCGTAACCGCGTGGTTATTATAACGCCGACCAGCGAAGAAGAGTTGCCAGAGATGGAGAAAGAGGTTCTCGGCGAACTGCTTGCTTCGCGGATTCACGATGCCGCGGTCTCTAAGAGAGGAAGGTGATGGAACGACATTATGCTGCTGGCGATATCATCGTTCGCCGCGAGGAGATAGTTCCTTACCTTATTCGCATTGAGACAGGAAGAGTGCGGTTTGAGATGGGGGGGCAGGTATGGTCGCTGGGGGATGGAGATTGTTTCGGTGAGGAGGGGATCTTTTTAGGGAAACCAGCTCCCTATACTGCCCTCGCGTCTGAGGAGACAACGGTAACGCTTTTGTCTGAGGCCGAGGCGGAGGCCTTCTTGGCGACGAATCCAGTAGCGGCGCTTCGGGCAGTGTTGCGGACGACGGCGCGTCTTCATGAAGGAGTAGCCTCGCTTTCGGTCGAGAACCCACACTATGTCCATCTTTTGAAGACGCTTTTGCCTTATGCGCCAAGGGAGGCAGACCCTTCCTCGTTTACCCGCTTGTCTCTTGACGGCGTTGCGCTTGCCGAGATGATGGGTGTTGGCGAGGAAACAGTACGTCGTCTTCTCACTGAAGCGGCAGTATTGGATGATGTCCGAATTGGCGAAGATGGCATGATATTGGTAAAGGGGGCCGAATATCTCCGTCGCCGGATCGTCGAGGGGCGAAGCGCCGCTTTCTTCGCAGAAGCGCCCCGCAAGCCGTATGGAAGGGGGCGTTACAACCTGTTGAGCAGAATAACTTAGGGGAAGAACGGGAAAGACACAATGAAGATTTTCTGCCCGGCATGCAGCCGACAGTACACGATCGATGACGCAAAGATCCCTTCCAAGGGGTTGCTTGTCAAGTGTTCCGTGTGTGGAGCCGAATTCCGTGCCCGAAAGGAACCTGAAGGTTCACCGGTGGCCGCTTCTGCCGCATCGTCTCGACCCCAAGAGTTATTGGAGCGGGAACCGGTCGCGGAAAAGAAGGAGACCATCCGTAACGATGCGCTGGACGACCTGCTTGATGGGCTCTCGGGAAGCGATTCGGCACCTGCGGCGGAGGCCTCCCTGCCCAATGTCGATTCTCTTCGTAAGAAGTATGAAAGCGTGCTTGCCGAAGAGGAAGAGGTTTCCGATATCCATAAAGGACCTGATCTGAGACGGAGCGGAGCGGCGACGATACCTTCGGTTCCTCCGGAGGAGCCGAAGGAGCCGCTCATAGAACGCAACGAAGACTATGTCGCGCGGTCGTCCGAGCCTTCCGCCAGGGAGGCGCAGGCGCACGGGCCTTCTGCCGAAAAGGCGTCGGTGCCGAAAGAGAAGGATATGCTGGACAGCCTCTTCGATGATGTCGGAGACGCGAAATCCATTGACGAGGAAAAGACGGTGAGCATGAACCTTGCCGATCTTTCCTCGCCGGTCGCTCCCAAACGGGTCGAGGAACCGCCGCCGCCGGTGCCGCCGATCCCGACTCGCGCCGAGCGCAAGGCGGCCGAGAGACAGGCGCGTGCCCCGGAGGGGATAGGACAAAAAGACCCGACGTCCGAGAAAGATATGCTCGCCGATCTTTTTAGCGATCTGCAGGGTGCCGACGAGATAGAGAAGAAGATCGTCGAGAAGAGCGTTCTTTTAGGAAGTGAGACGGAAGAGCCGGTTCCTTCGGCTGATGTCCGCGAGATCTATGTGCGCAAACGGCAGACGAACGAAGTGCTCGGTCCTTTCCCGGAAAAGACCTTGGGCGAGATGCTCGTGCGCAAGGAGGTGCACAAGAACGATTTCGTGAGTTATGATGGGATCCGGTGGGAGCCGATTCGTGATCTCAGCAGTGATGTCCTCGGTCAAACGGTCACCGCTTCGACCCAGCATCCCAGCGATGCCCCGGGCTTGCGAGAGATCGGGGAGGCCCCCAAGAGCGGCGTCAAACTTTCGTTGATGGGGGAAAATCGCACCTCTGCTGCTCCGACCGCAGACACGCTATTTAACGATACGGTGGCCACTTTTGATGATGAGGTCATCCAGAAGCGTGATGCCGTGGAACATACTGTTATCCCGGAAACGGGATCGTCGGAGACCGCGGATCCCCTTTCCGTGCCTATGTCGGTCGAGAGACCGGAGAAGAAAAAGAAGAAGAAGGCGCGGCGTGGTGGCGGCATGCGCTTTGTGTTTGCCATCATGGCCATATTCCTTGTAGTGGGGTCGATCGTTGGTGTCGTTGCATGGTGGTACACGCATCGAAAGCCGAAAGTGGATGTGCTCGAACGGATCAGCGAAACATTCACCGAGGCGACGGGAACCCTTGCCGATGCGCGAAAGGCGATGTCCCGCGATACCCTTCGGGATTATATGCGGTGCCTTGGCATCCTCAAACCCTATTTCCGAAACGAGGACATCCCGCCAGCCGTTGTGGGATTGGATGCTCAGGTAAAGATGTTCCTTCTTTTCTCATATCAAAAGAAGGTTGAATCGATCGATGCGATCGCCGACCGGGTCGAGCTCTCTCGGCAAAAGAACCTTAACGATCCCGATCTCGTCAAGGCAGCAGCGCTCATTGCCGTAGAGAAGGGCGATTTCGAGCGGGCTGCTACGCTTCTTGAAAGTGCCGATAAAAACGATGCCGATGTCTTTTACATACTGGGTCTCCTTGCCAAAAAACGCAATGATCTCCCGGCGGCGGAGAAATTCTTTTATGAGGGATATACGACATCGAAAGGGAACAACAACAGGATCGCCTTCGAGCTGGCCCTCAGTAAAGAGATGCAGGGAGATTTCGATGGTGCCGTTGCCGTTCTCAATACGACCATACAGACGAGTCCCTACTACCTGCGGGCATATCTCAAGAAAGCCGAGATACTTGCCTACGGGAAGAAAGCCTCTGAAGAGGCACTTCATTTCCTTGCCTCGGTGGATGCGAGCGTCCTTTCAGAGGCGGACGAGGGAGAAAAGGCCCGCTACTATGCGGTGTACGGGGATCTCCGTTACCGTCAAGGGGCGGTTGCCGAGGCTATCGAAAGTTATAAACGGGCCGTGGATATAGAGAAGGAGAACATAGATTACCTCGCCGTTCTTGCGAAGATCTATCAGGAGACGAATCAAGCATCGCTTGCGCTGGAGCACTACGATCGGGCACTTGCGGTGAACAACCGGCATGTTCCCTCGATCATTGGGAAGGCCGAGATATTCGTGCGGCTTCGCAAGTATAACGAGGCCTTCCTCGAGATCGCCAAACTGGATGTGGCGAGCATCGGCGACGCCGATCACCTGCTCCGTCTCGGCAATCTTTACTTCCGTCAAGGAGAACGGGAGCGAGCGTTGCACCTCTACGAGCAAGCCATCAAGATAGACCCGGGGCTCGTCGAGGCGTATCTCGGCCGCGTGTTCGTCTTCCTCGAGGTAGGGGCCTACGATGAGATCCGCAAGATAGCGGATAATGTAGGAACGCTGAAAAAAGAATCGTATGGCTATTACCTGATAAAGGGTATCCTTGCCCACGGGGACGGAGAGTTTCGAAAGGCCGAAGAATTCTTCCGCCGAGCGCTGGAGCTCAATGTGGGCGATGACCCGCGCGGGTTCTTCTACTATGGTCGTCTTCTTCTCGATCGTGACGACAATGCGGCGGCTGCCGAGCAGTTCGCGCGCGCCGTGAAACTCTCGCCCGACGATCCCGATTATCGCGTTGCTCTCGCACAAGCGCTTGACCGCCAGAAGAAGTACAAAGAGGTGCTCGAGGTGCTTGATCAGGTCGAGGGACAACAGAAGGTGCACGCGAAGGCGGCGCAGTTACGCGCCGAGGCGCTGTTCCGAACCGGTGCGACCGATGAGGCGCTCAAACAGATAGAGACCGCCATCAAACTGGACGCGAAAAACCCCTTCTTTTTCTACAAGAAAGGCGAGATCCTCTATGTCCGAGAAGAATATCAGCCTGCTACCGTGGCGGTCGAGACGGCGCTCATGCTCGATATCAAGCACTTCGACAGTTATGTGCTTTTCGCCAAGATCTTGCTCAAGAAAGGCGATTTCAAAACGGCGGTCGAGAAACTCGAGGAAGCGGAGCGGATAGATGCGACCAACCAGCAGGTGTTCCTGTTGAAAGGGATACTTCACAAAAATCTCGACAACTATCCGGAGGCGCTTCGGAACTTCCGGAGGATAAAGAAAAACCCCGATCTCGAGAAGGAGGCTCTCCTTGAGATCGGTGAGTGTTACCTCAATCTTGAACGGACGAATGAGGCGCTCAAGTACTTCGCTCAAGCGGCGAAGGCGGGCAACAAGAACGCTTACCGCTTCCTTGCCCGCATCTACTACGACCGGAACAATCTCGACAAGGCGGCGCAGTACTACCAACAGACGCTCAAGGCGTTTCCCAATGACCCGGAGCCGATAAAGCAACTTGGCTACATTGCCAAGGAGCGCCAGAAATATGCGAAGGCGCGGTCCTATTTCAAGCGCTACCTATCGTATCTCAAGCCGGGCGATCCCGAGCGGAAGATGATCGAAGACGAGATATTCTACAGCGAGAAGAACATCGGCGGCGCACAACTCGCTAAGATACGCCGCGAGGAGAAGGAAGAGGAAGACTTGGAGTCCCGTGAGAAGGCCGGTGACGAGTACGCCGACGAAGCGGAGAACGATGAAGCGAAACGGCTCTATATGGAGGCAGTCTCTCTCGTCGAGAGCGATCGCAAGGAGGCGCAAAAACTGCTCAAGCGCATCATCGCCAAGACGCCGGCGTCAAACCGCTACTTCATAAAAGCGCGGAAACTGCTCAAAAAAATGCAAGAGGAAGACGAGGACATCTGACCTCATCTCTCTTCCGGAGCACAGGATACCTTGTTTGTTTCGACTACCGTCAAAAGTGCCGCGATGCTGTAGAGTGTGAATGCCACGATGATGACCCGGGTGAACCCGAGATTGATGCTCAGGAGAACGGCGGCCACCGATGCGACCACCGAGAAGAAGCCGTTGATCGCCCAGTATGCCGGAACCTCGCGGTCACGGGTACGATAGATGCCCGCGGGGAAGAACATGCCCATGAAGAATGAAAGCGCACCGACGCAAGAGATGGCCGTAAGAACCCGCCAGAAGAAAGGATGATGAAGGGTGGCGGCGGTAAGGGGGAAGAATGCCGCGATGATACCGGCCATCACCAGAGGAAAGGCTACTATGCAGAGCCGGCGTCGTAAGGGAGGCAGACGATGGGCCACGATGCTTCCAAGCCCGGAGAAGAGGAGCATGCCGAACAGGACGACCGACAATGCATAGATGGGATGGCCGAGGTAGAGGACCAACTTTTGTGAGAGAACGATCTCGGTGAGCATGAAGCCTGCTCCGATAGCGGAAAAATAGGCGATCGAGGAGCACGAGGGAGAGATTTTGTCGCGGCGGGTGAGAAAGAGGAGCGGCAGGAGAATAAAACATATGCCGAACAACAGCACTTCGGCGAGCAGGATCACGAGTATCCCTTGTCCGGAAAGTTCTGCGTATGGGGCGATGAATGTGTTCCCGGTAAAAAGGGTGCCGAAGCGTCGTATTTCGAAGTAGAACGGTCTATCGTCAGTGGGAGGCGTGACGAGGTAAGGATACTCCTCCATAAGGCGATGAAAGGTTTCTTGGTCAGCCGTAAGAAAGGCTTCGAACGTTTTTGCCCGATCGAAGTGCATCCCCGGCACGATGAGGGGAATGAAGCGATTTTGGGTGATGAAGCGGTAGCCCGCCGCGATTTCTTCCGGAGAAAAGCGTCCTTTCTTTATGGTGAGAACGGTGTAATTCTTGGCGACGAAGTAGAAAAGATTGCCATCGGTTCCGACACCGAGTTCGTCGAGTGCCTGTCGTGCAAGGTTGAGGAGACGCAGTTCGTAGCGGAAGACCCCGCTCTCATCGGGAGCGAACCAGCGGGTCATGGTGAGGATGCCGCCTTCGTTGAGTTTTTCGTAGTAGGTCTTGAACGCCTCGACCGTGTAGAGGTTGTTCTCGGAAAGAGCGAAAGCGCCGGCATGAGAAGAGGAAAAGGTATCTACGCCCGATAGCTGAACGAGATCCCACCTACGGGAGGCCTGTTCGATGAAGTGACGACCTTCGCCGACGAATATCTCGATGCCCGGTATCCCTCCGGAGTAAATGCCGCCGGAGTAATCGCCGAATCGCTCGGCGACCGTTTTTACGATAACGGGGTTTATCTCGACCCCCTGAATTGAGCGAACGCCATAATGATAGGCGGCGAGAAGATCGATACCACCGCCAGCGCCGATGTGGAGCGATGAATCGTACCGCCGGAGCGAATAGGCAAAGGTGGTAGGCATGAAATCGTAGAAGGAGAGGTCTTGTGGGTACTTCACCAGAGAGGTATAAGCCCATGAATCGATAATGATGCCCTGACGCTCGGGCCACGGACGTCCCTCTTCGCGAAAACGGGGAGAGATCCCCCAGAGACCGCTTTCCTCGCCGACCGTCGTGTCGGGATCGCGTATGAAATCGACCTTCGAGAGAGAGCTCCACCCGGTGTAGGTGATGGATGTTTGTAAGTCCCTGATATAACCTAATATCTTGTCGCGCGGCGGGTCGAGAGGGAAAAGACCGGGAAAAAGGGAAAGAATGGTTGCGAGCGCACCGGTCGCTACGGCGGTCATCAGTTCTCGGGTTCCTGCTGCGACAAGAAGGGCGCCGACGGTCATCGCCGTTGCCGTGATAGGGATGCCGACCTCGCCGGGGAAGGTGTCGAATAGCCAAAGAAACAAAAGCGCGCCGCAAGCCGATCCCAGAAGATTGGCTCCGTAATAGGTTCCCGCTTCGTTTCGTCGTACCGTGATAAGATGGCTGACGGTGAGTCCGAGCAAAAAGAACGGGAAAAACAATAAAAGGGCCAGAATTACCAGCTCGCCGATGCGGGCAGTGATGACAAGCCGAGAGGAAAAAATCGCTTCGCTGGCCGAGGGAACGCGGGTCATGAGAAGATATGATACGATCGTTACGAGTGCCGAAAGCGACATCAAACGAGAGGGGATCGAAGGATTGTCCGACAATCGGTGGTAGGAGAGAAAAATGCCTGCCGCCGCAAAGCCAAGCATCGCGGTGCTGATGACGAGGAATCCGAAATGGTACCATTGAATGACCGAAAACACCTTGGTGAAGGAAAGTTCGAGTGATAAAATGGCTGCCGAGAATACGAAAAGGGAGATCAACTCTCGAAAATGTCTTGGTTTCATTGACACCTCGTTCGATAATGCGAAGAAGGCGGACCATACCAAAAAGCGGTGGCCATCCGGGAGGACAACCACCGCCTCGAAAGGTAGATGCTGATCCTTTCTTTCGCCCTACCGATGCCTATAGACCGGTTGAAGGGCAAAAAAGTTTTCACCACAGGGTTCTTCACAAAAGATCGAGGAGCCCTTTTTGTTCCAACCATTCGGTAATACGGCGGATTTCCTGATGGTCGGCAAGGTCGGCGGCGAGGATGACATCGTCGGTCGCTACGATGAACTGCCCGTTTTTTCGAAACACGAAAACAGGACGCGGGGTAAGGTTGACCACGAGATTGCCACGGCTCTCGATGAAATGAGCGGGACCACGGGAGGCGTTCCCATCTGAATCCTGGGGAAGGAGCTCATGGTAAGTCGCCCAACTGCCGATATCGCTCCAGCCGAAATCGCCGACGACCGAAAAGAGGGGGGCGGAGGTTTTCTCCATGACCGCGTAATCTATGGAGATACTTCGCACCTTGGCATATTCCTCGGTAGAGACCTGTTCGGGGTCGGGGAGTGCCGCTATTGCTTCAGCGATGTCGGGAACAAGTTCTGCTATTTCTTTCTCCATGCGTTCGAGACGAAAAAGGAAGATGCCTCCATTCCACAGATAG
>CAYQBN010000007.1:4255-84916 GCA_964415795.1 uncultured Spirochaetales bacterium | reverse complement strand
CTTAAGAGAAAGCGTTCGGCGCGCGCACGATCGGGCTTTTCCTCGAAGCGTTTTACCGAATGGACCCCCGGCGCGATCTCGGGACCAATGTTGATGTAGCCATAGCCGGTCTCGGGACGATACGGTCTAATGCCAACCGTGCCGATGCCGTCGAGATTATGGAGCAGAGATATGCCCTTAGTGAGAGCCTGCCGAAAGAGATCAGAACGCGCGATGTAATGATCCGCGGGAAGCACGGCGACTCGACACGCTTCGTTCGGCCGCCACTTCCGAATGGCGCGGAGGGCGAGAGCGATACAGGGCGCGGTGTTTCGTCCGATCGGCTCGAAAAGCGTGCGGGTTCCGGGATAGCGCCGCACATCGTTCTCTATGTGTATCCGTTGTTTCTCGGAAGCGACGACAAGGATGTCGGGAGAAAGCGGCAGCACCCGCTCGATGGTCTCGGCGAGCAAGGTCTTTTCGGAGAACAACGCAAGTGACTGCTTGGCGCGGCTCTCCCGTGAAAGAGGCCAGAAGCGTTTCCCGCTTCCGCCAGCCATGATGATGACGACGGTGCGCATAGGCGATTCCTCCGTGTCAGTCAGGGCGATCCCCAAACGGTGAGCATGGTGCCGGAGGTCGGACTCGAACCGACACGGTGTCGCCACCACCGGATTTTGAGTCCGGCGCGTCTACCAGTTTCACCACTCCGGCACCGGTGTGGGGTGATTGTATGACGGCATCGTGGCCTGTCAACTTTTGTCTTACGAGGAGGATAGATGTCTAGCGGGACGTGATGTCCAGCGAGCCGCGGATCGCCGTAATGAACGAAGAAAGTTTCTTCTGTCGCAGGTCTTCTTTCCGAAGGTCCGTTTCGTTCCAAAAGGCGGTTGCCACCGGTTTTTTCCCTGAGAGGGATTCCATCTTCCGGAAAGTCTTTTCGTGTCCCGAACCTCCCTCGGTCGCGAAAAAGGCGACCTTCTTGAGATCGTCTCTGTAGACGGAAAGAAACGACCGAACCGCCGGAGTCATGTTCCATGCCCAGACCGGGGTGCCGATGATGATAAGATCGTACTCCTTAGGGTGATGGGAGAGCGGCGCGATAGGGGTTGTCATTTCTTGCCATGCCGCCTTACCCGCCTTGAAAAATCCCCAAAAACCTCCCCAGTCTGTTCCCTCTTCTACGATTTTCTCACTGTCGGCATCGAGTGATGCCGCGATTTCCTTGGCGATCGCCTCGGTGTTCCCGGTTCGGGTGAAATAGACGACGAGAATTTTGGGTTTCATGTTCATTCCTCCTTCGAGCGAGGGTGTGGTTTGAACGGGCGGTTCTCCTGCCGCCATAAGGGTAATGGGCACGAGCAGGGCATAGATGACGCGCCAAATGGTCATAGGGACATCCTCGCTCCGTTAGTAATTCATACGACTCGACATTTCGTCTTTGAGCGCCGGGTTGGAAAGCAGAACGAATATGCGTCCCACTTGTTGTTCGCTCAGCGTGATGTCGCTAAAAGTAATGGTACGCCCGTTCACGGTGAAGCTTGCCGGCAAGAATTGGCCATCACGGAGTTCCCAGATCTCGGCAACGGGAAACTCGGTCGGAATCACGACTGGTACCGTCACCGTATGTTGCCCCCATTTCCAGTGGACATCCTGTGCCGCGAGACACTGCTGTTCGGTCGGCACGGAGGTGGTGTTGAGACTGAAGAGGACGAGCGCCATCACCTGACGCGACCGGATGATCGAGGCGATAAACTGATCCTCCTGCTGAACGATCGCGTGGATGTCTCCTTCGCGGAGATAGGGTTTGAGTCCGTGTATCTCGCGATTGGTCCTGCCGATCTCGGCCCAAGTGTCGGGGAACATGTCGGCCATGTCCTTGGGCGTCTGAAAATACATGATCCCCTTCGAGCCGACCATGAGGACCGAGAGCGCTTGAATGCGGAATTCGGCAGCGGTCGGCTGGCGGTAGACCTTCGTGCCGACGAGGGGGACGGTGGTGTTCCAGCCGTTGTGCAGGGCTTGCGTGTAGGCCCACGTGGTATGGGGCATATGGTTCTCGTGAACGAGGAAGAGTTGATCGAAGGCGCCCCGAAGCGGTGGGTGGGTTCCTGCGACGGTGATGTGCGGCGCGCAGGCGGCGACATAGAAGTCGAATCCCTGTATGTCGGTCGCGCCAGCGAAGGTGCCGTTGTAGCGGCCGCGCGAGCCGCCGATGTAGGTCGGCAGATCGGGCCAGCGTTTCCAACTCTTGCGGGCGAGTCGAGCCCGCGTTTCGGGCTTCGGATAGCCGTTGTCGAGCAGTTCGTTGTCGCACTCGTCGGCATGAAAGGCAGCTGCGATATGAGAGACATCGGGATAATCGAGAAAGTGGCTGTCTGCCTCGAAGGTGAGTACGGCGTGAAAATCATACTCCTCGGCTATCGGGCCGAGCAATTCGAAGATGTCGTTGGTACCGCCGAAACCCGACGAGCAGGAATTCGCCGTATCGGGTCTCGTGAAGAAGGTGTCGAACCCATGTGCCCGGTGTGCGGCATACCAGTCGGCGTTGTAGGTGGGGTAGGGACATTTGCTTTCGCTCTGCCATGTTTCGACCGGGTAAAAGTCGCGGATGACGCGGCCGCCGGCGGTCGAAGGGGGCAGGCCGTTCACGATCGCGGTGACGGTCCATGGGTCGCCCGGTTTCACCGCATCGCAGAGCGGCACGGTGATGAGCATGTTCACGTTCGGGGGAAGGATGTCGCTTGCCATGCAGGCGGCGGCGGTGACATCGCGGCCGTTGTAGAGCAGTTTGGTGAGCGTCACCGGGTTCTGCGTCCGGTTCTCGATATGGACGATGAGCGTTCGATAGTCGTCGGCAAAGGTCACATACTTAAGCGGTACCTGATTGACGGCATAGGTGAAGGTGCCGTTGAAAGCGACGCCTTCCTCGGTCTCGATGGTCAACTGGCCGCTCGAGGCGCCGTCCCACGATGCCTCGCGGCTATGGAAGTTGACCCAGAACGCCTCCCCTTCGGTGAAGGAGAGCGGATAGACATGATACCAGTCGATCTTCGTCTGGGTAAGGAGGTCGGCGACCGTGACACCGTTTATCTTCACCACCGTCACTTCGCCTCCCTTCCCTGCGATGCCGGTTATCTGGAAACGGCCGCCGCTGGTCGGGGCCGGGATGGGGGAAAGGACATCGCCTTCCTGATAGTTCGGATAGTAGAAGTCCTTGCGGTAGGATGCATAAAGGTTGGTATCGACCGATGCGGCGTCGCAGGCACTGGCGGACGGCTGACAAGAGATTTCGGCTGGCAATATATAGGTAATCGCGGTGTCTTCATCGGAGAGCAGGGAATCGTCGGACGGATCGAAGGTGTCGGAGTCGTCCGAAGACTCATCGAGAGAAGGAGCGTCCGACAGCAGGGCATCATCGTCGGGCGCAGGATCGTCAGATAACTCCGCAAGACCGGCCTCGTCGGAGAGCATCTCTTCGATCTCGGGCAATGGTTGTTCGATGCCGTCGTGCAAGTTAGTCGCTTCGTCGACACCTAGGTCATCGCTCGGCGAGGCCTTTTGTTCCTCACATGCCGTGACGAAAAAGAGCGCCGCCAGCCCAGCGATGCACGGAAGGTTTCGTATCATCTTGAAACTCCCGGTAAACCGCTCGTCATTCTGATGGAAAGTCGTAACAGAAAGATCACTCGGTGTCAAAGGAGTGAAAAGGAAAAGACTTCTGCTTTCATAAACTTGTTGACACCAGTATGAACTTCGGTAGAGTGCCGCTCGTTAAATGCCTGTGAGTGTGGTACAGTGTAGGGAGCGAGCTATGATCGGAAAACGGATCCTTGTGTGGGGAGCCCTGATTTTTTGTGCCTTCGGAGCCTGCACGCAAAAGGAAGAGACAGGCTCTGTCGATGTAAGCGTCGTCGCCGATGCCGACACGATGGAGGCCGATACCGCGTGGGCCGATGAAACGGTGGCCGAGTTTGATAGCGTGATCCCGGACGAGGGAACCGAATCCGCGATCCCTGATGAAATGATCGATTCGATTCCTCCTGATGAAACGGTCGACACGGCGATGTCCGACACCGCGGCATCCGACGCCGACGCCGTCACCCCTGACGGAGCCTACCAGCAATGCGATCCGGCTGTGCCGAATGCCTGCCCCGATCCAATGGAGTGTGTGAAAGGCTATGATAATGCCCAGTACGGCCAGTGTCTGCTCGGGTGCAACATCAACGAGGATTGTCCACCGCCGCCTGATCCGGCGACGATGCAGGTGGCCTGTCATCAGACCGAGAAAGTTTGCCTTATCCTCTGCGGTGCCTACCAGAGCGAGTGCCCCGCGTGGCTCGAGTGTTTTGGTCAGGAGATGTGTCTTCCTCCCTCGAGCGTCACGGCGACCAAGGGCCCGGGCGAGATCTGCGCTGGGAAGGACGAATGTATCGGCGACTCCGATTGCATCGAGGGATCGTCGGGCATACCACACTGTTATCCGCTGTGTGACCCCAATGTGCCGAACGACTGCGCGAACAAGGCACCCGGCTATCAGGCGCAGTGTCAGAACGCCGGCGGATTCTTTTTCTGTATGTTCACTTGTCAGGGCGGTGTTCCTTGCCCCGGTGACCTTACCTGCGTCGCGGGCGTTTTTTGTCAGGGGTGAAGGCGTTATGCGCCCATTTCTTCTCTGATCGCATCGGCGAGGCGGCGGATACCCTCGATGTTCCGTTCCTTTGAAGCGTAGGAGAAGTTGAGACGCATGGTGTTCCTTCCCGATCCGTCGCAATGGAACACGGATCCCAAGACATAGGCGACATTCTTGTCGATGGCACGGTGAAAAAGCTTCTCGGCGTCCATACCGCTAGGAAGTGTTACGAAAAGGAATAGACCTCCCTCAGGCCGTGTCCAAACAACGCCTTTTGGCATATGCTTCTCAAGGGCCTCCAGCATGGCGTCGCGTTTTTCGCGGTACATCGTTACGACGCGCTGCAGGTTCTTGTCGAAATGCCCTTGGTTGAGGTAGAGGGCCGCGATCTTTTGTACAAAGGAAGAGGTGCAGAGATCGGCCGACTGTTTGGCGGTGACGAACTTGTCGAGGACATCTTTGTTGCCAATGATCCAGCCGATGCGGAACCCGGGGACGAAGATCTTGGAGAACGTGCCGAGGACGATCACCTGCTCGGTGCCGTCGAGTTTGTAGAGCATCGGCGGGTTCTTTCCCTCGAAACGCAGTTCGCGGTAAGGGCTGTCCTCGACCACCAGTACATCGAACTCGTGAGCCACGGCGAGTATCTCGCGGCGACGCCGTTCGGACATCGTGATGCCGGCAGGATTCTGAAAGTCAGGGACGGTATAGATGAACTTTGCCTTTCGCCCTGCTTTCTTCAGCTCAGCGAGTTTTTCTCTCAACAGATCGGCCCGCATCCCCTCCGCATCGAGTTTGATGCCGTGCATCTCAGCTCCATAGGCCGAAAACGACTGAAGTCCGCCGAGGTAGGTCGGCAGGCCGACGATGACCGGATCACCCGGGTCCACGAAAATGCGCCCGAGTAGGTCAAGCCCCTGCTGGGAAGAGGTGACGATGATGAGATTCTCGAGGGATAGATCGACCCCTTCGTCCTTGCGATACTTCTCGATGAGCGCTTTTCGCAAGCCGTTGTCTCCTTCGGTCGTGCTGTACTGACAAGCGGCTGGCCCCTCTTTTTCGAGAACCTCCATGGCCAGATTTTTGAGGATGTCGAGAGGGAACGACTCGGGAGCAGGAAGGCCGCCGGCAAACGAGATGATCTCGGGGCGCTGAGTAAGCTTCAAGAGCTCGCGGATAGCCGACTTTTTCGCGTTTTTGGCGCTCCTGCTCAAGGTGTCCTGCAAGTTGGTGATCATGAATCCTCCTCTATCTCGATAAGTTCGTAAAAATCGTCCGCAGGAGAAGCCTATGCAGAGAAAAGGTATCTTGTCAAAAGAAAAAGGAGGGAAAGTTGCCCATAAGCCGGGTTCTGTCGAGACCGGCCATTCATCTGGGACAACGGTTACCCATTGCCTCGAGCGGTCAACCCGGATGCTTCGGGCGAGCGACCCTTATTCGCCGAAGCGAAACGCACCCCTATTCGACCTTGCTCCGGAGGGGGTTTGCCATGCAGGGCATGTCGCCATGTCCCCGGTGAGCTCTTGCCTCCCCATTTCACCCTTACCCGGTCGTGCCGGGCGGTATCTTTCTGTTGCACTTTCCGTAAAGTCACCTTTCCTGGCGGTTAGCCAGCCCCCTGCTCTGTGGAGCCCGGACTTTCCTCCGGCGATTACGCCGGCGGCCGGTTGTGCAACTTTCCCTCGTGTTTCACGGAGCCGCTTTTTCAGTCCTCTTCCGCAGGGCGTTCAGCCGTGGTATCATGGATGACCGGCCCCTTCTTTTCTTTTTCTCCGCGGCGGTTCTCAGGCGGTATAAGGATACACTGGCAGTTGGGACAGGTTTCGATGCGCTCCGATTTGAGAACATTATGGTACAATTGCGGCGGCAACGTCATGTTGCATCCACGGCACAGGTATTTCTCGGCTTCGGCGATCGCTCTTCCCGAAGGCGAACTCTCAAGAATGCGTTCGTATTTACGCAAAACGACCGGCCGAATACCGGCGGTCAATTTGTCGCGCTCTTCGTACATCTTCTCTATCTCGCGTTCCAGAAGAGTCATTCGCTTCTTGTTCTCGTTCAGTTTTTGACGGCATTCGGCGATCTTTGCCAGATGTTCTTCTTCCACCAGTTTGAGTTCCTGCGCCCTTATCTCCATCTCGCGGGCTAGTTCAGCAGATTCTTCCTCAATCTCTTTGTTGAATCGCTTGATGTTGTCTATCTCGCGCAGAAGAGCGTTGTACTCCTCTTTGTTGCGGATCGCCGCCTGTTTTCCGGTGATCGTCTTAAGTTTCTCCTCGCCGCGCGCAAGGATATCGGCCCGTTTGCGGATCTCTTCCTGTTGCATGGCGATACCGTTGCGAAGTTCCGCCAATTTTCCTTCCATTTCTGCGATACGCGCCTCGAGAGCCGCGTTCTCCTCCGGCAGGGCATCGAGTTCTTCCTCTCGCCGATATATCTGTTCATCGTACGCTTGAAGTTTCTTCAATTTGCGCAACTCTTCGATCACGGAATCCTCCTTTTCAAAATTAGGGGATAAAAAAAGGCACTTGTTCGCGAACAAGTGCCCTCTTGCAAGCATGAGCCGTGGATTATATCGTATAAAGACCGGATCGCACGCCTCCATCACATGGTGGTGGGCCCAGGAGGAGTCGAACCTCCGACCATCCGGTTATGAGCCGGGGGCTCTACCAACTGAGCTATAGGCCCCGAAATCGGCATCAATCTAGTAGCAAAAAGTCAAAAAGCAACTTTTTCCGTAAAATTGACTTCTGCCGAGTACTCATTACCATTTTTTCACATTTTGCCACGATCCGGAGGTTCGATGCGGCCGTACTTCGAGATTGAAGGAGGAGGGGTTGTACACGGTGAAGTTACCTCCTCGGGAAACAAGAACGAAGCCTTGCCGGTACTCGCGGCATCTCTTCTTGCTGAAACACCGGTAGTCATTCATAATGTGCCGGACATACTCGATGTCCGCATCATGATCGAGCTTATGCGCTCGATGGGAGCCTCAGTAGAGAGGCCGGTTCCGGGGACTGTGACAGTTGATGCGAGAAACCTTGTTGATCGTCCCTTGGATCAGGCTCTCTGTAGCCGTATCCGGACCTCTATTTTGTTCGCAGGGCCGCTCCTAGCTCGTTTTGGCCATCTTCTTTTGCCGGCACCCGGTGGCGACATCATAGGAAGGCGCCGCCTCGATACGCATGCCCTCGGATTTTCTGCGCTGGGGGCCATATGGAGGGAGGATGAGCGGGGCTATCGGATTGAAGCGTCGCAGTTGACCGGCGCGGAGATCCACCTCGACGAGGCAAGCGTCACTGCGACTGAGAACATCCTTATGGCCGCAGTTCGCGCGAAAGGTCGCACGATCATTCACAATGCCGCATGTGAACCACATGTCCAAGGGCTCTGTCGTTTCCTTTCGCTGTTGGGTGCTCGGATAGAGGGAGTCGGGACCAATCGGCTGATAGTGGAAGGAGTGAAAACGCTGAGAGGGGCCGAACATACGATCGGCCCAGATCATGTTGAGGTTGGTAGCCTCATCGCGTTGGCGGCGGTTACCGGAGGCTCGGTGCGCATACGCAACGCGGCGCCGGAGCACCTGCATCGGGTCAGACAGGTCTTCTCTTCGCTGGGCATAGAAGCGCGTTCCGAGGAGAGCGATATCGTTGTTCCCAAACATGAGAGACTGATCGTTCGACGGGAGTTGCATCATGCTATCCCTAAGATCGACGATGGGCCGTGGCCGGCTTTTCCTTCCGATCTTATGTCCATCGCCATTGTTGCCGCGACACAGGCCGAAGGAACGATCCTATTTTTCGAGAAGATGTTCGAGAGCCGCCTCTATTTTGTTGACCGACTCATCGCAATGGGGGCTCAAATCATACTCTGTGATCCTCATCGGGCCGTTGTAAGCGGGCCTTCCCCTCTCTACGGGACGACGCTGGAGTCCCCTGATATCCGAGCAGGAATGGCGCTCGTGATAGCCGCTATTGTGGCGAAAGGTAATAGTAGAATCAATAACATACAGCAAATAGACCGTGGCTATGAACATATAGAGGAAAAGTTACAGAAGCTGGGCGTCTCCATACGCCGATGCGAGGAAAAATGATATTGAAAACATTCCATATTTTAGCCTAATTACATACAATTATATGTCAATGATATGAAATTATGCAAAATTTACTTGCTTTTTGTTGTTACTTAACATACCATCGGTCATAGAATGGGACGAATGCTCTGAGGGAGAAGCTGATGGTAAAGAACAACTTGCGCAAGTATCGTGAGAGATTCTTGCTCAGTAAATCAGAACTCGCGAGAAAAGCGGGGGTTTCGGTGCTTACGATAGACCGAGTCGAGAAGGGGGGCAAGTGTCGTATGGAGACCAAACGAAAGATCCTGCTCGCACTCGGTCTTTCGTTGGAAGAGAAGGGCAAGGTGTTTTCTGGCGACGAAGAATAGCGATTGAGGCGGGGAGATGGCATTATTCCTTAGCAAACAGATGCTCGGGCTCGATATGGGCTCTTTTTATCTCAAGGCGGCCCGCCTCGCAAAGGTTGGCAAGAAGTATCGCTTGAAGCGGTTCGGTGCTATCCCGATCCCCGTTAACACGGTGGTAGACGGTAGCATCATGAACACCTATGAGATGAACGATGCGATAAAGACATTGCTCACGAAAGAGCACATCAGCGATAAATACTGTGCCATCAGCATCGCCGGTCATGGTATCATCAGCCGTATCATCAACATGGCTCCCGTGCCGCCCGCCGAGTTCAGGAAGGCCCTCTCAAGCGAGGTGGAGGCGCATATCCCGCATGACATCAACGAAATCTATTACGACGGGATCCGTACCGGGGTTATAGAGGATAACAAGGAAAGGGTCATCCTCATTGCCGCGCGACAAGATCTGGTCGGCGATTTCATTCAGGTGGCCCAGACAGCCGGCATTAGGCCGATGTCGGTCGAAATAGACGCCTCCGCGCTGGCCAACATCTTCGAAATAAACTATCCGGAGGAGTTGGGGGGAACCGTTGCCATCCTCAACATCGGCGCATCTAAAGTGAATGTCGTCATTCTTTCGAAAGGTGTTATCAGTTTCTTCAGAGACATCCCCAACGGGGGCAACTTTATCACCGAAGAGATAACCCGCCGGCTTAAGGTCTCTTTCCAGCAGGCGGAAAGCCTCAAGTCGGGAGAGCAAAGCGGCGATGACTCAATACTTCCGCAACAGGTAGAAGAGGTCGTTGCCGACGTCGCCAAGAACATGGTGAGCGATATCCAGCGGGTATTCGATTATTACGGGAACATCAATGCCGAGGACAAGATACAGAAAATATTCCTGACCGGCGGGACCACCCGAAGCCACACCTTCGTGACCACGGTGAAGTCGCTTATGGCGGTATCCGTGGAAAAGATGAATCCCTTCAAGGAGATCATCGTGCCTCCCAATGTTCTTTCTCATGAGCAGATGGAAGAAGATGCGCATATTGCCGCCGTAAGTCTTGGATTAGCGTTACGGAGGTTGGACGAGGAATAATGATACGGATAAACCTCTTACCACCAAGCGATGAAAAGTTTATTGCATCGGCGCGAGTGTTCCTGATCTTTTCTCTGGTGCTGATCGTTTTTCTGCTGGGAATTTTGTTCGCTAACAGCCGCATACTGGCCGAACGCGAGGCAGAAAGCAAGGCGCGCATCGAGGAAGCCGATCGTGAGATCGAGAACCTCAAGCAGATCGTGGGAAAAATTAACGAGCTCAAGGAAAAAAAGGCAAAATTACAAGAGAAAATAAACATGATAATCAAACTGCAAGAGGAGAACATCGGTCCGGTAAGGGTTCTTGACGAACTGTCCCTGAAGCTTCCCTCGACGAAGATCTGGTTGGAGAGCCTCGGTCTTTCTGGAAATCGGATGCAGATGGAGGGCAAGAGCCTTGAGAATCAAGAGGTGGCAAATTTCATGAAACAACTCGAATCCTCGATGTTTTTCACCAAGGTAGAACTTCAAAGAATTCAAAAGGATTCGGCGGTGAACAAGGTCCCGGTTCTTAAATTCAATTTGGTCACCGAAGTTGTGCTGACCGGGAAACAGGCGACCGAAGTGTCCGCGAAACCGGCGGAGGCAACGGCGGCGCCGTCAGCGCCATCAGCGCCGGTAAAACAACCGTAAGCGGAGACGACGAATGAAGAATCTCAACCTCAAAATGGTGCTTGCGCTGATTGGCAAACAGAAACCACTGTACCGTTGGGGGCTTCTTGCCGTGGTGATGGTCATTCTCACGGTGATCTATTTCGTCACCACCTTTCTTCCGCATCAAACGCGTATGGAAGAGATGGCTGAACAGTTCAGTCAAAAGAAGGCCGAATTCTCGAAAATGGTGGTGCTGGTACGCGATCGGGGACAATTCATGGAGGAGGTGGAGAACCTCGACAGAGAGTTCAAGTATGCGATAACGGTTCTTCCTGACAAAAAGGAGATCCCTTCGCTACTGAAGAAACTGTCCGAAGAGGCCGAGAAGTTCGGTTTGGAGGTATACTACTTCGAACCGCAAGGGGAGAGCGTTCAAGGATTCATCGCGAAGGTCCCTGTTTCCATCAAACTGAAAGGTGCCTTCCACGAGGTGCTTAGCTTCTTCGATTCGGTGAACAAGTTCGCGCGGATCGTCAATATAAGTGACATTTCGATGAAGGCGATAGCAGAGAGTTCACAAAAAGCGGAGCAGCGGCAAGGACGAGTAAAGAAGGCTGCGGCAACCGAGGACGCTTTTGCCGCGTTCCAGCCGAACAAGATCGAGTTGGATGTTGCTTTCAAGGCGACCACCTATCGTTTCATAAGCGACGCCGAAACTGGGGGCGGAGGAAGCAAATGAGAAGACGCGTATATCGTTTCGTTCTCTTGATAGGCATCGCGACGGCGGTTGTTTCCTGCGTCAATGAGTATGAAATAGAGCGTTTCGACTATAAGGCCGAATATGATCGAGTGAGCAAAACGGCGGTAACGGTGCCTCGTAGCGATATCGAAAAAAACATTACCGACATCATCAAAAAGCGCTCGACCTACATCTATTCGGCAGTCGGTAAACGAGACCCCTTCCGGAGCTATTTCGGTGATATGCGGGCGGTCGAAGAAGAGCGGGAGCCGGTGAGCGAACTTCAGAAGTACGATATCTCCGACCTTAATGTGACGGCGATAGTGTGGGGCATCACTGAACCGCGTGCCGTGGTAGTGACGCCCGATCGCAAGAGCATCATTGTCAAGCGGGGCAGTTTCATTGGAAAGAATTGGGGGAAGATCAGCGCCATTTTCCCGGACAAACTCGAGATCACCGAAGTGTACAAGGATCCGTTGGGAAGAAAGATCCTCAATAAGCTGTACCTAGAACTTCCCGTGAAGACGATATTGACCGAGGGACAGGAACAGGAACAGGAGATCCGGGATGTGGAGGAAGAGGCGCCTGCTTCCGACGATGCCGCTGGAAAGAAGAAAGAAGGGGCGAAAAAAGAGGAATGAACTCCACGAAATGTTACAGGGATGATGAGAAAATTCATTATTGCATAGGGAGCGTGTGATGAGAAGTATGGTGGTGACGGTTCTGCTTGCGTTCGCTATCGCGGCGGCCGGATCGGCATCGGCAAAACCTGTCGCTTCCACCGTGACGGTGGTAAGGGGCGGTTCGACTGAGTCATGGGAAACACCCATTGATGGTCCGGTGCTCTTTCGGGCTGATACCGGGGCGCTCAAGATGCTCATCCCGGGGATGACTGAGCGTCCGAAAGGATCGCTCGCAATGGTGCAAGTGGGGACCGCAGGTGCCCGATCGGCAGGATTGGTTTCGGTCGACCTCGAGGGCGGTGCGTTCGCCGTCGAACGTACTGGGAACAATCTCGTGCTGAAGGCGGGCGATATAGAGATGATCACTTCCCTTAAAGAAGAAAAGCCGCTGAAGGCGGCGTCGGTTGGTATCAAGGAAAACGACGGTGGCCTTTTCATTTCGGTAAGTGAGATGCCGACCGCGGTACGCTACTTCGTTCTTAGTGACCCCGAACGCTTGGTGTTCGACCTTCTTGGTATCCGGGGAAAGATGAAAAAGCAGGATGGCGTCAGGTTCGCGAATCACCCCGCCGGTTTTCGTATCGTGCTCGAACGCCCGATACCCGGGCAATTCTCTCTCGATGTGCGGCATGGAGAGGTATTTTTTGCGATCGCTGACCGGAATGACCTCTTTGCTTCGTTTCGTGAGGAGAAAAGTGCCGACAAGCAGGGTCTTCCTGCGTCGGCTACGGAACAGACGGATAAACGCGTCGAGGTAGAAGGTCTCGTCTTTGCGGGAGAAGATCCGCAGATACTCAAGATCTCGACGACAGGGCGCGTAGAGATTTCGAAGGAGATCCAAGAGGGAAAGATTACGGTCCTCTTGAAGAATGCCTTTGTGGCAAAAGAAAAGGAGCAGCTTATCGATGCCGGCTCTCTTCCGGGGCCGGTGAAAGAGGTAGCGATATTCAACGAAAAAGGAGATGTGAAGGTTGTTGCTAAGCTCAAGCGCCCCTCCTGTGAGTTTGCGATGCGTCCCGAAGAGGGGGGAGTGGAGATGACCTTTGCGGGACCGCGTACTCCGGTGCCGGAGAAGGTTGCGGGGTATAGCGAAGGCCAAGCGGCCATGGTGCGGAGCGCTACGGCTGCCGCCGAAGAGGGCGATGCGGTGACGGCGGTGGATGTCGCCGACGGCGCGAAGACCTATCGTGGTAAGAAGATAAGCCTCGATTTCAAAGAGGTGGATATTCTCGATGTGCTTCGCCTCATGTCTGAGATAAGCAAACTGAACATTATCGCCGGAGACGATGTGCGCGGCACGATCACGGTGCGGCTCATCAATATCCCGTGGGACGAAGCGCTCGATGTCATTCTCAAGTCGAAATCGCTTGGTAAGGAACGGATGGGAAGCATCATCCGAGTAGCGACGCTCGGCACCATTCAACGGGAAAAAGAGGCGGAACTTGCCAAGATGAAGGCGGATCAAAAACTGGAGCCGGTCAAGGTGCGCCTCATCGCGGTCAACTATGCGATGGCGTCGAAACTGATGCCGCAGGTGAAGGATCTTCTTTCGGAACGCGGCTCGGTGACGACCGACGAGCGAACCAATGTGCTCATCGTAAAAGATGTCGAGGAAGTTCTCGACAAGGTAGAACAGCTAGTTGCCTACCTCGATACCCAGACGCCGCAGGTGCTCATCGAGGCGAAGATCATCGAGGCGACGAACCAATCGGCCCTCGGTCTTGGTGTCGAGTGGGGCACCGGATACACCGCCGACGCGGCGCACGGAAACCCGACCGGCGTGATGTTCCCCTACAATCTCGGTATCGGAGGATCGGTAAGCGTTCCCGGTCCGGGCGATCGTTCTGCGGGCATAGGCCTCTCTCTGGGAAGTATCGGCAATGTGGCCGATCTCAACCTCACGCTCAATGTCATGGAGTCGGAGGGGCGCATTAAGATCATTAGTTCACCGAAAGTGGCAACACTCGATAACAGCGATGCAATGATTCAACAGGGTGTCAGTATCCCGATAACGACACGTTCACAGGGAGGAGAGGTTACCACCAAGTTCGTTGACGCGACACTGGTTCTCAAAGTGACGCCGCACATTACCTCGGACGGTTCGATACTCATGAAACTCAATGTCAACAAGTCGGAGCCCGACTATTCGAACACCAACTATCTTGGCGAACCGGCGGTGCTTAAGAAAGAAGCACAGACTGAGATACTGGTACGGAGCGGAGACACGGTGGTCATCGGCGGCGTCTATACCAACAAGGTGAGTAAGACGGTGCGCAAGGTGCCGCTCCTTGGCGACATCCCGGTGCTTGGGTGGCTCTTCAAGCAGATAGATGAGCGGGTCGAGCGTTCTGAACTGCTCATTTTCATAACCCCCCGCATCATGAACAAGGTGAAGTCTTCGATACCGTTGCTAAAATCGGAAGAGGAATAAAGAGAATATAGGGGAGAGCGAGCCATGAAAGGCATGAAGTGGGTCATCCTCGTGCTGATGGCGGCAGGTGTCGTTGCCTGTGCCAACAGCGAACAGTCGGTATTCTTGAAAAAGTTCATTCCGTGGACAGAGGATGCGGGTTGCAAAATAAGTACCGGTACTTCCGAGGCATATAGCACCGGCTATGTCGATGTCTATTTTACCAACGAATACTGGCTTCCTTTCCAGATCGTCAATGAGATGGTAACATCGATGCAGACGGGGCAGGGCGTGGAGGGATCCACATACGATACGGCGGAAGCGAACTACTGGCTCCTCAAGAAGATGATCCTTTGGTACGAACTTCCCCCGGTCCCCGGCGTCGACGAAGGAGTATGGGAACGCCGCGAAGTTATCGCCGAGATGATGGTGGACAATGCGGAAGGGGAACTGGTGGGAATGGTGCAGATACTCACTTGGGAAATGGCGGACAATCTGCGGTCGATCTTTGCTTTGTTCGCGGCGAACAACGCGACCTTCGATTGGGGATCATACCCGATCATCGTAACGGTTCAAGCCGAAGGAATTAAACAGGGCGGCGGAGATGTGATCCGTACCAATAAGCTTCGATTTAACCTCGTTCCGCAATTCGGTTCCTCGGTTCGGTTTGGGGCACTGTATCCCGATAAAGGGTGGCCTACCGACGAGGAGATAGAGGCTCAGTATCCGCCGGCCGATTGGGACCAGAAGAAGTACGAAAGAGACAAAGATAAGTACGACACCATAATGTCCTATTGCGATTTCTCCACCGATCACCTCGTCGGATGTGCCCCGGGGCAGGACTATGGCCTTGTCGATTGTTACACCGCCAACGGCTATGCCGAGGCGTTAGAGGCCCTCTTCTCGACATGGAATTGTTGCCCCTACAAGGCTCCGGAAGAACCGAAGGAACCGGAGGAAGAGGCATAATCTATCGTAATAGAGGTTGGATGTGGTGCCGTCACGTGAGGAAGAAGGAGGGAACGATGCGGAATGTGTTGGTACTGATGGGAACGACGATCCTCCTTTTCTGTTTCGGCTGCGTGGAGGACGATTGCGTGTATTGCGGGGTCGATGTGTCGAAGGGGGTCCGCTATGGAACCGATTCGCCGGTAGTACCTCGGGACCAAGATACGACATACCCTGATGTGGTGATATCTGACGATGGTGAGATCGCAGATGAAGAAGTGGATGAGGACCAACTGCCTGACGCAGAAACGATCCTGCCCGCCGAGAACATGGTCCTCATAGAAGGGGCTTCCTTCATGATGGGATGCGAAGAGGGAGCGATGCCCAACTGTGCCGAGGCCAATGCGACATTGCGTCACGAGGTAACCGTTGCAACCTTCGAGATCGATGTGTATGAGGTAACCAAAAAGGATTTCGAAGCCTGCGTGGCGGCAGGGGAATGTAAGAATTCCGGAACCTTGGTCCGCTATGTCGGTTATGATGATGAACATCCTTTCTGTGTGGTCGGGAACACCGAGGTGTCCGATACGATGCCGGCGAATTGTGTGAGTTGGCATGGTGCCCGTGCTTACTGTGCATGGGTGGGAAAGAGGCTTCCCTCCGAGGCTGAATGGGAATTCGCGGCGCGCGGGACCGATGATCGGTGGTACCCGTGGGGCAATACACCGGGGCCTTCGTGTGATACCGTCGTGATGGAGGGTGACTCCGATTGGGGGTGCGACAGCGGTTTCGCGATGTCGGTCGGCAGCAAAGAGGCGGGGAAAAGCCCGTTCGGTCTCTATGACATGGCGGGAAATGTCTGGGAGTGGGTCGAAGACGACTGGCACGATACCTACGAAGGTGCGCCGACCGACGGCAGTGCATGGGTTGACGTGTCCCATCCGGCGAATCGTGTTCAGCGCGGCGGATCTTTCATGGTCGGAAACAACGAAGCGTTCGAATTCCTTGCCTATGGTCATTACGGGGCACCGGCAGATGATACCGGTGTTTCTTACGGTTTCCGGTGTGCCCGCTGAGTTTTTAGCGAGTCAGTGTTCTTCTTTCTCCAGTTCCTGGACGTGATCGATGAACTCGTCTACATCTTTGAATTCGCGGTAAACGCTCGCAAAGCGAATGTAGGCGACCTTGTCTACCTTGCGGAGATGGCGCATCACGAACTCGCCAATGACCTGCGATGAAACCTCACGCCGGTCGAGCTCCTGAATGTTTCGCTCGATTTCTTTGACGATGTTTTCTATCTGTTCCTGCGAGACTGGCCGCTTGCGGCAGGCGATCTCGAGACTCCTCACGATTTTGTTGCGGTCGAACGGTTCACGGACATCGTTTTTTTTCACCACCTGCGGCATCATCTCTTCTATCCGCTCATAAGTGGTGAAACGGCGACCGCAGATGACACATTCGCGGCGCCGGCGGATCTCGGTAAAGTCTTTGATGGCGCGGCTGTCGATTACTTTGTCTTCGTCACTTCCGCAGAAGGGGCACTTCACGGGGCTTTCTCCTCGTACTTGCGGAGCACAAGGCCTGACTCTCTGAGCATTTCGGCGGAAAGTTCATCGGCATAGCCTTCGGCATAGACGATCTCGGTGATGCCAGCGTTAATGAGCATCTTGGTACAGATGACACACGGGTGGGTGGTGCAGTACAAGACCGATCCTTCGATGCGGATCCCATGATGTGCTGCTTGTATGATGGCATTCTGCTCGGCATGAAGGCCACGGCAGAGTTCGTGTCGTTCACCCGAGGGCACCTTGAGTTTTTCGCGAAGACAACCGGTCTCGCTACAGTGGGTAATTCCGCTGGGAACGCCGTTATAGCCGGTAGCAAGAACCCGTTTGTCACAGACGAGCACTGCGCCGACGCTGCGTCGAAGGCATGAGGAACGCCGCGCGGCGAGCCGCGCGAACTCCATGAAGTATTCGTCCCACGAGGGACGGGGAGGACGGGAGATGGAAGACATTGTCACTTCCGTATGAGTGGGAACCGGTCGCAGATCTTCCTTACCTCGGCGGCAACTTCATTGAGTACCGCCTTGGGAACGACCGTTTCGTCAACGCCGGTCTTCGGTATGTCGTTGGTTTTAATCGCTGAAATGACCTTGTCTACGAGGCGTATGACGTGCCGTGCTTCTTCTTCCTTCAGGCCGCGCGTCGTAATAAACGGCGAGCCAACGCGAATACCGCTTGTTACGAAGGGGCTTTCGGTGTCGAAGGGAACCATGTTACGGTTGAGCGTGATGTGCGCGAGGTCGAGCACCGTCTGTACCACCTTGCCAGTTCGTCCCTTGCTCCGCAGATCGACGAGCATGAGATGGTTGTCGGTTCCGCCCGATACGAGGTTGTAGCCGAGTTTCTTGAACTCGTCGGCCATAGCCGCGGCATTTTTCACAACTTGGGCTTGATAGGCCTTAAACGCGGGGCTCATCGCTTCCTTGAGGCAAACCGCCTTGGCGGCGATGACATGCATGAGCGGACCGCCTTGCATGCCGGGGAAGACGGCCGAGTTGAGCGCCTTTTCGTGTTGTTTCTTCGCAAGGATAAGCCCGGCGCGTGGGCCGCGGAGCGTCTTGTGGGTGGTCGTTGTCACAAAATCGGCATAGGGGACCGGTGATGGGTGAAGTCCTGCGGCGACAAGTCCCGCGATGTGGGCCATGTCGACGCAAAGGAGCGCTCCCACCTTGTCGGCGATGGCGCGGAACCGTGGAAAATCGAGGATACGGGGATACGCTGAAGCACCGGCAACAATCATCTGCGGCTTGTGTTCAACGGCCAACCGCTCCAGTTCATCGTAATCTATGCGTCCCGTTTCTTTTGAAACGCCATAGGGGACGATCTTGTAGAGTTTCCCGGAAAAGTTGGCAGGGCTTCCGTGGGAAAGATGACCGCCGTGGTCGAGGTTCATCGCGAGGATGGTGTCGCCCGGCTTGAGCGCGGCGAAATAGACTCCCATGTTCGCCTGTGTGCCGCTATGGGGCTGGACATTGGCGTATTCGGCGCCGAAGAGTTCGCACGCCCGTTGTTGCGCCAACCTCTCGACCTTGTCCACCACCTCGCATCCGCCATAGTAGCGCTTCGCCGGATATCCCTCGGCGTACTTGTTGGTCATAATGGAGCCTTGCGCCTCCATGACGGCACGCGAGGTGAAGTTCTCGCTCGCGATGAGTTCGAGACCGTATTCCTGCCGCTCTGCCTCCTCTTCGAGGATCTTTGCGACTTCGGGGTCAACTTGCGGGATGTACTTGAGATCGAGCATGGGAATTCCTCCTGTTTATGGTACTCTTGTTACGAAAAACGATTCTAGGGAGTCACGGAAGATTTGTCAACTGAGAGGATGATGGGAAAAAGGTAAGGCTTATTTCCCTTCGGAGGAACCTTTGTCGGAATCCTTCTTGTGTTCCTTCTTTTGCTGTTTTTTCAGTTCATTGCACTCTTTTTTCTGTTCTTTTTTCATCTCCTTCTTCTCTTCCTTCATCTCCTCTTTCATTTCCTTCTTGGCATCTTTCTGTTCCTGCTTCATCTCGCGCTTCTGTTCCTTTTGTTCCTCTTTGAGAGCCTTCTTTTCCTCTTTCTGATCGCGGGCCATGGCTTTCTCATCCCCGGGGGCTTTCCCTTCGCCGGTCCCTAGATGCTCGCGCACCCGTTCCCGCTCGCGGAGCTGCTGTTCCTCGCCAGCGTTCTTGGTCTCTTCCTTCTGTTTTTCTTCAACCTTCTTCTGCTCCTTCACCGGCTCGGTCGTTTCCTGAGCTTTAAGACCGAGCGACAACATGAACACTACGATCCCCACAAGCACGACGATCCTTTTCATGGCATCCTCCTTTTTCTTTTCCTTATCGGCGGTTACTCGTCACGCCCATAAGACGAAGAGAGTAAAGGAAAAGTTCCCGACGGGTCCTTGACGAGGGAGTAGGGAACTTTTTTTTTTCTGGAAACGTCCTACAATTGAGAGTATTCATTTCTTCAGCGAAGGACCTCGAGGGAGGTGTTCCATGAAGAGGAAAAAGGCTATGATCCGTATGGTGTGGTTAGTGCTCTCTCTTTTTTTGATCGCCTGTGTGCCGCCCTATTCGCCGACCGGCGAAGAGAATCCGGTGGCTCCCCAGATCGCGGAGGTGGTGCCGGCTGACGGTGCCGTTGATGTCGTATCCGACGCGGTGGTGACGGTCACTTTTACGAGGCCCATTGATCCGACGACGGTGACTCCCTATTCGCTCCGCATTCAGGACGCGGAGGGACGGGAGGTGGCGGCGAGCGTGGCGGTCTCGGAAGATGCACTTTCGGCAACGGCGACCCCGTCATCGGCGTTTGGGGAGGGGAAGACCTATACCGTGGAGGTGACACGCCAAATACAGGACCAGGATGGTATCCCCCTCGATCTCGGGGGCGTGGACACACTGTTCGTTTCTACTTTCTCGATTCGTGCGACGCCACCCGCAGTTGTTTCTTCGGCTCCTGCGGACGGAGAAACGGTAGCACCCGATCTCTCGGTCATAGAGGTCGTCTTCTCTGAGCCGATGGCTGCAGCGACCATCACGCCGGCCACCTTCCTCGTGAGCGACACGGACGGTAGCGTTTCCTACGATGAGGATACTCTGACCGCTCGATTCACGATGGATCGCCCCTTGCTTCCTCTCCACACCTACACGATCTTCGTGGCGGGTACCATCACCGACAAGGGGGGCATTCCGCTCGGAGATGATGTGATAATCCGTTTCTCGACAACAGCGCAGTGAGGGGAGGTGCAGATGAGAAGGCTATCGTTCCTGTCATTTCTCGTCATTCCGCTCTTCGTGGTTGCTCAAGAGAGTACGACCGAGGCGGGGCCCAGTAGTGACTCTTCCGGGGTGGCCCCGGCAACGGGGAGCGAGGTAAGCCCGCAGGAACCCCCCGCGACCGCCCTTCCTGCTGCTCCGCTGGCAGAAGAGAAGAAAGAGAAAAAAGGGGGAGAAGAGGATAATGTCAAAAAAGACAAAGAGTCGCAACAACCGTCGCTTCACTATGTCAGTGTCGCGGTCAAGGCCGATATGACGGCGCCCATCGCCCGGGTGAATCCCGGTTTCGGCGCCCACCTCGATGTCCGTTACATTCTCCCGTGGATGAACCCGTGGTTCACCGTGGGCGTTGACGCCGCATGGTACCGCCTTTCGGGAGAAGGGACGCAGGTTGACCCGCAGATAGGGCTGTATGACTACTCGTGGGTCATAGACTCGGTACCTGTTACCGTGGGTGCCGCCGTGGAGATAGATAAGCCGCTCCAGTGGCTCGTGTTCATCGGAGGCGTCGGTTTCTCTACTGTCTGGGCGCGTTCGAACGGTGACCTCTTCGGCGGTAACACCTTTGCCGAGGATGTCGCCTTCGGCTATGTGGTGTATGCCGGCCTCGAGTTCCGATTCCTGCCATGGGGCGGCGTCACGGTCGAGTATCGTCACTCCGGTTTCTTCCTCGATTTCGATTACCCGCACCTCAACAAAGAGGTCGGCGATATCGGGGGAGCGATGGTGCTCGTGGGATACAAGTACACATACTAAGATAGAGGGAGGTTCCGATGAAAACGCTCTCGTGTGCGCTTCTGCTGGTAGTTGCCGTTCTGGCGACGCTGTTCGTCGGCGGGTGCGGCGACAAGGATTTCGTCGTGGTTGCCGATAACCCGCTTCGGGTGGTGTATCTCTCTCCCAATGATGGGAGTGCCGAGGTCGCACTTGACACAAAAGTGACGGCGGTCTTCTCGGAAAAGATAGTCCCTGAGACCGTTACCGACGGAGAGGGTTTTTTTATCGAGAATATCGCCGATCCCGAGAATCCCGTCAAAGTAGAGGGAACGATCGCGTATGACGAGGCGACAAAGTCGGCGACCTTTACGCCGGCTTCTCCCTTCGGCTACTCGACCACCTACCGGATGGTTCTCACCAAACATATCCGCAAGGCTGATACCGATTCTTCGGAAGGAGGCGAGCTGGCCGTTGAGGTGCGGGCGACCTTCCGGACGATAGATCCCGATGACCTCATGGTAGTCCATACCACTCCTTCGGCCGGTGCGTGGGATACCTCCGTGTACCGAGAGATCCGCGTGGTGTTCAGCCATCCGGTCGATCCGGCGTCGGTCGTCGCGGGAGAAAGTCTCATCGTGGAAGATGTGACCGCCGATCCGGCGGTGGCGGTTGATCTTGCTGCGGAGGACGGCCTCGTTTGGAACGAGGACCATACGATCCTCACAATCACACCGGCGGCTCCCTTCGGCTACTCGCGTCTCGTACGCCTCACGCTCACCACGGCGATACGCACGCCGGTTGCCACCGCGAGCGGTGGTTTTCTGCCCAAAGAGGTCGTGGTGCTGTTCAAGACGAAGAACCCGCCGGCCGTGGCGGTCGTTTCGATAACGCCCTCCGGTGCTGCCGAGGAGATCCTCCGCGAGACTGCGCCCGACTCGGGAGATGCGACCTCGTTCGTCATCACTTTCAGTGAAGGGGTCAAACAGCGCGAGATAGATGTTGACGGCGATGGAGAAATCGCGGCCGACGAGGGCGGTGCGCTTCTCATTGAAGATGTAACCGAGGGAGAAGATAATGCCGTAGCGATCCCGTGCACAGTCGAATGGCTTGACAATGGCGGTGATCCAGCAGGCGATGCTGGGGACACCATCCACTGGGATGACCGGTATCTCACCGGTGCTGACACGACCATTCGGGTGACGCCGCTTTCGGTCATTGACTACTCGCGTCTCATTCGCATCACGCTCCGCGGTGATGACCAGACGGTGCATCCACTCACCGGCCTTGTCGTGTCCGACCGCGTGACCGACGGCGGCGGTCAGTTGCCGGTGACGCTCACCTACCTCTTCCGAATGCAGGATCCGCTCGTTCTCTCGATAGTATCGGCGACGACGGGATCCGGTATCCTGCCGATGCCGCGCACCGATACGCTCGTGTTCACCTTCTCGGAGGGGGTCGCTCAGGATACAGTGATTCCTGAAGAGACGATCATCGTCGAGGATGTCACTGGTCTTGCCGACCCGCTGCATGATCCGGCACATGGTCCCATTGTCGGATCAGTCTCGTTCAACGCTGACGATGCGCCGCTCGGTACCTCTCTCATCGGTGATGATAATGTCGTTACCTTCACACTGGCGGAACCGCTTCCGTATGGTACTGTGGTACGCGTGGTCTGGCCCGGTTCCGACGATCCGACGGCGAATGTCGTGAAATCGGACCGTGCAACCGATCGCGGCGGCCAGTTGCCGATCACGACCACCTATCTCTTCGAGAGTGAGACCACGCCTGACCTCATCGTGACTGGAACCTTCCCCGGCGATGGCGAGAAAGGCAAGCCGATAGATGGTTCCATTACCATCAATTTCAATAGAGCGGTTGATTGCACAACGCTTGTTCTGGGGACGACGGTCACCCTTGCCTTCGATACGACCGATCCTGAGGTGCCTGGTGCTGCGATCCCGGCAACGATAACTCCTGCCTGCGCAGAGGGCGACACCTCGATCACCATTGTCCCCGATACGCCGATAAAGTATAGCCGTGATGTGGTGGTGACGCTTACCGATGCGGTGGCGACCCCCGAGGCTAAATTGGTCAACGAACATGCCGATCCGCTCATGGGGCACCTCCGCGGCGGCTACACCTTCCGCTATTCGACGATGGATCCGCCGCCGCTCGGCGTGGTCACCATCGGCACTGGCAGCGGCCACTTCACGATACCGCGCACCGATACCATCATCGTTGGCTTCTCTGAAGGGATTCGCCAGTCGTCGGCGGTGCTTGGGGAGACGGTCATCGTCGAGGATGTCACCGGTCTTGCCGATCCGCTCAACGACCCGGCTCACGGTCCAATCGCGGGGACGCTTACCTACAATGCCGACGATGCGCCGGTGAACGCCGAGCTCATCGGAGACGACATCTTCATGACCTTTACGCCTGAAACGCCCTATCAGTATGGCACGCTCATCCGCGTCACGATACCGGGCTCCGACGATCCGACGGCGAATGTCGTGAAATCGGATCGCGCCACCGTACGCGGCGGGCAACATTCGCTCGAGACGAAGTTCCTCATTGAGGTGGAACGGCTCGAAGAACTGCGCGTTATCGCAACCTCGCCGGCCCACGACAATCGCGATGTGCCGCACACTGCGACCCAGATAACGGTTACCTTCAACTATGCCCCAGACTGCACGACGATAAACGACCAGAACATTTTCGTCACCTACGATGATGGCACCTTCGTTACTGACCCGGTCGCTCCGGGCGATCCGGTGGGCGGTTCGTGGGACTGCATTCCGGGGAACGCGACCGTCACCTTCACCGCCGACGCCGAGTTCGGCTACGGCCGCGACTTCCTCGTTTATCTCACGAGCGATGTGAGAGACGAGCGAGCGGCAGGTGGAGCGGTCAATCCCAACGACCCGACGCAGGGATACCTCGTACCGCCGTTCGCGTTTGGGTTCGGCACTGAGCACCTCGACAAGCTCTTTGTCGTTTCCTCGAACGCCGCCGGTTCTTCCGCCTTCGATCCCGACCTGCCGATCATCATCACCTTCAACCAGCCGGCCGCCTGTGCCACGATCACCGACGCCACCCTTTTCGTCAACAAGGGAACGACGAGCGATCCGAATCAGAAACTCGCCGCGACGATAACCTGTGCCGATCCGGCCTCGGTGACGATACAGATCGCGCCGGACGATGCAGACTGCGACCCCGAGGCGCTCTGCTACGACACCGACTATACGGTGACCATTGATGGCGGCGCCGACGGCGTCTGCTCTCCCGACAAGACGCCCGGTGACACGAGCGATGACGGGTGCATCGCGTCGCCTGCCTACACCTTCTCGTTCCACACCGCCAAGCAAGGTGAATTCGTGGCTTTCATCTATCCTCCCAACGGCGCGAACGGTGTGCCGCTCGATGTGATGCCGACCGTCACCTTCAGCGCGCCGGTCAATACGGCGAGCGTCGAAAGTGACCTTGGCGCCGACGCCGATGGCATCGTCCCCAACATCTGCCTGTTGCCGGGCGTTCAGTACGACTGTTCCGACCCGTTGGCAGTAGAGATAGACCTCCAGTGGACCGCTGGTGAGACGGTGGCGACGCTCAAACCGAAGAGTACGCTCATGCCCGACAGCGATTACACAGTGGTCGTCTCGCGGGACATCCAGGACATAGATGGACGCACGCTCACCGGATTCTATACCTCCACCTTCCACACCGGCACCGCCGGTCTGCTCCTCTATGTGGTGGTCAACAATAGCGACGACCTCGATGCGCTCACCATCGACGCCTACTTCCGCGAGGACGTGGATGTCGCCTCGGTGAACGGCGGCACCTTCTATGTCACCTACGAAAACGAGTTCGGTGGAACGACAGTCGTTCCCGGAACGATAACATGGAATATCGGTTGTGACACAAGCACCAATGCGGGGTGCACCGTCGCCACCTTCACTCCCGACATCTATGCCCTCTACTCGTGCGGCGAGAAGTCGGGAGATCCCCAGTTCTCCCTGCCGCTCAACACCGAGTTCACCGTTCATGTCTCTACCTACATCCGCAACGCGAACTGGAACGACAACCCGCTCCATGTGGAAGCGATGAGTGGCGGCGACGAATTCCTGCACACCTTCTCGACGCCGCCGAGCATCGCGATCCTCAGCGTCAAGTACCGCAACGCGGTCGTCGGGCTCACCAACCTGAGCGGTGCCGACGAGGTTCCGGTCAATGCCGAATTCGTCATTTCCTTCCGTGAAAAGATAGACCCGACCTCGGCGAACGGCGACACCCTTCTCCTCGAGGACGATCGGGGGATCGACGGTGCGGTGACCGCCGCATCCTCTCAATTTGCCGTCGCCAAGCGGGGCACCTTCCTCCTCGGGCGCGACGAAGGCAAGATGATAGAGATCTTCGGCACGGAAGAGAACGACGGGCTCTACCTCATCGAAACGGTCATCGACGATCGGACCGTCACGCTGAGCGGCGTCACCTTCAGCGCCTCGGTGACCGATCTCAACTGGGCGCGTTACTGGAACCCCGCCGATCTTACGATCACCGTCGAGAACGAGGACACCGAGATCCATGTGACCCACGCTAAGGAACTGATACATCACAGCGATTACCTCGGTTTCCATGCCTCGGTGACGGCGGGATCGAATGTGGTCACGATACCGACGACCAGCGATAACTACCGGGTCGCGACCTACCGTGATCTGGGCAAGTACCTCTTCCTCTACGGTCTTCAGTCGGGTAACACGCGGCGAGTTCTCATCACCGGCGTGAACGAGGCAGCGAACACCCTCACCACCGACACCACCTTCGCCGTCGGTGAAAGCGACATCCGGTGGCGCATCACCGACGATCGCGATTACCACCGGCTCATCATCAAGGGACGTACCTACCGCAATACCTCGATCTTCCTGCGCGCCGCGAACGGTAACCCCTTCGCCGGCATCTCGCGGTACCTCTTCTACACGAGTCCCGAGACCCATCTCCGCTTCTCGCCCGATGCACCGGCGACCAATGTCCTTGAGAATCCACTCATCATCTCGTCGCGAGCCCTCTATCGTGATAGTCTGACCCACGAGACGATCTATCTGGTGCAGGGATCGGAGATCAACTCGGCGCTGTTCGCGGTGAATTCGAGCCAGCCGCTGAGCTTCATGGTGATACCGATGCCGGCGCTCGTCAATGGGGCGGTTGACGCGACCCTCTCGGTGACGAGTGGCGTATGGGATTACCGGGGCAACCCGGTCATCGCCGCTTCGAAGACATGGGGAGACATCGGTAATGCTCCCGCAACGACGGCCATCACCCCTAATGGGACACTCAACATTTCGCCGGCTGACGGAAGCGTAGTAAGGGGCGATCAGCACTTTACCATCAAATGGCCTGACGGCGGCTCCAACCACAGGTACAGTATGGCACCGGCGAGTATCAACGAGTACTCGGTATATCTTGATCAAATTAATAAGTCAGGTACCAACGGTACCGTGGTGGCGGGAAGCCCCTCGTTCACCGTTGGGACCGCAGGAACATTCGCCGCTGGCGACGAGGGGAAAGTCATCGAGACCTACGGCTCCGGAACGGCGGGGAACAACGGTCGCCGCACCATCGTGACGGTCGTGGACGAGACGCACGCGATCCTCGATCGACCGTTCGCGGCGGATCAGAGTGGCCTCTCGTGGCGGCTCATCGATCAGGTGCCTTTTACCCTCTACTTTGTTCCCGAACAGAGCGGTAATATCGCCGAGATCTATCCGACCCGTTTCCTGAGGGCGGGTGCCGGTGATGTCAGACTGACGATCCGCAAGAACCAGATCGCCAACATCTACACGATCGCTTCTACCGACCCTGACGATGTGCGGAACTATACGGTCGAGACCACGGTGCCCACCGTTGCCGGCGCTCTCGGGCAGGACGAGGCGGGTGCATGGATATCTCTTGCCGGCGCGACCGGTATCGCCTCGTGGACGATGCTTATGGTCTCTTTCAATGAACCGGTCGATCCTGCCTCGTTCGTGATGGGGAGTACCGTGACGCTCACCGATACCGATGGGACGGCAATAGGCGCCACGATCAGCGTGACGAACACGCTCGTGGTTATCAGACCGAACGCACCGCTTGTTTCGTATGGCAATCCTTACACGCTCACCATGGACGGCATCACTGATACTGCCGGCAACGCGCTCGCGGCTCCCTACTCCGTTTCGTTCGAGGTCGAAGAGACGCCGCCGGTGATCGTCTCGGTTTCTCCCGCCAACTTCGCGGCCGGTGTCAGCGTGAACGCCACCGTACGGATTGCCGCAAGCGAGCCGCTCGGGGTGGCGACCATTACGCGGAGCACCACCTCCAGCGACGGATCGTTCCGGGTGACCCGCGACACCCCGCCTGCCTGCGGTGCCGATGCCGAGGACGACGTGTTTGGCTGTCTGGCGCTCGATTACTCCTACCGTCGCATCACCTTCGTCCCGCTCCCGAACGATCTCCACGACGAGACCGTCTACACGCTCACCGTTGCGGGGACAGTTGCTGACCTTGCCGGCAACATGCTTGGCGCCGATTTCACGAGTGCCTTCGATACCGTCGGTGGCGACGATCTCGGACCCGTGCCGCTCTGTGCCGACATAGACCTTGCGGGCGGGCAGGTGATAGACCTCTACTTCTCCGAGGCGATAGACATGCTCACGGCCGACGAAACGACCATCTTCATCTACGAAGTCGAGACCGGTGTCGTACTGGCGGGCGCCTTTACCCTTGAAACGGTGGACGGCTACCCGGTCGTCCGCTTCACCGCTACCAGTACCTTTGCGCCGGGCGTGCGGTACGGCGTGGTCGTTACGAAAGGTGTCCACGGGACCGACGGCAACCCGCTCGTCGAAGAGCTCCGCACCTTCTTTACCGGAACCTTGTAACGGTTATGTGCCTCCTGCCTCGATGCGGGCGGGCCTTCGGGCCCGCCCTTCTTTTTGAGAAGATTTTACTAGGAGCGACCTAGAACACGAATCGCACCATGGCTCCCGCGAGGTGCTGATCGTAGGAAAGGTCGTGGTAGTCGGTCGGTTCGGTTCCTATCGAGGAGAAAAGGCGCTGGTACTGGTAGTAGCCGAGGAGAGAAAAGAAATCGGTGAAACGGTATTCGATCGTTGCTTTCAGTCGGATCGTGTGATCGATACGCCGCTTCGTATAAGTACCTCCCTTGAGGGTCCAGCGGTCGTTGGCAAGGTAGTAGAAAAGGCCGTAGCGTGCTACCGCCTCAGCGCTGAATCCTTCGTAGAAGAATTTCCCCTTGAGCCGAGCATAGGTCTCGGAAAAACCGTGCTGTGACCACACCGGCGGAAGATCCTCCTCGGGGGCGAGATACTCCTCACCGAAGAAAAAAAGCCGTTCTCCGATGCCGAGTGAAAGGAAACTGCGATTCTCGGAGACCGGATACCAGTAGATACCGTTCTCGATGCGGCCACCCGGCGCCGTGAAATAGTCGTAGGTCTCGGAAAGTCCAACCACATAGGAGAGGGAAGATGTGAGGTAGTAGGAAAGGTGGTCGTCGGCGTACCAGAAGAGATTCAGGAACAGTTGCGGATCGATCGTACGATTCTCGAAACCGATCATGAGATGACCAACCTCGATGCCGTACTCGATGTCTACCTCCGTAAGTTCATGTGAAAACGAAAAGGCGAGTGAGTGATACCAGAACGAGGAGGTGATGTCGGGCGGCGTAACGGTGGTAAAAAGGGAGTATTCGATAGCGAAAAGGTCGGTGAACGAGAGGGAGAGCAGGGCGTCGAGATCGGCGCCGAAAGCGCGGTTCGTTCGGGCGACGCGGTCTGCCGCCGCAAGCTCATCCGACGAAAGAAGTCCTGCGTTGGTGTTGTAGGAACCCCCGAACGCGATGTCTCCTTCGAGTGATGCAGCAGGGAGGAGAGGGGAAAAGCAGATAAGAGACACGATAAGCATGAAAGATCGTATCAGAGCGCGGAACGGCATGAGAATCGGTTCCTACCGGTGTTCGCGATGGTCTTTGCGCATCTCGCGGCGCTGTTCTTTCTTTTGTTCGCGCTTTTCGTCCGCTTCGTCGCGCTTGCGTTCTTTTCTCACTTCCCTGCGTTGCTCTTTGTCCTCTTTCTTTTCCTCCCGCTTTTGGAAGCGCGCTTCCCAGTCGGGGACCTCCTTTCCCGGCTCGATCTCGGTCGAAGGGGTAACCACTGCCGGATCGCCCGCCGTGATAGGGAAGAGCGGGAAGAGAAGGAAAAAGAACCCTATGAGGACGAGGCTACGCATGAGGAGTCTCCTTGGCGACGAGGGTGACCACCTGTTCGAGTGTGGTACCGTTGAATTGGGCAAGGGCGCGAATGGTGCGTTCTCCCGCCTCTTCCACCGTCACGACGATTGGTATCTCGTTGCGTCCTGCGGTGAGCGATCCTTTCCATGCCAATTCGCGCTGTGACGCGATATCGGGATCGTTCGCGCGGAAACGAACCCCCTCATCGAGCACCACGGTAAAGCGTACCTCTTCAATATCTTTCGCCGATTCGTACACAAGGCGAATGGTGACCGGTTCACCGCGCTGGACCACTGTCTTCGCGGCAACCACTGGTGCCGGTGTCGGAGTGCTCCGATCAGCGAGCGGTATCTGCTCAGGTTCGACAGTGCGGGGAGCGGGCAGCATCCGCCCGATCATGAGACCCAGAAAGAACACAGCGGTGAATGCTCCTGCGATGAAGAGCGGCCGCATCATGAGGCGGAAACTGCTTTCTTGTTTCGGTCGAGGATGTGTCGCCGCCGCTTCGACGAGCCGCCGATGAAGTGTCGCTTCGAAATCGTCGGGAAGCGGTTTCTGGGGGAGCTTCGAAAAAGAAAGGAGGTCGGCGACGAGCCGTTCCGCCTGATTTTTTCGTTCGTCTTTCATACCCGACCTCCTCGTTCCGTAAGACGCGCCAGCCGCGTAAAAAGTTCCCGTTCTTGTGCCGCCAGTTTGGCGAGTCGCTCGCGGGCTCGGGAAAGACGGCTCCGTACCGATCCAATCGGAATCCCAAGATATTCGGCTGCTTCTTCGTAAGAGAGGCCCATGATCTCCACGAGGATGATGACGTCGGCAAAGATCTCCGGTAAGGCGGCGAGCAGGCGCCAGAGTATCTGTCGCCGTTCTTCGGCGAGGGCGGCCTCTTCAGGGTCTTCGCTATGATCGGGAAGGTGTTCGATCTGGTCGATTGGGGTAGATTCCCCATGGGTTCGCCGGAGGTGGTCGGTATATTCGTTCCGAATGATGCGCCAGAGCCATGAAGGGAAACTCGATCTTCCCTCGAAACAGCCCATCGCGAGGAAGGCTTTGACGAGCGCCTCCTGGAGAAGATCGCTTGCCTCAGCCTCGTTTCCATGCGTTATTCCCAGAGCAAAACGGTAGAGCGTCGCATAGTGGCGTCGCACGAGTGTCTCGAAAGCGCGCACGTCACCGGCACGTGCCGCAGCAACGAGTTCTCGTTCGTCATTGAGGTGCGCCGACATGCTCAGTGTTTCTCCGTTATTGCCTGCGGAACGGATCATTCGGACGAGAGCACGAACGGTATTGTTACTTCGGTCACGGTCCCATTGAATTCGGGAAAGACCCACTTTTTCTTTATGAGGTCCTTCACGCAGCGCTCGAGGTTGGTTCCTTTGAACTTTTGGGTGGTGGTCTCGACCTTGGCGACGCGGCCATTACCGAGGACGCTCACGGTCACCTCGAGTTTACCTGAAAGCGAGGCATCGAGTTTGAGCGACTTGTTGTAACAGTAGGCGATGGTCGAGTTCGAGTGTTCTTTGACGACCGCTGCGACCTGTTTCGAGGAGAGTTCCTCGGGAAGCGCCGCCATTTTTGCGGCATTGTCCTTCACGATAGCGTTCTTCGAGCCGCTATAGCCGGTCTTTGCGAGAAGCGCGCGGCGGAACTGCTCCACTTCCTCGTCAGAGACCTTGTCGAAGAGACTGACCAGTTTTTTCTTTTCCTCCTTTGCGGTGGCGTTCGGAGCGGAGGCTTGTTTCTTTTCGGCATCTTCCTCAGCTTTCATTTCGGCGATAACCACGGCAAGAAGGTCCTTTTCCTGCTTCTTCTCGACCTTCTTGATGGTGATGCCCTTCACTTCGTCGAGCTTCGTAACGCCCGATGCCATGCGAACCTTTTCGATATCTATCGTTTCTTCCGGCACGTCTTCAATGACGGTCCCGAGAAGTTGTTGTCCTTCCGTGGTGTAGAAGAGCGTATAGAGGAACTTGGCGGTCGATGCGATCATCGCGGTGCAGGCGAACACGGTCACCGTCCAGCGAAGCCATGGAGTATGAGAGAACGCAAGGCGCTGTTTCTCGCGTTCGACATCCTCGAAGAGGGATCTCATCTCTTTTCGTTCGATCGACTCTTTATCGGTGCCCATCGCCTTGGCAAGCGCCTCTTGGGCGAGACGCTCCCGCTCGGCGAGCACTTCCGTAAAATCGGGATAATCGCAGACCTTCACCCAGTTGGGAAGTGCCGGCTCCCAGATAAGGGTGTCACACGAAATTTCTGCGGAGAGAATCTTTTCTGCAATCTCTTCGAAGGTGTAGATCCGCTCGTCGTTGACCAGCCGGAATTTTCGCTCGCTTTCCATAGGACTCTCCATCAGACAATGTTTTATTTTCCGAAAAACAGTGCTGTTGTCAAAAAATCTTCCTCGGATGGTCCATCGGGGTGGTTGCTTTTGTGTGTTCTCGCGTTACAGTAAGCGCCGTGAACGACTGGCTGAAATGGAGCATGTACCGGTGTGTCGGGAGAACTGGCCGAAGGAAGAAGGATCGTTCGGTTTTCAGTGGCATATTACCGACCGCTGTAACCGGCGGTGCCGGCACTGCTATCAGGAACGCTTCGATGCGTCGCGGGAGCCGTCACTGCAGGCGCTCGTTGCCATGGCCGAGCATGTCTTCTCCTTCTTTTCCGGAGAAGTGTCGGTGAATGTGACCGGCGGTGAGCCGCTCGTCTTTCCCGGCATCTTCGATCTCCTTGCGGCTCTGTCTCGCTTTTCGAACCTCGGCGAACTCAACATCATCACCAATGGGACCGTATGCGACGATGGCGTCCTGCGCGGTATTACGTCGCTCGATCGTCTTTCGATGATGAAAATATCTCTCGAGTCGCATGAGCCGACAGTGAACGATGCGATCCGTGGCGTCGGCCACTTTACTGCGGCGATGGAGAACATCCCTCGCTTCGTGGCGACGGGAAAACCGGTCGTCCTCATGGCGACGCTCCAACGCGCGAACGCCGATGCCGTTCCGGGGATCTGCGCGCTTGCCCGGTCGCTCGGCGTCGCGGGCGTCATCTTCGAGCGCTATGTGCCGCTTGCTCAGGGCCGTGATGTGGCGCAGGTTCTCCGACCGCTAGAGTGGCGCGCGGTGCTTGAAGCGATTTGCCGCGAGACCGGCAGCGACGCCGAGTGGCGTGACCTTCTGCCCTACCGTGCCTTTTGGGTTACTACCAACCCCGCTAGCGGCGAGGAGCCGCTCCGCGGAGCGCTCTGCAATCTCGGCCGCTCTTCGATGGCGCTCATGCCTGACGGTTCCGTGTACCCGTGTCGGCGTTTTCCCCATGCGGTGGCGCAAATTCCCCGCGATCCGATGACGGTGGTGCTCGACCGGCTCGCCACCTATGATCCGATGGTCGTTGTGTCCCGATTGAAGGGAAAATCGTGTGGAAAATGCGGCTATGAAGGGTGTGTCGGATGTCGGGCACTCGTCGCGGCACTGGGAGGGGATCCTCTTGAAGACGATCCTCAGTGCCCGTTTACTGTCGTTACCGAGTAGCGGGGCGTCATGAGCGTGGACGATACTCCGGTGGTTATTGTTCCGGGGACGGTCAACGGCGCCGTTACTGCTCCCCCCTCGAAGAGCTACTTTCAGCGCGCGACCGCGGCGGCGCTTCTTGCCGCCGGCGAGACAGTACTAACCGCCGGGGGCCTGTGTGACGATACGCGCGCGGCGCTCGGTGCTGCGGTCGCCCTCGGTGCACGGGTCATATCTCATCAGGAGGAGAGGCTTGTCATACGTGGCGGTCTTGTCCCCTCGGGTACGCCCGTTCACTGTGGTGAGTCGGGACTGGCACTCCGGATGTTCGCTCCAATCGCTGCGCTTGCCGACCAATCGGTGCGGCTTACTGCAGAGGGATCGCTTCTCAAACGACCGGTTTCGATGCTGGTGGCGCCGCTTGCGACGCTCGGCGCCCGGTGCGAGACGGCCGGCGGTTTTCCGCCGATCACCGTGCATGGTCCGTTGCGAGGCGGAGAAGCCGTGGTGGATGGAAGCATCAGTTCTCAGGGGCTCACCGGCCTTCTCATGGCGCTTCCCTGTGCCGAGAAAGATTCGGTACTTACGGTCGCCGGTCTCACGAGCCGCCCCTATGTGGCGATGACTCTCGATGTCCTCGCCTCGTTCGGTATCACCGTACTATGGGAAGAGGGCGATCGGTTCATCATTCCGGGAGGCCAGCGGTACCGGCCCGGTCACTATGTGGTGGAAGGTGATTGGTCGAGCGCGGCGGCGTTGCTCGTGGCAGGTGCGGTCGCGGGAACTGTCACCGTGCAGGGGCTTTCGATTCCTTCTCGACAGGCTGACAGCCTCGTGCTCGAGGTGTTGCGTGAGGCAGGTGCTCGGGTGGAATGCGGGCAGGGAAAGATTACCATCACCGCGCGGCCGCTCCGTTCATTCACTGTCGATCTCACCGATGCGCCCGACCTTTTCCCCGTGCTCACGGCGCTTGCGCTCACTGCTTCCGGCGTCTCGCGGCTCACCGGCGTTTCCCGCCTTCGCCACAAAGAGAGCGATCGTGCGACGGTGCTTCAAGAAGAGTTTTCCAAAATGGGAGCACAGATACAAATAGAAGGAAATGACCTTGTGATTCCGTCACTCGCGGTGCGGCCAAACAATGGAACGGTAACCCTCGATGCCCGTGGTGATCACCGCATCGCCATGGCGGTGGCGATAGCGGCGCTTCGGTTTGGCCCGATCACGATACGCGGCGCCTCCGCGGTCGCCAAATCGTACCCTGCCTTTTTCGAGGACCTTGCTCGCCTGTGTCAGAAGGACGGTTAGCCGTTCCCCGGCAGGGTCGAGACGCTCCGCGTTCGTTCGATCTTGTCCACGATGCGAGAGAACTCGTCGAGAAGAGCCGAAAAGCGGTCGCTCGAAAGGGGCTCGTCGGCGTACTTGAAGCGGTCGGCATCGGAGAGGAAGGCGACGATCCGCTCCGCCTCTTCGGCCGAGATATCGGTTTTCTTGAGGACACGCCGTATCTCGCCCGTCGTCATCTCGAGGAAGGGACGGTGTTTCACGAGTTCAAGGTAATGGCGCAATCCCGCCGTCACCGTGTCGGCGAAGGCCTCGTAGTCCATCTCCTGAAGTTGCTGTTCAGCACGGCGCCGGTACTCGAGGGCCACTTGGTACGGGGTCTTCTCGCTCGCCGAGATCGTCGCTTCGCGCCGCCGTCGTTTCGAGAGGCGCCAGAACAGGAACAGGAGAAGGGCGACGACGGTGATCGCCCCGAGCACCCACAGGAGCGTATAGTCGGTCTCGAAGGCCTTCACCGGCGGCTTGATATCGCGGAGGCTCGTGTCGGCCTCGGTCGTATTGGGGGTGACGGTCACGGCGACCGGTGCGATTTCGTAGGATCTCCCATCGACAAAGAGGATGAGGGGCGGCGTCGTGAATGATCCGGTCTCGAGCGCCGAGAGGACGATGCGTATCTTTCCATCAGCTGGTTCGGTACGAATGACGGCGAAGTTCTTGTCCTCTTCTTTTACGGTGGCGCGAAGCGTTTCCCCGGGGGCGACCGGGATGAGGAGCGTCACCGGTTCGCCGAAGAAGAGCGTACTTTTCTCGAGGGTAGGGGTCAGTGTTTCGGCGTGGATCGCGAAGGCGGCGAGAAGAAGGAAGATGTTCGCGAGTGCCGCGCGCCTCATCGTCGTCTCTCCCGGGCGAGCCGCTTGAATCCCACGACGAGGTCGTTGATGAAGTCGGGACGATTCTCGACCCACAGGGGAGGCGCGTCGAGACGACGGAACGCATCGTTCTTGTCCTCTCGGAACCGTTGCCACGACGATGCCGCAGCCGCAGCGAAGTCAACGATGCGGGAGCCGTTCCGCTCGGGATCGCGGACCCGGACCGCTCCCCAAGGGAATGTGTCGTAGTCGAGACGATCGAAGACGGCGATGGGGATCATCTCGTGCCGGCGCACGGCAAGGGCAGCGCTCTCTGGAAGCCCGGGGAACTGCATGTCGGAAAGAAAGAAGAGAAGCGACCGTTTCTTGAGCGCCTTGGTGACGAAGCGGAACGCGACATCAGGATGCGTCTCTTTCCCGTGAGGCGTCGTGGCAAGGAGCGCCCGAATGATGGTGAGAAGATGGTTGCGGCCGCGGCGCGGCGGGATGTATTCCTCGATGCGGTCGCTGAAAAGGAGCAATCCAGCCTTGTCGCCGTTGCGTATCGCCGAAAAGGCGAGTGCGGCGCCGAGCGTCGCCATGACCTCGCGCGCCGACCACGCGCGCCCGGAACGGGTCGAAGCCGAGATGTCCACGATGACGAGCACCGTCAGTTCGCGTTCTTCCCGATAGACACGCACGAACGGTTTTGCCATGCGCGCCGTTACATTCCAGTCGATGAGCCGCGCATCCTCGCCGTCGGCGTACTCGCGCACCTCTTGAAATTCGAGTCCATGTCCCTTGAAGAGCGAGTGGTAGGACCCCTGCAGGGACGATTCGACCTGCCGACGGACCCTGAGGTCGATGAGGCGTATTTGTTTGAGGAGTTCTTCCTGCAGCATGATGCTCAGGGCACTTCGACCTGTTCGAGGACGCGACGGATGATCTCGTCGGTAGAAAGTTTCTCGGCCTCTGCCTCGAAACTCGGGATGATACGGTGGCGCAGCACCGGATAGGCGACCTCTTTGACATCGTCGGGGGTCACGAAGGCGCGCCCTTCCATGAAAGCGCGGATGCGGGCGGCCAGTACGAGGTAGATGCTCGCGCGGGGGCTCGCCCCGACCTCGATGAGGTTCCGCAGATCGTTCTTTCGCGCCTCGCGGGTCTCGAAAACGAGCGAGACGGCATACCGGCGGATCCGCTCGTCGGTGTAAAGGTTGTCGACGATGGTGCGCCATGTTTTGATCGTCTCGCGATTCACGATCTTGGCCAGTCGCTGATCGAACTCACGCCGTTCGTGCCGTTCGATGATGCGCATCTCCTCTTCGCGCGAAGGATAGCTGATGAGCACCTTGAACATGAACCGGTCTACCTGCGCCTCGGGAAGCGGATAGGTGCCCTCTTGCTCAATGGGGTTCTGGGTCGCGAGCACGATGAACGGATCGGGAAGCGGGAAGGTCTTGTCGCCGATCGTCACCTGCCGCTCCTGCATTGCCTCGAGAAGCGCCGACTGCACCTTTGCCGGGGCGCGGTTTATCTCGTCGGCGAGGATGACATTGGCGAAGATGACACCGGTCTTCACCTCGAACTCGCGCTTCTCCATGTTGAAGATGCGGCTTCCCATGATGTCGGCGGGAAGCAGATCGGGCGTGAACTGTATCCTCTTGAACTCGAGGTCGGACGCCGCTGCGAAGGCACGCACGCTGGTCGTTTTGGCGAGGCCGGGAACGCCCTCCAGAAGGATGTGGCCGTCGGCGATGATGCCCATGATGAGGGCGTCCACCATCTCGTCCTGCCCGACGATGATCTTCTGTATCTCGCTTTTCAAGGCGCGTATCTTGGCTGCTTCCTGCTTTATCTGTTCGGTGAGTGTCGCGGTGGTCATCGTGGTGCTCCCTCTCTTGCGTAACTAAACTACAAGCGTAGAAACAACGAATCTCGTCCTGTTATTCCCAGCGACGCGAATCAACCGTCCTTCAGTATCGCCTCGACGATCTCCTTCTCGACGGCTTCGGCCCGTTCCGGCTCTATCTGACAGGTCCCGGCGTTGCGATGTCCACCGCCCCCATACTTGAGCATGAGTTCTCCGATGTTCGTCTTCGAGGTGCGGTTGAATATGGATTTGCCGACGCTGAAGACGACCTTTTCTTTCCGCACCCCCCACATCTTCGTGAGGCTGATGTTACAGTAGGGGAAGAGCGCGTAGATGACGAAACGGTTCCCGGCATAGATGACCGTCTCGCGGGTGAGGTCCACTTTGACGAGGTTACGGCTCACCTTGGCGTTGCGCTGCATCATCGCGCGGTGAAGATCTTGGTGTTCGAAGTAGAGGACGCTGCGCTCCTTCACATCGGGGTGTTCGAGTATCTGCTCGATGGATCTTTCGCGGACGAGGTCAATGAGGAGCATCATGAGATCGTAGTTGCTGATGCGGAAGTCGCGGAACCGTCCAAGGCCGGTGCGCGGATCCATGAGGAAGTTGAGAAGCACCCAGCGCTCAGGGTTGAGTATCTCGTTGATGGTGAACTGCGCGGCATCGGCTTTATCCACCGCTGCCATCATCTCCTCAGTAATGCGCGGTAGGGTCTTCTTGCCATGGTAGTGGTTATAGACGACGCGCGAGGCGCTCGGCGCGTCGGGGTCTATGATGTGGTTCGAGCGGCGCATCGTGACGCGGATCGTCTCGCTGAGGTGATGGTCGAAGCAGAGGTGAACCCCTTCGACATAGGGGAGGTTGGTCGTGATGTCGCGATCGGTTATCTTGATGAGGCCGTCCTGCATGTCCTTGGGATGAACAAAGAGCACTTCGTCTATGAGCCCCAATTCCTTGAAGATGGCGCCGCATACGAGCCCGTCGAAATCGCTTCGAGTAACCAACCTGAACTTCCGCTCCGCCATAGGATCCTCCACAGGGTATTTTTCGTGAAACGACTATAAGCGACCCCCAAGAGCGTGTCAAGGACAAAGGAACGCCTTTCCTTGCGTTGATGGGCCAGTACGCTATACTTTGCCGTTCGACGGGAGAGATCCGTATGAAGGTGGTTCTGGCAGGATACAATGTTGATGCCGAGATACTAAGGGATCTCAAGGATCGTGCCCGCTGGGAGGCCGACAATGTGACGCCCGAGACGCTCTCGGCGGCCTATGCCCGCATTTCGCGCGATCCGCGTGACATCGAGCAGTTGCGCGCCGAGTCGCGCACCGCGACCGATAAGGCGCGCAAATCCAACGAAACGATCATCTTCGGACTCGGCCACGCGTCAGTTGCCGAACATGCCGTTTTCAATCTCGACATCATCGGTGTCTCGCGCCTCGCCGCCGAGGCGGTCCAGCAGTTCCGGCTCGCCGCCTACACCGAGAAGTCGCAGCGATACATCACCCTCGATGGCGACTTCGTGACGCCGCCCGGTATCATCGCAACGGGGCTGGGACGAGAGTTTCATGCGGCGGTCGCGTTTCAGAACGAAACCTACCGGACACTCTACCGGGCTCTCCGTGAGCACCTCTTCAAAAAGCATGCTCACCGTCTTGCTGAAAAGAACGGTGAACGGACGGTGGACGGCTGGGCGAAAGAGGATGCCCGCTATGTGGTAAGCCTCGCCACCGCGACGCAGTTCGGCATGACGGTGAACGCGCGAGAACTGGAGCACCTACTCCGGCGCCTCCGTGCCGACCGGCGCAGCGAGGTACGCGCCCTCGCCGAGGCGCTCTACCGTGAGGTCGCGGCACTGTCGCCTTCCATCATCAAATATACCCGACCGACGCCCTACGATAGCGAACGGCCGGAGACGATCCGCCGACAGGTAACGATCGCGCAGGGTCTGGGGTTCGCTTCCGATGTGCCGGTGCGGCTTGTCACGCACGACCCCGATCCCGATGGCCGACTCTGCGCGGCGATCCTCTTCGCCTATGGAGGTGGTCCCTATGAGGCGGCGGTGGCCCGTGTAGCGACCATGCCGCCGGAGGAACGGCGTGAACTCATACGCCTTTCTCTTGCCCATCGTGCCTGCTGGGATAAGGTGGATCGGGCGTTCGAGACCGTTTCGTTCACCTTCGAACTCGTCGTGAGCGCCACCAATTACGCGCAACTCAAACGCCACCGTATGACGACCCAGATCGTACAAGACTATGATCTCGGGCTCGGCGTGACGATGCCGCCGAACATCGTCGAGATCGGGAGGGAAAAAGAGTTCTCTGCGGCGGTCGAACGAAGCGAAGAGCTTTACCGTACGCTCGCCGAGAGGGTCCCCGAAGAGAAAGATTACATTCTTACCAATGCTCACCGGCGGCGGGTGCTCCTTGTGCTCAACGCGCGGGAGCTCTACCACTTCTCGGCGCTTCGCGAGGACGAGCATGCCCAGTGGGATATCCGTGAAACGGCGAGGCGTATGCGAGAGGAGGCTGAGAAGGTAGCGCCGTTCACGCTCATGATGCTGTGCGGCAAGAGCGATTTCGAGAGGCGCCGTGATACCATTTTTGAAGGGGAGAATAACTCATGATGCCCGATTGGGTGAAAGAATTCGGTGCCGCGATAACGGTGTGCGACGAGAACGGCATTATTGTCGCCATGAATGACAAGGCGCGGCGCACCTTCGAGACGCCGGAGAACGCGCCGCTCGTCGGGAAGGACATGTTCGACTGCCACCAGCCCGCATCGCGGGAAAAGATCCGCGAGATGATGACGCGCCGGATACCGAATGTGTACACGATAGAAAAGAAGGGCGTGAAGAAGCTCATCTATCAGGCGCCGTGGTTCGAGAACGGCGTTTTCAAGGGGCTTGTCGAGATATCGATGGAAATACCGCACGACATGCCGCACAAGGTGCGCGGCTAGTCTTCTTTTTTTGCGATCACGATCCGTTTGCGGGAGGCTGAACGGCGTTCACGCCGCTCCTTTTCGGCACATTCGGCGCAGACAAGGCGTCCGCGGACCCGTTTCGGCGGTTTGAGGTCCTTGAGGAACTTCTCACAGACATCGCAGATGAACTCGAAACGGAGGTTCCCCTTGGCGTCGATGCACTCTTTGACGACGCCGCGCTTCTTTTCGGCGTTGAACGCGCGGAGACAGTCGTTGCAGTAGTAGTTGCGGGATCCGTCGGCGACGAAGGGGACAAAATCCTCCTTGCCGCAGCGGGAGCAGATAATCTTGCAGAGCACTTCGGTCTCTTTCTTCGGCATCGGCGGTCATTCTCCGTTTTTCTTATGTGCCGAGGCACCATAGCAGAAAACGATGCGACGGTCAAACTGGCGAAAAGTTGTCCCGAGACGGAAGTTCCGCTATCGTTGCTGCATGCTGTTCCTCTTCTGTGCCATACTGTCGAGCAGCGCAGTGGCGCTCATCCTGAAATTCGCCGAGTCGCGTTCCTACCGCCGAATGCCCATCATCGTGGCGAACTACCTCGCCGCGGCGCTTCTGTCGGTCATCCTCGCGGGCGGCGCGCTCGTACCCGGCCGAACTTCGGGCGATATCTTCGGGAACTTCTTCGCAGAGGCGGGACGGGTCTTCGCGGACGGCGGCATCTTCTCGACCGATGCCAGCAGCGCGTGGGCCATCCTCTGGGGCATGCCGTCGGGACTGCTCTATTTCCTCGGCCTCATCGGCATTCAGCGCAGTATCCGTGAAAGCGGCGTCGGCATCACCGGCGCCTTCTCGAAGTCGGCCATACTCATACCCATCCTCGTGTCGGTCCTGCTGTGGCATGAACGGCCGACCGCGCCGCAGTGGGGCGGCATCATCCTCACCTTCGTCGCGATCGCGTTGTCACAGAGCGGCAAGGGAAACGGGTGCGGTCGGGTCAGCATCAGTCTTCTTCTGATGTTCCTCGCGGTGGGCTCCGCCGAACTTTCGAACAAGGTCTTTCAGCAGTACGCCCTGCCTCAGTACAAGGAACTGTTCCTCTTCACCGTTTTTTTTATCGCGTTTCTCATCGCGACGGCGGCCCTTTTTCTGGAACGGGGCAGACCGAGCATGAAAGAATTCGTCGCCGGTATCGCCGTCGGGATACCGAATCTGTTCTCGAGCTATTTCCTGATACAGGCTTTCGCAATGCTGAACGCATCGGTCGTATTCCCGTTCTACAGCGCCGGGAGCATCGCGCTGATCACTCTGGGCGGCGTGGCACTCTTCGGCGAGAGACCCACGCGGCGCGAATTCGGCGCCATCGCGGTGGTGCTTATCGCCATAGTGCTGATGGGCGGCTGAGCGCGAAAGATCTTCGACCGATACTCTTGTCTTACCCTTCCGGTTTTGATACATTCAATGGGTGGATGGATAACGCACCGGAGAACCGATGCTTCTTTTTTTCGCGTTCCTGATAGTGCTGGCCGTGTATTCGACCAAGATAAGTTCAAAACTTGGCGTCCCGTTGCTCCTCGTCTTTCTTGCGATCGGCCTGATCGTCGGGAGCGATGTTCTCAATCTGTTCTACTTCAGCGATGCCGATCTCACCAAGAAGATAGCCGATATTCTGCTCATCTTCATTCTGTTCGAGGGCGGTTTCCGCACCACCAAACGACAATTCAAACAGGTCGCCGCCCCCGCGATCACGCTCGCCACGCTCGGCGTTGTTCTCACCGCGCTGGTGCTCGGTTCGCTCATACATCTTCTTTTGGGCTATGAACTCCTCTATTCAATGATGATCGCCTCCATCATCTCTTCCACCGATGCGGCGGCGGTCTTCATGATCACCAAACAGCATCCCGTCAAAGAACGGCTTTCGACCACGCTGAATGTGGAGTCGGCCGCCAACGATCCCATGGCCATACTGCTGACACTCGCCTTCGTGGAACTGCTGACCGGCAATTATGCCTCGACGGCGCAGCTCATCGCGGATCTGCTTTGGCAGTTCTCCGGGGGCCTTCTACTCGGGTTCGTCTTCACCCACATCGCCAAACTCCTCTTCGACCATTTGAGATCGGAGAACCGCGGCAATTACTATGTGCTTATCGTCGGCGTGATCCTGCTTGCGTATGGTGTGGCCGACCTGCTCAAAGCGAATGGCATCATCGCGGTCTTTTTCATGGGCTACTGGCTGGGCAATTCGGAGTTCGCCGCCAAGCGGGGGGTAAGCAATTTTCTCGAAGGCATATCGACCTTCGGCAATGTCTCGCTGTTCCTCATGCTGGGCCTGCTGGCCTTTCCCCGCGAGTTCGTCCATATCTGGCAGGACGGCCTTCTGGTCGCGGTGTTCCTGATCTTCGTCGCCCGTCCTTTCGCCGTCATCGTGTCGACCGCGCCGTTCGGCTATTCCCTCAAAGAGAAGGCCTTCATCGCGTGGGGCGGCATCAAAGGGGCGGTCCCTATCGTGCTGGCGACCTACCCCGCCGCCTTTCATGTCGATCCGCAGGGAATGGTGTTCAACCTCATCTTCTTCGCCGTGTTCCTCTCGTGCCTGTTCCAAGGATTGACGCTCGCGCCGCTTGCCCGGCTCTTAGGGTTCACCGCGCCGAAACAGGCGGCTTCGCCCTACACGGTCGAACTGCACACCACCCGGAAAAGCGACATCGACATGTTCGAACTCCATGTCCGGCCGAACGCTCACTGCATCGGCAGTAAGATATCGGAACTCCCCCTCGGGAAGGATGTGCTGATAAGTTCCATTATCCGGGAGGAACGCATACTTCTGCCCAAGGGGAATACCGAATTGCAAGAGAACGATATCCTGTTCATCCTCGCGCATGCAGACCGGATACGGGAGATATCGGAGAATCTACACTAGCCCTCGACGCGCCTCAGCCCTTCACGACCAGCACATTGACGACCGGCTTCTTGTCGGTGAGTTCCATGAGATAGCGGCGCGCGAGGATGCGCATGTCCTCTTCGATCGCCTCGAGGTCGCGATCGATCCCTTTCTTTTCGGAGAAGTAATCGTATATCTGGGTACGCAACTCGTGCTCGATGTTCTTCATCGCGGTGGCCGAGGCGATACCGGCGGAGATGAAGCGCGGTGGAGTGACGAGGCGCCCCTCGATGAGGTTCACGGTGAGGAGGATCGTCATGACGCCGGCGCGCGCGAGCCGCTTGCGGTCGCGGATCGTCTCGATGTCCACGAGGTCCGGGTCGTAGTTGCTTACGATGCGCTTGCGCAGATCTATGCGCCGCGTCAGTTCCGAGAACTCTTTCGTATAGACGAGCACATCGCCGTCGGAGATCATGCGCGTCGCGAAACCCTCACGCTCGAGCAGGCGGCAGTGGTGCGCAATGAAGCGCAGATGGCCGTGTACCGGCACGACGAGCGTCGGATTCACCTCGCGCGCCGCGAGGAGAAGGTCAGCCTGTCGTCCGTGGCCCGAGGCGTGCACTTGCGCGGTCGCCTCGTAGAAGAGATTGACCCCCTTCTCGACGAGGGTGTCCATCATCCGCCCGATGGCGGTCTCGTTGCCCGGTATCATGCGTGACGAGAAGAGAATGGTGTCTCCGTACTTGAGCGGCACCGCCTTGAGCATATCGAGCGAGAGGCGTTTCATGATGGAACGCGGTTCGGCCTGCGACCCTGTCACAATCATGAGCAGTTTCTCGTCGGGTATCGTTGAGAACTTCGTTTCGTCGGTGATGACCGAGGCGGGCAGTTTTAAGTGCCCGAGTTTCTCGGCGATGCGCGTGTAGGTGTGGACGCTTCGTCCCATGAGACCGACGACGCGCCCCTCTTCGCGGGCTATTGCAATGATGTTGCGGATCCGTTCGATGTTCGAGGAAAAGGCAGTGACAATGACCCGCCCCGCAGCCTCAGCGATGATCTGTCGCAGGTTGGGGATGATGTCCTCTTCCTGAATGGAGGCGCCCTCCCGTTCGATGTTCGTCGAATCGACGAGCATAAGATCGATCTCTTCGGGCACCTTCTGGTGAAATGGCGAATGTCCCGATCCATCGCACTTGAAATCGCCGGTATGGAGGATCGTGAAGGGGCCCACGGAGACGAGCAGAGCCTTTGCCTCGGGAATGCTATGCGGCACCGGCAACATCTTGACCGAGAAGGGGCCGACATCGAACGCGCTTTTGCGTTTGGCGGGGAGTGGTACGAGCGTGTTGTACCGCGATACCTTCGCCATCCGTTCCTTGAGCAGTTCGGCGGGGAACTCGGTGAGGTAGACGGGGACCTCATGGTCGCGGAGCAGATAGGGGATCGCCCCGATATGGTCTTCGTGGCCGTGCGTCACGACGACGCCGGCGAGATCGACCTCGAGTTGGCGTATCGCGTCGAAGTCGGGAATGAAGAAATCGTCGTCCATGAAGTCGTCGTTTCCGGGGAACCCCATGCCGCAATCGATCATGAGCGCGTCCTTGCCATAGATGACAAGCAGGCAGTTCTTGCCGACCTCGCGCAGACCACCGAGCGGCACGAGGGACAGTTGTTCACGCATGAGACACCTCATCGTTAAGGGCATCTCATCCTAACATGCCGTGCGACGGTGGCAAGAAAAGAAAGAACGGAAAGAGACATATTCCTTGACTTTCATGACTCGGTGAACGATAGGGAAAGTGTCGGGATAAAAGGAGGCTTTTCATGCCTCGCCGAGGCGAGAGCGATCGAACAATACGCGTGACCGTTGACGGGCAGGATGCCTCGGGGGCCGGCATCGTTCATGCGTTCGGCAAGAAGATCCTGATCGCGAACCTCATTGCCGGCGAGCAGGCGATCGTTCGGGTCAAAAACCCGCAGGCGGTCTATCCCGAGGCGGAGGTGGTCCGCATCCTCTCGCCGTCGCCGACGCGCGTTCCCCCGCGATGCCCCGTCTTTGGCAAGTGCGGTGGGTGTACGCTCCAGATGCTTTCCTATGAGGCGCAGCGCGAATGGAAACGGCGACGGGTGCGGGACGCTCTTCGCCGTGAGCTCGAGGACCGATCGGTCCCCGTTCTCCCGGTCATCGGGATGAGCGATCCGTGGCACTATCGCAACAAGGTGCAGTATCCAGTCGGGTCAAGCGGCAAATTCCCGCTCATCGGCTTCTATGCGCCGGTAAGTTACCACATTGTGCCGAATCGCGGCTGTCCTATTCAGCATCCGGAAGCCGACATCCTGAAAGAGGTCCTCCTTGCCCACATGGAAACGCATCATATCTCTCCTTACGATGACCAGCGGGGGACCGGACTCGTACGCTATCTCATGACGCGGAAGGGAGAGGCGACCGGAGAGGTGCTGTGCATCCTCGTGCTCAACGGCGAACGGCTTCCCGCTGAGGAGGCGTTCGTTACGGCGGCGCGTGCGGCGGTTCCCAGTCTCGTCGGAGTGATCGTCAACAAAAATACGCGCCGGACCCGCGTGATTCTCTCGCCGCAGAACCGGCTCGTGTGGGGCAAAGATCGGCTGACCGATCGACTGCTCGGATCCTCGTTCGAAGTCTCCCCCAATGCCTTTTATCAGGTGAACCACGCACAGACCGAGACGCTCTATCGGACAGTGCTCTCCTATGCGGAGATCACGAAAAAGGACATCATCTTCGACCTTTACACCGGTATCGGAACGCTCGCGGTGCTCGCCGCCGCGAATGCACACATGGTGTGGGGCGTTGACCTTTCTCCGGAAGCGATCGCCGACGCGGAACGGAACGCGATCCTCAATAAGGTACGGAACGCGCGCTTCATGTGCGGTGATGTGACGCCGGCCGTTTCTTCTTTGCTCCAAAAGGATCTGCGGCCCTCCGTCGTGATTCTCGACCCGCCGCGAGCCGGCTGTTCGCAACGGCTCCTTGCGATGCTCGCCGCGGCACGACCCCGCCGTATCGTCTATGTTTCCTGTGAACCGGGAACGCTGGCGCACGACCTCGGGGTCCTCGAGGCGCATGGATTCGTCACCCGAGAGGCGCAGCCGGTCGACCTGTTTCCTCACACCGGCCACATCGAAACGGTTGCCGTGGTAGAGCCGGCGGCGAAAGGAACCCGTGAAAAAAAGCCCGGGCAACACGCCCGGGCCAAAAAGAGCGGAAAAGGGTGATGATTACTTCGCCGGCTTGAGCGCGTCGAGTGCTGCCTTGTGCTGTTCCTTGAGAGCCTTCACCTCGGCATCCTGCGACTCCTTGAGCGCCTTTTTCTCGTCGGCGTGCTTCTTCTTGAGTTCCTCTTTCTTGGTCTTCATCTCTTTCTCGGCGGCTTCCTTTTCGGCCTTCTGCGTCTTCTTGAGCTCTTCTTTCTTTGCCTTGTCGGTCTCGGCCTTGAGCGCCTCCTCGTGGGTCTTTTTCATCTCGGCCTTCTTCGTCTTGCACTCTTCATCGAGCGCCTTCATCTCCTCCTTGTGCCGCTTGTCCATCTCGGCCTTCGCCTCTTTGTGCTTTTTCACGAGCTCTTCCATTTCGGCTTTTTGCTGTTTCTTGAGATCAGCCGGTTTGACCGCATCCTGTGCCGAAATGACCGTGCACAACACCGTAACGAGCAGACCAAAGAACACCGAACGCATGAACAACCTCCTTTACCAAAGTTTGTTTATGATCAGAGAACCATCCCGGCGCGATACTATGTTCTTTCTGAAGGAAGACAAGTTTTTTTGAGGCAGGTAACCTTCCGAAAACAGGACTTTTTTTGACATCTACTCCTCTTTCTGATAAAGGGAGCCGTTCTAAGGAGGCGGCATGGTTTTTCGTGGCGTTGCGCCCAGCGGGCGGCCGCTCGTTGTCCCCATTTTCATCACGCACCGTGGATGCCCTCACCGGTGTGCTTTCTGCGATCAGAAGGCGATCGCGGGAGAAGGCGATGCTCCGCAGGGGATCTTCGCCGTCGTCGAAAAGTACCGCCGCTGGTCGGCGGGTGACCGGCCGGTCGAGCTGTCGTTCTATGGCGGCAGTTTCACCGCCTTGCCGGTGCGCGAACGGGACGAATATCTCGCGGTCGGAAAAGAGCTTCTTGCAAAAGGCCTCGTGGGAGCGCTTCGCTGTTCGACGCGGCCCGATGCGATTGACCGGGAGCGGGCGCGGCTCCTCAAGGAAAACGGGTTTTCCGTGGTGGAGCTCGGTGCCCAAACGATGTCCGACCGATTGCTCGAGGCAATGGAACGGGGGCATACTGCCGACGATACGCGGCGTGCGGTGAAGATTCTCAAGGATGCAGGTCTCTTAGTTGTTCTTCAATTTATGAGCGGATACCCCGACGAGGAACCGGATGATGTCGCCGTGACCTGCCATGCCATCCCCGCGATGCGCCCTGACGCGATACGCATCTATCCTTTTATGCCGCTAACGGGAACGAGGATCGCCGAAAAACTGCTGCGCAGTGAGGCCGCGTTCAGTCCGGAGATTGCTATAGCACGGGCCGCCGACCTGTTCCTTGCGGCGCAGGAAGCGGGCATCCCCACGATACGGGTCGGTTTGCCTACAGAGAATCTTGCTGGAACGCCCTATCCCGATAATCTTGGTCAGGTGGTGATCGCCGAAGCGCTCATCGAACTGGCAGTGCGCGGCGAACGGGTGTTCCATGTCCCGGCCTCATGGGAGACGAGCCTTGCCATCGCGCGTAAAAGCGGCCGTTTCCCGGTGGATGCTACCGTAGAGTTCGTCTCGTGAGTCGTGAGAGGTGAACCGATAAGGGAGAAGAGAAAATGATCGTTGCCATTGCATCGGATCACGGCGGTTTTGCGCTCAAGAAGCATCTGGTCGTGTTCCTCGGAAAAAACGGGCATCAGGTCGTCGATCATGGTTGTCCTGACGAAGCCTCGGTTGATTATCCTGATTACGCGGCGCTTGTCGTGCAGGATATCCTCGCGAAGAAAGCCGACTTCGGCATTCTCGTCTGTGGCACCGGTATCGGGATGTCGATCGCGGCGAACCGCCATGCCGGTATCCGGGCGGCGCTCGTGCACCGGGAGGAGTATGCGAAACTGGCGCGCGAGCACAACGATGCGAACATCATCTGTCTCGGCGGACGGTTCCTCGCTGCCGCAGAGGCGGAACGGCTGGTGACGGTATTCCTCTCGACGCCGTTCGAGGGAGGTCGTCACGAGCGACGAGTGAAGAAACTCGACGCCTGCTGAGACTACTGAGCAATCCTAAACGCGAAAGATGCCGTAGAGGGGAGCACCGCATGAGGGACAATTCCCCTCTTGGAGAGCAGAGGAGGTAACGGTGAACCCTCGGCGGGCGATGAGAGGGGTCCCGCAGGATGCACACCGCGTTTCGCTTCCTTCGGTACTCCAGAGGTTACCGAGGTAGAGGTGGGGGAGGGGGACCTCTTTTCGTATCCGGTCGAAGAGACGCACAAGATACCGTGGATCGGTCGGCGGTTCGGTGGCGCGGTATGCGGGGTGATACGCCGAGAGGTGCCACACCTGAACGCCGCGTTCGACAAGGGCGCGTCCGAGCGACAGGATCTCGTCGTCGTCATGAAGCGCGTCGATGACGAGCGTCGTCACCTCGAGCACCTTGCCGGGATCCGCGGCGATGCGGGCAATGTTACGGAGCACGGGTTCTTGCATTGCTCCGCACTGGTTACGATAAAAGGTATCGCTTCCTTTGAGGTCGATGTTGAAAGCGTCCACGACAGGGAGGAGACGATCGAGCGCCTCCTCGGTACAGTAGCCGTTCGTGACCATGATGGTGCGTATACCTTCCGCGTGGGCAAGACGGGCGGTATCGAGGAGATAATCCTGCCACACGGTGGGCTCGCTGTAGGTGAAACTGATGCTCGGTGTTCGTCGTTCCTTGGCGAGTCGTACCACTTCGGCGGGGAACATCGCCTCGCCGGCGTCAGGATCGAAGAACTCTCTTTGCGATATCGAGTAATTCTGGCAAAAGCGACAGGAGAAGTTGCAACCGTGTAGAGCAAGCGACAGCGTCTTGGTCCCGGGCAAGAAATGATAGAGCGGTTTTTTCTCGACGGGATCGAGCGCGAGAGATACCAGTCGTCCATAATTCACCGTAACGATTGTTCCGTTCCGGTTCTCTCGAATGCCACAACGACCCCGTTTGCCTTCTTCGATCCGACAGCGGTGTTCGCAGAAGTCGCACGGGATCACGGGATCCCCGCCAGATTCTTTATTTCCGCATAGGTATGCTTCCCGTTGGTGACGGCCACGACGGTTCCCTTCTCGTCGGTGAACACGGTGTAGGGAAGGAGTATGCCCGCCGCTTGGAGCGACTCGGGAGCCTGCAGGACTTCGAAGGAAACGCCTTGCTTCCTCATGATCTTTCGGGCATTCTCAGCGATCGGATCAACGCTGATGGAAAGCACCTTCACTGTACCGGCTCTTTCCTCGAAATCTTTCTTTATCCTTTCGATGTCGGGGAACATCTCGATACACGGGACGCACCAGCTCGACCAGAAGTCCACGATGATCTTCTTTCCTTTGTAATCGGAGAATTTCACCAGCTTGTCGCTCGAGAGAGATCTCATCGTGATGCCGAGGAGATTCTTCCCCTTTTGGAAGTCCTCTTCGGTGAGTTCCTTGTCGAGTTCCCGGCCGGCCGCTTCGATCGGATCGGGAAGTTTCGGTTGGGTCGAGGGAACCGCGACGCCTTCTTCGGTTCTCTTCGAGCATGTCCCGCAGAGAGAGAGGATAATGGCGAAAAGAATGAACCGGCGCATGGGATCTCCTTAAAAGTATTTCTTCACAAAGGTGACCGCCTTATCACGGCGTTTCACGACCGTGCCGACAAGATGTCCCCCGGTGAGGCGCATCGCCGTTTCGGCATGCTCCTTGGCGACGACGCAGATGAACCCGGTGCCGCAGTTGAAGACGGTGAACATCTCGCGTTCCGAGACGCCTCCCGCTCCCTTGAGCCAATGAAAGAGCGGCGGCACGGAAAAATCGCCGTGTATCTCGACCGCCAGTTTCTCGGGGATCACCCGCGGGATGTTGTCATAGAAGCCGCCGCCGGTAATGTGCACCATCCCCTTGACCGGTATCTTTTTCAACACCTTCTTGATGGTCTTCACATAGATGATGGTCGGGGTGAGGAAAATGTCGGCGACGGTCCCGCCGAGTTCGGGTATGCGGCTGTGTATCTTGAGCTTCTGCTGAGTGAACAGAATGCGTCGTACCAACGAATACCCATTCGAATGTACCCCGCTCGAGGGAATGCCGATGAGCACATCGCCTGCCTTTATCGTGGATCCGTCGACGATCTTGTCGCGGTCTACCACGCCGACCGCGAAGCCGGCGAGATCGAATTCGCCCGGAGGATAGAAATCGGGCATCTCGGCCGTTTCGCCCCCGACGAGGGCACAGCCGGCCTGCGCACATCCCTCGGCGATCCCTTTGACGACAAAGGCCGCAATGTCGGCCGAGAGCTTGCCGGTCGCGAAGTAGTCGAGAAAGAAGAGCGGCTCGGCACCGAGGACGAGGACATCGTTCACGCACATGGCGACGAGGTCGATGCCGACCGTATCGTAGCGTTTCGCCATGAAGGCGAGCTTCAGTTTCGTGCCGACGCCGTCGGTGCCGCTCACAAGCACCGGTCTCTTCATTCCTTTGGGTATCGTCACCATCGCCGAAAAGCCGCCGATACCGGCAAGCACCTCGGGGCGGTGGGTCTTTTTCACCAGTTCCTTGATCAGGGGAACGAGGCGATTTCCTTCCTCAATGTTGACCCCTGCCTTGCGATAGGCTCCATTTGTCATGCTGATCTCCTCACAATGACATGTCAAAGCGATGCTACTATAACGGGATGGGGGGGATTGTCAATTGACCGAGGTGAATTACGCATCTTATCGGCTTTTTTATTTTTATCCGGAGGTAACAACAGGACCTAAGGATACGATAAGAATAAAGCGAAAGTCATGTTCATTATTGTAAACATTCATTGCTTCCTCTGAAACGGAAGTGGCTCTATGGAAAACCCAGTTCCTCTCGTAAGATATAAGTTTCTTGGCTGGCAGTTCATTTTCTTCTTGCTTGTTCACTTTTTTTTTATTATACTCATCATTCGAGACCGAAGAGGAGGATGTGATGAAGGTTCTCAACATCATTGACCTCAACCTCCTCAAGATATTCCTCAACAAGTTCTATCTTGCGCACGGTCTCGATTATCTCTTCCTCGTACCGCACCGTGAAACCATCGAAAGGCACCTGCCGCAGTTCAACCCCGATATGGTCCTGCTTCAGCACCACTACCACAATTTTTCCCTCGAGGAGATGGTCTCGTTCGTTCGTTCGCTTACGGCGGTTCCTCTGGTCGTCTTTGTCCTGAAGGAAACACGAGACATTTCGGGGAACATCGAGCGGATCGCCCAAAAGGATGGCAACCTCTATTTCTATACGAAACAGGACTTTACCCGTCGTTTCGAAGATCTTCTTGTTTCCCGCTCGAACGGAGAAAACGGGGCGACCAAAGAGAGGATCCGTCGTTCCATCCTGCTGGCGGACGACAGCGCGGTGATGCGCCACTTCTTCCGTAAGACCCTTGCCGACCGTGATTTTGATGTCTACATTGCTGCCGATGGGGAGGAGGCGTGGGAACTTTATCAGAAGCATCTTCCGAATCTTGTCATCACCGATATCGAAATGCCCCGTATGGACGGTCTTCAACTCTGCAAGCGGATCAAAGAGAACAATCAGGGGCGCTTCATTCCCGTGGTCATACTTTCGAACAAGAAGAAGCCGATAGATATCGATACCGCCTTCGACATCGGTGCCGATGACTACCTCGTCAAGCCGACGACGCCCGAGGAACTCAACCACAAGATAGACGAGTACTTCTCGGTGCTCGACCGCAAGAAGCGCAACAAGGTCCTTCTCGTCGATGATAGCAAGGTCTCGAACGAGATCATCACCCATGCGCTCCTGAAGAACAGCCTCAATGTGCTCCATGCGACCGACGGAAAGGAGGCGTATGAGATAGCGGCGCGCGAGCGTCCCGAGATCATCATCACCGACATCGAGATGCCGGGGATGGACGGCTATGAACTTGCCAAGAAGGTCCGCGAGAATCCCGATCTCAAGGAGACCTCGCTCATCATGATGAGCGCTCGCGATCGGCGAAGCGACATTAAGAAGGGAGAGAAATTCGGCATCTCGCGCTACTTCATCAAGCCGTTCGATGTCGAGAAGCTGGTCATCGTCGTCGAGCAGCTGCTCCTCGAGAAGTACAACATCTACAAGAAAGAGTACGAGTACATGCTCTCGACGATAAAGTCGCTTATTACGGCGCTCGAGGCGCGCGACCAGTATACCAAGGGGCATACCCAGCGGGTAAGCGAGTATGCGGTGCGGCTCGGCAAATACCTCGGCCTCTCTTCGTATGCGTTGAGCGATCTCGAGATCGGCGCCAATCTTCACGATGTCGGCAAGATCGGCGTGCGAGACGACATCCTGCTCAAACCGGGACGCCTTTCCGACGAGGAATACGCGAAGATACAGGAACACGCGATCATCGGTGCCGAGATCCTGCGCCCGCTCAAGCTGCTCGAGAACATCATCCCACTCATCCTCTTTCACCACGAACGGTGGGATGGCCGCGGCTATCCGTCTATGATAAAAGGAGAAAAGATTCCGCTTGGGGCCCGCATCATCGCGATCGCCGATACCTATGACGCGATAACCTCCGATCGACCGTATCGAAAGGCGCTCTCGAAGGAGGACGCGCTCCAGATCATCCGTGAGAATCTCGGCAAGCAGTTCTGTCCAGAAACTGGCAAGGCATTTCTCGAGATGATGAGTAAAGGGAACGGTTCTTCGGCGGCAACGAGGTGATAGTCGTGAGCGATGCGCATCGTACGCCGAACGAGGCCCCTGAGCAGCGCATACTCATCATCTCCGACACCCATGGCACTCTTCCCGAATGGGTGGGGGAACGGCCGTTCGACGCGGTTCTCCATGCAGGGGATGTCGGCGGGGAACGAGTGCTGACCCTTCTCCATGGTTACGAGACCATCCATGTGGTGCGGGGTAATGTAGATGGCGCGCTCCCGGATCTCCCCGAGACGCTCCGCATCACGATAGGAGGCGTTCGTTTCTTCATCGTCCATAATCTTACTTCGCCGCATCGTCTCATGCCGAGCAACGCGGAGATCCTCGCGCAGTGGCGCCCGCGGGTGGTGGTGTTCGGGCATACGCACCGGCCGCTCGTGTGCGAACAGAACGGCGTGGTATATGTCAATCCCGGTGCGCTGGCAGGGGACCCGACCGGGACTCCGGGGACATACGCCGTGGTGACCCTGCGTGGAGGAAAGGCGATCCGTGTCGAGGTGTATGGGACGGCGTCGGAGTCCCCGATTCTCATGTGGCCTCCGAGTATCTGACCCGAATTGTTGCATTTTGCGTAAACCAACTATATGATAAGGCACTTTCCGCCGGTTGACCCGGACGGGTGCGTAAGAAAGAAGGGAAGGAGAGAGTAATGGCAAAGATTTGGGTGACACTGATTATCGGTGTGGTGGTGGTTGCGCTGTTTGGTCTTGCCTGTAGCGGCTCTATCTCTGAAGACGATACTGAAGAGGGCTCTCCCCAAATAGGGATCGCCATTCTTTCGGGCGAATGCTCGGAGTATGTCGGCAAAACCAACATATCCGAGAAGCTCGGCTCGCTTGCCATCCAATTCTACGATGAGAGCGGAAAACTCGTTCAGGTGAACGGGAAGAACGCGGTGTCATTCTCCAAAGAGGATCTTTCGAATGAAATAAAGATAACCGGTATCCCGCCGATGACCGGCGCTCGGGTGGTCTTTTCGGGTTTCGAGGAAGGGAACACGAGTACCCCGAAGTGGCGCGGCGAGGTGCGTGATGTGACCTTCGAAAAGAAAAAAGAGACGAAAGTGCAGACGGTGCTCTATCCGATCGAGGGAAAAGGCTGTTTCCCGAACCCACTTGTCACGTCGCGCTTCGGCCACGCCGCCGCTCTTCTTCCCGACGGGCGCATCCTCGTTACCGGCGGCTTCACCAGCCGGGAAAACACCCGATGGAAAGCAACGCTAGATGTAGAACTGCTCGATCCCGAGACGGGGACGGTCGATCGCATTGCTGATATGAAGAATCCTCGGGCGTTCCATCATATGGTGGTACTCCCTGACGGTCGTGTCCTTATCGCGGGAGGTGTGCGGGACATGGAGGTGACACCGATGACCGTTGATGGTTACCCCGATCTGCCGATGACTTTGTCCATCCCGATGAACGGCGTCGAACTCTACACCGTCGATCTTCCGAAGAGGAATCAGCGGCCCCGCGACGAAAACGGCGATGTCATCACCAACGACCAGAGCACCGCAGTGTACCTTGGCAACACCGAGGAGATGGATTTCGCCATGATTTACCAGAGCTATGCCTATGTCATGAGCAATCCTGAGACCGGCAGTGGCACTCTCTTTATGGTCGGCGGTGTGCGGGACGGTGTGGCGCAATCGAAGATCTGGGGTGCCGAGGTCACGGTGAACGGTGCGGAAGTTGCGGTAACGGTCAATGAATATCATAGCGATAAGAGCGAGACCTTCGTCATGCCGGTCGTCGCGCCGGCGGGGCTTGACGAATTCGGCAATCCGCGGGTCCTCGTGATCGGCGGCCGGAAGGCATCCGCTTCCCAGTTCGCGACAATGATCACCAAAAGTGCGTATACCGATTGGCCTCATACGGCGCCGAACCTGTTCGGTGCCTCGTTCGCGGTGAACGGGACCGACGGTACGATCGTCGTGGCCGGGGGAATGGTGCTCGCGGCGGGCGGCAGCGAGTTCTCGCTCAGCGGCGATGCCTACCTGTTCGATCCGACGAACGTGGCTCAACGAAACGGACCGCTCTACTGGGGGAGATGGCTCGGCGATGTGGTGCTCAATGCGGCCGACGGGTATCTGGTGAGCATCTGCGGGTTCAACGAGTTCAAGGAAAACGGGGAAGGGAAGATAGCGGGGACTACTTTCTACGAGTACGCACCGCTTGATACGCTCAGCTTTAACCCCTATCAGAAGTGGAGCGATACCGCTGTCCCCCGTGGCGCCCATCGTCTTGTCGTGGCAAGCGGCGATCCCGACATGACCTATATCATCGGCGGCATACAGGATCTGTTGGGGGACTCCGATTCTTCGCTGATTGGTCTCATTGAGATATTGCCGATGCGAAATCCGTTCTAGTAGGAGCGCGCGCGTTACGACGCCGTAACGGGTCTCTTATCGTTGCTGTTTCCCCATCAGACTCGCGATCGCGAGGAAGACACCGAGAACGACGCCGAGTATCGCGGCGAACAGGACACGGTACTGTTCCGGCAAGAGAAAAGTCACGGTGTGTGCTGGTATCCAGAAAAACGGGATGGTCTTTTTGAAGACGAAACCCCACTGTACCTTCCAGTTGAGCGAGGCGAGTATCTCGCCGAACTGAATGGGACGGAAGAGTCCCCTGAGCGTTCCCCCGCCGCGGGCGATGTGTTCGTCGGTTATCTTGTGGAGCGTCATCATCCACGGTGCGAAGATGAGGTTCATGCCCACTGAGACGGAGAACGCGGTGAGCACCTGCAGACCGGTCACCGCTCCCTTGAGCGTGTCGGGGGTCACCGGCAGGCCGAGGTAGGAAAGGAACCGGATGGTGCCTGCCGGAAAGACGATGAAGGCGTAGGCGATCGTGACGCCAAGAGCGCCCCAGACGACGGCGCGCGGCAGGATGCCGAAGTTCGGGGCATTGTAGTTGCCGGTCCGTATCCTGAGGCCAATCACTTCACCGAGCGTCGCGAGAACCGCGAACTTGAGCCCGCCCATGATGAGCCCATGCTCGGCGTTGAAGGTCTTGTACCATGCGAGCACTGCATCCGAGAAAAAGAATGGTGAGAAGAACACCGCCACACCGATGGCGAAAAGGACATCTTTCGTTTTCATAGAGGCTCTCCTATCGCAGTATCCTTGTGAGCAATTGTCCCGTGAGCGATTGGGCGCTTTTTGCCACCTCTTCGGGGGTGCCGACGGCGACGATCTCGCCTCCCTTGTCGCCGCCGAGCGGCCCGAGGTCTATCACATGGTCGGCCGATTTGATGATGTCGGGGTTGTGCTCGATGATGAGGACCGAGGCGCCGCGGGAGACAAGCCGGTTCAGGATCGCGAGCAGTTTCTTGATGTCGTCGAAGTGGAGCCCTGTCGTCGGTTCGTCGAGGATGTAGAGCGTCCGGTCGGCTTTCTTCTTGGCGAGTTCCTTCGATAGTTTGATACGCTGGGCCTCGCCGCCCGAGAGGGTGTGTGCCGGTTGGCCAAGCGCGAGGTAGCCGAGCCCGATCTCGTGGAGCAGTTCGAGTTTGCGTCGTATTGCCGGAAAAGGGTGAAAGAGTTCAAGGGCATCGTCAACCTCCATTTCGAGCACATCATAGATGCTCTTGCCTTTGAATTGTATCTCGAGTGTGTCGGGGTTGAACCGTTTTCCGCCGCAGTCGGGGCAGGTGACATAGGTGTCGGGCATGAAGTTCATTTCGATGCGGATGACGCCGGCGCCCTCGCACCGCTCGCAGCGGCCTCCTTTCACATTGAACGAAAAGCGTCCCGGCCGATAGCCGCGGGCCCGTGACTCGGGGAGTTGCGCGAAGAGATCGCGTATCGGGCCGAAGGCCTGCGTGTAGGTCGCCGGATTACTGCGAGGTGTCTGACCGATGGGCGATTGGTCGATCTCGAGAAATTCGTCGAGGTCTCCCTCGACCACGAACTTTTTGAGCGGCGCCGGTTTCCCCTCGAGCGCCGGCAGGAGTGTCTCCATGACGAGCGACGATTTCCCCGATCCGGAGACGCCGGTCACGACGCAGAGCACGCCGAGTGGGATGTCAATGGTGATGTTCTTGAGGTTGTTGGCGTGCGCGCCGCGTATCCGCATCCAGCCGGCTGGACGGCGGCGTTTGTCGGGAACCGGTATCGAGAGTTCGCCGGAGAGATATCGGCCAGTGAGCGAACGCGGCTCGCGAACGATTCCTGAGACCGGGCCGGCGTAGATAAGTTCTCCGCCTTTGCGTCCGGCACCGGGACCGAGGTCGGCGATGAAGTCGGCGGCGGAGATGATGTCGCGGTCGTGTTCAACGACGATGACATTGTTCCCCTGATCGCGGAGCGCGCGCAGTATCGCGATGAGTTTCTCGGTGTCGGCGGCGTGGAGGCCGATCGAAGGTTCGTCGAGGACATAGGTGACACCCGTGAGGGCACTGCCGATCTGGGTCGCGAGGTGGATGCGTTGCGCTTCGCCTCCCGAGAGGGTCGCCGTCTTTCGGTTGAGGGTGAGGTAGCCAAGACCCACCTTGACGAGGAAACCGAGCCGTGCGGCGATCTCGCGCACCGGCCTCTCGGCGACGGCGCGCTGAAAGGGGGTGAACCCGAGCGCATCGATGTCGCTGAACAAGGTGGCGAGTTCCTCAACAGGTAGTTCGCCCATTTCATAGATGTTCTTGCCTGCGATGCGCACTGCGAGCGCTTTTGGTTGCAACCGTTTGCCGCCACAGGTCTCGCAGCCGCCCTCGACGAGGTATTTGGCGAGTTCCTCGCGGATCATCTCACTCGTCGTCTCGCGGTAGCGCCGCTCGAGCGCGGTGACGATGCCCTCGAAGGGCCGCGTGAAGTCGTGTTTCATGTGCTCGGTGCGTACCGAGAAGGTTATCTCCTCGGGCGTTCCGTAGAGAAGGTAGCGGCGTATCTTTTCGGGAAGTTTGTTGAAAGGGGTTTTCTTGTCTACGCCGTAATGGGCGAGCACCTGCTCGACCATCTGGGCGGTCATGTTGCCGAGCCCGGCGATCGCGCCGCGAGAGGGGGGCTTCGCAGGATCGGTGACGATGAGGTTCTCGTCCATCCGCAAGGTGAAGCCGAGCCCGTTGCAGGCGGGACAGGCCCCGGCGGGGCTGTTGAACGAGAAGGAGCGCGGCTCGATCTCGTCGTAGTAGATGCCGCAGTAGGGACAGCCAAATTCTTCGCTGTAGAGCTTTTCGCGACCGTCACCGAAGCGGAGAACGACCTTTCCTTCCCCGACGCGGAGCGCCGTTTCGACCGAGGCACGGATACGGTTCGTGTCTGCGCCTTCGCGAATGACGAGACGATCGACCACGACACCGATGTCGTGCTTTTTCTGCTTGTCGAGTCTTGGCAACGGCTCGTCAAGCCGGTATTCGGTCCCATCCACGATGACGCGCACGAATCCCTCGCCGCGCAGGTCCTCGAAGAGTTTCTCGTAGGTCCCTTTGCGTCCGGCGATGACCGGCGCGATGAGGTAAAGCCTCTCGCCGGTGAGGTGGAGTATCTCCTCGACGATGCGAGCGGCGGGCGTCTTTTCTATCACGCGGCCGCACTGGTGGCAGTGGACCGTTCCGGCGCGGGCGAATAGGAGCCTGAGATAGTCGTAGATCTCGGTCGTCGTTCCGACGATAGAACGGGGACTCTTGTTGAGGCCACGCTGTTCTATCGCGATGGAGGGCGACAGCCCTTCGATGTGCTCGACATCGGGCTTTGCCGACAGTTCGAGGAACTGACGCGCGTAACTCGAAAGCGACTCGACATAGCGGCGCTGTCCTTCGGCATAGATGGTATCGAAGGCGAGCGAGGTCTTGCCCGATCCCGAGACACCGGTGATAACGACCAATTTCTCGTGGGGAATGGCGAGGTCGAATCCCTTGAGGTTGTGGTGGCGAACCCCTTTGAGCAGTATGGAACGGGACATGGTGGCTCCGTTTGAGACAACTCTGTGAGGCTATCCTACGCCGTCGAGGAGGGGTTGTAAATTTTTCGGTGGCGGTTATGATGGCTCTACGCCAACTGCGAAGGGAGCATTCTCGTGGAACATCTGAACCTGCTCATCATCGGCGCCGGTCCCGGCGGCTATGTCGCCGCGATACGGGCGGCGCAACTCGGCCTTTCGCCGGTCGTCATCGAAAAGACCCAAACTCTCGGCGGCACCTGCCTCAACTGGGGATGTATCCCGGCAAAGGCGCTTATCCGCGCCGCCGAGGCCTTTGAAGAGGCGAAAGAGGCATGCCGCTTCGGCGTTTACGCCACCCCGTCGTTCAACTGGAACGAGGTGGTCGCTCATGCGAAAGGTGCGGTGGCCAAGAACAACAAAGGGATCGAGTTCCTTTTCAAGAAGCACGGTATTCGGGTCATCCGTGGCGAAGCGCGTTTCACCGGGCCGAAACAGGTGACGGTAGGGAACGACAGCTACACCGCCGACCGCATCCTCATCGCCGCCGGCTCGGCGGTCAAGGATCTTCCACATCTCAAGGTTGACGGCGAGCACATTTGGTCGAGCGACCACGCCTTGTTCTGCGAAACCCTGCCTAAAAGCATCGCCATCATCGGAGCGGGGGCCATCGGCGTCGAGTTCGCCTACATCTTCTCGGTGTTTGGGGTCGAGGTGCACCTCATCGAGGCGCTCGACCGGCTCGTTCCGCTCGAGGATGGCGAAATGAGTAAAGAATTGCTCAAGGAGTTCCGCAAACGAAAGATAAAATGCTATCCCGGCACCTGCGTCGAAAAAGCCGAAAGAACGGACGGCGGCATGGTCGTCACCCTCTCGGGCGAGAAGAGTATCACGGTCGAGAAGATACTCTCGGCGGTCGGTCGGCGTCCCAACAGCGCGCCGCTTAACCTCGCGGCGACCGGCATCGAGACCGACCCGCGTGGCTTCATCCCGGTGAACGAGCACTACGAGACGAAGGTCGCCGGCATCTACGCCATCGGCGATCTCATCGCGACGCCGATGCTCGCCCACACCGCCGAACACGAAGGCGTCCACGCGGTCGAGCACATCGCGGGGCTCCATCCCCATCCGATAGACTACCGACAGAACCCCGGTTGTACCTTCTGTGAGCCGGCCATTGCGTCGGTGGGGCTGACCGAGGAAAAGGCGAAAGAACTCGGCATCGCCTACACGGTGGGGCGCTTCCCGTTCGCGGCGAATGGCAAGGCAGTGGCCTCAGGAACAACCGCCGGGCTGGTCAAGGTGCTCATCGCCGCCGACACCCATGAACTTCTCGGTGCCCACATCATCGGCCACGGTGCGACCGACCTCATCGCCGAGTTCCTCCCGGCCCTGCGGCTCAAAGCGAAGGCAGAGGATATCGTGGAAGCGATCCACCCGCACCCGACCCTCTGCGAGGCCTCGCTCGAAGCGGTGCTCGATGCACTGGGCCGCGTGCTCCATAAATAAAGCGTATATGGATCCGCTCGATCGTTATCTGATTTTGCGACAGAATGTTGACGAAGAATCGGCGCGACTCACGGCGCTTCACGGCGAGGCGATCACCTGCCGCGAGGGGTGCGCGGCGTGCTGCACCAACCTCACCGTCTTCCCGGTCGAGTTCTTTGCCATCCTGCGCGAGATGGAGAGGGACGGCGTCGATCCTGCTGGCATTTCGTTCGATGAGTCTGCGCCGTGTGGTTTTCTGCACAAAGGGCTCTGCCGTATCTACCGGTACCGCCCGATCATCTGTCGTACCCACGGTCTGCCGATACTCTACCTCGACGACACCGGCGGCGCGCTCAAATGGGAGGTCTCCTTCTGCGAGCGCAACTTCACCGGACCGGGTCCCCACGAGTTTACCGACGAGACGGTGCTCGATATCGAGGAACTCAACGCCGAACTCTATGCCATCAACCGCGAGTTCGTCGCGTCGCTCCCCCAGAAAAAGTATCATGAACAGTCACGGATAGCGTTGAAGGAACTGTGCAAAAGAGCGGAGGAACGATGAAAAGAACGATCGCCTTTATGACGCTGTGCTTTGTTGCGTCACTGCTTTTCGGAGGTGAACCGATGAATGAAACGCTGAAGACCATCTTCAACCGTAAGAGCGTTCGCGCCTACAAGGAGGGCGCTGTCCCCAAGGAACAACTCGAGCTCATCGTGCGGGCTGGCATGGCGGCGCCGACCGCCGTGGACAAGCGGCCGTGGGAGTTCATCGTCATCACCGACAAAGCGCTTCTCAAGAAACTCGCCGATGTCCTTCCCTACGCGAAGATGGCCGAGAAGGCGGGGGCGGCGATCCTCGTGGCGGGCGATCTCGAGCGTCAGCATGGTGGGCGCGATTCGGTTTACTGGATCATGGACTGCTCGGCGGCGATAGAGAACATACTCCTCGCGGTCGAATCGCTCGGTCTCGGGGCTGTTTGGACCGCGATCTATCCGAATCAGGACCGCATCGAACCGGTGCGTCAGATCATCAAAATGCCCTCGCACATCATGCCGCTTGCCCTCATCCCGATCGGCATCCCGACCGGCGTCGAGAAGCCGAAGGACAAGTGGAACCCGAAACAGGTCCACTGGAACGGGTGGTGAGATCTTTTACAAGAAGTTGATAATCTCTTCCGGTCGTTCCGCGAACACCGTCGCCCCCGCTGCGACGAGGTCCTCTTTATCGGAAAAGCCCCAGAGCGCGGCGACGCATGGCATTCCGGCGGCCTGAGCGGTGAGCACATCGGCCGGCATGTCGCCGACAAGCAGTATCTCGGTGGGGGAGAGTCCCCACTGCCGCGCGATGAGGAGCGCACCGTCGGGCGCTGGCTTCAGAGGAAGATCGGGGCGTGCTCCGATGATCGGGTCGAAGGTGAACTGCGGGAGGTCTATTTCGGCATGGGCGATCGTGAACTTCTCTTCCTTGTTGCTGAGTATCGCTTTGCGGATGCCGCGCCGGTCGAGTTCAGCGAGCAGTCCGGGGATGCCGGGGTAGGCCGGGGTGCCTTTGAGCCGTTCGCCGTCGTAGATCTCTTTCACCTCGGCGATGAAGCGCCGGATCGTTTCCTCGTCACGGTGCGTTTCGGGAAGCGCCTTAGTGACGAGAACGCGGATGCCGTCGCCGACGAAGCGGCGGTATCTCACCATCTCGTGGGCTGGCAAACGGTGCCGCTCGAGCACCGTGTTCATCACGAGTGCGATGCGCTCCATCGTGTCGAGGAGTGTTCCGTCCATGTCGAAGATGACGCCGCGAATGGGGCTCATACGCCGGCCCCTTTTTTCACGAGTTGCTCGACGATCCACCACGCGGCGATGTGTCCCGCCGTCTGTGGCACGAAGGGGGCCGAGCCTTGCAGTTTGCGGATACGGCCGCGTCCGTCGTCGGTGGCGTCGGCGTTTTCCACCGGTCCAACAGGAGGTTCGTTCGAAAAGATGGCGGGAAAGTGCGCCGTGATGCCGCGCTTGCGAAGCCGCTTGCGGACGAAATAGGCGAGGGGACAGCCGCGCGTCTTCCACACATCGGCGACGGCAAGGCGCGTGGGGTCGCGTCGGCCTGCCGTGCCGAAGGCGGAGATGAAGGGCTTGTTGGTGGCGATGAGTGCGATGATGAGGTTCACCTTCGGATTGAGCGCATCTATCGCATCGAGGTAACAATCGGCCGCGGGGACATGAAGGTGGGCGTCGTCGCCGTGAAGAAAAGTCACGCTTCCTTCGATAACTGCCTGCGGGTTTATCCTTGCGGCCGTCTCGCGGAGGACGGTTATCTTCTCTTTTCCGACGGTGTCGGTGAACCCCAAGACGAGCCGATTGAGGTTGCTCTCTTGCACGACATCGAAATCGGTGACGATGAGCCTCCCGACACCACAGCGAATGAGGTCGACCGCCGCCGCTGCGCCAACCCCACCGAGGCCGAAGACCGCGACGGTGCTCCGCGCGAGCCGATCGAGCGCCTCTTTCCCGTAAATGATGGCTGTCCGTTCGGTAAACGGCATCGTTTCCTCCGTACCTGAGGGCACTATACCGATCGGCGGGGGAAAGGCAACCCGATCAATGGCTCAAAAAACTCCTTGACATCGGCAACGAGCACTACTAGGCTCGTTCTCACGAGAGGCGGACAGAACAATGGAAACATGGTGAGATTGAGGAGGTTGTCATGCGGATTCTCGTCTCTTTCTTGGTGATGGTGCTCGCGGCATCGTCGCTCTCGGCGGCAAAGGTCTATCGCCGCGACGGCTCGTTCATCGAGTTCAAGAAATCGCCGACGCTTACGGCGCGCTTCGTCGTGCGCAGCGAACTGCCGCTTCTCCGCGAGGTAAAGGCGGTATGGCGTGCCGAGGGAAGGCACCTTGCCATCGGTGAGAAGCTGAACGGTCCGCTTCCGGTCTATCATTTCGGGGTTCGTCCCTATGTGGCGAACAGCCAGATATTCTGGCGGGGGAACCTGCCGGTTGCCGTGCTTGCCAAAAAGTACGGGCTTACTCTTCAGGAAATTTATCCCTCGACTAACCTCTATCGCTTTACGGTAAAAGGGGATGCCGTCGAGATCGCCCAGCGGATCGTCGAGGCGGGCGATGGCTTCGCGTTCCCTGACATGGTCCGCGAACAGCGGTTTCGTGCCGAACCGGTCATGCCGATCCCCGACAAGTACTACAAAGAGGGCTACCAGTGGGCGCTCAAGAACACCGGCACCGCGATCGGCATATCGAACCCGACCCTGCCGACCAAGGAGAACGCCGATATCCGCTTCGAGACGGCGATGCAGTTCATCGTCGACAAACTGGGAGCGAACGAACTGATCGGCTTCGACGGTGCGACCAAGGTCGCGATCATGGATTCCGGCGTTGACCTTACGCACCCCGACCTCAAGAACAAACTCGACGAGGGATGGGATGCGGTCAACCATGAGCCGGGCGGCGATTACGGCACGATAGACCCGAACGATCCCTACGGGACGGCCGGCTACTCGCACGGCACCAACTGCGCCGGCGTCGCGGCGGCCGAGGGCAACGAGATCGGCGTCACCGGTGTGTGTCCGTGGTGCGGCATCTACCCGGTGCAGTTCATGGAAGGCGGCGTCGGTTCGGTAAGTTCCGAGCAGGGATACATCGAGTCCTACGAGAAGTATGTCGCCGACGAGAAGATCGTCGCGGTCAACTGCTCCTTCGGTCCGATGGCGGGGATGGGCGAGGTTCCGCTCATGCCGGGCGAGGAGGAATCGCACCTCAACTTCTTCCAGAATGGCCGTGGCGGCAAGGGGGGCGCGATCCTCTACGCGTCGGGCAACGACGGCGTGGATACCAACTACATGGTGCTCCACCGTTACGAATTCAAATTCCAGCGCGATGGCGTCGATGTGGTCGATCAGGTCTTCTCGATCGGTGGTACGAGCGCATGGGACAACCGCGTCTCCTACTCGAACTACGGGCAAGAGATAGACATGGTGACGCCGACGCTCACCCAGTCGCCGCTGCTGGGCATCGCGACGACCTACATCCAAGGTTACGGCGACCTCGATAATGACTACTCCAATCAATTCTCGGGGACCTCGGCGGCGGCGCCGTTCGCGACCGGCGTCATGGGCGTGATCTTCTCGGTCAACCCGGACCTTACCCTCGAGGAAGCGTATGAGATCATCAAGGTCGCTTCCGATAAGATACATCCCGAAACCGGCTTCTGGAGCAAGACGACGGACGAGCCGGCGGGCGATGCGCATAGTCCCAAGTTCGGCTATGGCCGCGCCAATCTGTTGAAGGCAGTGCGCCTTGCGATGGGCCTTGAGATGTGTGACCCGAATGCGGTGGCCGAAGAGACGGAGAACTGGCTCGATGACGACTGCGACGGTTGGGTGGACGAAGGATTCGCGCCGGACCTTTCGAAGGTGGGCATGCCCTGCACCGCGGCGGCCGACTGTGTGACCGCCGATTTCGCCGAGAACGAGGTGCAGTGCCTCGACGCGCACGGCGCCACCAAGTTCGCCGGCGGCTACTGCGCCATTCTTCCCCAGAAGACCGACTGTCCTGATGGCACCCGGACGCCGGGCGACATGGGAACCTACTGTCTCAAGGACTGCAACAACGAGTACAAATGCGCCCGGGAAGGCTACTACTGCACCGAGGAGAACCTCGGCTTCTGCACCGCCTCCTGCAAGACCAACGACGATTGCACCGAAGGTGCTTACTGCGACGACGAGGGGCACTGCCGCCGAAATCCCTCCGAACCGGGCGGCGAATGCGAGACCAACGAGGATTGCCTCTATAACGGCTACTGCGTCACGATGGTGCCGGGTGGGTTCTGCTTCGTTCAATGCGCGAACGGCATAGACGACTACTGCGGCGATCAGGGGTCCAAATGCGTGCATGTCAACATCCCGCAGATGGGTGAGACGGACATGTGCGTTCCGCCGTGTAAGGAGGACAGCGACTGCCGCAATATGGGCGGTATGCAACTCAAATGTCACAAGAACCTGAACGGCAAGAGCGATGTATGCTTCATGCCCTGTTCGACCGATGAAGATTGCTTCGACGAAAACGCCGAATGCGACAACGGGACCTGTATCGTAAAAGGCACCGGCGGCGGCGACGAGGATGTCCTCGTGGTGGATGACGATGTGCTTTCCAGCGACGATATCGCTGGAGAAGACGATGACGAACTGGCCGACGACATCGTGGTGCCCGACGATGAGGCAAAGAAAAAGGATGATGGGTGCGGGTGCTCACTGGTATTTTGATAGGTGACCTATGACGGAAAAAAACCAAAACTCGGGGACGATGACGGCGCGGAGGACGGCGATCGTGTTCGCCATCCTTTTCGCGGCGGTCGCGATTGTCTCGCTCATCATGCTCTATTATCTCCGGCGCACTTCGGCCGAGGTCGAGCGGCTCAAGGCGGAGCAGGTCAAACTGATGGAGGATTACAAAGAGGCACTAGAGGAAAATCACAAACTTCTTACCCAAAGCCTTGCCGAACGCTACTTCGACGCGCTCATCGTTCTGCGCAACCGCATCGAGCAGGGTTATGTGCCGACCGACGAGGAGCGCCTGAAGGCGCTCGATCGTGCCACCTTCATCGTCGAGAACATGAAGGCGCTCGACCTTTCGAAAGAAGAAGCGGAACTGCGCCTGAAGTTTATCGTCGTGCTCAAGAACCTGCTCGAGAAGAAACCGGAAAAAGATTCGTCGCCGTCCGGCGGGAAGTGACCTAGATGGTGATGCGTCCTTCGCGGCGCAGATAGGCTTCGAGCGCCCTCATACACCGCTCGTTCTGTTCGGGAAGTCCTATTGTGATGCGCACCCAGTCGGGGAACCCGTAGTTGGTGACCGGGCGGATGATGATGCCTTCTTGGAGAAGCGCCTTGTAGCAGTCCACGCCGCCCGTCTCGCCGCCGCCGACATGGATGAGGATGAAGTTGCCCTGCGTCGGCAGGAAGGTGAGTTCAAGACGGCGGAGTTCCGCGTAGAAGTACTCCTTGCCGATGCGGTTCATCTCGACGCACTTTTGAACATGTTCTTGGTCCTCCAGTGCGGCGATGCCGGCAACCTGCGCGAGTTCGTTGGTGTTGAACGGTGGACGCACTTTTCTATAGAGGTTGCCGATCTCGCGGGTTCCGATGCCGTATCCCAGACGCAGGCCGCTCAGTCCATAAGCCTTCGAGAAGGTGCGACAAACGATGAGGTTCTCGAAGTCCTTTCGGTAGTCGAGCGCGTTTGGAAGATCGGGGGCGTCGACATACTCGTGGTAGGCCTCGTCCACAAGGACGATGCACCGCTCCGGCACATTGGCGAGCAGTTCTTCAAATTCCTTCTTGGTGTAGTAGGTGCCGGTCGGGTTGTTCGGGTTGACGAGACAGATGAGCTTGGTCTTCTCATTTATCCGTTCGATATACCCGGGTATATCGACACGATAGTCCTTGGCAAGTGGCACGAGATTCACCGGGATGTTCGCCGCTTTTGCGATGATCTCGTAGATGAGAAATGCCTTTTCGGAGATGAGTAGTTCCTCCTCCGGCGTACAGAATGTCCGTATGAGGACATCTATCACCTCGTTTGATCCGTTGCCGACCATGATCTCTTCGATATGGAGCCGGTATTTGGCAAGATGTTTCATGATGGCATGCTTGAGGTAGAAGGCGTTGCCGTCGGGATAGAGGTGGATGTACTTGAGATCGTCTTTGATGGCCTGCAGGACGCGAGGACTCGGCCCCAGAGGATTTTCGTTGCTTGCCAACTTGACCGTGTCATAGATACCAAGCTCTCGCTCGACCTCAGAGATCGGTTTTCCCGGACGATAGGGGGAAATGCTCTCGATGTAGGGCGCTACTTTGACGGGCATGATGTCACCTCGTTATGGATGGTTGATCGCAAGGTATAAAAAAGATCCAACGCCTCTTTGGGTGTCAGATGATCGGGATCCTTCGCCATGATCAGTTCTCGGACCTCGTCCGCCCACGCAGGGGTGCCGTGAGAGGATGTGGTCGATGCGCTAAGGGAAAAGAGGTCCATTTGCATCGAACCGCCCCGTTCGAGTCTGATCTGACGATCGGCTCGTTCGAGTTCTCGGAGCGTTTTTTCGGCTTCCCTGACCACCTCGGGAGGAAGACCGGCGAGTCGTGCCACCTCCACGCCGAAACTGCGGTTCGATCCGCCCTCGGCAAGTTGATAGAGGAACTGGATACCGCCGCGGTACTCGCGCGCCGTCATGTGATAGTTCTTCACGCTCGGCAGTTCGTCGGCCAGTTCGGTGAGGATATGGTAGTGGGTAGCGAACAGAACGATTGCGCCGATGCGGCGGACAAGGTATTCGGCGATGGCGCGGGCGAGCGAAATTCCGTCGTAGGTCCCGGTTCCACGGCCGATCTCATCGAGGATGATGAGACTCCGCGCGGTCGCGTTACGGAGGATGAAGGCCGTTTCCTGCATTTCGACGAGGAAAGTGGACTGTCCCCGCGCGAGATTGTCGGAGGCGCCGACCCGCGTGAAAATGGCGTCCACTATACCGATGCGTGCCCGTTTTGCCGGGACGAACGATCCGCTCTGGGCGAGAAGCGTAATGAGTGCGACGGCGCGCATGAGCGTCGATTTTCCTCCCATGTTGGGACCGGTGATGATGCTCATGCGAGCGTTGGGTCCTCCGATGGAGAGGCTTGCCGGCACATAGCGTCCCGGACCAAGTATCTGTTCGACGACCGGGTGACGCCCCTCCGTTATCTCGATGCCTTCCTCCTCGGTGACCAGCGGTCGCTCCCAACCGCTCGTGGCGGCGAGCTCCGCAAAAGCGGCGCAAAGGTCGCACCATGCGGCAAAGCGCGCCGCTGCTTGTATCTCCTTTTCGTGTCGGGCGATTGCATTTACCGTTTCTTCGAGGATGCGAAGCTCTTCCTCGACGAGGCGCTCGCGTGCGGTGAGGATGGTCTCTTCGAGTTCCTTGAGTTCCGTGGTGAAGTAGCGTTCGCCGTTCACCGTGGTCTGCTTGCGGATGTAGTGCGAAGGCACCTTGTCGGCGAACCGTTTGCTCACCTCCAAATAATAACCGAACACCTTCGTATAGCCGAGCTTGAGCGTCGGTATGCCGCTCGCTTTCCGTTCCCGCTCTTCGAGTTCGAGAAGGAGCCCTTTCGAGTCGTGGACGAGTCGATCCAGCCGAGCCGTCTCTTCCGAATGGATAGGTCGCACGAATCCTCCCTCGCGCCAGTTGAGCGGCGGTTCTTCGATAAAGGTTTCGTGCCACTGACGGATCGCATCGGGGGAAAGGGTACAGAAGTCTATGAGCGGTTCGAGAACGGGAAGCCGTTCGCCGCTTTCTCGTAGAATCTTCAGCAGTTCGATCACCGCTTCAAGCGATGAGCAGAGCGAGATGACCTCCCGGGGACCGCCTCGTTTGACGAGAAGTCGCGCGAGTGTTCGCTCGATATCCTTGACCGCGCGGAGCGTTTCGCGGGTTGTACGGCGGAGAAAGGAGTTCTCGAAGAATCGTTCCACCGTATTGAGGCGGCGGACGATCTCCGCATGGTCGCGGAGCGGCGATAGGACGATGGTGCGGAGAAGACGCTTACCCATCACCGTCGTGGTCCGGTCTATCGCCCAGAGAAGCGAACCGACCCGCTCGCCGCCGAGGAGCGTCTGCTCTATCTCGAGGTTCATGACCGTGTTGCTGTCGAGTAGGGCATATCGGGTATCTCTCCCCGGTTGGGGATCGCGGAGCGGCGGAAACTTGCCGAAATAGAGACGGTCGACATAGCCGACAATGAGGTGTATTGCTTCGGCAAGAACAGGGTCTTGATCCGTTATCGGCACAATTCGCCCTAGGTAGAGGGCTGCCGGTGCAGAAAGGGGAAGACACTCTTCCGGCGCAACGAGATGAGCGCTGAATTCGGGGATCTCTGAAGAGGCTATGACCTCGGCGGGCGCGATCGAGCGAACGGTATCGGAGAGACGCGATCGTTCAACGATGGCGTAGAATAAATCGCCGCACGAGACATCGCACCAAGTAAGAGCCACCGTGTCGTTCCGGACGGCAACGGCGAGAAGGTAGTTGGGGCGCGACTCGTCGAGCGCTTCCTCTTCGACGATGGTTCCCGGCGTGAAAATGCGGACCACCTCGCGTGCTATCATTTTCTTTTTTTTGTCGGCTTTCTCCATCTGTTCGCAGAGAGCGACTTTCTTACCGGCGTCGAGCAGTTTGCGGATATACCCATCGACACTATGGTAAGGGACACCGGCCATCGGGATGCCAGCCTCCTTGTGGCGTGAGGTGAGGGTAAGGCCGAGGATCTCCGCGGCCGTCACCGCGTCGTCGAAGAACATTTCATAGAAGTCGCCGAGACGAAAAAGGAGAATGGCGTCAGGATATTGCTCTTTGCAGGCACGATACTGCTCCATAACCGGCGTGTCGAGCGCTTTCTGAAGTGCCTGTTCCGTCATGAACCTTTTCCGTGCCGTTCCTGCGAAAAGACGCTACCAAAAAAGAAAACAAAAATCAAAGGAACTTTTTTCTGCCAGCTATTGACTTGCCGTTTTTTGCGTCCTATACTGAAGTTGTACTGAGTAACGGAACAGGCATCGTACCAATGAAGGTTTTTGTTTTCGTCACGGTGCTCTTCGCGGCTGTGTGGTTAGGTATGCCGGGATCTCAGGTGCCCGGCTACGAAGGGGCTCTGGCTTACGGGCTCAGTCCCGATCCGCCTCCGAGTCCTCCCGATTCTCCCAATCCGCCGCCGCCGCCGCCGCCGCCTGATCGGACGGTGTAGTCGTAGTAGGTAGGTATCTTTCGTTTTTTCTTTTCAGCGATTTCGGTGTGTTTTAAGAGATTATCTCGAAGCGCAGAGTCGTATTCCCTGCCTGAATAACATCGTTGTGGGTAAGTTGTCTTCGCTGGGTCGTCTTGACGCCGTTCACCTTTATCTTGTTACCGCTTCCGAGGTCTTCGACCCAAAAGGATCCATTTTCGAAGAGTATCCGGAAGTGGCGGCGAGAGACGGACGGATCGGCCAGCACGAGATTCAGGTCGAGATTGCGCCCAACGACGAATTCCGTCGTTTTGACTGTCGCTGATTTCCCCTGATCTTCTCCTGAGATGACGGTAATGCGTGCTTCTGGCGAAAAAGAGGCGGCTTTTTCCGTTGCGGCGGGACCCTTCTTTACCGGGCGCACGATCTCGAGTTCTTCGAGAGGTTCCTCGGCAGGAGCGACCGCCGATGCGGGCGTGGGAGCGACTGACGACGCGGCGCCGTTCTTGGGCGGGATCACCGCAAAGGCGTTCAGTACCCATCCCGCTAGTTTCTCGTGTGTCTGCGGTGAAGGTTCCCCTCCGTAAACACGACGGATGATGAAATCGATAAGCTCACGATCGGCGGTGGAAGGTGTCCGCTGAGCAACAAAGTAATCGGCTATCTTTTTCTCGTAGATGGTAAGGCGAATCGGAGCAAGGATGGTGGCGAGGTCGAAGACCTCTTTGTGGTAGGCATCGAGCGGCGCGAGGTCTTCGGCGCGAGTCTTTTCGCCAAGGTTCAGAACAAGATAGGGAGAAGAATCCATAACGCCCGGTTCTGCGCCGTCGGCGAAGAACTTCCAATCGACTCCATTGGTGAGGACGGCGACTTTGTCACCCGGCACGAGACGGAACAGTGCGGCGAGCGTTGCCTGTTCCTCGGCCGGTTCCTCGGTGCCGAAGTAGGTTTGTACGATGATAACCGGCGTTTCGTTGCGGAGGACGGCAAAATCGGCGGTCAGGGTTTTTCCGTGGGGAGATTCGACCGGGAATCCCGCCATAAACTCGCCGGGGTTATACACATCCCAGCCAAGGATCTTGAAGAACGGCACGACAAGCGATTGCCGTACCGTGTCACGACTGCGCAGGTACTTCTGAAGCGTTCTAATGTTCTTCGCGAACGCCACCAATTCTGCTTTGTAGGACATGAGGCCCTCCTCAGACGAATATGACAATCCTTTAGTTTAGCGTTGCAAGGAGGCAAATCAATTTTTCTGAGGGGGATGCTGTGCTATCGTTTAACAAGGATCTTTTCTATTTGGCCCACATACATCCGGTGGTAATCCTTCGACGGGTAGTTCTCTTCGATAGTCGGATCGAGGAAGTTCGCCGGTGCGATATCGTGATGGTAGATCTTACGGCAGAAGATGACGAGCCGTGCCTCTGCGAAGTAGGGGACCTTTTCATCGTGCAGGAGCGTGAGTCCCGACTCTTTTATCTTGTCTCGATCTTTTCCGGATACCGAGCCGCAAAAGTTGAGAGCACTTCGGTAACGGCTTTCGAGGAAGGTGACCGAAAAACGCGGCAACTTCTCCATGAACTGGTAGGTGTAGCGGTGCGGTCGCACGAAGACGGTCACGACCGGCCGCTTCCAGAGGATTCCGGCGGTCGCCCAGCCAATCGTCATCAGGTTGGCCTTCTTCGTGTCGCCTGCCGCAAGGAGCGCCCACTCGTCGCCGAACGCGGCGAAGAAATTGTCGGTAAGTTCTTTGGGGGAGATCTCGCGGAAGAGGTCTGCGTTCATGATATGCCTCATAGGTCATCGTTGTGACAAGTCATCATAGCAGAGCGAGAGGGGAAGTCAACGAGAGAACACGATCGGGTCGCAGTGTTTTCTAGGCGTTTGTGTTCTTGAGAAGCACCCGTTCGATGGCGTCGGTGAGAGCACTTTTCGGAAGGGCCCCCATCGCCATCTGCGGTTTGTCGTTGAGCGGGATGAAGAGGATGGAGGGGATGGAGCGGATGCCGAAGACCGCCGCGAGTTCCTGTTCCTCGTCGGTGTTCACCTTGTAGATGTCCACCTTCCCCTCGTACTGCTGGGCGAGTTCCGCAAGGATCGGTGCCACTGCGCGACAGGGACCGCACCAGTCGGCATAGAAATCAACGATCGCAGGTCGGGTTCCTGCGAACTTCCACTCGGTGTTGTGTTCGTAGTCGAACACCTTTTGCTTGAATGTCTCTTTGTTCAGTTTTTCCATGATGTGCCTCCATATTGCTAATAGCAAATAAATGGTATAGGGACAAAACGAAGGAAATCAAGAGGGAAAGGGAAAAAGAGTGATTTCCTAAAGATCTTTCCTCAGGATGGCACCGTTCGGGCCGAAGACGCGCATCTCTTCTCCCGCTCGTCCCGTGATGGCAAGGAACGGTGCTGCGGCTGGCGCGGTGACCGAGTCTATCATGCCGGTCGCGCCGAGACTCTTGTAGTGGTATATCCATCCTTGGGTCGAGAGGGGAAGATAGGCATTCTGTTGATCGGTCGCCCAGACATCGGTAAATGAGAGGGTCCCCGAGAGTGTCGAGCGGGCGTCGCCGACCCACTTTGTCCCATCGTAGGAGAAAATGTAGGCGGTCTTTTCGTCAGGAGAGACGCCGGTCATCCAGATGTTGTTCGCGTCGAGCGCAAAGATGCGGACGAGGTACACTTCGGTCTCGCCGGGCGGCAGACCCTTGTCGGTGAGATCGGCGGGAAGCGTCGTCGTCCACTGAGCGCCGTCCCAGTGATAGAGGGCATTCGTGCTCCCCACCCAGATGTCGTCGTCGGCTATCGCGGCGAACGAAAGGACCGGTGCGTCGTTCGGTATCGCTATTTCGACGCCAACGCCGTTCTCGATGCGGTAGAGTTTGCCGTCCCCGAACCCCGCGAAGGACTCCGCCATCACATAGAGCGTTCCCTCGGCCGAAAGGTCGATGATCTGAACTTCGCCTTTTTCGATGAGACCGATGTTTTCTTGGGTGGTCCCGCCGCGCAGACACCAGATAACTCCTTCGGTGTCGGCAAAGTACAGGTCGTCTCCTTCGCAGGCGACGGTGGTGGCGGCGGTGTCAGGGTAGCCTCGGTCAAGGTGATGCCAGCGTCCTTCTTCGAGCAGGATGGTGCGGATGCCGTTGGTCGCCCAGTAGCGGCCGTCGCTTATCGCGCAGGCGGTCGTTCTGCCCGCTGATGAGGAGGGAAGGTACCACAATCCCTCGAATGGCCACTCGTAGGAGACGAACCGTCGGGTGGGGGTGTCTTGGATGAAGAGATCGCCGGCGAACGACCAGCAGTCGGCCTCGGTGAAGCACCAGCGGATCGTCTTGTCGTCGGGCCGGCTGAGGAACGGTTCGCGCGCCGCTTTGAGCGCCGTCACCGTCTCTTCGTCCGGCTGTGCGGTGCTCCAGCGGGTCCCGTCGTAGTGGAGGAATTCCCCGCTTGCCGTTTCGGCGTAGATGTCGTTATACGCAGCGCCGTAGAGATCGGTGATGTCGCGGCGTGATGCCATGAAGCGCCACTGAGCGCCGTCCCAGCGGGCGAAGAAATAAGGGCCTGCGATCCACACATCGAACGGCGAGGTGGCAAAGAGCGCCCGGACGCCGCTGCTCGGTATCCGCTGGCGGTTTACCGTGAAGAACTTGGTGTCCCACGAAACGATGAGCCCATAGTCGCCGGCGAACCAGAGTTTCGTCGGTGCAGCGCTCGTGGCACGGATGGCCCCTTCCATCGCGACCGGTTGAGCGAGCCACTCCTCACCGAGGCGGCGCCAGAGCGTTCCCGATGTGTCCGCGACGAATATCTGGGTATCGCTGAGTGAGCCGATCGCTGTGTAATCACCATCCTCTCGAGGCGGGGTAACTGGGGCCCAGAGGGTGCCGTCGTAACGAAGTATGATACCGTCGTCGCCGACGGCCCACAGTTCACCGGAAGGAAGCGCCGCGATGTCGCGGATGACGAATTCGGTCATCGCCGTGGCGATGTTCGCGCCTTCATAATGAAGAAGCCCCTGTTCGCCGCCGAACCAGACGGACGATGGCGAGAGCGCGCGTGCCGCATAGACCTTCCACGGGAGTTCGGAGCGTACCGTCCATGTTGCGCCGTCCCAGTGGAGGATCACCTCGCTGCCGGCGGCCCAGATATCGTTCGGTCCGGTGCCGTGTATCGCATAGAGCGCCTTGCGGTTCTCGCTCCAATAGATCGGGATGCCATTTTCATCGGTCCCTTTATTGCAGGAAAGCACCCCATCCGTGAGAAAGAGCAGACAGCCGTCGGTCGCTACCGCCCAGACATGGCCGGCATCGGCGGCATAGATCGCCTGTATCTTTCCGCCCTGCCGCAGTTGATAGGGAACACGTTCCCACGAGACGCCATCGTAGAACAGTACGACCGAGTCGCCGACCGCCCAGATGTGCTGATCGTCGAGTGCGTAGAGGTCGTTGAGAGTGTCGCCTTGGGGAAGGGGATGTTCCCAGCACCATCCCTCGTCGCAGATAGAGTGCCCGCAGACATTCGGCGTCCCGTTGCCGCCACAGGTGTCGGGGAGTGTGCACTCGCCGCAGGAGATCTTCTGGCCGGGCGCAAGTTCTACCTCACCGCAATTCGCTCCAACGAAGGAGCAGGTCCCCGGTTCAGGACTCGGGTAACCCTCGCCGGGAAACTCTTCCTGTGGCGAGAAGATGTCGGTCTCGGGAAGCAGGGCGTCCTCATCGGAGAAAAGGTCCTCGTTCTCAAGCGTCTCAATCTCGTTCATGATCACATCGTTCCCGGTAACGGCATCTTCGTCGGGTTCTTCCTCGTGGTGGGAGGTAGCTCCTGAAGAGCAGGCCGTAAGAAAAAATACCGTCATCAAAGTGGAACAGAGAAATGATAGAAGATACTGCATGTCTTCTCCTTATGATTCAATGTACGCTGTTTGCAACAATATCACTTTAAGAAGTTGTGCTCGGGAAGTCAACGCGGTTGATCCCCCGGCCGTTTTTCTTCGCTGACACGAGAGTTCATAAAAAACGGGTAAATTCTTGACCACTTTTTATCTTTTGGTATCATCGATCAGTTGCTAACGGCGTGATCCGAGGCTTTCTTTGTCGATCCGATATGCGTTGCTGGCGTGCGTTTTCGCACTTTCTTCTGCTTCACTTTTCGCTTCACCGACCCGCGAATTGATCGGTTCCTCGCAGGGGGTCAACCCGTTCAGCGGGCGTGCCATCCCGCAGGGGCCCGAAACGGCCTATTTCAATCCGGCTCTTCTGCTCGAGGTGAAGCGCTCGTTCACCTTTTCGTTTTCGTATCTCTACCAAGGTCTTGATATCTCGCTCTTCGATCGCCCTGCGGGTACCGATGTGCTTGGCGACATGAACGCCAATGGCGGTTTTGGCTCGGGTATCTATGCGGCGCGGGTGATCCGTGACGGAAAGCCGGATCGGCCGATCCCGTTCAAGCCACAACCGACCGCGGCACTTTCTTCCCGCGGTTCCGACGATCCGACCGCCCATTCATACTATGCGACGGTAGGTGTTGCCGCATCGCTCATCGAGAAGTGGCTTTCGTTCGGCCTTTCGCTGATCATGCCGGTCACCGAACTGCAGGGACAACGCTCGTTTTTTCCCGACGAGCGCGAGGCGAACTTTTCCAATTCGCTCCACTTCGAACTCTACGAGGACCGTCTTCAAGGTTTCTCTATAACGCTTGGACTTGGCGGGCGGGTCTATTGGGAATGGCTCACTGCCGGCATAGGCGTGTCGCTCATCAACAGCACGACGATCCATGCCGAGGCCTACATACCCGATGCGGCGCGCAACGAAAAGGATGTGCTCGCCCGCTCCTCGATCGGTCTGCGTGCCATGCCGCACTTCGCCCTCGCGGCGCGGCCGTGGGAGAAACTGCGCATCTCGGCGATACTTCATCTTTCTTCGCACAACGAAATAGATTCGACTATAGACATGAACTTTTGGCGAATGCAGGGGACGATGGAGCGGTCGGTCGGCGAAAGCGCCTTCTCGATAATCCACGCCTACACACCGCTTACCTTCTCGCTTGCCTTCGCGCTCGGAAGATTTGACCTTGGCAAGGGATTCGGTTTCACGACGGCGCTCACCGGCACCTATGAACGGTGGAGCGCCTATGTGAACCGCCAGAACGCCCGGCCGCAGGACAACTGGTACTGGGATTACGACCTTGAGACGGTCTATGATGAAGGAACTCCTAACGAGACCACCGTTTATGGCGGACTCGTGAAAGAGACCGTCGCGAAGTCCGCATGGCACGACACCTTCAAGGGTGCGCTGGGCATCGCGATGGATAAGGGGCCCAACCGGTGGGGGCTTGACATTGCGTTCACCCCGAGTCCGGTGCCCGCGCAGGATGGCCGCACCAACTATGTGGACAACCATCGTCTTTCGTTTGGCGGCGGTTTCGTGCGGACATGGCAGATTGGCGACTATGCTTTCGATACCGGTCTCGGAGCCCAGGTCCACTATCTGTTCACCCGTACCGAGCGCAAAAAGACCGGAGTTTCGGCGACGGCGACGGCTCCGGAGAGCGGCACCGGCGCGGAAGGTGCCGTGATCGACGAGTTTCCCGAGTCGGTGAGCGACTACGATGGTTCGCCAATCCCCGAATCGGACGGCTTCCAGAGCAACAACCCCGGCTATCCCGGCTACCGGAGCGGGGGCGTGCTCGTCGGAGCGGGGGTGTGGTTCACTTTTTACTTCGATACGGAGAAAGAGCCTGAGGACGATAGCAATGGGAACAAGGAGACTGACCGATGAAAGCACTCGAGATCTTTCTGTGTGTTCTGGCCGTTTGGCTGGTGGTTTCCTGCGGCGACGAGTCGTCGGGGCCGAAACCTGACAACGGCGGTACGACCGACGAGTCGGTGGTGACCGATGAGACGGCTGGAGAGGACGATACGCCGGTGGTGAACGAGGAAACTGCCGACAACGCTGTCGGTGATGAAGAGGTCAAGGACGAAAACGGCGTGAACGATCTCGAGATGGCGGACGACGAAGATATTGTCGTTACCGACGAACTCTCTACCGACACGGACGAGGAGATCCCCGACGAAGACTCCGGGGATCCCGACTGCCAACCGGGTGTCTATCCGGACACCTGTGGCGTCTGGGCGCAGAAGATGATATTCACCGCGACGGCAAAGGTCGCCGGGTTCGATGCCGCGACCGCCGAGATCCGGACGCTCTTCCGTCTTACCCACCGCCAACAGGACGGTCACATCTGGGCCGATTCGAAGATATGCCACATCGTCATCGAGAACAAGACGCCGCTCAATCCTATCAACATCCTCATGCCGCAGTCGTTCGCCGATGCGCTCATCATGCTCCATAAAGAGGCCGACCTTGATCTCGAAGGGAATTACTATCAAGCTCCCTATTGGGAACTTCGTTCGGTGGATCAGGATTCGATCGGCCCCGATCCATCGCAGTATGTCCTTCCCACGGAACCCGACGATCCCCGCGTGGAAGATTGGGATAACGATAGTGAGCCGGGACTGCGGGTCAATGTCAACGCCGGGTTCTCGAGCGGCGTGACCCACATCGTCGAGAAATCGTCTTCCGAGCTCTGGGGAACGATCGAGGGGAGCGGCGAGACAATGGTCATCGGCGGCACCGTCTTTTGGACCGATGAGCAAAAGGTGCTCAAGACCGACAATGTACTCTTCAAGGGCGGTGCTCAGAATGTCATAGACGAGACCAAGACGAACGCGTGGCGTCAGGTGCGCATCCCTGCCGATTGGACTTGTGCCGAGATCGTTGCGAACGCCGACAGTCTCTTCCCCGACTTTTGATGTCTTCCGAAAAAGCGCTTTAGGTAACTTTCACGCGATCGCGAAAGGCGTTCTCTATGGTTTTGCGGTCGAGGTACTCTATCTTGGTGTTAGTCGGTAGGCCGCGGGCGATGCGGCTCACCGTGACGCCGGTCGGCGTGAGCAGTTCATGGAGATAATGGACCGTCGCTTCGCCCTCTATCGTCGCAGGGAGCGCGAGGATCACCTCTTCGACGCCGCCCGCCTCGACGCGGCGCAGAAGCGCCTCTCCAGAAAGGTCTTCCGGTAGCGTCCCTTCGAGCGGCGCGATGAGACCGCCCAAGATGTGAAAACTGCCGCCGAATTCACCGGTCCTCACGATGCCGAGAAGGTCGGAGAATCCTTCGACGACACAGATAGATCGCTGATCGCGGGCGCAGTTGGCGCACGGGGTACCTTTCTGGGTGAACCAGCCGCAGGTGGGACAAACGGTGCTTTCCGCGAGCACCGTTCGGATGTCATCTATTGCAGTGTGCAGGGAGGGGTCTTGAAGAAGGGCGAAGGCGATCCGTTCGGCGCTCCGCTGCGAGATACCGGGAAGACGCCGGAGCGACTCGACGAGGCGACGGACGATGCCGAAGTCCATGTTACTCCTGAATGCTCGTTCCCGGCTTCACCTCGATGGGGAACCAGCGGAAGTTGTCGAGGAGAACAAGCGAGTCAAGTATGTTGTCGCGGGTATCCCAAATGGCGATGCGGAGCGTGAACTCCTCGCCTGGTACGATGTTGCCGCGGGTCACGAGCCAGCCGGTGCCGCCCTCCTTGGTGCTCGCGTCGTAGAGACCGGTGCCGTCGAGTTCTCCGGGGCCAAGCGTGCAGTACTGCATGTAGTTGTGCATTGGATCATAGCCACAGGCGATGGCGTTGGGGCCGTTGCAGCAAACGCGGAAGAGTCCCGCCGGGGCGAGATTGATACCGACCGGATTGCCTTTTTCGTCCATCGCGAGGTTCTTATCGAAGGGATTCTGGAGGTTCGGATCGGACGAGGAGAAGGAAGAATCGAGAAGGATCACGAGGAAGTCGTTGTAGTCACAAACATACTCGGGGAATTCGCGGCTGAGGAAGTAGATGTCCACGCCGAACGCGTGGGCGTTCTTGGGCGCCTTTATGGTGAAGGCGAGCATGATGGGATCGTTGACCGGCTCGGTGCCGGGAGTGCCCATCGCGCAGGAAGGAGAACTGGGAAATTGGTTGCCGTTCGCCTGATACCAGTCGGCGGGAGCCGATGAATGTTGCTGGAGGTCTTCCTGCGTCGAGGTGTAGGGGTTGCCGGCGGTGCCAGAAGAAAGCATGAGAAAGACGGCGCCGGTGTGTGGCTTTATCACATTACCGAAGCCGGGATATATCTTGTGCTGGACCTCGAGCGGGGTGCCGGTGCCGTCGGCGAGTGAGAGTTTCGCGTCAATGAGGCCGTATTCCTTGTCAACCGGTTTGGGGCAGAGGTCCATCGCCTTGGCCATGTCCGTCGGGTCGCTCGAATCCTCCGCGAGGCCGCTGTCGCAGGTGTTCACCTCGTCCACCGTGCCGTCACAGTTGTCGTCCACCTCGTTCCCCGGAAAGTCGTAGCCGGCAGGGTTCACCAGTTCGGGATGGAGGCACTCGGAGGGGAACTCGCAACAGTCGCCGGTGCAGTAGGTATAGCCGTCCTGATCGTAGTCGAAGGTGTTGTCTTCGGTGCCATCCTCGCCGTCACAGTTCTCGTCGATGTCGTTGTGGCATATCTCCGGCTTGGGGAGCACCTCTCCTTCGCAGGGACCCCAGTAGCCGGTCTCGGCGCACGTGGAGGTGCCCGCCTTACAGATGCCGCGATCCTTGGTCCCCGAGGGGCCGTGGTAGCACTCGGCGGTGTCGCCGGGGGCACACTGGGCCATGTCCACATCGGGCTGAACGGGTGAGTCTCCCGTCTCGTCGGAGGCTTCGTCGGGTGTCGTCGTACCGTCATCACCCTCGTCGGGAGTGACCGCGCCGTCACCGGTATCGCCGGTGTCGGTGACCGCAATGGTGTCGCTGCCCCCATTCTCTTCCTCGGTGGAACATGCCCCTACGAAAAAGAGCAACACTCCGGCAAAAAACACTCCCAAAAGAAGGGGAAAAGGCCGCATAGTCTCCTCCATGGCTTACTCCTGAATGCTTGTTCCCGGCTTCACCTCGATGGGATACCATCGGAAGTTGTCGAGAACGACCTCCGAGTCAAGGATGTTGTCGAGGGCGTCCCAGATCGCGAAGCGGAGCGTTATCTCTTCACCGGGGACCACATTGCCGCGAGTCACGAGCCAGCCGGTCGCGCCGTTCTTGTCGCTGTCGTCATAGAGACCGGTGCCGGCAAGTTCATCGGGACCGAGCGTGCAGGTCGTAGCGTAGTTATGCATTGGATCGTAGTCACACTGGAGCATACCGGCGTTACAGCAGACGCGGAAGAGCCCTGCCGGCGCGAGGTTGATGCCGACCGGATTGCCCTTCTCGTCCTTTGCGAGGTTCTTGTCGGGAGGATTCTGAAGGTTGGGATCGCTCGTGGTGAACGATGAGTCGAGAAGCGCGACGAAGAAGTCGTTGTACTGGCACACCCACTCAGGGAACTCGCGGCTGAAGAAATAGACATCGACACTGAACGATCGTGCATTCTTCGGCACCTTCACCTTCACCTTGAGCATCACCGGGTCGTTGACCGGCTCGGTGCCCGGGTCGCCGCTCATGGTGCAGGAAGGAGAACTGGGGAATTGATTGCCGTTCGCCTGATACCAGTCGACAGGGGCGTTGGAGCGGGTGCACATGAACTCGGTCGAGGTGCCGTCCGGCTTCGCCGATTGGGGTGGTATCGGGTCATCGGCGATGCCGGTAGCCATCATGAAGAAGCGCTCGCCCTCGACGGGGACGATGACATTGCCGAACTTGGCGAGTATCGCATAGGAGTCGGGGTTGGGCGGTACCGAGGGACAATCTATCGTTATCGGGTTACCATTCGCATCTTCTCCCTGAAGTTGGAACGCGATACTTTGGGTGGTTTCGTCGGGGAAGAGAAGTTCGGCGCTGATAAGGCCGTAGTCGCGTCCCTCGGCGGGGGGACAAATGCCAATTGCTTTTGCCATGTCCGTCGGGTCGCTCGAATCCTCCGCGAGGCCGCTGTCGCAGGTGTTCA